>NZ_CAMLMJ010000006.1 GCF_946481145.1 uncultured Sediminibacterium sp.
TTTTTGCTATTTATGTGTAATGGTTTGTTTATTATATAATTATAATTAATTATAATTTATAATTAATTGTTTTTAAGGGAATTATGTGTCTTTTTGCCCTGCATCGCCCATGAAGTTTGGTGTTCAACTAAACTTCTTTTTATGATTAAAGTATGCACAAATGAAAGACAAGGTAGACTGGTTTCATCAGAGCATGTAAACGCTCTGGTCAGTACTTACAAAATCGAACGATGGCAAGCGAACAGTCAAAAACTGGGTAAGCCTGATTCCCTGAGTACCTGGTTTGGAATGGAACAATTGCAAGACTTTTTACAGCACGCAAAAGAACATGGGGCAGATGGTGTAAAAATGTTCTTTGGTGTGTATCCTTCAGATTATCATGATTCAGTAATGGCTGGGCGTCAATCTATTGTTTTGGTCGCCACCCGAAAGAATGAAAATCACCCAGGCGCCAGGAATAAATCCTTATTTATTAATCATGAAGGCAAAAAACAATTATTGGCCTTTAATGTCGGAGAGATTTGTCCCCCTTACTGTGGGGGCACACCGCCGGATTATGATCATGACTTAACAATGGAGTTGGATCCCATTGGTGTTACCCTATTTGATAAAACCGGAGGTCTTGAAATTATCTAAATATAATAAATTTATAGTCTACAATAACTCCTGTATATTACAGGAGTTATTTCATTATGAACGATATACGAACAGACTGGATAATACTTCTTGTAGCTACTATTTTCGGATTTAGTATTAAAACCCGTCCTACATATACTTACCTAAAATCCTTGCCATTTTTCTTATTGCTTACTCTGTTGGTAGAACTAATAGGAAGGTATTACAGGTTGCGGTCTATTAATAATGTATGGTTGTTCAATATATATACAATAATAGAGTTTACATACTTTACTTATTTACTATACTGTATTTTAAAAAGGACTTTTGTTCAGCGATTAATCTTCTTTATACCCATATTATGTCTGATCAATGTTTTATTTATCCAAGGGATTAATACATTTCATACATATAGCTATGCAATCTGTGTATTTATCATTGTATTCTTATGTATCTACTTTTTTTATGTAACATTTAAAGAAGTGTTGATAGAAAATTTATTCAAGGACTCCTCATTTTGGCTGGTAGCAGGACTATTGATATTTTTTGCTACCTCGTTATCTGTTTTGGGCGTCATGAATTTTATCGCAGAGCTGCCAAAACAAACGATCAATCTTACGAGAAATATTTTATTAACCGTTAACGGAATTTTTTATCTTATTATCATTATCGCCTTTATATGCCAGATCGATACCCGGAAATCTATACTCAATTCTTAGTAATCACTTTGATTATTGGCTTATTAGTGGGGTTTGTTGTACTAATGACTTTACTCTACCAGAAGAGAAAAATACAACAAAAAAGAGAGATGGAACTCCTTAAAGCTGAAATGGAGAAGGAGATGCTAAATACGAAGGTGGAAATTCAGGAAAACCTTCAAAGGGATATTTCGATGGAAATTCATGATAATGTTGGACAGACGTTGTTACTTACCAACGTGAATCTTACCATATTATCTAAACAGGTTTCGCAGGATTCTGTATTACTACAGTTGGCCCAGGAGAGTCGGGAATTGATTCAAAAATCCTTGGAAGACCTTACTTTTTTATCTCGTAGCATGAATCCTGATCGAATAGTTGAAATCGGGGCTCTGAAAGCTATCGAATATGAACTTGAAAATCTCCAGCGGAAAAAAGTATTAAATGTAATCCTTGAAATGGATGAAGTCATCACCCAGAAATTGGAACAGAAACCAGATATACAGCTTTTATTGTTTAGGGTTTATCAAGAATCTATTAAGAACATCCTGAAATATGCCAATGCAAATTTGGTTGAATTTAAGTTACTTCGAAAGGAAAATGGAATAGAAATGTCCATAAAGGATGATGGTATTGGTTTTGAACAGGACTATACGGTTGAAAAAAATGGAATAGGACTGAGGAATATGCAAAAAAGAGTAGCATTATTCAATGGAAGTTTTCGTATTATTAGTGAACCCGGGAAAGGTACTGTGGTGTGGGTATATATTCCAATGGAGGAACCTATCAAAAATCAAAGGTGATGCAAAAGAAAATAAGTCTGGCATTTGCGGATGATCATACTATGCTCCGGAAGGGGCTAATCAGACTTGTGCAGATATTTGGAAATTATTCTATTCTTTTTGAGGCTGAAAATGGAGAGGAGGTAATAAGCTCAATTAAAAGAAATCTCATTCCGGACATCCTCGTCCTTGACGTAAATATGGGGGATAAAGATGGTTTATACGTAGCCCAATGGCTTAACAAGCATTTTCCATTGGTAAAGATACTGGTACTTTCTATGTATAGTGATGAAACTACCATTCTAAAAATGATTCAGGCAGGTGCACATGGTTATATTACAAAGAATGCCGAGCCGGAAAAATTACATGAAGCTATTCAGGCATTGTGGAATACGGGAAGTTATATTCCAGAATCAATCTCAAAAAAGATTATTTCCGGGCTTCAAAAGAATGTTTTACAAGGCCAACCCAAAGTTGATTTAACAGAGAATGAATTGAAATTTTTGAAGTTACTGTGTCAACAACTTACATATCAGGAAATTGCTGCTCAGATGTTTCTAAGTCCAAATTCAATGGATGATTACCGGAAGAAGTTGACAAGGAAGCTTGGCGTGAAGGGTAAGTCTGGACTGATTGTTTATGCAATGGAAAATAATTTAAGTGACAAATAGCCGTCTTTAAAAAATTGAAAGACTTGTATAAATAGGGGTTTTTACCCCTATTTTAATTCTGCCTATGTTGCTACTTTCATATCTCTCAGAGATAACAAATGATTTCATAAACAGATTTCAAATCTCTGTATTGTTCCGATTTAAGCAATGGAAATGAGTTAAAAAAGAAGGAGGGGGTCCTTTACAAAACTCATTTCCATGGAACAATTTTATATAAAAACCGGTTGCTTACAATTCCAATTATTCCAATTATAAAGATAATAATCTCAAATAAACATTTAATATAAAAAAAGTCGATTGACATTTATAATCATTGTAAGCATGATATTAAAAAAAAACAATCGCAAGATTGTTAAAATGATGAATTGAAATTCGATTGTGTACATTTTTTTCATATTCAAGTAGTAATAATGTTACTCTATAATATGTATTTATCCCTCAATTGATTCAAAAGCTTAAAGTGTGTGTCATCTGCTAATACCATTTTTTTAATTATTTAGTAAATTATTAGTTGATATGTTCAAAAAGGTTGCAATTGTTGGGCCTGATAAAGCGTTCTTTTCAGATGTAAAAGAGAATATATTTCGAATTAATGATCAAAAATGTTGGCTTGAATTTGATAATGGATACGAGATTATTACATACTGTCTCAATAATAAAGAATTGCCTGATATAGTTTTTGTTGAAATGTTACCATTCAAGATTGATGGGATAATTGTAACAGATTATTTAAAAACTTACCTCCCAGAAATTTGTGTAGTATGTGTATTTACAGAACTTCAAGGAAATATAATTAGAGATGTTGCTGATGTTGGTGCTGTTGGGCTTATGACAAAATCAGATGCGGCTATGCTTTTTAAGATAGTTAAGTCAGATAGCAATGGATGCGGCATTTTAAAAACTTCAGTAAATGACATTGCTTCAATACAGGCTACCCTTCATCTAGAATATTTTAAGTACCGAGATGAAACTTTTAAAAAATGTGGAATTACAAAACGAGAGGCATTGTTTCTTTTCTTAAATTCAACGGGGCTTGAATATGGTGAAATTGCTGCATTAATGTTTATTTCAAGAAAAACAGTCGATAACCTGTTTAATAGTGTAGCGAAAAAGGTTGGAGTTCAAGACAGACATAACCTGACATTATTTTGTATTCGAATGGGACTTACCCGATTTCTAAATTTAAAACCAGTGCTATCCAAAACATAATTCGATTATTAAAATTTAAATAATTATGTACAAGAAATTTCTCTCCTTCCTGATAATATTATTCTTATTTAATAACGCAATAAGTCAGGACAAAATCAGCTTAATGCTAGAGTTTAAAATGGTTCATGTAGTAGATACAACACAGCCTTCAAACCCACGAATAATACCCTGTATGCTACTTGCTGGATCTAAAATGTCAGTATATGATGACTATTATAGAACTTTACGCTATCTTGGTTATTCAGGTATAGCTGTTGATCGTGTGTACAATGATCCATTTGAGATTCAGGATGCCATGAATGGAATATCTAGCGATCAGATTTTTATAGATTTCGAAAAACAGGAACTAATAACAGGTACTTATTTGTCGAATAATTTGTATGCAATAAAAGAACTATTGCCACAACTTAAATGGACAATATTTCCACAAAAGAAGCAAATTCTTCAGTATGAGTGCCAAATGGCAACCACAACTTTCAAGGGGCGAAATTATACGAGTTGGTTTGCCCCAGCTATTCCTATTAATGCAGGACCTTGGAAATTAAATGGATTACCTGGAATTATCCTTGCCGCAAACGACGATAGAAATGAAATTTCTTTTACTTGTACAAAGATTACTTTACCTGAAAAAAATCAGAAATCCATAGCATTCTCAAAAAAGGCAATACAGGTAAATGCTGATAAATTGAAAAAAGTAAAGAAGGCACTTACTGATGATTCAAAGGCTGCTATAGGAATGTCGTCAGATCCAAGAGGAACGATCATGGCAATTACTGTTTCCCCATCTGCTGCTGATGCTATGCAGACAAAGGTTAAAACTAAGCCACGACCACTGAATAATCCAATCGAAAAAGAATAGGATATAGTACTATTAATATATAATAAACTGGATTTGTTTCAATAAAGGAACGAGATCCTTTATCATTAATGTAGGTTATTAATTGAAATAAAGCTATTTCTTACATTTAAAAAGGGGTGTTATTCCCTATTTTTTAAAAGGGAGGTGCCCTTTATCTTGTATATTAATTATTAACAATAAAATCATTTTTATGAAAAAAAATCAAAGAACAAATTCTGTATTCAAACTTTTCGGAAGTCTCTTTTTTATAATGGTATTGTCGTCTTTTAATGTAGATCCATGCAAACCAACCGATGATCAGGTTAGATCGGTGTGTGAGTATAGCTCAACTCAAGTTTGTAATGTTTTCTATCCTACTGGACCTTGTTCGGGAACTACTTATCCATACCCTTATAATCGCGCAAAATAACATAACAATCACTACAAGTTGATGGATGTGGCTTTAAAATTTAAAGCCACATCTTTTTGCTTTTTATTTAAAACTTGCTTGATCTAATAAATAGATAACATTGTTTTAATTTACTATATAAATAATTGTAGGTGAAATGCGTTAAAGAATATTTTTATATAATCTTGAAGTGTGAATTCTTATAAATACTTTGCTAAATGAAATTGTTTCTATATATTTTTCTATCCTTATTAGTAGCTTGCGGTTCAACTGTTTCATCTTCAGTCAAACCGATTTTTACGCTAAAGGACTTTCGCAAAGTGGTTGAAATAGGGGGAAAAACAATGACTCTAACCGGAGTAGAACGACCTGTTCGCCTGACTTTAATTCCTGAAAAAGGTGTTTTGATGTGTTTTGAGGCTGCAATGGGATCCAAAAAGAAGTGGCTTCATATTTATACGCTTGATTCAATCAAATTAATAAGATCTGTTATAAACAACGGATCTGAAGATGGAGAAATGTTGGGTGCATTTCAACTTCAGTATGATAATCGTAACGGAGGCGAAATATATATCACTGATATTATAAAACAACAAATAATGATATATAAGGCGGATTCATTAATTGCAGGAAATGAAGCGCCAATTAAAATTATTGGTAGACCTTTTCATGGATATCAAGCTCCTACTATTAATCAAGACAAGTTAATGCGATCTTTAATTATTGATAAATCGTACAATATTGTAGATACTAGATCAAGCGGATCAAATAATTCAAGGATGTTATTGAACAAGTATCGAAGCGACCTTTCTGTACGAGATAGTTTTGGCTTCTATCCTAAGACTACAGAGAATATTCTGCCTTATAGGCTCGGTCAGGTTCTTGATGGTTGTCTCAGTATCTCAACTGACAACAAATACATAGTTTTTAGCGGTCTTACAACTGATTATTTATCTGTTTATGATACCAGTGGACAAATGATTGCGTCTGCCATTGGTCCGGGGGAATTAGACATAAGTTACAATATTGAAAAGGTAAGTAAGGGCGAACGAATTATTCCTTCATCTGGTCGTAATAGTTATGCTGGAAAAGCAAAAATGAATAAAGGCTCTATATACATATTATACGATGGAAAAAACAGTAAAAGTTCTGATGAACACGCGTCTGACCTACTCCAATTTTCGAGCCAACTAAATCCTGAAGTTAGATATAAACTGAATGTGCCTGTATTTGATTTTGAAATTGATTGGCGTAGAAAGCTGTTATATGGGTTAAGAAAAGAAGGGGCAGTATCTCAATTGGTTATTTTTAAGTTATGAAAAAAATAAATTGGAAATTTCGGCTATTTTTTTTCTGCTTAGCTTTTCAGTTAGGTATTAATTCAGGTTGTCAAGAATACCATAAGAAAAAAATAACTCAGAATGAATTATATGTTATCGAATCATCATGTCCTAAACAAGTAAACCCTGTCAATTTGTATTATTTGGATGGGGACTGTTCTCTTTGTTTGGCTAAAGCAAAAGATTTCGATGAGAATAAATTTGGCAATGGTGGCAAAACTCTTATTTTGTTTAAAGTATCTAATCCTGTGCTAGCAAACATGTATATACAGGCAATATCACTTCGATCCTGTGTTATTTTGGATTCAACTAATCTTTTTGCCAAATCGTTTGTATTCGACCATGTGTATGAGATTTCAAAAAATGGAGAAATTCTTTCTGAAAAAGCAGATAAATAAGCTGCGGAAATTTGGTCGTAAATTATCTAAATGGCCTTACATTAAATGTACTTTACTTTTCTAATTTAAGAAATGAGTTTTTTTTTGACTATCTTGGTACTTTGTTACATAAAAGCCTCTGTGCATAGGATGCAAATATCTATCTACCTAGTTTATACAATTTTTACGTGCATAGGCGGTATTATGAAAAATTGGGATCGTGTGTAAATTTTATAGAATTGAATACAATATGTATTTTATAATGAGTGAGGTAAATTATTGTACTTCTAACTGTATCCGAGTCAATCAAATAGAGATTAGCAAAATAGCATTAACAGAATGCAGTTAAAACTAATGCAATTACAGACTATCAAAATAATTGGATTCTATATTCTCTGTATGACTGTCAATTATTTGCATGCTCAGGTTTCCTTGAACGGTAAGGTAACTGATAGCCTTGGAAAACCTGTGCAGTCGGTATCCATTACACTTAAAAAATCAAATGGTATCGTATTAACTTTTGCGATAACGAATAATATGGGTTTCTATCAAATACAATATAACGGCCCATTTATAAAAGATAGTTTGATAATTGAAGCTAATGCTATCGGCTTTAAAAGGCAGAATTTTCCACTTATTGCAGCTAAGCAAACAATCCACTTCAAATTATTTGAATCAAGTACGGAGTTGCCAAATGTAACAGTGAAAACAGATCCCTTAAGAAAGGATAATGATACGCTCACTTATAATGTAGGAATATTTAGTACTAAGCAGGACCGGACAATAGGAGATGTGATAAAAAAATTACCTGGAGTTGAGGTGGCGGATAATGGGCAGATTTCTTATGGAGGTAAACCCATTAATCGTTTTTATATTGATGGAGATAATCTGTTGGACGGTAGATATAACATAGCTACCAAGGGAATTCCTAATGATGCAGTATCAAAAGTTCAGATTCTGGAAAATCACCAACCAGTTAATGTGTTGAAAGATGTAAAAAGTGATGCGGCTGCAGCAATGAATATTGTATTAAAGGATAAGGCAAGGCTAAAGATTATTGGAACTGGCGATGCTGCTTTTGGTACACCAAGTGTATATAATGTTACGGTAAATTCGATGTTATTCAGGAAGAAGATAAAATTTATCAACTATGTAAAAACGAATAATATTGGTATTGATATTAGTGATGAAACGATTAACCATTTTGGAGGCAATGATGGACAACCTGTAAATCTTGTTAGTGTAAGCCCAGAGTCACCGGATCTTATTAAGAAAAGATACCTGTTTAATAATGCTTGGCTTATTAATGTTAATGATTTGGTGAATCTAAAGAATGAGTATCAGTTACGTATTAATACTTTTTATTTGTTGGACAGACAATTTCAAAATGCTCAGTTCAATTCAACCTTTTTTTTGCCGAATGATACAATTCGATTTTTTGAAAAACACCAAACACATACTGTTACTAACTCCTTCAATATACAGTTTACGCTTACGGCAAATAAAAAAAAATATTTCCTGAATAATGTAACTACGTTAGAGAATAATCCAAGTACAGTATTAGCCAGTTTACAGGCAACAACAAGTAATAATATCACACAATATCTTAGTGGGACAGTTACCAATATTTCGAACAGAACAAATTTTATTAAGAAGTTTTCGGGTGGTAAGATATTAGAAGGAGCCTCTTCTTTTAGGATTATACAAAATCCAACAACTTTTACTGTTGAACCAGGGTTATATGCGGCAATGTTCAATAATAATAGTCCTTATGCCGGATTAATTCAGCAGGCAGTTGTTCCAACTTTTGTTACAGACAATTATATTGTTTTTAGTAAGATATGGCCCAGATTTCAAATGCACAACAGGACCGGATTGTATTTTCAAGATCAACAAGTAAACAGTTCTCTTGAATCTCAGCAACTGAGTGGGGCCAGGGCTTTGGTGGCGGATAGTTTTATTAATCGATTTAACTGGGCTCGAACGCGTGCTTATATACAAACTGAGGCTACGTATAATAGTGGACCTATTACTATCACGGCAAATATTCCTTTTACTTATCAGGATACGAAATACACGGGTCGATTGTTAAGTCATCAAATGGGTAATTTACTGCTTACTCCAAGTATCAATGTAAAATTTATGAGCGGAAATGAAAAGTCCATAAACCTTAACTACAAGTATGATAATATTTATGGGGATATTAGCCAGACCTATGATGGTTACATTATGAAAGGGTATCGAAATTTTTTCAGTAATGGAACATTACTAAACGAATCCAAACTACATTCAATAAACTTGTCCTATACCTTTAAAAACACTTTGAAGATATTCTTTTTTTCTGCTGGTGGTGGGTATACCAAAAATGAGAGTAACACTATAAATGACACGAGGCTAAGTTCGATTATGCAGCAATCAAAGTTGATCCAGTTGGTCAATATCTTAGAAAACTTCAATGCATACCTCAATTTGAGTAAATACATTTTCCCTTTAAGGACCACTTTTAGTGGAAAACTATCATGGCAGCGGACACTCGGCAATTTATTGCAAAATGATGCACTTCTCAAGATTCAGGTCAATTCAAATACTTATGGTGCAACCATCAATTCAAAGCTAAGTTCATGGTTTAATATAAGTTATAGTTCCACTTATACCAAATTTGGAAGCCGGCAAATGGATAAGATGCCAATAAACCAGTCTGGTTCACCTGCAGTTAAGAGATGGCAGCATGAGTTTAATGCTAATTTTTCAATCAGTAATGATTTTTATTTCAAGATTGGAGGTGATAGTTATCAATATATTGTAGCCGGTTCACAGCAAAACAACTATACTTTTGTGGATGCTGCTTTCAGTTATAAACTGAATAAGTTGAAAACAGACATTGAATTATCGTTAACCAATCTTGCAAATATTGATACATACGGGACCGCTTTATTGTCTTCCAACAGTATTGTAGAAAGTAGCTATCCTATCAGACCAAGGATGGCGTTATTAAAATTTTATTTCAAATTTTAGGTAAAACTTAGTCTGGTCTCCAATTCTACTCTCTCTTTTCTTCAATGTAACTGGTCTTGAATATACAGAAATTGAAGCTTTATTTTTTATTTCAAGAAAAACGGTTGATAATTTATTTAGGTGTGTAGAGAAAAAGATGGGTGATCATGATATACACAATCTCACTTTACTTTGTATTAGAATGAGACTTGACAAATTTTTAACTGCAAAATCAGTCAGAGCTAAAAGTGCTTAAAATGTTTTTTGCCATTAAATCAATTAGATATGTATAAAATAACACTCTGTATTTTCCTCACTTTATTTTCAGTAAATTATGTTAATAGTCAGGATAAAATTAGTTTACTACTCGAATTTCGTATGGTTCATGTTGTAGATACCACACAACGATCAAATCCTCGAATAACACCTTGTATGTTACTTGCTGGTTCCCGGATGTCTTCCTATGATGACTATTATAGATCCTTACGATATTTAGGGTTTTCTGGTATAGCTATTGACAGAGTGTATGAGGATCCATACGATATTCAGGATGCGGTAGCCGGAATAACTATTGATCAAATTTTTATTGATATTTCAAAACAGGAACTAATAACAGGAGTTTATTTATCTGATAATTTGTTTGCAATAAAAGAACCTTTGCCGATATTAAAATGGACAATACAACCCCTTAAGAAAAGAATTCTTAAACATGAATGCCAAATGGCGACCACATCTTTTAAAGGTCGATTTTATACAGCATGGTTTGCTACAGATATCCCAATTAGTGCAGGCCCATGGAAGTTAAATGGATTGCCAGGAATTATTCTTGCAGCAAATGACGACAAAAATGAAATTTCATTCACTTGTACAAAAATAGCTGTACCGGAAAAGAGTGCTCCAACTTTAGTTTTTCCCAAAAAAGTGACATTTGTAAGTTTAGAAAATTTGGAGAAAACAAAGAAAGCTTTAGCGGACGATCCAAAGGCAAAGATTGGAATGTCAGATTCCAGAAGAAAATTTGTGGTAGTAACAGCTTCGCCAACAAGTGCTGCAGCTATGCAGTATGGGACTAAACAGAAACCTCGTCTTTTTAATAATCCAATAGAAAAGAATTAGGCTTGCGAATTTTTTATGAATTTAAATATTGTCTATGAAAGCCTCGGATGTATATTAGTATGGTTTAGATATATAATAAATAATATTAATTCAATTTATAAATAGGGGATATCACCTATTTATCGAATAAAATATTATATCTAATATTAAAAATCATTAATCAAAATGAAAGTTATGAAAAAGAATCAACAATCAAAATCATTGGTTAAAATCCTTTTATCTTCTTTTTTTGTATTGCTATTATCTTCTTTTGACGTGCCAGATCCATGTAAGCCGACTGATGACGAAGTACGCGGGTATTGTGAGTATAGCTCCTATCAGACTTGTATTATGACTCATGCAGAAGGCAAATGTGAGGGACAAGCGTATTCCTATGAATACAATAGGAAAAAATTATAGCAAGTTAATTTAAATAGAATGCGGTTCGTAAAATCGAATCGCATTTTTATTTATTAAAATCATTCCTAATTGCTGAATAGGTTCATTATGTATTAAATAAATGGATATGATAGATGTATAATCTTTTTTAAATAAAGTATCGTATATAAATAACACATTCTAATAGATATCAAGAGATGAATTATATTTTCTACTTTCTAATTTTCTTCCTATCAGCTTGTAATAGCACAAATAGTTTCAAGAAAAATAACTCCACTTTTACAAAAAACGATTTTAGCAAAGTTGTAGATCTGCAAGGAAAGAAATTCAATTTGCCAAATATTGAAAGGCCGGTTAGATTAACTCTATTGGCTGACAAAGGCGTTTTAATGTGTTTCGAAGCCGCAAGAAAATCACAGAAAAAGTGGCTTCATTTTTATAGTCTTGATTCGATTAAATTAATTAGATCGGTAATAAATAATGGACCGAATGAAGGTGAATTATTAAGTGCGTTTCAACTTCAATATGACAAACGTAATGGAGGCGAAATTTATATTACTGATGTTGTAAAACAGCAAATAATTGTATATAAGGCAGATTCCCTAATTGCTGGAAATGAAACTCCATTTAAAATTTTAGGTCGTCTTTTTGATGTGAATCAAGCACCTACTTTTGATATTAAAAAAGATAGATTGGTAAGAACTATAGTTACTGATAGCTCTTATAATCTTATAGATACGCGAGTAAGTCAGTCGAATTATTCTCAAATGTTATTCAATAAATACCGAAGTGATCTCTCTGTGAGGGATAGTTTTGGGTATTACCCTAAAACAGAGCAGAATACATTACCGAATATGATTGGTCAAGTGCTAGATGGTTGTATAGGTTTATCAACTGATATAAGATACCTAGTGTATAGTAGTCTTACTACGGATTATTTATCCGTATATGATACATCTGGTAAAATAATTGCATCTGCAATCGGTCCTGGTGATTTTGATGTTAGTTATAAGAAAGAAAGAATCGGTAGTGCGGAAAGGGTTGTTCCTATGTCAATTCACAAAGGGTATCTAGGAAGTGCAGAAATAAACGACGGTTTTGTATATGCATTATATGATGGCAAAGATAGTAGAAATAATGATGAACATACTTCAGAACTATTCCAGTTTAGTATTCAATTACATCCTGAGATAAGATATAAGCTTAAGATACCTGTATTTGATTTTGAAATAGATTGGAATACTGGTCGGTTGTATGGGTTAAGAAAAGAAGGTTTAATATCTCAATTGGTTATCTATAAATTATGAGCAAAATTAATGGTTGGCCCCTGATTTTTTTTTGTATTAATAGTTCAAGTGAATGTTCATTATGCTGTCGATCACGTACATAGCAAAAAATATCTGGTAAGGAATTTTCTGCTATAAAGATGTCATGTAAAAAATTGGTATACCCGAAAAGTTTATATTATTTAAATGGCGTCTGTGTTTACTGTTTGGCAAAAGCGAAAAATTTTGATGATATATTATCAATAATAAAAGTGTATAAGATCAACTGTAAAGTTAGCCGAACTGTGCGATGAAGAACCTGATGGCAATAAAGTTTTAACGCCTGAAGCGAAACGGGAGACTGTGCAATATTTGATGTAATCACTTTTTAGTTTTATGGAGGAGGATTAAATAACCTGTGTCCATTTACCTTAAATCTTAGAACTTTCAACTAAAATAAAAGAAAGTAGGACTTACTCAAAAGTGAACTCCCATGATAAGGAGGCGAAATTGATAGCATTATCACGTATTTGTATAACTCCTGTTTCGATATGCGACTTTTTCTAACCATCGGACTTCCAAACTAAATACTCCGAAGTCTTCCACTACTCGCCCCTTTAGTTTGTAGAAGCCGCTTGTGTGGAGGGGGTGGCGTTTGGCGGTGGTGGGGAAGTGGACGGTGTCGATCCAATTGAGGTGGCTATCCACAAAGGTACCGAAGAACATGGTGTCGGCGTTTTTGGTGATGATGTGTTTGCGGGCGATGAAATAGGCCAACATCGTAATCGTCTTTCCCTTATGGTTGGGCATTTCGCGGGCGGGGGTGAAGTCTGACGGGTTGGCGTCGGCAAGGGCGAAAGGGTTGGTGGTGCAGAAGCCCATGATTTCCATCTGGTCGTATAAATCATCAATCGGGTCGTCGGTGAGTTCGGGGAGTTCGAAGTTTAAAGACAGTGGTTCGTCGAACATGACGGGGCCGTGGGTGACGGTGATTTTCTTTTGTAGGAAGTTGGCTTCCCAGAGCAATGTTTTCTTTGATTTGCCGGTGAAGCGGAAGGCGCCGATGCGGATCAGGATGTTCAATTGTTCAAGGCCGGGTTGGAGGCGTTCGATAAAGTCCGTGAGATTTTTGTAATGGCCATTGATTTCACGGTTCAAAGTGATTTCCTGGATCAGGCAATCCTGCAATGACTTGATATGGATAAAGCCGGTATATACTTTTTGGTTGTGTATTGTTGTTAAAACTTCACTGTGGTTTACGCAAGGCAGTTCAATATCGCCACCGCATTTTAAGAGTTCTAGGAAATACAATTCACGGGAATAGAAGCCGCCGAAATTATTAATCACTGCCACCATGAATTCCTGTGGGTAATAGGTCTTCAGGTAGAGGCTCATGTAGGATTCTACGGCAAAGGATGCGGAGTGTGCCTTGTTGAAACTATAACCGGCAAAGGATTCCATTTGTCTCCAGACTTCTGCGACTTCTTCCGGGTTGCGGCCGAGGGCAATGGAAGATTGGAAGAACTCTTGCTTGATTTCACGGAACTTGTTGTGGGAGCGGTACTTGCCACTCATGGCCCGGCGAAGGATGTCGGCTTTTCCAAGGGAGAGTCCGCCGTAATAGTGGGCGATCTTGATTACATCTTCCTGGAATACCATTACGCCAAAGGTTTCGGAGAGGTGTTCTTTGAAGAGTGGGTGTATGTATTCGACGAGGGCCGGGTTGTGGAAGCGTTCGATGTAAGCACGCATCATGCCTGACTGGGCGACGCCGGGACGTATGATGGAGGAGGCGGCTACGAGGGTGAGGTAATCATCGCAGCGGAGTTTTTTTAGGAGCTGGCGCATGGCCGGGGACTCGATGTAAAAGCAACCGATGGTGTTGGCTTCACGGATATGCTTTTTGATGTTCTCGTCGCAAAAGAATTTTTTCGTGTCGTGAATGTCGATGTGTTTACCATGGTGCTGTTGAATCAATTCGAGTGTGCTTCGGATATGACCGAGGCCACGCTGGGAGAGGACGTCGAATTTATTCAGGCCGATTTCTTCTGCCGTGAACATGTCCATCAGTGCTGTTTGAAAACCTTTGGGAGGCATGAACATTGACGTGTATGCATTGATGGGCTTATCCGATATCAGCACGCCACAGGGGTGTATGGATGGATTATAGGGGAAGCCGCGCATCATTTCACCGTAGCGTTTTATTTTGCGGGTAGTGGTACAAACAGCTTTATAATCCCGTTGAAAAGATTTGATTTCTTCATCCGGCAGGCCGTATACTTTCCCGAGCTGGCGAATGATAGAGTCCGTTTTAAAAGTGGGACATGTCCCCAATAATGCCACATATTTTTTTCCATAGCGTTTGAAGAGGTAGTCCATCACTTCATCGCGATCTGTCCAGGAAAAGTCGATGTCAAAATCCGGTGGAGATGTACGTTCCGGATTTAAGAAGCGCTCGAAATACAAGTTCAGTTCCATCGGATCAACGTCTGTGATGCCAAGGCAATAAGCAACGATGGAGTTGGCGCCGCTCCCACGTCCCACATGGTAGAATCCCTGTTCATTGGCAAAGCGCACCATGTCATGATTAATCAGGAAATAAGTGGTGAAACCTAAATCATTGATGACTTTTAATTCGTAGTCTAGCCGCTCTGCCGCTTTTTTATTGCGTTTGCCGTAACGACGGATAAGACCAGATCGCGCTAGTTTATCCAGTAAAATGAAATCATCTTCTTTTGAGCCGCCGAATATCTGTCGGGTTTTGTCGACTTCAAAATCCATTTCAATATAACATACATCCAGGAGTTTGTATGTATTGGTAACAAGAGTAGGGTGGTGCCTGCATTGCGCCAATAGTTTTGTGGGGCTTACAAATACGTCTTCTCTGTTGCAACAAGTTTTTGGGTCCAGTTGTGAAAGCAGGATGTTCTGATCAATAGCCCTTAATAAGCAATGCAGGTAAAAATGTTCTTTGTTCTCTACCACCACCGGCTGATGAATAACATGATGCTCAGTAGGAGTGAAGTTGTACAAGGATTTTAGTTCATAAGGTTTGATGCCGATACGTTCGTTGGCCCTTAGTTTCAAAAGATCTTTAGACTCATGCGGGTAGATGACAAAGACATCGTCGATTGCGTTCGGGTCAGGGGGGAAATCTGTTTTATTGATCAGTTGATTTGATAAAAAAGTATTTAACCATTGAAGGCCCTGGTTATTTTTTGCAAGTAACAGGTATAGGTGTTCGTATTTGTTTCGAATGTCAACACCGAGTACTGGTTTGATACTCGCTTCATGACAAAGTTTTACGAATTCCCAATGATCGTAGGTGGAGTTGATGTTGCATAATGTAAGTGTTGTAATGCCATGTTCAACAGCCGCTTTTATGAGGTCTGCAGTGGAGTAGGTGCCGAAACAGAAGGAATAGAATGTTTTGGAGTCTAAGTACATTGATTACTAACCTTATCTACGGCGAGATTACTAAATAATTTAGCAAAATACTAATCTTATTTTTCTTACTTGACAATCAACGAATTACAAAACATGATAAAATATGTAGATCGTAATATGAATCAATGCCCGCAGGTTTTTATCTCTTCCTGCTCCGTAGGGTGGGCATAAAACGATAAGTTCTACGAATGGTCTCCCGAGGTACTAAGCGACGTTGTGCGACACACAGCTAGGGTGTATTATTTATTTTTTGAATTACCTATTCGTTAATGAATAGACGTGAGTAATATTTAATTATTATTTAGCCTTTGGGGCTAATCTTTCCATTCGTTTACACTATTAGTAAAGAATATTCTTAAATTGAAATATTCTCTTTGAAAAATAAAAAAGCTGTTTATTGAATAAACAGCTTTTTGTGCCCAGAACAGGAATCGAACCTGCACTACCTTGCGATAACCAGATTTTGAGCGAATTTCTTGCCTTTCTCTCACTTTCTCTTATCATCTCTTACTTACTCTTAGTGACTGGTTTTCAACGACTTTATGCTATCGCGGTTATTTTTGTTTTCCGTGAAAATTGCCGGTTTACCCTCGGTTTACCTGCAAATCACCTGCAAATTTTTGATGTGAAAATGATAGGATGAAAACGAAAAAACAAAAGTTATGGCAGCTTCTTCGATTATCACGCTTGACCAAAGGCGGTCAAAGAAAGATGGCACCTTCCCAGTGAAATTGCGCATTAGTTACAAGGGAAAGACAAGAGACTTTCAAACCATCTATGATCTCACTGTAGATGATTTTCGCAAACTGAAAGCCTCGCATCCGGGCAAGGCGCTTCGCGAAATTACCTGCAAACTTGAACTACTCCGTGCTAAGGCAGCAACCATTTGTAAGCAAATGAGAGGATTCACTTTCGAGAAGTTCGAGTTTGAATTGTATGGAGGCGAACATTGCCTAAAAACAAAAAAGAAACAAGCAAAACCATTTACCTTGCTTGACAGTGAATTTGATGTGGAACCTTTTAAAAAAAGATTCACCATCCTGACGGAAGTTCATCCTGATAAAGATCATATTTCTTATGTCTATTCAGAATATATCCAAAACTTGTTAAAGCAGGAACGTATCGGCAGCGCCCTTAATTATCTTGACAGCTACAACAGCCTAAAGAAATTCGGGGGAAATGTCAAATTTGAAGAAGTTACTGTCACCTGGCTTGTTCGATACGAAAAATGGAGCCTGAATAAAGGTGTATCGAAAACCACAATTGGTATCAAACTGCGTTCTCTCCGTGCAATATTTAACGAGGCAATATTCAGAAAGATTATCCGCAAAGAAGATTGCTATCCTTTTGGCAGACGTTTGTATATGCTTCCTAATTCGCGGAATAACAAACGCTCTCTCACGCTACAAGATGTACAAAAGATATTTAATTATACAACAACGGATGAGCGGGTTGAAAGAGCAAGAGACTTTTGGTTATTCTGCTATCTCGGTAACGGCATGAATACAAAAGACATGCTGTATCTCAAATATAAAAATATCGAAGGCGAATACCTCCATTTTGAAAGAGCGAAAACCGAAAGATCGAGCCGGGCAAAGCCGATTCTTATTACGGTGTTTATTTCCCAGGAATTGCAAGCGGTCATTGATAAATGGGGTAACCCGGAAAAAAGCCCTGGCAGCTATCTATTCCCCATTATGCGCGATGGTCTTAATATGCTTGAGCGTTTTGACGTTGCTAACCATTTTCGGACGTTTATCAACCAAGGAATGAGAAAAGTATCGAAGCAGTTAAACCTTGACAGGAATGTAACCAATATTGTTTCGCGTCACACATTCTCTACCATTATGAAACGTTCCGGTGCCAGCACGGAATTTATCATGGAAGCATTGGGACACACTAATGTTATGACAACTGAAAACTATCTCGGCAGTTTTGAAAATGAAACGAAGAAAGCGTATGCAAAAAACCTGACTGCTTTTAAAGATTTACCCAATAACTAAAACCAAACCGAAATGAATCTGACAATCATACAACAGAAAATATTTGAAATACGCGGACAGAAAGTAATGCTGGATTTTGACCTGGCAGAACTTTATGAAGTTGAAACCAAGGTATTTAACCAGGCAATCAAGCGGAACCTAGAGAATTTTCCGACTGATTTTATGTTCCAACTCACGAGAGTAGAATGGAAAAGTGTTGAAAATCAACTGATTAATCATATGTGGTCACAATCTGTGACCACATCCCAAAAATACCGGCGCGAGGGTTATTTGCCTTATGTCTTTACAGAACATGGCGTTACCATGCTGGCAAGTATTCTGAAAAGCCCAAAGGCAAGGCAGATGAATATTGCCATTGTAAGGGCTTTTATCGCTTTGAAAAAATTTGCCATTGAACACCGGGATATCCTCGAGCAGCTGGTGGAATTAAAGCAAAAATCACGGAGCATGACGTACAACTGAGCCAGATTTATGATGCAATTGAAAACTTGCTGGATCAAAAAACGGAAGAAAAAAATGGGAAGAACGTCAGAGAATCGGATTCAGGGCTAAGTAAAAATGAACTTGCTATTGCTGGTAAAACTGATATAGAAGCGACAGCCACCTGGAATTTAACCGCGATTGGATGGCAAGATGATGGCCAGTTGCTATTGCATAATCATTATAGAGATTTTTCCAAGCTGTGAATGAATCGCGTTGATTTTCTATCGCCAATGGTGCAATATAAAATTTTTTACAGGTATCAAGTGAAGTCGCCTTGAGTTCTAAGTCACCCAACTCCATATTATAAAAGCTGACTGGCTGGGTTGGATAGACGCAGCAGGAATCGCCTCTTTTGTATTCTGTAGGTATGTCAAAGACTTGCCTGTACGATAAATATATCTCAGCCGGGTTTTTCTTATTGTTGACAAATTCCAGTTCGACATAGTATATAATATCAGTTGTTCCATCTTCCCATTTCACCAACCCGCCATACTGATTGATTTGCTCCGTGATGGGCAGCAATTGCTTCCAGACTTTATCCCGCTCCTTACGAAGTTCAGTGTCTTCATACAAGTCATTGATCATACTCAATGGATGATAGATATTATGGACAATAAAATGTCCGCCGAACGAATGCAGTTTCGGATGGGAATAGTGATTGCGCATGAATTCAATATGCTTGATATATTCTTCGTGGTCCGCCTCGAAGTATCCCCGGCTATAAAACCAGTAGAGCAAAGGCTTCATAGTTAGGTTTAGCCCTTTGTCCGATTGGGTGATTTCCTTATGCCGGAACTTCATCGCCATTTCCAGTGACAGTAATGCTTTATGCACTGCCAAATCCATAAATTCAGTTTGATAATAACTGAGTTCAATCAGGCTTTTGATTACTTTCCATTGCCCCTTAACATCTTCGGGTACTTCATCTTTTAAATACAGATCCGGTACAAGGGTCTTGTAAAAGACATCATAGGGAAAAGTGGGTTCATCATGCCCCCAGCGAGGATCAATTGTAGGATGTGACATAACGTAGCTGGTCCGAATTAGGTTAAATACTTAAATCTGAACCGGCCATCATTTTCTACTGAAGCATAATCGGTGCATGGTACAATAGTGTATGACTTCCTGTTTACTTTGCTACGTATGGATTTAAACATCAGCGCTCCTTCGAGTTTCAGATAGTTATTATCAACCAATTCCTTTGACAATGCCAAATTCAGTCCATTGTTTTCTGTCATTGCACTTGAATACAAAATGCCAATATCCTCACCATAGTATTTACGCAGTGCGTGAAAGAAAGCGGTTGTCAATAGGTACTTCTCAGGCGTATCATACTTTCGTGCAGCATATCCAGAAAAGAACGTATAAAACCGAAGGCATTTTTCTAAGTCGGCTGTGTCGCATGATTCCCGCAGAAAATTTACATAGTGAGGATTGATATTACCAACATGAGGGCTTTTCTGTTCAGCGGGCTGGAAGAAAGTCAATACAATGGTTTTAACGGGTTTGAGTACATCCCATTTACCAATAGTAAAATATTTCAAATCATCTTCGCATTTGGAATCAAATAATTCTTTACAAGGCTCACATATTGAAGTGATCTGCCCACTGCCGTTGGCAGAATCTACCGGCACAGTGCAATAAAAAACAGGCTCTTTTTTGCGATTAAACCGGCCTGGTTCAATCAGTTTTGTAACTGGGTTATAGGACATATCTGAAACTCGGCTGAATACCTCTCCATTTTTATTTTCCCTTGCCCTTAACACAAAGTTACCGTTAGCAAGATGATTGACTGGCAACGGTAACCTGCTTACCAAGTCAAAACATATTTCTTTTAAACGAACAAAATCAGGTGTGCTTAATTTTGTTTCGTCTTCGAGAGAGTGAATGAAAGAAATGATACTCTCCAATGATGATGTTATCCTGAATCGCTGCGCAGATTGATACCCCGGTTTAAATTCTATTATACTATGTGCTCTCATGGTGTGTTAGTTGTGTGGTCAATGACTGAATAATTTTCTCTATCAGGTAAAGACAGTTGTTGACATCGGCTTCCTTGACTACAATCCGCTGACCGGCCTTATAGGATTGATCAGCCGAAGCATCAATATATTTCTGGTCAACAATTCCTTCTGTATGGGATAATAAATGTCTTTTTTGAAACAAGACATTTAACTGATACAGTTCCTTAACAGTAAGCCAATTGCTATACGATTCGCCAATCGCTTTTTTCCAATACTCTCCACCCGCTTCAATATTTTGAAAAGCATTGAAGCGCACTTTTGTATCCGAGTTTTTTTTGGCAAAAACTACCTCGTTAAATCGCTGAAATGCTACAACACATTCATTCAGGCTCGATTCAATCAATGACCGGCAGGTTTCAGCCGCAGTGTCTTTACTCACAGCTTCCAGTGACCGACGAATGACCGGGATATTCTCAATTTTTTCTTTGATTTTTTTTATTGCATTGGCGAAGGTTTCTTCTGCAGAATTGTGTCCGCAGCAGGGACAGAAAAACGCGCTGCCGATCACTGCATAATTCACGCTGCATTGCTGACATTTTATTTTTAATTCCATCGCCTCCTTTGATGAAAGTGGCAGGATGGTTTCATTTCTAATTCCACCTTTAACATTCATGGTTAATCTTAAAAATGAATTTCTTGACTGTTGCCTGTTGAATGAAATGGCGTCTCCATGAAAGGCATTGTGAATTCGGTTGGTGATATGCTCTTTTATTTTTTCTTTGCCTTCTTGGAGTTGTTCGGTAGTGTACCACGATTTTGAATTTGCTTCGTGACGGCACATTGGGCAATAGACGGTTTCTGAATTAAATACATTTTGCCAATCGCTTTGCAGTACCTTAAACTGGAACAGGCATTGTTCGTTCGGACATTCTTTATCAATATAACCGTCTTTATCTGAGTGAACCGGAATTTCAATTTGTTTTATGCGCTGAAGCTCTTCCAATTCCTTAAGCACTTTTTCAAACATAGAAATACATTTTGTACATAAAGTTACCGAGAATGAGAAAATACTAAAAGATTTAGTTTTACACAGCTGTTGGATAATGATAATTCATTGAAATACAACGTATAACAGGAATAATATGGCTTTATACACAGGATCAAAGACTGATATTTGTACTTTGTAAACAATTGATACGAAATAAAATGGCTGATCAAACACTGAGGAATTTGCTGGAAAACAACCCCGAATATCTGGCCGTTATGCAGCGTTATGAACAGCGCCACGAAAATGCCTTGTCATTTATGACCAGCGCGGAGTTCTGGCAGGAAGAACTCAATAAGATCAAAGATTATATCAAGCCTCTTGAAATAAAAGTGGGTGGTGATTTTGTGATGGGCAGGGGCTTTGATTTTACCAAGTACCAACAATATGCATACGACTGGTTACGTGCTGGTGACAACTGGCCGATCAAAAATATTATCGGGAATGCAGCATCAGAATACAAAAGCATATTTGGTGCTAACAACCACGATGCAGCATTATTTGATACAAGTATTTTTCTATCACTTCAGCGCGGGGCAGCGTATTTGATGTACGAAAAATTTCTAAAGGATAAATTAAAATCTCCCACTTCGGTATCTCTCGGTGATCCTGGCATTTCCTATTCTGTTTATGACCTGCTTAAATTGTTGCAACGAAACAAACCTGACAATGGGTTGGTTTACGAAATTCACGATCCGCAAAAGATGGGGCCTGGTGAATCACTTGATGAGTTTAAACAAAGAAGTGGTGCGTATTACAAAGCGTTTTTAAATCCGGGCTTTGTTGATCACAACGCCAGCCATAGCATCAGCTTTGCAGCAATTATCTGCAACGTTTGGTATTTCGCAGAGGATGTTGGGTCAAACACGTATTTGGGAACTGGCCCAACCAGTGTATTGGATATGCGCAAATTCTGTTCGGAAACTTCGCTGGGCATCTTATATGTCGAAAGAGATTTTACAGAATGGAAAAACGAATTGTTAGGCAATCATCAAAGGAAAGAAACACTGCCAGATACTAGGGACGTTAAAGGAATTTATGAGGAAATAAATCGCCGGATCAAACTAACTGGCAATGAATTCATCCGCCACCTGAACGATTTTAAAACACAAAATGAAACCGGGTGCCGGAGTTACTTTTTGGCCGGGCTGAGTACGCATAGCGATCTGATTGCAACAGGCGAATCTGAAAACCGGATCGGAAGGACAGATATGTTGGTGATAGATAATAAAAGCAACCACAGATTTATCTATGAATTTAAAATCTATAAAGAAACCAGTGACATCAATAAGGGATTGGAGCAAATCATATTTCAATATCCAACCCAGGAAGATCATTACAACGGTCTTGTAATACTCAGCAGGAAAAAAGCGGATTTCGCGAAGACACTTGGGTTGATACTAGAGAGAGTAAGAAAATCCAATATCGAAATTATCAGAAGCAGTCAACTTCCCGATGATCCGAGAACGATAGAAATTGAATATAAAAGCCCGAGAAATTCTGCGCAGCTATGTGTGTTAACCATATTCGCTTTTGACCTTCAGGAATAATTGAAAAACTGTTATTCTTCATCTGCAATACTGTCGTATTCCTCCTCTTCCAGATTTAGTTTATACACTTCCTGCTCAATTAGTACCTGTATATCATGCTTTACCTGGTAATAGTTATCTGTCACCTGTTGTGTTTTCAATTCTCGTACCATCGGAATATCCTTAAACCCCTTTATTTCCTCATTTATTGCATTGCTATTATTGATCAGTTCTGCATGAAACGTTTTCAGTTTGATTTTCTCGTGCGGGTCGTCTGATGCCATACCCACAAATTCACCGGATGACAATGCGGAAATTTTGGACGCTGGAATGGCAAAATCAAGTTGCATAGATTTACTTATGGAGGTATCCGTTTTGTTGATAGAAAGGCTCTGCCGATCCTGCATAATCTTTCCGAAACGCTCAGATAATAATTTTGCGCTGTCCCCCATAACCTGCCCACTTATAACATTGCCGCAAATATTGACAATCACATCAGCCTGTTCCTTACCATAATCTTTTCGCAACTGGCTAAAGTCTTGCATACCCAAAACAGGTGCAACTTTGTTACTTCGGGCAGTGGCGATTAATGAATCCATGTTGTTAAAATAGATCGTCGGAAACTCGTCAAACACCAACGCACATTTTTGCTTTCCTTTCCTGTTTACCAATTTTACCAAACGGGAGATGTAAAGCGACAGCACAGCTCCGTAGATCGCCTGTTTCTCCGGGTTATTCCCAACACAAACGATTTTAGGATGTTCCGGATCATTGATATCAAGTGTAAAGTCATTGCCTGATAATACCCAATACAACTGCGGCGAAGCAAGCCTTGCCATACAAATTTTAGCAGATGCGACCTGTCCCTCTAACTGCTCCATTGCATCGTTTTCATAAGCCGTTATAAAAGGATTGATTAACACCTGAATTTCAGGCTCTGTGTTGAGCACCGCAAACAATTCTTCATAACCTACCTGCATCATTTCAATCACATGTGGCAGCGTACAAAAACAACCATTTCCATATTTACGTAAGTACCAGATTACGGCTGTTACAAAATTGATGGGTGATTCCACAAAAAAATCCCCCTGCCGCTTAATCCATTCCCGGTTAAGCCCCAAGAGGATTGTACGGGCAGATTCTGTAGCATCAGTTATATCTAGCATATTCTGGGGGTCCAAGGGATTGCAGCGATGCGAACTGGACAGGTTATCAAAATTGATCGCATAAAAGGATGGCATATTACCGTATTTATGCAGGTTGCTAAGCATCCAATTATAGGCAGGTTTTGAAAGATCATCGTACTTAAAATCATAGATGAACATAGCATACCCTTTTTCGATCATTTGTTTGATCAGTGGGAGAATAATAAACCAGGATTTACCCGCTCCAGGTGTGCCGCACACTATAGAGCCTCGAAAAGGATTAATCACATTTATATAACTTCTTCTCCATTTGTCTTTAAGCCGGTACTGAGCTTCATAATTGACAGAGTAATCATTTTTTATAAGTCTTTCTTCTTGTGGGAAGGTTTCGTTTATCTCATTGAAAACATCTCGTGAGAGCCGTACATAAATCAACCTGCTTAAAAGGTTGCCACCAGCAAGAATACTAAGATAACCAGTGCCTGTAACAATCATATAGGCAATGGCTACTTGTTGTGTATCCTTTATCCATCTAAAAATCAATACGCTTCCAAAGAACAGTACAACGCCTGAGAGCAGAAGCCATGCTATCGTCTTTGGACGAAGCTCATCACTTTTCTTTCCTTTTGCACCCATCAGAGAAATTACAAGTAATCCTAAAGCGATTAATTTTGAATAATGAAAGTTGTTGAATAAACCTGTATCTGCGGTGTTCGCTAAAATGCGGTCAGTAATATCACTGCTTAACCCCCATGATTTAAAAACCGCATAACAATAAAAATAATAGTGGAGAATCAACACGAAGAAACTTGCAAAGCGTGTCATGTCCAGCATCTTTCTTAATCCCATTTCGTTTTCACCTGTTGTTGACATAGATTGGTTGTTATTTTGTTAATAATCCGAGTGAACGTTTCTTCTTCTTCCGTTTCTTCTTCAGCAGTACTCCTGGTGTGTAGTTAAATTCCTGTTCTGGTGCAATGGTTGATTCAAGTATTGTGAGTGCTTTATTTTGCTCTTGGAAAACTGATAATTGCTGCTGCTCATGGTTAACACGTATTCTACTGAATGCAGCCAGTTTCTCTTCTAAGTGTGCTATACTGTATTGTTTGCCGATCTCGCTTCCGTTAAAAACACACTTGTTATTGCGGTCAACAAAAGTTATCCCGTACAATCTTTCCTGTTCGTTTTGACGTAAGACAACCACAATATTTTTAGATTCAAGTTGGCGCATGAATGTTTGCAAATTACTGGGACATTGAACAAGGACTTCATCAATCATTTTTTTAAGCGGCTCTTTAAATGGCTCTTTCAGTACTTTATTTTTCTCAAAAAGTGATTCGAGTTTTTCAAGCGTGGGTTTGCTATTGATTGAACTGGCTTTGATCGGAACACCTACTTTATTTCCTTGCGCATCCAGCACACGATACACAAGCCCCTTGTGTTGGTAAATCCGACTATTCTCTTGTCCTTTATCGGCTACTACATTGTACCCCTTTAGAATCGCATTAAATTCAGGAAGTGAACAGTACCTGTAACTATTCAATACTGCATTGACCACATTGACAATACTTTTCTTTGTTTCGGATTTGCCATAACCAATTTTTTCTGCCTGAACTGGGATGATTGATTTTTGGATTAAACGCTTCTGCTTTTCTGCCGGTATTAAACCATACATCTGTTCCAGTTCCTTTCTGGCTTTTTCAGATTGATTGCGCCCGATATTGTAGGTGTCTATACGCTTACCATCAGATTTGATGGTAGTGGTCACGATATGGATATGAGGATGCCCAGCATCACTGTGTTTGTACATCAACCAGGGCTGTAATCCAAAACCGATTTTTTCCATGTAATCAGATGCAATGGCAATTAGCCGGTTTGGGGATAGCTTTTCAGTAGGATCGAAATTGAGCGATATATGTAGTGTCTTAGTGGTAGCCCTGCTGTTCAGCATGTTGCGTCTTTCAAAGCCATCCAGTTTTTGATAAAAATTCATACCATTTGCGTTTTGCAGATAGCCGGAAGCATGAAGACATTCGGCTTTACCTTCTTTGACTTTATTCTCATTGTAATTGAGTGCAGCTATAACCTTTGAAGGCGATGTTATTTTTGCAACCATTGTTCGTAGAGTTGATTCATACGTAAACGGATAACTTCAATACTCTGAACAACCTGTTTCTGTAATGCTTGTTGTTCATGAATCCAATTGCGGAATTCGGGAATGCGGTCAAGGGTGTGCAATTTGTGTACGGCTTGGTTAAAATTATTTCCCACTCCTTTCAATTGTTTCGTAAGTTCAAGCATATCCTTTAAAAAGTCATCTGCCGATTGGTTACGGTAGTTAATAATCACGGGCTTTTGGAGTGCTACTTTGCGCACATAATTACTGATTGTTTTTTCGGTGCTGGATTGCTGTAATTGTTTGAGTTGTTTTTTTTCGGCGGCATTCATCCTGACTTTCAGGATGAGATGGCGCACCTCTTTTTCCTTGTCTTTCATCACGATTCATTTTCACTTTTCTGGTTTGCCTTACTCCCCGCACGACTCCGGAGTGAAGGGGCAAGATGCCCAAACGTGGCCACGTTTGAACATCTTGCCGTGTGCGGGAACAGGCACACATCGCATTTATTTTATAAAGTTAGACAGAGTGGGGGTAGTAAAAAAGACCCGGGCATAATATGCCCAGGTAAAGAAGGAAGTGTGAATAAAAAAGAGCCTATAAAAGCCCTTCATTTGCAAAGGAAAAATATCCTTCGTTAGTTAGGATAATGTGATCCAATAAATGCATATCCAGTAGTATGGCAGCTTCTTTTATTCTCTGTGTTAGTTTTTTATCTGTTTCACTTGGAATTAGGTTTCCGGATGGATGATTGTGGGAAATAATGAGGGTGCAAGCGTTCAATTTTAGAGCTGCCATAAATATCAATTTTGGATCTGCGACAGTTCCGCTAACGCCTCCTGACGAAAGCTCAAAAATGCCCAATACACGATGATTTCTATTGAGAAAAACTACTTTGAATTGTTCCAATAGTTCAATTTTGTTTTCATCCCAGTTTTGTTTTAAAAAATCGGCTACATCAGACACGCTTTTTAGATTCGGTCTTTGTGATGATTTTACTTTGGATTTGTAGACCAATTCAACTTCGCTGACCATGTTCCAATTTTGTCTTGTTAAGTCCTTTTCCATAAGTTCATTTTTTGTTTAAAAATTTATTATGGAACCCGTCCCGGTTTTTGGCAATCAAGGCCTGAAAGCAACGGAATAAATTCAGTGTAAGAGTGCTTTGGCCTGGGCATTTTTATGCCGGAATTTTCTGGCCGCTACAGCCGCTAAAAACCGAAATTTGTACAGGAATAAATGAAGAACTACTTTAAGTGTATCATGTATGTTGTATGACATCTCCTTCTATTCTGAAACATTTAAACTGATAATATTACAAGCTGTCGCCCCCTTTTGTATTTTCTATAGGGTAAAGGGCGGCAGCTTTTTTGCTTTAAAAAATTAGGACGTATCCCTGCTGGCAATTGTCTGCTTCTTTCTTCGCTTCTGTGTAGGTGGAAAATGTTTTGATTTCCCCGTTTTCGTTGCTTACAAAGCAGGGTTCAGGGAACTTTTCTATTACAAAAAAATCAGCTTTGATATCCTCTATCATATCAGCAGGTTGAAGTAAAAATATCTTATTGCCCATTGTTAAAAAATTGAAATGGTTGTAAAATCCGGCAGCCCGAAAGCTGCCGGAATAAAAACTAATTATATGTACCAATGAACTGTTCTTTTTCGAAGCCCATACAAAGGTCGAAAGCCTTTTGGTTTCGCTGCTGTGCAATGCCCCCATATAAAAGGGATTTTAATTTGGCTTCGTCATTTTTATAATTCCGTACATTCTGAAAATAGCCTGTTACCGCATTGTATGCCCCAAACAGTGTTCCACGGGTAGTGTCCATGGTTTGGGTCTCATTGCTCATGGCATAGGTAAATGCGTTATCACAGATGTTCTTAAAAGCGGTACTTAAAGCGTCGTCTTTTCCCGCCTGCAGGTTGCTATACACTTCTTTATTCGGACACATAGCCTGCTGAATCAGTTTTTTTACTTCCGGATCGCTGATTTGTACTTTTGACCAACGGTTAAAAATGTTTTCCAGTTGTGCACTTAAGGTATTAGTAATACCCATTAGTTTGTGCGCCTGTTCTAATCTTTCCTTAGCGTTGGCAGTGTGTCGGATTTTAATACAGTTATTATGTTTTTTTAAGGCTGCATTTAAGGTATTCTGACAAACAACCCGAATAGGGGTGAAAGCGGCTGTAATGCTTCCGTATCCATCGTGGGAAGTAGTCAAAAATAAATACTGCTCGATTAAATCCTCTTTGCCTACCCTGATATAGTCCGGCAGTTTGGCAGTAATAAAAATCCGCTCACCATTTCCCAAAGCCCCGGCAGTTTCATAGTGGATACCATCACCACCCACAATGGTATCAAAAAAGCTGAATGCCTCCAAATTCTGTACAATCTGGTAATCTTTACCCACAACCCCTAAAATATCGCCCGTGTCTTTTCGAATGGTGGCGTAGTGTGTTTTTACTCTTTTGGTAAAGTCCATTGCCTGACCATCTGCATTAAAAGAAGTGGTGTACAAATCTTCCTTTATCACTTCATAATCCAAGTGGGCAAACTGGAGTGCTTCCCGACTGTTTGGGTAGTCTTCTACTACATTACCGAGATTCCACCAAGGTTTTTCTTTTACGGAGAAAAAGCTGTACCCTCCGCTGCGCTCATTAAAATTGATATTGTGTGCCATACATGTTGATTTTTTAAAGTTTAAAATGCACCGAGTGGAAGCCACCCGGTGCGGATGGTTTTATTTTTCGGATAGGTATTTTGCCAGTCTGTCTTTCCCCCAGGCAATCACAAAATCATCCCAGCAAGCAGCGTGGTAGATATTCTCTGTGCCTTGCTCAAAGGTTTCCCAGTCTTTCAGCTTTTCATAATAGCTGTTATAGAACTCGTGCGCCCATGCTGTGATTTCGTCCAATGCGGCTATATAGCCATTGTTTGATTTTTGATATACTTCATTTAGGTAATAATCTGCGAAACAGGCGGCATACATACCGATTTCCATACTGTCATTTGCTTGTTGCATAGGCTGGGTTTTAGAATGGTAAATCGTCCAATGGTTCAGTGAGTTGTCCGGTTACTACGGTCACCGTTTTCTGTTCCCTGTTGTTTCCATCAGGGTGGCTTTTACTACCTCCATGCAGTTTGATATTGGTTACATGAAAGCGCAAACTTCCTTTGGCTTCACCCTGCATATTTGTGTATGCGTTTACACTAATACGCCCATAGAGTTCTACCAAAGTGCCTTTGGTCAGAAATTTTACTATGCCGGGATTTGTCCAATAGGCACAGTCTACATAAGTAGTTAATTTGGTTACATCACTCGATCCTTTGGGTTTGTAGCTGTCATTAATAGCTACTGAGAAATTCACTACCTGTCTTTCGTCTTTGAGTGTTTTTACTTCTGCGTCTTTTGTCAATCTTGCGATAATTTCCATGATGGTTGTTTTTAAGTATGTATAAAAATTGGTTACTGATTAGTGAGAAGCAAAAAGGGCTAATTCCCTCGCTTCAATTTTATTAGGTGTATTTCGGTTACTGTGCCTTTTAACGAGATAGTAAACAGTTATATCCTCGTTGTTCGTAATTGCCCACGCAGCTTGCAATGCTTTTGACCTTGTTATGCATTTTTTACGCTGCACTTCCCATGATAACTGCATGAGGTAAGAAAGCCGTTTGGTGTGTTTCATAAAAGGATTGTTTATAGTTAAAAAATATCACTCGGCATTCGCCTCGTTCGTTCTTATCGTAGCAACTCTGTCTTGAAACAGGTTTTGGGAAAAGCAAGGTTTAGACAGAAAGAAATTTGCGAACGTGGAATAAAAAGTGAGTAGAAACGAGTGGTTTATGCCGCCGAAAGCGCAAAAGCAACGGGAGGTGCGATTTGTTTCAGACTAACCGACAGCCAGCCGGAATAGTAATGCAGGTGCAGACCTTGCTTTTTACAAAGCCTGTCAAGAAATTCGCGAATGATTTATGACGAAGTATATCCGTTCTGTACCACAACGAAGGGGACGATGAACGTAGTGCGACGCAACCGCAGTTGCCCAATGTTCATAATCGCTTGTCACCTGGCTGTATAAAATGCTCCAACATTATGAACCTTACAATTTGATATAAAGAATGGCAACTACCTCACGGATATCCAGTTGTCTATGCATGCATAACCGATTTGCTAACAATTGGTCTCTTGGCACAAATAATTTAGCGTAACTCCAGCAGGGAATCAAACCATTATCCATTATTGGCACAGGCTATTGACTGGTTGTTGTAAGTGCACATTGACATGAAATACTTATTTTTCAGGTAACCAACCACGCATCAAAAATTCCATTTCTGCATTTGTTTTGTGTGCAGATATGAGCGGATTGCCGGTTATTCTTTTGTAGTATTCTACATACCATTTATACCTGTCTTTTGCTGCAAGGTGCAGACAGTCATGGTAATGGATGAGTTGTTCTGCTGATAAAATAATCTCATCATCAAAAATCACCTTGTACTTCCAGTCAAGTTTTAAGGAGCGTATATAGTTGTTTGCCACAAGATGGTGCATTGCCAATGAAGCCTGCTGTTCAAATACACGGGGTTTGATTTCCACGAGGGTAGCTTTTCTTGTTTCATAATTACGAATCAGAAAATCCGGCGTGTATCTCAAGTATGCTCCTTTTGGAAAATGAGCCAGTTGTCCGGTACCTGGATGGAAATATAGGGAAACCGGAGAGCGCATGATCGCATGATCCTCCATAACGGAAATGGCGAATCGTAGTTCAGTGAGCGAGTCAAACCGGCAACCCCAGCCGAATAGGGGCTGAGGTTTTCGGTAAGAGAATTTAATGGGTCTTGTTTTCATGGAAAGCGTTTTAGGATTAACGGTCTAGGTTTAAAATGCTGTGGGCCCTGATTTCTGTGACAAAGCATTTATGGCCTATGGGATCCAGGAATGTCCTGTATTTAATAACACCTTCCACCATTACATGGCTGCCTTTCATGAATTGTCCGGTTAAGGCCTCAGCCAGTTTGTCCCATGCCTTTATATCATGCCAGGTTGTTTTTTTGAAAGTTGTGCATCTTCCTTTTTGCGGTAGAAATCAGTTGCTAATCGCAACCGTCCCAAGGTCTTGCCAGTACTGGTTTGGAGTATCTCAGGATCATTTCCTAGGTAGCCAACCAACTGAACGAAGTTTTTTGTTTTCATGCTTTACGATTTTGAAAGCAAAAGTTGGAAATAGGGATAATCTGAGCTGTTTTTATGCGTTTAAGTGACATGTATTATCCGTATCTGAAACAGATAAGGGTATATTTGTTATTTTTAATGTATGGAAACAAAAGAGAGCATACCCCAAAGACATTGTCTGTTTTCAGAATGTGGTAAGCCGCTGGATAAAAAAATGCGGAAGGATGCAAAGTTTTGTAACGAATACTGAAGAGCAGCCTATCATAATCCCAAAAGAGCAGAGCTGCATCCAGATGTCAAAAAGATTAATAAAATACTGTTGAAGAATTTTAGCATATTAGGTAAAGCACTTGGTAAAAAAGAATATGTAAAAAAGAAAAGGGAGCATATTATTAAGCAGGGATTCAACTTAGCGTATTATACCCATACACATAATGAGTTTATTTTCTGCTATCGATACGGTTACCATTTTAAAGATGAAGGTTATATTTCCATTTTTATGGGTTATGATAGTGCAGTTTATAAGTCATTGGAAGATTAAGCAAATAAATCATGCAGGGTTTCTGCGATAGCTTGTAATAAATGCTGGTCTACTTTCTCTGCTTTTTTTCTATCCTGTTCCGATACAATTGCCCGATATTTTTTTTCTTCATCTGGTTCAAAAGTAAAAGGGAAGTCCTCGATGTAGACTATAATACGATGGTTATATCCGAAGGGCTGGAGTTCTGCCGGGAGCATGATTTCTTTCCCATTGTACCAAAGCGAAAGGTCAAAAGTTTCGTGCATATTGTAAATGTAAGTGAATGTTTAAAAGATTTTAAAGGTGCTGAAAAAGATATAGCGCCTTCACTTATCTTCGGCAGATGGAACACAGGAACCTGGTATTAAACACGCTTGCACAAATGGCTGCTGAATCTTCCCATCCCACTTTGTACCAGTTTATCCCGCGGGAATTGATTCTTCGTTTACCGATTGATTGGTCAGCAATATATTCTTCTCTGCGTGCATTGGAAGAGGAAGGTGCTGTTCAGCTATTTCATTCGGATACTGTTAAGTTTTCCATTACTGAAAAAGGATTGGAACTAGCGAAAGTTTTAGACATCCAAAAAGCAAATGATTCGCACCAACTGAATTAAGTTAATGGCGTATGATTATATGCCATTTCTGTTTTAGATGCTCTGTATTTTGGAGTCATGAAAAAACCGATCAGTGATTATCATTTAAAAGTTGGACTAAGCATCAGGGAATATCGTCAGGAATATCAGTTGACTGTTTCTGAACTCGCTCAATCGTGTGGGATCAAAGTTGAGATCCTTGAGCGGATTGAAAGGGGGGAGGTAAATTTCAGGTTGACCACACTGCTAAAGTTTATACGAGTGATGGGTTCATTAGCTTTCCCGGCCAAAGAAAAAAGCTAAATATATTAGTATTTTTGATTTTTCTCTTTATATTAGTCTATGCAAAAGGAAGGTGAGCGATTTACATTTTCCCATCAGGGTCAAACAGTCCAGGTTTATCAAAAAAAGGTGGGCAGGGATATCGTCTATGCCCTTTATTTCCAGGATGGCAGACAGCCTTTGGTATTGACACTCGCCAAAGCTAATGAGGGTGGCAAATTCTGGACATCGGTGCCTGAAGGAAGACAAGCTGAGGCCGAGGTTTTCGGGCCACTGTTGGCCTCTTACAGGCCCAAAGAGGAGAAGTTACTTAAGCCGGAAGAGGTGGTAACCAAACCACTACTTCTCTTCGAATAAATTTTTAAGTATCTTGTCGTAATGGATACTCCCTTTTATATCGGTACGATTTGTATAACCCCACATACTTCTGAAAGGGAGGTCCATTTTTCAGTTTCAGATCAGGATGGTTATCTGTTTCGACTCGTTCCTACACCAGACGGGTTTTCCGTTTCGCAGATGGATCGAGCGTTGGATCATCCGATTGATCAGTCCCTGGTCAAATTGATTGGTGATGCGATTGAAAGTCGTTTTAGTTAAGTTTATCCTATGTGCTATTATAACGGACAGAAGGTTACCCATGCGGAATTTATTCGATTAAAGTCGCTTGAGAAAGCAGTGAGTCAATATGATTTTCTGGATCGGGATCTGCATGATGGGTTTGCTTACGGAAATATTGCGGTTTTGAAACCAACAGCTGCAAAAGATGATTTTGATATCGTGCAAATGGAATGGGGATTTGTTCCGGATAGCTGGTTTGGTAAACCGCTGGATAGCAGAGAAAAGGTAGACCAATGGCGAAGAGGCTACAAGGACGCGAAAGGCAAGTTTATCCCGGGCATTACTACCCTGAATGCTATTTCTGAAGAGATGCTGCTGCCCAATAAGATTTATAGGGAATCGGCACTCAAAAGAAGATGTCTTGTTCTTTCGACCTGCTTTTATGAGTGGAGACATTTTTATCCGCTTAATAAAAGGACTGGGGAGCCCGTAAAGACCGCACTTAAAATACCGCATCATATTCGTGTTAAGGATCAGCCTTATTTTTTTATGGCAGGTATTTATAAATCTTGGACAGATAAGACAACTGGTGAGACAGTGGATACAGTTTCGATTTGTACCACCGCAGCACCGGAAGGGCATATCATGGCAAAGATTCACAACAGTAAGATGCGGATGCCAACCATACTTAATGAGGGTTTGGCCTGGGAATGGTTGTTTGGTGATTTGAGTGAAGAGCGAATCACAGAAATCGGGATAACACAATTTCCATCTGAGCAAATGACAGCTTGTACTATATTGAAGAATTTTAAAGAAGAAGTTGAGCCGGCAAGGCCATTTGTGTATGAGGATTTGCCTATGATTGAAAGTGTTCTATGAATGACAAACCTACTATAGGAATATTGGCTTATGGGTCGTTAATCAATGATCCAGGTGAAGAAATCAACCAACACATTATTGGCATGAAAGATTGTGTAACACCTTTCAATGTTGAATATGCGAGAATGAGTAAAACAAGGGCTAATGCCCCAACACTTATTCCTGTAAGAGAGAATGGCAAACCAGTAAATGCAAAAATACTTCTGCTGAATGGCTTGTCTATTGAACAAGCAGAAGATATGCTGTGGCGAAGGGAAACAAGGACGAAAAAAATAAATGCCAACTATCCAAGAAAGGAAAAGCCAGGAACAAACGATGTCGTTGTTAAGAGAGTTGCCGATTTTGAAGGTGTTCCGACAGTGCTCTATACTTCTATCGGACAGAACTTAGGTATTTTAAATCCTACGGTGTTGGCGAAGCTTGCTATTAATTCATTTATTGATGATGAGCAGAATAAGAAAACAGATGGTATTCATTACCTTCTCAATGCTAAGCAAAATGGGATTGAAACTGGTTTAAGTAAAGAATATGAAAAGGCAATTAATGAACTTGCTGGTACAAAAACGTTAGTTGAAGCAATAAAAAAATTAGCAATTCTGCGATCAGAAGTATGGAAAGAGCGCAAAGAAGATAAAGCCTTTGAAGCCAAAGTGAAAGAGATCGGCGATCTGATACATTCTTACGGGCTTTCTAAAACCAGTAATGGTCAAGAATTTAAAGAAGGAGAATCTTTCAAAGCGTTCATAGATAAGAATAGAAAGGAATTTATGATCAATGTGCATGAAGGGTTTAAAAAGGGCCAATCATTAATACTCGAATTGATGCTCGGTTTTGAAAAGGAAACATCAGCATTAGAGGCGGAACACAAAAGACTAAACGGGAGGGAGGGCAAAGAGCTTAAAAAAAAGATTGATCAACAGATCAAGCGTATTAATTTTAAAGAAGACTTACTTCGGCATATGATTGATTCCATCGCGTGGCAACTGATACAGGGGCAACTTTATATTTCACGCCGTCTTTATCATAATGTTGGTGGCAAAAAGCGTTTGGCCGATACCAATATTGAATCGGTGATGAAAGTTGCCGAAAACCTCAACAAAGTACCCGAAGATTTTGCATTGATTACTGACTTATCTGCATACATCCAGACTGGTGATATTATTTGGGTAAGTAAAGGAACTTTGCATTTTGTTGAGGTAAAAGAAGGTGATAAAAACCACGAAGTGCTGAAGATCATGGATGAAATAGTCAATACACAAAAGACTATGGAAGAGATATTTTCGCAAATGAAGCCTGATCGTCATTTTGTAGATCAGTTAGACCGCAACCTCAAACAGTTTCAGACTTCACAACGGGTAATGGATATTATCAATACAGATAAAGGGGTAGATAAACAGGGAAGAGAGGTAAAAATATTCACGCCCGACGAGCCAACACCCCGTTTTGATGAGCGCTTGTCGAAACTGGAAGAACAGTTGAAAACCCGAAATCTCTGGGCGTATGATTTGATTGACGATTGCCTGCATATAGGCATATATAATGGGCCTCTTAAATTTGTGGGTCCTAAAATCCTTGAAAGTATTGCTAAGCAACACAATTCAAGACACGTTATCGTCAATTACAGACATGTTATCCGTTCTCTTCATCGGCCTATATTTTCACTTCCTATATCACCCGACCTTGTATATGATATTTTGTTCGGCAGGGTGAATGTATACTTTATGATAGAGCTGGATGCATATTTTAAATTATTTCCGGAATATGGATTAAAGGCCCGGTGGTTATCCCGGAAAGAAACAGCCAAACTAAATGATCAACATAAAAATATCGAGTTGTTTATCCAAGATCATCACGGAATTTTGATTAGTGATGAAGGGGAGTCGCTGACCATGTATCTTACTGTTGGCATGCTAGGGAAAATGTATTTTGAATTGATCTATCCATCCTATACTGCATATTCATGTCTCTATCATTTTCATGACAAACTTGAAAGAATTCAGGCGGATAAAGATAAATAAGAGGTGATGAAAGAAAAATATCTTTGTTCAATCATTGTGCTGCTGGGTCGAATTTAGCTATTAAGGAAAACAGCATATCAATCCTGGTTGCGATGATAGCTTTCTGTCCAGGTTTTTTAATGCGCTGAATGATAACGCCAATTAATGCTTTCTCTGTTTTACCGAAAAAGTGCCACAAACCACATCCACTCATACCTGTCGGGTCTGCCGCTAAATGAGGTTGTGGATTGGTTGCTGTAGTAACACCACCATCGTACCGAAGGGCAATATGTATATCAAGTGAAAAACCAAAGAGATGGTATTTAAAATTTTCGGCTGGTTGGGACTGGTAAGATATTCCGGTAGTTTTAATTTCATCCTTTCCCCATAGTTTATACGTTCTGGTCAGTGGGAAGCCATAACAAAAATATTTTGGAGAGTTTTCTATAGGATGATTGCGTTCTATTTGTCCCTCTGTTATTGGTACGTACCACCTCATGATTATCTCTGCAGTCGGCAGATTTATCTTGATGATGGAAAGGTCTGTTTTATCATCATCTCTTGTTCCTGAAGCAGGCATTTTCGTTGAAACGATATCACCATTAAGATAAACTGCATTGTCTTCAATGATGACATACGTTTTGTTGTGATGTTCTGCCAGAACGTGAGCCGCGCTGACAATAAAATAGGAGCTATTTATTTTCAAGAATAACGCAGAACCTACCGGCTTTGATTCAATCTTAATATCTTCTTCAAACAAGCACAAAGTGGATTGTGCTATTTCCTTAATTCTTGGAACGTATATCAGGTTTTTTAGTTGATTTAGTTTCTGTAGTTCTCCCGGTTTCATTATTTGAGTATCATTTGATCAGCTTAAATTAAACAATCCACTATAGTCCTGCGGCTTTTATCACGAACTTTTCCCCGAACTGGCGCTTGATACTGTCGATAGCCTGGTACATTTTTATTTTTTCCTGTGTATCATCGAATAGATTAATCTGGTAGTTTCCCGGAAGTAAGCTGCTGAATCGGATACCAATCAATCTTACCAGTATGCGTCTAGTGTACAATTTGGTAAAGAGTTCTTTTATCACATGCTGCAATATATGATCCTGGTTTGATGCATCGATGGTTTTCTGGATGTTGTGTGTTTCAAAATCGCTGTACCTGATCTTTACACTAACCTGCCCTGTTAGCCGGTTGTCGCACCGAAGCTGGAATGCCAGTTTTTCAGTCATACGGACCAACTCCGAATGCAGGAATTTCAAATCGGTCGTGTCTTTTTGAAATGTTTCTTCTGTTGACATAGATTTTTGTTCGTGAAAAGCAACGACTGGACTCTCATCAATGCCGTTGGCCTTTCTATGAAGATCTATACCAGGTTTGCCTAACAAGTTAATCAACATTGGAACGGGTATCTGTGAGAGTATGTTTACGGTATGAATACCCATATTAATCAATAGGATTTTGGTTTTATCACCCACACCAGGCAAGCGGTCTACTTTGAGCGGTGCTAGATAAGCCTTCTCATTACCGAAAGGAATTTCCAACTGGCCATTAGGTTTTACTTCGTTGGTAGCGACCTTACTTACCAATTTATTGCTAGCAAGAGCGTAGGAAATCGGCAAGCCGCTTTCTTTGTAGATCAACTGCTTTAACTCTTTTGAATAGAGGCTGCAGCCAAAGAATTTTTCCATACCGGTCATGTCGATATAGAATTCATCAATAGAAGATTTTTCAAATAGCGGAACCTTGTCCCGTATAACATCGGTCACAAGATGGGAATATTTGCTGTATGCCTCATAGTCTCCGCGCACCACAATCGCATCGGAACACAATCGCAACGCGGCTTTCATGGGCATCGCAGAACGGATACCGAATTTCCGGGCCTCATAACTGCAGGATGCCACCACGCCACGGTCGCCTGAACTACCCACCAGCACTGGTTTTCCGATCAATTTTGGGTTGATCAGACGCTCGACGGACACGAAGAAGGTGTCGAGGTCAAGGTGGATGATATTACGTTTAATTGGGGACAAGTCCCGCAAAATACTAAAATTTTTAGTATTTTGGTATTCGCTAACATTTAGATGGACTGAGTTTAGGGAAGCTAACACTTTTCACGTACGAAATATCCGAGTTTTATTTAAATGCAGGGGGGGTATAATTTAAGGTTAATCGAACACCTACATAACATAGCTTGATAGTTGATAATGATTATCAGCAATTATTGAATGTATTTTCAAAGCTAGGTGTAAATAATTTTTTTAGTCAATTGTATACAAATTATGAATGCCAATGTCTCGCACACTATTATTTGAGAAATTGATGATTCATGTTTATGTCAATATTTTTTTTGGAAATTACTTTTTTTGAGGGAAGGATTGTAAGTACCCCCTTATTTCAGAAAGCATTTTTTTTTTAGTCTGTTGATTTAATGACTCTCTCCCAGTTCTGTTTGATTAACATGTATTTTTGTAAATGAAGAAAAAAGTTTTTTCTCTTTTATTAATCATTATTATATATCTTTATTATAGTATTTATCCTCTTTAAAGTTACACTGTTTTACTTTGGCATCCCCTAAACGCCTCCCCCTATAGTAAAGCTTTGGACTTAATACTGGCATAAATGCTTGGACTTTTTTGTAATAAAAAGTAACAACAAGCTAACCTTATCATCAACCCTGACAATTATTAAACATGGCTATTCAAACACATTTTTTTTAGGTTCTTCTTTTCATTAACCCCTATATAATTTTATTGATTTCCAATCAAGCGTGTTATTGTTCTGAACATGATCAATATCAAGTAGTATGCAGTAATTGTACTACTTAAGGTGATCTGTTGAAAATGATATACGGAAATTATCTACGATGGAGAAGAATTCTATCTCACAAATTGTTGGTGAGAATATTCGGACTGCAAGACGACGAATTGGTATGAAAGGTGAGACACTTGCAAAGGCACTGTCTATTACAAAATCTGCAGTGAGCCAACTTGAAAACGGCTCAATTGATATTCGGGTTTCAACAATTTTCAAAGTCGCAGAGGTTTTAGAGGTTAGTATCTTTGAACTTCTTTCACTCCAAAATGACAATATATCTTCAGTTCAAAATCTAAAACAAGTTCAAGATGAAATGCTACGCCTAGAGAAATCACAAATAGAAGATTTGAGTTCAAATATACAAACACTGATTTCTATACTTTCTCATTTTCGTTCAACTACATACTAAATCCTTCACAAGTTAAGCCTACCTAAACTTAGTTACAAAGTAGCTAAACAAGTTGACTGTGTAATATTTTACTTCTTGGTTTTTGATTATCAATTTTGTCTTGTATTCAGAGACACACTCTGGTATCAACTAAAAGTTTGAATGCGCATAGAACTAATAGTTGAGTATTTAAAAACAAAAACCATTTTTATGAAAAAAGTCATTCGCTTTCTTTTACTAGCACTCGTTGTTAGCCTTACAACCACTTCCTTATATGCGCAAATTGCACGCTGTGCTGATTTTACAGTAGTAGCATTCCCACTCGACCCTCAAGGTGGGTCAAACAACTATTTTGGGGTACGAGTAACACTAACACGAACATACGACCAAAATGTAACTGTTACTGGATATATTTATGATGAAGGTAGTCCAAATCAGAACACACCATATACTGTAGTTGTTAGCTCGGGAAATACTTCAAACGAAACTGCTGCTACCTTTTACCAAACAGATCCGGCATCACTTGCTGTAGTTTCTGTAACTAGCGCCTCCCCAACGATTGTCACAAGTGGTGGATTAAAATTCAATACTCAATGTACATTTAGCGGTTCATCGTATGATAATTTTGATTCATATTTTTCAAATATTGGAGCCCTTCACAATCAATTGCTATCTGCAGCATGGGCAAATAATAGCTTACCTACAAACGCTTCCACCTATGGAGCCGCAATTAATGACTTTAGAGATGCTGCTAAAAGTTCTTTTTTATCAAACTATGCTTCATATTTAGATACTACAATTTCTAGCACACCAATTGATGAAGACTTCGAAAGGGTAAAATATTTTTTTGATAACACAGAATTTATCTCTAATCTATTAACTAGTTCACATATAAATTCTTTAGATAGCGCAAGTATTAAAATTAATGCTGGTTCTGACATTACAAGTAGTAACAAAGCTTTATTTGACGATATTATAGCGGTGGTTGATTCAAGTCTTAATAATCTTCTGACAAACGATCAGTTTGAAAATTCACTAGCTCGCCTTGCAAACGATTGGGTGTCTATTAATACAGGAGATGAATATTCTTTAAGCGCTCAATTAACTGGAGGTATCATTTCTACAGGTTTAAAAAGCTGTGAGTGGTGGAGAGATAATCCCAGTGCATTTGATTATGAAGAATCAATCGCTTTATCGCGTAGCATGCCAATGAATGACTATGTAAGGAATATCATTGATGCTTCACTTGATAATAGAAACAGCTTCACACCAGATAATGAAAATGCCGTGAAAATTCCATACATCGCGGATTATCCCCAGACTAAAAAACCTACATACTTCCTCCTCCCGGTTGTAGGACTGGATATAGCTGGGGCAATAGTCGGTGGTGTAAGTAGCTGGTTTACACAAAAATTCTTCACGGGTCATGCGAAAGGCAAAATGGTACTCGCAGGTGCAGTTACAGGTGCATTTATTGCTTCAACAGGTATAGTTGGACGTTTAGGAGGATGGATCAATTCTCTTCGTGGATAGATATTCCTTAGAATAAAATAATAGAAAAGTATTTTGCTTTTCTATTATTTTATATATCAACTCTGAACAATTATTTTATGCGATTCGGTTTGATAATTGTATTTTTAATAGTCCCATACGCAATACTCTGTCAAGTAGAAACTCAACGGAGTGATTCTGTAACTATCATAAATCCTATTACTACCCAATCAAATGCGGGTCAAGCTAAAGTGCCACTTCCGAACCAAAAACCGGAACTTTTTAACAGTGGCTTTATTGATTTTCAGAATAGTGGGCAAATGAATGCTTCGTCAAGAGTATTTAGAGTTTTTATTGGTGAACCAGGTAAATTTACATTACCTATTTCCATATACTCAGGAGTGACAGGTAATACTTCTGCTCTTCGTGGTAGTGAACCTTTAATGCTAGGACTTATTAATCCACTAAGTGGAGCGTTTAACATTTCTACAGATAATATGATTCGGCTAGGTAACAATAAGTCGATCACTGGGTTTTCTGCCATACTACAAGTTGGCGAAAAGTTACTCATTGGACAACAGGCAACAACCTTAAAAAGTTTTAACTTCTTTAGCACCTACACTAATTTTGGTATTCATTTTCAAACTGGAGCATGGGAAAAAAATAAAGAGAAGAACATGGGGGTTTTTTGGGTACTTGCTCGCTATCATCTGGTACAGATTGCTAACTCATTTCAGAGATTATCTGGCTATCCGCCTGATGAGATATCGTTTCGTGGGTATTCTATTGGTGTTGGAATTGAGATCAATAATGTGCTGAATATTAAGTCATACTACTATAGATATATAGAACCAGGTGTCTCAACTTTTGAAGTTCCGATTTATCAACTTACATTTAACTACAGTATGCGGACTTTATAGATAGGTTTTTTAGTTGTAACGTTTAAAAAGTATTCTATGACTGGTAACTATATCGCAGTAATTGTACTCTTAGTATTTCCTTTTTATTTGGCGTTTTTCAAGAAACAACTAAAATTAGAATCTTATAACCTAAAAGTACATTACATAAAAAGTATTTGTATTTATCCTTTATTCATAGCCGCGATCTGTATTATTGATACCAGTGTATTAAAACAAGTTGATTTTTCAAAGGTTGGTAAGGGATTTAGCCTCCCTATTTATCTATATATAGTTCTTTTATTGTTTCATATAATGCCTTTTTTTATGGAGTTAATTCCACAGAAAAAAAAGGGTGTATATGATTCGGAAGCAGCTGGAGATATATATGGTGTTCCCGTAAAACTTTTTCCTAATTCACATAAGGAACTCATTTGGTTTGTTTTATTTATGGTTACAGGGGTTATCACAGAAGAAATTGTGTTCAGACAATTTATGTTCCATGTATTTAATACTGTTTTCCACTTTACAGGCGACACTATTTTATTAATTACAAGCACTCTTTTCACAATTAGTCATCTCGGCCAAAAAGAGTATAGAAAAGTAACTAAAGTCATTCTACTATTTATTTCAGGACTTTTTTACGGCAAGAGTTTTCAGATGAGCGGCTCAATTTACTATCCAATTATCATTCATTTACTAAACAATGGAGCAATTGCTGTTATTGCATTTAGGCGAGTACATAGTATTAATAGGCAAGGAAATATTTATTAATTTCTGAACTGCAATATTTCTGATAAATAGGAAAGCCACGAAAAGTGGTGGCTAAAATTAGTCAATTAAGTAAATATCCAAATGTTTGTCTCTTATAATAGAATATCCTTTTAATTGAATAAGATTTGAATTGGATTTTAGTTGCAATTCTCGCCATTTGTATTGAATACTTGCAATACCGGGTATCTAAATATAGTTTTTATGTATTAATTTTTTCAAATTTTTCAGGTTATTTTAATTGCAAAATGACCTGTCTTTGTATCCTGTTTTTTCCAGCCAATTAACTTCCAGACTGAATACTCCGAAGTCTTCTACTACTCGCCCTTTAAGTATGTAGAAACCACTTGTGTGGAGTGGGTAGCGTTTTGCGGTGGTGGGGAAGTGGACGGTGTCGATCCAGTCGAGGTTGCTGTCGACGAAGGTGCCAAAAAACATCTGGTCTGCGTTTTTGGTGATGACGTGTTTACGGGCGATGAAATAGGCCAGCATGGTGATTGTCTTACCCTTGTATTTGGGCATTTCTGCGGCAGGGGTGTAGTCTGCCGGATTGGCGTCTGCGAGGGCAAAGGGGTTGGTGGTGCAGAAGCCCATGATTTCCATCTGGTCATATAAATCATCCATCGGGTCGTCGTTTAGTTCGGGGAGCTCGAAATTCAGCGACAGGGGTTCATCGAACATGACCGGGCCATGTGTGACCGTGATTTTCTTTTGCAGGAAGTTGGCTTCCCAAAGCAGCGTCTTTTTGGACTTGCCGGTGAAGCGGAAGGCACCGATACGTATCAGGATATTCAATTGTTCCAGACCTGGCTGCAGGCGTTCGATGAAATCAGTCAGGCTTTTGTATTGTCCATTGATCTCTCGGTTCAGTGTAATTTCCTGAATGAGGCAGTCCTGTAATGACTTGATATGAATGAAGCCGACATAGACTTTTCCATCAACGATGGATGTTAAGTGATCGCTATTGTTCACACAGGGCAGGTGAATATCGCCGCCATATTTTAAGAGTTCGAGAAAATACAATTCGCGGGAATAGAAGCCGCCGAAATTGTTAATCACTGCCACCATAAATTCCTGCGGGTAATAGGTCTTCAGGAACAGGCTCATGTAGGATTCAACGGCAAAAGAAGCAGAGTGGGCCTTATTGAAACTATAACCGGCGAAGGATTCCATTTGTCGCCAGACTTCGGCTACCTCTTCGGGATCGCGTCCAAGAGCAATGGCTGACTGAAAGAACTCCTGTTTTATCTCTCGGAACTTATTGTGGGAACGATACTTACCACTCATGGCTCGGCGAAGGATATCGGCTTTACCTAAAGAGAGTCCGCCGTAGTAGTGGGCGATCTTGATTACATCTTCCTGGAACACCATCACACCAAAGGTTTCGGAGAGATGCTCTTTGAATAGGGGATGGATGTATTCTACGAGCGCAGGGTTGTGGAATCTTTCGATATAGGCACGCATCATACCGGATTGTGCCACGCCGGGGCGAATGATAGAGGAGGCAGCGACCAGTGTTAAGTAATCATCACAGCGGAGTTTTTTTAAGAGCTGGCGCATGGCGGGGGACTCGATGTAAAAACAACCTATCGTATTTGCCTCCCGGATCTGCTTTTTGATGTTTTCGTCGGTGAAAAATTTTTTGGTGTCATGTATGTCGATGTGTTTTCCGTGGTGCAATTGTATCAGTTCGAGGGTACTTCGGATATGACCCAGGCCACGCTGGGAGAGGACGTCAAATTTATTCAAACCAATGTCTTCTGCCGTAAACATATCCATCAGTGCGGTTTGAAAACCTTTGGGTGGCATGAAGAGGGATGTATATGAAGTGATTGGTTTATCTGAGATTAGTACACCACAGGGATGTAAAGATGGATTGTAGGGGAAGCCGCGCATCATTTCTCCGTAGCGGTTTATTTTACGGGTCGTGGTACAAACAGGCTCATAGTTGCGCTGAAAGGTTTTGATTTCTTCATCCGGCAGGCCGTAGACCTTTCCCAGCTGGCGAATGATGGAGTCGGTTTTGAAAGTGGGGCATGATCCTAACAATGCCACATAGTTTTTGCCATAACGTTTGAAGAGATAGTCCATCACTTCATCACGATCTGTCCAGGAAAAGTCAATATCAAAATCCGGAGGTGAAGTGCGTTCGGGATTTAAGAAGCGCTCGAAATACAAGTTCAGTTCCATCGGGTCAACGTCTGTGATGCCCAAACAATAAGCCACAATGGAATTGGCACCACTACCACGTCCTACATGGTAAAAACCCTGTTCATTGGCGAAGCGAACCATGTCGTGGTTGATCAGGAAGTAAGTGGTAAAGCCTAAATCATTGATGACTTTTAATTCATAATCCAGCCGGTCCAATGCTTTTTTGTTGCGCTTTCCATACCTGCGCAACAGGCCAGCTCGGGCCAGTTTGTCTAACAAGACACTATCATCTTCTTTCGAGCCGCCGAATACCTGTCTGGTTTTATCGGTTTCGAAATCCATATCGATGGAGCAGGCATCGAGAAGTTTATATGTATTGGTCACAAGAGAAGGGTAGTTTTTACATTGTGCCAATAGGGTAGAGGGACTCACGAAACTGTCTTCGCGGTTACAGCAGGTAGCCGGATCGAGTTGTGAGAGTAAAATGTTCTGGTCGATGCTTCGCAGTAAACAATGCAGGTAGAAATGTTCTTTGTCCTGTACCACTACCGGTTGATGGATCACATGATGTTCAGTAGGAGCGAAGTTGTACAAGGATTTTAGCTCATAGGGTTTGATTCCTATCCGTTCATTTGATTTTAATTGTGAAATGTCTTTTGATTCATAGGGATATATCACCAATACATCAGACGGTGCATGGGGATCATCAGGAAAATCTTCTTTATTAATCAAATGATGCGACAGAAATTCATTGATCCATTGCAGACCATTGTTATTTTTTGCAATCAGCAAGTATTTGTGTGAATGATTGTTTCTGATGTCGACACCTAAGACGGGTTTGATATTTGCTTGACGACAAAGTTTTACAAACTCCCAGTGATCATAGGTGCAGTTGATATTGCATAGTGCGAGTGTAGTTGCACCCTGTTCTACTGCAGCCGCAACAAGCCCGGTAGTAGCGTAGGTGCCGAAGCAGAACGAATAATATGTCTTCGCGTCTAAATACATTGATTACTAACCTTATGCGAGGCAGAAATACTAAAATATTTAGTATTTCTGATAATTAAATTGCAATTAATTGAAAATCAATATTTTATACGCTTATATTCTCTTCTAGCCTGAAAAATTCGGAAGTTGATTTTGTAAATCATATTTACCATTATGCGTGAACTGTTTGTAATTAAAGCGAAATGGTGGTTGCCTGAAAATAGGGGCAAACAGGAAGAGTATGGCGAATTACATTATGAGCCAAACGGCAAATTATTGACCATATTGGAAGACAGCTTGTTTGGAACAAAAAATATTCATGAATCAGATCACAATGTCTCACTACCGCTTGTCTATGGCATTGACATTGATATTAAATGTATCAGCCTTATAAATGTAATAGCATCGGAATTCGGCCTTACTGGATGGGTTACTATGGAACTAACCCCCGAATATTTACTGATTGGGAGAGGAAGTCATTTTGCCGTGGAAAATATGGGCGTGATGAACTTTAATTTTTGCCTCAATGGTTTCGGATCGTTTTTTCGTGGCTATGAGAACCGACTGGTACCTGACCATTCAGCAGATGACAAATTGAGTTTTCATTATTCGCAGCCGAAAGCCATTTAGATTGTTGATGATGAAGAAAAAAATATTTGTCTCTATTTCTCATACAAGTATTCAGGACTGAATGAAATTGCTACTGGGTCTTTTACATTCAAGGAACATATTTATCTTACCATTAGCTGGAAGACAGCGAAACACCTGGCTGAGTTTCTGAAGCAATTGAAGTTCTATTCAGATTTTTTCCGTTTCTATTCGCAGGAAATACTTTCACTTGACCATGTGAACTCATATGTGCAGGGGGAAGAAAATGAGAAGCCTATTTTCCGTTTCATTTACAAACAACATTCTGGTTTTGTTGGCAAAACACTCAGCAGTTTTCACACCTTGTATTTTTACATGGAAATTCAGGTTGATCTCAGCACAATTATGAAGAACTGGATTGAACGAATCTTTCCACTGCGAGAAATAGTAATTGAACTGACTGTGACCGATACCATCGGGATTAGTCTTTCGGTATTCTTCCCTTAGCATCAGGCGGGTCACACCCTTTCGTTTTAGTTCCTTGTCAAGCAACGGAAATAAACTGAAAAGGTTTTGGAGCTTTTCGTTTAAAGGACGGTCCTCGCGTTTGATAAAAAGATACTCCACGTCTTTATCGCTGAGCTGGCAGATTTCTTCTAACCTCATTTTACTGTTCTCAAATTCTTTCAAATATTTTTTCAAGGTGTTGCGCGATATACCAAGTTGAGCCGCGATCTGAACTTTACTTCGACCCTGGTCATAGAGCCGCAAGAATTGTCTTATTTTGATCATACTTATTGGATTGTTGGCCATCAGCTCTCGTGTATTCCGGAAACACTTGTCACTGATGGGATACTAAAGCAGTAAACCTTTCTTCGCTGCCAATGATCACTTTGGACTGGCAGGCTATGGTCAGTTTGAACCGGTGCGCCCTGGTCTCTTTGAGCCGACGTATCTGGTCAGATTTTATCGGATTTTGCAGAGGGTTGTCGCAGGTGTTTTATCGTCTATAAGTCCTATAATTTTTAGTTCTTAGAAAACCTGCAATTAAAGGGTAGTCAAGGACTTTTTCCTGTATTTATTGCGACCGCTCGCGTCACACTGGGACTGTTGCAAAAAAAGTTTCCGTTTGGAAACTTTTAAAACTCAAAAACGATTTTCTGCTATTATTTTTTCTTTAGCTTGTTCAACGCGAAGTAATCATTTAAAACGATGATTTGTGATTTGGCTGCTTCCAAGTCTTTTTGTAAGACTTCTATTGTTTTATTCAGTTTGTCAAATACTGGTTGTGTCACAAATTTCATCGCGCCGGCCTTATCCATGTTTGAAGGACGGTCTTCAAAAAAATCATAAATGGTAACTGTCAGAACTTTTCCAAGGTCGTACAGACGAGAAATATTAGGCTCAGTTTCACCTCTTTCGATCTTTGCATAGGCTCCTGAGGTGATTTCCAACGCATTTGCAACGTCTGCTTGTACAAATCCCTATTCTTCACGAATTCTTCGGATGTGAGCGGCTATATCTTTAATCATGTCGTTTATTTTAGGAGAAAGTAGCTGCGTCTTGAAGAAAATGCCATGATCTCCGCTGATTTCCCGCTAGTTTATTACTCATCCTTTATAAATCAATCATTCAATTTGGTCCGCGATTAGCATTAAATTGCTTCAAATCATCCGATCGTCAAATTATTTTCTTTTATATTCAAATGAAAATGAATGTATTAGGAATCAATTTAGGAAAAACGGTATTTTCCCCCTTGCAGACATCCCTCATTTGGTTTATTTTGCTTATACGTACCAAAACTACTAGCAATAATGGGAATTAAAAACATTCTGCTTTATGTAGATAAAGAACTCTCCATTGCGATCGCTGCAAATATGGTTGGTGTCTTGAAAACTGTGTCACAAAATCAGAGTACCAAAATCGGAGCGAATTGGCTGATTAATATAGGGCACGATGAAGGTGACTCGACAGCAAACCAATTTGACATCCGTGAGTTGTTACCAGAAGATTTGGTTTATCATTTTCATGAAAAGATCTCGAACAAGTTTGAGAAATTGAGTGATTTAATTCCAAATATGACTGCTGGAAGTGATAAATCTTTTATACCTGGTTCCGTAGTATCTGTTTACGGTAAACTACTTTTCCCAAATTTTAAACTTCCGGCAGATCAATCCCCGTTCGAACAGTTTGATCCAAATTTAAAATCGATAATCTTTCATGGGGAAGAATGCATCGTAGGTGAAATAAAAAACGAAGACTACGGAATTCCTGTCTATTTCCCGGTTTCTTCAAAATATCAAATAGCATTTAGCCATAACCAGCCAGTTGAAATTACTGGTGTGCTACGGTGGACACCGCCCTATTCGCCAGGTGGGGGGCGATCTTTAAACCTTGCGTTAAGATGTGCAATTCTTTGGCTTCGCTAAAACTAAAAAAATGAAATACAAACCTTCAGAATTATTAGATGTTCATGCGGTGATTCAATGCGGAACATACTTTTCAAATATTCTTGTTTTGGATACGGGCATGAAATATGCATATTCGGATTCCATAGAAGATTTTTACTGGAATTATGCGTATAATCTCAAGGAGAGCTTGAGCACTGATGTAATTCTCGAAGTGTTGAAACAAGCGGCAAGTTCAAAAAAGCGGTATCCAGCGTTATATCTTACCAGTGAACTGGATACTGATGAAATTATTCGGTGCTGCAAACCAAAGGAGATAGAAGAGGAAGTCTGGATGATTCTTGATAAAGCGCCTGCTCCAAAAAAAAGTGTTTTGCAGGTAGAAACGTTCGTCAATCGATTACCATCAGCAGAATTCCTCAGGGTGTTTTTAGATGCATACGGCGGTGGGCAACCTGATTCGCCAGGTTATCACGGACTGCCGCCGGAGTATGTTGATGCCATTACCAACTCCAGCCCATTAAACAATGTTCAAATCATCCATTTCGAAGGTCGTTTTGAAAACGAGGTAGTTGCCATTGCGTCAATTTTCATGTATAAAGAATATTGCGGCCTGTATAACGTGGGAACATGCCATTCGTCGAGGCGAAAAGGTTTCGGCAGGGAAATTTCAAAACAAGCTGTAGATTATGCATTCAAAGAAGGAGCAGAAATGATTTTTCTTCAAACGAAAGCTAATAGTGAGGTCGAAACGATGTACAAGCAGTTGGGTTTTGAAACGAAATTTACCGGCATGTTTTTAAAATTTTAAAATGGCAAAGCATAAAAGTTCATTTACAGCATTGCCATCTCAAATTGAATGGGCGCTTCCAATGATGATAGCATACATTACGTATGTTTCTTATCATAAAACCGGGATTGTTTTAGTGGCTTGTGTTTTGACATTTGCAATAATGTTAAATGGATGGATTTCATCTAAAGCTACCTGTCAGTTATATTCTGATACTTTATTAGCTGTGGATGTATTCGTACTGTGTATGTATTTGGCAATGACTTTTTCTTTACATGATTCGACAGATTTTATCGAACCAAAATACTGGCTATGTTCAAGCTTTGTTTGTCTTGGATATGCAATTTGGGATATTGTAATCAAGCGGCTCGTTTCAGTAGAGATGTGGCGAAAGTATTTCCGTCCTTACGCTATATATATGAGCCTTTGTTTTTTGTTTCATTTTTTTATTTATCTGAATTCATTTCTTAAATACGTTGACGAAATACTCTCAGAGACAGTAGGAATTATTTTTTGGGTGTTGACATTAGCAAAATGGCATTATGACAAATTCAAAATGACGGAATATGAGAACTCCGGTAAATGAAAAGAATATCCAATCTATAAAAAAAGCGTATGACCAAAAAAAGGCCGTTGGTGATTTTGCACCCTCTGTCTTTGTACTTGAACCAATAAGCTTTTGTAATCTATCGTGTGTTATGTGTCCAAATTCGTCCTTGAATGAGGATAAGTTAGGGGCAATGGATCATGAAACTTTTGATCGGCTACTTGATAAAATATCACCGTTTGCAGAGCTGACGATGTTGTATTTCATGGGAGAACCATTACAGCATCCGGAGATCGGCGATTTTTTAAAATTGGCAAGAAAAAAGTTAAATGGAAGGTTGATTGTCAGTACAAATTGCATGCTTCTCACTGATGAGTTAGCTAAGCTCATTATCGACCTGTCTATAGATGTCGTTATTTGTTGCCTTGATCATTGGTCTAAAGAGCGATATGAGAAAATAAGGATCGGAGGAAACTTTGAAACAGTGATTCATAATATCGAAAACTTATTGTCGATAAAATCTAAACAAGAGAGAAGCGAGACGAACGTTATTGTTAAATCGTTGGACTTTGGTTTTGAGGAAAATGAAAGAGAAGAATATGAAAGTTACTGGTCTTCGCGTGGGGGCATCCCCTTGATTGGGTGGGTGGACTCTTGGGCGGGTCAGATGCCAGGCCTTAGAAAGCTAAATTTTGAACCGCAGCCATACGCCGACCTCGATCGGTCGGAATGCGCCGACTTATGGTTTAAGATGGTAATTAATTGGAAAGCCGAGGTCGTGTTATGTTGCCATAATTATGACTACTCGATCCAATTGGGTAGTCTATTACAAACTGATCCACAAACTTTGTGGCAAAATGATGTCATCACTGATTTTCGCCGGAAACATTTGGAGGCGAAGTTTGACTGTAATCCATTGTGTAAAAATTGCTCTGAATGGGGTACGCTAAAAGAGCTTGATACCTATGTTAATTTGGAGCGTAACAACTTAAAACTGGTCTTTTAGCCGATGGACTTTCGTGTACTTGATATTAGTGATATCGATGCGTTACTGGCGCTGGGCATTGATCAAATCGAGTTTTCTTGTGGTGACCGTAGTAATTTCTGGCAAAAAGATGAGCTCGAGCGGTGGTTGAATAGTTCAACAAATTTCTGCACCGGGATTTTCTTTGGCAGTAAGTTGATAGGTTACTGCCTGACACACATAAATATCGAAATTAGTAAAGTCATGTTGGAGAATATATACGTTGCGCCAGAACATAGAAGAAAAGGTGTTGCATCAATGCTTTTGAGCAACACCATGAAGCAGTATCAGTCAAGGTGGCCCGACAGTTTTTCCCGGCTAAGATTTGTCGCATTGTCCCTTGAACAAAATATTGAAAGTATAAAACTGTTTGGAAAATGTGGATTTAAAATTGGTAAAACAATGGTGTGGCTGCAAAAAGATTAGAAGATGAGACATTATGTAAAACATAAGGCTGAATGGATGCGATCATCCGATGTTGTTCGGAAGCAGTTCGCCATTTCGTTTTGGTCAAGGGTGACATTGCCATTTGTTTCCTACAAAGAGAATGCGGCAAAGGATTTCTTTCGCGAAATTTACAATGGAAAGACTGACCCCTATCTATTTGATGGAAAATCTCAACAATACCTGCATCAAGTATTAAATGTTGTCGAATTAAATGCGCTAAATAGGCTTCGCGTTATTGACATTGGATCCGGCAATGGAGTGCTTTATCATTGGCTTGTTCAAAACTGCGTTAAATTACAAAGCTACTTAGGTATCGATTTTGCACATAGGTCTGAATCTATCGATTCTGTCGCTCAAATTTTGAATGCGGACGTGATTAACCTAGGAAGTAGGGATTTACACAATGCTGACATTTGTGTTCTTGTGAATTGTGCATGTTATCTGGATTCAGATAGGTTGAATCATCTTTTAAGTAACTTACCTGTAGGTTGCCAAATCATAATTATAGACCCAATTCCAGGGCTTTTTTGGGATGCGCATTTTGATGGGGTTAAATTATTCTATCGGTCTTACAAAAAAATGTCGGACTTACTTTATAGAAATGATTTTATTATAGAACGCAAATCAGTAGATTTTCATATAAAATTTCTTTCTTTTTATTTTAATCCATTAAGTTATTGTTTGCGGGCAACAAAAACGTAAGTATGAAATTGGACCCAATAAAACGAGAGCATTTAATCCAAGCTGCTGACGAATTGGATAATTCGAGTCATAATTCTTGGGCTGAATATTGGCTTCACATTTCGGAAAGGCAAAAAGACTATCCTTTTAAGGTATTGGTTCGCCGAGCATACGAAATTGCAACCGGGATGATTGTCAGCACTGATTTTTTTCAAAGTAATACAAGCTACAGGAATTACATCAGTCAGCAGTTTGGCTATAAAGTGTTTTTTAAAATTCGTGATAACATTGATTTCATAACCGATGATGAAATTGAGTTCTTCATGAAATATGGTGATCAGCCTTATAGGACAGATAATAAAGGAGATAAGGCGGCAGGAGAGATTTTGAAAAAAACTGTATTTCTAAAAACCAATGTTTGGGCCAACGCTTTAAACATTCAGGACTTTGAAGTTCAAATGGACAACCAATGGCAGATATCAGGGACATTTAAGCATTACACTTGGGCTCGAATATTTAGATACGGAGATAGAAACAAAAAGGTATTTTTTACCGTAGGTATCGACGCGCATGAAAACGTTAAAGGTTTGGTTTTCAAACTTGACTGTCAACGTCAGAGCTACAATCCGCAAAATGCGCTTTCAAAAGAACAAATCGGGCGTTTTGACAGACTTGTTCCGGTCGAGGCAAAATGGGTAGAGATAACACGAGAAAAACTGATCGACTATGATTGGCAACGATTAATCGAACAAACCAAAACCTTTATTGAATATTACATTCCACTCTATGATGAAGCGGTTGCGGCGATATGGAGCAGCACTCCTCGTGTTACTAAAACTGTTGGAAAGCTCAGGTTTTGTGAAGTACCACCGGGCAAGTTGTTAGCGCCGCCGCTGAGAAAAAGAGCCACTGGAGGAAAATCAAATCCAGACTACGATGCTGAAAATAAAGCCAAGAAAGATTTAGGAACTGCAGGTGAGGAGATCGTTAAGGGAGCCGAAAGGGACTTTCTCCGTAGTAAAGGGCGTGATGATCTTGCAAAACTGGTAGATAATGTGCCGGACTGGAAAGGGTACGATATTGATTCTTTTGACGAGAAGGGTATCCCTAAGAAAATTGAGGTTAAGACCACTACCGGCAGCGTGTACCGAGAATTTGTTTTTACGGCCAATGAACGTCGAGCAATGATTGAAGAAAGCGAACACTATTATCTTTATCGCTTGTACAACTATGATTATGAATCTGACAGCGCGGATTGCTTCGTTTTACCGGGAAATTTCCTTGATCGTGTGGTTGAGGAGCCCATACAATACTATATTCATTTGAAAAAAATATAATAAAAAATCTTTGATATTGTATTTTTAGTATATTTAACTGTCCTCGCGCTTTTTATCACCAAAACTACAGGCATGTACGAATTAGCGATTGCTCCGATGGAGCGGGTCTGGCATTTGTATTACTACTTCAAAAAAGATTCTCCGGATTATCTTACTCATCAATTGATGGATTTCAAAGGCGATAAGGCATCCCAAATTGCTGCCTTCCCTGAAGCTGCCGCTGAGGCATTTTCAGAAATGAATATTCAATTTGACTACGTCTTGCGGGTACTTGGAAGTGACGAAGTCTCTGCCACAAAAGGCAATCGTGTGAGGAATATTGCAATTGCAATCAAGAATGCTGTTGGGGCAGAATATCAACCAACTTTGCTTACAAAAAAACGTAAAACCAGATCACTCAAGACATTGAATTTAGCCCAACGCCAGGCCGAATTAGAAGATGTTTATGTTTTGAGTACGGCTATCGATTTAAATGGGAAATCGGTCTTATTGGTAGATGATATTTCAACTACAGGCACGTCTCTTGAAGTCATTTCGAAGCTGATTAAGGCAACTTTTCCAGAATGCCTTGTTTATGGGTTTATGTTGGCTAAAACCAGTAATCCGGATTTTGGTGGGCCGGATAGAAATGATGAAGAAAGTGAGTTACATTACAGGGAAATTTTAGAAAAACACGTAACCAAAGCAGGTAAATAATGACTCTCAGTTCGGCTCAAATTCTAAAGGTATTGCAATTAAAGGGACTTGGGAGAGTCAAGGCTCTCAAGTTCTGTGGTTTGCTTACCTACCGTCCATCTAATGATCAGGAACTCGCTGACAGCGTTTTAGATTGTTTAGAAGTGCTTCGCCTTTCCTTGTCCAGATCAGAAATTTATGAGGCTTTTCAAGAAGTGGATCGATTACTGGAATATAGCGATTTGTTAGGTATCAGAACGGTGAGTTATTTGGATAGTGAATATCCCTCGCAATTAAAGGAAATGGCAGATTTCCCCATCGTTCTTCACATAAAAGGCAGTTTGGAAAACCTATTGCAGAAACCGGCAGTAGCCGTCATTGGAACGAGAGATCCATCTGAGTACGGTCGATCTGTAGGTGAAAGAATCGGATCTCGCTTGGGAGAAACGGGAATCAATGTTATAAGCGGGCTCGCGAAAGGCTGCGATACAGCGGCGCATGTTGGGTGCCTAAAGGCAGGAGGAATTACAACCGCTGTACTTGCCCATGGGCTAGATTCAGTCTATCCGCGTGAAAATTCAGACCTGGCTGAAAAGCTTTTGGATGCTGGTGGGTGTCTTGTATCGGAGTATATTGTAAAAACACGAGCGATCGGAAATTTCTTTGTCGAACGGGATCGCATACAAGCCGGTTTAGCTAAAGCAACTGTTGTCGTGGAAACAGACATCAAGGGTGGTACAATGCATACGGTTAAATATACCCAGAACTATAACCGCATATTGAGTGTTTACAATCATCCCGTCAACAGGCAGACCGACAAATCGCGGGGTAATCAATACCTGCTTAGAGAAGGAAAGGCCCTAAGCCTGCAGACCAAAGAAGATATCGACCAGTTGATTGAAATGGTAAATCCGAATGTGAATCATTTCATTTCTGCGATCAGCATTCCAATAGCGGAGATGAATTTGTCTCTATATGACGATAAAGAGCTGGACGAGTTATTGCAGCCAAAAGCTAAAAAGGCCAAGGCCAAGCGTAAGAGGAAAAGTAAACCGGTAGGACAGCAGTTGACAATTGACGGCGAGCCGTCGGCCGTTCTCACGACTTTAAATGAAACAATCCCCCCATCGGAAAACGATAAGAAGACATCCAAAGCGCGAACATCGAAGGTAAAAAAAACCGACCCGGATGTAATAGATATCCCCGTCGTTAAAAAGACGCGCAAAAAAAAGGAAATTTAATCATCTAAAGATGAAGATAATATTTGATCTAGACCTTACGTTGATCGGCAGCAAGATTGCAGACCCTTATCGGCCATCGAATTGGTCAAAAGCATTTGGCCTTATTCCTGAGTTTACAGAGTACTCCGGTATGAAAGATGTACTTCGCTACCTGAAAGACCATGAAATTGAATATTGTATTGTAACCTCCAGTCCCGCGAAATATTGCAATAAAGTATGTGGACATTGGGGGTTTTGTACTGACCATACAGTTACTTACTGGGACGTTACCAAACGCAAGCCGCACCCGGAACCGATATTGTTAGCGCTTAAGAAATTGAACGCTGAGGCAGAACAGGTGCTTTCTTTCGGAGATCGTGATATCGATATTCAGTCTTCAAATGCGGCTGGTGTGAGATCTGTGGCTTGTCTATGGGGCGCTGAGGATCCGAGATCTTTATTAGCAGCCTCTCCTAAGCATGTAATTTCAACTCCATCTGAGATAATCCCGTTGCTTCACATGTGAATAAGTCACGGATCACCTGCAGTAATAAACCAATATTTTAGCGTTTTATGCTAATTATTATGCCTAAAACTGAATTGAACCGGATCCGTGTTGTACTGGCGGAAAAGAATGTCGCCAATAAATGGCTGGCAGAAAAACTGGATAAAAATCAAACAACAATTTCTCGGTGGTGTAGCAATGATATGCAACCATCACTGGACACGTTGGCGCAAATTGCTGTCAAATTAGACGTAGACATCAAGGACTTGTTGTGGTCAACCAAACATGCAAAATGAGTACAAGAAGACTGTTTGAATCCTTCGACAACCTACTTGATAAATTGAGGGAAGGCGCAGAGTATGAAAAAATGCCGCCCCGCCATTCTTCCGGAGAGGATGCCGCCTTTAGAGTAGACGACGATGCGCTAAACGCCATTGATCAGGACGACTTTGGCGAGCCTAAACGTAATGACCTTGATGGCGAGGAAAAAGACCGGAACATACCAAGTGTTTTCTACGAAAATCAAAAATTGATCCAAGTTCATTACCCGACACAAGAACAACTAAATGGCTTGGTATTGGTCGGGATTGGTGGTGCGAACAATCGGATAATCACTCCGTCTTTCCATCTAATCCTTGCCCGGTATGCTTCGGTAGATTTTAAATATACCAGAGGCTACGAAAAACCATATTTCTACACACGGTACAAAGATGTTTCCTCGGTGTTGGTTGTGGATAACAACATTTTCAAGGACGAGTATAAAATATGCACGTACAACGCTTTGGTGGGATCGAAATCGAAGGGGGAACCGTTATTGCCGCATTTATGTAAACTAAATGACAAGCCAATCAGGTTTGTGTACAGCGAAGATTCTTTAAAATCCTCGCCTGCAGCGCATTCACTCGGCCTGGGAGTTAAGCTTCAACACACCTTAGAGCTGGAGGCGATCAACAATCTCGAGTTACGCGAGGAGGATACGGTGATTTGCCTTAAGAACGGGCCGTATCTTTCAAACAGCGTAGTCCCATCTGATGCTAAAGAAGGATTGCTGAAATTATTACCCTGGTCGGAAAAACGCTGGTGCTACATAGCGGTGTCAAACAAGATATCTGATTCGAAGGTGCTCATCAATACCTTAAGCAGGATTGAAAATGAACATCTGCTGGAACAATACTTTCCCGACCAAAATGTTCTCACGACTACAATCAAGAATTTTGGAACCGATTTATTGCTGCTTCGCAAAATACTGAAGCCTGGTCAGCGGACACCTTTGATTCAATATGTCGAAAAAACACGGGAAGGTTATTTTGATACTCCCGCAATGAAGAAACTTCTTCCACTTACCTGTTACTATCACAAGTTTAATAAGCCCTACAATTTTATAAGGATTGAAATTCCAACATTCATGTGGGAAGAAAACCGTGAATTGGCCGAGTTGGCGATTTCGGCGACAATCTGGCAATTGGAATTAGGAGGCGATATGCCATTGGTGCTGAAGGCTGCTGCGCAACAGGCCGATAACTCACATGATCGAAACGTAATTGACTCGCAGATGAAAGCAGCTTTTGAAAAAAAACAACTTAATTTAATTGAATTCTTAAATATCGAATAGCATGGAAGATATTCAAATTAATGTTGCCAAACCTTATCACGACATTGATACACCATTCTCCATAAGCGACAACGGAGCGCTGGCAGAGTATGTAATCAACGATCCTGATTTGATGCCTCAACTATCTATGGGTGCCACTGTGCTTATTCGCGACAAACGAAAGGAAGGGGAAGCCGAGGATAGCTACGGTGATTTTTGGTACGCCGGCAGGATTGTAGGGCTTAAATCTGTATCTCCATTTAATCCGGAGAGATCAACGCTGTTGTATCAAAAAGACGATGTGATGGATCCCAATAAACCGCTCGACGCAATCAATGGCCCTCACACACACCAGCCAATGGTTATTCAAGTGTTTCTCTCAAGAGAGTTGTCTGGTACGCCTGATAATTTCACGGACTCCGCATTACAGCGACCACCGTCAGGATATAGCCGGCTATTCTTCCCAGATCTTGAAAAATCTGAAGGCAATCAGGCGCCCACGCTGCGTGATGTACTGCGTGTGCCGCACCAGGGCCTTGACTTGGGTATGATAGGATTCGGTAACAAGCCCTATGGATGGAAAGACAACAATTGGGTTTCGTATAAATGGAATATTGATCAGCTTGATAATAAACACATTTTCATTGTGGGTGAAAGTGGATCGGGTAAAACAGTGTTTCTGAAAAATCTCGCATATGAGATCATGAAGCACACCATGAATAAAGAGGACGGTAAAAGAAACCGGGTTATTCTTACAGATGTGCAGGGCGATATCACCCAATTGCTTTTCCCAGAGTTTGTGCCGAAGACAAAAAGCATTGGATGGCAACCGGTAATAAGCGAAGAGGAATATCACGCAGCGCAAAAAGTGTTCGGTAATTTTCGTCTGATTATTCCCATAACAAAAGACAGTACCAATGCAGATGTTGAAGAGCTCAAAGTGCTGGCTTACAAAAAGAAGAACATCGATGTGAAATTGATCAGTCTTCGTTTTCAGGATCTGGAATTTCCAAGTAACGCTGAGTATCTGTTTCGATCGACATCTATACTTGCCGCGCCGCTACTAGACGACTTGGCAGAAGGGCTTCGTGCAAACGGGCAAAAGCCCTCACTCGCCAGGCTCGTGGTTGCGATATCCAGGTTGCTGAGTAAAAATCCAGGAAATCTTATTACCGTGCAAACCAGCGGCGTTGCCTATAATCGGGTAACATTCGAAGCAGCCCGTCGTATTCTGGGTGATCTTGAAAACTACTTTGATATGGATCCTCTTGCATTGGAACAGGAAAGAGATCCGTTGGAAGCTTTTGACAATGATGGTACAACGATATTTTACCTGGATCATCTAAATCAGGAGGAACGTTTTATTTGGGAAATGCAATTGGTTGCCTGGCTGTATAAAAAGAAGCGAGATCTCAAAAATACCTATGTGTTTTTTGATGAGGCACATCAGATCATCCCTGCTACCAAGGCGAGTACAACGGGCAGAATGGGGGAAGTTTTTGACAGGTTGCGTTCGAATTTTGAAAAACTTGCGCGGGAGGGTAGAAAGTTCCGATTGAATCTTGTATTGAGTACTCAAAATCCCCAAGACCTTCATCCGATTGTTCCGGAACAATGCCCCACGCGAATTGTAATGAAAATAAATCCGCGCAACGCCGGGCATGCTTTCCTTGATAAAGAACTTGCGCTGATAGCCAACAGCTTCAGTCATGGTCAATTCTGGATTCAAAGTCCATTCAACGGTACGCCTGACTGGGTTCGCGTGCACAGTGTTGCTCCACCAGTGCCTCATGATTCGATGGAAAATTTCAGAACAACTTTAGAAACTGAAGCAGCGAAAAAAATTTAACCGAGCGACATGGAAAGGGCTACAAAATTAAAAAGACGTAAAGCAGATCACCATCCGGTGACTTGGAGCAGCCATGAGGAAGTGCGGCTTCTAACTTATCTGCGCCGCAATGCACTGGATTCAGAAAAATTACAGGAACTGTTTCCCGACAGGTCTTGGCCGAGTATTCGCAGCAAGGTGAGAAAGTTAAGGATCAAACATGACCTATTTGGGTCGTCGTACCGTGATGACAAAGAGGATTTCACGACACTCATTGCTAAAAAGACAAAAGCAAAGGTTGTGTTTGATGCTTACGCGGGAGCCGGACACCAGGCCTTTAAATGGATCGAGCATGCCGACATCGTGTATGCGTCAGAGATCATGAAATCCAAGATTCAACAATTCAGCAAGTCGGCAAAAAGCAACAATTTCAAAAAGCTCAAACCAAAGGGTAATTGGCAAGTGTTTAAAAAAGCTTCGAAAGCAATCTATCTCTACATGGGTGATGCATTGGAAGCAATTGTAGAACTAAAGTCGGCGGATGTAAAAATTGATTTAGTCGATCTTGATACATGCGGGTCTACGCTTCCGTTGTTACCAACCGTTTTATTGCTTTTGAAACCGCGCCATCTCGTAATTACGCATGGGGAATTTCATTCCATGCGTTTTAATAGACAAGATGTGCTGAGGAGGTTGTTTGTTCATCGGGATATTTCCCAAAATCCACTGCCTTTGGAAGTGGAACAGTTGAGTTCAGAACTTGACAAGGCAGTGAAACTCTCAGCTTTGCGAGCACACAATGAGACAGCCAAATCTTTTTGGCTTGTGCTTCGGCGGGAAAAATGGTTAGGCAGTAAATACCATGGTATGCTGCGCCGGTATTACAAAGTACAAAAACCTGCAGCTACAGCCGATTGCATCAATGAACTTTCAAAAGACTAACATCCTTCTCATTGTCAGGAAAAACACATATCGAATGGACTGAGGTTACCTGGAACCCTACTACGGGTTGTACGAAGGTTTCCGCAGGATGTAAGAATTGCTATGCTGAGCGATGGGCTTTGATGCAAAAAAAAAGAGGCATAGCACAATACCGAAACGGATTCGCTTTACAACTTGCTTCTTCCAGGTTGCATGAACCATATTCCTGGAGAAATCCCAAAGTGGTGTTTGTAAATTCCATGAGCGATCTCTTTCATGATGATATTCCTACAGAATATATCCAGCAGGTTTTTAAGGTGATGAATGAATTGCCAATGCACACGTTTCAAATCCTGACTAAACGCATAGAACGGGTACGGAAACTCGTCGGAATTTTACAATGGACCGAGAATATCTGGATGGGTGTATCGGTAGAAAACAAACTTACCAAACATAGAATAAATGTTTTACGAAACATCCCCGCCATTGTTCGCTTTGTAAGTTTTGAGCCACTATTGGAAGATTTAGGGAAGCTTAGCCTTCAAAATATTCATTGGGTTATTGTTGGCGGAGAATCAGGCGGAAAGGCCAGAACGATCAAGAAAGAGTGGATACAGAATATTCAGGAAGCATGCCGGCAACAGTCTGCTATGTTTTACTTCAAGCAATGGGGTAAACGCGAATTTAATCCCGATTCCAATGATCCTTCATTAAAAAAGTCACATATCTACCATTCGCGGGATGGCAGCTTTCTAAACGGAGAGTTGTACAGAACGATTCCTTTACGAAATTTTTCTACAAATGCTGCCCGCTGATATCAGAGATTTATTGAATGAAACTTCAGTCGAATGGGAACGGCTGGAGCTCAAAGAGGGCTTTGATCCTGACGATATTGTAAAAACAATGTGCGCCTTTGCTAATGATATTAAAAACCATGGGGGAGGCTATTTGGTGTTGGGTTGTGCAGAAAGGGACGGCAGACCAGTACTTCCTCCGACCGGTTTGGATCCCAAAATGTTAGATAAATATCAACAAAAAATTCGGGGAATATGCGCGCAGATGGATCCTTATTATTCCCCTGTAGTAAAACCCTATAACTATGACGGTAGGGATGTATTGGTGCTTTGGATTCCAGTAGGCGATAGAAGGCCGTATCTGGCTCCTGAATCCCAGGCACAGATATCGATCAAAACATACTTCATTAGGCAAGGTACCTCCTCTGCAAAGGCAAATCCGGTTCAACGCGAACAATTAATTGAGCAATCAGCGAGAGTAAAATTTGAATCGTTGGTTAACACTAATGTGCCGTTGGTCGAAATTAATCCGGCGCTCATTAAAACTTATTTGCGAGAAACAAAATCTTATTTGGCGGATGAGGTCGAGGAGATGACCTTAGAAGAATTATGTAAGGCAGTGATGATCGCAAAGGATAGGGGAGATGGTTTGCGACCCCTAAACGTGGGGTTACTGCTGTTTTCTGACCGGCCCGATCAATATTTTCCCGGGGCTCAGGTGCATATCATTCTGTTTAATGACAATGAAGGGACCGATCCCCATGAAGAGATATTTATTACCGGACCGGTTCATCACCAGGCAAAAGAAGTATTGGATTTTTTTGAGAAACGCGTAATCCAGAAAAAGGAAATAAGGCGAAACGGGAAGAAGACCACAATTTTAAACTATCCGTTTCCGGCAATTCGCGAAGCAGTTGTAAATGCAATCTACCATCGTAGTTATGAAGTAGACAATCCGGTTGAGATCGCGATCTATCCAACACGTATCCAAATTGTCAGTTTTACCGGCCCGTTGCCGCCGGTAACCGAAGCTACGCTTTTACAGGATCGTCAGGATGTGAGAGATTACCGCAATCCGATCTTGGGCTTGTTCCTTAAAGACATGCGTCTAGCGGAGAAGCTGGCCACTGGTTTGAAACGCATCAGAAAGGAGCTGGCATCCAACGGATCTTCGCCACCTGCGTTTAACATCGGAGATCAAAGTACGCATTTCGCGGTAACGATGTATCAGCACCAGGACTGGGAAGATGATTCGTTCAGCTTTGATACCCCTCTGCCGGATGATATCGTAGCTGGCGTTTCGATTACACCAGTTGAGTACACCATACTTGAGAAGGGGCTGGATGGAGTATCATTTGAAGAACTGCGAGACACACTTGCTTCGATCTCTAAGGAGCAATTGGTTGAAGATATTGCCGGTTTGATTGAAAAGGGATTTCTGTCGGAAAAGGTCTTATCAAAAATGATGGGATTTGTCAAAATCAAATTGTTCAGAACGACGCTTACCGGTCAAAAAGTCTTCAATCAATCATTTTAGAAGCGTTGCATCCTGCAAGTATCTGCTTAGCTCATCGTTTTTTTTGCAATCGATCATCGCTCCATCTAATAGGTCAATGAAGTCTTTTTTCTTTATCCTGCAGATAATACAAACTACGATACTTATCCGAAGCGTATCAAACAGCTCCTTTACAAACAGATCAATATCTTGGAATTTGTGTGCGATCTTTTCGGCGGATTTCTTTTCAAGAATCCCTCCATGAGCAAATGTGCTTCGTATCGAATATCCTTCTTTTATGGTGGAAGCGATTCTCAATGGCTCCTTATCAAAAAAAGAACAAAGTAGCGCGGCTCTTTGCCGAATTTTATAATTTACTTCCATATTGTCATTCGAGAAGATTGCTTCAATTCCCATCATAACATTCATTACCCTTTTTTCAATAGACAAATTTTCTGTTAAAGCCTCAGAGTAGCGATCATAAGCGATTGTGAGATATGTATTTTTCTTTTTGAAATAAAAGAAGTCTTCAGGCAATCGATCCATAATTAGATTCATAAAGCCAATTAGCCGATCCTCGTCATTAGTTTTGATAGCGTATTTGAAGTATGGAAAATTGCTCGTTCCGCTAAAACTGTATGCCAATACACCTTTGCCATTAACCACTAAATCTGTTTCCATGGTAAATGTTTGAAAATATACACTGCCGACTTCAAATAGGAGGAGGATTCCAACATAACGCTTCGCGACAGCTTGTAAATCATTGGTTGAATGTTTGCCGTTATTGTATTCAGGATTCAATTCGACAGTTGATTCCAGTATTGCGGAGGGCAGGTAGTGAGAACTTGCCATCATTTCCATCATATGCGATTCAATGGGTATTGCCAGGTCTGCTTCGGTAGTCTGCCGTAGTATCCAATGTTGTGGTAACTCTACTTTAAAAGATTCAAGTATGACACCTTGTAACTCCAAACGGATGGAGACATGGTGAGGTTGATCTGTCAAGTCGCGAACCCATCGCCAGAGTAAATTCTTTATTGCTGAATCCAGATTTGAAGCCGGTTTAAAATATAGCTCAAGTATTTTTCGAATGAAGACCATGATATCATCTTCCGGTCTTGTACGATCTGCGCAGTGATCATGCAACACTGATAATAAATTTAAGTATTCTGTTGACTCAGAAATTAGCGGAAATATTGATTTGAAAACAACAGGTAAAGAAGGCTTGAAGTACCTGCTCTCACTTCTTTCAGCATACGTCACCCCTTTTTCGGTGTACATAAAGCCATTGAAAGTCCTTTCGACAAACAATTCCTGTGGAAGTGGCTTTGACTTATCTTCTGCGAGCGCGATTAATGTTTTGGTTACAAACTTATATAACTGATAGGCACTATCGGTAACAATTTCGAGAACGTTCACTTTTATGATTTCTTGAGTTGAATAATTTTGAAACCAAACCCCAAGGCCCTCAATTGCGAGTTGAGTTCATATAATGAGTATTTGGCGATGCTAGATTTGTATTCGGTAATATTATCTTTGATGGTGCAGGTCCGTTTTTTTGCAGTATCGACAAAAGCAAAACAAAATACAATCTGATTGTCGTTTTGCTTTGTTGAAAAAATTTCTTTTAGCCCTCCTGGCGGAATCGTCTGTGCTGCAAGCTTGGCCGACAAAGTACCTGCTGCCGCAGTGGAACTCTTCAATTTGGTTTCGAGTTTTTTCAAAAAACTGTAATCCGATGTAATATCTCTTTTGATTCTTTTTGCAGCCAGTGAAATTTGAGATGTAAGCTCTCTGATCGAATTGTCAAATCCTTGTTTAACACAGACCAAGAAAACGTTTTTCTTGTTATACATCAAAATGTCGCAGGCTTCAATATGCTCTGGGGTAATTGTGTCAAAAACAAGGCAACCGCCCCTGTTGATGAATTTCTGATTGAACTCACCTTCCGTGCGAGTGTCGAACGGCATTCTAATCAATTCTTCATCCCAACATTGCCTGATAATATATTCACAGTCTTTGTTTATTTCACTAATAAACTCCGGATCGATCCTATACCATTCGCCGTCTATTCTAAAATAGGTATAATTTTTATATTCGATTTCTCCGTGAACATGATTTATCAAAGAATCTGCCGTGAGCGGGTTGTTTTGTTCATCGTAACTAACCAATATATTTCTTATCATACTTTGATGGAAATGATGAATGTCTTGATCAAGGAAGCCACCTCTATTTTTAAGATATCGTATTAAGCTGGGGAGATCCAGCATTTCTTCATCCTCATATTTAATTATGGAATCTTCTTTAATCTGGTATTTCGATGCTTTTAGGTAGTCTTCAAAATTACTGTGGCAAAAATCAACGTCTAGTATTTCGCTGCCGCTCCATTTGTCAAAGATAATTTGTAGAAAGGCCGCGTCTAACTCGTCGGCCATACTCTTGGATTTTCTTCGTGAAATGATATGGACTTTATTTAAAGCGAATTCCTCAGCTTCGTTTCGAACCTCTGTTAATCCTTTTATTAAGACTAGTAGTTGTTCAAAAGTCAGGGCTTTTGTAAGCTGAAAAGATGATTTGGCATTGCAACCGGACTTTTTCCTTTTTATCTCATGATCGGCGAAACCGAGCCTGGTAATAAGTTTGTTCTTGCTCAGATCTGCGCTGACTTGCTTGTATATCTTTCCAAACCTATCATCGTCGATGAATTTTTGGTCACCCCTGAAAAACTTCGTTTGCCCAAGAATATTGCCCGTAACGCTACGATCTTGCGTGTTCCGAACGACCTTTTCTTCTTTTTTATATAACCTCATTACGATATCTAGACCAAAATTCTGTTCTACATATAATTCGAAGAGCGTATTGATTTGTCCCCCGGTGATTATATAAACCTGCTCTCCATATCCGACAAAGCACAAATACACATGCGTGAGGTTGCTTTTTTGGTGTAATTTCTCTGGATATGTAAGAAGTGGCTCGAAAAAATCCATCCATTTTGGTCGCAACGGTTTCAAGTTTAAATATAATCTGACCTCAAAGCCATCTGGCAGGTCGACAGTCAATTCCTCTGGCTCAGAGACAAATCCTTTTCCTCTGACCTTGTGCATTACCTGGTCAACTAACGAGATAAAACCTCCTTCTTCGAAATGAGATTTATCAAGCCTATATACGGCAGCCTGCATAGTTGGTGATTCAGACATTCAATGTTCATTTAGATTAGAAACGAAGACAGGATCGAGCAATCGTTTTTTTCAAAGTGTAGTTATTCTGTTTATATGAGCATAGCTGTTCACTTTCCAGACGTGTGTGTTAAAACCCAGATAAATATTGGCGAATTTTCCGATATGCGGATAGTTGCACTTTAATTTTCTTGGGACTGAAAGAATGTGCCTGGTTATTTTGGTATTGAGGTTGAGCGTTCCCTTACCGCTTTTTTGAACAAAGCTTGCAGCCGTTGTATTCGATGCCAAATCATTACTTCCGACCATTACATTAATGAAAATGTGCTTTGGCATAGGATCAAATGCAACAGGGGAAACTGCTTCAGTAAGTACTACTTCATTTTCTTTACATCCACGTTTGGCATCCCAGTCCTGAAAAGCTTTCCAGTAGGCATCGATTATAGTTTGTTCGCTTTTTTTAACCGTTCCGATAGCGCCAGGTTTCTTTTTGTAGTCTGAGAGATTAAAGTGGCTTCGATGGGCTGAGGCCGAGAAAGTGGTGGTGCAAAAAAGCAGCCACACGAAGATAGTTCGTGACATGGTGGATAGTTTTGGTTTCAGAAACCGAGGGGGTATCTAAATTATCAAGCGATTCTTAATATCACAAGTTTTTTTTCATAATAGCCCTAATTTCTGCCCATATTACTACTAACAGGCTGAATTTCAGTAGGAATGGTTTGCAACCGTTTTCATCCTTCTAGTTCATTTTCGCGGGTAATGGTGTACAAGCTAACCGACTCGTTTTCCAGGAGTTCCAGCATTTTTGATTGTTGTCTGCTTGCTTCTTCGAATATTTCAGATCGTTGATCATGAAGTACCTTAATTAGTTGATTTTTATTCGGAGACCACTTCTTTACAAAATCGATCCTAATATCGGCGGTAATGTTAAATCGTAGCTTCACTTTTTTAGGAACCGCCTCAATCATTTTTAAAAAAGCATCAATGTTTGTTGTGGTGTCTTGGTCTTTAGAGAATTTGTTCAGCATCTCGTCTGCATCTTTGACAACAGAAGCAAGTTTATCTTAGTCTTTGATAATTTCAAGTAATTCTTCGCGAGAATAAATGATATCCACGAACCGGAGATTATTATGAATAAATTATACTTCCGAAATATTATTCTGTTTCTTTTTTGATGAGTTGTTGTTCTTCGGCTTTTAACGAACTGAAGTAAATCCTCCAAAGCAAATCGTTATTTGCCCAATTGATGTCGACCAAAGTGCTCAACATGTAAAGTCGCAAGCCCCGGTTCAACTCATCATGGTTTTGTTCACTAGTTTTTTTACCAGCGCTGGAACGCTACCGTATTTTTTTGCTGTGTGATTTTTATCAATTCAATAATCTTCGATTACTTTTTTAAAGGCAAGTCCCGTATAGGGTACCGCCGGGTTGTCGAGGAAATGCAAAAGTATCTTTCTCCAGAATAAAGGTTCACGATCCTCAATTAAAGCATAGAATGTATCTGCAAACCTTACAGAAAGACTGGCTTTCATTAAGCGGACGGGGCAATTTTTCGACCATTATTTAAATGGTGCGCCTGGATCGCGATGAATGACCAGTGGGATACCTACTTCGAAAAAGGGGATTGATTATGCGTTTGACCTTGATCAGTTAGGGAATTTGGGGTCTGAATGTAAGGTATGTTAGAAGATCAATTCGGGTAAGGGGATATCAGTGAATTGATTTTAAAAACATATACATAAGACTGTAGTTGCTACTTAGTAGAAGCCCTATATATTCGTCTTTTTATTGTCGTGTTTACTAAGCTTCTTTAATCCTCAGAAAATCAACAATAAATATAAACTAATCATGAAACAACATATTGTACTGGCATGTTGTATGTTCACGTTAACGTCACATGCACAAAAAACATATTTTTCCGGTCCCTGGAAATTTGAAGATCAAGAATAAATCTCAGGTAATCTTTATGGTAACGGCTATCCCTAACAGATAACTGCAAAACAATCAATAGATCTGATTAGGTTTTAGAAGGTAGCAATGGCGTCGGGTGGCGATATCACGTTTAAAGAAAGCATTCCAGCCGGGAAGCCATTTGAAACAATTGGAGCTACATCCAAGCAAAAAAAATACTACATGGAGCAAGGATGGTAAGGTATTTACGGCATTGACTCAACTATTTACTGATAGCGAAGGTAAAACACTGTTTCATCTTATAACAGATTCTTATGTGATCGAGGATGGGAAGCGGGTGTTATTCCGCAAGGATGAAAATAGAGAAAATGGCTAAGTATAGGAATCTAAAGCATCTATGCAAGGGGGTAAAAATCCAGGGATAGGTGATCTATCGCTTGCTGAAAAAAGGAACCGGATGCCTGAAAAGGCGAAAATATATGCAAGGCGAATTCTATTTAATATCGAGTTCCTGTTTATAAGGTGCGATAAACAATACAATCAGGTTACATTTGCATATATTTTGTATGGCGAAGAACCAATTCTGTCTCGTGGTAGCTAAACACTAGACATTTATTGCCAGCAATTCATTGTCTGAGGTTGAAGAGAATTTACCAAGTCATCTGTTCGTGAATATCCACATGAGTTACACAGTGGCCATTGCACGTATCAAATGGTTCTCTATAGGTATCTTCAAAAACAATATTTCAAAGCCATCCATCAACTTCCATATCACGAAAGGGAAGTTTGTATACTCTCGAATATTGATAGGTACAATAAAGTAACCTTGTCGTTGCATCTCGGCAAGTCATCGGGCACTATAAAAAAGCAATTACAGGTTTCGAATAAAAAGGTAGGGCATTTTTAATAAAACAAAGGGCATAAGGTTTCCGATTTAACAAACTGAAAATTAGACATGTAAAAGCGGAAAAACGAATCGGGTATAATCGGTGTTTTACTAAATACCCTGAAATGCAATGTGGATAGGTGTGTTGAGCGTTTTTATTTAGTTGGTAGAAAAAACGAATTGTAAGAAAGGCGTTAAGTAGAAGAATACAAAGGGTTGATTATCAAGTGCTGTTTCTTAGAAAATTGTTCAATACATGTATTTAGGTGTACACTTGGGTGTACAATTAGGTGGACGTATTATTAGGAAATGCTGTTAGTTTACTTGTCCAATTGATTGTAAGTCAATTGAATAGTAAAAGTGACTTCTAATGCTATTATTGGAAAAAGTATGCGATTTGTTTTTTTATTTTATACGATTTTTTTTTTGCGGGCTTAGTATCTGATAAAAAATAAACGGAACTACTTGCAATATTCAGCACCAGTTATTATTTTGTTTTATTATTCAATGAGGCGAATCTCCCCCTGCGCCTTTATCAACAAATCATTTATGTATATTGCCAAAATACAAAGGACTTTTTTTGTGCATTTTTTTGTTGTTCAGTATAAACCTGATTAGCCAAGATAGGCTTGAATATTCTGATGTTTATCGCGCAGATTCAACAACAACATATACAATAAAGGTAACTTTTTCGTCTTCTGAGAAAAAGTATTCTCTTACTTCACAAAAGGAAGTGAAAAATAGTCCAGACAATGTGGACAAGATAAGTGATGCATTTAAAGAGAGTGATAAGGACAAAGTAAGGGGAATATTGTACGATGCTATCAAAAAACATCTTATTGATGCTAGTGATGATCCTTTGCAAGTAGGAAAAATAGATAATTTTGCTTCACAGTTTGCACGTAATGCATTTGTGAAATTTTGGATCAAGATCAATGACCGACTCAGAGTAAAGGAATTGGCAGGGGCAGATTATCAACTGATTGAGTATTATGCAGGCTGTGGCTACCTCATTACACTTTCGCCTAAACAATCAATTGAAGACAGTGTTTTAAATATTCTGCTTTGTAATAATAATAGATATCTTTTTTCAAAGCAAGGTCTTGAATCCGAAGTCGTGCAAAAAAACCTAAAGACTATTTTACAATTTATTAAGGATAATAAAGATATTCCGATACCTGTTCTTGAATTACAATCAGGGGGCAAATCATTCAAAGGGATTTTTGATACGTATTCTTCGCAGGAGCAGGAAATTAATATTTCTTCGCAGGCATTGCCATCAATTACTGCTCTGGCTAAGGACGTTGCAGGAAAAAAAGTAATAGTTCCCGTAGAAGCCGAAACTGGTTCAAATCGTATTGCGGAGTCATTGGATACAAATAAAGCATACCTGACAGTTCAGTTGGGTTCTCAGGTTTCAACCCAAGAAAATGCTGCGAAACGACATATTATCAAGAAGGCTGCTTTAGTTAAGGTGTCTGCAAGACCATTTGAATTGAAAGCGTTAGCTACAGACGATGATAGTGAGGATCAATTTTCGATTGAACTGCGCGATCCTAACTCTACCTACAAGAAAACATATACTCTGTCAGTTCAGTTATCTGATGCTGAATTTCGCCAGCTATTGTATAATGATCCATTGCTCAAAGAGATAAGGTTTACTAATGAGGATCAGAAACTTATTGGAGAATATTACATTGAGCTAACAGATGCGCTTAGCCAAAATGAGGAGAAGCGTAAACTCAGGAAAGCGTCTGCTGATAAGGACAAAAAATTAAAAGATGTCAAAGAAGAGAATGATAAACATTTAAAGGAGATAGCGTCCCGAATAGATGCGCTTGCTGGTGAGAAGGAGCATTCTGCTGTGCTTGAGGCTAGGGAGGAGATTCCAGTCAGGGAATGTGATAAGAATTGGAAACGTAAAGATTCTACTTCAAAGGAATACCTTATTGTGGATTCAGTCATCATGAAGGTCTCTGAAAATGTAGTTCAACTTGACATCACAGGTACTATAGGAGGGAAGAAAGTACAAACGTTAACCAATGCCTCGTATGGATTGAATTTACGGGGTTTACAAGTCTTTAGCCCTGAACTTAAATTCTATACTTCAGGTAAATACTATAAACTTTATTATAGCGAGGTTTTTTACGTAAGACCACCCAGTGACGAATCTCTTAGTTATAATCTTAAAGATGGCGTTTACAGATTCATCCTCAAGCCAAAAGATGGTGATCCGCAAAAGAAAACACAGGTGCTTGAAATAGAACAAAAAAGTCTACTTGATTTCATTTCTGCTTCGATATTTTTGGACTTGCAATCGTTTAATCAAGAAAGCACTAATAAGAATGTATTGTCAGAGCTTTATCTAAATTTTCCACTCAATACATGGAAAACAATGAAACGCTCAACATCCTGGGCCAGATATGTGAATTTTACACTTTCCATTGGCGCCAATTTATTTAAAGAACCGATTCAATTCAATACAGTCAGGTCGCCGATTCTGTTAAGCAGGGATTCAACTTTAATTACAGGAAGCAATCCCCCTAGCTATCAGTATTTTGATTCAGTCATGAGTAACAGGTATTATTTTAACAGTTTTGATCTTATACGAAATGCAGCTTTCCAGTTACGTCCGATGTTAAATATTTTTTCATGGGACTATAAGCCAGGTAATACTTTAATTGATGCTAATATCGGAGGCTTGGTTTTAGGTAGTAACGGAAGATTCCTTGATCCTGAAAAAGGGAAAGATTCTGTTTATAACAAGGTAATGTTTACTTATGGGTTGCTTGCAGAAGCAAGAGTCCGCGTATTCCCAAAATCAAAATTTGGATTTGATTTCAGGACTGTTTATTGTTTGGGCCTTAATTCCATGTCCTCATCTACTAAAGGGATTACAGGAGAATACGAACTTGAACCTATGGTTAAGGCAGGAATGATTAACAATAACAAAAACGATTTTCTTCAACTGGAGGCTAACGTAGTATTCAATCCCAAAAAGGATGCTTCGAAAACCAGCCGTGGGGGTCTTTATCTAAAATTCAATTATGCAAAATCTTTACATTATTCAGACGGATTTTTTTCCGCATTTGTAGGATATTCAACTGATATTAAGAACTTTTTCAGATAGGGCGAATTGAGGATTGTTAAGCATCGGGTATTAAATTCAATATTATCAATACTATAAAGTAGTAGACATTTTCCTTTAAGTGTTATGATAAGGACGGTTGTCTGAGAATAATATTTTTTTAATCCTGAACCATTAGGAAATACCGGAAGTTGTTTCTATATTGTATATCCCCCCCTAAATAAATGTAGACGTTTACCATTTTTTGGTCAAAGTTGTTTTACCACAACCAATGCCAAATATTTGGCGAAAAGTCTGTATTGCCAAAGGAGTAGGTGAAACTAAATTCACTTTCTCCTTTGTGCCATTATATACTTAGAAAAACTGACCTGTTTAATCAAAGTGATCCAGCAATTCTATGAGCGATAAAACAAGCAACTTGCGCAAAATAGATCCTAAGCTTAGGATGTATCAGGACTGTGACCAGTCGGTAAACGAAGCCCGGGCATACCAGAATGCCAACCTTTACATTGCAGACAAGGTAAAGCTCACGGAATTTGAAATCACGGAAGATATAGGCAAAGTTCCACCAAAAAAGGATGAAAAATTCAGGAAAGTATCACTCCGGCAGCGATCCAATAACATTTCCTCTCACGTTTTTGTGAAACTGGCAGGAAGTGATGTTGTAAAAAAACTGAAAGGCGAAATGATGCGTAATGGCAATATCGCTTCTGTATTCCTTCCCATTACCGAACTTGCTAGCATCGCAGAACAACCTGAAGTGGTAGGCATTGAAGTTCCCCGCATACTGAAGCTGGATCACCCAACTGTTTCAACCAATACTGCCATCAAGTCGGAAGATGCATACCTTAAAAATCTGCGAAGCCAGTACAGCCCAAAACATAAAGTGCTGGTCGGTATTATAGATGTTGGCGGCTTTGATTTTGCACACCCTGATTTTCTAGACAGCAAAGGAAATACCCGGTTCCTGCGTATCTGGGACCAAGGAAGTGAATGGAGAGAACCACCGGTAAAATACAATCTGGACTATGGAGCGGAATTTTTAGGTGAACACTTGAACAAAGCGTTGCGTGATGCAAAGCGGGCAGGTGTGCCAGCCACCGCACTCGAAAAACAATCCGCCATGTCAACGGGTTCGCATGGGACGCATGTTGCCAGTATTGCTGCAGGGAATTCAGGGGTTTGCCCAGATGCGGGTATCGTTGGTGTTACTATTGCACTTACAAAAAGTGACATGGACCGTAGGCGTTCTTTTTATGATTCTTCCAGTCTTGTACATGCTGTACACTACCTATTGTCGGTAGCAAAGGAACTCAATCGTCCTATTTCGATTAATATTTCCCTTGGAACAAATGGCCATGCTCATGATGGCAGTGATGCAGCAAGCAGGTGGATCAATGCTGAACTTTCGCTTCCTGGGCGGTGCGTGTGTGTAGCAGCCGGGAACGCGGGACAGGAAAAAGCACTTTCAGTGAATGATCTCGGATATGTTTCCGGACGTATTCATACCAGTGGCAAAATTCCTGCAACAGGGCTTTCGAAAGATATATTCTGGACCGTGGCAGGCAATGGCTTTGTGGACATTTCTGAAAACGAACTTGAAATCTGGTATGCTCCTCAGGACAGGATTTCTATTATGATCAAGCCGCCAGATCTTGATTGGATTGGTCCAGTAAAACCCAATGAATTTATCGAGAGTCAGCAGCTTGAGGATGGCAGCTTTATGAGCATCTACAATGAGCTTTTTCATTTTGCCAATGGCTGCAATTATATTGCCGTTTATCTGAGCCCCAATTATAAAAACAGCAAACTAAATGTCGCGGTGCGTTCCGGGATATGGCAGGTACGGCTGATAGGCGAAGATATAAGAAGCGGTGAATTTGACGGATGGATCGAACGCGACGATCCTCATCCCGTTGATGCTAGGGGAGATATGCGGGTATGGCAATTTCCTTCTTTTTTTACGGAAAAGTCCAATGTAGATAACAGTTCTATCAGTTCCCTTGCCTGTGCCCATTATGTGGTAGCTGTAGGCAATTGTGATGTATCCAAGAATAACATAAATATCTCCAGCAGTCAGGGTCCTACGCGGGATAAAAGACATAAACCTGAAGTGATTGCTCCTGGCACCGATATTGTTGCTGCGAAAGGATTTTCGACACCTGGTGACGAATGGATCACCATGACGGGAACCAGTATGGCGAGTCCTTATGTATGTGGCATTGCGGCTTTGATGTTGTCGCTTGATAAGGAACTCTCTGCCGCACAGATACAAGGTATTATTCAACGTACCAGCCAACCACTGCCAGGCTGCGATTATCATTGGAAAGACGATTGCGGTTTTGGTCTGATCGAACCCTCTAAATGCCTTGAAGAAACCATACAGCTAACAAACAAAAAAAATGTTACAAAATGAAAATAACAATCTTTCAGTCCGGTAAAGGAGATTCACTTTTGGTCAGTGGCACCAAAACGAATATCCTGGTAGATGGTGGAGTGAGCGCAGCTTATAATATGCATATTGCAAAAGCATTAAACAAACTTCAAAAAAAGAACATAGCTATTGATCTTGCTTGCGTTTCGCATATTGATGATGATCATATAGGTGGCTTTTTGAAAATGATCGAAGATCTGGTTGACTGGCGAGTATTCGAATTCAAAAAGAAAGAGGGAGATACAAAAATAAAACCACCAAAAATTCCGAGACCAGCCGAAATCAAGGAGATATGGCATAATGCTTTTCACGATGTAGTGGGAAAGAATTCAGGACCTATTGAAGATATGCTTGCCGCAAGCGGGAATATACTCTCTGCAAGTACCAACCCATTGTTAAAAGAAATGGGAGAGATTGCACTCAGCAAGGGGCAGGCCATTGCTTTGAGCAGGCGTCTTCGACCTGATCAACTGAACATTCCTTTAAACAAGCGGTTCGGGGGTAAACTGGTACGGATTGAAAATGGTAAAAACAGCTCCATAAAAGTTGGGGAATTTACCTTACGAATGATTGCTCCATTCGATGCTGATTTAGAGAAACTCAGGAAAGAATGGAACGGATGGCTGAAGGAAAATAAAGCCGTAGTGGGAAAGATCAAGGAAAAAGTTGATCGTGATAAAGTTTTCCTGGAATCCAATGTAGTTCCTGGTATTGCACAGTTACAGATGATGGCCAAGGAAATTGAGCTTGAAGTTTTAGCTAAATTACCTATCGATACGGCAGCAAAGAAGTTGGGAGTTAGAAAAAACGTTACCAGCCCGAATCTTGCATCAATCATGTTCCTGCTGGAAGAAAAAGGAAAAACATTGCTTATGACAGGAGATGGTCATTGGGAAGACATACTTAAAGGGCTGACTATCATCAAACGACTGAAACCTGGTAAAGGATTACATCTCAATGCACTTAAAGTCCAGCATCATGGCTCTGAACATAACCTTAACGAAGAATTCTGTGATACGATTACTGCGGATCATTATATTTTCTGCGGTAATGGGAAACACCAGAACCCTGATCTCGATGTTGTGGCAGCCATTATAAATTCAAGGACAACAAAACCAGCGAAAACAGCAGAAGCGAAAAAGCCCTTTACACTATGGTTTAATACCAATTCAAAGGACACGGAGGGCAGTAAAACACATGTGGCCAAAATAGAAAAGTTGGTAAAGGATAGGGCTGCAAAATTCAAGAATGTGAAATACAAATTTATACCAGAGGGAAAAAGTGAAATGGTGTTGACATTATAACCAAAAGGTGAAGGTGTTGGAATTTTGATAATTGGGGGCTGGTTAATCAATTATTCTGAAAGAATAGCAAAAACACTGGGTAGAATGGCAGACAGACCGAGGTTGATTTCGTTTAAGATTTGGCAGGCATAAGGATTTTCGTGTTGTGAGTCAATTAATTCTGTGAAATGCTTCCATTCTGGTGGCTTGGGATAAGTCAGCATAAGATGGTTTCCATCAGATATAAAGTGAGCTGCACAACTGTAACTGTCATAGCCTGTATATTGTTTCACCAAGCGGTCAAAATGTTCCAGATTGTAGCTTATAGTGCGGGAGGTGAGCATATAATTTTGTACGAGTGAATCAATATCACTTTCATGGGTCGCGGAATCAAAATGTATAAGGTCACCGGAAATACGCAGGAGCCTTGTACCATCGGTACTCATCGCAAAATACGGGTCATCAACTAAGACGGTATTTTGGGCCAGTATGAATAGGTTGAATTCCATTTTTTCGTGTGGTAAAGGTGTGGAATTAAGTTTGGAAATATGTGCATCCTAGCGAACAGCTAAAACACTCAAGGATTTAGCGTTATTTTAGTTTTCTGTAATTTTCGGAGTTGGTTCATTAGTTAATATGTCAGTAATTTAAAAAAATAGATCCAGGTTTGAATTCCCGCTTGCATTTGTGGACTTTTGTTTATATTTTGTTTTATCCTAATAATAAACAATTATGCAAAAGGCACCATTACGTATCTACCACAAGGAAGAATTTATTGGATATGATGGCAGTAATCAGATCCAAGAGTCCCCTTATTTCGAACGCCTCGTAAAACTGATACCAGGCGAGATCATCAGTATTTATATTTTCGGCGTAGGTGTTATACCTGCGGCGGAGAAAACCGCACTATGGGTTTGGCCCGCAGTCTGTCTTATTTTCCTGTTCTGGTTGAGGCTACCAAGACCGGCAGTAGTCTCACTACAGCTCAATGGCCTGCGGTAATAATATCTGCAGTTTCATTTCTTATCTGGCTTTACGCCTTGGGTGGGGTTTTCGCTACATTGCCTTTTTACAAAGCCTATATCGGTTCACTTGCCATAGTTGCTTGGACCTTTATCGTTCCTCGAATTTATAAGGGGTCCTGATTTGATTATCCATCTCATTTTATATAGAAGACTTGCGGGGTTGATAGAAAACACCCGCAGTGAACAGCAGTATTGAAGAAGTCTCCTTCAATAGTCATTTTTCTGGGTAAAGTCGATTCGAATTTTTACTTTGGATAATTGCCAGTTGTATGCAGTATTTCATCACGTATAAAAAAACCTTTAAAGAGGGTACTACAGGAAATGTAAAAAGATGGTCAGTCGTCTTTAGCGATCAGCGACGTTATGTGTGAACTCTTCTTTCCAATGATTAACAGCAAGAGGGTACATTTCGTTACCACCGAAATGGTTAAATAGGTAATTAAACATCATTTCAATCAGTGCTACTTTTTACAGATAGACGTCGGCTTTATATGGAGGTTTTACTGCACTGATTCCTCGGTGTATGGAATGATCTGAGCGACGGTTGACGGCGAAATGGAAATCGAAAAACAAAACATCAGGAAAAACTGCTTGCAAATATGTGTGAACCCGCTATCGGTTCCTATCGAGCCTATAAAGATGTCAGAGAGGAGGTGGGAGGAAAAGGTATCGAACAAGATTTTTACTTCGAGTTCAGAACAATTTTCAAGATAGCTTTTACATTTGTTGCGCAGATTCTGTCAGATTACTTTCATTTTGTCGGCCTCTATATCTTATATTCTGCTGATGTAGCAATTTCCCTAAATTTCAGGAATCTTTTGTAACACACATATTTCTGGGCCTTGCAGCCTTCAACGCCTTAAAGTGGGTTGGCACTAAATTGATGGAGAACAGCTTGATTTTCAGTAGCTGTAAAAATTGATGTTTATGCCTTTGAAAATTGATATTATTTGTCTATATTGGTAGTGTTTATGCTCTAAGTGAGTCCCCCCCCCCTCGTATTAGGAGCAATTGCTGAATTTTTACTACCTGATTTTTATGTCCGAACAATTTAGTCTTGTGAAAGAACCGAAAGGGTTTTTAAAACGGAATTGGAAACTAATCTGTTTTATTGGCGGAGTATTGACAATTACGATTTCAGCTATTGGGCTTTTTGTACTAGAACCAGCCAATGTCCAAAATACTTACATTAAAACGGTTCAGGTTATGGATGATCCTAAGATTAAACATGATCCCGCTTTGAGTTCCAGATCTTCAATAAATGTGGGAGAAAAAAAGAAGGAATCGGTAAATGAAAAAACAGGATACTATGTTGAAGTGAAATCTAAAGAACCAGGCTTCAACAGCATATTGGCCAATAGGCTAGATGGCTTAGTTGGTTTGCCAAATGAATCCCGCATGAAAAGTGCCGAGATGGCAGCAATTGTTCTTACTGTAATAGTGGATGAATCACATCAGCCTACAAGTATTTCTCGTGAAAATATATCTTCTGATTTCCATTTTTCCTATGTATATAAAAATCAACGGACAGGTCGTGTTTTTAGTAATGGAGGATCAATTGGCTTGGTTGGAGGTGATGCACGTGGCAACCAGAATAAATTTGCTGATAGTTTAATAAAATTAATTACAACACAACTTCAATAACATGAAAACATTTGTGCTTATATTGGTTGGACTATCCAGCCTACTTTTTGCAGATGCACAAGGCACTGCCACACGTGATATGATCAAAAAATATACCACCGAACTTGTTACAACGGCTCTTCGAAAGGCGGATTTTCAACGAATCGCCATTTGGGATCTTACAGATCCCACCAAAGAAGTTAATCAGTTTGGAACTTATGTTGCAGACTTGATTTCGATTTATGCGACTTCAGTTGATAAAGTTATTGTGCTTGATAGGCAAAATTTAGCCATGATTATTAAAGAACATAACCTGAAAATAAAAGACAAATTTATCGACCAAAATGCTTTACTTGAATTGGGTAAGTTTTCAGGAGCGCAAGTCGTGCTCGTAGGAAAAGTCAGTATATTGGAAAATGAAAACACTTTTCAACTTTATACAAAGATTGTGGATGTGAATACGGCTCAAACACTTTCGGCGATGGAAGAATATTTTACGGTAGACAAACGTTTTGCGGATGCCAGTGGGTTTGCCTATCGTAGCGATGATGGTACTGGCGGTAGTATTATCACTCCTGGAAGAGGTTTTAACAGGCCTATAGAAAGTGGAATAGTGACTAATAACCCTGATGCTGCATCTAAAGCATGTAAGATTAACAATACCGGTGATTTTTGTTTTGTAAACAGTTCGAAATATGATTTAAAAGTACGGGCTTCAAAAATGGAGTTGCATACTATCCGACCAGACGCACTTTTTGAATCTAATGACCTAATCCTAAAGCCAGGGGATAGTAAATGTTTGTATAACTATACAGCAGGACTAGTTTTCAAATATGTAGTTGATGTGATTAATTTTGATAATTCAAATATGCCTGTGGATTATGTGATAACTCCGGCACATTTAAGAGATATAGTAGACCAAGGTTCGTTTCGGGTGGAGCAATGTCAATCAAAATCTTATACAATTAAAGTGAAACCGAGCGCGCTACCAAAACCAAATCCAATAAGCTATCCCCAGCGTATTTCATGGTAGATATATACATTTTATTATTTTTGAAACCTTGCACGAAGTATAATCGAAATTGATGGAAATCTTGCTTATACTTGAAAGTTATTTTCGGTAAGCTATTCGTCGAGATTTTCGGCAAATTGCTTCATTTAAATCAACAGAAAGTCGATGACTCGGGTTACAAGAATTATATCTGGTGGCTTTACTTGATGGTCAGGATATCAAATTGTTGAATTAATTAGTGGGTAATATTGTTTGTGACATTTCGATAATTTTAAAGTAAATGTGTTGGGATTTTGATAATTGGGGGCTGGTTAATCAATTTTTTTACGGTCAGTGAAAACATTGGGTAAGATGGTAGACAGACCGAAGTTGATTTCGCCTAAGATTTGGCGGGCCTGAGGATTTTCGTGTTGTGAGTCAATCAATTTTGTGAAATGTTTCCATTCTGTTGGCATGGGATAAGTCTTATCTAACAAACGGAATATCAGCGAATTCCGTTTATTTTTTACATATTTTAATAATTTATTTTAATTGTATTAGAATGACTCGAACTTACTTTTTCAAAAAATTGTGGAAGAAACAGAGGACTTTTGTTTTATTGTTTATACTTTCTTTTTTTGTAGTGAGTACAGTTGCTTCTCAAAAAAATATTCGTTTGCCTTTGGTGCGTAAGTTAGAAAAGGGAGTGTTCAATCCCAGAAGAACTTTCGGTACATATATATCGGATACAAAATCATTTTCATTTGATTCTACAAATTATTCGCTTTTCGCCATTTGGAAATTTTCTTTTGACGAAATGCAGCATGACTATAATATTTTTCTTAGCAAGAATAGGAATGATAGTAATTTTTATAAGATACAAAAAAGGTATGGCTGGGATACATCACAAATAAACCCCGGTTTTGATAATGATATCTATATTCTAGCTGGTATAAGAAAAGATGGCAAATACGTAATAATTCCTGATCGTAATAGGGATAAAAATTTTTCTAATGAGGTAGTTAATTTTTATCGACTTTCTAAAGTTCCGAACGACTCTTTAAAAATACTAACTAGGCTATTGCCAATTTTAAAGCTGCCAATAAAACTTTCTTACAACGGAAAAATTATTGAAAGAAAAGTGGCTGTACAATTTGTTCCTAAGTCTTATTTTGGAAATTTTAAAGTTGGGTTTTCTCCAAAAGCTGCTGATTCATTGGTTTTTACAAGTGCGATTCATCAATATTTAGAAGGTCAGATTACAAGAAATAAAATGAAGCGTACAATTGTAATAAGGAATGCAAGCCCCGATGTCCGATACAACAATATTGAATCTGTAGAAGCTTATGTCTTACCTGAATCTGGTAAGGTTCCTGACTATTTAGATAGATCTCTTACTTATAGTATAGGAGATACTATAGCCGTGGGACTTGATTTATATAAGTTCTTAAATATTGATCCTTTAGGTGCATATATAGATATTTCGTATGTCGGAAAAAATAATAATATTGGAATAACAGACGGATTATATGCGAAGTATTTTTCCTTTACTGATATTGTTGATAAAAGACCACTTAGTTTAGATGACTATAAAGGCAAATATCTACTTATAGATTTTTGGGGTACTTGGTGTGCACCTTGCAAGGAAATACTTCCAGATATTAAAAAAATGTCTATTAATTTTCAAAATAAGGGGTTCAAAGTATTGAGTATAGCTAATGATAATAATGTTTCGGTCGTTAAGAAATTCATCCAAAGCGAAGGAATGGTTTGGGATCACTATTTCATTCCCTTCGAAAATTCTAAGGATGGAGATATTATTAGTGAATACAAAATACAGTCTTATCCAACCACCATATTAGTTGATCCAACGGGTAAAATTTTATTCCGAGCAACTAGCACTACTGAATTCAAAATAATTAAGGATTATATTGAAAACATCTTTAAATAGGGTAGGTGGAGATCTGAGGATATTTAAGAAGCCAAAGGTTAAAATATATAATTGCTTTCACTAATGTATATTTAAATTTCTACATATGGTTGTTTAGAAACCCTTTATTTTTAATGGTATTTATGTATTAAAAGATGTGCTGTGCATAATTATTTCTTTTTTCAGTCTGTCGATTATTATGTTTAAAATTTTAAGGATGTTTTTACTTCAAAACGTACCAGATTTTTTTATTATTCAATGAATCTTCCCTGAAATAACGTAAACCTGGCATATAATTATGCCCATAAAATTGGGTAAAGTATATAACAAAAGGTGTCTTTTTAATATTACTGAATTGATTTAGTAAGTGTGTTCATTATAGTAAAAATGAGAGAATAGGAATTCCATCTGTGCCTTTATTATAGTAATGCGCTCGAGAATATTCTCCAAATCTATTTCGATGACTCCATTTTCCAATACATAAAATTGATCCTGAAATTTTAGATCAAATGGGTATCTGGGGAAATCAGTACGTGCCTTTTTGTCTGGCGACTTAATTCTTTCAAACAATTCTCCAATATAATGCTTGAGATTTTTTGTGGCTTCTTCGAAATCCTGCATCTTTAACTCAAGTAGTGTTTCTTGGACCACCTTAATTTTATCATATAATGTTTGGTATAATTTGCTTACGTCATGTGTATCTTCGAATTTTTCCTGTATACCAAGTTTGCGATTCAATGTCCAAATAAGTGATTTAAGATAAAGTTCAATTCCATGGTTTATGTTATGAAAAATTGGAAAAATTAAAATGTCTGCTTTTTTGTGTCTATTATCCGTTAAAGATGCATTCGCCAGTTCGATTCCTGATAATATGAATCCATCAGCCATGTTTTTCATATTCAGGATGAAATCAGCAGGTTCAATCCGCCAATTCATAAAAGCCATGTGATCAACATTCCTGTTTCTTGAAAATACCTTTTTAGGTTCTGTTTTATCCTGTTTATCTATAATATAAGCAATCAATATTGCCCGCACAATTGCTACGTCGTTCCATAAATTCCTGATGATTCTGTTCCTGCTATCGTATTCAAAATTTGAATAGGAGATTTCAATTAATGTGATACCATATTTCGGCAGCAATTCTTTTCTCCGGTTATCATTTAGCTTCCTTTGTTCACCTCTTGGAACACCACTGATGGTCATTTTTTGTGGCTTATCAAAAAAAGCGACTGGTTCGTAGTGTTGTAATTCCTTGTATTCAATAACCAGGTTTAAGTCTTCATAATAGGCGTCAACAGGTAGTTTTCTGCATTTGCCATTCTTACCAGGATCTCCTAACAAAAAATCGAACTTGTGTTGTTTTGAAGCTTCTTTTTGCAGGACATAATCACACAAGAGCAATACATAGGCTTCATCGTTTAATTGGTAAATATCCATGCGGGTAATGACTTACAATTCTTAAATAAAACTAATTTAGTATATTTCCTATTTACTAACCCATCAGTATTATTTAAGTTTAGCGCAATGCTTAGAATGTTTTTTCAGTACCGTGTACTGAAAACCTGGGAAAGGGGCGGTTTTCTAACCGCCCTTTATTGTTATATTTGTTTTACCCAGGTGAGTACACGGGCTGAGCGTGGTAAACATTTAAACGCATCAGTCTTTGACCGCTATTATCATCGAGGATGAATTACAAAGCAGGAACCAGTTGGATTCCCTGATAAAAGAATATTGTCCAAGGGTAGAGGTTGTGGGTATGGCATCAAATGTCAAAGAAGGCATAGACCTCTTCCAGCGATTTTCGCCAGCACTTATTTTCCTTGATATTGAACTTGGTGCCGAATCTGGGTTTGACCTTCTTACCCAAATTGGAAATTATCCTTATCAGGTCATCTTTACAACTGCCCACGAACGATATGGCGTGAGGGCCATCAAATTTTCGGCACTTGATTACCTGTTAAAACCCATTGAACCCAGTGAACTTATTCAAGCTATTTTGAAGGCAACTGAGCTATCACAACTTAAAGGGGGAGGCGCACAGGTCCAACATTTACTTAAAGAGTTGCATACCAAAATAGGGCAGGAGAAAATGATTGCGATTCCACAAAGCCGAGAGATCCGCTTTCTGCAGGTTTCTGACATTGTTTATTGCCTCTCTTCCAATAATTACACCACTATTTTTCTAAAATCGGGCGAAAAGCTGGTGGCATCCAAAGGCATCTATTATTTCGATGATCTTTTACAACCTACGGGTTTTCTTCGCACCCACCAATCTTACCTGGTCAATACGCGTTTTATACGCAGTATAAAAAAGGAATTTGAACTTGAACTATTTGATCACACCCTTATACCCATTGCGAAACTAAAACTCGGCGAAGTCAAAAAAGTGATGCTCGGGAAATAAAGGTATTATGCAAACCAGTTTACAAACCTAAGTGTTGCTTCAAAACTGGTTTCGGTTTCGGTGAAATCAAATTCAATGGGTGTTTCAGGATGAAGGCTTGAAAAATGCTTCAGACGCTCTTTGGTAAATGTCAAGCCGTAACCTCCAGCCGTTTGAACCTTCGCAACAATCCCGGCCTTAGAATTTGTTACCTGAATCAACATATTGTTGGATTCTTTTCTAATCGAAAGTGCAAGTTTTCCGTCTTTTACCGCACCATGTTTCACCGCATTTTCAATCAAGGGCTGTGCCAGCATTGGAGGCACTTGTATTTCGTCAGGGTGGATATGATCATCAATGCTTATCGAAAAATTAAAACCAAAACGCAGTTCCTCAATGCTGATGTATTTCTCCAGCAAAGCAATTTCTTCCTTAAGGCTAATCAATAGCTTATCGGCATTGTTTAATGTCTCGCGCATAATCAGGGAAAAAGTTGTGAGGTATTCATTGGCCAGTTTATTCTTTCCCCCGGAAACCAGCCCCTCGATTGAGCTCAATGCATTGAAGATAAAATGGGGGTTAAGTTGGGATTGAATGGTTGTTAATTGTTCCTCCAGTCTTTGACGTTGGGCAGTTATTAATCGAATATTCCTTCTAAAATACCAGCGGGTAATGATGATTACTATGGTAATCAATAAAACTACTGCAGTAAGCCTTACCCATAATAATTGGTGCCAAAACGGCGAAATGTTTATGGTATATGAATTTATGTAGGGTTGTCCTAGATACCTTAATTCTAATTTGTAAATATTATCACTTGGGAGATTTGGGAGCGTAAGTACATGACCACTTGTTTGCCAAATGGCAGGTAATTGATCTTTACTATTGGTTATTCTATATTGTACAGATGAATCTGTAAGCAACCCAAAGGATTTGAGTTTCAGTTCCAAATTTGTGCCCGCTTTCATTGAAATGGAGTTTCCTTTAATACTCGTAAACCCTTCAGGCAGAATATTGATTCTCTTAATTTGTCTTGCTTTGTGCGTTTGATCGATACTATCAACAGACTTAGGAAACCTAATGGCTATTACTATAGGTATAATCGGCTGACATTTGAATACGATTGATTGAACCAATTTATTTGGTTTATTAAACCATCTTAATTCAAGTGTTTGCGTCTCGTTTAAAATTGTATCTATTAATAAATGTCTTTCATTGGGCTTTGTTATTATATCCTGAAAAATGATATTGTAGTCCAAATATAATTTAGATACTAGATCCTTTTTTTGATCAATTGATAATGGTTTGCCAATTTGAAGTAAGTGATCAAATTCAACAGGTTGCAGCGTCCCAATATTCCAAATCCTGATTCTTCCCGTTCCAATGGTAAAAACTTTCTTCTGATCAAAAGTATAAATGATTGGATCTGATTCTATTAAAAGTGGAATACCTGATATTATACAAATTGTTTGCTTTCGGATTATTTGCTGTCCAATTATATTACTATTAGTAAACAGCATCAGCAAGATAATAATAGCTGATTTCATGTATCCCAAAATACAAAATACTTATAAATATTCTCGAATTCACAACAGATTGTACTGAATTCACAATAGACAGTTCAGTAAAGTATTTGTAAAACAGTTTTGGTGAAAATTCATCTTATGCGACCAAAATTTTTACCAGTACTCTTTAGCCTTATATGCTTTTCTTGCACTAAACTCAATTCAGGACAATTAAACGGAACACTAAAATATGCACCTATATTCTCATCCTCTAAACAAGCATTTGATCAAATTAACCAATACTTAAGTGAGTATTATCCAAATGAAAAACTTATAAATGTTGGTAATATTTCCAATATCCAGAGTTTAAAGAAGACTATGGCAATAGTTTTTTATCAAACTAATACTGGAGAGCATAATATGCTCGTTGAACGAAATGAGTCTGAGATTGAAAGTTTTAGTCAAAGAGTAACCGTTTGTGAGGGGACTGAATGTAATTGTAAGGTTACCGCCATTATAGATAATCAAGGCAATGTTACGATTGATTGCAACTGTGGTAGTTGTGCCATGATTTCAACCGAATTATAATCTATGTATCTTTTCCCCGGATCGCAGCTGATGGCTGGTTTGCGTAATCCAGCGAAAATACCTGAAAGGCTGCGATCCTTTTTGATTGAAGGTTTTGATTCTTCCTATCTTGAAGGCAATGGATACGCACAATTGTGCCAACATTATGATCATGGGGAGGCAGATATCTATCAATACCATGTCTTCACCTCCAAACCAGTCCAGTTGTTCTCCAAATCCGAAACGGTCAGGTGGGTGATGGGGTACTGGCCGAAAGGAGGGATGCGGGCCAGTTTCTATGAAAAGGATAATTTGGATGTCCAACCGCATACGGTCTTTTTCTTTCAGACCCAACCCGGCAAGGAAATCAGGTTTACTATCCCGGGAGGACAATTTCAGATATGCTGTTGTTGTTTCAAGGTTGGTTTTGAATCCATTCTTCAAACATTTTACCCTGTTGTCCTTTCCTCAGAAATTCAATACCCTATTATCCTGGATAATATCAGTTTCCGGTTTCAATATGCCTGGGAAATGATGCTCCCTTCCAAGCATAATCAAAAACTTTTGTCAGGCTATTATGCTGCCCAGATCAGGGTATTATTGGATGTGTTTAGTGAATTATATCTGGAACGGAAGGGCAGTAATGGATACGATCAATTACATCCTGATGTAGATCCTGCGATTGTACATAAAGCCTACCTAGTTAAAAAAGTCATTGAGGAAAGGTATGGCGACCAGCTTGGTCTTGCTGCATTATCAAAAGCAGTTGGTTGGAACCTCCAGGGGCTTAAATCAGGGTTCTTAAAAGTATTTGGGCTTAGTCCGCATCAATATATTATACAATACCGGATGCGGGTGGCCTATGAACTCATTCAGCAAAGCGAAACGCTTAATATCCAGGCTATTGCCCTTCAATGTGGTTACAAACAGCCCCATCATTTTATCAAACAGTTTAAGGGAATTTATGGAAAGACACCCGGGGAGGTGAGGAGGGGTGGTGCTTGATCTTCGGTCAATTTGCTTTTGGAAAGGTTGTGAGTTAATGTTGTTTTTTGAATTGCTGATCATGATTCACAATTCATAATTCTCAATTTTTCGCATTGTGCATTGTATTTACATTTTGATTGGGCAAGCTGAGATTCGGCCATAAAATATTGTTGGACAGACTATAAATGTTCTATGGTTGAAGAGGGACGACAGTTTCTGGAGCCATAGGGCGACTATTTTAAGTGTTTTACCAGTATCCTGTTATATTTTTCGTGAATTTTATAACAAATCGTATATTTGTTATGTTTTTCGTGAAAATTATAACAGATGGAGAGCGTTCAAGCACAAATAAAGGAGGAAGTCACGGGTAAAGATGGCGAATTAGTATTTCCGGAGGATTTCATCCGGCTGGGAAGTACTCAGGCAGTCCTGATGGCATTGTCAAGACTGGTTAAAGAAAAAGAACTTGTCCGACTGGCGAAAGGTATTTACCTAAGACCCAAAAATGATCCCCGCCTGGGAATGATTTTACCTTCTATTGAGCAAATCGCCCATGCCGTAGCCGAAAAGGATCATGTACGCATTCGGCCAACGGGAGCTTATGCGCTCAATAAACTTGGGATTTCCACCCAGGTACCTGTTAAAGTTGTTTTTCTTACGGATGGACATCCTAAGTCTATCAAAATTGGGAAAGGAAGGCTTATATTCAAAATGACCAGCCCGAAACGGTTGGCAGCGAAAAACGACACTGTATTCCTTGTAAGCCAGGCTCTTCAGGCACTAAAAGGTAATATTGAGGATAATGAACCTATTTATAACAAACTGCTTACCGCACTTAGCCAGGTTCCCCTGGATGAGATCAGGTCGGATGCCCGTTACGCTCCACAAAGCGTTACCCGCATACTCCTCAAGATGGCAGATAAAATAGCAGCTAATGACCCAGTTTTTACAATTAAGCGTTGAAGATCGCAAGATACTTATTGCTCAGGTCAGTACCCAATTAGGTCTTACAACACAAGCCATTGAAAAAGACTGGTGGGTGACTTTGGCATTGAAGGCATTGTTTTCACTACCGATGCGGGAGCATTTTATCTTTAAAGGAGGAACTTCTTTGAGTAAGGGCTGGAAACTGATTGAGCGCTTTTCAGAAGATATAGATATCGCACTGTCACCTGAAGCATTTAAAATGTCTTATGAGACCGAGCCCAGTCATTCTTACGTAAAGCGGCTCAAACGAGCGGGTTGTGCATACACCACTATGATTATCAAAGAAGCATTGGAATCACAATTAATCCAGATGGGGGTTCCAAACAATTCTTTCCGTTTAATCGCAGCAGAAGTACCGGCAAACCGGCCAGATAAAGATCCGCAAACCCTCTTTTTGCATTTTTCCTCCCTATTTGAGCCAGGGGGCTATATGTTGGACCCGGTAAAAATAGAAATAGGGGTGAGAGCGCTAAGGGAACCTTTTTCAAGTGTTACCATCCAGTCGATTCTTGGCAAAGAGAATGGGAGTCCTGTGTTCGAAGAAATACCATTTGATGTACTGGCGGTAGCACCCCGGAAAACATTTATAGAAAAAATGATGTTACTGCATGAAAAATATTTGCAGGGCATTGACCCAGTTACAGCAGAACGACAATCCCGGCATTTATATGACCTGTATCGAATGACTAAACAAGGGATTGCAGAAGAGGTAATTGAAGATCAGGCATTATACCAAGTATTGCTTCAACACCGTTCTCATTATGTTCGTTTAAAAGGAATAGACTATGCCAAAATGCAGTTACACCAACTTGTATTCATTCCACCGGATGGACACCTAGATTTTTTCAGGAATGACTATAATATGATGCGGGAACAAATGATGTATGGTGATGTGCCTGATTTTAGAAAAATTATGAATGGATTGTCCTATCTAAAGCAGATAATTGCTTCAAATATGACTAGCTAGAACATCACTAATCGGTACTCGTTCGATTTTACCTCATTATTATAGTTTTGGGTGCTTCGTAATCTGGGAGCAGGGGACAGGTACACCGTATAGGGTATTGAAGTGGATGTGATGCCAACCCATGATGATGCCATTGGCTTTTCCAATATATGATACCCGAAAGGTTTTGAAATGCTGTATTTTATGATTCAGGGGGGGGGAAACCGCATTCACATCTTTTCACCTCCTTATTTTATTGCCTCTAAGCTGGAAGCCTTTAAAAGCAGGGGTAATCATGATGGTAGAACCAGCAGTGATTTTGAAGACATCGTATTTGTGCTTGAAAACAACAGTCGGGTCTGGGAGGAAATGGATAATGCCGATGAAGATGTAAGGATGTATTTACAGCAAACATTTGGTCAACTAATGCGCGAACCATTTTTTGAAGAATGGGTAGATGCGCATGCAGGATATGGAGTTATTCCAGCTACCGTATTTATTCTTGAAAGGCTGGATATCTTTTTGTATTAGATTTTCAGCCTATGATTTACTAAGTTCCATCCTGCACTGCAATTCTATGAAGGGGATTATGAAACAACGTTTTATGGTTACTATGGAAGGGATAATTTTCTAGAACTGGCACAAAGTCTCTCCATTCTTCCAAAACGAGCAGAAAGAATCCTGCAAACATTCCCTAATAAAAAGGACAAAGTAATTCAAATGATAAAGGAATCTTTTTTAGCAAACGATCTCAAAGTGATTTTTCTTAAGCATTTAGAAGACAAAGTCTGTCGAATATGAGTTTATGAATTTTTGGGATAAACAAAACTTCTTAAAATTAGTTTCAAATGAATAGCTTATAAACTCCTTATAATCTTTGTAACCAAATTGGTATTTTTAGTATAATGAAAAATCGAAAACTAATGTGGGAAATCATCTTTGTTACTATGGCTGGACTAGTAACTATCGGCTTATCAATAAACAGTATTCTTAAAAGCGAAAGACAAGAGATAGAGTTAAAAACCAAGCAAGATGCTTTAATTAAAGCACAACAGCAAATTATTGAAAAACAAAATTTTCTTGCTGATCTTCAAGATATTCATTCAAAAGAAATTAAAGGTAAGTCTGATGAAGTAATTAGGCTTCAGGGTCTATTACAAGAAAAATCGGATGTTCAATTGAATGAAATTAATCGAATTAAGAATCCGATTCCCACTAAACTTGGCGTTACTTTTTCAACCACACTTAATATAAGTGATAAAGAATTCGATGAAATTTACAATGCAATGATGCAAGTAAGACCGACTAGGGCTAACCAGTTGCCAGTTGATTTTAATGTTACAAATGCTGGAGTTGAAAAAATAAATGCATTTAAGGATATGAGTTTAAGTGTAAGAATTGTTTTTCAAAATGAGGATAAAAGTATGGCTATTACTATTAAGCCTCCACTGCGATACAACGGTTATAATATTGCATTTGCAAGCAAAAATGCATTAATGCTTTTTATAAAGAGAGAAGAGGAAAAAACAATTGGGTTTGATGGATTCGATATCGAAACTGAAGATATTAAATGTAATTATCTTTCCCCGTCATTAGCAGATTTTATGAATGCAGATGTTACAGTAACATTTGACTTTTTCTTTCCTCAACCAATCCAAGTTGGTAGCATTGTGTCAAAGGCATATACTTTCAATCGATCTATCCCTATAGAGTTATCATTAGAACAAATTCATCTATCTCATAATAATTTTAATCTTGCGATAGGCAATTTTAAAAAGACTAAACCAAATACCTTTAAAGGAAAGGCTAAATTCAAATAGAAGTAGCAATTTGCAGATCTCTTGCTACTTCATTATTAAATTTCTGACTATTTACTGATATTTATTGGGGAATAATTGGATAATTATTCTTTGCAGTATAAACTATCGACAAAAAGCAATTTTTTTTATCACTCTCTTATTTGAGCCTTATGAAATCGCATTGCAAAAATGAACTATAAAGGATTTTCAGGTAAGAAATTCCGAGGAGAACATTTGAAAAGTTTTGCAATCAGATTAAGTTGTTCAAGATTGTACTTCGCAATAAAGTTAGGACTTTCAATATGGCCGATAAATCCTCTGCTTAAGTTGAGGTGAATAGCTAATTCCTCTTGGGACATACCTTTATCTAGCCTTATAGTCCTTATTTGGCTAATAACATACCAATCTATTTTGCTTTTCAACATGGTTTTCCCCATGTTGTATAAAACGTAAAATATTTTCCCGAATGCCTATATATTATAGGCAATTTTGGTATATTTGATTAAACTCTATTTCTTAAATAGATTTGCGAACCTTCATATAAAATCATTTGAAGCATTCGCTTTGAGTCTCGATTCAGAAACCTAGGAAATTTCGATGTACACGAGACGATAAGTAGAATGCCCACGTTACGGCGTGGGCTCTCTTATTCGTGTACGGGTTCTCCTAGGTACCCTGAATCGGTAAGTTGAGTTCCACGCTATTTTTTTGGAACCCACTTATTCAGACTCCGTTAACCTTAATACCCACGGAGTATGAAAAACCGACATAACCCGATTTTTTACAGTCCCTCTCCCAGGTGGGCCCTGCATCTGCTACTGACGCAGTTTGCAAAAAAGCCAAAGAATCCCATATAGGCCCGGGGATTCAGGGCAGCACCCGTGCTGCCCTTTATTAGCTTATTCTTTCTTTCACCAAAACATCTACTATGCGTTGCTTTATACGTGTACAGGCTATTATTTGCCTGTGCTTAACCAGTTTATTCGCCTCCAGTCAAGTATCCATTTTTTCTGGCAGGGTACTAGATGGAATCACTAAAGAACCCATTGGTTCTGCCAGTATCTTTTTAAAAAAATCCCGGATTTCAGCTATAACGGATGCCGAAGGGAAATTTCAAATCCGTAATATTAGTCAACCAGATACGATTAGCATTCAAGCTATTGGCTTTAAAAACCATAAAAGCCCATTTTCGCCCCAAGTCATTGAGTATTTACTAGTTCCCAATTCCGGGGAGTCCAGTGTTGTCGTTGAAACAGGGTATCAGCGTATTCCAAAAGAAAGGGCGACCGGTTCATTTGCAGTCATTGATCAAGCGCTTATTAATCGAAGGGTTTCAACCAATCTACTGGATAGGATCGATGGGGTGACCCCGGGTGTATTATTTTATAGCAATACAGGGGAAGAAAGGTTTAATATTCGTGGCCGAAGCACGTTTGAGCGCATTGGAGGACAGGCAGATCCAATGATTGTACTGGATAACTTTCCCTACGAAGGTGATATCAATAGTATAAACCCTAATGATATTGAATCTATAACTGTATTAAAGGATGCAGCGGCAGCATCTATATGGGGAGCGCGATCAGCCAATGGGGTAGTCGTAATTACTACTAAAAAGGCAAAGTTTAACCAACCCCTACAAATCGATTTTACCCAAAATTATACCCGGATCGACCGACCTGATCTTTATTCAAGTCGAAGCTACCTTTCATCCAAGGATTATATAGCGGCAGAAAGTTTCCTATTTGGCAGGGGATATTATAATTTCTCCCTAAATAATACTACAACGAGACCCGCCATTACGCCTGTAGTGGAACTGTTGAATAAGCAAAAGAATGGACTTATAAGTCTGGCGCAACTTGATCAGGAACTTAGTGCATTAAGCCAGTTCGATTTAAGGGATCAGTACAATCTTTATCTGTATAGACCCGAACAACAACTCCAAACTGCTTTGTCCATGCGTGGTGGGTCCACCAATCACCAGTACGTACTATCTTTTGGTTATGACCGCAATCTTGAAGCACTGCAGTTTAATCAGCAGGAAAGAACCACATTTCAGACCCAGCAGGTAATCAGACTTACACCAAAATTAACTTTTACAGGTTCGGTTTATTTCATGCATAATAAAAGGGAGCAACCCAATGGTTATTCCTATAGAGGCACTGCAAGCAATTATATCGGTAGCAACCAGCTTTATCCTTATGCATTGTTGGCCGATGCTAATGCTAATCCACTCTCAACGGTTAAGGATTTACGCAGCAATTATATTGATAGTGTGGAATCCCTTGGTTTTTTACCCTGGCACTTTAGTATGCTTGATGAGATTACCGCCACCCAAAACACCATTACCAGTAAGAACCTGATCAGCAGGGCAGGTCTTCGTTATCAGGTGATCCCCCAATTGGCCGTAGAATTACAATACCAACAGGAATATCAGACTGTTCTGGGTACTTTACTGCGTAATTCAAGTAGTTATGCTGCCAGACACCAGGTTAATCGTTTTTCTGTTCGTAATCCAACAACCGGATCATTTAGTTATCCTTTTCCAAAAGGTGGTTTGCTCGAGCAAACTGAATCCATTCTCAATAGCCAAAACCTGCGCGGTCAACTAAACTTTCAACAACAAATTCAAAGCGATCATTCGCTAAATGCCATTGCCGGATTTGAAATTCGTCAAAGAAAACAAAATGGGTTTACCCGCAATGTTATCGGATATGATGAGGCCTATGGTATTGGCGTAGGAAATATTAATTATCAAAATAGCCAGCCCGTGCATCCATTTGGGAATGCAGTGATTTCTAGTCCATCTTCCAATATTTCTCAGGTATTAAACCGATATGTTTCTTTCTATGCAAATGCGGGGTATCATTATAAAAGAAAGTATACACTGAATTTAAGTGCCAGAACAGATGGGGCCAATTTATTTGGCGTTCGAACCAATGAAAAGATCGTGCCTTTATGGTCAGTCGGATTGGGTTGGGAAATCAGTAAGGAAGGGTTTTATAAGTTCTCAACTGCTCCCTATTTAAAATTAAGGGCCACTTACGGGTTTAATGGGAACGCAGTCAATGCTAATTCTTTGCTAACCGCCCGGTTAAGTACCAGTAATGTAACTGGCTTACCAACCGCTTCTTTTGTATCTGCTCCCAATTCGTTACTCAGGTGGGAAAAGGTCAGGACGCTCAATATCGGTGTTGATTTTAGTGCATATAATAACCGACTTACAGGAACAGTAGAATGGTATCGAAAAATGGGACTTGATTTAATTCAGGACGCTGAGCTCCCTGGTTCAACCGGATTTACCAGTTATAGTGGCAATGGGGCTTCGAGTCTAACCAAAGGATTGGAAATACAACTTAACGGACTTGTATTAAAAGGACCTGTTGAATGGCGGATACATTTACTTGCCAATACCTTACAAGATCGGGTAGTTTCTTTTGAGAAGCAATTCCTTCCTGTAGAACTAGTGAAGGCAGGAAGCGGCAACCTTGTACCTATGGTGGGTAAGCCCATGTTTGGTATATGGAGTTATGCATTTGCTGGGCTGGATCCTGCAAATGGAGATCCACTTGGATTTATTAATAATCAGGTAAGTAAGGATTATGCCAGTATCATAGGGAATGCCCATCCCGATAGTCTATTCTTTCATGGTTCGGCAAGGCCACAGTTTTTTGGGTCGATTCGCCAGGATTTCCGTTATAAGGGTTTTAGTCTTTCCGTTAACCTGGGATATAAAGCTGGCTATTATTTTAGAACTAATTCGGTAAGCCTTAATTACCAGGAATTAATTCTCAGCCGTCAGCACTCCGATTATCAATTAAGGTGGCAGCAGCCTGGGGACGAGCTAAAAACTTCTGTGCCTTCTATTGTTTACCCTGCAAATGCCATGCGTAATAATTTTTATACCGCATCATCTGCTTTGGTTGAAAAGGGGGATCATCTTCGATTACAGGATATTCGATTTGCTTATCAATTCCCAATTCGCAATAAACATCGTAACAACCAGTTGGAAATATATGGATATGTTAACCAGCTAGGGATTTTATGGCGGGCTAATAAAAAAGGACTTGATCCTGACGCAAATGAACTGGGCGCTGGAGCCGGAGATATTCGTGCTCCCCGCAGTTATTCCATTGGTCTTAAACTTCACCTTCAATAATTATTCTATGAAAACATATCAATACACAACCCTTTGTTTCAAGGGTTTATTATGGGGGCTTTTTCTATTTGCATTTATGTCCTGTCAAAAGCAAAAAGACTGGCTTGATGCGCGGGTAAATCTCAATAGTGTTGTGCCAAGCAGGTTGCAGGATTATCAGGCCATGTTGAATGCTGATTATATGTTCCAGGGCCAGGGTTTTCTTTCCGTAGTTGGTAATGGGCAATTTTCGCTTTCAGAGGCTGATTTTAATGCAATCTCAGTTGGAGTGGTACAAAAGGCTTATATCTGGGCCAAGGATATCTATGAGGGTTTGTTTAATTCAGACTGGGAAGCCCAATATAAAATGGTCGCCGTTTCCAATGTCTGTTTAGAAGGACTTGAAAAAATACAACCCTCTGCTACCACAAAGGCAGATTATGATCAAGTGAAGGGATCTGCTCACTTTTACCGTGGACTTGCCTTTTATCAATTGCTACAAGTATATGCGCCGCACTATTTAGCATCAAGCGCTTCTACAGACTTCGGAATACCTCTTCGGCTTTCATCAGACGTCAACTTAAAATATAACCGTTCCAGCGTAAAGGATTGTTATGACCAGATTATCAAAGATTTGGAAACATCCATTTCTCTTTTGTCAGATCAATCCAATGTACAAGTGCAGCCTACCAAAACTGCTGCAAAAGCATTATTGGCGAGGATTTACCTGGTGATGGAAAAATGGAACGAAGCGGCACAATTGGCAGGAGAAGTGTTGACTACAAATTCAAGTTTGCTTGACTTTAATACCCTTTCAGTCAGTTCCAGTATACCCTTTCCCACACTACAAAACAAACATCCGGAAGTGATTCATTATCAGCAGATGGATTTTTTCAGCGGATATTCATCCAACAACACCGTATTTGATTCGCTATTGTATCAATCTTATGCATTAAATGATTTGCGGCGAGCCATCTTTTTCAGACTTGTAAGTGGCAAGCCCATATTTAAGGGATATTATACAGGGATCACCGGGGTTCCTTTTGGTGGAATAGCAACGAATGAAGTCTATTTAATTCGTTCTGAAGCGCTTGCCAGAACCGGTAATATTAATATGGCCATGCAGGTGCTCAATGAGTTACTTCAAAAAAGATGGCGAACTGGTACTTATGTGCCAATAACAGCGAGTAATCAAGACGAAGCAGTTAAAAAAATTATTGAAGAAAGGCGAAAGGAATTGCCTTTTACCGGGAATCTTGTCTGGACGGATCTTCGACGACTTAATTCAGATAGCCGATTTGCAAAAACGCTAAAAAGGGTAGTAGGTAGTTCCATCTATGAATTACTACCCAATAGTATCCGCTATGTTTTACCTATTCCCGATGTTGAAATCAAACTTACTGGGATCACACAAAATCCAAGATGATGAAAAACAATCTTATACTGATCCTTGGGCTTCTTATTTCCGTTACATGTTTTAGTCAAATGAGTAGCTTTAGCATTGATGGTAAAATTGATACCAGTGTCTATAAGGCTCACAGAATGATACTGGTTTACCAGGGCATTTCGATGGACTATATATTTGATACAATACTTGTTAAAGGAGATCGGTTTACCTATTCCGGTGCATTACCAGAGGCATCCCGGTTTAAATTAACCGTGGAACCAGATACAAGCCTGACCAGCATGAAAGGAAAAAGAAAATTTGATATTCTTTTTTCAATGGAAAATTGTACTGCTTCATTAACCATCAGCGAAAGAAACAAATGGGCGCTGGAAGGTTCCAACTGTCATATCGACGAATCTTTATTTAAACGGATGCTAACAGAAAGGGTCAAGGGATTAAAAGGAAATGATCGAATTATGCGTGAGCGATTTTTAATCGATTCCTTTATTCGAGCCATTCCAGGCTCTTATTATAGCCTGATCCTATATGCAGAAAAAGTAAGGACCGCGAAAGAGACTGGCGATCTTGTTGAATTCTTTTCCTTGCTTCCGCATGATTTTCAAAATGGCTATACAGGCGTCTCCCTGCTTAGTCGACTAGAAAAGTTGAATCAAGTTTCGGTTGGTCAAAAAGCACAAGATTTTAGCTCTTCTGATCTAAGTGGTAAAACCTTCAATCTTTCTGAATTTAGCGGAAGGTATGTATTACTGCATTTCTGGGCCAGTTGGTGCAATCCTTGCAGACAGGAAAATGTTTATCTTAAGCAGGCTTACGCGCGTAATAAAAATGATTCGCTGGTTTTTGTTGGGGTCTCCCTTGATGAAGACCGAGAAAAACTTTTGAGTGCTATTAAGGCCGATCAAATTGACTGGTTGCAACTTTCTGCTTTTAAAGGGTTTGAGGTTGAAGCAGCCAAAAAGTATGGGATTATTGGCATACCCAGGAATTTCCTTATTGATCCGACAGGCAGGATTATTGCAACAGATTTAAGGGGAGATAATATATACGAAAAGATACAATTACTCATGCGCTGATACTTAAAGGAATGCCGGAATTTCTCCGGCATTCTTTTGGTTCTATGGATTGGTTGGAACGAAAACCCGCTGCGCTTCACCAATGGCAGCATAATTGTCCGGATCATTGGGATCGTTAGGATCGCCTAATCCGGTCCACTCATACTCGCAGTTGATGGTCGGATTAAAATCACAAGTACCGGAACCTGTTTTTTCCAGGAACTCACCAGAGGTTGTCTGGTAATAAACCGGGTCGGTTTTTGTTGTAGTAAACGCACTCATGATGGCAACAAGCATCACAGTGGCAATAAATAAAGGCATCTTTTTCATAGTGATCAATTTTGATTTTGCCTACTTGGTTTGGTGGAGGCGTCGGCATTCCTCCATTTTCCGTGGCCAGGAAATGTCTTTGTGTATAAGATTGTTGTCGTTATTGCAAGGATGGTCAGGGCGCTGTTGACCCAGGTGTGCTGGACCCAGTTTAGCTGGGAGAACAATCCGCCGCAGGGGCAGGTCGTGTCTTCCCAGGCCGTGAACCTTATAAAAAGAACATAACCCGTAAACAAAAGCATTAATGAACTGGTAAGGACCAATCCCAGGAATCGTTTGACTGAAAGTATGAGTAGTGTAGCGGCTATAAGTTCAGTAAAAGGAATCAGGAAAATCAACCAATCAACCAACCATTCCGCTAGGGGTTGGGAATACATGGATCGTTTATAGTGGTTAAAGTTTAGCAATTTGGCAAATGCCGTATAGACAAGTACAAAGAGTAATAAAAGCCAGGATGTAGTGATAAATATTCGGCGAAACATAGGATCGGTTATTGGTATCCCAAAATCGATGTTTGTTGGTAGGGATGCAATACTGAGCATGTCCAAAAAAGCAGAACGTATAACAAAAAAGATTATGACCACCCTTTTTCGTTATAGAAATTGCCGAAAACGTTATTGATTGAAGTAAATAAATTTTTCAATCTGCTTTTTTTGGCTTTCAAATCCAAGCACATGAAAAAATTGATGACTGCTTTATTTTTTGGTTTGTTGTTTTCAAACTGTCAAAAGGAAAAGCTTGATCCTATAAATCAGTATCTGATGATTATACAGTCCAAGATGGCTTCATCGGATTTTAAGCGGATTGATCAAAAAAGTCTTCAATCTTTTATGATCGATGAAGGGAAAAAAGTATTGGTAAGGGCGCGAATGGGGGAGGCTGAACTGGTTGTTTTGTTCGACAGACAAAACAGGATTGAGTCCGGGAAAATTCTGAAGGTTGGAATGGACAGCTTGATCCGACCAGCCACTGCCCAGGTATATTCATTGAATGGAGGGATGACTGAAAATTATGTGATTGAAAATGGGGTGGCACGAAAGGATCAGGTTGTTCGATCCAGTTCGATGCCAGATGACCAGTGCGATGATTGTACCATTCCGGAATTTATTACGGTAACCAGTTATGCATCCGGAACCAGTGAGCAGTTTTCCTATTATTCGCTTTATTGGATACTCGGAGGTAGTTCCCCGCAGGATGCTTATTTGCCGCTGTACACTGATTCCGGGGCGGGAGGCGATGCAATCTCTGTGGATGTGATTGAATCAACGGATAAGGAGAAGATTGATGTACAAAAGTATATTGATTGCTTTGGGCAGGTATCTGGTGAACTGGCGACTTATACCATTACGATTGCTGCGGACCTTCCCGTTGACCGGAACTCTTGCGTTTTCTTTGACTGGAAGGACCGGTTTCCCGGGCATGCTTATGTTGAACTGAGTAAGTCCAATCCTTATTCGACTGTGCGTCAGACATTTGGCTTTTATCCCAGCGTTTCCTTTAAGGTATTAACAGGGCATGATATATATTCAAAAGTAGTCAACGATGGTGGTCATGAATACCAGGCACGCTATACCATTTCAGTTAGTGCCGCACAGTTTCAGGCAGCAGTGAATAAATTGGTTACAGAAAGTACCCATCCTTACAATGTTTCCTATTATAATTGTGTGAACTTCGCTGTTAATGTATTTAATGCCGGAGGTGGTAACTTAAGTGTTCCGCAATATTCTATCCCCGGTTTTGGTGTGCCAGGTGGCAGTAGTTCACCACAAGGATTGTATGAACAGATTCGCGGATTGCAATTACAAGGTGTCCCGATGGCTTATACCACCCAACAGAAGGAGTTTATGAATCCCAGCAATGGGCCATGCCAATAAAAAATGTATCCAAATGAAAAATACGCTCTTCAATATTTTGACGCAACCAATCGTACAAATTATTGTGTTTAGCTGGATACTGGTTGGCAGTGCTTATTTCGGGGGCTTTTACCTTTATTTTCTTGTTGGCGGTATTAGTCACGGCGAAGTCTATGCCATTACCGGTTGTTTAGGTATTGCCGTGCTTGCGGTACAGCAATTTTATCCCAAGAAAATATTGCAAGCTATTGGATCTGCATGTTTGATTGGTTCCTTATTCATTTTCTATTTTGGGCAAGTCAATGGACCCAAGCATATAAGTTTTACAGAAATATTACCGCTTTTAAGTCTAATTAGCTTCTGTGTTATACAGGCGCTGGTATTGCTAAAACTGATAAGATGGAAGAATTACTAAAATTACTGGAGACTTTTAACCCTGTACCCACTGAATTACAAGTTTATTTATTACACCACCTTCCCAAAGAAACACATCGCGCCAACAAGACCATCCTTCATGAAGGAGATGTGTGCGATTGGATTGCTTTTGTTGAAAAAGGGTTGTTGAAGATTTATTATGAGCTTGAAGATGGTACAGAACGTATTATCTGGTTTCAAAAGGAGGGTGATGTTATTGGTTCGATGAAGTCTTATTTCTCAGGGCTGCCTTCGAAATTAACCATCCGAACCATGGAGGAAACACATTTGCGCAAAATCAAGAAAACTGACCTGGAAGCATTGATGGTGCAGTTTCCCAGTTTTAATGTAAATGCGCGAAAGATCACGGAACAGTATTATAGCCGTAATGAGGATCATGTAATACTACTTGCTATGCCACCAAAGGAACGACTTAAAAAACTGGAAGAGGAATATCCCTGGATAGTTGATGATCCAAGAATCAAGGATTATATGCTTGCGGGGTATTTGGGGATTGATAAGACTACGCTTAGTAAGTATAGGAATGCAAAATGGTTATACAAATAAATAAAATTAAAAAATTTTATAATTGATAAAAATAAAGTATGTTTATAAAAAGTCATATTTATGAAACGTACTTTGCTATGGTTAATTGGATTGGTGCTTATAGCCAGTTCTTGTCGAAAATCCATTATGAATTATGATTCGACAAGTTCGAGGCAATTGGTTGATACTAAAAGATTTTTTGAAGTATCCAATAGTGCAAATCCATTGATTCTAAGAATTATCAATGATGTAAAGAATAAGAACAACAATTCAGATTTTCTTGAGTCATTTATTAGAGAGAATGGATATCCAAGCTGGGATCATGTAATTGTCAGTGAGGATTATTCTTCAGGGGTGAGTGCTGTTGTTCAGCGAAGCAGTGAAACGAATGTAGGAATTTCGGGAAGAGTGCCATTTGTAATCATACCAATGACTGAAAAAGATTCTAAAAGAGTTATTTCCTATACTCAATGTTACCTTTTTAATGATTCTACCATCAAATACGTTACAACCAGGAAAAAAGACCTACTTAAAAAGTATCCTGAAAATATTTATCAAAAAATCAATCGGGAAATTTCCTTTACACTGTTTGCAGTTTTTGAAAAAAATATCAATCCGAGCCAAAAATTCATTTTGCCAGCCCCATATAGCCAAGACTTCTCAAAAGCTAAATTTGATCGTGCGCCAAATGTGCCTCAAGTTTTAAATAGATCGAATAATACCTCACCGCTTACGGAAGTTTCAACTGGAACACCAAATGATCAAGATGTTTATTACATTGAAAATGGATATTACCGTTATTATTTTATTTACCATGCATATGGTCCAAAACCAGGCTGGTCAGTTTTGCATGTAGCAATGATTACACAAGTTCCACAGCCTGACTCTGGTGGTGGGGGAGACCCTCCTCCAACTTCTACGTATTATCCTATATTTTATCCAGATCCATTGCCTGGGTATAACCAATATGATGAATCTAATTTTGGAGGGAGTGGTAGTGGGGGCACGGGAGGATCTAGTATTAATTTCCCTCCAGGATGGTTTTCACAGGATCCTAATGGTCCTGCGTTTGCTCCGGACGTGAATACTTTTGAAGAACCGGTCGATACAGATTATATTCCAAGCACATTATCTGGAAATTCTGCATGGAATTATATCGCAATTGGGTTGATTAATAATAGTTTCGGGTTAATTGATTTTACCAATATTCCATGTCCTTCCAAGGAAGCATGGCTTCAGTTGGCTGCATTTAAACCTAATCAAAGTGCAATTGACAAGTTAAATACAATTTCAACAACAATCTATTCAAGTAATGGAAGTTCGTCAATGAGCGGTTATATTGAGTACAGAAATGTTGCTGCTATTCAGTATCTAAGTTCAGGATTTAGTGCTACTACAAATCTTGATTATTTTCCAATAAAAATTAATTCACTACCAATTGTGAACGGTCAACAACTTAGTCCAAATGGGTTCTTGAATTATGTAAGAACTAACATAAATCTATTTGTTGACTCGAGTATTACAAGGTTTATTCCATATAACCATTATGGAGTAAATGATCAGGCGTTATGGAATTCAACTAATCCCAATGATGCTATTGTTTCATTAGAAATTTTTTTGAATTCTGGTAGTGTGATAACTACATTTGATCCTGCTAATCCTTCTAAATGGATATTCAGTACTATAAGGGATCCTTACAATGGTATACATCCAGTTAGTGGTAATCGTGAGTTTGGTATTGAAGCAGATCCTTCAGGGGGGTATATTTTATATACAAGAGGTGTAGACAGGCTTAGCGATCCATTGGGGACTCTTGTACAATCTACTACCCAGGTTCCATTTAATACTGCGACAAATTTGTGGCAATCATTCCAAGACAAAGTTAAAACATTTGTTAATCAAAGTGGAGGTAGTGCAAATGTAGGGTCGCCAGTAATTGCCCGACCTGACTGGGATTTATTAAGAGCGGTTATGAATAGAACAATGCCTTTAAGCAGTATTCCATTTAAAGCCCCATGTAATTAATATTCGTGCTATGAAAAATATATTTTTTTTGTTGAAATGGTTGCTTTTTGGCTTTGGAATCGTTCCAATAGTATTTAGCCTAATCATTAGTACGATCGAATTTAATACTGCACCTCAATTTAATCCCATGTATGAAACTGAATCAATAGCATGGACTACTTTTTTTTCAAGATATTTTTGGTTGACAATTAGCTATTATAGTGGTATTTTCTGTTTTGGGTTATTCTTTTTTGAATATGTAAAACTTGTAATGAAAAGTTTTAAAACCCAAGATTCAATCAAGTTTAAAATATTTACCTATTTTATTTATTTCGTTCTATTTCAGTTCGTAGCATTAAAAGCTACAAATTTCAGTTCTGATTATTTCCATTATGGAAATGAAATTTTAAGTTTTGTTATCCTTCTTTTTTCTACAAGTATATTGTTTAGCTGGTTATACTATTTGCTTTTTCGACAAAGAAACCAACAGGTCAAAGCTTCCTAAGTTGTGTTGGATAATATGCTTTAGATTTTCTTTAAAAGGGTAAATCTATCAATGAACTAAAGTTGATGATTTACCCTTTATCTTTTAAATCCTAAGGTTTTGAAATTTCAACATATTCATTGTCATAAATTTATTTATACGTTGTGATTTTTCTCATTATTAGCTTTAAAAACATTGTGATTTTATTTGAAAGGTAGCTTTGTGTTATAAAATCAAAGAATATGAAGCTGTTTGCAATGGGGGTGATGATAATGTTGAGTTTGATTGCATCTGCCCAATCGATTTCACTGATGGCTGGCAGAATGTTTACACCAACTGACGTCCTAAGTTTGCGCTATACGCATTATTCCAACAATCCTTTCAGACTTTCTTTAAGTGCCAGTCTTGAAAAAGGGATTAAACATCGCTTATCCTATGGTTCCTTTGGATCGGACCTTTCCATAAATTATGATCCAAGTATTTCATCCTATCCCGATAAAAGGGGTGGGCTTGCCGGAGCTGTTGGATTCTGCTGGCAGGTAGAACATGAACCTTGGCTATATAAAGACTGGTCGTTTGCTGAACGATCGAGTTTTGGCCTATCTTCTGAAATTTCCTACAACTATTATTTATCAGGTGCATTTCGGCTGGGAATCTTCGGCCTGCAGAAGTTGCTTTTTAATCCGCGCCTCGGTAGGTACCGATGTGGCATTGGATTATCCCTCTCTCATGTATTGAGCAATTAATCTTTCATCTTAAAACATTTATATGCGAACAAGTGTGTTACACCGGTTTTACCGGTGGGGGCTACTTATGTGCCTGCTATTCCCCCGGATAGCAATGGCACAGCCCCTTCCCGGTACTCATTTTATCAGGATCGAAATGATCTCTGAAAACTATGACTGTTCAAGTGGTCAGCTATCCATTTCTTTTAAAGTCATCAACGAAAGGGAAGATGGCACTCCTGGCAGGTATGCCAGTTCCTTTCATATTCAATCGGGAACCTACCTTACTTATGGAAGTACCAGCCGGAATGATATGGTACATGAATTTACCTTTCCCTATTCAATGGGTAACCCTGTTATCATTGGTGCCATGGGTATTATCGATAATGAAGCGCCTTATATTGAATATCGTTTTACGCCTGCCAGTGCTTCTCTGCCAAGCTCTCCTGTGATCAGTAGTTCAGGATCTATGCCCCTTTGTAATGGTGCATCTGTAACCTTAACCGCATTTGGATCAACAGGTAATTATGTCTGGTCGAATGGGGCCACCGGACCGAGTGTTACGGTAAGTGAAGCTGGCAGTTATACGGCAAGGGCGGTTAATAGTTGTGGTGAATCACTACCCAGTAATTCCATTATTGTCACCGTAGATCAGACACCCGCAGCACCAGTAGTAACACCATCCGGTAATATATTACTCTGTAATGGTGAAACAGCAACGCTATCTACCAGTGGAAACAATATTGTCTGGTCGACTGGTGCCACGGGCAATAGTATTACCGTTAGTACCGCGGGAACTTATTCCTGTACCAGCAGTAATGGGTGTGGCAATAGTGCCAGCAGTAATGTGGTAAGTGTTACAACCGTTAGTTGTCCAACACCTTTACCCGGTTCTAATTACAACGTTTGTCCTGGTGCTACCAAGACACTTGATGCGGGATCAGGGTACGATAGTTATCAGTGGTCGACAGGTGCTACTACGAGGACGATTGCTGCCGGGCCTGGTACTTATACGGTGACCGTTTCAAAAGACGGCTGTTATGCAACTTCTGCGCCTGTTACTGTTTCTTACTATACCGTTACTACACCTACGATCAGCGTTTCGGGGCCCTTACAATTCTGTCAGGGTGGATCGGTTACTTTAACGAGCAGTAGTTCATCGGCTTATTTATGGAACACAGGAGCAACCAGTCAGGCAATTAACGTTGGTAGCAGTGGTGCCTATTATGTCAGCGTTACAGATGGTAATGGATGTATGGCAACATCTGCTGCCGTAAATGTGGAAGTGAATTCTTTACCAACCGCAACAATCAGCGGAGGTGGCAGTCTTTGTCAAAATACCAGTGCCGCTACTGTTCTGTTTACCGGCTCGGGTGGTGTAGCACCTTATACTTTTAGTTATAAAATCAATGGCGGAGCGGTTCAAACCATCAGCACCGTTTTTGGCAACTCTGTTTCCATCAGTGTTTCTTCCGGTACTGTTGGAGCATATGTTTATTCACTGGTCGGGGTGAAAGAAAGCAGTGCCACGGCTTGTGAAAACAGTGCTGCGGGTGAAGTGACCGTGCAGGTGAATGAAAGACCGAGTGCTACGATCAGTGGATCGGCTACGGTATGCGCCGGAGCAAGCTCGCCTGTGGTGACGTTTACCGGCTCTGGAGGGACAGCTCCTTATGTATTTACTTATGAATTGAATGGTGGTGCCGTGCAGACCCTTACCAGTTTTGGAACAACGGCTATTATCACAGTGCCGACCAATACAGCAGGATCATTTACCTATCGACTGATCAGTGTACGTGATGCCAGCAGCACGGCTTGTGTCAATATTCAATCGGGTACTGCGACGGTTGTGGTCAATGCGATGCCAGTAACCCCTGTTCTTACAACTACGAATACACATCTCTGTAATGGAGCTTCAACTACCATCAGTGTACAGAATACGGAAGCAGGTATTAGTTATCAATGGTATAAAAACGGTGTGCTCTTATCCAGTGGTGCGGCAAGTTCTATCAGTGTAACCACTGCTGGTACATACACTGTGAAAGCCGTTAGTGCACAAGGTTGTACCACTAGCGAATCCAATATAATTACGATCAGTACAGGCACGGTGCCAACCCCTGTGATCATTGGAACGGGTAAGGTTTGCCCTGGTGGGCGCTCACCGCTTCGGCTGGGATCTAGAGAAGGTTTGGGTTTTGAGCGTTGGTTTTGGATGCAGGACTCCCCATTTGGGGGAGTCCTTTCGGAGGACAGCCTTTTTTCGTTTGAAGCCGGGCAGTATCGCGTGATTGTTGAAAGTGAGGGATGTCGTGACAGTTTAAGTTTTACTGTGACGGCTGATGATACTGAGTTCCCGGCGGGAAGGATTGAATTGAGTGCAAGTGCCATTAATTATGGAGACCAACTGCGGCTTAAAGCGGCCATACAGCCAGCCGTTTTATTTAGCTGGCATTTAGGTAATGGCAGAACTATTACCACAAAGTCAGATACGATTAGCGCCCATTATTATATCAGTGGTGATAGTATTCCTATTCAATTGGATGCTCTTACAGAAAGAGGTTGTAAGGCCAGTTTTTTTGCTGCTATTAAAGTAGCGGCAATGAAAACAACGGTGATTCCTGACAGGAGTTTTGCGGGCAGGTTAAAGGACTGGAACGTTTTTCCCAATCCATTTGGGCAACAATTAAAAGTATCGGTTGTGCTGGAGAGAGCAGAACAAGTCAGGATCGATCTATTTGATGTCTATGGTCGATGGATCAAAAGCTGGCGGAAAAACGGAAGGGTAGGAGAGCAGCTATTTGAACTGGAGGGTAGTGAAACACTACCCGGTCGACAAACTTATTTTATTACCGGGTTTTACAACGGTGTAAAACATACCGATAAAATCTATAAACAATAAACGATGAAAAATATATATAGTCTTTTGCTGCTGTTTTTTTGTATCAGCTGCAGTAGTAAAGAAATCTCCTTTGAGCAAACACCCACCGGACCACAGCTTGGATTTGCAGATACCGTTTATATCCGTGAAAGAGATTCTTTGAACCTGAATGGTAATGGGGTCATCAGTATATATGCAAAACCGGCTGACCAGCAAATGCATTTGCAACTATCTGATACAAGTGGTAAAGTGCATTTCAGTTACCGGGGAGAAAAGCTTAGCAATAACCAGCCAGTGGTGGTGGCTGGAGAATGGAACTCCGTTTTCTGTCTGGTCGATCAAGCGGGTATTTATGGGATTGAGGTTTCGCTAAGAGATCAACTTGGGCGGGTGAGTTTAAAGAAACTTGTCATCAAAGCTGCTGCTGCGCAGAAACCTATTGCCCGGTTGTTATGGATGGCAGATGAACGTGACTCGATCAACCGAAGGTATTTTTTTGATGCACATGGTTCGAGTCAACCTTATGGTAAGATTCTATCCTACCATTATGAGATTAATGGTCAGTCTTTCCAAGTGAGTACAGATAAAATGCAATACCTGTTTTACCAGAAGGGTACTTATCCGATCCGCTTTTTTGTGGTCGATGATCTAGCGCAACATTCCGATACGCTTCATGAAATAATTGATGTGTTATGAGGCTGTTCCTATTAATCTTATTCATGCCCATTGTTGGTGCCGGGCAGTTGATGTCACATAGCCGGGGTGCCGCCATGGGAGATCTGGGTATTGCCGCTGCAATTGGTAACCAAACACTTGGATACAACACTGGTAAAACCGTTTTTACCAATCATTTTCATCAGGCATCTGTGACCTATCTGCCTTATCTGCGTGCGCTTTACCCCGATACCAAATATATCCGGGCGGATTATCTCACCACAATCGGAGAAACCGCAACGCTGGGTGTGGCGATCAATTATCTTGACCTGGGGAATCTCACTACAAGGGATGATAATGGGGCAAGCCTCGCTATCTATCGTAATGTGCTTTATAATGTCGGTGGATCAATCGGTATCCGATTGAGTGAAACAGCCGGCATCGGTACCACCCTTCGATTTTTAGGAGCCAGGCATTTTGATGGCGGAGGCCCTTCTAACCGATACGGGGTTTCAGGGGACGTACAGTGTTATCAAACATTGGGAAAGTTTTCGCTTGGAGCGGTTGTCAATCGGCTGGGCAGTGATTTATGGGAAGCTGCGGAAGCGGGTATTGGTTTCGCCTATCAGGATCATGGTGGAGAGCAAGAGATGGAATGGATGGTAGGACTTGATATACGCAAACCATTAAAGGGCAAGTTGGCCGCTGCACGTTATAGCCTTGGAGCTGAGATTGGTTTTGCGGAGAGTTTTTTTCTGCGCAGCGGGGTCTCAATTGAACACTGGGATTATGGTAACCGAAAATATGTTTCTCTTGGCGCAGGTTATAAAGGATTTGTGGAGGACCAGAGTTGGGGGATTGATTTTCATTACCAGATACCGTTTGGACTCCGAACCGCTATTTCACCAATGCAACAGGCATACGGACTTACCCTTTACTTGAATATGGGTCGCTTTTGAATATAACTGGTTTCATGAATGGATCGTGCGCGAGAGAACGTGTGTCATGGAACCTACATGCCCGCCTGCCGGTAGCAGGAGAACCAAGTGCGTAATGAATAAACGGAGGTGGGCATGCTTTACTAAAACTATGGGATATGAAAAAATATATGGGCTTTTGTATGCTGTGGCTGTTGATTGTTTTACCAGCCATCGCTCAGGATGGGAATGCAGGTATTTTGGAGGCCAACCAGAAAGTACGGAGCTATTTTGTCACCGGCACCCAACTGATGTATGCCATCGGCGCCATCCTTGGATTGATTGGCGCGGTCAAAGTGTATAGTAAATGGAACGCAGGAGATCATGATACCGGCAAAGTGGCGGCAGCATGGTTTGGGAGTTGTGTATTCCTGGTGGTCGTAGTGACTGTCATCAGGGCATTCTTTGGGATATGAGCAGCGTGCAAAAGATTAACAAAGGTGTGGACAGACCGGTGGTATTCCGTGGTCTTCAGGCGCAATATATCTGGTGGCTTGCCGGAGGTTTGGTTGGTTGTCTCTTGCTTTTTGCGCTGCTTTATTTGTTGGGTATAGGTCTTCCAATTTGTAGTGCTATCATCCTGGTTGGTGGGGTGTTTTGTTTTCGGCAAGTGTACCAGCTTAACCGGAAATACGGTGAACATGGCATGATGAAAAAAATGGCCAGGCAGGCAGTACCTAAAAGGATCAAAATGAATGGAGGTTTTAGTCAATGAAAAATCTATCAGAGATATTACCCTTATATGCTGTGGAGCATGATATGATCCTTTCCAAGATGGGGGATATTACGCTTGCTTATAAATTGCAATTGCCGGAGATTTTCACACTGTCAACAGCAGACTATGAAACACTGCATCAGTCATGGGTGAGGGCGATCAAGTTACTACCACCCGGCACGGTCTTACATAAACAGGACTGGTTTACGGAAGACAGGTATACAGGTGATTTTGAAAATACAGAGAATTTTCTTGCCCATAGCAGTGAGCGGTTCTTTCATGAACGTGCATTTTTATCGCATGAAAGTTATTTGATGCTGACACTTTCGCCTTCTGGTCGCGGAAATGTCAATAGTTATTTTTCCTCGCTCCTGCGTAAACATTTTGTTCCCGTCGAAACTATTGATCCGGCATTCGCCAAAAGCTTTGCGGGTATTTGTTCGCAGTCTGTAAAAATCCTTATCGATAGTGGCCTGATTGGTTGTGAGCGTTTATCGGGTGATTCTCTTTACGAACTGGTGAACCGGTACCTAGTATTGGGTACCGATAGTGTGCAAAGGGATCTTGATTTTTCTGAAACTGTGCGCGTTGGTGAAAAGACTTGCGAACTGTTTACACTCGCTGAATTGAATGATTTTCCTTCTTACTGTGGTGCAAGGATCGGTTATGATAAATATTCCACCGAGGCGGGGCAGTTCCCTATCGGATTTACCACTGCCATTGGACAACTGTTGAACTGTAACCATATCTATAACCAGTACCTGTTTATAGCGGATGCAGGAGAGGTTCGAAAAGAGCAGGAGAAAAAGCGTTTGCGTTTTCAATCCTTATCGCTCTATGCGCGCGAGAACCAGCTTGCCAAAGAAGCGACCGATCAGTTTTTACAGGAAATGGCACTTGGTGGACAGCAACCGGTACGGGCGCATTTTAATGTGTTGGCATGGGTAAGTGATGATGCAAAGGTTCCGGAAGTAAGAAATTTATGCAGTGCCGCTTTTGCTTCGATTGATACGGTTCCCAGGATTGAAACCGTGGGTGCACCGCAGATCTTCTGGGCCGGTATTCCGGGCAACGCGGCTGATCTTCCGATCAATGAAACGGTACTACTTTTTGCGACGCAGGCGGCCTGTTTTATACACCAGGAAACGCAGTATGAAAATTCACTGAGTGCTTTTGGGATCAGGCTGGGCGACCGGCTGACAGGCAGACCGCTGCAGGTGGATCTGTCGGATGAACCGATGCAGCGTGGTATCATTTCCAACCGAAATAAATTTATCCTTGGGCCCTCCGGTAGTGGTAAATCCTTTTTTACCAACCACCTGCTTCGTTCCTATTATGCGCAAGGTGCTCATATTGTACTGATTGATGTCGGACATTCTTACCAGGGGCTTTGTTCCCTACTTAATGGCCGGTACCTGACTTACAGTGAGGAAGCAAAGTTTCATTTCAATCCATTTTCGTTGAATGGCGCGTCGGTGGTCGATATCGAGAAAAAGGAAAGTATTAAAACCCTGCTTGTTGCACTCTGGAAAAAAGATGAGGAAGGATTTACCCGCAGTGAATATGTGGCATTATCCAATGCGCTTCAGCTTTATTATGAACAGGAGGTGGCACAAAGAAATTTCAACAGCTTCTATGCATTTCTGCGGGATGAATTTAGTATGGTACTTAAAGTTGACAAGGTCAAGGAAAAAGATTTTGACCTTTCCAATTTCCTCTATGTACTGCGCCCTTTTTACAAAGGCGGTGAATATGATTACCTGCTCAATGCGGAAGAAAATATGGATTTGGTGTATGACCGGTTTATTGTTTTTGAACTGGATAATATCAAAGACCATCCTATCCTTTTTCCCATCGTGACCATTATCATCATGGAACTGGTTCTCTCCAAAATTCGAAAACTAAAAGGAGTGCGTAAGGTGATTGTGATTGAAGAGGCCTGGAAGGCGATTGCCAAAGAGGGGATGGCTGAATATGTACAGTACCTGTACAAAACTATGCGCAAACATTTTGGAGAACCGGTCGTGGTAACACAGGAAATAGATGATATCATTTCTTCCCCCATTGTGAAGGATACGATTATTCATAACAGCGATTGTAAAATATTACTCGACCAGTCCAAATATATCCATCGTTTTGAGGATGTGCAGCAACTCTTGGGGCTGACCGAAAAAGAAAAATTGCAAGTGCTTTCACTGAATAAGGCGAATGAACCCAGCCGGAAATACAAAGAAGTATTTATCTCACTCAGTAGCCGGGTTAGCAAAGTGTACCGGATGGAAGTTTCGCAGGAAGAATACCTGACCTATACTACGGAAGAAAGGGAAAAGCTTGCGGTGATGCAAATGGCGAAAGGTTCAGGTGGTATGGAAGCTGCGATAAAAAAAATGGTCAATGAGAAAATTTAAGATGGTGGTACTGGTATTTGTAGTGGTGTCGGTGATCCTGTTTTGTGTGTGGCGGTGGTGGCCATCTGCAGACCAGTGGCGGGACATGGTCATTGATTTATATATCAAAATATTCTGTGAGAAATGAAACAAAAAATTTGTCAGCTAATCGTGTTTGTTTGTCTGTTAGGTAACGGTGTTATTGCGCAGTCCATTGATCCGGTATCACTGATCCTTGCCAAAGCAATTAAAGCCATTGACCTGAAAGTACAGCGCCTGCAAAATGAAACACTTGTGATGCAGGGCGTGCAACAGATGGCGGAACAGGAGCTTGGGCGGTTGAAATTATCGGAGATCGCGGGATGGCAACAGCAATTGCAGGGGCTGTACGCAAGATATTTTGCGGAGTTGAAAGAGGTGAAGGGGGTGATTGCCAGCGGGTCGGTGGTAAGAAAGATTTTATCCTTACAAAAGGAAGTGGTGAGGGAATACGGAAGGCTCGGAAAGGATGCAATTTTAAAACGGGAATATGATGGTTTACTCAATAGCAGTGTTGAGATTTTACATACGCTGCAACTGGTGCTAACGAGCGGTCTTTCTATGCGTGACTCGCAAAGGCTTGTACTGCTCTCTACACTAAAAGCTGCGATGTATCACTGTCTGGAGGGGATGCGCGAATTAAATAAACGGCAAGCCGAAATCATTTTGACAAAAGCCAGGATGAAAGCGGGTATTGATTATGTGAAAGGGTTGCACGGATTAAAATGAATATGAGTATGAAAATCAAAAAGCAATTATTTGTCTTTGGTTTCCTGCTCTTTGCTGCATTGGGTCTACGAGGGCAGGCGCAGGAACTGGAGCAGTTGAAGTTGAACCTGGAAAAACTCCTGCAGTTAAAACTGATGCTGGCAAGGGCCAAACAGGGGTACGAGGTTTTGCAAAATGGTTATAACGCCCTGCGGGATGCAGTAAAAGGAAATTATGCGTTGCATAAACAGGAAATGGACAGGCTAATGATGGTCAGCGGGCAAGTGAAGCGAATGGCCACCATAAAAAAGATGCAGCGCGATGCGGTGGCAGTCCAATATGAGTTTGAAGGATGGTATAAGTATGTTCAATTGGCGAAGGTTTTTAATGCAAGCGAACTTTTGCAGATAAATGAAAGGTATAGTGGCTATGCCGCGATGATGGCAGATGATGCTGCGCAGGTTCAATTGGTGGTTAGTCCCAATGTCTTACGCATGAATGATGCAGAAAGAATGGATGTGATAACACGCTTGTCAGAAAACAGCTTTGCAACCTGTAAGAAAATCGGGAGGTTGATCCAGGAACAAAGCCTGGTTGCTTTGAAGATGATAAGACATAAAAAGGATCGGGAAGCTATGCTACGGATTTATGGTAAGAAGTAAAATTGGTGATCATGAAAATGTGTGTGTGGATCATGTGTGTGGTATTACCACTAAGTATAAAAGCGCAAGGTATCTCAAATGGTACACCGTTTCAGGTACTGCTGGATAACCTGTATAAGGATATGATACCCCTTTGTAAGGGACTGATCGCTTCTGCTAGGCTGATTGGGGGTTTTGGTGCGCTCTGGTATATCGGCATGCGCGTGTGGCGCAGTATTGCTGCTGCAGAACCGGTAGATGTATATGGATTGCTCCGGCCTTTTGCACTCGGATTTTGTATCCTTATTTTTCCATCTGTCATTGACCTGATCAATGGTATCCTGCGCCCCACTGTACAGGCGACGGTTTCCATGGTCAAAGATTCAAATCAAGTAATCAACCGATACCTGGCGATAAAAAAAGAAGACAGTTCGCTGTTTGGTGTACTCAGCCCTGATTATTGGATCAGGGCAGCTTTACAGGGCATCCTTGAATTTTTGTTTGAAACGGTTGCACTGTTGATTCATGCCATCCGGACTTTTTATTTGATAGTGCTTGCCATTATCGGACCACTGGTTTTTGGGCTTTCTATCTATGACGGATTTCAGCATTTGATTACCGTTTGGCTGGCACGTTATATCAATGTCTTTCTATGGCTGCCGGTGGCCAATATCTTCGGAGCGATCATTGCAAAGATTCAAACGAACATGATCAGCGGACAGACTTTTAGTGTTCCCTTGCCCGGTCAACCGCTTTCCCTGACGGACTGGGCCTATCTCGCTTTTCTGCTCATTGCCATCGTGGGTTATTGCACCGTTCCCTCTGTTGCTAATTATATCGTGAATGCAGGGGGTGGTAATGCACTATTACACAAAGTAACCAGTTTCTCCGCGGGTGTGGCGAAGGCTGCGGGTAGTGCGGCTTCTGGTGGTATGTCGGCGGATACGTTTGGAAATGGTGCATCCCGCATGAGTAGTAGTATGGGTGATAACGGTGTGAGCAATGGTTATCTCAAAGACAAGTTAAAAGGTTAAGGATGTTTAAGCCTACACAAAATATGGATCATGCTTTTAAAGTGATGCGACTGTTCATGCTCATGGTAGTTCTTGGCAGCATTATCCTGGGTGTCTATGCACTATACAGCAATACGGTGCTGTCCGCAAAGTTACAGGACAGGGTGTACGTGTTGCACAACGGCCGGGCGGTGGAAGTATTTGCTGCTTCGAGAAAAGAAAATATCGGTGTAGAAGTCCGTGATCATGTGAAGCGTTTTCATGAACTGTTTTTTTCACTTGACCCGGATGAAAAAGCGATTGCGACTACTATCAAAAAAGCGCTCTACCTATCGGACGGAAGTGCCAAGAAACAATATGACGACCTGGTGGAAACGGGTTATATCGCAGGGATTATTTCCGGTAACGTAAGCCAGCAAATTGTGATTGATAGTGTGCAGGTGGAAACCACTGCAGAACCATTTGTCTTTCGCTGTTATGCTACCCTTCATATTATCCGCTCCACCAGCATTGTTACCCGAAACCTTATTACACATGGTTATTTACGCAGCGTTGCACGGTCTGACAATAACCCGCATGGCCTGCTGATTGAAAAATGGGCAACCATCGAGAATAAAGACATTAAAATGGAGGAAAGATGAAAAAGAAATTGATCATGGCAGGCATCGCATTGCCCTTTGTTTTACTGATCATCTGGATACTGGGCCCTGTGTTTGGTTCGAAGGAAGTTGTTTCCACTCAGCCGAAAGGTTTCAATACGCAATTACCGCGGGCACAGATAGCAAAAGATTCGGTGCTTGATAAACTCAGTTTCTATGCTCATGCAAAAATGGATTCTGTCAAACGGATGGAACAGATCAATATGGATCCTTACAGGAATAGGCCAGTTGTGGAAGATCAGACGGATGAAGTGACCGAAAGGGAGATCAGTATGGTTCAAAAAAAAATGTACCGTCCAATAGATGATGATCCTTACATCGTCCACGCACAAAAGCAACTGGTGGTAGATGCTCCCTTTGTGAGTGAAGCGGTAACAAAGACGGATCCTGAAATAGAAGCCATCAATGCGACACTGGATAAAATTGCTGCATTGCAGCGGCCGGTTGAACGTGTAATTCCCTCGGAGGTTTTGACAGAGAATAAAAAGTTGGTGGATGTACTTATCGGCGAAAAAATAAATGAGACTTTTTTTGGAAAAGCGGTTACCGCAAGGTCGGGCTTTTTTGGTGACGGTAGTCAGGCTGCTGAACCAGGTCAGGGAATAAGTGCGATCATTCCCTATGGTCAGGTTGTGCAGCCTGGTTCGACGGTTCGGGTGGAACTGCGCAATGCTGTTCAAATAAAGGATACCGAAGTTCCTGCCGGATCCGTTCTCTCAGGCATTGCAGCACTCAACGGTGAGCGGTTACAAATTCAAATTCCTTCTATCAGGGTCGGTGCACAGATTTTTGCCGTGCAACTAGCTGCGTTTGATATGGATGGGCTGGAAGGTATCTATGTGCCGGGTTCTATTTCAAGGGATGTGATCAAAGCTTCGGCGGATGGTGCTGTCCAGTCCATTGGTATCGGTGGTTTTGATGCATCGATCAAAACGCAGGCGGTTTCGGCTGGTGTGGGTGCTGCCAAAGGTTTACTATCAAGAAAAGTCAAAGCGGTTCGTGTGAATCTGCCCGCAGGTTATCCTGTATTACTCATGCGAAAAAATAGTGTGGAATGAAAAAGTGGATACTGTTTGGTTTGTTGATTATTTGGGCGTGGGTATCAGAGGCGCAGCATCTTAGTCCTATCCAGCAGCTGGCCGTTGCAGTCAACAGAACTACCAATCTTATTTTTCCGGCCGCCATTGTATCCATTGACCGTGGATCCGCAAATATCATTGTACAAAAATCAACGGACTTTGTACTACGGGTAAAAGCGGATACCGTCTTTACAGATACTACCAATCTGACGGTTATTACCAGTGATGGGAAATTGTATTCTTTCCTGGTTTTGTTTTCACCAAGTCCTAATCAGTTGACCATGAATTTGGGTGCGGGTGAGCCGTTGGATAAGGATACGAGTCTTATGGCAGTCGTGCGGAAAGTGCAGCCACTGCGACATAATTTATACGGCATTCGCTACAGTGCAGGAAAAGTGAAGCTGGCAGTAGTGGGGATGTATAGCACGGGTTTTATGCTTGCTTTACAAGTCTGTATCACCAATCATTCTTCCCTTTCTTTTACCGTTGGAAAATTGCGGTTGCGCCTTGTTACCACAAATACTCCAAGGCGGTCACCGGTGCAGGAAGTCGAAGTGGTTCCATTACTGGTTGAACCCACCGCATTAAAAGTAAACTATAAACAGGCAGGCTTATTCACTGTACTGGTTCCTGTCAGCGATATGAATGCCAGACAGGATTTGCATATCACCGTACATGAACAAAATGGAGACAGGCATTTGCGTGTAAGTATTGCCAACCGTTTTCTATTTACCGCACCAATTATACCATAAAACGAAATGCTATGATGATTTATAACGGACAAACCGCTGCGGTAATTCATGGATTACTGGAAGCCATGCAATCGGGAAAACAATGGTTGGGTATTGATCAATCCATTCAACAGGTTTCCAAAACCGATCTTCATTTTTTTGAAACCCATGACCGGGCGATAGATTTTAAAGAGTACAACCAGCAACAACAAAAGGAGGTTGCCCTGCTTCCGGTTGAACTCACTTATGAATACCTGGTTGACCGTCTAAGGGAAGCGCATGTCATTGGACAGACAAATCCTTCTATTAAAATTGAAGTGGATTTTATCCAGGGATTGTATGAAATCATAAAAGAGGATTTATCGTTCGCGCATCTTGTTGAAGAGATGGACGCTTTTGATTGGTCGAAAGTGTTTTATGATCCACTGGAAGCGAATACGCAAGCGGAGACTTTTGAAGACAAGGTACAATTTAACCGGCTGGAGGCTCTGGTCGAAGCACTGAGCGCTTTTGCACAAATGAGTGAAACAGCACAGGAAAGAATAGGTGCACTGCTGCATCGATATTGGGATGGGGAAGCAATGGCCTTGCAGATTGAGGCGGTATTGCAAGGCAGTATGACGGGGCTTGGGAAAAATATTTATACGCTTCAAGCATCGGAAAATATTTTAAACGAACCCGATCCTGAAAACAGGATAGACCCGGATCGAAACCCATTATATGACAAGGATGGTAATGCATTCACGGATGCATTAATAGAACATTGGGAACATCAACAATTAGTAAATCAAAAAACAAATGATATGAACATGGAAAATCTAAAGTATCTGAAAGACAATCTTAAATACACAGGTTTTGGAGATGCTTTGCATGCTGAACTTGAAAAAAATATTACTGCCAAGAAAAATGAGTTTCAGTTGCATTTTACCACGCAAGTAAATAACCGGCCTTTTGATGCGGTTCTCGACTTTCGTAAATCCAATACCGCAGATATCTATTTCTTTAACCGTTACAAAGCGACTATTGAAAAATCTAACGGCGAAAAAGTCAGTCAAGGTTTTCAAATCAATAAAGGCAAAGGAGTAACCGCCAAGCAGGCGTATAATCTCCTGCAGGGACGTGCCGTTAAAAGAGAAATGACCGACGCAAAGGGGGAAGAATACCAGGCCTGGATACAGCTTGACTTTGATAAAAAAGATGAGAAAGGGAATTTTAAAGTCAACAAATACAATGAAAATTATGGGTACGACCTGCGCGATACCATTGCCAGTTTCCCCGTTTTGGAACTTGATGGCGGTGAAAAGGAAAAAGATCTTTTACGATCACTTGAAAAAGGGAATGCGCAAGTGGCAACCATTGATAATAATGGCGAACAATTAAAAGTGTTTCTGGAAGCGAATCCGAAATACAAAACCCTCAATGTGTATGATGAGCAGTTTAAAATGCTGAAGCATGAGGAGTTGCCGAAGTTGGAGAAGGAACAGCATGTTAAACAGGGGCAAGAAGTTGGTGAACCCAGAAGGGAAGTTAAGCAGGGGAAAGAGTTGAAGCATACCCAAAAGAACGTGAAAGGATTGATTAGTAAGAAACGAGTACGTAATCAGCAAGGCGTAAAAATATAATCACCCTAAACCCTTGTTATGAATGTAGAAAATATTGCATCTTTATCATCCATACTGATCCGCACGGGATTTGAAGAAAATATTGGTTACCGCTTATTGCAAAAGATATGTTTTAGCCCGGTAGCTTTTATGCTGATTGAAAGGGTGCATAAAAATGCGGATATATTGACCTGTCAGTTACATTTTGAACGCAACGGAACCGATTATACATGCGGTTATTACGATGTTTCATTGGTCAAAGGGATTGTGATGCCAGATCGAACCATTAGTAATATACATCTAGCTGAACTTGATTTGGCAATGGGGGAAATTGATTGGAACTTCCGTGCGGATGATAAAGATTTCCGGTTAGGTGTGGAAGCTACCTGGAAACGTGAAAAAGCCATTGCCCAGATGGTTAACCAGTTAAGCAGGCTGTCGGTAACAGAGGAGGGAAAATATTTTGCTGATGCGCTCAAATTGAAATATTGGGCGGAAGCGGGTTTGGATGATTTGGTTGGAAATTTAAACGCCATTAAAGCAAAATTTGAAATCAGCCAGCGCGTGTATTTTATCGAGGGCGAATGTATTTCAGTGGACGAAGCGTATCGCTTTTTACTCAACCGGTGGATGGAAAAAAAGATGCAGGCGAGAAAGCGGGAAGAGGGTAAAGAAAATAAGGCTGACAATACTGGCATCACTATGGAAGTCGCGGGCAAAGGACTTTTGCAGAAAAAGAAAAAAACAAGGGTGAAAAGACAAAACAGGTAAGCATTGCCATGTGTTAGTATGAGAGAGTATGAGCAGTTATCAGCATTTTATGAAGCCATTGCGGATACTACACAGATCAGTGCTTACCATATTTGTTTATATATAACGCTGGTAAGGTTGAGAAGCACTAGTGGTTGGCAAAACCCGATCACTATCTTTCGTGGCCCTGTCATGCTGGATGCTAGAATGGGTCGGAAAACCTTCAACAAGTGTATGCGTGATCTGATCCAGTTGGGTTACCTGAAATATGAACCTTCTAACAATCCAGCATCAGGCAGTAAAGTTTATTTTAACAAGTTATAGTGTGTGTATGGAGACATTTGTTATTCCGACAGAAGCGGATATAAGGAAATGGGTGAAAGAAGCAGTTAAAGAATCACTGGATACTGCTAAACCGAAAGAGGTGTTGGTGACGAATGAGCAAGAACCCTTGCTCGATACAAAGACTATTGCAAATAAACTGGGTATTTCACAGGTAACTTTACGAAAATGGAGAAGCCTTGGCTTACCATCGCATAAACAAAATCGGAGGGTTTATTTTTTATATAGTGAAGTGATGCGTTATATAGCACATCAGAAGCCCAAAAAGAAATATGAGTGGTTATAGTTATGGTCAAGTAAAACCTGTCGATTGGCAGGTTTTTTAATGTGTCTGTTTGAAGGATTGCTCTTAATTTTGTATTATTCTTTAATTAAAGTTCTTTCAAATACACATCATTTTTTGCAACAATAAACAAAGGAAACAGATCACCTGCAAATCACCTGCAAATAAAAAAGACCCAATTATGTGAGTCTTTCTAACTGATTGGTTTTCAGTGTGCCCAGAACAGGAATCGAACCTGCACTACCTTGCGATAACCAGATTTTGAGTCTAGCGCGTCTACCAGTTCCGCCATCTGGGCTAATGGGCTGCAATATTAAGGAAAGAATTTGAAAATTTGGGGATTTGAAAATTTGAAAATGAATTTATCTGGACTGATGCAGGAGTCGGTCGAGGTATTTCTTTTTGAAATAATAGGCTTTCACTTGCAACAACTCTTTTTCGGAAGTAATACCTTCCTGATAACCTGTAATAATCGTTTCAACAGTTGCATATAATTCATTTTTCAGGTCAGAAATCTTGTTTTGTACCGATTCAGTGATACCCGATTCCAATTCTTCATTCAATTCCATTACTTCCATGAGAAAATCGGGGGATAGCTGGTATTTTTCTTCCTCTTCCAATAACCCCTTTAACTGTAACACATATTTAATGGTTTCATCCGGGTCTTTCAATACCTTGTATGCCTTATTAACCTGTGCTGATACCTGCAATGCTTCTTCCTGCTCCGCCTCAGATGCCTGCACAAACCTGTCAGGATGGTATTTTCTCTGCAAAGCAAAATACTGCTTAGATAAGCCCGAGCTATCCACTTTAAGGGTGATGGGTAATTCGAAGAGGTCGAAATGGGTCATGGTGAGTTGTGATTGATGAGTCTGGTAGTCCGGAAGTCCGGAAGACCGGAAGTCCGATAGTCCGAAAGTCCGGAAGACCAGAGGTAGGAACGGAAGTTGTGCAATAAATACCTTTCTTCGGACTTCCGGTCTTCCGGACTATCGGACTACCAGTTTTCCGGACTTTCAGTTTTCCGGACCTTCGGTCTTCCAATCTCCCTATCTTGCCCCAAAATTACTCCAATGCTTGTTATCGGACTTATTAGAGAGGGAAAAATTCCGGCGGATAACCGGGTGGCACTTACACCCGGACAGTGTAAATGGCTGCAAAAGCATGTTAATGGCTGTAAAATACTGGTACAAAAAGCTCCTAACAGATGTTTTGCTGACCTGGAATATGCAGATGCGGGTATTGAATTGACCGATGACCTTAGCAACTGTGATATTTTATTGGGTATTAAAGAAGTACCCATCGACCAACTGATTCCGGATAAAACTTACCTGTTTTTCTCCCATACAAAGAAAAAACAGCCCTATAACCAGGCTTTAATGCATGCCATGGTGGATAAGAAAATAACCCTTATTGACTATGAATGCCTCGAGCACGAAGATGGACAAAGAATCATTGGATTCGGCTTTTTTGCAGGGATTGTAGGGGCCCATAATGGCATTATGTGTTATGGCAATAGAACAGGATCCCTGAACCTGAATCGCGTAGTTGAAGTGAAAGATTACCGTGAGCTCATACATACCTATTTCGGCTTGCGCTTACCAAATATCAAAATTGCAGTAACCGGTAGTGGAAGAGTAGCACATGGTATTTTAGAAATCATGAACCTGATGGATGTTCAGGAAGTAGAACCAGATGAATATACCAGCAGAAACTTTAGCTATCCGGTTTATGTTCATTTAAAAGGAAGTGATCTTTATCGGCATAAAATAAAAGGGACATACCAACGAGATGATTTTCACCAGCATCCGGAAAACTACGAATGCATATTCCGCCAATATTATCCACACACAGATATTCTGATGAATGGGATTTATTGGGATCACCATATCCCTCGTTTGTTTGAAATGAAAGATTTGCAGGATCCGGCTTTCCGTATTCAAACTATTGCTGATATAACCGATGATAAAGGTGGAAGTGTGCCCTGTAACCTCGGAGATGCTACCATCGATGATCCGGTTTATGGGGTAGACAAACATAGTTTCGCCAAAACTGCTCCCTATCTGCCAGGTTCAATTGATATTATGGCCGTCGGTAACCTGCCCAATGAACTGCCCCGCGATGCCAGTAAGTATTTCGGGGAACAACTGATTAAATATGTGCTGGAAGATTTACTAAATGGAGGCACTGAAACCATAGATCGTGCAACCATTCTCAGGAAAGGAAACCTTACTTCACATTTTGGGTACCTGGAGGAATATGCGAAAAAGTAAAAAATGCCACTGAATACACAGAAGTCCACTGAAATATTCTGTGTATTTCTGTGCTCTCTGTGGCAATCAATAACTACAAATGCAGATAATAATCCTTAAGTAAAGCAATAAATTCAATAGAATACACCCCCTCTTTTTTTATCAGGATACTTTTTTGAACAGAAACATTATTTTCTCTCTTAAATAATAACATCACCCTGAAAGCCGGATGTTTTTCTGTTTGATGCACCACTACCTTTTCGTGTAAATAAAATCCATAGTTTCCGGCAAACTGCAAACATTCCGTTAGCCGGTGATAGGGCAGAAGAACCGCAAATAATCCTTCCGGAAGAAGACACCGTTTAATATTTTCCCAGAGCGTACCCAATGTTAAACCACTATCATGTAATGCCAGGTTTCTTTGCAAATCGGGGCTCTTAAGGTCTTGCTCATAAAAAGGCGGATTGGAAATAATCAGGTTGTATTGGTCGTTTTTCCACTCTTCCAGAGATGATTGGTGTGCAATGATTCTATTGTTCCAGTTAGAAGCAGCTATATTTTCTGCTGCCTGTATCGCAGCGCCTTTGTCTATATCTATTGCATCAATCGTACCAGGAAATTGCTGGGCAAGCATTAAGGAAAGCAGGCCTGTACCTGTGCCAATATCTAAAGCTTTAGCAGCGCCAGTGAAATTATTTGCTGAAGCCATGTTTCCAACCCATGCACCAAACAAACAGGCATCGGTACACACTTTCATAGCAGCTTTCTTTTGGTGCACCACAAACTGTTTAAACTGAAAATAATCGTTGGGCATTCGGCAAAGTTAAGTATTAGCTTTAAGCCAGAACTGTCTGAGGAAAATAGGCTGCGAGCTTCTAGCCTCTAGCTGCAAGCCTTGATTGCTGCTTGTTTTAGGTTATCTGCTATTATTTGAATAAATGTCAGGGCTTGCGAATATGTTTTGTAAGAATCCTCTTAGAATAAATATTTAATTACCATATTTACGCTAGTGGATGGTTAAATTAATAGCAAAAAAAGCTAGTAGCCAGCAGCTAGTGGCTAGAAGCTGTTTTCCCCGAACACCAATCCCTTTAACCCATAGTTATTATCTTAGGGGGAAGGCTGTTTCACATGATCAGAAAATACCGGCTCATTATTGGTTATAGTTTTTGTCTGGCAGTATTGCTTGCCCTACTCAGGTGGATGGAGCTGAGGTATCTTTTGTATGAACATGCATTTATCATTTATGCCCTTTTCATCGCAGCACTATTTCTGGTTATTGGCGTCTGGCTCTCTCGAAAGCTTACACAACCCAAACAACAAATAACCTTTAAAGAAAAGATCATTTACCGCAGTACAGATACCCCTTTTTTCCGCAATCAAAAAATGGTAGAAGAACTCGGACTAAGCAGTCGTGAATTGGAAGTTTTGGAATTAATGGCATTGGGATATAGTAACAAGGAAATAGCGTCGCAATTATTTGTTTCGCCTAACACAGTTAAAACACATTTATCGAGCATATTCGAAAAATTAAACGTAGGGAAAAGATTGCAGGCTATTGATCAGGCAAAAAAGCTGGGTTTAATTCCTTGAAAACTGGTACTAATAGGTGAAAATGTACTAAAGGGTATAAAATCACCCTAAAGTATGAACCCGATTATTCGAATTGGATCGATTTTGCGGATCATCTTTTAAATCGAAAAACAACTTACATGAAAAAAGTAATCCTTATTAATGGTATCATTGGTGGTTTTATTGTGAGCGCACTCATGGTACTTGCAACCCTGTACTTTAAAAGCACGGGAGATTTTGAAAATGGAATGATCTATGGCTATGCCTCGATGATCCTGGCATTTATCTTCATTTTTGTTGGAATAAAAAGCTATAGAGATAAATACAATAGTGGATTCATCAGCTTTGGCAAAGCTTTTAAAATTGGTTTGCTGATTGCATTGATCACTTCAACCTTTTATGTGGTAACCTGGCTGTTCGAATATTTCTATGTATTTACAGATTTCGCGGAAATATATGCTAAAGAAACACTGGCAAAAGCCAAGGAGTCAGGAGCTACTGCAGCAGAGCTTGCTAAACAAACTGCCGAAATAGCCAAGTTCAACGAAATGTATAAGAATCCCTTCTTCAATGCCTTAATCACCTATACAGAAATATTACCCGTAGGACTGGTAGTTTCTTTAATCAGCGCGTTCTTCTTGAAGAGGAAAGCTACAAGCGGCAAGCCACAGGCTGCAAGCTATTAATAAGTGAATGCTCCCAAAATAAAAAGCATCCGGTCACCCGGATGCTTTTTAAAAAACTTGCAGCTTGCAGCCCGAACTGTCCGGGAAAAATAGTCTGATAGCTTCTCCACAGGAGTTATTCTGACTAGCCTCTAGCTGCTAGCCTTGATTGGCGCTTGTTTTAGGTTTTCTTCTATTATTTGAAAAGTGAGAGGGCTTGCGAATTTATTTTGCAAAATCCTACTTAAAATAAAAATTTAACTACCATATTTAGGCTTGTGGATGGTTGAAATAATAGCAAAAAAAAAGCTAGTAGCTAGCAGCTAGTGGCTAGAAGCTGTTTTTTCTCCGGACAGCAATGGCTTGTAGACCGTAGCTTATTCTTATTCTGCCATCAACCCCGCCATCAGATACTCCTGATTCAGTCGGGCGATATTGCTGATAGAGATTTCTTTAGGACAGGTTGCCTCGCATGCACCTGTATTGGTACAGGCACCAAAACCTTCTTTATCCATTTGAGCAACCATATTCATAACGCGTGTTTTGCGTTCTGGTGCTCCCTGGGGTAATAAGGCGAGGTGTGAAACTTTTGCACTGAGGAAAAGCATGGCAGAGCTGTTTTTACAAGCTGCAACACATGCGCCGCAACCAATACACATAGCTGCTGCGAATGACGCGTCAGCTTTATCTTTTTCAATAGGGAGGGCATTACCATCCACTGCATTACCTGTATTCACACTGATATAACCACCGGCCTGTATAATACGATCGAAAGCAGAGCGATCTACCATCAGGTCTTTAATAACCGGGAAAGCATTTGCTCTCCATGGTTCAACTACAATGGTATCACCATCTTTAAATGCGCGCATGTGTAGCTGACAAGTGGTATTAGCCTGCCATGGACCATGTGGCTTACCATTAATATACATAGAACATGCACCACAGATACCTTCACGGCAGTCGTGGTCGAATGTAACCGGATCTTCGCCATCGCGGATCAGTTGCTCATTGAGTACGTCGAACATCTCCAGAAAACTCATCTCCGAAGAAATATTCTCAACCCGATACAACTTAAACTCACCCTTACTGGCACTATTCTTCTGTCTCCACACCTTTAAATTCAAATTCATAACATAATGTTCCATGGTGATAATTTGAAAATTTGATAATTTGAAAATTTGAAAATGAAACCAGTTGTTATGATTTTGATGTTGAAATGATTTTTGAAAGGATGCGGATGATTTCATCAGCGTCTTTTCTAATTTGAACATCGAAATGATAACCCTCGCTTTGTTCACACAAAATCAGCCAGTATGAAGTTTCGCTTGCTTCTTTTGCAGCTATCTTCATTTTGTGAACAAAGTCAGCTTTACTCTCTGCATTCTGCGCCTCAAATACATTCGCACCAATCGATGTAGCAGATCGTAATAACTGTTTCGCAATGACAAACTTTCTGTTTTGTTCAAGAGCTTCCGTATACTTTATGATCTTTAAAGAAAAACAAATAGTCTTCTCTACAATCACATTCTTTTTATCGTTTCGCATAAGAAAATTAAATAAATGGGTGCAATTTATCCCATTTATAAATTTTCTCTCCCGCACCGCATCAGCTTATATTTTCATTCGAAGAGTGACAATCAACAATTTTCAAATTTTCAAATTGCCACACTTTCAAATTCATTATTTATAATTTCGCTGACTCGGTTTAATCACATCGTAATTCAAAGTCTCTTTATGCAGTTCCCACTGGTGTTCACCTTTGTGCTCCCAGGCGGCAACGTACATAAAGTTGGCATCATCACGCAGTGCTTCACCTTCTTCGGTTTGTGACTCTTCACGGAAATGTCCACCGCAGCTTTCTTTGCGGTTGAGTGCATCGAGGCACATCAATTCACCCAGTTCAATAAAGTCCGCAACACGGTTTGCTTTATCAAGTTCAGGGTTCATAGCATTTACCTCACCTGGAATACGCACATCACTCCAGAATTCTTTTTTCAATGCCTGAATTTCAGCGATAGCCTGTTTCAAACCTTCCTCATTTCTTGCCATACCACATTTATCCCACATGATCTTACCTAATCGTTTGTGGAAGCTTTCCACAGACTGCTTGCCCTTGATATTCATCAGTTGGTTGATGCGGTCGCTAACTGCTTTCTCTGCTTCAGCAAAGGCAGGATGATCCGTTGCAATCGCTTTGCTGTAAATTTCATCTGCCAGGTAGTTGCCGATGGTGTAAGGAATTACAAAATATCCATCAGCCAGACCCTGCATCAATGCGGATGCACCCAATCTGTTGGCACCATGGTCGCTGAAATTAGCTTCGCCTAATGCATATAATCCGGGTACTGTTGTTTGTAATTCATAATCCACCCATAATCCACCCATGGTATAGTGAACAGCAGGATAGATGCGCATCGGCACTTCGTATGGGTTTTCACCTGTGATTTTTTCATACATATCAAACAGGTTGCCATATTTCTCTTTCACTACTTCCTTACCCATTGCAATGATCTCTTCCAGGCTGGCGTCATTACGACCTTGCTTGTTTGCTTCTGTACGACCATATCTTTCAATCGCAGATGCATAATCAAGGTATACCGCTTGCTTTGATGAACCTACACCATATCCCGCATCACATCTTTCTTTGGCAGCACGTGATGCAACGTCGCGGGGTACAAGGTTACCAAAGGCAGGATATCTTCTCTCCAGGTAATAATCTCTTTCTTCTTCCGGTATATCAGTTGCCTTACGAGTATCGTTTTGTTTTTTAGGAACCCAGATACGTCCATCATTACGTAATGATTCAGACATCAGGGTAAGTTTAGACTGGTGGTCGCCACTTACAGGAATACAGGTAGGGTGAATTTGTGTGAAGCATGGGTTGCCAAATAGAGCACCTTGTTTATGTGCTTTCCATGCTGCGGTAACATTGCTACCCATGGCATTGGTAGAAAGGTAGAATACGTTTCCATATCCGCCAGAACATAAAAGCACGGCATGACCGAAATGTCTTTCCAACTCACCACTAACCAGGTCACGGGCAATGATACCACGTGCTTTGCCATCAATTTTTACAATCTCCAGCATTTCGTGGCGACTGTACATCTTCACATTACCTAATGCTACCTGGCGTTCGAGCGCTTGGTAAGCACCTATTAATAACTGCTGACCGGTTTGTCCGGCAGCATAAAAAGTTCTTTGAACCTGTGTACCACCAAATGAACGGTTACTCAATAAGCCACCATATTCACGCGCAAATGGTACACCCTGTGCAACGCACTGGTCGATGATATTGGCGCTCACTTCTGCTAAACGGTGAACATTGGCTTCACGTGCACGATAGTCGCCTCCTTTGATGGTATCATAGAAAAGACGAAAAATACTGTCACCATCATTCTGATAGTTTTTGGCAGCATTGATACCACCTTGTGCTGCGATAGAGTGAGCACGGCGGGGTGAATCCTGGAAACAGAAAGCTTTCACTTTATATCCCAGTTCACCTAATGAGGCTGCTGCAGAAGCACCGGCCAGACCGGTACCCACGATAATCACTTCCAACTTGCGTTTATTGGCCGGATTCACCAATTTACAATGTCCCTTGTAATCTGTCCATTTCTGATCTAATGGCCCGGCAGGTATTTTTGCGTTCAGCATATGAGACAATTTTAATTCAAAATTCAAAAATCAAAATTCAAAATGATAGTAAAACTGGTTTAGAAGGATTACCGATTTAATTTTATGGTTTTTGATTTTTGGCATTTGACTTTTGATTTTTGGTTTTTGACTTTACTTACACCCATTGAAAATAAAAGCTTACAGGCATCATAGCGAATACCAGTGGTACTATGATTGAGAAACCATACCCAATGGCTGTAAGCATTTTATTATACTTCTTATTATGTACTCCAAGTGTTTTAAAAGCACTCTGAAAACCATGAGCAAGGTGGTAGGCAAGGGATATACATCCAATCACATACAGAATTACTACCCATAAAACACTGAATTCGGTTTGCATTTTCTCATACAGGTTAATTTCTTCACCTAATAAGAAACCCTGGTTTGAACGGTTGGGAAACCAGAAATGAGACATGTGCATGATGAGGAACAACAGGATAAGTGTTCCCAGCAAACCCATACTTCGACTATACCATTTACTGCCATCGCTGTATGAAACAGCATATCCAACGGATCTTTTCTTGCGGTTTTCAACAGTTAACAGATAACCCTGTACAATATGAAGGATGAATCCGGCGAATAAACCAATCTCTAAAATGCGGGGAACCCAATTGGCACCCATAAAATGGGCAGCATGTAAAAACATTTCACCACCATCATTAGCCCAGATACAGGCATTCAGTCCGGCATGTACGATGAGAAAAAGAATCAGGAAAATACCAGTAAAACCCATCACCAGCTTCTTTCCAACAGATGAGGTAAATACTTGTTTCCAGGTCATATTGCAAGTTTATGGTTTAAGAAATCGCTGCAAAAATAGCACAGAACGCAATAGCATTTTCGGAAAAAGAAAAAAGTTTTCTTCTTTTATGTTGATAAACAGCGTTTAGGGTTAAATGGTTCACGAGAAGACTGAAAGTCTGGAAGACCGAAAGTCCGGAAGTCCGGAAGTCCGATAGACCGAAAGTCGGTATGACAAAACGTTGGAAAGATGTTATGCTTTAGTTCTTGAACTTCCGGTCTTTCGGACTTTCGGTCTTCCGGACTATCACTAATCCCCGCCCATAAAATTTTCGTTCATTCATCCACTTACTCGGCTTACATTTGATGTATGTTCAAACTGTTGAATATATTATGGAATAGTTTCCGGATGGCCCTGCAAGAGTTGCGGGTTAATAAGCTGCGTACTTTTCTATCCCTGTTTGGTATTACCATTGGTATCTTCTGTATCATCGGAGTACTGGCAACTGTTGACAGTCTTGAACGTAAAGTGCAGAATGATATCAAAGCATTTGGTAACAATACTATCTATATTGATAAATGGGATTACAGCGGCGGCGGGCCCGACTATCCCTGGTGGAAATACATGAAGCGTCCCAATATGAAAGTAGAGGAGATGCGGTTTATCAAGGCTAAAAGTCAGTTGGCCAGTAATCTTTGTTTTTTTGTTTCTAATAATGTCAACCTTAGCTATAAAGACAATATACTCAGTAATGTAAACCTGTATGGTATTACAGAAGAGTTTACCGCTATTCAAACCATTGATATTGATTTCGGTCGCTATCTGAATGAAGCAGAATTTAACCGGGGAACAACTTCTGCTGTTATCGGTTATGTAATTGCTGAACAGCTATTCGGAAACCCTCAAAAAGCCGTGGGCAAGCAGGTTTCGTACAATGGCAAAAGGGTAAATATCATTGGGGTGATCAAAAAGCAGGGACAAAGTTTTGTCGGTGGGTTTGACTATGACCAGTCACTCATTGTCACCTATCGCTATTTTGCCAGTGTCTATAATCCTGATTATAGCAGTCCTTTTATCATGGTGCAGGGTAAAAAAGAAGTGCCATCAGCAGCCCTTGCAGACGAACTTATCGGTGTAATGCGTCAACTGCGCAAGTTAAGTCCGGCAGAAGAAAACAATTTTTCCTGTAATGATGTAGCCCAGTTCAGTGAGCAGGTGGGCGGTTTTTTTGGTCAGGTAAGTGCCGGAGGTTGGGCAATAGCAGGATTAAGTCTGATTGTAGGTGCGTTTGGAGTGGCTAATATTATGTTCGTTACGGTTCGTGAAAGAACCAGTCAGATAGGCTTGAAAAAAGCTATCGGTGCAAAAAGAAGAACTATTCTTACCGAATTTCTCCTCGAGAGTGCCTTTCTCTGCATTATTGGAGGGTTAATTGGTTTAGCATTGGTATGGTTGATGGCCTTGGTATTAAGTGCAGTACTTCCATTCCCAATTTATATTGCTCCCAATATTATCATCCTTGCGCTTAGTATTTGTATAGGGTTGGGTATTATTTCAGGTATTATTCCTGCCTCAATAGCCGCTAAAATGGATCCTGTTGTAGCCATTCGTACCAAATAATGCGAATAAAAGGATGAAATCTGCCCAAGATGAGAAAATCATCACCAGATGTTTTTTTACACCTTTAAAGCGGGCTCATAAGAAATAATAGCTCCTAATCTTATTTGGCTGCTTAGATAGAATACGGATTTATCCTGATAATCAGGATAAATCTCCGTTCCATTGCCCGCACTTATGCAATTACAACCCTTGATTCGCATTAATAGCTGTTTTTTACCTGCTTAGGTTTTACCGGATCATTCGACGCAATTTTCACCCAAAAACACACAAACTTAATTCGCACGTTATCAATGATTTACATGGACCATCTACACATCATCTACACATCAACAACACAGTACAACACAAATTAGTGTTTTGAAGTGTTGATGAATTGTTATTATCCTGTAGGTATATAGGGGAAGACCTTTATGAAATTCAGGGATCAATGCATTCGAAACATGAATAGAACACGGATTATCATGATATATCTTGAAAATCATGATAATCCGTGTTCTATCCTACAATAGACTTGCGGCTTGAAGCTTGTCTAAAGGACTCCTCTGGAGAAGTCAAATTTACCGGAATAGTACTTGCTAACAGCTAATGGCCAAAAGCTAATAGCCGTTTCTCAAAAACAGCAATATTTTGCATCCTTCATTCTGTTAATTTTGCAGGCTTTAAACAAGCCCGGTCTTTTATCAGCAAACCTGTTACCATATTAGCCATTGAATCATCCTGCGATGAAACTTCTGCATCAATATGTGTGGATGGCAAAATATTATCCAACTTCATAGCAAATCAAACCATACATGAGCAATATGGCGGGGTCGTACCTGAACTAGCCAGTCGCGCCCATATGCAAAATATTGTGCCGGTTGTTGATCGGGCACTTGCTGCAGCGAATATTGAAAGAACCGAGCTTAATACCATTGATGCAATTGCCTTTACACAAGCCCCTGGTTTGATCGGTAGTTTATTGGTTGGTGCACAATTCGCAAAATCCCTCGCTTTATCGCTTAATAAACCCCTGATAGGTGTGCATCATATGCAGGCGCATGTATTGGCAAACCTGATTGGTGAAAATCCACCACCATTTCCTTTTCTATGCCTTACAGTAAGTGGGGGCCATACACAAATTGTGCTTGCGCATTCACCACTTAATCTTGAAGTAATTGGTGAAACAATTGATGATGCAGCAGGAGAAGCATTTGACAAAACGGCAAAATTATTAGGCTTACCCTATCCTGGTGGACCACTGGTAGATCGCTATGCAAAAGACGGTAATCCCAAGGCCTTTAGTTTCGCCGAACCCCAGGTGCCTGAACTTAATTTTAGTTTCAGTGGACTGAAAACTTCTGTATTGTATTTCCTTCAAAAACAGGAACCCGGCTTTATCGAACAAAACCTACATGATCTTTGTGCTTCGGTACAATTTACTATTGTTAATATCCTGATCAAAAAATTAAAGAAAGCTGTTCAGCAAACGGGAATAAAAAATATTTGTATTGCCGGAGGAGTAAGCGCAAATAGTGGTTTGAGAAATACATTACAGGAAACAGGATCGAAACTTGGCTGGAAAACATATATACCTGCATTTGAATATTGTACCGATAATGCTGCTATGATCGCAATTACAGCCTATTATAAATACCTCGATCAGCAGTTTATGGGGCTGGATGCAAGTCCGACAGCCAGAGCCACCTGGTAATGCCGTTTTGAACTGCTTTGCAAAAACAATCTAAAATCCGCCGCTTAAGCTGTAATTTTGCGGCCTGAAAACAACGTTAATCAATGATCAGTGCAAGAAATATCACCCTGGCTTATGGTAAAAGGGTATTGTTCGATGAAGTAAATATCAATTTCGTAAAGGGTAACTGTTATGGTGTAATTGGTGCCAATGGAGCGGGCAAATCAACCTTCCTTAAAATATTAAGCGGTGAGATTGAACCCAATAAAGGAACAGTAGAGATTACGCCTGGTGAAAGGATGTCGTTCCTGAAACAGAACCAGTTTGAATTCGATGAATGTACCGTATTGAATACTGTATTGATGGGTCACCAGAAAATGTGGACCATCATGCATGAGCGCGAAGCCATTTATGCAAAAGACGATTTTTCTGAAGAAGATGGTATCCGTGCAGGTGAGCTGGAAGCTGAATTTGGTGAAATGGGTGGATATACCGCTGAAAGCGATGCTGCAACCCTTTTGAGCAGTCTGGGTATTAAAGATGATATGCACGGAAGCTTGATGAAAGATATTCCTTCCAACATGAAAGTGCGTGTGCTGCTTGCTCAAGCGCTTTTCGGAAATCCGGATATTCTTTTATTGGATGAACCTACCAACGGTCTTGATATAGAAACCATTGGTTGGTTGGAGAACTTTCTGGCAGATTATGAAAATATTGTACTGGTAGTGAGTCACGACCGTCACTTTCTAGATACTGTTTGTACGCATGTGGCAGACGTAGACCGCTCCAAGATTAAAGTATTTACTGGTAACTATACATTCTGGTACGAGTCGTCTCAGCTCATGAGCCGTCAGATCAATGATAAGAATAAGAAAACGGAAGAGAAACGCCAGGCATTGCTCGACTTTATCGCCCGATTCTCCGCGAATGCCTCTAAAAGTAAGCAGGCTACTTCAAGGAAGAAAGCTTTGGAGAAATTAACCATTGAAGAAATCGAACCATCAAACAGAAAATATCCGGGTATTATCTTCCAGCCTTTGCGTGAAGTAGGTAACCAGATATTGAATATTGAAAACCTGAAAAAATCAGTTGATGGTCGTGTACTGTTTGATAAAGTAAGCTTTAGTATCAACAAAGGAGAAAAAATTGCGTTCCTGAGTAAGGATCCGCTGGCTGTAACCAGTTTCTTTGAAATCATCAATGAAAATGCTCAGGCTGATGCAGGTAAATTTGAGTGGGGTACCACTATTACAAAAGCATACCTGCCGGTTGAGAATAGTGAGTTTTTTACGGAAGGATTAAATCTCATGGATTGGTTGCGTCAGTTTGTTCCTGCGCATGTTACGGATGCTGATGAACCATTTATCCGTGGTTTCCTGGGTAAAATGTTGTTTAGTGGCGACGATATCATGAAAAAAACCAACGTATTAAGTGGGGGTGAAAAAGTAAGGTGTATGGTGAGTCGAATGATGTTACAAAACCCTAACCTCGTTGTACTCGACCAACCAACTAACCACCTAGATCTGGAAAGTATTCAGAGCTTTAACGAAGGTTGTATCAGTTTCCCGGGTATTGTATTACTTACTTCGCATGACCATACGTTCATGCAAACGGTAGCAAACAGAATTATTGAATTAACACCTAAGGGTATCATCGATCGTTTGATGACATTCGATGAGTATATGGAAGATAAAAGAGTGAAAGAATTAAGAGAAGAATTATATGCATAATACGCCTGAGATGTAGTCTGGTAGCGTATTTCCCGCAAATATTTACAGAATGGTTGTTTGAATGCTGATGTGTTGTACATTAGCTTTAAACAATCATTTTTTTTATGTCTGTAATAAAGCTTCCCTTGTTGTTTGTTGGATCAAGAGGTGAAAAAAGATTATACGCTTTATTTGATAGCAGGGCTAATTTGTCTTGTATTCATCCGGACTATATTGATCAGATTGCCAATGCAGAATTGTTACCAAACCCAAGGTTTGTTTTAACAGCTAGCGAGGGGCATCGGATTGAAGTTACGCATCGTGTTATTGTGGATTTTTGGATCAATGATGTAATGGTAAGTGATGAGTTTCTACTTGTGCCCGGATTAACTGAAGAAGCGGTTATCGGTGCAGCTACTATGCAGAAATGGCGCATTAAATTAGATTTTGAGCATGATACAGTTCATGTAGATCCCAAGGTCATGAAAATGCAACTCATTTAAGCAATGTAAAAAACAATTCACCCGGCCATCCTGCATCAGCGGATGGCTTTTTTGTTTTCACTATCTTAGGCACGCTAAAAAACCATCATGAGAAATTTGTTACTCGCCAGTTTATTGGTTTTATCTGTTTCCTTACATGCACAGGAGCTTAATTACTATCTCCCCAAAAATGTACGTTATAATGCCTCAATCCCAACACCGGCATCGGTTATAGGGCATGAAGTAGGAGAATGGCATGTAACACATGACCGTCTTGTTAATTATATGAAGGCTGTAGATGCAGCATCAGATCGGGTAACCATTCAACAGATGGGAACAACCTATGAGGGTAGACCACAACTTGCACTTGTGATTACTTCCCCAAAAAATCACCAGAACCTCGAAAAAATAAGGCAACAGCATGTGCAATTAACACAGGCAGATAAATCGGGTGGATTGAACATCAGTGATATGCCTGTTGTTGTTTGGATAGGGCATAGTATCCATGGAAATGAAAGCAGTGGAGCCAATGCCTCATTACTTACTACCTACTATCTGGCTGCAGCAGAAGGACCGGAAGTGGATGCTTTGTTGGATAAAGCAGTGATAATACTTGATCCTTCTTTTAACCCTGATGGACTCAATCGTTTTGCGACATGGGCGAATATGCATAAGAGTCAGACATTGGTTGCTGACCCACAAGCCAGGGAATTTAATGAAGTATGGCCTGGTGGTCGTTTCAACCATTATTGGTTCGATTTGAATCGTGATTGGTTACCGGCACAACACAGAGAGAGCCAGAACAGGTTGCAGATGTTTCATAATTGGAAACCGAATATCCTGACTGATCACCACGAAATGGGCAGCAATTCATCTTTCTTTTTTCAGCCTGGGGTTCCTTCAAGGGTGAATCCAAATACGCCTGCCAAAAACCAGGAGTTGACTGCCGCCATCGGAAATTATCATGCAAAATATTTCGACAGTATTGGTTCCCTATATTTTACCAAGGAAGGATATGATGATTTCTATTACGGAAAAGGTTCAACCTATCCGGATATCAATGGCGGAGTAGGTATATTATTTGAGCAGGCCAGCAGCAGGGGGCATGCACAGGAAACCGAAAATGGTTTATTGACATTCCCATTCACCATCCGTAACCAGTTTACAGCGGCTTTATCGACTCTTGCGGCGGCGAAGGCATTACGTGTGGATATGCTGAAGTTTCAACGCGATTTCTTTAAAGAAGTTGAGAAAGAAGCAGCCGCTTATCCTGTAAAAGCATTTGTGATCGGAGATCAGTTTGATGAAACAAGAACAGAAATTTTTGTACAAATGTTATTGCGTCATCAGGTTGATATATACCGATTAAAACAGGATTTTACTGCAGAGGGTAGACAATTCAAAGCAGGCAAAGGATTTGTAATACCTGCAAGTCAGCAACAGTTTAAAATCATTAAAACTGTTTTTGAAAAGACCTTCGATTATAAAGACAGTTTGTTTTACGATGTAACTGCCTGGACTATGTCGTTGGCATTTGGTATGCCTACTGCGGAAGTGAAAACAGGGTATGATCAGTTGCTGGGAGCCAAAGTAACTACACTTGATCCACAACGGATACCACTTTTAGATTATTCGCCCAATGCTGCAGCATATGCATTTCGTTGGGATGATTATAATGCTCCGAAAGTGCTTTATCGATTGCAATCGAAAGGTATAAAAACCAAAGTAGCTACGCAGAAGTTCAAGATGATGATTGATGGTAAGGAAGAGTCTTTTGAATATGGCACCATTGTGATACCTTGCGGTATTCAAACGCTGAAGGGAAAAGAGCTTTCTGCTGTAATTGCTGCAGCATCAGAAACTACTGGCGTTGAAGTATTTACCCTGCCTACCGGCCTTGCGGCTGGAGGGATTGATTTGGGTAGTGCCAGTTTTAATAATGTAAAGCAACCCAGGATTATGATGTTTGGTGGTACTGGCACCAGTGCTACAGATGTGGGAGAGATATGGCATATGATTGATGTCAGGTACAAAATGCCGGTAAGTATTGTAGATGTGGATCGCTTTAATTCAATAAATGCAGATAAGTACAATGTAATTATCATGCCATCGGGTTCTTATAATAACCTGAATAAATCGGCACAGGATAAATTAAGAGAATGGGTAAGTGCCGGAGGAACATTGGTTGCCACTGAAGATGCCACCAGGTGGCTTTCAACAAATGGTTTTACCAGGGTAATCTTTAAAAACTCAGGCGAAAAAAGAGACAGTACATTGCAATTACCCTATTACCTGCGTTCAGATGAAATGCGTGCAAAAGACATGGCTGGTTCCCTATTTGAAGCCCGCCTTGACCTTACGCACCCAATAGCCTACGGCTACCGCGACCCGTCTGTAACGATTTTTAAATCGAATACCCTGTTTATGGACCAGAATAATAGTCCATATGACTCACCAGTAATGTATACCGAAAATCCTTTACAAAGTGGTTATTTATACCGTGGTTACAAGGAAGTGGTAAAGAAAACAGCCGCAATTAATATTGATGGGGTAGGAAGGGGTAAAATTATTTCGATGGTAGATAATCTGAATTTCAGGGCATTCTGGCTTGGGACATCCAAAATGTTTATGAATGCGGTGTTTTTTGGGGATATTATACGGTTGTAAGGAAGTCGGGAAATCTGGGAGTCCGGGAGTCCGAGAGTCCGAAAGTCCGGAGTAAGAAATACATAGAAAAGTAGAGGGTTATATAATTATTATTTCACTATATATTCTTGAAATGTTTCTTTCGAACATCCAGACAAAACAATACCGGACTTTCGGACTCCCGGACTCTCGGACTTCCGGACTTCCGGACTTTCGGACTTCCTACCGAAGGAAGGAAGACTCATTTTGTGGATAAATCACCCCAAACAAAATTCCCAAACAGGAATTATCCTGGAAATGTGAACAAATTTCATAAAAAAACCGTCTTTCTTATTGATATTTTGCCATCTTTCCCTACCTTTGCCGTCCCGAAAAAAATTGAGTCATGGCAAGAGTATGTCAGGTTACTGGAAAAAAGCCGATTGTTGGAAATAGTGTTTCTCACTCAAACATTAAGACCAAGCGCCGTTTTTTACCAAATTTACAAAAGAAGCGTTTCTTTTTTGCTGAAGAAGACCGTTGGGTTACCCTGAAAGTGTCTACTGATGCTTTAAGAACCATCAACAAAAACGGTTTAGCAACTGTGATCAAAGAAATGAGAGCGCAGGGAGCTAAGATCTAATTACAAACAAGAAAAAACTAGCTAATACAATGGCAAAGAAAGGTAACAGGGTACAGGTAATTCTGGAGTGTACTGAGCACAAGACCACTGGTCTGCCCGGTACAAGCAGATATATCACTACCAAAAACAAAAAGAATACGCCTGAGCGTATGGAACTGAAAAAGTTCAACCCAATTCTGAAAAAAGTAACCGTTCATAAAGAAATTAAATAATCATGGCAAAAGCAGCTTCCAAAAACGCGAAAGTAAAAGACCAGAAAGCAGCCGCTGAAGCTAAGAACTGGACTAAAGTGATCAAGGCTGTACGTAGCCCTAAAACTGGTGCATATACCTTTAAAGAGGCTATTGTGCACAAGGATAAGGTAAAGGATTACATGTCTGAGAAATAATCTTTCTCATCACAACATATTAAAAGCTTTCTCTTAACGGGAAGGCTTTTTGTATTTAATTGCATTGCCCTAAAACCGCATTTCATGGGATTGTTTGATAAGTTATTCGGGAAGAAAGAAAAGGAAAGTCTTGACCAGGGTTTACAAAAAACCAAAGAAGGGTTCTTTTCCAAGATCACCAAAGCCATCGCCGGAAAAAGTACCGTAGATGAAGAAGTGCTCGATCAACTGGAAGAAGCATTGGTAGGTGCAGATGTTGGTATTGATACTACCATTCAAATCATCGAACGCATTGAACAAAGGGTTAAGCAGGATAAATACGTAAACACCACAGAGCTCAATCAAATACTCCAGTCTGAGATACAGGATATGCTGATTGATGCACCTGACTTTTCTTATAAAGATTTTGACATACCAGAAGGCAAAAAACCGTATGTAATTCTTGTTGTTGGAGTGAACGGTGTAGGTAAAACCACTACCATCGGTAAGCTTGCCCACAATTATAAAAAAGCAGGTAAGGATGTAGTGTTGGGAGCTGCGGATACATTCAGGGCCGCAGCCGTAGACCAGTTAACCATTTGGAGCGAACGAGTAGGCGTACCTATCGTAAAACAGGCGATGGGGTCAGACCCAAGTGCCGTGGCTTTTGATACCGTAAAAAGTGCGGTAGCCAGAAATGCAGATGTAGTTATTATAGATACCGCAGGTCGTTTACACAATAAACTGCACCTGATGGATGAGCTGGGGAAAATTAAAAGGGTTATTCAGAAAGTAATTCCCGATGCACCTCATGAAGTAATGCTGGTGCTGGATGGCTCAACCGGACAAAATGCATTGGAACAAGCTCGTCAATTCACCGCTACAACAGAAGTAACCGCTTTATCTATCACAAAACTCGATGGCACAGCCAAAGGTGGAGTAGTATTAGCCATCGCCAACCAATTTAAAATTCCCGTCAAATATATCGGCGTCGGAGAAAAAATAGACGACCTGATTATTTTTGATAAACGAGAATTTGTGGATAGCCTGTTTAGAATAACAGAGAAATAAGAAATACGAAATAAGGAATAAGAAATAAGGAATAAGGAATGAGAAAGGAAATTACACTTTCTCATTCCTTATTCCTCTGTTTCTTATTCTAAAAGGTATACCTTATCCCAATTCCTCCCCATCCGCCTTCGAAATAGTTGTAGCCGATGAAGTTGAATGAGGGTTGCCAGTCGAAGCTAAGGTTGAGTGGGGCGCCTTTGATTTTATAATCAACACCTAATACGCCATCTACACCTACTGCAAGACCATCGTTTCTGGTTGGATAACGGTTTTTCCAGTTATCGCTCCAGAGCCCAAGGTGGGCACCGCCGCCGACATACCATTTCAATCCATCTACACCATTGAAATTGCCGTGATATTCATAAAGGCCAGTTAAACGAAAGCCATCATTGGAGATATATCCCAATCCTTCCAGTGCGGCATCGCTTTTAATAAAATGTTTTACACTTATCGCACCAGGATAAACTTTAACACCTAACGCTGTTTTGTAGGTAGATCCCATACTTTGCGACATAGCTGCATTGGCAGCAAAAACGATCAATGTGAACAATAATACTCTTTTCATAACAGTGTTTTTCTCTTATAAGATAAAATCGTGCCAAAAATAATCCCAGGAAAGTTCAAGGAATAGTTAAGGTTGCATTTGGTTTTATATTTAGGTTTGTATTATGCACAGTTTTAAAGATTTAGTAACAGAATTCGGAAATTATTTCGCTGTCAGACATTTTCCTGAACAGCCTGCCAGTTTATATGATCCCAATGAATATTTTTTATCATGGGGTGGCAAACGCATTCGCCCGGTGATGTGTTTGATGGGAAATGAACTCTTTGATGATATTCATGCTGATACCTGGCAACTTGCAACAGCGATAGAATTGTTTCACAATTTCACCCTGATCCACGACGATATTATGGATGCAGCTCCCTTGCGAAGAGGAATGGAAACAGTACATCTGAAATACGGAGAAAGCACTGCATTGCTGGCTGGTGACGTAATGCTTATCAGGGCATATGATTACCTGAATAAAATAAATCCGCAATACTTACATCGCATACTCCATTTATTCAATACAACAGCAAGGGAAGTTTGTGAGGGACAACAGATTGATATGGACTTTGAAAAAATGGAAACGGTATCACTTGATGCATATATCCGGATGATCAGTCTTAAGACCTCCGTTTTACTTGCAGCAAGCTTAGAAATGGGAGCCATTCTTGGAGGAGCCAGCGAGGGAAACTGCAGGCACATCTACGACTTCGGTAAAAACCTGGGTATCGCTTTTCAGGTGCAGGATGATTACCTGGATGCTTTTGGTGATCCGGAAAAATTTGGGAAAGATGTGGGGGGAGATATTCGCCAAAATAAAAAAACATTCCTTTTATTACATGCACTTGAAGTAGCATCACCGGCACAAAAAAAACAACTCGAAAACCTGATGCAACAAAACCCACCGGATAAAGTAATAAAAGTGTTGAACATCTTCCGGGAATGTAATGTTGATGCATGGGCAAGGGAGCTCAAAGACAAATATCTTCAAACAGCGTTGTCGCACCTGGAAGCCATTGCAGTAAGATCAGTAAGGAAAGAGCCGCTGGAGGAACTGGCTAATTTCCTAATACAGCGGGAATATTAAGCCGGATTAAACTATCTTGTAACTCAGGCTATAATTAGTCAATAATATCTATCACCAAAACTAACCAGCATGCCAGGTTCTCTTTTCAGAAGAAAATCGATTGATAAAATTGCAGCAGATGCTGCTGCAGGACACTCAGACGGACATGGAGCCGGACTAAAAAAAGTATTGGGTGTTCGTGACCTTACTTTTCTTGGAATAGCCGCAGTAGTAGGCGCAGGTGTTTTTTCAACTATTGGTGGTGCTGCCTATGATGGAGGCCCGGGGATTTCTATTTTATTTGTAATAACCGCTATAACCTGCGGTTTCTCGGCACTTTGTTATGCTGAGTTTGCCAGCAGGGTGCCCGTTGCCGGTAGTGCCTATACCTATTCCTATGTAACTTTTGGAGAACTAATTGCCTGGATCATCGGATGGGCGCTGATTTTGGAATACGCCATCGGAAATATCGTAGTGGCTATTTCATGGAGTGGTTATTTCAATAACCTGCTGGTGCATATTTTTAATATTCATCTTCCAGACTGGTTATTGGTCGATCCATTAACGGCAACCAATGCTTTTACCAGTGCTACTAAAGCTATCGCAGCAGGTAATATTGCAGATCCGGCCCAACTGGAAAGCTATCAGTTTGCTATCAAAGCCTATAACGAAGCACCGGTGATTGGAGGATGGCATATTTTCTTTAACCTGCCCGCATTTATGGTAGTTGTTTTGATCACCTGGATTACCATTATCGGTATCAGAGAAAGTAAGAAAACAGCTAATGCCATGGTGATATTTAAAATAGCTGTCATCATATTCGTAATTATAGCAGGAGCATTTTTTGTTGATACCAATAATTGGAAACCCTTTATGCCCAATGGTTTTACCGGAGTATTAAAAGGTGTGTCCGCAGTATTCTATGCCTATATAGGCTTTGATGCCATATCAACTACCGCTGAAGAGTGTAAAGACCCACAGCGTGATATGCCCCGTGGTATGATCTACTCACTGATTATTTGTACCGTACTGTATATTTTAATTGCGCTTGTATTAACCGGCATTGAAAATTATGCCAACTTCAAAGATATCAATGACCCACTGGCATTTGTGTTTGAAAACAGGGCACCTTGGATCGAAAAAATTGTATCGATCAGCGCAGTGGTAGCCACCACATCTGTAATGATTGTATTTCAACTTGGTCAACCAAGGATTTGGATGAGTATGAGCAGGGATGGACTATTACCCAAACAATTTCAGCGTATACATCCCAAATACAATACACCTGTATTTGCTTCCATAGTTACAGGTATTATCGTGGCTACCGGTGCATTGTTTATTGAATCGGGCATCATGACAGACCTTACCAGTATCGGTACTTTATTTGCCTTTGTGCTGGTATCAGGAGGGGTATTATTGCTGCCGAGGATAGAAAAAACACCAGGTAAATTCAGTTTGCCTTATATCAATGGAAAATGGATCGTTCCCATTCTTACCTTGTCATTTATATATCTGTCGTGGGACAGGATACAGGATGCAGTTACCAATATCACCCATGAAGGCTACCAGGAAATTTTATTCCTGGTGTTTCTGGTGATAACCATTGTACTAACTATTCTTACTTTCTTACGTAATTACGGATTTATACCGATTATGGGCGTACTCACCTGTGCCTACCTGATGATCGAAATTCCTGCTATAAGCTGGGCCTGGTTTTTTGTATGGATGACACTGGGATTGCTTATCTATTTCTTCTACGGCCGAAGAAACAGCGTGTTAAACCACGAAAACCGGATGTGATAAACAGAGGACAAGAGAACAGAGAAACAGAGGAACAGAGGAATGTCCAACTTCCAACTTTTTACTTCGACGTTGGACATTCCTCTGTTCCTCTGTTCATCTGTTTTCCCAGTTCTTCGTATTTTTGTGGTATGAAATACCAGGTAGGAGACGAGATCATTGTTTTACATAGCAATGAAGAGGGCAAAGTAATTGAGCTGATAAATGATAAGATGGTGCTGATTGAGGTAAGGGGAGTGAAATTTCCGGCCTATATGGATCAGATAGATTTTCCTTATTTCTATCGATTTACAAAAAAGAAACAAACAGAAGAAAAAAAGTCGGCACCTAAACAATATATCGATCAGGTACCCAAGGAAAAACCACAGCCCAATAAAATACAAGTGGCTGATGGTGTTTGGATATCCCTCATTCCAAAATTTTCACTGGATGATTTTAATGATGAAGTTGTTGATTTACTCAAAGTACATCTTGTAAATAAAACCCCACAACCTTACAAATTTGTTTACAAGCAGTTTTTTGCCCAGGAATTAGATTTTGAATTAACCAATCAGATAGAGGGCTTCCATGATTTCTATCTGCATGATATTGCTTTTGAAGCAGTAAACGATAGTCCATCCTTCTCCATAGATTTCTCTCTGCTACAGCCAGATAAAAAGAAAGCTCCGCATTTTGAGGCGCAACTGAAATTAAAACCCAAACAATTGTTTCAACGCATCGAAGCCATGAAGGAAAATAATACTCCGACTATTTCCTATCAGCTATTCGATGAATATCCCGATAAACAAGAAGAGGATTATGTAGATCTTTCAAAATTATCCGGTAAAGGTTTTAAGATATATGATGCGTCTAAAGTTCGCCAGAACCTGCCTCCAGCACGTTCTGTGGTAGACTTACATATTGAAAAGCTCACCAATAGTTACGAAAGCCTCAGTAACCTGGAAATTGTAGGTATACAGTTATCCGAATTTGAGAAATGGTTCGATCTGGCAGTTGCGCACAGGCAACCAAGTCTTATCTTAATTCATGGAGTCGGCACAGGTAGATTAAGGGAAGAGATACACGATATCCTCAAGACCAAACGGGAAGTAAAAAACTTCATCAACCAATACGATCCCCGTTTTGGGTATGGTGCCACGGAAATTTTCTTTCAGTATTGAGGGTAGGAGTTGGGTATTAGGTATTAGGTGTTAGGTGTTAGGTAATGGGTACTGGGTACTGGGTATTGGGATTTTAAATAGTCTTTACTGTCATGTCCTGACAAAAGTTGACACTTTTTCTTCTGTTCTGGCATTTGCTAACCCATGTACTATGGCTGGTATTTGAAGGTTCAATGACCACTGTGGACGTTTTTCATTGTAAGCCTTTATACCTTCTCTTACACATTGGCGGGCCTCTCTTTCATCAGCAAATGTTTCATCTAGCCCGTATTCACTCTTTAAGATACCATTCACCCTTTCTGCCATCGCATTCTCGTAACAGTTCCCTGCTTCAGCCATACTAATCTCTATTCCTTTCGCCGTCAACCTTTCTACATATTCGTTCGAACAATATTGAAAACCACGGTCTGAGTGATGGATTAATCCATTGGGGCTAGGGCATTGTCTGATTGCCATTCCCAATGACCGTAAAGCGCCTCCTAGTCCTAAGCTGTTACTTAATTCCCAGCCTACTATCTTTCGACTGTATGCATCTGTAATCAAAAACAAATACACAAAGCCATGCTTTATCCGAACATATGTTATATCACACACCCACACATGATGCGGACGTTCAGGTGTAAAATCCAGTAGTTTATTGGTATATACCCTGAACCGGTGATAAGACTGTGTTGTAATGGCATACTTCCGCCGTCGTTGCACTAACAACCCACATTCCCGTAATAAAGAAAAGAACTTGTCTCTGCCCATTGAAGCATCAATACCATGAATATCTTCCCGCAACAACCAATACAGTTTTTTACCTCCCATCTTCTTATTACTGCGCCTTACTTGTTGTACCAGTTTTATAATTAACTCCTCTTGTACTGCTTCATGTTCTCTTTGCTTCAATCCTTTGTAATATGCCTGACGGGTAACACCAAAAAAAATACACAGCCTGATCACCCGGAACTCTTCGCTGAGCCGCTCGATACTGACTCTCCAAAACTTTTTTTTAAATCTGTCTTATACTCTTTATTAGCTTCATCTATCACAACTTCCAGGCTACGCTGTGCCAGCAATGAATCAGCCAATGCTAGCTTCAGCTTTTTTATCTCCGCTTCCAAGACTTGTATCTTGTCTCTTTCATCCATTGTTTCTATCCGTATTATTTGATTTAACAACTCGGTTTTACCAAATTTACGCAACCATCTCTGTATCGTCACGCCTCCTTTGATCCCATACTTACGCTTTGCCGCTACTATGGATAGCCCTTCTTGTTCAATCTCTCGAATCACTTGTTGCTTAAAGCTAAGACTGTACCGAAATACCTCCCTACGACCTTTTGACATCATTATCCTGTTTTTTTGTTAACTTAATCTGTCAACCTATATCAGGACAAGACATACAAAAATAACACCTAATACCTAATACCTAATACCTAATACCTAACGCCTAACCCCTAACCCCTAACCCCTACAATAAATTACGTTATCTTTGTATTTCATATACCCGAACCATCGCTCCACCTGCTTAATGTAGGAGGGGAGGAAAGTCCGGACAGCAAAGAGCGACCCACCGGTGAATAGCCGGCTCCCCACAATACTGTGGGGACGAGATAGTGCCACAGAAAATAACCGTCCCCACAGTACTGTGGGGGTAAGGGTGAAAATGTGAGGTAAGAGCTCACGGTTTTTATTGGTAACAATAAGAGCGGGTAAACCTTGGGGGCTGTAATGCCATGTATAGGAGTCTTTGAGGGCGGCTCGTCCGATTCCGCCTTAGGCGGAAAGGTTCCAGGGTAGGCAGCATGATCCCATCAGTAATGGTGGGGCTAGATAAATGATGGTGTAGGAACAGAATCCGGCTTATGAGGTATATGATTTTTGATTGATGATCTCAGATGGCAGATCTCAGATTTCTTTTTAAATCTGAGATCTGCCATCTGAGATCCCAAAATTCTTTTATGACACAAGAACAAATAAAAATTTTAAGGGACCGAGTGGTTGTCCTGAGGAGGTTTCTTTGACGTTGAGAACAGAAACCATAAAGTAGAAACCGATCGTCAGCTCTCTCTATCGCCTGGATTTTGGGATGATAATGCCCGCGCTACAGGCATCATGAAGGAAATTAAGGTTAATGAATACTGGCTCCGTCTGTATAAGCAGGTGGAAGCTGCTGTAGAAGATTTTGCGGTACTCTTCGAATTTTGGAAATCCGGAGATGCTACAGAGCAAGAGACAAAGCAGGCTTATGATAATGCCCTTAACAGCCTGGAAGACGCAGAGTTTAAAAGTACCCTCAATAAACCCGAGGATGAATTACCTGCTATCGTTCAGATTAACTCTGGAGCAGGAGGAACCGAGAGCCAGGATTGGGCAGAAATGCTTTTGCGCATGTATCGCATGTATGGAGATAAGCAAGGATGGAAAGTTACTGAACTTGATTTCCAGGAAGGAGATGGTGCAGGAATAAAAAGTGCCACATTGCAATTTGATGGCGACTTTGCTTATGGATTTTTAAAAGCGGAAAGTGGCGTACATCGATTGGTGAGGATTTCTCCTTTCGATAGTAATGCGCGTCGTCACACTTCCTTCGCTTCTGTGTTTGTTTATCCGTTGATTGATGATAGTATCGAAATAAATGTCAACCCCGGCGATTTAGAATGGGCTTTTTATAGAAGTGGGGGTAGTGGTGGACAAAACGTAAACAAAGTGGAAACGGCGGTGCGATTAAAACACATCCCAAGTGGATTTATCGTTGAATGTCAACAGGCACGTACACAAGGTGAGAACCGGGAACTGGCATTGAAAATGCTGAAGAGTCGTTTATATGAAGAAGAGCTTCGTAAACGTCAGGAAGCGATGAATGCTACCAATGCAGGCAAGAAGAAAATAGAATGGGGTAGTCAGATTCGGAGCTATGTATTCCATCCCTATAAAATGATCAAAGATCACCGCACCGATTTTGAAGTAGGCAACGTTGGCCCAGTAATGGATGGTGAAATAGATGGTTTTATCAAAGCCTACCTGATGATGGAAAAAGAAGCGTGATAAACAGAGGAACAGTGGAATGTCCAATATCCAACGTCGAAGTAAAACCTGGAAATTGGATATTGGACATTCCACTGTTCATCTGTTCTTTATTTCTTTTCGTCCCATTTTCAACCAAACAAACCCGCTAACCATTGCAATCAGTGAAGCGAGCAGGACGGATATTTTTGCAATATCCTGGTCTTCTACTCTGTTGAAAGCAAGGGTGGAGATAAAGATGCTCATGGTAAACCCAATACCAGCAAGTAGACCTGCCCCAATCATTTTATTCCAGTTAGTGCCAGATGGTAGTTCCGCAAGTTTTCTTGAAACCAGTAAATAACAGGCACTGGTAATTCCCAATGGTTTTCCAATACAAAGCCCGAAAATTATACCCCAGCTCAAACTGCTATTTAATGCTTCAAGACTATTCTCCGGTATGTCAATTGCAGTATTAGCCAATGCAAAGATGGGCATGATGATAAAATATACCGGGGTATGAAATTTTATCTCCATATCTGCTAATTTGGAAACAGGAACCATAAAGGCAAAAATCACACCTGCAACTGTTGCGTGAATTCCCGAGTTAAACATAAAATACCAAAGTGCCAGTCCAAGTATCCAATGCAGGTAACCAAAATTTATTTTTCTTTTATTGAGCAACCATAATAAAACAACCGTGATAATCGCAGCCAGTAAATATCCGAATTCAATTTCGTTTCCATAGAATAAGGCGATCACAACTATGGCACCAAGGTCATCTATAATAGCCAGTGCGGTAAGAAATATTTTTAATGCTACAGGTACACGACTACCTAATAATGAAGCGATTCCTAAAGTAAATGCAATGTCTGTTGCAGTGGGAACAGCCCAACCTGTCATAAAAATAGTTCCCTTATTAAAAAGACTAAATAATAGGGCAGGTGCAAGCATACCTCCGATAGCTGCTATTACGGGCAGCGCAGATTTTTTTATAGAAGCGAGTTCCCCACAAACCAACTCTCTTTTTATTTCCATGCCCGCCAGAAAGAAAAATACGGCCATCAAGGCATCATTGATTACGAGTAAAGGGGAATTGGGCAAGGATAAAAAACCGATATAAGTATGGTGATCCGTTGTTCCATCGAAAAAAATATTCCACATGTCCCTATATGCAACACCAAAATCACCCCAGTTTGCCAATAGTAAAGAAATGCCTGTACATGCCAGCAGCGTTACTCCAATTGCCCGGCTATCCCGGATAAACTGTTTGAGTGGATGAAATAATCGTGTTTGTACAAGCTTTGATAAGATCATACTTACAATTTAATAATTAAAAAGGGGATAGTTTATTGCGAAGAAAGTATGTCGAACATACTCTTAGGTCTGCGACTTTCCAACCACCTAAAGTTACGCAATTTTAGTTGATCGTGGTCAACCTGGCGCATGGGATACATAGTACCATCAACGGCATTAATTAATACTACGCGTTTTGGTTTGCCATTGTCAAAACGTATCTCAATAACATCAGAACTGTTTTTATTTACGCCGATAAAATTTTTCTGTTCATCAACACCATAGTAAACATTTTCACTGTTCCCTTTGGCCCTTAAAAAATTAATTTGTCCGGTCGTGTCGAAATAGGCATTAATGGTATTACCTCTTACCTGGTTAAAATAAAGAGAACTGTCGACCTTACTCAATGCAAGTGCATTTTCGAAAACATACAATCTTTCAGGTTTATTGTTCTTTACATACATGTAAATAGTATCACCGCTCACCTGATTTTCCTGTGCCCAAACAACAGGTTGCTTGAATAAACGAAAAACGGAATCCTTCAGTGCATAAAATAAACTATCACCGACACTTTGCAGTGAGTCGGAAAAAATTTTTACGTTATAATAGGCTTCAAAATATTTATCTGTACTGTCTTCCTTGGTACTGTCGGGAGAGAATACAAAATCTATACTATCCCTGACTCTTGGAACAGGTTTGTATTTTAATAGGTCTGACAATTTTGCGGAATAAAATGTATCTGCAGTGATATAAATGGTGTCTCTTTCCTGTTTCAAAAGGAGTAAAGGTTGTTGGGTTGCCAGCAGTGAATTCTTCTTATTATTGGTTTTTATATTATTGGCAATCAGGTCAAAACCCTTAAGTGAATCTTTCCCGCGATATACTGCATTTCCCCTGAATTCACCAAGTCCACTGGTACTATCGAGCGCCATTTCATCAGCAGTCATAGTATAACTACTATCATCAATTACGGAACGTTTGTATAATTCGGCTCTTTTGTTTTTAAGATCATAATAGCCATCCCTGGTTTTAATCACCAGTTTTTTATCGTTACGAATCGTTGATGGACTGGTAAATGTGGCAATTTCAGTTTCTGTATTGTATTGCAGGGTATCAGTATTGATGCGATAGTCGGGGTTGATCAGGATAACTTTTTGTTTGAAAAAAATATCCTTGGTGTCTCCGTAATAATAGCCTTCAATACTGGTTAAGTTCGTTTTTTCATTTACTACTTTACCACCTTTCAGGTAAGTGCCGATTTTTACGGTTACATCGTATTCCAGTTCATCTGTTGTAAGGGTGCTTTTGCCATCGGTAAGCCTTACTTTTTTCTTCAGGAAAGCTTTTTTCTCTTTGGCCAGGTATTTCAGGTATTGGGCATAAGTGTGTACGCTGTCTGCATCGTTGATATGAACATTGCCGAATGCTTCAAATACATTGGTAATGGTGTTAAGTACAGCACTATCTGCATAAAACAGTGTTTTTTCCTGACGCATTTTTACTTTACCTACATAAGAAATGAACTGATTAACAGAGTCGACTTTTTGAATATGCACTTTATCTGCCTCCAACATCTCCAGTAGTTTACCAGTTACAACACTTGATGTGTCTGTAGCAGGTGTTTTATTTGTTTGTGCTTTGGCAAAAAAGCTGCAACACAAAAACAAACAGCAGGAAACAAAATTGCGGATCCGCATAATTATTTATTCTTCGTAGAGTCTAATGGAGCCATTAATGGGCCTGTTCTGTCCTTCTTGCCAAATACGGAGATGTTTACATAGCGTTTAGGGTGTACCCGAAGGTCATCCATCAAAATATTGGCACTTCGAACGGTATTACTCAGGTTATCATAAAGCGTTTTATCGTTCAGTAATTTACCTAATGAACCTTCGGTTGAAGATGCTTTGGCAAGAATACTGTTCAATGTTTCGATTGAATTCTTTAACTGCGCAACTGTACCATCAATATCTGCTTTAGAAAGGTTTTCGGTGGTTTTCTCCACATTTCCAAGCATACGGGTTATCTTATCATTATTGTCAGAAAGATTTTTAGTAAAGCTGCTTACATTATTCATGGAAGCTGCAATTGTACCGGTTTGCTGGTTCAGCATGGCCTGTATAGAAGCAGAGGATACTACAAGGCTTGCAGTAGTTTTATTGATATTAGCTATAACCTCTTGCAGATTGTTTTTTGTAGCAGGATCAAATATGATATTGATATTCTTTAATACACTGTCTAATGAACCCACTGTTGCTTTTATCTGATCACCTACCGGACCTAGCTTATTCATTACATCACCCAATAATCCGGCAGAAGACGAAGTAAGAATGGTATCGCCAGATTTTACAAAGTTGGGGGCATCTCCCAGACTGATGGTGATGCTGGCATTTCCAAGTGGGTTTTCTTTGATTGACGCCACTGAGTTGGAAGGAATATTGTATTTATCCTTAAGTTTAATCGCAACAACGATGGTAGATAAATTGGCGTCCGCATTTTCAATATCATATACAGACCCAACCTGAAAGCCATTAATGAAAACACCATTCGATACCATTATCCCCTTGGTATCAGTATATTTTGCGTAGATGAAATTACCTGTTTTGAACAGGGTTTTACCTTTCAGGAAATTAAAGCCAAGGATCAGTAAAGTAATGGCGATAGCAGTTAGGGCCCCTACTTTTGTTTCATTCGATATCTTCATACGGCAAAACTAAGGTTTCTTGGATTAGCCTGTCTGAACTAGCTGTTAAACATTGTTTTTTGGGGGAGTCCATGGTCCATAGTCCATGGTTGCCAGGAAAGTTAAGGAGCGAGCCTCATTTAAAATAATCACCAGTCTAGGCTTGTAGCAATTACTGTCCGGGGAAATTTAACCGCGAGCTGTAGGTATAGCGTATGATGGAACACAGATCTTCATGATTTTCAGGATTTATCATGATAGATCTTGAAAATCATGAAGATCCGTGTTCTATTAATAGCAGATAGTGCATTTACGGCAACAAAATATTTCTTTAAGCAGCTGACTTTAAATTTTCCAATTCGGTACCCACCTTTTATTCTATTAGAAGCAGAAAGCCTAAAATAAGCACCCATCAAGGCTTGTCCGAAGACTCCTGTGGAGTAGCTTGCGGCTTGCAGCTTGAAGCCAATTCCCCCCGGACCGCAATGATTGTAAAAGGAACTTTACTTTCTGGAATTACCAGCACTTATGCCAGCCTGGTTTTCAAGAGAATTCTTATAAATACGGACTGCTTTGGTAATAACCTGACAAATTTCTACCTGTCCTTTTTCGCTGTTCAGGTAGTCTTCTTCTTCCGGATTGGAAATAAAGCCTGTTTCAACCAATACGGCTGGCATATTTACAGCTTGTAATACCCATATTCCCTTTTTACGTTGCTGGGCCTTACGGCTAATGCGACCTACTTTCTGAAATTCCTCTTCGATAGTCATGGCCAGTTTGGCACTGCGTTGAAAATATTGCTGGGTGAGGATATTTGCCAACATGGTTTTGGTAGGGTCATTGGCATCTGCCGCCTTGCGGGCTTTGAGTATTTGTACGGAAACACTATCCAGGTATTCATCCAATCCTTCACTGGCAACTGCTTTGCGCTCGTCGGTTTTATCGATTCCGTAAATGAATGTTTCAGTTCCCATCGCCGGGCTGGGGGTAGTCCAGGTGCGATAATCCTTCACTCTTTGCTTAACCAGTTTACCCTTTCTTTTTACGGTAATGGTTTTATAGCCAATAAATTCCCTGTTTTTTCTTGCTGCAGCGGAATTTACGTGGATACAGACGAATAAGTCGCCCTTGGCCTGATTGGCTATTTCTGCTTTCTGGATAACGGAATGAAAGACATCTGTTTTTCGGGTCATGACGATTTCTACATCAGGAAGGGCATCCTGAAGCATTTTCTCAAGTTTAAGGGCAACTTCAAGCGAAATTTGGCTTTCAGTAGAATATCTGCCTCTTGCTCCAACATCTTCCCCTCCATGACCAGCATCTACAATGATCCTCTTAAGTACTTGTTTTTGTTGGGGTTTGCCTTTTTCAGGCATAAAAGAACTGAATATACCGACCCCTAAACTTAACAAAACAAAAGCAGCATATTTAACACGCATCATATCAATTCGTTAAAGGATTATAACCAGAGTTCCGTTTACACGCTTCAAACACTATTTTTGCCAGGTGAATATGCGCAAACGCTGTAAAATTAACGTAAAAACCATGCTTCCTATTGTTGTGTGTGCATATTTGCTCATATTAACATTTCATAAGGAGGCTGGCGCAGCTCCGGCTTTATTTGAATCTTCCTTTGAAAATATCTTACAGGATACTGTTCCCCCAAAATCTGCAGGGGATACCAGCGTTAAACAAAAAGATAGTTTAAAAACCGCTAAAACGGGTGATTCGTTGGTTAACCGAACAGATACCCTACGTATCTCCAAAGACTCAATAGATGCTCCTATAACCTACAATGCAACGGATTCTGGTGTTTTAATTATAGATACAAAAGAGTTCATACTATACGGTAAGGCCAAAACCAATTATAAGGACCTGCAGATGGAAGCGGCCACCATTCGATACGACCAGCAATCGCAAATGGTTAAGGCTTATGGTTCGCTCGATTCAACAGGGAATCCTTTAAGTAAGCCCCAATTTATTCAGGGTGAATTACAATCTGTGAGTGATTCTATTTTTTACGATATGAGAACTGGTAAAGGACTCACAAAAAACACTTTTTTTCAGGAGGGTGAAATTTTTGTAAATGCAGAAGCACTAAAAAAAGTGAGTGCCGATGAAGTATTTGCCAGTAAAGCCCGTTTTACTACCTGTAATCTCGATACGCCCCATTTCGCCTTTCGAACCAGAAAGATGAAAATCATCAACAACAAAATGGGTATTTCCAGCGCCGCATTTCCCGAGTTTGAAGGCGTGCCCATACCCATTGGTATTCCTTTCGGAATATTTCCATTATATCGTGGCCCGCAATCTGGTTTTATAGCACCGGCATTTACGGCCAGCGAAGATTTTGGATTGGGATTAGAAGGGATCGGATATTACCACATTTTCAATGATAACCTGGATCTTACAACCCGGGCCAATTTATATTCCTATGGAGGGTATAATATCAATTTTAATTCAAGGTACCTGAAACGATACAAGTTTACGAGTAACCTCAATGTTACGATACAAAGTTCCAGGATACTAAACAGGGGAGGTGTAACCAAAGACGAGTTCAGTAAAACAAAATCTTTCATGATTAACTGGTCGCATAGCCGGGATGGAAGGGCCAGACCAGGGACCAATTTTTCAGCGAATGTAAATTTTGGTAGTACAAGGTTTAACCAGTTGTTATTGAATAATCCTTACCAGAATTTTCAAAACCAGTTAAGTTCATCTATCAATTATACCAAAGACTGGAGAGGTAAATACAACTTATCTGTTAATGCCAACCATAACCAGAACAACAATACACGATTGGTAAATCTGAATCTGCCAACATTGAATTTTAACGTAGTAACTTTTTATCCATTCCAGAAAAAAGACCAGGTTGGTTCAGGTAAATGGTATGAAAAAATAGGGATAGGTTATAGTGGCAATGTGCAGAATCAAATATCCTTTTATGATACGGCATTTAATATGCGTCGTGCGCTTGATGAGCTTCAGTGGGGTGCCCAGCACAATATCCCCATAACCCTTTCATTACCTGCTTTGGGCCCGGTTACAATAGCCCCAAGTGTGTCTTATGAAGAAAGATGGTATGGTCAGCGTATTTTCCGTTCCTGGAACGATACAGCAAAACAGGTTGATACAAAAATTCAGCGTGGTTTTTATACAGCCAGACAAATGGCTTTTGGTGTGAGTTTGAATACCCGGATTTTTGGTACGTATACCCTGAAATCGAAGGACACTAAAATTATCCGACATGAAGTTCGTCCAAGTATCTCATTCAACTATAAGCCAGATATGGCTGCCAAGTATTTTTATAATACTCAGATTGATTCAACCGGAAGAACCATGCGGTTTTCTCAATTTGAAGGTGGTATAATTCCCGGCTTCTCAGAAGGTGCTTTTGGAGGAATTGGTTTTGGTATCGACAACCTGCTTGAGATGAAACTTAAGGATAAATCGGATAGTTCCGGAAAAGCTACCAAAAAAATCAAGCTGATTGATGGATTCGGATTTAACTCTTCCTATAATTTATTGGCGGATAGTTTTGCATTGGGGAATTTTAATTTCTATGCCCGTAGTACTTTGTTTGATAAGATCAATATAACAGCCGGTATGAATATTGACCCTTATGCAGTAGATGCACAAGGCTATCGTTTAAAACAACTGGCAATTGATCTTAAAAAACTGAAGTTTGGCCGTATTACCAGTGGTAATCTTGCTGTTTCAACTTCTTTTACCAGTAAATCGAAAGACGGGTCTGATAAAAATGAAAAAGATATTCCAATCGATCCGTTCATGACACCTGATGAACAACAAAGACAATTACAATTTGCACAGGCCAACCCAGCAGAGTTTACTGATTTTAATATACCCTGGAGTCTTACGCTTGCTTATTCTTTGAATTTTAACCGTGTCCTAAAACAAGACTTTTCCGGTTACGAAACACAGATTTTTTCCAACCTGAATTTCAATGGAGATTTTAGTTTGACGGAAAAATGGAAATTGGGTGGTACGGGTTATTATGATGTAAATAATGGCGGATTACAACAACTGAGTATGTTTATAACCAGGGAAATGCATTGCTGGCAATTATCGATCAATGTAACGCCCATTGGATTATACAGATCTTTCAATATCACCATCAATCCTAAATCAGGTATCCTCCGCGATCTGAGAATCAATAGAAGCAGGGTGTTTTCGAATTCGAGATTTTAGCTATTCGGTGTTAGCTGTTAGGTATTAGCTATTAATGCGAATAAAGGGTTGAAATCTGCCAAAAATGGGAAAATCATCGATTGAGGACTCTTTTAACTTCATTAAAGTAGGCTCCTAAAAACTAATAGTTCCTAATCTTATTTGGCTGCTTAGATAGAACACGGATTTATCATGATCTATCATGATAATCATGATAAATCTGCGTTCCATTGCCCGCTCCTATGCAATTTCAACCCTTGATTCGCATTATTAGGAAAAGTGTCTGTTCAACCAACAGTTTACTATCCTAAAAAGAGTTTTATCCTAGCACCTAATACCTAACACCTAACTCCTTTCTTCCACTTCATAGTATTTCCACATTATACCAAACAACTCCTCCTTAAGTTCCGAAGCTTTTTTTCCTTTTGAAGGAACGGGGGGAAGGAAATGCATTTCAAGTGGGTGAGGCATCAGGTAGAAGAAGATATTGGCTGGTAATACTTTTTTTGTATGAAATAGTACGGTGGGTAAGATGGGCTTTTCTGTATCTGTTGCCAGTTTGAAAGCACCATCATAAAAACTTTTCAACGGATCTGAGGTTCTGTTACGTGTTCCTTCCGGATAGATAACCATATCGAGGCCGATGGAAAGCATTTTTTTCATTTCTTCATAACTGCGTCTGCGGCTTTCGTCGCTTTTTCGATCAACCAGCACACTGCCGAAAGTGTAGATCCATCCAAACAAAGGCACTTTTGCAAAGCTTTTTTTTGCAATGGTTTTATTGGCCCTTGGCATGAATGGTGTACTTACGGGTACATCCATCAGGCTGTTATGGTTGCAGATAACGATATAATTGCAATTGTCTTCAAAATGTTCTTTGCCTTTAACACGCAATGGGCATCCAATCAGGTTCAGGTAAATCCACATCCATACCCGTGATACATGTCTGTGCCACCTGGCTTTGGCCGGGTCGTTCAATAAAAAACAGGGTAGGTAGAAAATGATGGCCGGAAGCATTGTGCCGATAAAAAGTATCAGGGCCCATAGTGCAAATACTCTGCCGAGTATCAGTTTCCAAACAGGTGTTTTGATAGGTATTGATTTGTTCATGAATTAAGCGTTGTTGGTAATGCTCCAGTCTATTGGACTCATGCCTTGTTTCATCAATAATGCATTTGTTCTGCTGAAATGTTTACATCCAAAAAATCCTTTATCGGCGCTAAAGGGAGACGGGTGTGCGGCTTTTAATACATGATGTTTTGTTGCATCAATTAATACTTGTTTTTCCTGTGCAAAGCGCCCCCATAATAAAAAAACAACTCCTTCTTTTTCATCTGATATCTTCCTGATTACGGCATCTGTGAAATCCATCCAACCGATTTTAGCATGACTGGCAGGTTCATTTGCTCTGACAGTTAATACTGCATTCAATAAAAGCACACCCTGTTTGGCCCAAGGGGTTAAATTACCTGTTGTGGGTATCGGCATTCCGATATCTTCCTGCAATTCCTTATAAATATTTACCAGGGAAGGAGGAGGTTTAAAACCGTCTGGAACAGAAAAACTTAAACCATGTGCCTGCCCCGGACCATGGTATGGGTCTTGCCCGAGTATTACCACTTTTACTTCTTGAAATGGCGTAAATGTAAATGCATTAAATATAAGTTGACCCGGAGGGTAAATTGTGGCGCCAGTTGCTCTCTCAGTTTTCAGGTGCGCTGCAACTTGCAGGAAATAAGGCTTTGTGAATTCATGCTTAAGCACTTCTTTCCATGAAGCTTCGATCTTTACATCCATTAGCTTTGAAGATTGATTGCGAAAATACAGAAACAATTATTGAATGAAGCATGTTGACGGCTATTGGCTTTTAGCCATTGCTGTCCGGGGAAATTTGGCTTCAAGCTGCAAGCCGCAAGCTGCAAGCTTTGATGGGTGCTTATTATAGACTTTCTGCTTTTAATGGGGATTGGGTATTAGAAAATTTAAAGTCATTTGCTTAAAGAAATATTTGGTTGTCGTAAATGCACTATCTGCTATTAATAGAACACAGATCTTCATGATTTTCAAGATCTATCATG
>NZ_CAMLMJ010000007.1 GCF_946481145.1 uncultured Sediminibacterium sp.
AGAATAAAAGCTTTCATGTTTTCCATGAAATAGAGGACCTGGTTTTATCGGGCGCTGTAGATGCGGGAGTAATTATACATGAAAACCGGTTCACCTATCATCTCAAAGGGTTAAATAAACTGATGGACCTCGGAAATTATTGGGAAACTAAAACAGCTTCTCCGATTCCGCTTGGTGGCATTGTAGTACATAACAGAATACCCAAAGAAGTTGCCCTCCAAATAAATAGGTTGATACAAAAAAGTCTTGCTTATGCATTTAAACATTATCCTGAACTTTCAGATTATGTTCGGATGCATGCACAGGAAATGAGCGAAACAGTAATGCGTCAACATATCGGTTTATATGTGAATGATTTTAGTGCTGACCTGGGAATATCTGGCAAAAAGGCCGTAAACCAACTACTGGCTATTGCAAATGCCGGAATAAACGGTTCTTTACCTGAACCAGGTTCGGTGTTTCTCCAATAACTGTTCCATGAATTGAATATGAATGGAATGAACAAATATTATTATTACGCAAAACGGTTTTAATGAGCACTTTACTTAAAGACCTCTATTCTCCTTTATTCATTGCACAATTTGCAGACAGTTTTCAAAAAGTTCTGCCGAATGTCAACAAAAAAAAATTCATCGAACAAATCAATACACCCGCATTTGCCGGTTATGAATTAAAGGAAAGAATGGCCCATATAGCACATGTACTGCACAGGTTTTTACCACAGCCTTATGCGAATGCTTCTGTATACCTTACTAAATTGATAGATCAGGTAAAAAAAGAGGGCCCAACAGCCAGTAGTATAGAATATCTTTTTTTACCCGAATATATTCACCTCTATGGCCTGGATGATTACTCATCATCCATAGCCGCGATGGAATCAGTAACACAATTTATTAGTTGTGAATTTGCCATTCGCCCCTTTATACTTCGTTACGAGAAAAAGATGATTCCTCAATTGCTGAAATGGTCCAAACATAAAAACAGGCATGTTAGAAGACTTGCAAGTGAGGGGTCAAGACCACGCTTACCCTGGGCAATGGCATTGCCTTTTTTGAAAAAAGACCCCGGCCCCATTTTACCGATACTCGAAAACCTGAAACAAGACGATTGTGAAGTGGTAAGAAGAAGTGTTGCCAATAACCTGAATGATATTTCAAAAGACAATCCACAGGTTGTACTTAAAATTGCTAAGCAGTGGAAAGGACTTAGCACAGATACCGATGCGATCATTAAACATGGATTGAGAACTTTATTGAAAGCAGGAGATGCCTCGGCATTATCATTCTATAAGCTGAGCGCAGAACATTTCAATATCAGCAAGTTTAAAGTTAATACACCAGCCATCCGTGTGGGAGATTATCTTGAATTTGAATGCGCTATACATCATTCCGGGAAAAAACCGACCTTATTACGTTTGGAATACGCAATCCAGTATCGGAAAAACAATGGTAGTTTATCCAAAAAAGTATTCAAGATCAGCGAAAGAATGATTCAACCAGGAGAAACCGTTAAAATAAACCGCAGACAAAGTTTCAAACCCATTACGACAAGGGTATTCTATAAAGGAGAACATTTGGTATCAGTTATTATGAATGGACAAGAAAGCAAATCCCTATCTTTCGAATTGGTTTAATTGTTTTAATTAGACCATTTCACTAAGTTCAAGCCAACGCATTTCTTTGGATTCAAGTGCCTGGTTAATCTCCAATAGTCTGTCGCTGAGTTTTGAGATTTCATCGAATGAGCGGTTTCCACTACTCATTTGTTCTGTAATGTCCTGTTTTTCTTTTTCAAGCGCAGGCAATTCTTTCTCCAGTATCTCGAATTCACGTTTTTCCTTAAAACTCATTTTCCTTTTTGCTACAACCTCTGTCGTTTCTGTCTGCTTTTTCTCCGGAATGACCGCTGTATTCACCTGATTCGACTGTTCCTGTTCTTTTTGCCATATCCGGTATTGGGTATAGTTACCGGGGAAGTCTCGCACTTCACCATTACCTTCAAATACAAACAAATGATCTACCAGTCTGTCCATGAAATAACGGTCGTGCGAAACTATCATCACACAACCCTGGTAATCGCTAAGAAAGTTTTCGAGAACTGCCAGCGTAGGAAGATCTAAGTCGTTGGTAGGTTCATCGAGTATCAGGAAGTTAGGGTTGCGAAAAAGAATGGTAAGTAGTTGAAGTCTTTTCTTTTCTCCTCCGCTTAACGACGACAAATAAGTGTATTGTTTATCGGGTGAAAAAAGAAAAAGTTCCAGAAACTGCGCTGCACTTAGGCTTCCTCCTTTTGCAAGCGGAAAACTCTCCGCAAAACTTTTCACATATTCAATGACACGCAGGTCTTCTTTAATCTGCAATCCCTGTTGAGAGAAGTTGCCGAAAATGACTGTGTCACCGATATTTATTTTACCGCTATCCGCTGTTTCAATTTGTTGAATAATATTCAGAAAGGTAGATTTACCAACACCATTTTTTCCAATTACGCCTACTCTTTCTCCTTTGCTGAATGTATAATCAAATCCTTTTAAAATCGGCAGGTCACCATAAGATTTATAGACCTTCTTCATTTCCACTACTTTGCCGCCCAGGCGATTCATTTTCACTTCCAATTGTAGTTTGGCATCTTCTATTTTTTGTTTTGCCCTGGCTTCTACTTCATAGAAATTATCCTGTCGGCTTTTACTTTTGGTGGTTCTTGCCTTGGGTTGCTTGCGCATCCACTCCAGTTCTTTCCTGTATTGGTTACGGGCTTTATCTATACTGGCCTGTTCACTCTCTATCCGTGCCGCTTTTTTCTCCACGTAATTTTCATAATCGCCTTTATACACATACATGTTTTCCCTTTCCAGCTCCCAGATTTCATCGCAGACTGCATCTAAAAAATAACGGTCGTGCGTTACCAATAATAGCGTGATATTTTCAGCATTGAGGTAATGTTCCAACCACTCAATCATTTCCACATCCAGATGGTTGGTAGGTTCATCCATCATCAATAATGTATGCTTATGTTCAAACCCTATATCAATAAGTGTTTTTGCAAGTGCAACCCTTTTTCGTTGTCCGCCACTCAAATTTTTAACGGGCTGGTGGAGGTGATGGATATTTAGCTTACCCAGTATCTGTTTTACCTTGGCCTCAAAATCCCAGGCTCCTAATTCATCCATTCGGGTAATGGCTTCGGCAATTAGGTGGCCATCCTCAGCCTCAGCGGCTGCTTCATAAGCACGGATAGCCGTTATGATGGGGTGTTCAATATGAAAAATATTCTCGAGTACTGATTTAGACTCATCAAATTCAGGCTCCTGCTCAAATAAGGCAACTGTTACTTCCTTATTGATCCAACACTTTCCTTCATCAGCAGTTTCCTGCCCGGCAAGAATGCGTAATAAAGTTGATTTACCCACACCATTACGGGCGATTAACGCAATTTTATCTCCTTCATTAATATGAAAACCAATATTGCGAAACAGTGGGTTGATCCCATAACTCTTGGTAAGACCTTCTACAGACACATAATGCATCCGGCAAAGATAATGAACCTGAGAGGCTAATAAAACTTGTTGTGAAAGGGTGCTGGTATTGCTTACTAAAGTACCCGAATTTTAATGTCCCGAAACCAAGCTTCTCCGCCATGGTCCTGCAAAGCAATATGGCCCGATTTAGTGCTTCCATAAGAAGGTACATCTTTCCACTTGCCTTTTTGTTTGTTTTCTTCCCAGTTTTTGTCCCACAAAGTATAAGCAACAATTTTTTTGCCATTGAGCCAGTGCTCCACTGCTCCATTGTTTACAATAATTCTGGTATGGTTCCATTCACCGGCGGGTTTAGTTGCATCTTCCAAAGGAATATTCATAGCATAATTGGCTCCGGTTTTTTGCCAGGCTTCTAATTTGGCAGGATAGCCCCTATCATCAATAAGCTGGTATTCCGGTCCACTTTCGTAATTCGCAGGAAAAGCTTCTGAAACAAGGTATAATATACCGCTATTGGCCGCTGGTGCAAGTTTCCATTCCAGTGATAATTCGAAGTTTTCATATTGTTCCTCGGTAATCAGATCAGCATGTTTTGTATTAGCATCTTTATTACCCTTGCAATAAAGTAATCCGTCTTTGGCTTGCCATGAGTCCGCCGGCTTTCGCTGATACGTTCTCCACCCTGACAGTGATTGTCCATTAAATAATGACTTCCACCCTTTTTGCTGGCTCTCGCGCTGGCGGGCGATGGTGGTAAAAATGGTTTTTTCTTTTGGGGCGGCTCCAATAACAACACCGCCGCTTACGATAAGGCAAGCTTGCAGAAACATATGGTTCGACATGAGCAACAGTTCGTTTGGTAGGGGGAAGATAGGGAAAATGGGGGAAAATAAGCTGCGAGCTTCTAGCCTCTAGCCGCTAGCCAGGATTGGCGGGTATTTTAGGCTTTCTGCTATTGATGAAATAAATAGGTGACAAGCGAATTAGAAATTTCAAATCAACTGGTTAAATAAATATTAGATTGCTTTAAATGCACTATCTGCTATTAATAGAACACGGATTTTCATGATTTTCAAGATTTATCATGATAGATCTTGAAAATCATGATAATCTGTGTTCCTTCCTTCGCTTGACTTGCAGCCTGAAACTTGAAGCTTGCAGCCAAATTTCCCCGGGCTGTACTTGCACCCACCTATTCCCTATCTTTGCTTTATGAAGCAGTTTAATGTGCCGGTTGGGTATCGGAGCCCTTTGATTGGGAGCATCAAACAGACAAGAAAAGAGCAGGATAAGCTGAAAAAAGATTTTTCGCCTACATTACTAGATTTAGGCCCTTTACAGATTTACCTTGCCCGTCATTTTGGATTTTGTTACGGGGTAGAAAATGCTATAGAAATCGCATTTCGTACCATAGATGAAAATCCAGGTAAGCATATTTTTCTGCTCAGTGAAATGATTCATAACCCGCAGGTAAATCAAGACCTTCAAAATAAAGGTGTTCAATTTTTACAGGATACAAAAGGAAACCAGCTCATTCCATTTGATAGCCTGACAAAGGAAGATGTTGTCATAATCCCGGCATTTGGCACCACGTTGGAAATTGAATCAATGCTCACCGCAAAAGGTATTCCCACAGAAAAATATAATACTACCTGTCCATTTGTAGAAAAAGTATGGAACAGAAGTGAGCAAATTGCCAAAAAAGGTTACAGTATTATAGTTCATGGCAAACCTCAACATGAGGAAACAAGGGCTACTTTTTCACATGCATCCTATCATACGCCAACTGTGGTCGTGAATGATATGGAAGAAACCATTGAACTGGCTAAATATATTACTGGTGAAAAACCCGGGGAGGATTTCTATACGGAGTTTAAAGGGCGTTATTCTGAAGGCTTTTCTCTTGAAAAAGATTTACAGCGTATTGGTGTAGTTAACCAAACTACCCAACTCGCCACAGATACCCAGGCTATTTCAGATTACCTGAAAGCTGTTTTTATCAAACATTTTGATTTAACTGCCAATACAATTGCAGATCGTTTTGCCGATACAAGAGATACACTCTGTTATGCTACAAACGATAATCAAACAGCAGTAACCAGCATGCTGGCCAGCACAACTGCTGATCTTGCTATTGTAATTGGAGGATATAACAGCAGCAACTCCTCTCACCTGGTAGAATTATGCGAAGCTAAACTGCCCACTTATTTTATTGATGCCGCAGATAAATTAATAAGTAAGCAGGAAATACTTAACCGAAACTGGCGAACCAAAGAACAAGCTATGGTAGAAAATTATCTGCCGCAGCAACCTATTGTGCGCATACTTATGACTAGTGGAGCCAGTTGCCCGGATGCAGTTGTTGAATCTGTTATTCGCAAACTAGCATCCTTTTATGGTGTTGAAGCTGCCTTGTCTACCTATATAAACCAATAATTTTACCGGTAGGCCAACCCCTGCTAAATGATAAAGAACGGCTTGGTACGAATGCCCATAATTGCTTATTTTTAGTAGCATGATGCATGCCACTGAGAAAAAGAAGGATATACTTATGCCCCTTGCAGGAGCATGCTTGTCCTGGGCCGGGATCATCATACAGCTTACAGATATGCTGATGAATCGACAGCAACCGTTACTCGCATCCCTAATTAAATTCTTCAGCTATTTTACCATTCTTACGAATCTACTGGTTGCGATATATTTTACCTCCCTTCTTTTTTTAAAACAGGCTTCTATAACTCAATTCTTCCGAAAATATACCACCACCACTGCTATTACCGTATATATTTTAGTTGTTGGAATTATTTACAACTTGTTATTACGTCAAATCTGGACCTTTACCGGATGGGGGCGAATTTCGAATGAATTATTACATACCATCACTCCGATATATTTTTTATGGTATTGGTTTTTCATAGTACAAAAATCAAAACTACATTTTCGCAGTTCCATATACTGGACCATATATCCCCTGGCTTATATGGTATATACCTTGATCAGGGGAACATTTTCTCATACCTATCCCTATCCTTTTATTGATGTAAATATTTTAGGATATCCTCGTGTATTCATCAATTGCATTGGTGTTGCTGTGGTATTCCTGGTGTTGTTTTACATCTTTATTGTAATAGGAAATCATCTTCAAAAAAAATGAGCTAACCTTTGAATTAATTACTTAGCTGAATTCTCTATTAAGTTTGGATACAAAAAAATCCCAACTATTCAATCAGCGCTGCCATTTAAATAGTTGGGATCGACATTTTATGTTGTATGCGCTACTTAATCTTCATCTGCTTTATTCTTTAATTTCCCCAAAAGACTATACGCATTCTTTAATACCAGTTTCTGCTCATTAATATTTATGGACTCTCCGGTTTTTATTTCAACCATTCCATTTTGGATTACACCTGTTTCTATTTCAGTCATTTCGAAATTGCTGCTGTCTTTGGCAATGAAAACATAGCTTTTGCCCTCAAAACGTACAATGGCAGATTCTGGCACTGCTTTAACTTTCCTGTTTTCCAATTCGAATGTTCCATTTAAGAACATGCCTGGTAATAATTCATGGTTAGCTTGTTCAAAGTGGCAGTGTACAAGTCCACCTCTTGCTTCGTCTACATTTCTGGTAACAAGGATTACATCCACTTCATATTTTTTTCCTGGCTTATCTGCCAGAGAAACTTCTGCCCGCATTCCTTTTTTGATAAGCATGATATCTTTCTCAAAAACCGTTAATGCTGCATGGATATCATCAGGATCTACTAACTCAAACAATACATCAGCCGGATTTACATACTTACCAATATTCACATTAATCTTGGTTACAAACCCATTGATAGGTGATCGCAGGTTAATGGTTCTGGAAATATTACTTACGGTCAATTTATCGGGGTCGATGCCCACAATCCTAAGTTTTTCCTCCAATGATTTTATCAGCACCTGTTGGGTTTTAAAATCTGCTAAAGCCTGCTGGTATATTTTTTTACTCGTTGCATCCTGAGCAGACAAATCTTTCTGTCTTTCCAGATCGGTTGAAAGAAAATCCATCCTGGCTTTGGCCATGAGGAAGTCTTGCTGCAATTGTACATAACTCTGGTCTTCCAGTGTTGCAATTACTTCCCCTTTGCGGACCCCCATTCCGGGTAACAAATGAGAATTTTTTAAGTACCCGCCCAATGGAAAACTCACTGAAACCATACTTTGTGGTGGCACATCAACTACGCCATTCACTTTAATAGTAGCACTCATGTTTGTTTCGCTTGCCATTCCGATTTCAATATTGGCATTTCGGATCTGCTCTGCAGTTAAGCTTACTTTATTGTCTTCTTCCACAGTTGCTGTTGGCTCACCAGTAGCTTCCTGTTTTTTTATACCACAGGCTATAGTACCTAGTAGTGCCGCTATGAATATATATTTCCGCATATAATTAGGTTATTTGTTTTGCAATAAGTAATCAAGTTCAATTTCGTTTTGCTGTTGTTCGCGTTGCACTTCAGCATATTGTAACTGTATCGAAAGAGCCTGTGTCATTAGTGTGCCCCATTCAATATAATTGATCTGGCCGTTACGGTATTGTAACCCTGCGGTTTGGATCATGGTATTAGATTGGGGAATAGCACTATTCTTATAGTATAACAGACTGGCATTGAATTTATCCCTGAGCTGCAAACACTGCATTAGTCTTGTCTTTAAATGCATTGATGCCAGTTCGGTTTCAGCTTTCGTTACTTCTTCGTGGATGGTGGCTGCCTGAATACGTGCTTTTCTTGCTTTATTAAAAAAGGGTACCGACACGCCCAATGTAACAGATGAAAATCGATTGCCTGCATTAAAATATTTTTCAGTCCTGTCTTTATAAGTCATCCAACCCATCAGAGATTGGTTATTATACCCAACAAGCCATTCTGGTTTTAATTTGGTTTTTTCCAATTCAGTTTCTGACTGAGCCCTTGCTGATTGTGCCTGATAAAATTGAATTTCCGGATGCTGGTTTAACAGTGCTGTATCATACAGGTTTTGCTGTGCAGTTAAGGCTTCCGCTGGTTCTACCAACAATTCCTGTTGCAGTAAAATTGCCAATTCCAGTTGAACCGTTCTTGTATCAGATTGATTCATCAACAATAACTGTTTATTATGCATTACCTGGTTATCAATGGTTGTTTTTTCTAACAGATTGGATTCTCCTTTTTCAAATCTTAGCTGAGCAACTTTCTGGTAACTACCATAGATACTATCTGTTTTAACGAGTATTTTGTTTCTGGCAGCTAAAAACTGAAGATTCAGGTAAAGTTGTGCAACCAGCTTTTTTAATTGCGCTTTCTGGATGGTTGTATGAATATTGGCAGATGCCAGGTAATTATTCAACACCGATTCCTGTTTTTGATATAATGCCCCAGACTGCAAAGTTTGAGTTACTGAAATACGGCTATCGAAATTAAAGCTGTTGTAGTTACCCAATTCTGTCAGTATCTGGGTTTTAGGTATTTCACGGGCTGTTCCTTTCAATGTGCTGTAATATTGTTCCTGCAACTTACTCACTTTGATCATTTGCGCTTGCTGAATGGCCATTTCTGTTACTTCTTCCAATTTCATTTGACGAACCGGCTGTGCAAATACGGTTGACATAGATAGCATTCCTAAAATTATAAGGGTTGTTTTCATTGGCCGTATTGGTTTTGTTTTTTCAAAAATCAGGTAGAGTGCAGGTAAAACAAACAAGGTTAAAAAAGTGGCTGTCAGCAATCCGCCGATAACAACTGTTGCCAGTGGCCTTTGAACCTCTGCTCCTGCCCCATTGCTTAATGCCATAGGAAAGAAACCAAATGATGCCACGGCTGCTGTCATTAATACCGGCCTTAACCTTGTTTCTGTAGCGCGTAGTATAATATCATTCAGGTTTAGTTCGCCTTCTGCTTTAAGCCTGTTCATTTCAGTAATTAATACTATACCATTAAGCACAGCCACCCCAAACAATGCAATGAAACCGATACCTGCCGAGATGCTAAATGGCATACCCCTAATCCATAATGCAAAAACACCACCAATAGCTGATAGGGGTATAGCAGAAAAAATCAATAGACAATATTTGAATTTTCTAAAGGCAAAGAATAACATCAGAAAAATAAGTAGCAAGGCAGCCGGAACAGCAATGGTAAGTCTTTTGGTAGCTTCCTGCAGGTTTTCAAACTGTCCGCCATAAGTAATGAAATAACCGGCAGGCAGTTTCATTTGCTGACCAATTTTTGCCTGAAGTTCCTTTACAATTGATTGCACATCTCTACCACGAACATTAAATCCGATGGTAATTCTTCTTTGTGCATCTTCTCTTTGTATCTGGTAGGGCCCGTCCTGCATCTCAACAGTTGCCAGCAGGTTCAGGGGTACTTGTTGTCCATTGGGTAAGCCTACCAATAGGTTTTGAATATCCTCTGCTTCATTACGCTGGTTTTTATCAAGCCTGATGACCAAATCAAATCTTCGGTCGTTTTCAAATACCTGACCAGCAACGCTACCGGCATAAGCTGCCTGAATGGTTTGGTTGACCGATTCAATGCTGGCACCAAAGCGTGCAATAGCTTCCCGGTTAAAAGTAACTACCATTTGAGGTATTCCGGTTACGGTTTCAACGTACAGGTCTTTGGCACCATTAACGGTACCAATTACTGAACCAACTTTTGTTGCATAAGATGCCAAACTATCGAGGTCATCACCAAATATCTTACATACCACATCCTGTCTGGCACCAGTCATGAGTTCATTAAAACGCATTTGAACAGGGAATTGAAATCCGGTAGTTACACCAGGCACGGCCAAAACTTTTTCTCCCATTTTTTCTGCGAGTTCGTCAAAGGTCTTAGCTGATGTCCATTCTTTCTTGTCCTTCAATACCACAATCATATCTGCCGATTCAATGGGCATTGGATCGGCGGGTATTTCACCGGTGCCCACTTTGGTAACTACTTTTTCCACTTCAGGAAATTCTTTCAGGATTATTTTAACTGCCTTCTGACTTTCCCTGAGGGTGGTAGTAAGTGATGAACCCGTTAGCACGCGTGTTTCAACCGCAAAATCTCCTTCCTCCAGTTTAGGTATAAACTCGCCTCCCAAAGTGTTTACCACAATCAACGCAGCAGCAAATAAAACAACGGATCCGGTAATGATCCAGGTAGGACGTTGAAGTATACGCTTGAGGGCAGGGCTGTACCATGACTGTAATCTTTTCATCATACGGTCTGATATATTCTCTTTATGTCCAATTTTTTTACTGAGAAAGAAAGCACTCATCATGGGCACATAGGTAACGGATAGCAGGAAAGCTCCAAGTATGGCGAAGGATACAGTTTGTGCCATTGGTTTAAACATTTTCCCTTCAATACCCTGTAGTGTAAGAATCGGTAAATAAACAATCAAGATGATGATTTGTCCGAATACAGCAGCATTCATCATTTTTCCACTTGCATCTTCAACCGTATGATTCATCTGATCCTTGCTGAGTTTTGTGCCCATGACGAAACCGTTCTGTTTCGACATTTTATGCATAACAGCTTCCACAATAATTACTGCTCCATCTACCAATAATCCAAAGTCAAGTGCACCAAGGCTCATCAGGTTTCCGCTTACGCCAAATGCATTCATCATGATAATGGCAAACAACATGGATAAAGGAATAACCGTAGCCACAATAAAACCAGCCCGAAAATTTCCCAGGAATAAGACCAATACAAAAACAACAATCAATGCACCTTCCAGCAAATTGGTTTCAACGGTACCTATGGCATTGTTCACCATTTTTGTACGATCGAGAAAAGGATCAATCATGACGCCTTCCGGTAAAGTTTTTTCAATCTGGGTAATTTTGTCTTTGATGTTTTTGATTACCTTATTACTGTTCTCTCCTTTCAGCATCATTACCACTGCACCAGCTACCTCTCCATCATTATTATAAGCCAAAGCACCATAACGGGTGGCACTTCCTATTTTTACTTCGGCCAGGTCTCGCACCAGAATTGGAATACCATTAACCTGTTTAACAACAATGTTTTCAATATCGCCGATGCTTTTTGTGAGTCCTTCTGTGCGGATAAACAATACAGTCGGACCTTTTTCGATATAAGCCCCTCCTGTATTCTGGTTATTGGCCTGAAGTGATTGAAAGACATCGGATATGGTAACATTCAGGCTGCGGAGTTTATCGGATTTAACAGCAACTTCATATTGTTTGAGCTCGCCGCCAAAACTGCTTACATCGGCAATACCTTCTGTAGACAATAACTGCTTTCTTACTACCCAGTCCTGTATGGTTCGTAGTTCAGCCATACTGTATTTTCCTTCGTAGCCGGGTTTGGGACGTACTACGTATTGAAATATTTCACCCAAACCGGTGGTTACCGGACCTAATTCAGGGCTGCCCATACCCTGTGGTATTTGCTGGCGCACCTGTGATAGTCTTTCATTGATTTGCGTACGTGCCCAATAAACATCTGTTCCATCATCAAATACTATGGTGACAAGGCTTAAGCCAAAACGGGAAAAACTTCTTTGTTCCACAATACCGGGTACATTCCGGGTGGCTTGTTCAATAGGCACAGTAATAAACCGCTCTACATCGGGTGCACCAAGACTGGGTGCATTGGTAATTACTAATACCTGATTATTGGTAATATCAGGAACCGCATCAATTGGAAGGCGCGTGGTTTCAATGACACCCACTATAATGAGTGCAAGTACCATTAAACCCACTATCAATTTATTCCTGACGGAGAAATGAATAATAGCATTTAACATGCGAGTATGAATTTTCTTTTGTTATCAAGATACATGACCTGGCTGTTCTCCGCATGGTAAATCGGTGAACAGCTTATTTCAATACACATCGAAAGTATGATGTGAAAAGCGGGAGGTATTAGCTTATTCGTGGGGGTTGAAAGATATCGGCCACTGCAATGGTGAAAGGTGCAGCGTCATTTAATAAAGTAAATTCCTGTTGAACTTCGTAGGATAATACTTCACTGATCTGTATACGTTGAGGAGGAAGACTGTTAGAAGCTATCATACAACAATCGTCCATTGTTTTGAAGGGTAGCTGCATGTCGCGGAGATTGTCGTTGTCATTATCATCCTGCCCCATATAATGCATCTGGAGAAAACGTGCTAGTGTTACTGATTTGTTGCCTGCCTTGTGCTCATAATAATGTTGCACCAAAACAGGAAGTTTCAGTAATTGACTTGCCTCAGTAGCACCGAAAAGGTAAACTACTACAATAAATATGGCTGCCGGTTTTCTCACTGGTTAAAGGTACTGATTTCCGGGCATTGATGTTTGGGGAAATTTGGGCTATAAGCTGTTAGCCATTAGCCATTAGCTTTTAATGGAATAGAGGAGGGGGAGATAATTTAAAATGAACTGGTTAGTGAAATACTAGATTGTTACTAATGCACAACCTGTTATTAATAGAACACAGATTTTCATGATTTTCATGATTTATCATGATAGATCACGAAAATCTGTGTTCCTTCTACGAGAGACTTGCAGGAGGTATCTTATAGCATATATCCGAAGGTTCATGGATTTACCATGGACTATGGACCATGGACTATGGACTATCTGCTTCGACCGATACGCCATAAGCTACCCCTACTTAAAAGCATTCAAAAAGAGCCACTCAAAGCTCAGCATCCAGCTTCTGTCTGCCATACGGTTCATATTACCTCCCAGTTGAAAACGGTATCCTAAATTCAACTTGGCCTGGCTATTGAAAATCAATTGGGCTGCCGGTGCGAGATCTACAAAATAGCGTTTCTTATCATAGGTACGCTGTCCAAGTAATTCTACATACAGGTTTAAATTGGTTTGATCGTAACTGGTATATTTCTTAGGCAATACCAGGTATCCGGCAGACAAAGAATAATTAAACGCCTGATACGGAACAGATTTAGGCCCTGGAAGGCTTCTTCCCTTTTGCAATGATTCAGTCAGGCTAAGTGTAGTGGAAATAGCCAATTTATGCAAGAGCTGTGTGGCTATAATACCAGCCTGTACACCACTTTGATCGCCTTCCAGACTTATTTCATCAAATGAAGAAATGTTACGGCTATGAGAAGCTTCCGCAAATGCAGCCATTCTGAAATGACTGTACATACCATCCAGGGTTAGAAAGCGGTATTTTGCATAGGTTCGAAAACTTTCGAATTGTTGTGACTTGCTGTACATATTTGAAAATGTAACAGCACCATGCAACATCAGGTTTTTGTTCATGCCAAACATTACTTCAGAAGTATGTCTGCTTTCTGTTCTTCCAGAGAAAGTATTGCGCAACCATTTAGCAGATTGTTTTACGCCGATAGATTTTGAGGGCATATTACTGGCTGGCTCGGTAAACACATACAATTCCTGTGCACTTGCAATATTAGCTGCAAGCACTATTATTAAAGTTGTTAAGTATTTCATATTACCTTATGAAGGGGTTAGGGGTTAGGTATTAGGTGTTAGGTGTTAGGTGCTGGGTACTAGGTGCTGGGTACTAGGTGCTGGGGAATATAATAAGTTAGGATAATTTGCATTAAAATATTTCTGTCCTAATACCTAATACCTAATACCTAATACCTAACACCTAACACCTCAACACATGATCCAACTAAGTTATCAGAGCACGGCATGGTATACGCGTTTACCTTCAAGGAATCCCGTCGCATAGGCTTTTCCGGCTGTGAGTTTGTATTCTTTAAACTGTTTGGCTGAAACGAATTTCTTATCAATTAACCGGAAAGCTTTTTCTCCTTTAAGCGTTTGGTCATTGCTGTTGATGAATTGAAGGGTTTGATTACCAAGTTGAACCTTGGTTCCTTTCTGCAATTTTATTCCATCAAAATTGGAAGTAACGATTAACTCATCAACTGAGAAGCCTGCGTCTGTAACCGCTTTGCTTAATGCGTCGAATTCAACTGTTTTATCATCCTTGAAATAGATTTCATAGGTTGACTTTTGAATATCAACCTGAATCTTATCTACGAATGGCACATCTGAAAGCGATTTGAATACTGCCTTAGAACACATTGCACAGGTAAGTCCACTAGCACGAAGGTTTACTTTTTTTACCTGGGCGCTTGTTGTAATAGCCGATATAATAAACAGGAATAATAAATACTTTTTCATGATTGAAAATTTAAGGTTAAGCAAGCTGCGGACCTATGGTCCATAGACCATAGACCATAGGTCACAGCTAAATTTTCCCGTAAAGCATCACCTATCTGGTGTCTGCTTATAATAGGATGGATGAATTATGCTTTTTTACAGCAGTCTTTGGCGTCTTTAGCACATTTATCGGTACAGCAGTCTTTTGCATCTGTACAATTGGCATCACTGCAACATGCTTTATCATGCTTCATACCGGTAACAGCTTTGCGATCGTATTTACAGCAATCGTGCAGGTTATTATACGCTTCATCGTTGGCTGTCAGGTCTTTGGTATCATATCCTGCGGCTGCAATTTTCTCCTGGATCTTTGCACCGCTTGTTTTTGCGGCAGCAAATTTCACTTTGAGTATTTTGGTATCCTCATTCCATATTGCGGTACTTGCGCCACCAGCTTTGGCCGCTTTTTCGATGGTTGATTTACACATACCGCAGTTACCCCATACTTTAATTTCTTCTGATTTTAAAGCAGGAGCTTTTGTTTGAGCAACAGCAAAAATGGTTATGAATGAGCATACAATGCTTAAAAAGATTGATCGTGTTTTCATGACAATAATGTTTATGATTTGAATTGAATGAATCTGATTGTGCTATAGGTATAGCAATAAAAAAGCCGTATTAACTCCTGTTAATACAGTTCAAGCCCCTTATAGGGTATCAGATTCTGAAAACACAATTAAATAGATAGGTGTCCTGTTCAGACAATAAAGGCGGGCCATTGATGTCGGCATAAACCTTTGAAGTGGTTAACAAATCAATTTGCTCAAACAAGCTAACTGATTGGGGAAGCAGGATAACCGGAGTTTGAATATCATAAAAAGCATAGGTTGCTTTATGATTATCTTCCAGCTTCATCATTTTAAACTCAGTTTTGCAGCAGCCCTTACTGGAAGTTTCCTTTAATGACATGCCACAAACACAGGTTTCTGTGCTATTATGATTTAAATCAACGCTACTAATTTTCCCCATGCAATAATGCACACTCATTACCAGACCACTGCTGATAACGAAATACACCAAGGCTATGATAGAAGTTAAAATGCGCTTCATTACACCACAAAGTTAACAAAGACTTAGAATACCCTGTCAAAAATTCTGTTAATGCTTAATTCACAAAATTCCACCATATACCAACCCTTGTCCAAAGACTGGTAGATGGGTATAATTCCGACACTTTATTCGGTTTACTAAATTCAAATCCTTTGCTGGTATTCAATGAATTAAGGTTTTCGAAGCGTACAAAACCTTTAAAACTCTTGATCCTGAAATGAAGGAAAAGGTTGATATCCGGCCGGTTACTGAGGGTTTGGGTATTTTGGTAGAAATATTTCCCCAGGAACGGAGAATATCCATCGGCTTTATAGGCGGTATGGTAGCGCAATTCTACTCCGGTAGACAAAAACAGGTTGGTGAAAAAATTGCCTTCAAAAGCAATTCGGTTACGGGTAAGAAGTAGCGGAACATTTACGGGTGGCTGTCCGGTTGTTTGCTGAAGGTCTATTTCTGTATACCAGTTCCAGTAGCGGGATAGTTTAATTTTTTTCTCCGCTCTGATATGAATTACATTGAATAAAGTGGCTTCCTGCTTAGCCTGAAAAAAACTATCGAAGTACATGTAATTACTAATAGCATAATAGGAACCAGATAATGCAAATCCACTTCTCGGGTTTTCATACCTGGCAAACAAACGAATGGTGTTTTCCTTATTATAATTAACCCTATTATCAATCGGAAATCTACTTAATGGATTAAGGATGAATGAAGGCGATCTGTTTACATTATGAAATCCGATATTCAGGTAACCAGCTTTCTTACCCAGTAAACGTTTCATACTGATGAAGGCTTCATAATCACCAGCATTATACCCATTCAGGTATAATTCGCCCCTTGCCTCAATATCCCAAACCTGATTTCGGCTGCGGTTCCTGTATTCACCTAATGCATATACATTATAATAGTTCTTACGGATTACCGAATCAAATTTTCCGGACAGGTTTTGCAATGCAATTCCTGCTTTTATAAATTGACTCTGGTTATTTTTATCCGGGAATGTGAGGATACTGAATTGATTGGTTACATCATTCCAGTGATCCCGGTAGCCGATATTTAATTTATCTGGTACAGTTCTGTTGAAATATTGCAGGTAATTGGAGGAATCTACTGCAAAATCAAAAAACTGGTAATCGCTGGCCGTGAACCTGAATGTATGTTCCAGTCTGAACCTTGAATAAAAAATTTTGTAGATGGTGGAGTCTGTTACAATAGAATCTTTCTTACCAAAATCATAGAACTGGCGTAACAGCACCATTGTTTCTTTGTACTGATTACCTGTATTTACACCTGTATTAAAAGGGTTACGGTTGGCTGCTCCTGCCCTGCCCAATCTTGTTTCCAATTCATAGGGGTCATTTAGTCTTAGGCTATCAAGCTTACGTATATCCTGCAATCCACCATTTTCAGAGGAAGCAGCTTTATTAGACAGATAGATCAGATTCAGTCCATATTTACGATTCAATGAACGATAGCTGGTCGTAAACCTAAAGTTATTATGACTGGCATTTTGGTTCTTTACATTACCTGGTGCATTACTGAATCGATACTCGATGGAAAAATTAAAATTATCTTTCTTATTCTGCGTATGCACAAAATTAATCAACTGCTCAGCCTTGCTTCCCAATAGATAAGCCAATTCCGTGTAAGGTCTTGTTGTCTGATAAAATTTAGTATTCTCGGGTGTAAAACGGTAAACATCGTAAGCATGAAAGCCTGCATCAAAACCTGCCCGCATGAATGGTTCAAAAACCAGTGATTGTGCGGCAGTTCCATAATTACCTAATGTGTGGTATCGGTAAGGAAGTGGAAACCGGGTATAAAAATCATTGATAGAAGAATCAATGGTTCTGATACGTGTTGAATCAAAAAAACGATAATAAATAGTGATTGAATCGGCGAGGCTATTCCTGGTTTTAAGTGAATCGTTGCCCGTATTTCGCCTGATCGGTCTGCCCTGTGGATCTGTGGTGATACCGGATCTTTGTCCACTGGAACCTCGTGTACGGTAATTGCCACTCTGTGCATGTACAAAGCATACCATGCATATCAACATAACTGTTAAGACCTGGCTTTTTTGTACACGCATGTTTTTGAATATCCTGCAAAATAAGCTGAAACTTATTTGCAGTAAGTTAAAACTGAAAATGCTGGTTAAAGACTTTTTATCAGTTCAGTAAATAATAAAGTTAGTTTAGGTTCTGCCTCGTGTGCTGCTTGTAAAACTTCTTCATGTGTAATTACATTTTCTTCTTCTCTTATTCCAAGATCGGTAATTACACTCATGGCAAATACTTTCATTCCGCAATGCACTGCGCTGATGGTTTCTTGAACGGTACTCATTCCAACCGCATCGCCACCCAATGCTTTAATCAATTTATATTCTGCCCTTGTTTCAAATGTAGGCCCGGTTACGCCTGTATATACACCCTGGTGTAATGCGATATTATGTTCTGCTGCTATTGCAATTACTTTATTGATCAGTGATTTGTCATATGGTTCACTCATATCAGGGAACCTGGTACCTAATGCTTCTTCATTTTTACCTAATAATGGGTTTACGATAAAGAAACTGATATGGTCGTTGATGATCATAAGGTCACCCACATTAAAGTGCTGATTAACACCTCCCGCAGCATTTGAAAGCAATAATGTTTTTACACCCAACAAATGCATTACCCGCACAGGGTATGCTACCTGCTGGGCCGTATAGCCTTCATAATAATGAAAACGACCACCCATTACCCATACCTTCTTACCACCCAGTTCTCCAAACATCAACTTGCCTTTATGTCCTTCCACAGTACTAACTGGAAAATGAGGGATTTCATTATAGGCTATTTCAAATTCAATTTTTATCTCATTCGCAAGGTTTCCCAATCCGCTTCCGAGGATAATACCAATATGGGCTTCTCCCTGAATACGGGATTTAATGAATTTTACTGTTTCTTCAAGTTGTTGCATCAGGCTGATCATCTATTGCTTGTTTTGGTTGCAAATATAGTTCATAGTATCCCATCAGGCCAATGAGAGGCTTGCCGGACATAAAAAAACCATCCCGAAATAATCGGGATGGTTCGATAGGTTAAGAGGTATGCTGATTAGTTGATACGCTTAACATTAACGGCGTTAGGGCCTTTACGACCTTCCTGCACGTCGAAAACTACTTTATCGTTAGCTTCGATCTGATCAACCAGACCATTAGCATGTACGAAAGTTTCCTGACTTGAATTGTCATGCTTGATAAATCCAAAACCTTTTTCCTCATTGAAGAACTTTACAGTTCCCTGAATTTGTGTGTTCATTTGTAAAATTGAAATTGTAAATTAAGGATGCAAAGGTACGGTTAAATAAATCGTCTGCCAACTTATTCGGATGATACCTGCATTTTATTTCGTACCAAACAGTCATTTTATACGATAACCTGTTAACAATCAGCTAAAAAGCCCCTTAATTCATTTATCGTCAATGGAATATAATAACATCGCTATTATCAGAATGATCTGTTAAATCCATATTGTCGTTTATCTTAGCACTCATACAATCTATTTATATGTTTCAAAAAATCACCACTCTTTTCACTTTATCATTATTGGTTGTGCTGGTACATGCACAAAAGATATCTTATAAAGTGAGTTTCCCAAATGCTATACACCACGAAGCTGTTATCAGTATTACAGCTACCGGCATTCAACAAAAACCTGCTATTTTCAGGATGAGCCGTTCTTCTCCAGGCAGGTATGCTACCCATGAATTTGGTAAGAACATTTATGATGTGAAAGCAACTGATAAAAACGGGAACAAAATTGCCCTTCAACGCATTGATGGTGATGTATATGAAGTGCCATCACATAATGGAACAGTTACGGTAACCTATACACTTTTTGCCAATCATGCAGATGGTACTTATGCCGGCATTGATCCTGAAAGCATTCATTTTAATATGCCTGCCACTTTTATGTGGATCAAAGGGTATGATAAAGCACCGATAGAAATAAGTTTCGATCTGCCTAAAGAGAATAAAGGTGTAATTGCAACCCAGTTATTCCCTACCAGTAATGCGCATACGTTTACTGCACCAGGACTCCAATACTTCATGGATAGCCCAACTAAAATTGGCGACCTGATCATCCGTGAATGGCAGGTAAGTAATCCTGATGGAAAAAAATACACGATCAGAATTGCCCTCGAAGCAAATGCTACGCAAGAGCAGGCAGATGACTTGATGGAAAGAACCAAAAAAATTGTTGCAGAAGCGAAAGCTGTTTTTGGTGAGTTCCCGAATTATGAAACAGGCACGTATACTTTTATCATGAGTGCTAACCCATATATTCAAGGTGATGGCATGGAGCATAGAAATTCTACTATGATTTCTTCTCCAACCTCTACTTTCAATCCGGCATTTCTACAGGGTGTTACTTCTCATGAGTTTTTTCATAACTGGAACGTGGAAAGAATAAGACCAAAAACCCTTGAGCCTTTCAATTTTGAGAAAAGTAATATGAGTAATGAGTTATGGTTTGCTGAGGGTTTTACCCAATACTATGGAGAATTATTGCTTGCACGGGCTGGTCTTAGCACCCCTCAAAGATTTATTGGCACCGCAGGTAGTCTTGCGAATGCAAAATCGAATAATCCTGGCGCAGTATACTATTCACCCGTAGATGCCAGCAACCATGCAGTGTTTGTAGACGCAGGTGTATCGATTGATAAATCGAATTACGGTAACATGTTTACTTCTTACTATACCTATGGAGCAGCATTGGCATTAGCGCTTGATCTGGAATTGCAAACTAAAACAAACAAATCACTGGATGATTATATGAAAGCGATGTGGCTTACCTATGGTAAGACAGAAATCCCGTACACAATTCCAGCCATGCAAAAAACACTGGCTTCTATTACCAATGCCGCTTTCGCCGAGCAGTTTTTTTCAAAATATATTACTGGTCATGAAGCGGTTGACTATGCCGGACTATTTGCAAAAGCTGGTTATGAATTGAAAAAATCAAATGAGGGGAAAGCTTCAATTGGACTGAACACCAGGGCCAATGAGCAAGGTAAATTAATTGTAAGTAGTAATACTAGCAGGGGAAGTTCAGCCTATGAAGCCGGATTGGATATTAATGATGAAATTTTAATGCTTGATCAGACACCGGTTAAATCGCCCGGAGATATCAATAATTATATCGCACAAAAAAAACCTGGCGAAAGCATAAATGTAGTATACAAACACCGTGGCAAAGAGAAGCAAACAACATTGGTGCTTAAAGAAAACACCAGCTTAAGTTTAACCGATATAGAGAATAGCGGTAAAACTCTAACTGATTCAATGAAAAAAATCAGGGATAGCTGGTTTAAATCGAAGGCGCAATAGCGTTGTTGGCTGGGGAAACGGCTTTTAGCTTTTAGCCATTAGCCTTTAGCTGTTAGTCACGCCCAGGGCGAGATGGCGGCTATCGTAGACTACCTACTGTGATAGAATAAATGAAAGGACTTACGAATTTGTTTTGTAAAACCCTTACTTCAAAGAAGTATTAATTGCTTAAATTCTACTCGTAGATGGTTAAGATTATAGCAAAAAAAAAGCTAATGGCTAACAGCTAATGGCTAATAGCTGTTCCCCCCGCACAGCAATCGCCAACTATTTAAAATATTAATCAAAAATTCTACCATGAGAATCTACCTGCTGCTTGCTGTTATATGTTGGTCTACATGTCTTCTTGCCCAAACACCGGAGGAGAAACTTAAAAGCCTAAACATAGTATTACCTGCGCCATCAACTCCTGTTGCTAATTATTTGAAGTTTGTACGTACTGGCAACCTCATTTATTTATCAGGACATGGTCCATCCAAAACAGATGGGTCTTATATAACAGGTAAGCTCGGATCAAATCTCAGTATTGAAGAAGGCTATGCAGCAGCCAGGCAAACAGGTATCAATTTATTGGCTACCCTCAAACAAGCTGTTGGCGATCTTGTTAAAGTGAAACGTATCGTTAAAGTGTTGGGTATGGTAAACTGCACGGATCGTTTCGCAGATCAGCCAAAAGTTATCAATGGTTTTTCTGACCTGATGGTAGCAGTGTTTGGTGAAAAAGGAAAACATGCGCGCAGCGCAGTAGGCATGAGTTCTCTACCCATGAATATGGCGGTTGAAATTGAAATGATTGTAGAAGTAGAAGATTAAGCTGTTTACTTTCTTGTATGCAATGCCCTATAAGCATAATAAGTACTGCCAATCATTAATATAGCTCCCAAAAAGAATGCGGCGCCTGGAAAATAAACAGGCGCTGTTTCATTTGTGAAGAACGCAAAAACTTTGGTCATTAGAAATGGGCCGACAATAGATGTTGCGCTCATCAAGCTGGTTAAAGCTCCTTGCAGCTCTCCCTGTTCATTGGGCGGTACATGTCCGGAAATAATAGCCTGCAATGCAGGTCCTGCTATTCCACCCAAACAATATGGCACCAGGAATACGAACATCATCCAACCCTGGCTTGCAAATGCAAATAGTATCAAGCCTAGTGCATATAAACTTAATCCCAGGTAAATACTTTTTTCGTTTCCTATTTTAGGATTAACAATACGTACCAATAACCCTTGCACCACTCCTACCAACAGACCTACTATACCCAATGATATACCAATCATTTTAGGTGTCCAGCCAAATTTTTCGCGGTTAAAGAAACTCCAGATACTTTGTACGGAATGACCAGCGATATAAATAAGGATTAGGGAAATGATCAGTCCACCAACGGCAGGATATTTTTTCAATTGCAAAAGCGACCCCAAAGGGTTAGCCCTTTTCCATTCAAATTCCCTGCGATGTTTTTTATCAAGAGACTCCGGAAGAATAAAATACCCATATAAACAATTCAGTAGTGCAAGTCCGGCCGCGACATAAAACGGAACCCTTGTTCCAAGTTCTCCAAGCAGGCCCCCAATCAATGGACCAAGAATAAAACCAAGTCCGAATGCGGCACCGATCATGCCAAAATTTTGCGCCCTGTTTTCAGGTGTGCTTATATCTGCAATATAGGCTGAAGCAGTAGTGAAACTGGCCCCGGTAATACCAGCAATTATTCTTCCTACAAACAACCATCCGATACTGGGTGCGAGGGAAACAAAGATATAGTCGATCCCAAAGCCGAGTAAGGAAAGCAATAAAACCGGTCTTCTTCCATATTTATCGCTCAGGTTACCTAATACAGGAGCAAAAATAAATTGGGTGGCCGCATATGCCAGGGTTAATAATCCAGCATACTCAGATGCTTTACTGTTATCGGAAGTGTGGAGTAATTCTTCTATCAGGTCTGGAATAATGGGGATGATTAGTCCTAATCCGGTAATATCAATTAATAGTGTAATAAAAATAAACCCGATGGCGGCTTTCCGGTTTTTAATCATAACAGTTGTTAAGGGTGCAAATTTGATTTATTTATTCCAGGAATAAATAATAATTCCATTAAAGTTAATATATCTGCTTTATTATAACATACAAAAGGAGGGGCATGAAAGCCCCTCCTAACCCTTGCTCTTGAAAAACCCTACTATTTTTTCAGTTCAATTACACCCACGCTCGTATTCTTAGGTGCCTGAACCACGATATTGTTGATGGTGGTGTCTTTATAATTGTTAGATGCATTTATATAAAGTGAGTAAGTCCCGTTTTTCAATCCCCTCATTTTAAACTCTCCATTGCGGTTTGGTAATGCATAGGCTGTATCGGTACCATTGAATAAAGTCAGTACTGCTTTTGCATCCATTGGTTTTACTTTACCGGAAACACTTGCGGTTGTTTTTTCTATGAAGAAATGGAATACTGGTTTCAGGTAAAACTTGTTGTTATTGAGTACGATGATCGAACGATTCACATCAAAATCGAGCCATAGACGAAGTTTATTCGGCATGTATTCTTCTGATTCATGTCCTTTCAGTTTTATCAGGATATATTTTGGCAGGTTATCAGGCCAGTATAAGGGATAGGTTACGCTGTCTTTTACTACTGAATTGTTTGAACCAATTTCAATCCTGATCAAACGAATAGCACCTTTTGGAATTTCTGTTGATGCCAGTAAGGTATCAACGCCATTACGTAGGTTTAATATATCATACACACCTGCATTGATATTGAGGTTCGTCCAAACAAGACCAGAATCTTTTCTGTTGCCAAATGTAGAACCGATATAAGCACCCAATCGATCCCAGTTACAAGTATCATTTTTACGTGTGTCTTTGGTTGTGTCAACCAATACCTGAATGGATTTAATATCCACAAATACCTGATCAAAAAAACCGGGCCCGTCTGTAAGGTACAGGCTGAGGTTTTGTTTACCAGCCGGAATTTGGGCTGAATCTGATTTTTTACAGGATGTCATTGCCATAGTTGTTGCGATGAACATCATTAATCCGAGAAATACGTGTTTTGTTTTCATGTGTGCTTGGTTTTTAGCGTAGCATTGCTATCATCGGCATTTTTTTCCTGTTTGTTTTTAGAGCCAAAAAGAATGCCAACTGTTTATTAAGAGTTTGTTAAAGCATTATTTTATGATTCTGTCTCACCATGTTCATGACCAGACAATACTTACCTGTTAGGCATGGGTACATTTCCATGCCAGAAATTCTTCATCTATTTCCCTGGTAATTATCCGCACTGGATCATCCATGCGTTAAAGCAGTAGCCGAACTTTGACAGACAGTTAAATCTTGCTTAACTTGGTCGTCATTAAATTGTGTTCATGAAAAAGATACCGGCATTTGTTCTTGCGTTGCTTCTGTCTAATAATATTTTTTCTCAGTCGCTCAGCGATATGGAAAAAAAAGTAGTTGCGTGGATCAATGCACATCGTTCAGATACGGAAAAATTATTGGAAGAAGTGGTCAATATCAATAGTGGCACTTTCAATTTAGAGGGAGTAAGAAAAACAGGAGATGTTTTTGCAAGAGAATTACAAAAAGCCGGCTTACAAACGGAATGGGTACTATTACCTGATTCATTAAAAAGAGCCGGGCATCTTGTTGCAACTACGAAGGGGAATAAAGGCAAAAAGATATTCATCATCGGGCATCTTGATACCGTATTTGAACCGGCCATGCCCGCAGGACCATTTACCCGAATAAACGACTCTACTGCTACCGGTCAGGGTGTAAATGATATGAAAGGAGGTGATGTAATTGTGGTGATAGCCCTTCAGGCTTTACAAGCAATGGATCTTTTAAAGGATGCTGCTATTACAGTTTATTTTACCGGCGATGAAGAAGAATCTGGCAAGCCAACAAGTGTAAGCAGAAAAGATTTTATTGAGCGGGCAAAAAACTGTGACCTCGCTTTGGGTTTTGAAACAGCACAGGGATTGAATACTATTGCCATAGGCAGGCGCGGATTCAGTAGTTGGAAATTGGATGTAACAGCCAAAACAGGTCATTCTGCTGGTATTTTTGGTAAGGGATCCGGGTATGGTGCAATCTATGAAACAACACGGATACTGAATCAATTCAGGGAACAGCTTTCACATGAAAAATACCTCACGTTTAATCCAGGTATCATTGCGGGTGGATCTGAAATGACATACAATGATGAAAAAATGCAGGCAACTGTTTCAGGTAAAACCAATATTATTTCACCCTCAGTTGTGGTGGAAGGTGATCTTCGTTTCCTCACAGAGAAACAACGCGAACAGGCTAGATTGAACATGAAATCAATCGTTTCTACTAAAAACCTGCAGGGTACTTCAGCAACTATTTCTTTTACCGATGGCATTCCTGCCATGGAACCAACGAAGGGGAACGATGCATTAAGACTTTGGGTTGATAAAGTTTCTCGTGATCTGGGTATGGGCCCGGCAAATGCCGGTGACCCGGGTTCAAGAGGAGCGGGTGATATTTCTTATGTTGCCAAATACCTGGATTGTATTGATGGTTTGGGCGCTTCTGGAAAAGGGGCGCATGCTGCCGGAGAAACCATTAACCTCAAAGAATTACCTTTATTGATACAAAGAGCCGCTATATTAATTTACCGCCTCAGTAACGCCAAATAAGTAATGTATATGAGAAATATAATTCTGGCAATATGCCTTCTATTCATTGTTTCAGCAGAAGCGCAAGACAAACGTTCCTTTTACGAGATAAGGGTGTATCATTTCAATGATGCAGCACAACTTCAGAAAACGGCTAAATTTTTAGAAGAAGCATGGATTCCTGCCATGCACAGACAAGGTGTAAAACAAATAGGCGCATTTACTCCCATTGGTAACGATACCGCTTCAAGAAAAAAACTGTACCTGTTTATTCCACTAAATTCTATCAATGCCATTCACCAGTTAGATGATGCAGTATTGAAAGATGCTGATTACCTGGCCAAGGGTGAGGGCTACTTAAATGCTGCCTATGACCAGCCAACATTTGCGCGTATGGAAACAATTGTATTAAGGGCTTTTCCAGATATGCCTAAATATGAAAAGCCTTCACTTAAAGGAAACCTGGCTGAGCATATTTATGAATTGAGAAGTTATGAAGGAGCAACTGAAAAACTCTACCGCAAAAAAGTAGAAATGTTTAATAAAGGAGGTGAAATTTCGCTTTTCAAAAGACTAGGTTTCAATGCTGTATTTTATGCTGAAGTGCTGGCCGGAAGCAGTATGCCCAACCTTATGTATATGACCAGCTTCGACAATATTGAAGAACGAAATAAACACTGGAAAACTTTTGGCGACGATCCGGAATGGAAGAAATTATCAGCTCTACCAGAATACCAGCATACAGTGAGTAAATTAGATATCATATTATTACGCCGTTGCAGTTATTCTGATTTGTAGTTTTATAGCTGCTAGCTTCTAGCCATTGTTGTCCGGTAAAAAAAGCATCTATCTCTGAAATGCTTCTGCAGCAATCATCTTGACGTAAGTTGAAAATAGAACCCTTACTTTTTAAATCGGCCTTATCTAAAGGGTTAAGCAATCTTTATTCCATTTTGACACTGAATAAAATCGATCACTCGTCTGGTCAAAATTGAATATTACTCCTGGGCCGAATGGCCCCGTACCCGTTCCCAGACTACATTGGCCTCTGACTAAATCTGCTACGCATGATTTAGTCTGTCATCGCTGCGCTTGACACCAATGCCAATGAAGGTCTGTCCACGGGTACTGATTGTATTTATTCATTTTTATCTTCCCTAATTACCTGGCTCCTGTTTAATGTCTGGTTTACTAATTGCTTGCAGCTTGTGGCATGTAGCCTGTGGCTCAGAAGATGTTAGCAAATTTTCCCTGGACAGCAATGGCTACTAGCTGCTAGTATAAATTAATATTGTTTATTTATGATAATAGCCAGAAGATAAAACTTCTGGCTATTTCTTTTTGCACGATTACATGCTGGTTAAAAATCCTTTAACCATATATCTTCTAATTCTGCAACTAGCATTAGCTTTCAATATCTAGCAGCCAGAAGCTAGTAGCTAGTAGCTTTAAAATTACAAACAATTATTATATTGCTCCACCGCTTTTGCCAGTTGATCGTATCCTAACTGCCCGGATTTAATGCTGTTTTGAACAAGGCTGCAATCGGCACAGGCTGTTCCTACTACTTCCAGAAAATTTTTCTTGTTAACGTGATTAAATTTTCCATCTGCTTTAATCTGCAGGTAATAATCTCCTTTGCGACCTTCGGCCGTGGTTAACATAACTGGCTCCGCACCATTGAAAATGGTTTTACCACTGTTGTCGGTTACCCGAATATATAAACTTGCTTTAGTGCCAGTTGAAACAACTTTATAAAAATCATTGGCATAAGAAATATATTTAACCCCATCCATGGTAAACCCACTGATATCGGCAGGCGAATAGCGCTTACTGGATCCTGTAGCATCTGTAAAAATGATTTCCCCTTTTTTCTGCATTTGATCTTTTATGGTTCCTTCCAGCACTTCATTGGCCGAAGTGGTGATCGTTGATTTGGTAGCTGTTTGTGCGGATGCAACGATTACTGAGCTTCCCAGAATGAAAGTCAGCATAATCAATACTTTTTTCATGGTTTTGGTTTTAGTGTTTATATAAATATTTACTTACTAATAAGTAAGTTTTATAGGCAAAAAAAATTTATCCTTCTTTGACCTGACGAATGATGGCCCTTTTTATTGTATCGTAATCCTTTTTCCCGGTAATTCTGGCTAACTGCACCCCTCCTGCCAGATTGGTCATTACCAACAGGCATTGCGTACGGGCAGTTTCTTTAAAATTAAACTCCCCTCTTTTTTTCCCTGTTGCGAGCGTTTGTTCCACCAGTTTTAATACCAGGTTTACCAACTCCTGTACTTTTTCTTTCACAGAATCCGGAAGTGTATTATAATCGGAAGCAATAGAGCCGATAATGCAAATACTACTTGCATCAACCAAACAAGTATACCGGTCAATAAATTTCTCCAGGGTAACAGTTGCACTGGCTCCTGCAGCTTTAAGCTGTTTATCTAATGAAGTATATAACGATATATACTGTTCAATGATTTCGGTCAGCAAGTCTTCTTTACCCCTGAAATGATAATGAATGGCCGCATTTTTTACCTGCAACTTATGAGAGATATCTGCATAACTGAAAGCATTGTACCCATGACTTTTAATCAATGCTGTACCAATGCGTACAATTTCTTCTCTGGTATCTTTGTTACGGGAGGTCACAGTATAAAAATAATGAAAACTTACTAAGTAGTAAGTTTTTTTTATTTACCAGTCTGATTGTTGCTGTTTTCGGGCCTTTTGCGCGCGGATCATTTCCACAAAATTTTGTTCAAGCAACAGTGCATCAATCACTTGCGCAATACGTTTTGCCTGTCCCATTTCATTTTTAACGCCAGAAACCCATTTTATAAAATAGTTGCGCTGTGATGGAAGTAGTTGTTTAAAGAATTGAGCTGCTACTGGCTCATCGTCGAGACATTCCTGCAAAGCCGGGGGAACTTGAAGCGGAGCTTTATCAACTGAAATTGATACAACCACTTTTGCACCTTTCTTTTTCTGTATTCCCTTTCGCATTGTTGCATTTACCGGCATCAAAAAAGAACCGTCTTTCATGGGCATCAGTGCCACTCCGCTAATTGGAAATTGATCGAGCTTTCCTTTTACCCTAAATGATTTTCGAGAACCAGGCTGCAATTGCTCAGCAATGTCTTGAGGAACTTGAAGGTAAGTCCAACCAGTCTTTTCACCTTTTTCTTCAAACTGCTGCAAGATGGTTTCAAAACGTATCATGGTATGTAAAATACGATTTGTTTTAGCAAATTGGAAGTGGGGTGCAAGTCAAGCGAAGGATGGAACACAGATTTTCATGATTTTCAAGATCTATCATGATAAATCTTGAAAATCATGAAAATCTGTGTTCCATTCATAACAGGTAGTGAATTTAAAATTGATCCAATATTGTATTAACCAACTGATTTTACACTATCGAATGCACAGGCCCTCCTTTATTCGTTTAATAGCAGCAACACAAGCACTAATAAATGCCTGCAGCCTGAAGCTTGCCGCCAAATTTCGCAGAAGAAGAATAGCTGGAAGCTACAAACTGCTGGTTAAAAAACTTAATCCTCATTCCGAAAAACCACTACTCCATCAAATGCATCCACCAGTACTTTTTTGGATTTATCGATTTCACCGGCCAGGATTTTCTTACTCAGCTCATTTACGATTTGCTTTTGAATAAGTCTTTTCAATGGCCTTGCACCCATTTGTGGATCGTAGCCCTGTTCGCTGAGGAACTCTAATAAGTATTTACTGAATTCGAGTTGTATACCCGAAGATGCTACCATTTTCTTCAAACCATCCAACTGAATCTTAACGATACCCATGATCTGCTTTTTGAGCAGCGGACTAAACATGATGATTTCATCCACCCTGTTTAAAAACTCTGGTCGGATTGTTTTTCTTAATAATTCCATCACTTCATTCTTTGCCTTCTCGGTTACAGTGGCAACATTTGTATCAGTAACATTTTCAAATGCATCCTGGATAAGGTGACTACCAATATTACTTGTCATGATAATAATGGTGTTCTTGAAATTTACTGTTCTACCTTTATTATCGGTTAAATGGCCATCATCCAACACCTGCAACAATACGTTCCAAACATCTGGGTGTGCTTTTTCAATTTCATCGAGTAACACCACACTGTATGGTTTTCTGCGCACTGCTTCTGTTAACTGTCCACCTTCATCATACCCAACATAACCCGGAGGGGCTCCCACAAGTCTTGAAACCGTATGTTTTTCCTGGTATTCGCTCATGTCTATCCTGGTCATGAGGTGTTCATCATCAAATAAGTAAGCAGCAAGGGCTTTTGCCAGTTCAGTTTTACCTACACCGGTTGTACCAAGGAAAATAAACGATCCGATTGGTTTTCTTGGATCCTGCAATCCTGCCCTGCTTCTGCGAACAGCATCTGCAACAGCGGTAATAGCTTCTTCCTGTCCTACCACACGCTCATGTAATTCTTCTTCAAGATGCAATAATTTTTCCCTTTCGCTTTGCAGCATTTTACTTACTGGTATGCCAGTTGCTTTGGCGACGTTTTCAGCAATATCTTCCGCATCTACTTCCTCTTTCATTAAGCGCCTGCTCTGTTCACCAAGCTGATTAAGCTGTTCAGTATAAGTTGTTATCTGACTTTCCTGTTCTTTTATTTTACCATAACGGATCTCTGCTACTTTTCCATACTCGCCATTTCGTTCCGCCTGCTCTGCTTCGAGTTTTAAGGATTCAATGGCTGTTTTAGCCTGTTGAATTTTCTCCACTATTTCCTTTTCATTTCTCCATTTGGCTTTCAGGGTATCTCTTTGCACACTCAGGTTACTGATTTCTATATTAAGTTCTCTGAGTTTCTCTTCATCATCTTCACGTTTAATGGCTTCTCTTTCAATTTCAAGTTGACGGATCTGGCGTTCTAGTGTATCCAGCTCTTCCGGCATTGAATTCATTTCAAGACGAAGCTTTGCCGCGCTTTCATCAATCAGGTCAATGGCTTTATCAGGAAGAAAACGATCGGTTATATAACGGTTCGATAATTCAACCGCTGCAATAATCGCCTCATCTTTAATACGAACATGGTGGTGAGCTTCGTACCTGTCTTTCAACCCACGTAAAATGGAAATAGCATCTTCAATACCTGGTTCTTCGATCATTACCTTCTGGAACCTACGTTCAAGTGCTTTATCTTTTTCAAAATGTTTTTGGTATTCATTCAAAGTTGTTGCACCAATTGCTCTCAATTCGCCTCTTGCCAGTGCTGGCTTAAGTATATTGGCAGCATCCATTGCGCCATCACCACCGCCTGCACCTACCAGTGTATGTATTTCATCAATAAACAGAATAATTTCACCATCGCTTGCTGCCACTTCTTTTACTACACCTTTTAATCTTTCTTCAAATTCACCCTTGTATTTGGCACCTGCAATCAGTTGACCCATATCAAGTGTAAAGATGGTTTTTGATTTAAGGTTATCAGGAACGTCGCCATTGATGATACGCATGGCCAATCCTTCAGCGATGGCTGTTTTACCCACACCAGGTTCACCTACAAGAATCGGATTGTTTTTGCTTCTGCGTGATAATATATGAAGGGTACGTCTGATTTCTTCATCCCTGCCGATTACCGGATCAAGTTTACCCTGACGGGCAGCTTCATTTAAGTTACGTGCATATTTATTCAACACATTAAACTGTGTTTCCTGTGTTTGAGACTTTATGGTATCACCCTTACGTAAATCTTTAATAGCAGCGATTAATCCTTTTTCGGTTAGTCCGGCATCTTTCAAAGCTTTTGCGGTAGCATCATTTGTTTGTAATAGTGCCAGCATAAAATGTTCCGGGCTGATGAATTCATCGCCGAAATCCTTCAGGCTTGCGTTTGCTTTGAGAAAAACAGTATTCAGGTCGCGGCTGATAGATTGAGCCGGTTCGCCCTGCTGATTTTTAGGTAGTTTGGACAAGGCTTCTTCCAGCTTTGTTTCAAGCAATGGAATAGCCACATTGTTCTTTTTAAGTAAAAAAACGATTGGGCTCTCTTTATCTGAAAGCAATGCTTTTAAAAGGTGCTCGGTTTCAATTGCAGGATTCCCGGCATTAAATGCCAATTGCTGGGCCGCCTGTATGGTTTCCTGCGCTTTAATGGTATAATTATTTAAATTCATATCGTTGTTTGTTTTAACTGATGCTTATCAAAACTTATGGCCAAATTTGCTCATCAAGTGATAAATTGTATGCAAAAACTGTTCTAATCCTATAAATAATAAAATAGGGCCCAAATACCTGAAAATATGTCTGTAAATCGTAAAATAACCTGTATGAAAGTCAGTCTGGCTATGGTTTTCCTGTTATTCTTTCAGTCACTTTTTGCGCAATATGATTTTAGTGCCATTGACAGCAGGCTGGAAGCAGAAAAAAAGCAGTTGGAAGGTCATGTAGTGGCCCTGATTTATAAAGATGGTAAGATTATTTACCAGAAAGCAATTGGAACAGATTTTAATGCAAAAACACAGGCTCCGATAGCGAGTGCGAGTCAATGGTTAACGGCTGCACTTATTATGACTTACGTTGATCAGGGCAAACTATCATTGGATGATAAAGTAAGCAAATACATCCCATTACTCACTAAATACTCCAAAGGATACATAACTATTCGTGATTGTCTGGCACATTTAACGGGTATAGAATCTGAGCCGATAAAGAGTTTGAAAGAGCAGTTAAACAGGAAAAAGTACAGCAACCTGGAAGAAGAGATTACAGATATCGTTTCTCACAGAGAAATAGCTTCAAATCCCGGTCTTGAGTTCAGGTACGATAATATTGGATTAAATATGGCTGCCAGGGTTTTGGAAATCATAACCCGCAGAGGTTTTGAGCAATTGATGGCAGAGAGAATTACCCGGCCGCTTCAAATGCGTAATACTAATTTCAGCAATTTCAATGCGGTAAATCCTTCAGGTGGTGCACAGTCTTCAGCGGCTGACTATATGACTTTTCTTGCTATGCTACTAAATAAAGGAGTACATAACGGAAAAAGAATACTAAGTGAGAAAGCCATTGAACAAATGGAGACACCTTATACTACAACTGAAATGATTAAGTATGCCCCTAAAGCAACACAAGGTTTTCAGTATGGCTTTGGTCAATGGATCATGAGTACAGATATTAATGGTAAGGGCACATCCTTTACCTCACCAGGTTTATTTGGTACCTGGCCCATGATCGACCGTTGCAGGAATTATGCCTGTATATTTTTTACCGAAGGAAAACTGGGAGAAGAAAAAAGAGCTTTGTTTCTTCAATTAAAAGAATTGATTGATGGGGTGATTCCTTCGGGTTGTAAATAAGTGTTTTCATTATTCATTCTTTACAAAAACTATCCGGGCATTATCTGCCTTGCGGATTGTGTCGAAATATTTTACCACTTCCGGATATGCATCTGGCGGTAAATTTTTCTTGTTTCGCTTGTTATTACGAATCATCTCAATTCGATTATCCGATACTTTGAAGACAACTGAATATTCGCCAAACTCACTTTTTATTTGTACAGGCCTGGGAATACTTTCTGTTTTATATCCATCAGGAATTGTAATAGTTACAGTATCAATATCTTCATAATTAGCTTTGAAAACAATAGGGTACTTACGAAATATCGACTCTGGCAACCTGGCTCCCATTTTGTTAAATAAATTAGGTTGAATAAACAGTCTTTTGCCTGAAACCGATGTAAATCCGGGCGATTCGATCTTTAATTCTTCATATATTTTTGGTATTTGCTGTTTTTCTTCTTTGTATACAACGTTCACCACTTTATAAGTTGGCAAGCTAATTACCTGATTGAGGTATTGGGTTCTTTGCTCGCCTGTGGCTTCATGAATCAACGAATGCTGAAGCTCTTGTTGTTCCCCTGAAAATAAGGTATACACGGTAGCATTCAGGTTACCCATTTGATCAATTGCAGCTTCTACCCTTCTGGCCTGTATATTTTCCTTACTGGAATAATTTTTTGTCATTACAACATGCCCTCCTTCTTCATTAATTAATAAGGCGTTTCTATTTCCTGTAAAAGTTCCCATATATCCCATGGCTTTTGACTGACTGGTACATTCTAACCAGATAGTATCTTTCCCATTTGGCACACAGGCTATTACATGATTAAAATTTACTGATGGAAATTCCTCAACTAACCCTCTAGCATTCTCCCCGGAGTTTATCAGCACGTAATGTGCCCTTATTCCAGCTTCTTTGAGCATACTGATCATGAAATTAGACAATGCCTTACAGTCTCCATATTTATTAGTTGCAACATATTTCGCATCAAAAGGTTGCCAGCTTCCAATTCCGAGTTGAATACTTATATATCGGGTGTTCTTTTGAAGGTAGGCATATAATGCTTGCACTTTTTCAGTTGTAGTGTTGACTTTTCCAGCAATTTCTTTTACAACCTGTTTTATGTTGTCAGGCAACTCGTCTTTACCAGCATTGAGTTCATTAAAAAATTTGCCCAACGATTTCCATGTAGCCATATTGCCTTTATATTCACCAATTTCAAATTCGGCCGGAGCAATATAAACAGTAGGGGTAATGTCGCGCCAATCAGGCCTTAACACTTCATCCGGAACTGCCCGATAGTTAGTGATTTCCCAGGTATATATCTTGTTTTTACCTTGATTTATTACCGGCTCATCAACATAGCTGAACTGCTTATACCTGAGTGTGTAGTCATTTGGAACTTCAACAATAAATTTACTTGCCTGAACAGCCATGCGATCGCTTTCAACCGGCACCCATTTGGGAAGAAAGAAAATACCGTCGTAAACCTGTTCATCTTCAAATTCTACTGTGTATGGGTATGTTTTATGATAAAATGAAAAACTTTTAGAGCGAAGATCAGTAAGCAAACTAACATCGTCGCCAACACTCATATCAGAAATATCCTTTTTCCGAATACTTTTTATTAGTTTACCTTTTGAATCAAACAGTTTTCCGCTTATGTCGCTAAGTGATATGAATTTTGTGTAACCATTTGTGTAAGTTGCATATTCGTCACCTCGTTCATTTAAAATAGTGACAGCATATTTATGTTTTACTACTGCCTTTGAGATTGATTTAATGGTTACAGAAATGATTTCATTTCGTTTAATTACATCTGCATTAACAGTTAAAGAGTCTGCTATAAGTGATGATGCGTACTCTTGCCCGTAAGCTTTAGATACTAAAATGAATAGAAGGCAATAAATATATTTACCCATGAAATTTAATTTTTCTTGAATACTATTTGTTCTGCATGTTTCTTAACTATAAACCCAAAGAAATTTCTAAGCACTTCATAATCTTCGGGTAAAAAAATTGCCTTATTAAAAAACAGTTTACTTCGTAACATTATGTATTCACCTTGTTTTGCTATTATATATTCAAATCCCCCTTCATTATCATTAAAATTAACTTTGGCACTTTTGGGTAATTCTTCAATACGATATCCTTTTGGAATTTCCATAGTTAGCAAATAGGTTTCATTAATACAATATGGCATTTCAACGGGGTAAAGGCGTTCTGCTGACACAAAAGGGTTTTTGCCATACCCCTCCTTTAACATAGGATTAAAGTAAATAATATCTTCCTCATCGCTGATATTTGCTTTTATATTGTATTTAACTGTAAGAGGAAACTCATATAAGGTAAGTGAATCAATGCTGATGTCATCAAAAGAAAACCCTTGAGGGTAACCATCGGTCAACATTTTTAAAATTTCCTCATTTTTTTTATCTGAAAATTTGTTACGGAGATTCATACTTTCAAATGTGCCAGCCAGGCTATAGTAGCTCCCTTTCATCTTTCCGTTTTCATCATTTGTCAATTGTATACTTGTTATATCAGTATTCGTAACTGAATCGGCTGTAAGTGGTATTAAGGACGGGATTCTATCAATAATACGGGCAGATCTGTTATAACAGTCTGATGGTAAATAACCGAACCCGATTTTGTTCCTGGAAGCATCAAGTAAATAATATTGTTCTCCGATTTTAACCCTGGCAATCACATAATTATACTGTGCCAATAATGCAACCTCTTCATTCACAAGACCATTATCCCTGGTACTCAATAATACAGGAACTGCCTGGTATCCTGCCGATCTTAGCATTGCTGTTAATAGCATATTTATATCTGCTACATTTCCTGTTTTTGTTTGAAATGTTTTTTTAAGTGGCTGAGAAAGCCATCTGGCATCATAGTCTGTACAAGTGAACTTATCTCTTATGAATTCAAATACAGATTTTGCTTTCAGAAAATCAGTGTCAGTATTTTTTGTAAGCAGCTTAAGTTCATCTTTTATCCAATTAGGGTTTTCATAAATTTCTTTTGAAAAATCAACATCTTTCATAAGATCATCTGCCGTACTAAACCAGTCTTTAACAGCATAAGTAATACTTGTTTCAGAATATTTAATCGCCCGAAGCTGAAAGTGAACACGGCTTAAATGATTACTGGGTGTAGAAATGTAGGCTTCAGATTTAAATGCTGGCACGTCCTTAATAGCCCATGTGTTTGTAACAGCATCCCCCGACAATGTTAAAACATCTGAAGAATATCCTGCATTAGTAGTTGGGAGACGAAGCGTGTATGTCTTATATTTTTTTGAAGTTTGGTTTACCGTGTATGGAAGATACCCGTATTTGGTAATTAAATAATCAAAAATGAAAGGAATTGACACCGTATACTGACTCCATAACACCGGATAATTATCCTGAAACTGCCAAGATTTTAATCTGGTATAAAACGGAGATTTAATTACATACTCATATTCAAGTATACACCCTTCCTTGACATCAGGAAACGTAAATTTCCTGAGTGATACTTCATTATTAACTTTCTCAGTCATCAATCCATCCTTACCTACTTCCTTTTCAATTACTTTTCCATCCTCAATAAAAAAAGTTGATGCTTTCAGATCAGAAAGACGTTCCGTTGAAATTGAATTGCCCCCCGAATACAATTGTATAGATACGGTAGCTTCATCAAAAGCAGTGCGCTTACGAATAAGTATCTTTTTATGTCTTTTATAAACAAGTGTAAAATCACCATTATTGTTCCCTTCGAAATCTGAACTGGCAATATCAGATAGCACTATAGCCGCCGAACCAGAATCAACTATAGGTGAAATAACGGAAAAATCACCTGTGGTAATTTTTCCAAACTTAGTTTCCGGTTGCTGAGCCAGAATTGTATCCAGGCTACTAAACAAGATTAATACTAAAGCAATCTTCCTTGTAAGCATTCTCATTTTAAAGATCATTTTTACTTTTTAAAAACTATTTGTTCCTCATATTTTTTAATCAGGTTCATAAAATAAGTACGCAATGCACTATATTCTGTTTTCTGAAAAACTGTTTTATTGATAATTAATGAGGAATTAATACTAATTGTACGATCCTGTGTTTTAGCATTATATTCAAATTGAATATCGTTATTATTCAGCGTTTGTTTCATGTTTACCGGCAGTTCTTCTACTTTATACCCACCTGGAATTTCCATCTCCATTTTATAGCTTTCTCTAATTTTATACGGAAGTTCAACCGGATAATTTCTTGTTGTTGAAATAAAAGGATTTTTCACCCATTCATTCAATAAAATCGGATTATAATAAAGATTGGAAGCCTCTGCTTCTGGTGTGTATTGCATTGTCATCCTTAACTGTAATGTCCTATCAAACAAATCCAAAGAATCAAACGAAAATCTGATAAGTTTAAATTCGGCTGGGATTTTTGCAATGATACTTTTAACCACCTCAGACTCATTTTGTTTTGCTATTTTTTCCCTTAGCCTTAATCCTTCAATTTTTCCGTAGTTAATTATTATTGCTAACTGCATTTGCTCCTTCTCGTTGGTAACTTTTACGTTAATCGAACTATTCTCCAGTAACATGTCTGGTGTTAATGCAACTGGAGATGCCTGCTGATCAATTACTCTCCCTATACCATTGTAGCAATACATCGGAATATCGCCAAAACCTATTCGTTTATGGGATGCGTCAAGGATAAAAGATTTATCTTTAAGTTTTACATAGCAAAGTGTATAATTAAACTGAGATGGAAGCGCATAATTTTGATTAGTAAACCCGTTTTCTCTTGTACTAACAATAAATGGAGCGGCTTGAACTCCTGCTTTCTGAAGCATTGCTACAAGCAACATATTCAGGTCTGCCGCAGTTCCGGTTTTTGATTCAAAAGTTTTTTTAATCGATTGCGACAACCATTTGGATTCATAATCAGTACATACAAAATTATTTCGGACAAATTCATATATGCGTTTGCATAATTCGAGTGGGTTATCTTTGTTTATTTTACTGATCTCATCGTTTAACCAGTTATTTGGCTGAGACAAATTAGCGCCAAAATCTTCGTCGGATAGAAGTTCCTTTGCCACTTCAGGCCAACTCTTTATCTTTTTTTCGGAGCTTGTAGCTGAATAATTAATTGCTTTTAACTGAAACTGGATACGTTTAATATGATTCAAATGTGAGTATACAAATGCCTCTTGTTTAAATGGAGGCGCATCTTTAACAGCCCAAACATTTACAAGTGCCTCGCCAGATATAGAATAAGTAGTATTATCCTGTGTTTTACTTATCGGATCCCGAATAGTATATGTTTTAGGCAAGTAAGAAAGCTCATTAATTGCATAATCAAGATAACCGTACGATGAGCTTAAATAATCAAACAGTGGAGGTATCACTACTTTATATTCGCTCCATAATGTTGGGTATTCAGACTGAAAATTCCAGGACCGAAGCCTATTATAAAAAGGTGATTTAATTTTAAAACGAAATTCCAGTATACAACCTTCCTGAACATTTGGAAATGTGAATTTTCTTAACACACTTTCCTTGGAAGTTTTATCAACCATTACATCACTCTTCTTTGCCTTGGTTGAAACAATTTTCCCATTCTCCAATGTATAAGTGGTCGCCTCAAAATCATCCAGTTTTTCGGTACTCGCTGTATTATCCCCATTATATAATGCAATAAGTATTGTTGCAGCATCAAACCCTTTTCGATTTTTAATTAGTATTCGCTTATGGTGTTTGTAAACAAGTGTAAAATTACCATTACTGTTTCCTTCAAATTCAGTTGATCCAATATCTGATAATACGATTGCGGGAGTAGTGCTATCTTCAAAAATAGTTCGTGTATTAAATTCAGCGGGGTTGATCTTTCCGAATTGTATACTTTGCCTTAATTGTGCAGTAGCTGCAAAAATATACAAACAGCTAACTATAAACACGAATAATCGCATGCGCATAATATAAAATATTATTTCAGGAATACCTTAACTAGTATAAAAATGACCAGGGGTAATGTCAAATTTTAATATACAAAAGGCCGTAAAAACATAATTTAACTATCTGCCAATCTTGTTTCTTATTTTAGTTAAATCACACCGAAAATATATAAATTTTTGATAAGTGTATATAGAACTTGGGACTTTTTATGACTTTTAAACAAACACCATATTCCCGGCATTTACTGCTACGAGGAGCGTAATCAAATGCAAAAAAGCAACTTGCATATTTTAGCATAAAGGGTTAGTTTTTCTTAAACACAATTTGTTCATTCTGCTTCTTAACAATAAACCCAAAAAAGTTTCTTAAAACCTCATACTCATCTGGAGGAAAATTTGCCTTTTTAAAGAACAGTTTTGTTCTGATTTTAATAATTGAGTCTTGTTTACTGATCAGGTATTCATAGATACCTTCTCCATCATTAAAGTTAATGCGGGCTCCCTTTGGAATTTCATCTACTGAATACCCTTTAGGAATTTCTAATTCGAGGGAATAATTATCATTAATACAATAGGGCATTTCTACCGGAAATAAACGACTGGCCGACGCAAAAGGATTTTTTGTGTACCCTTTAGTGATAATGGGATTAAAGTAAATAATCTCTTCATCACTATCAAGGCCAGCCGTATTCAAATCATATTTCATCGATAACGGCGCGTCATAATTCTTAAAATCATCCATAATGAGGTTACTTACCTTGAATATGGTTGAGTACTCTTGCCCAATAGACTTTACTATTTCATCGGGTTGGCTTGTTGCATATTTATTCCTGTAATCAATGCTCTCGAATTTACCGAACTGGACATAGGCGTTTCCGGTAAGTTTTCCATCTTGCCCATTTTTCAACTTGATATTTATGCTATTAAAATTAGTGACCGAGTCTGCACTAAGCTGAACTAAATAAGGCATTTTGTCAATAGTCCGGCCAGTTCCGTTATAACAAGCTGCTGTTAAATGTCCAAAACCAGCTTTGCTCTCTGAGGCATCTAACAAGTAAACTGTACCATCAATTTCTAACTTTGAGATTACATAATTATATTGAGAAAGCAAAGGTACTTCGTCATTTACCTTTCCATTATCTCTGGTGCTTAGTATTATTGGGAATGCCTGTAATCCGGCTTTACGCAGAATTGCGGTTAATAACAAATTAATATCTGCTACATTTCCAGACTTTTCCTGGAATGTTTTTTTCAAAGATTGAGACAAATATTGTGCATTCTTATCGTTGCATATATAATTATCACGCACAAATGCATAAATTTTCATAGCTAAATCTAATCCGGTAGCATCTTTTGATAATGTTGCAAGCTGATTATTTAGCCAATCATTACTGCTGTAAATATCTTTCGAAAAGTTTTCACTTTTCATCAAGTCCTCGGCTGTTGTTGGCCAATCTTTTACGATTTTTTTGATATTCGATTCAGAATACAAAATGGCTTGTAATTGAAATCTAATTTGTGACAGATGGTTATCTATGGTTGAAACGTATGGTTCGTCCTTGAATGGTGGAGCATCTTTTATTACCCATGTATTGGTAATAGCATCTCCTGAAAGACTATATAATTCTGAAGACATACCAGAATTAGTGTTAGGGACATTAATTGTATAATTCTGAAATTTCTTTGATAAGGTATCTACATTAAATGGAAGATAACCATATTGGGTTGTAACATAATCAAAGAGGTAAGGAATGGTAACTGTATACTCGCTCCAAAGAATAGGATGTTTTCCTTGAAAAACCCATGATTTCAACCTGTCGTAAAATGGAGATTTTATAATATAAGAATAATCAAGGATACACCCTTGTTGTACATCTGGGAAGGTAAATTTTGTTAAACTAAGTGCACTGTTTACTTTCTCTGATAGAATAGCCGTTTTCTCAATCTTCTTTTCTACTATCCTTCCATTATCCATATAATAGGTGGAAGCTTGCAGATCGGTGAGCCTTTCGGTAGTAGTTGAAGATCCCAAAGAAAAAAGGGCAACAGAAACCGTGGCCTGATCAAAAGCTGTTCTCTTCTTTATTAAAACACGTCTATGTCTTTTAAAAATAAGGGAAAAATCACCGGCATTATTTCCTTCAAACTCAGAACTGGCAACATCAAACAAAACTACCGCATCTGTCGAGGAATCAATTACAGAAGAAACGGGTGCAAAATCTTCCAAGGCTACCTTTTTAAACTTAGTTGGGTACTTTGTCTGCCCAAAAGACTGTACTACAAAAACAAATACTGAGATAAATAAAATCAATTTACTCATAGCGCATTATCTTTATTGAGTTATATATAGAAGCAACCAGTATTACTTGGATTCAAAACAAAAATTATATTGTTTTGATCTTATTAGCCATTGAACTAGGGGGGGGGACAATCAACAGTATCATGAATACTGCTACAGCTAACTGGATGGGAAGATATATAGCCAAAAAATAAATACCAAATTTAAGTAGTCATTTTTCTATGAGCATTAAACAAACAGCTTACGATTTAGGCTTTGACTACTGTGGAGTTGCAAAAGCTGTTGTATTAGATGAAGATGCACGAAGGCTGGAAAGATGGTTAAACCAGCACTATCATGGCGGTATGAATTACATGGAAAATCATTTCGATCTGCGAATTGATCCAACAAAACTGGTACCCGGCGCAAAATCGGTTATTACAGTTTTAAAAAATTATTACCCCTCAGCAGAACAATCCTCAGATGCCCCTCGCATATCAAAATATGCATGGGGAAAAGATTATCATGAAGTTATCCGTGCTAAACTCCATGAGTTTCTTGATCTAATAAAAAAAGAATATGGTGACATCCAGGGGCGCGGCTTTGTTGATTCTGCACCTGTTCTTGAAAGAAGCTGGGCCACCAGAAGTGGTGCCGGCTGGATCGGCAAAAATGGCAACCTGATTACAAAAAGTAATGGTTCTTTCTTTTTTATTGCAACATTAATCGTTGATATAGAACTCCCCTACGATGATCCATTTGCCAAAGACTTCTGCGGCACCTGCACGAAATGCATTGATGCTTGTCCAACAGATGCCATTCTCGACAATAAAACCATCGACGGAAGTAAATGCATCAGCTATTATACAATAGAATTAAAAGATGCATTGATACCTGCTGAAATGAAAGGGAAATTTGAAAACTGGATGTTTGGCTGCGATACCTGTCAGGATGTGTGCCCCTGGAACCGTTTCAGTAAACCACATCATGAACCGGCCTTTAATCCGATTCCTGCGATCCTAAACCTTAGTACAAAAGAATGGGAAGCAATGTCTGAAGAAAATTTCAAACAACTATTCAAACATTCTCCGTTAAAAAGAAGCAAATTCAAAGGCATTCAGCGAAATCTCCATTTTTTAAAAGATGAAATCAATCACTGATAAACAATATTTACTGGAAAAATTTCCGGGTAAAGGTGGTTGGACATTTGCCCGCATTCCTGAAATAAAACAAAACAAGAACAATCCATTTGGCTGGGTAACAGTAAAAGGAAGTATTGATGGTGTGCCATTCGAGAAATACAAACTTATGCCCATGGGTAATGGACAGCTATTCTTACCGGTAAATGCTGTCCTCCGAAAAAAAATTGCAAAACAGGCCGGAGATTATATCATTGTTTCCATTTACCCGGATGATGGCCCGCTGGAATTACCGGATGATTTACTGACCTGTTTAAAAGATGAACCAACTGCCTACCAAAACTTTATGCAGTTCAAAGAAAGTTTTCAAAAGGAATACCTGGATTGGATTAAAGCAGCAAAAAAAGAATCAACCCGAATTGATCGCATTGCCATTACTGTATCAAATGCATCAAAAGGGTTGACCCGCTTCAAAACCAAACAAAAAGATTAGCGCTTTATTTACCAAAGTCTGACGCCCGTTTTAAACGATAACCGTCGAAACGTGTAATCCATACGCCTTTCATTATCCAGTGATCCGGGTTGAGGTACCGGCCACCCCCATATCCAATCATAACGCCTATCGTAGATTTCTGTGTTCTTCTTTACGGAATAACCTAAGCTGAATGAAAGCAACTGCTTTTTCCCTAATGGGATTTGGTATCCAATACCAACATCTGTATAAAGACCCATTTCGAATTCGCTTTTTATGTTTCCCCCTGCTAGGTAAACAATTTTGTATTGCTCCTCTAACGGCCAGGGAATACTATACCCAAGGTTCACAACCGCAAATGCTCTCTTGTCTTTGCCAAAAAAATATCGGGTATCCAGAAATAACGGCAAAGACCTAATCTTGTAGTAGTCTAATCCCGTTCCAATTCCAAATTGCCAGTTATTTTTTTGGATACCACCAACTACCTGAAATTGAAAGCTTGTTGAGTGGTCTCCATCTAACACTCCTATTTGTGGCATCAGGTATGATCTAGTTTGTTTCGATTTTTGTGCTACAGCCATTACACAAAAACATAAAAGCAAAAGAGAAAGTAAATATTTCATATCACTGCTTTTAACTATTAATTTTTAGAAACCTGAATTTTACTCACCAGCTTTGCATCTACAGGTGTTTGATAGTCTACCAGGTAAATTCCATCAGTCGCTACAACAATGGCCACACCCTGATATGCAATTACATCTACTGCATCAAACCCAACGATTGTTTTAATGAGTTTGATAGCCGATACATTGTTGGCATCAAATATTTTCAGACCACTGGTTCCATCACAAATAAGCAGTAGATCTCCGTCTTTTGACAGTCCCCTTGGACCAGCTAATGGATAGGATTTAATTAACTGTGGTGATTGCAGATTTTTGATGTTTAATACATCCAGTTGATTGTTAAAACCACCACATAGGCCTCCTCCTTTTAGTGTTACAAATGCATAATCACCTTCGGCAATTACAGGATCACAGGCCCTTGTGTGAACAAATTGACCAAGTGGTTGCGGATTATCCGGATTCGAGGCATTATAGATGTACATACCTGTTTGTGCGCCAATAAACAGATTTTGTTGATAGGGGAATATTGTTTCAATATCGCCCCTGTTAAGAGCTATTTCCTTAACATATACCGGAGCATCAGGTACTGTTACATTAAACACTTTGAGGTCATCATGACTCACTGTATATAAACGTTGCTGTTGTTGCCCGAAACGTGCTGTTGATCCTGCAATACCTGTAGCCGCAGTACCAGCAAATGCTCCTGTGTTGGAACGGAAGGAAGAGAAAAACATTAAACCACCGGAATTAAATTCAAAATTATTTCCCCTTACAGGTCCTGGATAATCTCTTTTTATGACGGTATCTACTTTTACCCATTTTTGTATTACCTGTGAAGTATCTGCAATAAATGAACCGTAATAACGATGTGGAAATACACCATTCAAAAATTGCTTCACTTTTACCTGGTGTGGGTCTGCAATATCAATAGTAACCAGATCTGTATAACAATCGGCATATAAAGTTGTTCCATTAACAGCCATATCCATACATCCTGGAATATGTATAAAGCCAATTTTTTGTGGCTTTGTTATATCAGCAAGGTCAATTATATGAATCCCTTTATCTACATCATTGAGAAATAAATAATTTCCCAACAAAACGATTTTACCCGGGTTCTCAATTGCTGTGGAGGACGCATTTCGGATACCGGCTTTTACTTCGTCTTTCGTTTGGTAAACTGGTCGATAAAAACTGTATGATTCTTCCACCGTATCTTTCATACATCCGGTAAAAAAAATCAGGATGGCCAATAAGCAGTAGTATTGTGTTTTCATACAAATATGTTTAATACTTGTCTGACCCCACCATCATTACTACCGTTGCATCATTACTTATTGCTTCGGTTAATATTTAAGGTCATTCTAATAGAAGGAGAAAATAAATGCTGGTTTACACCAGCTTGCTTAGACAAATTACTCAGGAAATATTGCACTTGTGGACCTACATAAATTGTTTTCTTTTTACCCAACCCAATATCAATACCACCGGATATATCCAATTGCACCGAACGAATCAACGACTTATTTTGAAACAAATAAGTACCTGATCCATTGTTACCCAGATGTAAGCCATTACTAGCTATAAGTATATTGGTACCTATTCCTCCATACCAATGCATATCGGCTTTTTTAAACCAGTTCAAAGTATGGGCATATCGAAGACCTATTTGAAGAAAATGATAATTGGAAGTATAGGAGGTACTGTCTTTAATTGAATAATAACGGTTCGCCTCATTTGTACGGTTTACATTACTAAATTGAACCGTTCCGTTATTAACAGCTCCAATACCTGTTTTGGTAGTGTACAATTGATAACCTGAAATTACACTGATCGCATGCTGCGAACGTTTTCCGAATGGTCTTATAAGTTCTACAAAAGCTCCAAAAGAAAAAGCATCCCTCACTACGGGAGTATTATTGTTTGAACCAACAGATCCTGAAGTCCCCGGCGGAGTAGTTATTGGTGACCCATTACCCATGAATGCATTGCTGTAAGCATTCTCATTCGTCTTTTCAAATAAGGAACGTAATGAATTGCGTATACCACTAAAACCCAAATTCGCACCGGCACGCCATTGCCATTTATTTTTTTTCGATTCTTTTTTTGTAACAACAGAATCTGCATTTTCTGTTAATCTTTGCGATTCATTTTTTTGTTGGATTATTGTAGAATCAGCCTTATTGATATCTTGAGTTGAAGTACTAGCCGAAGAGTCAGTTGTTACCGTTGTATTAGCATTTGTAAATGTTTCCTCTAGCGCTTCTTTTTCAGTGGCAATTTTATTCAGAGAAGTATCCATCCATTTTCTTTCCGTTAATTTTTCTGTAACAGGAATCTGGGTGATCAATCCATCCTTCTTCAAAGTAGATTCAATTTTACCAACAGGTGCATCTGCCAATGATTTCGAAGTAATATTTGATCCATTAAAATTGATACGACTTTTTGCTGTAAGATTTTTTGCAGATTGAATATTGCCAGTAACTATATCAGTCTTTTCCATGCCAGGTTGTAAGGTAGCAGGCGGCATTGAATTTGTTTCAGTATTTTGTTTTGGTTCTGTTACCTGTTTGTGTTGACTAATTACTTCTTCCTGATTATTAAATTGATACATCCACCATAAAGAGGCAACAGATAATCCCGCCAATAGAAAAAACATCCATAAAACCCAGCGACGTTTTTTTTCTTTCTTTAAACTTGCAGCAACAGAATCCCATACTACTGCATTTGGTTTAATGCGCAAGTCAGAAAGTTCTTCCCGAACCTGTTGTTCAAAAGACTTATCGGACATAACGATCTTTTTTTCCTGTTAGCGAATGTTTTTCCAGCCAATTAATCAGTAAACCCCGGGCCCTTGCATATTGTGACCTGCTGGTTCCCTCACTGATGCCTAATATTTTTGCGATCTCTACATGTGAATATCCTTCCACAGCATAAAGGTTAAAGATGGTCTGATACCCCGCTGGTAGCTGGCGTATCAAATTCAATAAATCCTTCATATTCAGATGAATATCCGGTTGTTGTGTATCTACAGGGTGTAATTGAGCATCTTCAAATGCAAGATCGAGCTGGTAACGGGGCTTTCGTTTGAGGTAATTAATGGCAGTATTTACCATAATCCGCCTTATCCAGGCACCCAGGTCTCCCTCCGATCTGAACTGGTGCAGGTTCTGAAATACCTTAATAAATCCCTGCTGTAATACTTCTTCCGCATCATTCATGCTTTTCGTATAACGGTAACAGGTACCGAGCATCTGCTCCGCATAGGAATCATACAGCAGCTTCTGGGCCGCTGGCACCTGTCTCAGGCAGTCTTTTACCAGTTTTTGTTCGTCCTGCATGCAATGAATTCGAGGTTTTGACACAAGGTTATGCGCTTACGTTGCATCAACCTTAAAACAACGCAAAACTACCTCGCAGAAAGGCTGTTCTGCTGCCGTTTACATATTACATTTGCCGTATGAGTATAATTGAAAAGGACCAAAAGTATATCTGGCACCCTTTCACGAGGCAGAAAAACATGTCGGCCCCCATTCCCATTATTAAGGGAAAAGGAAGCCTGTTATTCGACGAAAATGGCAAAACCTATATTGATGCCATTAGTAGCTGGTGGGTTACCCTACATGGACATGCCCATCCCTATATTGCCGAAAAAATATACCAGCAGGCACTTGAATTGGAGCAGGTAATTTTCGCAGGTTTTACCCATCGACCAGCCGTTACCCTTGCGGAAAGATTAATACCTAAATTACCCGGCGATTTTGCCAGGATTTTTTACAGCGATAATGGTTCTACTTCTACTGAAGTGGCCCTTAAAATGGCCATTCAATTCTGGTGGAACAAGGAGCAAAAACAAAGAAATAAAATCATCGCTTTCAACAATAGTTACCATGGAGACACTTTTGGTGCTATGAGTGTTAGCGACCGGAGTGTATTTACCCTCGCATTCCATGATTTATTATTTGATGTGATTTTTATAGATACGCCAACCACTGAAAATATAACCGCATTAAAAGCAACCATAGATGCCCATGCTGCCCAAACAGCCGCATTTATCTATGAGCCACTGGTGCAAGGTGCAGGCGGTATGAACATGTATGAGCCCGCTTTACTGGACCAATTATTGGGCAAAGCCAAAGAACATAATATTGTTTGTATTGCGGATGAAGTCATGACCGGATTTGGCAGAACGGGTAAGCTTTTTGCCAGCGAGTACATGGAAAATAAACCAGATATTATTTGTCTGAGTAAAGGATTAACGGGAGGCACTATGGCGCTTGGCGTAACTGCCTGTACAGATGAAATTTATCAGGCTTATGTGAACGACGACGCCTTAAAAACTTTTTTCCACGGACATTCATTTACAGCAAACCCATTAGCCTGTACAGCAGCAATAGCAAGCCTGGATCTATTAGAAACAGCTGATTGTTACACGCAAATTGACTGGATATCTGCACAGCAATTACAGTTGGCCGATATTATACAAAAAGGCGATTTTCCCGTAAAAGATATACGAACACTCGGAACGATCCTTGCTTTCGAAATTACACAGGGAAAAAAAGAATACCTGAATGAAATCAGTAGTACCATTACACAAAAAGCCATGCAATCAGGAATATATATCAGACCCCTCGGCAATACAGTTTACCTGATGCCTCCATACTGTATTACCAGCGATGAAATGAGCAAAGTACAGCAATGCATAGTAGAAATACTAAATGCGATATAACAATCCGGTTATATCGGAGCCTGTATAAATAACCATTTATGTGTATTTCAAATTGCGAATAATCTGGTAATTTCGAATTTCCTGACATGTAATACTGACCTTGTGACAATTTTGTGCAATACAATACCCCAATTCGTATTATTAAGTTTTGAAAAAGTTTTTTATGAAACAATTTTTTTACCTGCTTATTCCGGTATTATTCGCTGTACAGTTGAAGGCCCAAACTCCAACCCTGACAAAAGGTGAAACCATTTCTTACCTGAGCAAGAAATTAAAAGAAACCATAGGACATGAATGGTCAAATAATAATGGGTCGATTGGAAAGATAACTACCTGCAATGTAACACAAACAGAAAAAGGAATTAAAATCGAATTCTGGATTAACAGTCAGCGTTTGGTAAGTTATGAGTTTAACCCTAAACTCATTAGTTCAATCACTGAATACTCAAATGGATCCAATTCTCCTATTAATGAACTCAGGCTTTCTTTAAAAGGAAATGTATGTATTCACTATAATAATGGTACAACGAGTAGTGTGAGCTATGGTAATATGCCTTACCTGAAAGCTGATCCGGATAATTTCCAAAAAATATCCAAAGCCTTTAATCATTTGAAAGCTTTGCTTGCCGCTGAAGATGATCCATTCGGACAATAATTTTTATTTATTTGCTTAAGTCTTTTTCTTATGAATATGCCTTCTATATACAAATCGCTTGCCTTTACTTTTCTGTTGTGCATTTTTCAACAAATAGCATATGGTCAAACCGCTGGCAGTGGTGAAGTTTCCTCTATAGAAAGCAAGGCGAATATGATAGAGCAAAATAAATTGAAAATTGAGCTATATAAAAAACAGTTGATTTCGCTTGACAGTGCCATGAGAGCAAAAGTGCGCGATATGCAGGCAGAATTAGCGGCTATCATTAAGGAAAGAGATGCATTGATAGATGATATGAAAAAAGGTGCAAAGTGCAGTCAGTGTGGCAAGTATAAGTCTGAATTTGAAAAACAAGGGATTGATTTTGTGAAACACCTCGGTGAGGTTAAAGGATATGCAATACCAGCCACTACACCTGAACTTGAAGCTACAAGACAGAAATACAATGAGCGTATCGCATTAAAGCGTGTTCAAATACAGAATTACGAGAAAAATGACAATGGTAAAATAGCCAAGCAGAAACAGATAAATGACCTGGAAACCGCTAATCAGAATTATTGTAAAGAAATAACTGCACATAGTCGCTCGTACGATACAAAAGTTTACGCAGAAGCTAAAGCTAAACACAAATCATGGGCCCAGGATCTCATGAACTATGTAACCACTATACTTATAGCAGAAGATAAAGTAGCCATTTATAAGGCCCGTATTATACGATATGAAAATGAGTTCAGAACTGCTTCTGACTCAATTCGTGAAGCTGTAAAAGAAAAAACCGAAAACGAAAAACAAAAGCGAAACGAGAAGGTTACTATAAATGAAAAGAATATTTACCAGTTGAAATTGGATGAAGAAGAATACCTAAGACCTCTAAATGAGCAATTGGGTACATTAAAAGGACAAAAGATTAAAGTTGATGCTCAACTCAGAACCATTAATCTCAAAGACAGCATTAAACAGGTGCTTAAAATTCAACAAACCGAATTAGTAAGAGATATTGTTGCACTTGAAAAAGAAATACTGACCTATAAGACAAATACGAAGAACAAAATTTCGCAACTGGAAAAAGAAAATCAACAACTGAAAAAGGAAGTCTGGGACCTGACCATCAATCTTTCAAAAGTGCAGGATGCAGAAATTGCGAAAATAAAACCTGGGTACGATAGAAAAAAAGCAGATGCTAATCTCGAAGCAACAAAAAGTGCCGCAGATGTTAGTAGTGCAAGATCAGTTTTTAGCAGTAAAACCAGTGAATACAGACTAAAAAATCAAGACTATCATAATCTTGTTGAAAAAGAAGTGTATCGGATGCTTGCGGCTTCACAAAAAGTATCTTGTGGGGTATTCAATGAAATAAGGGGAAAAATTAATGCGAACTGGAATGATGTATCTGGTTGTGTAGAAAAAATTGCTTCATCAGCCAAGTCTTATAACTATAATGTTTTCAACTCATACTGTGAAACTACTTTTTCAGATGGCAGTATGCTTTCCGGATACAAAAGCTTTTTAAGAGGCTTAAGTGCAGAAGACCTGGATGCTGTAAAAGGTACCAGTAATGTAAACTGGCTTGAAAAGATATTGAACTAAGCCATGTTTATTTTTTTCGGGGAGGTGGTTTATAGTCGTATGGCAACATGGTAGCCAGCTTCTCCCACCATCCCCAATAACCTGATGAAATGAGGTCAATACCTTCGTAGTAACTGCCGTTAGACAGCACTGCTATGGTATTTTTACGGGTTAGAAATATTTCAGAAACCACTGGAGATTTAGCCCTTACCGATAACCCATTTGCCTGCACATATTCATCTGGCACTTGCTTATACAGGTAAATAACCTGTAAGTGGTCCTCGAAATAAAGTCCGGCAGTAAGACTATCTATCGCAAATGCGATACTATCACCAGGCAGCACTTTATCAATCAGCACATTCATTTTTTCCGGTTGCCTCATTACTTTTCTATAATAAGCTGCACTATCGGCATTTCCTTGTCCTAATATACTGTCGTTTACCACAATATTACCAACACCATTAGTATAGGCTCGTTTATTATATAATGTTCTTACCCTTTTCTTTTCTTCCTCACTTATTTTAATCAGTTTCCTGGTTTCAAAACCTTCCTGTATTAATTGATTACGGAACAAGGAACGCATAAAATGCATGAGTGATCCATAATAAGCATCTGCTCTTCTGTTTTCCCATCTTTCCTGTAACCTTTTCCGTCCTGTTTCCATTTCTTCGAAAAGAGGATATCCCTGGAAATAAAAAATACGGGTGCTGTAATTGTATTCAAAGGTTTTAAGATCGTATTTCAGTATATAACCCAATGCCTTGTTTTCAAGTATTATTGGCTCATCGGCAAATGCCCTTAAAATATTTTCTTTTTTGTTGTATCTAAACCGAATGGTTTCCGGGTTTTTTAATTTGCATTCTTTAGCAAATGCAGAAGTACCTACAAAATTATCAAGAAAGAATTTCCCGTATTTATCCCATCCATTCTTTTCATAGGGTTCTACAATTACTTCCTGCAAAATATTCACCTTAGGAACAAGATTAATATCAATGGTTTTGGGTAATTGAGCGCTCTGAATTGTAGTGACAAAAGATTCATATCCAATACAGGATACTACCACATCATACCTTCCCTGCGGGAAATGTTCAATGGTAAAATAACCCTCGGCATTAGTAACAGTTCCGATCGATGTATTGCTCAAAAAAACATTGGCCAAATGAATGGGTTGTTTGGTATCTGCTGCTAACACCCTTCCTTTAAGCGTTTGTTGTGCAAGAATTGAAGATGGAATTAACCAGATAGCAAAGAAAATCAGCAGTTTCCCAAGATTCATAAGCATGTTTAAAGAACCAAGTTCTATTAAAAAAGCCATCCTGTAAAAAGGATGGCTTAAATATTAACCTTATTTAACATTCTTACAGACCAAATAAACCGCTGTTTAATAGCTGCAATGTTTTTGTTTTATGATCACTTGGTACCAGGAGGGAAATATTATGAGGACTTCCACCATAGCTTACCATAGTCACTGGAATTTCCTGGATGGCATTAAAGAGTCTTTGAAGTACATGATCTGTTTTAGCAATTTCATTGCCGACAATAGAAACAATGGTTTGTCCTTTCTCCACTTCAACCGTTCCAAAGGGTTCCAATTCTTTTACAATGCCTACTAATGCTTCATCATTATCAATGGTAACAGATACAGCTACTTCAGATGTAGTGATCATATCAATTGAAGTGCGGTATTTTTCAAACACTTCGAATACTTTTCTCAGAAAGCCATAAGCAAGCAACATTCTGCTGCTTTTTATTTTAATAGCAATGATACCGTCTTTTGCGGCTACTGCTTTTACACCAACACTTCCGGCTTCTTTGGTAATTACGGTACCTGCGGCTTCGGGCTGCATGGTATTCAATAATTTTACGGGCACATTTTCTTGTTGTGCGGGCCAGATACAGGTGGGGTGCAGAATTTTAGCCCCGAAATAAGCCAACTCCGCCGCTTCATCAAAGCTAAGTTGCTCAATTGCTACTGTTTTATTTACAATCCTTGGATCGTTATTGTGCATACCATCGATATCTGTCCAAATTTCACACACAGAAGCATTAATAGCTGCGGCGACCAGTGATGCTGTATAATCGCTACCACCTCTTTTCAGGTTATCGACTTCCCCTTTTGCATTGCGGCAGATATAACCCTGCGTAATAAATAATTTTTTATCGGTATGCTGTTGTAAAATATTATTCAGCTTGCCTTTTATTACGGCAAGTTGTGGTTCTTCATTGGCATCAATGGTCATGAATTCCAATGCAGGTAATAACATGTGGTCAATACCCTGCTCTTCCAGGTAACAAGAAAAAAGCTTGGTACTCATCAGCTCACCTTGTGCAAGAATATCTTTATTTAAAGCCTCACTAAATGAAATACGAAGAATAATATTCAGGAATTCAAAATGTTCAGAAACAACTGCATTTGCTTTTGCCCTTACAGTATCTGTTTTAACCAGTTCCAGTACAAAATTTCTATAATGCGCTTCGAGGAGATCGATCTTTTGTTTGGCAATATCCCTGTTTGCTGAAGAAAGGTTATTACTGATTTCCACGAGAGCATTGGTGGTGCCACTAAGTGCACTCAATACCACAATTTTAGATTCAGCATCTTTTGTAATCAACTGAGATACCTGATGCATGCGTTCCGGCTTACCTACACTTGTACCGCCGAACTTCATTATTTTCATAGCTACTCCTCCCCGGTTTAGATGGTTGTTAAATGAGGGGCAAAGGTAACTTAAGGTGTCTAAAAAAGTCAAGGTTTTTAAAGAACGTTCGTTAGTGCCTGGGGGTCTGGGAAAATTGGCTGCAAGCTGCAAGCCGCAAGCTACAAGCCTTGAATGGTGCCTATTTTAGGCTTTCTGCTATTATTTGAATAAATGACAGGGCTAGTGAATTTGTTTTGTAAAAATCCTACTTAAAGAAATATTTAATTACCACCCTTATGCTTGTTGACGGTTGAATTAATAGTAAAAAAAAGCTAGAAGCTAGAAGCTAGAGGCTAGAAGCTCTTTTCCCCGGACAGCCATGCCTTTAATTTACCAGCTTTATCCCAAAACGCTCTCCTACTGCTTTAAGATCGGCAACTACTGGTGCTACGATCGGAATTCCTTTTTCCATTCTATCTGCTTCATATTCTCTTTCAGGATCTCCGGGAATAAGCACTTTTTCATGTCCGGGAGCGGGCTTAGCTTGTCTGAATCTATCGATCCAGTTATCCATATGCTGTTTGAATTCTTCCGCAGGTCTGAAAGCATCTATTCTCATGGCGCCGAAGAAATGTCCTAATCCTTTACCCGGCATATTTTCAGGCATTGGTACATAAGCAGGAAATGGTGGGGCCCATGGACCATAACTACCCCCACTTAATACGGCGGAGAAAATATCTACAATGGCTCCGAGGGCATAACCTTTATGACTACCATGCTCTCTATCGCTACCAAGTGGCAAAAGCGCTCCTTGCTGTTTCAGGATATTAGCATCGGTTGTTGGGTTGCCTTCTTTGTCTTGCACCCAACCTAAAGGGGCTTCTGCATTTTTTCTTTGTAATATTTCAAGTTTCCCATTTGCTGCAGTTGTTGTTGCCATATCTGCAACAAAAGGAGGTTGAGTTCCAGCGGGAATGGCTACTGCTATCGGGTTGGTACCTAGCATTCTTTCAATAGAAAAAGTAGGTGCTACCAGTGCACTGGCATTGGTCATAGCCATACCAATCATTTCGTGTTCCAGTGCCATCATCGCATGGTAACCAGCAATACCAAAGTGATTGGTATTATGCACCGATACCCATCCGGTACCTGCCAGTTTTGCCTTTTCAATGGCTACCTGCATTGCGAAAGGAGCTACAACAAGACCTAAACCAGCATCTCCATCTACGACTGCTGTTGATGGTGTTTCGTGTACAATTTTAATATCAGGTTTGGTATTGATTCGGTTTACTTCCCATAAACGTACGTACCCGCTGAGTCTTGCCACACCATGACTATCAATACCTCTTAAATCTGCTGATAGCAATACGGTTGTTGCAGTGGTTGCATCCGTTTCTGAGCAACCCATTGCTTTAAATACGTTATAGGTAAATTGATAGAGCTCCTGGTATGAAAACTGTTGATCCATTGGCGCAAGGTACAAAACTGTTTAATGAAGTTTAGGTTGGGGGTCATCAAAAAAAATAGGAGCCAATTATATTGAGCCCCTATTTTTTAAGTAGTATAACTGTTACTAGAATGGTAAATCATCCATTGGTTCAGTAAGTTCATTTGGTGTACTTACTGAAGGCTGACTATTATAAGCCGGTGCAGAAGGGGCCGAACTATTTCCATAATTACCTTGTGGTGATGGACTTCCTCCTTCATTATTTTTTGAACCAATTAGCTGGATGGTAAGCACCCTTAGTGTTAAGGTTGCTCCATTTCTTCCATCCTGTGTGGTATAGGTTCTTACATCCGGATTACCTTCTACATAAACCTGTGTTCCCTTTTTAAGGTATGGAACCACACCTGTGCGATCTGTCCAGTATGAACAATCTACCCAAACAGTACGATCTTTTTGAACACCCTGGGCATCCTTGTATCTTTCCGTATGTGCAACGGTAAAGTTGATCACATTCTTTCCATTTACCGAATTTAAAACGGCGTCTTTACCCAGGTTTCCGATTACCAATAGTTTTATCATAACGATCAATTTTGGTAAATATCGGGAAAATGATGTTTCCCGGTTAGCGTATTTACCGCAATTTTTACCAGACCGGATATCAGTGGTTTTCCTGATTTTGAACCATAATATGGCCATTTTAGTGATTTTTCGTTTTTCGAAAGCCTGACAGTGGCTTTGAAAAGCGCTTCTTAGAGGCAATTCAGTGGGTTATCGTATTTTTGCAGACTAATAATTTTTATCATGAGCCGTAAAGGAAAAGTGTTGGTGGCAATGAGTGGCGGTATTGACAGTACCGTTACGGCACTCATGTTACACCATGAAGGGTATGAAGTGGTGGGTATCACCATGAAAACATGGGATTATGCAAGCAGTGGCACCAGTTCAAAGGAAACAGGTTGTTGTAATATCGATTCTTTTAACGATGCCCGACAGGCAGCAGTGCACCATGGGTTTCCGCATTTTATTTTAGATATCCGCGAGGAATTCGGTGGTTTTGTCATTGAAAATTTTGTTGAAGAATACCTTGCAGGCCGCACTCCCAATCCTTGCGTGATGTGCAATACCCATATCAAATGGAGGGCATTACTCAAAAGAGCCAATGCGCTTAACTGCGATTTTATTGCTACCGGACATTATGCTGAAGTAAGACAACATGATAACGGACGCTATGTAATTAGTAAGGGTCTTGACGAAACCAAAGATCAGAGCTATGTTTTATGGGGACTTGATCAGGAATTGTTAAGTCGCACCATGATGCCCCTGGGTAAATACCACAAAAAAGATATTCGTCAGATGGCCATGGATATGGGCTATCCTGAACTAGCGAAAAAAAGTGAGAGTTACGAAATTTGTTTTGTGCCTGATAATGATTACCGGGGTTTCCTGAAAAGAAATGTAGACGGCTTGGAAGCTAAAGTTGATGGCGGATGGTTTGTTGATAAAACGGGAAAACAATTAGGCAGACATAAAGGATACCCATTCTATACCATCGGCCAGCGCAAAGGATTAGACATTGCATTAGGTAAACCTGCTTATGTAACCGCAATTGACCCAGATACCAATACCGTTACACTTGGAGAAGAAACCGACCTCGAACAAAACGATATGCAGGTTGGAAAAATCAACTGGATAAAATACGATGGTATTACTGATGGTATGGAAGCCATCACCCGAATCCGTTATAAAGATCGCGGCGCTTTGTCTAATTTATATACCAGCGAGAATGGCATAAGGGCACATTTTTACGAAAATGTAAAGAGCATAGCTCCCGGCCAGAGTGCGGTATTTTATGAAGGGAATGATGTAATCGGTGGAGGAATCATTCAGCGCGGCGCGCTAATGAATCTTTAATCAGATCAGGCTTTTTTCACAAGCAACGCAACAAACATGGTATCCGATTTTTGGTTATACCCTGTCAGCAATTCCTGTTTAACCAGTTCCAGTGAGTCATTCTCTGTAAGGAGATGAGTAATTACCTCTTCATTTTCTCTTTTGAATAAAGAACAGGTAATGTATAATAGGTAACCTCCAGGTTTTACTGTTTTTGCAGTATTAAGAATGATCTTTTTCTGTAAAGTAGTAAATAAAGTAATCTTATCTGGACCAAAAAAGAACAATTGTTCCGGAGTTCTCGACCATGTACCACTACCTGTGCAAGGCGCATCACAGATAACTAAATCAAATCCATTTTCGGGTGGTGTAAAAGTAGAGGTGGAAATATCAGCCTGAAAAGATTGATAGCCGGTGATTTTTGCCCTTTCAAAACGTGTCCCCAGGTTTTGAAGTATAGTACTGCGTGTGTCTGAAACGGTTAAATCAATTTGCTTAAAATAATCTGTAGCTAGTATTGATTTCCCTCCACTTGCTGCACAACAATCCCAAACACGCACTGGTGATTGTTCCAATTTTTCAGGAAAGAATTGTTTTACCCTTTGCGAATTCAGATCCTGAATTACAGCTTCTTCATCTATTTGTAAAGCAGTATCCAATTTGGTGCCATTCGCCAAAGCCAGACTATCATTTGCAATTTCTTTAAAATGAATTTCTGCTGCGCGTAATTTTTCTTTAACCAAAGCTTCTTTACCAGGTCTGATTCGGATAAATAAATCGGGTTGTGTAAACTGCGCATAACATAATGCTGCCTGATCAACACCGAAACTAATTTCATCTTTCCATGGATAAATATGCTGGATACTGAATACGGGGAATTGTTGTTCTACATAAGCCACTCTTTCTACAAGATCTTCGCTCCAGTTTTTGATCCAATCTGGTTTATACAAGCCAGCCCAATAACCCGGTGCTTTTTCAGCAAAAAAAAGTGCAATGCGCAAGCGTTCCTTTACACTCAACTCCTTTAATGCATGTCCGAGCCGGTAATAACTATAACAAAGATGTGAAATATATTTTCTGTCTTTCGAGCCGTGTTTCTTCTCTGTTGAAAAATACTGTTTGAGATAATGTACCAATGGCACAACTCCATTATACCCTTGAATAAGGGATATTGCCGTATTGAAATAAGACTGGAATCGCATCATGGTGTACAAATCAAGGTTGTATCAGGATCGCTATGATGATTTCCATCATAGCGATCCTCCCAATTAAGTTACAGCAATTTCGTGAGAATTATAAAGCTTAGACTTCCAGTAAGGTTTTAACCGGATCTTTTCCGAAAAGAAGTAGTTCTGGATTTTCGAGTAATTCTTTCACGCGAACAAGGAAGCTTACGCTTTCTCTTCCGTCAATAATGCGGTGATCGTAGCTAAGTGCCAGATACATCATTGGTCGGATAACTACCTGTCCGTTTATGGCCATTGGTCTTTCCTGGATTTTATGCATACCCAGGATAGCACTTTGTGGAATATTGATGATAGGAGTACTCATCAGGCTACCAAAAACGCCTCCATTGGTAATGGTAAATGTTCCACCCTGTAAATCTTCCGCAGTTAATTTGCTATCTCTTGCTTTACCTGCCAGTTCAACCACTTTTTTCTCTACATCTGCCATGCTCAGGCTCTCCACATTTCTCATAACGGGTACGGTAAGTCCTCTGGGGGTACTTACTGCGATACTGATATCAGCATAATCATGGTAAATTAATTGGTCGCCATCAATATAAGCATTCACAGAAGGCCATTCTCCCAGTGCTATGGCACAAGCTTTGGCAAAAAAGCTCATGAACCCGAGGTTAACTCCGTGCAATTCTTTGAACTTGTCTTTGTATTGCTTACGCACATCCATGATCCTGGTCATGTCAACCTCGTTAAAGGTTGTTAGCATAGCAGTAGTATTCTTTGCTTCCACCAGTCTCTTACTGATGGTTTTACGCAGGTTGCTCATTTTCTCCTGACGTACATTTCTGCTAAACAATTCTCCTCCGGCAACCAATGGTTTTTTACCAGGGTTTGATAAAGCTTCCAGTACATCGTGTTTTACGATTTTACCACCAACACCGGTTGCCTTGATTGAACTTGGATCAACTTTTTTATCTGCGATAATTGCGGAAGCAACAGGCGTTGCTTTGATATCATTTGAAACAGCGGTAACAGGTGCCTCATTTTTTACAGCCGGAGCTGCAGCAGCCGGTGTTTCCTTTGGTGCTGGCTGCCCTTCGGGTTTAGCAGCGGTTTCATCAATCTTTGCCAGTACATCTCCAATATTGAGTGTATCTCCTTCTTTACCAACTGTAGTTAGTATACCTGCCTGTTCAGCATTTACCTCAAAAGTGGCTTTCTCACTTTCCAGTTCGGCAATTACTTCATCGCGCTCAACCCATTCGCCATCTTTTTTGGTCCACTTAAGTAATGTAACCTCACTGATGGATTCTCCTACTGTTGGTACTTTTATTTCGATCATCGAATTACCTGTTTATAATTATAAATTCAATTCTATTTATTGATTAGATACCGAAAGCTGTATTAATAATTTCTGCTTGTTCTGCAGCATGCACTTTAGCATAACCTGTTGCCGTTGCAGCGCTCGCATTTCTGCTGATTACTCCGAAATTGATGTTTTTAAGGTTCATTTGCAAGAAGGAAGCTGCTCCCATATTCAATGGTTCTTCCTGAACCCAGAACCAGGTTGCTTTACTATACTTCTTATACAGTGCTTCCAATTGCTTATGAGGCAACGGATAGATTTGTTCCAGTCTTACAACAGCAACATCTCCCCTGTTTTCTTTTTCCTGTTTGTCTGCCAGTTCATAGAATATTTTACCGCTACAGAGCAACACCTTTTTAACCTGTGCCGGATCAGTAACATAAGCGTCATCAATTACTTCTTTAAAACCACCACTGGTAAAATCAGTTGTTTTACTGTATGTGCCAGGGTTTCTGAGATTCGCTTTTGGTGAAAAATTAATCATTGGCTTACGGAAGTTCCAGGCGAGTTGTCTTCTAAGTGAATGGAACAGGTTGGCGGCTGTGGTAATATTGGTTATCACCATATTCAGTTCAGCACACATTTGCAGGAATCGCTCCAATCGGGCACTACTGTGCTCCGGACCCTGACCTTCGTATCCATGCGGTAATAACATCACCACTCCATTCTGACGCTGCCATTTTTGTTCACCAGCCGAAATAAACTGATCAATCATAGTTTGTGCACCGTTACAGAAATCACCAAACTGAGCTTCCCAGATAACGAGTGCATTCGGGTTAGCCATGGCATATCCATATTCAAATCCTAAAACACCGTATTCACTTAATAAGGAATTGTAAATCCTGAATTTTTCCTGGTTTTCCTGAAAATGATTCAGGCGATTGTATTCTTCATTGGTGTTTTCATCTCTCAACACTGCGTGACGATGGCTGAATGTACCACGCTTAACATCTTGTCCGCTCATGCGTACAATATTTCCATCCAACAATATTGATCCATAGGCAAGTAGCTCAGCGGTTGCCCAGTCAATTTTTTGTTCTGTTTCCAGGAGTTTGATTTTATCCTGCAACAGTTTCTCCACTTTTTTCAACGGTTTGAAATCAGCGGGACATTGCATTAGTTTTTCAAACAAGGTTTTGAATACTTCAGGGGTAATCGCCGTATCAGGAGATTGCTCGAAATCGGCCTCTGTGGCTTTGCCCAGGCTTTTCCAAACCAGTTCTGGCTGTTGGTATTTATAGGGAAGTGGATTTTGTTTTACTTCATCCAGACGTTCCTGTAAATCGGCCCAGAATTTTTTCTCCATTTCTTTTGCCAGTTGTTGTGCATCAGGTTCACCGTTTTGCATCAGGAACTGGGTATAGATTTCGCGTGGATTCTGGTGTTTATCGATCAGTGCATAAAGTTGAGGCTGGGTATATTTTGGATCATCGCCTTCATTGTGTCCGTGTTTGCGATAGCAAACCATATCGATGAAAATATCCGCATTAAATTCCTGACGGTAACGGGTGGCTATTTCTGCACATTTCACTACTGCCTCAGCATCATCGCCATTTACGTGGAGCACTGGTGCCTGAATCATTGAAGCAATAGAAGTACAATAATCCGCACTTCTTGCATCATCGAAATCGGTTGTGAAACCGATTTGGTTATTTATGACAAAATGTATGGTTCCTCCTGTGTAATAACCATGCAGTCTGCTCATTTGCAAAACCTCATAAACGATACCTTGTCCGGCAACAGACGCATCACCGTGTATCAGGATAGGAAGAATTTTATCGAAATCACTTTTGTACAAAACATCTGCTTTTGCCCTTGCAAAACCAACGACCACCGGATCAACTGCTTCAAGATGTGAAGGGTTGGGCATCAGTTTCAGGTGGATGGTTTTTTGGTCAGGTGTTTGTATTTCACTGCCGTATCCCATGTGGTATTTTACGTCGCCGCTACCCATGGTCTGATCCATTACTGCAGTGCCTTCAAATTCACTGAATATTTGTTCGTAGGTTTTTCCCATTACATTGGCGAGAACATTCAATCGTCCCCTATGCGCCATTCCAATCACTACTTCCTGAACATCATTGTTGGCAGCAACATTGATGATGCTATCCAATGCAGCAATGGTTGTTTCTCCACCTTCGAGTGAAAACCTTTTCTGACCAATATATTTTGTATGAAGAAACTTCTCAAACATAACGCCCTGGTTAAGTTTTTCCAGGATGCGTTTTTTCTTATCGAGTGAAAGTGGTTGTGTAAACTTGCTTTCCATTTCATTGGTGAGCCAGTCTATTTTTTTCTGATCACTGATATATTTGAATTCTATACCAACATTTGATGCATAGCATTTCTCAAGATGGTTCAGTATATTTTTAAGTGTAGCTGCCCCTAAACCAATCAGGTTACCTGCCTGGTAAACGGTGTTCATATCCGCTTCTGATAAACCAAAAAAAGACAACTCAAGGTTGGCGCCTCTGTCTTTTCTTGCGCGGATTGGATTTGTTTTAGAAAGTAAATGTCCTTTGTTCCGATACCCCAGGATTAAACGGTATACTTTAATCTCTTTCATCCAATCAATCCCACTATCTGTTCCTGAAGATGCTCCATTCAAATTTGCCTGTGTACCAGAACCATTTGCTACGGCGAAATCGAACCCTTCAAAGAACTTTTTCATATCGGGATCGATAGACTCAGGGTTTTGAATAAATTCCTGGTAAAGACGCTCAATATAGGCTGGATGTGAGTTTGTGATATACGAAAAATCCTTCATGGGTAGATATTATACTTCCTATTGAAAATTCAGGTTGGCAAATATCGGTCATTGAAGGCAGAAAAAATGCCTAAATTTTAACCAATTTGGGGGGGAGAGTCCGGAAGTCGGAAAGTCGGAAAGTCCGGAAGAAATGAGGGAGGAATAGTCCGGAAGTCGGAAAGTCAGAAAGAAATGGGGGGAGAGTCCGGAAGTCGGAAGGTCCGAAAGTCCGGGAGAATTGAGGGGGGAGGGCATTATCCTGTCCAAAATATGTACTTTCGGACTTCCGGACTCCCGGACTTTCCGACTTTTTTAAAAAAAATTTCCCTTTTTGGCTTCCAGTCCTTACCTTTGCCGTCCTGAAAAAAACAGAACATGGCAAATCATTCAGCTACTAAGAAAGATGTGAGACAAGCTGCTAAGCGTCGCGATCGTAACCGTTATTATGGTAAAACAACCCGTAACGCTATCCGCGACCTGAAAGCCGGTACCGATGCAAAGGCGTATACCGAGCAACTTCCTGACGTTGTTTCTATGATCGACAAGTTAGCAAAGCGTGGTATTATCCACAAAAACAAAGCTGCTAACCTGAAGAGCAAACTGGCTAAGAAAGCAACTGCAACTGCTTAATTATTAAGTAATTAAGTCTATAAAATAACTAACCAGCCTTTGGCTGGTTTTTTTATTTACACATCTTTTGCTTTGGGCAATATTACAGTAAACCGATTTACCTGGTTTGGCATAGCGGAATATTTCAATGAGCCCTTATGCATGTTAATGATTCGCTGAACAATGGTGAGGCCCAATCCTGCACCAGTGGTTTTTTTCTGACGGGCAGTATTTCCACGGAAAAAAGGCATCATGATCTTTTCCCGCTCTGTTTCATCCAGATGCTCCCCTTTCGTATCTACATGAACCATCACTGACTTGTCTGCTATTTCCAATAATATCTCCACCTTTTTATTCGTAGAGTAATAATATCCATTGCGAATGAGGTTACTGAACATAGACTTCAGCAATGCTTCATTGCCTTTGATAGTAAGATCATCATCAGAAGAAGGAGTATTGAGGAACACAAGGGAAATACTCAAATCAGGAAACATTTTCATGTTGATACTGATCTTATCGTACAAAATTTCATCTATCCTGCACACTGGCCATGATTGATCAAACCCTTGCTGTTCAAACTGAGAAATCAACAACAAAGAATTGGTTAGTTCGATCATTCGCTCCTGATCCTGTCTTAATGAGCCCAAAACAATCCGGTATTCTTCTTCTGTAAGGCGGTTAGCCAATGCAGATTCTGTATGCGACAGCATGGTGGCAAGCGGAGTTCTTAGTTCATGCGAAGCATGGTGTACAAAACTTCGCTGGAATTCGAAGGTTTTTTCCAGCCTGACCAGCATTTCATTGAAATTTTTTGCAATCAGGTTCACTTCTGCGAATTCTCCATTTTCAGGAATTCGTTTGCGGAGATCTACTACTGAACTTGCTTCCATTTGTTTGCTCAGTGCCAGAATGGGTTTTACCACCTGGTTGCTGAAAATAAATGAAAGCCATACAGCACCAATCAATGCCACAGCAAACACACCCAACAGAATTATACTAAGCACCTGCAATCGTTTCATGCCAGGTTTGTCGATACCAGAAATGATCATTTGAATATTGGGCTTTGTAAAATGCATCCCGATATATTGACGGTCACCATATTTTTCAGATATATCGGTACCGGGTTGGATTTTATCGAAAAGCGACGCTACAATATTACTATCAGAATAAGTTGGATCGGTAACAAAAACCCGTTTAGCAGAATCCCGTATGGCTATAACCCTCGATTCACTGATCCCGCCATGTAATTCATTAATTGCTTTCACCATTCTATTCAAATCGGCATGTCTGCTATTTGATAATACATCATGCATATCTACCGCTTCTGCACTAAGCCGGTTGCTAAAATCATGCTGACGAAAACTTCCATAAATAAAATAAATACTACCGAAACTAATCAGCAGTATCAGTCCAAGGACTAAAGTGAACCGAAGGGCAAAACGGAGTCTGAAACTCATCCCTGGTTATAATTTATTTGATATAATAACCAAATCCCGGTTTGGTAAGGATCAGTTTATGTTCGAATGGTTTATCAATTTTGTTGCGTAGGAAACTAATGTATACTTCAATCGTATTTGTGCCTGTATCAAAACTGAGGTCCCATACTTTTTCCAGTATTTCCTGCTTTGAGATCACCCTATCGCGATTTCTGGCCAACAAGGTAAGCAGGGTAAATTCCTTTGCCGTAAGATTGATTTCCAGCTCTCCCCTTGTCACAGATTTATTTTTCATATCGATGATCAGGTCCTCAACTATTATCTTTTCTTCTTCGGGAGATTTTTCGGCTCTTTTCAGTAATGCCTTAACGCGGGCAAATAATTCTTCAAAATGAAATGGTTTAACCAGATAATCATCCGCTCCTAAATCAAAAGCTTCCACTTTATCCTGTATTTGTCCTATTGCAGTTAACATCACAATCGGTACAGTTTTATTCGCCTGCCTGAATTCCTTACAAAGTTCAAGCCCACTTTTATAGGGCAGGTTTACGTCGAGCAGTATAATAGAATAGGTTTTAGCTTTAAAAGCCTGTTCGGCTTCGAGGCCGTCTACAGCCAGGTCAACCAGGTATCCCTGACGCTTTAATTCATCACGAATAATCTGTCCCAGCTTTGCCTCATCCTCAACAAGTAAAATACTATGCGGGTTTTCCATTACTTTGAATAAATTTTCAACTTGAAAGTAATGAAAAAAATACTGCTTCTCCTACAACTATTCTTCGCAACTGCATTATTTGCCCAGAAATGGGAAACTGTTTTTGAAAAAACAGCTGGCAAGGAAACGGTTACATATGAAAATTGTATCCGTTATTACAAAGCATTGGATGCCGCATTTCCGACCATTAAAATCAAGGAATTCGGGTTAACAGATGCGGGTTATCCCCTGCACCTCGTTTTATTCAGCACAGACGGAAAACACGATCCCATTCAATGGCACAAGGAAAATAAAGTGGTGATTATGATCAATAATGGGATACACCCAGGTGAGCCTGATGGTATTGATGCAAGTATGATGTTATTGCGTGATCTCGTGACTGGAAAAATAAAAGCACCTAACAATGTGGTGTTGGGCATTATTCCTATATACAATATAGGAGGCAGTTTGAACAGGAATCGTTTTTCAAGGGTAAACCAGGAAGGACCACTCAGTTATGGCTTCAGGGGCAATGCGCAGAACCTCGACCTGAACCGGGATTTTATTAAAAGTGATAGCAGGAACGCTAAAGAATTCGCTAAAATCTTTCATTTCCTCAATCCGGATATACTTGTCGACAACCATGTAAGCGATGGTGCCGATTACCAGCATACCATGACCCTGCTTACTTCCCAGCATAGTAAATTAGGAACTGTAATGGGTGAATACCTGCATGATGTATTAGAGCCTTCATTATATAAAGGCATGCAGGAAAAAAACTGGCCACTGGTGCCTTATGTAAGTTTTGAAGGAGGAAATCCGGAAAGAAATTGGGTGGGTTTTTATGATGCCCCAAGGTACAGTAGTGGTTATGCAACCCTTTTTCAAACAATGGCTTTTATGCCCGAAACGCATATGTTGAAGCCCTTTGAACAAAGGGTTAAAAGCACTTATGCATTGATGCAGACTTTTATTGAAGAAACCACCAAGCAAGCTACTGCTATTAAAGAAACAAGAAAAAAAGCCATTGAATCTGTTCGTAATCAACAGGAATTCCCTTTGACATACCGCGTTGATACTTCTAAACATGATATAGTGAAATTCCTCGGATATGAATCAGGCCAAAAAATCAGTGATGTAACAGGTATGAAACGTACCTATTACGACAGAACAAAGCCATACACCAAAGAAATCAAATACTACAATTATTTTAAAGGCGAGCAATGGGTTAAAAAACCAAAAGCTTACCTGATTCCACAAGGTTGGCATGAAGTAATCAGTTTGCTGGAGATCAATAAGGTAAACATGCAAAGACTGAAAGCTGATACGGTTATTGAAGTGGAAGTAGCTAAACTGAGCGATTACCGTACTTCTACAAGGGTTTTTGAAAAGCATTACAGACAATCGGGCATGAAGTTTACTACCCATACCGAAAAAATACAATTCCTGAAAGGCGACTATCTTATTTATACCGGTCAGGCCGCCGACCGTTTCTTAATTGAAACCCTGGAACCAGGGGCAGACGACAGTTATTTTTCCTGGAACTTTTTTGATGCGATACTGCAACAAAAAGAAGGTTACAGTAATTATCGCTGGGAAGATGTTGCAGCAGCATATCTGGCCGCAAATCCTGCCTTAAGAACCGAATTGGAAAACAAGAAAAAAGCCGACGAAAAATTTGCCGCCAACGCAAATGCGCAACTGGATTTTGTCTACAAGCAATCACCCTACTACGAACCCGCACACATGAGGTATCCGGTGTTTAGATTGAGGTAGCTTGTTTGGTCCATAGTCCATGGTCCATAGACCATAGTAGTTGTTCTGCTATGGACTATGGACCATGGACTATCGACTATAAACTCCCTGCCCTTTCATACTGCAATAACTTACGCGCAATGAATACTGAGCTTAGCACAATAGCTATGCTGAGATAGCCTACCCAGGAATAATGCACGATGGTATGATCTGGTTTGCTGATAACTATGGCACCGGCGATCAGCGATGCTATACCTGAAAATAGTTGTTGTATTGAACCATTGAAGCTCATAAAACTTCCTCTTTGCTCTGCGGGTACCACATTACTGATAATAGCTTGCGCCGGAATACCCCTACCAGTACTCAACACAAACCAGATACCGGTAACCATCAACACATAATAGTATTTAATTGCCGGCATATTGGTTATTAAGAAGATTGGCACCAGTGATACGAGGGCAAAAAAGATAAATGTATTATGCTTACCATACTTATCTGCAAGCTTTCCTATCAGCGGCGAGGTAAAAAATGTTGCGAGTCCACCAACCATATAAATCATATTCCGCTGTGTATCCGTAAATCCAACATTGAATTCCATGTATGGATTTAAGAAAGGAATAATCAGGAAGTGCCCCAACATCAATGCACCTGACAATCCAAGCGCTACTAATTGTTTTCGGCTACTAACCACATTTTTCACCATTTCTAATGGCTTTACCCTAACACCGTGAATATGACCAGACATGGCGGGCAGGTACTTGCTCAAAAGTATTATAATGAGTACCCCTAATCCACCAATGGCCAAAAATGGTGTATGCCATCCTGACCATCCGGCAAGGTATAAGGCTGCCGGTACACCTACGATGGATGCAAGTGAGAAGGCTGAAAACAGTATGCCCATTGCCTGCCCCCTTTTCTCATAAGGGAAACTATCTGCCACAATACTTAATACCTGCGCCCCGATTAGACCGCCAAATAATCCTGCAGTAATACGTGCCGCAAGCAGAAGAAGATAACTAGGTGCAATACCACAGCAAATGGTTCCGATTATAAACCCGGTATATCCAAATAACAATACCTTTTTTCGATCAAAACGATCTACAAAAAAAGCGGCGGCAAAACCAGATGTTGCAGCACTGATACTGTAGGAAGCTACTATTACACTAAACTGTGCGGGGCTAATTTTAAAGTAAGGCATCAGGAAATTACCCAGGGGCATCATCACCATAAAATCGAGGATGTGGGTAAAGTTTACACTGGCCAGCAATATCAATAAAATCCTTTCTTTCCAATTCATAACATCGGCTTTAACGTCGTACTATATTTTCAGGAGATAAGGTTAATTACTTCAAATAAAAAAGGTAACCCATTTGAGTTACCTGATCTTTTATTCTTCCAAACGTTTGACCTCCCCGCTACCACTTATTTTTTGTGATACGGAGGCCTCACCTTTATAATAAACAGACCCAACTCCCCGAATGGTTATATCCAGCTTACTATCGGCAAATATTTTCACGTCTCCGCTTCCTGATATTTTTACAGTGGCATTTTCTGCCTTTAAATTGTCTGCATTACAATTACCTACCCCATTAATCGTGATTTTTGCATCCCGGGTTTCACCTGATAAAGCCAATGATCCACTACCACTTATTTCAGCTTCAAGTTCAGGCGTATTCAGATCCAACTTCAGGTCACCAACTCCCGAAACCCGCAATTTCAACCTGTCTGAACCAGTAAACTTATCCATACCAATGATATTACCGGATCCGGATAAGGTTAAGAGCTCCAGTCGGTCCGTAGTGATGTATATCTTAATCCGCTCACTATTGATCATCCGCACATTATTTCTGGTTTTAATCACCAAAACACCCTCATCCATTTCTGTAATGATATATTCCTGCAGGTTATCATCTGCTTCTACTTTTACCTCTGTTCCGGTTCCCTGACGAAGCTCTACATCCATAAAACCAGCCAGTTTTATCCGATGTGCATTCAAACCAACACGATCTTCTACAGTGATGTTCCCGTTTCCTGTTACCCGTTCGCCATCCAGAAATATACAGGAAGCAGCAGTGACCATAATGGCCAAAATCACCAATAAAGTTCTCATAGCATTGTTTTAAGAACCCGAAAATATCAAAAAGCTCAGGGAATCCTATACCATTCCCCGTCTTTTTATAACCGCTGATACACTTGAGCGCCTCCAAAAATTCATTTACCTTCGCGCCATGACAGAAAAAATCCTCATACTTGATTTTGGTAGTCAGTATACCCAACTGATTGCCCGCGCCGTTCGTGAAGCCAATGTATACTGCGAAATCATCCCTTTTCATAAGGCTTTTACCTTTGAAGAAGGCCTAAAAGGCATCATTTTAAGTGGATCACCATTCAGCGTAAATGAGGAAAATGCACCAAATGTTGATATTGCCGCAATGATCGGTAAAGTACCTGTACTGGGAGTGTGTTATGGAGCCCAGTTAACCGCAAAAAACTTTGGCGGCAGGGTCGATAAATCTAATAAAAGAGAATATGGAAGGGCTAAACTGGAAATTCAGCAAGAAGACCAGTTATTAATGGGAATTGCCAACCATTCACAGGTTTGGATGAGCCACAGCGATTCAATCGTTGCCTTACCTGAAGGATTTGAAATAACAGCGATAACTGAAAGTATTCCCATTGCAGCTTTCAAGAAAACAACCAATGATACCTGTGCCTTATTCGGCATCCAGTTCCACCCGGAAGTTTATCATTCAACAGAGGGCAAAAAAATAATCCGCAATTTTCTGGTGAATATTTGTGGATGTAAACAAGATTGGACTCCCGCTTCTTTTATCCATGAAACTGTTGAACAGTTAAAACAACAAATCGGCGACCATCACGTAATTATGGCGCTGAGTGGTGGAGTTGACAGTACGGTTGCAGCTACTTTAATCAGTAAAGCCATCGGCGATAGACTGCACGGAATTTTTGTAGATAATGGCGTATTGAGAAAAGATGAATTTCAGCAAGTACTGGATACCTATAAAACAATCGGCTTAAATGTAACGGGAATAGATGCCAAACAATTATTCTACGATGCATTTAAAGACAAAACAGACCCTGAAGCTAAACGAAAAGTAATTGGTGGATTGTTTATTGATGTGTTTCAGGAAGAAGCAAAAAAAGTAGCAGGTGTTCGATTCCTCGGTCAGGGTACCATTTACCCCGATGTAATTGAAAGCGTAAGTGTACATGGTCCATCTCAGACAATTAAATCGCACCACAATGTAGGCGGCTTACCGGACACCATGCACCTTGATCTGGTAGAACCATTACGTTATTTGTTTAAAGATGAAGTAAGAAGAGTTGGACTTGAGCTGGGCATACCTGCAGATATGATTAACAGACATCCATTCCCTGGACCTGGATTGGCTATCAGGATATTAGGAGAAGTTACCGCGGAGAAAGTAGCATTATTACAGGCCGCTGATGATATTTATATCAAAGCACTCAAATCACATAACCTATATACCCAGGTTTGGCAGGCTGGCGCTATTCTATTACCTGTTAAAAGTGTAGGCGTTATGGGAGATGAGCGTACTTATGAGTTCACAGTTGCATTAAGAGCCGTAACTTCAGTAGATGGTATGACCGCAGACTGGGCACACCTGCCTTATGAATTCCTTGCACATGTTTCTAATGAAATCATTAACAATGTAAGAGGAATAAACAGGGTTGTTTACGATATCAGCAGTAAACCACCTGCAACCATTGAATGGGAATAGTTTTAAAATACATGGGGTTAAGATCAAATATCATACAATTAGTGCTTTGCCTTTTATTGGTGAGTGTAAGTCTTACTGCACAAACAACCGATAAAAAAATACACAAGATTGCTGTATTTGCACCAGTGTACCTGGACTCTGTATTTACACAAGATGGTACTTACAGGTTAGGCAGCCAGATACTTCCCAGGTATATGATGCCCGGTCTGGATTTTTATAATGGAGTGATGCTGGCCATAGATTCACTTGGTAATGAAGAGGCTCCGGTTGAAGTAGTCTTTTATGATACCAAAGCACCAAACGGAATTAGTACCGCAATAGCCGACAGCACATTAAAGGAGGCGTCATTAATTATTGCCTCTTTTAGCAGCAGAACCGAAATCCAGGAACTGGCCAATTTTGCACTGGAGTTTGAAATTCCCTTGGTATCACCAACCTACCCAAATGATGGCGGCATTACAGAAAACCCCTACTTTATAATCATCAACCCCACGCTAAAAACACACCTGGAAGGCATCTATCGCTACCTGCAACGTGTTTACCCTACCAGCAATTTTACCATGTTCAGAAGAAATGGTGCTGTTGAAGAACTGATACAATCCACGTTCAATGAAATTGGCAAAAGCAATTCTGGCGTTCCTTTAAAAATTAAAACAGTTGAATTAACAGATAGTTTTACTACCAGCGATGTAATTCAATATTTAGACAGCAACAAACAAAATCTCATTATTTGCGGCTCACTCAATGAAACTTTTGGTATCAATCTGGTAAAATCATTAAGTGAATCGAAACGATACAGAAGTATTGCAATGGGCATGCCTACCTGGGATGCTTTAAGAGGAGTAGACAGGAATATTGAAATCATTTATACAACGCCTTATCATTTTGTGAGGACAGATAAACTTGGACTTGAAATCACCAATACATACCGTAATAAATTTTCTGGCAGGCCAAGTGATATGGTATTCAAAGGTTTTGAAGCAATGTACCATTTTACCAAACTATTATTGAAACATGGTAATCAGTTCCTGGCAAATATCAACGACAATAGTTTTAAACAGTTTAACGATTTAAACATCCAACCAGTTCATCCTTACAGTACAAGCCCAAATGCGGTAGATTACCTGGAAAATAAAAAGCTCTATTATATCCGCAAAATAGATGGGCAAATTCGCTCTGTTAATTAAACAGCATTCAACAAAATATTCTTTTACTTGTTGATCAGGATGTGAAAACATTCAAAGGCAATAAATCACAGCTACCCCAAAAGACCTGCGCAACCTGCAATCGGCCATTTAGTTGGCGTAAAAAATGGGAAAAAGTCTGGAATGAAGTGAAATATTGTTCGGACAAATGTCGGAAATTAAAAATATCAGTCAATCCTTATAAACCTGCACCCTGACTCATACAATCTGATTAAATTTATGAGTATGGCTTTAGTTCAATTATTACAAGTCAGCCTTTTTATTTGCCATTTTAATAACCGGAAATGCCACTAATTAGTTTTACAGAAAAAGGACTTTACTGTAACCCAGGAGGCTTTTATATTGACCCCTGGCGTCCGGTTGATTTTGCAGTTATTACACATGCACACAGCGATCATGCACGCTGGGGTTCTGCACATTATCTATGTCATACAGATACACTGCCAATATTACGTCTAAGACTTGGCAACATCAATGCACAAGCCATAAATTGGGGTGAATCGCTCTATAAAAACGGCGTAAAAATTTCCTTGCATCCTGCCGGACATATCATTGGCTCTTCACAAATACGTCTTGAATATAAAGGTGAAATATGTGTCGTTAGTGGTGATTATAAAACAGAACCCGATGGTATCAGCGGTAGCTTTGAAGCGGTACCCTGCCATACATTCATTACAGAATCCACTTTTGCATTACCCATTTATCAATGGGAACCACAACAAAAAATGTTCGACAAAATCGGGCAATGGATTAGTCAAAATCAGGAAAATAATAAAGTCAGTATACTGGTCGCCTACAGCTTAGGAAAGGCACAAAGAATTTTGCAGGCGATAAGTCCTGTTACGGATAAAATTTTTGTACATGGTGCTATCTGGAACACACATAAGGCTTTACAGGATCATGGCATTTCACTTCCTCATGTACAAAAAGTTACACCAGAAATGCCCAAAGCAACATTTAGCAAATCAGTTATCATAGCCCCACCAGGCGCTCTTGAAAGTAGCTGGATGAAGAAATTTCAACCATACTCCACTGCTGTATGTAGTGGTTGGATGCAGGTAAGGGGAAACTTTAGAAGAAATAATACAGATGCAGGATTTGCTTTAAGTGATCATGCCGACTGGAACGGATTACTTGCAGCTATTAATGCGACTGGTGCTTCAAAAGTTTTTGTAACACATGGTTTTCAGTCGGTATTAAGTCGCTATCTAAATGAAAAAGGTATTGAGGCCGCAGAAGTTAAAACAGCTTATGGAGAGGAAGATATATTACTCAAAGAAAACCATGATGGAATATGAAAGCATTTGCATCATTGGTAAGAGAATTGGGCAGTTCTTCAGGCACAAACGAAAAACTACAGGCACTTTCTGCCTATTTTTCTACCGCAGCTTCAAAAGACAAAGTATGGGTTATTGCCTTATTCACAGGTAGAAGACCTAAACGAACTGTTACCACTACACAACTCAAACAATGGTGCGTCGAAATAACGGATATCAAAGAATGGCTGTTTGAAGAGTGTTATCATACGGTAGGTGATCTTGCCGAAACAATTGGCTTACTCATCTCTGCGCCTGAATTAGATAAGGAAAGTCTACCATTATATCATTATGTTGAAGCCCTTATTGATTTACAAAGTAAGGATGAAGCGGACAAAAAATCTTTCATTACAAACGCCTGGTCATTATTATCGAAAGATGAATTATTTGTGTTCAATAAATTAATTACAGGAGGATTTCGGATTGGCATCTCACAAAAAATGATGGTAAATGCCTTATCGAAATTAACTAAAACCGATGCCTCTTTGATTGCTCATAGGATCAGTGGAAATTGGGATCCGCAGCAGATGACTTTTGAATCATTGGTATTAGAAGGTAATACAGCTACTGATTTCTCAAAGCCATATCCTTTTTACTTAGCTCATGCACTGGATAAATCATTGGAAGAATTAGGTGCTCCGGGTGAATGGTTAGCAGAATGGAAATGGGATGGTATACGTGGACAGATTATTAAAAGGAATGGTGAACATTATGTATGGAGCCGCGGAGAAGAATTAATGACCGATAAATTTCCCGAGTACCATGCATTTGCTGCACAGTTGCCCGAAGGAACTGTATTAGATGGAGAAATAATGCCCGCAAAAGATGGTGTACCCCTTCCCTTTAGTGTTTTACAGACCAGGATAGGAAGAAAAAGCATCAGTAAAAAACAACTCCAGGAAGCACCTGTTGCATTTTTCGCCTACGATATATTAGAATGGGAGGGAAATGACATAAGACATTTACCTACTGCAGAAAGAAGAAAATACCTTGAAGCATTACTACAAAAATTTGCCGGCAGCCCTACCCTTTTACTTTCTGAAGCCATTGCATTTACCAATTGGCAGGAATTATTAGCAATCAGAGCTAATGCAAGAAATAAAGCTGCTGAAGGACTAATGCTTAAAAGAAAATCTGGCAGCTACCAGGTGGGTAGAAAAACAGGGGATTGGTGGAAATGGAAAATAGATCCATTAACCATTGATGCAGTTATGATTTATGCCCAAAAAGGACATGGAAGAAGAAGCAACCTGTATACGGATTATACATTCGCTGTAAGAGATGGCGATAAATTGGTAAGTTTTACAAAAGCCTATTCCGGACTCACAGATAAAGAATTTGCTTTAGTAGATGCTTTTGTAAAAAACAATGCCATTGAAAAATTCGGGCCTGTAAGAACAGTTAAACCGGAACTTGTTTTCGAAATTGCATTTGAAGGAATTGCAACTTCCAACAGGCATAAGAGTGGAGTAGCGCTACGGTTCCCAAGAATAAACAGGTGGCGGAAAGATAAAAAACCTGATGAAATCAATACTTTAGACGACTTAAAACAGCTACTGGCTGTATACGGAAAATGAAGCTCCAACAAACACCTGGTTATAAAATAATATCTGCATGGTTGTCTTCTAAAGGACATAAGCCTTTTGCATTTCAGGAAGAAACATGGAAGCATATAATACAAGGTGAAAGCGGGTTGGTAAATGCACCGACTGGTTGTGGTAAAACATTTTCTGTTTTTTTTGGTGCCCTCATCAATTATATCAATCAACACCCAACAGATTTTCGCTCCGTTAAAAAGAATGGATTACAACTATTATGGGTAACCCCGCTAAGGGCACTTGCAAAAGATATATCACGTGCAATGCAGGAAGCTTTACGTGAAATTGATGTTCCCTGGCAGGTTGGTGTTCGTAATGGCGATACTGATACCGCTGAAAGACAGCGTCAAAAACGAAATATGCCGGAGGTATTGATTATTACACCAGAAAGCCTGCATTTACTGTTAGCACAAAAAGGATATCCGGATGTTTTTAAAACCCTGCAAATAATCGCCATTGATGAATGGCATGAGTTATTAGGGGGTAAAAGAGGCGTATTGGTTGAGCTTGCTATTTCGCGTTTAGCCGCTCTTTCCAAAATAAATAAGCAAAAACTTTCTCTATGGGGTATCAGTGCAACTATCGGGAACCTTGAACAAGCCAAAGATGTTTTGTTATCACCCTTAAAGAAAAAAGGAGTAATTGTACGAGCACAGGTAGAAAAGCAAATTGAAATAAAATCGATTATTCCGGATGAAATAGAAAAGTACCCCTGGGCCGGTCACCTTGGTATAAAACTGGCTCACCAAATTGTACCCATCATTGAAGAAAGCAATACCACTTTGATTTTTATCAATACGCGGGGCATGACAGAAACCTGGTATCAGACACTATTAACTGTTGCCCCTCAACTTGCTGGCGCTATAGCTCTGCACCATGGAAGTATTGAACAGGAGTTAAGGGAATGGGTGGAAGACGCTTTACATACACAAAAATTAAAAGCAGTTGTTTGTACGGCCAGTCTTGATTTGGGGGTTGACTTCCGTCCTGTAGATACTGTAATACAAGTCGGGTCGCCCAAAGGGGTTGCCCGTTTTTTACAGCGTGCCGGAAGAAGTGGCCATGGACCGGGTGAAGTGAGCCGTATATTTTTTCTTCCAACCCATTCACTAGAACTGGTAGAAGCAGCGGCATTAAAAGCTGCCACAAAAACAAATGTTATTGAAAGTCGCGAACCTGTTTTACTTGCCTATGATGTTCTCTTACAATACCTCTGCACCCTTGCCATCAGCGAAGGTTTTAGGCCAAATGAAATATTGGAAGAAATAAAAAGTACTTATTGCTTTGCCGATATACAGGAGCAGGAATGGCAAGACACCCTACTTCATATAACCCAGGGCGGCACCGCACTTCAGCAATATGATGAATACAGGAAAGTAGAAATCATCAATGGCATTTATAGCATAACAAGCCGAAGAATAGCTATGCGCCATCGGATGCATATTGGTACCATTGTAAGCGATGCCATGCTGAAAGTAAAACTGATGAATGGCAAATTCATTGGTGTAATTGAAGAGTGGTTTATCAGCAGATTAGAACCGGGAACTGTATTTACACTTGCTGGCCGCAATTTGGAGTTGATCGGCATCAAGGAAATGACGGTGACTGTAAAACCTTCTAATTCAAAAAAAACGATCGTACCAAGTTGGATGGGTGGTCGTATGCCTTTAAGTGCTAATCTCGGGCTAATGTTACGCAAAACATTCGACCGGGCACTTCTTGCTAAGGCTGATGAACCAGAATTATTGGCACTTGCACCATTATTTGAATTGCAGGAATCTTTGTCACATATTCCAAAAGAAAATGAGCTACTGATAGAGCAAATTGAAACCAAAGATGGTTTTCATTTATTTGTATACCCGTTTGAAGGCCGGCTTGTTCATGAAGCAATGGCAGCATTGCTCGCCTGGCGCATGAGCAGATTAATGCCCATTACTTTTTCTTTTGTGATGAATGATTATGGTTTTGAACTCCTGAGTGATCAGCCTATTCCGTTAGATGACAGCAATGTAAAAGAATTATTCAGTACCGATAATTTATTACAGGATATCACCCAAAGCGTGAACTCCATTGAAATGGCCAAAAGAAAGTTCAGGGATATTGCCGTTATAGGCGGATTAATATTTCAAGGGTTTCCGGGTGAACAGAAAAAAGCGAGGCATTTGCAGTCATCTGCATCTTTACTATTTAAGGTGTTCAGTGATTATGAGCCGAATAATCTTTTACTTAGACAGGCTTACCAGGAAGTGTTCGACCAGCAGATGGAAGAAATAAGACTAAGAAATGCCTTAAACAGGATTGTACATGGAAAAATTATCCTTCAATTTCCTAAACAACTTACCCCATTCTGTTTTCCCATAAAGGTAGACAGCATGCGTGAAAATATGTCGTCTGAACAATTAGAAGACAGGGTAAGGCGGATGCAACAACAACTTCTCTGATCAATCACATCTTCCCCATTATCTTTGCAAACTTCATGACAGCCCCTGTTTTACATACTTTACGTGAACAACATTTCTGGTTATCGCCAGAAAGGGTTTTGTTTTGGGAGGAAGAAAAAATATTGATTGTTGCCGATCTGCATTTTGGCAAGACCGGACATTTCAGAAAAAGCGGCATTGCTGTTCCTCAATCTGTGTATCAGCAGGATTTGCAACGATTATTTCACCAGATCAGTTTTTTTAAACCTGATAAAGTATTAATAGTTGGCGACTTTTTCCATAGCCTGCAAAACAGGGAAATGGACTTCTTTCTTAAGTGGAGAAATGATCTTCAATCTCTTCCTTTTATCCTCGTACAAGGTAATCACGATATCCTTCGAAAAGAGTGGTACCAGGAGGCAGCGATTGATCTGCTGGATCAATATCATTCGAAATCTTTCCTTTTTATTCATGACGATGCTGATTTTGATGGTACTGAGGATTTGTTTGTTTTTTCAGGACATCTTCATCCTGGATGTATAATCAGAGGGGCTGGCAAACAATCATTGCGTTTTCCGTGTTTTTATTTTACCGACAGGAATTGTATACTTCCCGCTTTTAGTCATTTTTCTGGTTTGGCAATTGTTGAACCAAAGAAAAAGGATCATGTTTTTGCCATTGTGAATCAGTCAATCATAAAGATTCAATGATCTACATTGCACACCACCCCATATATGCTCACCCTTTACCAGAAGGACATAGGTTTCCTATGCTTAAGTATGAACTTATTCCTGGTCAATTATTGCATGAAGGATGCATTACGGAAGAGAATATTTTTGCTCCCCTACCCTGTAAAGAAGAAACAATATTACTTACGCATTCTAAGGAATACCTGGATAAGCTGCTCCTACAAACACTCACTGCCTCTGAGCAACGAAAAATCGGTTTCCCACAATCACCTGCATTAACAGAGAGAGAATTAATAATTACCCAGGGTACGATCGCTTGTTGCTATCATGCTTTAAACAATGGCATTGCGCTTAATATAGCGGGTGGAACGCACCATGCATTCAGAGACAGGGGTGAAGGATTTTGTTTATTAAATGACATGGCGGTTGCAGCTAATCATTTGTTATCTGTCAAGCGAGCCAGTAAGATTCTTATCATTGATCTCGATGTGCATCAGGGAAATGGCACTGCGAAAATTTTCGAAAACAATGCTTCGGTTTTTACTTTCAGTATGCATGGGGCACATAATTACCCCTTTCACAAAGAAGTATCTGATCTGGATATTCCATTAGCAGATGGTATTACAGGAAAAGAATATTTAGCTTTATTGCACAAGCATCTTCCACACTTAATCGAAACAGTAAAACCTGATTTTGCATTTTACTTATCAGGTGTGGATATTCTCGAAACGGATAAGTTTGGAAAATTAAAAGTTAGTCTCAACGAATGCAAAGAACGCGATGAGTTTGTTTTCACATTACTACGCGATAAAAAAATACCAGTAACTGTTGCAATGGGTGGCGGCTACTCGCCTAATGTATTAACCATTGTTGAAGCACATTGTAACACTTTCAGACTTGCTGCTGCTATGTATCAATAACAGGTTGGCCGATTAACTTTCTTTTTTTCTTTTTTGCAGACTCAGGTAATCAATGAAATAGATGAGCCTGAAGGTAATTTCATTACCATGTGGTTGCTGAAATACCTGTCTGAAATTATTCAGGTAATTTTTGTTTGAGGCACCTGAAATCGGGAAATCGGTACCCAGCCAGTTTTTCCAGCCAATTACAAACCTGCTGCCATATTTGAAATCCCAAGTATAAAACATATCGAGGTTAAATGCATTAAAATTCTGGTCATAGCCATTTACGTATGGTCTGGGTGTTAACCACCCATCGGCTGTTACGTTATGAAAGCTCTGGTAAATTACTTTGCTCCAATAATGTCTTCCACGAAGTGTAAGATTCATTCGTGGTGTGAAATTGTAGATCCCATTAATCAATGTAGTGAAATTGGTAATTTTTCGTCTGCCTGCAATCGGCTCTCCACCTGCATCGCGATAAGCATAACCAAATTGTCCATTGTCTATATCGCGTCGAAGTTCAAGATCAAGACTAAAATGCTCGTTGAACCGGTAACGTTGTCCGATAGTAGCTGCAAAATATGGATCATTAGGAATAGGAGATTCGGCAAATCCGAGATTAAACCTAAAAAAATATCTTTTTCTGCTATCACTGCTTCCGCTTGCACTGGTAAACCAATAAGGGGTTTTGCGGATCATTCGGCCTGGTGTACGCAAATCGAAATAATCTCTTTGCCAATCGGGTTGCCAGTTAAAGTTGATACTCAGGTCCCAGAAATTTTTAAAGAACCAGAATGCCCTCGCCTGAATGGTAAAATTGGAGTACGCAAAAGGTTTATACAGATAGGTAGGTGTAAGCGTTAAACTGTAGTTGTAACTGAGGAATTTTTTTGTGGGTGTAAACTGGTTGTAACTGATTCTTCCCACCGTAGTAACTTCATTTGGTGCCAATAAAAATCCAAGATCATTGGCATCGTATTTATCTGATTCAACAACGTTCTGAAACAGGTATTGAAGTTTCCCACTTACTTTAGCATAGGATAAAACATGGGTAAAACCACTGTAAGGATCTTTTCCGGTAATATTACTGAATCGTCCACTCCATTTAAAATTATGCCGGTTGCTTTTATCAAACAGGTTTAAATCTGCCGAGCTCACATTTGCATTTCTTGCTCCCCCACTTCTCCATACATTGGTATTGGTAAAAGTAAAGGACGACCTGTTAGCCAATGCCTGGTCAAACACCATGATATTATAATTGGTCAAAGGCTCTGTTTCAACCTGTGTAATGGCTCCTGTCGTTTTGTTCTCAATTTCCGCATACATGGGTGCTGCAAGTGCGTTAAAAATGCCGATACCCAGTTTCTTTTTATTTCTTCCGGAAAATTTGGAAGCATTGTATAGTTGTGTGATCCCAGGGTTTGAAATCAGTTTCAGGTTGGGATCATTGTTTACCATGTTCCGTACTGTGTTATACCCTCCGGGTGTATTACCGACCCTTCTTGAATAAAACAACCCCGCTTTATTAAACAGTTCAATACCTTCTGTAAAAAAGGGTCTATTCTCCTGAAACTGCACTTCAAATGGAGATAGATTAAGTACTACGTTATCTGAAATAACCTGTCCAAAATCGGGTACCAATGTGGCATCTAAGGTGAAGCTTTCATTGATACCATATTTAAGGTCCATCCCACCATTTCTCAGGAATTCTGTTTTTGTGGGATTTTTGGCATAGGGAACGATCCTTGTTCCTGCCGTAACATAGGGAAGAAAAGAGAGTCGCAGAGGTGGTACGATGTTTTTTATCCCGATAACATTTCCGAACTGATTTACAAAACCATTTTGGTTAGGATCTACCTTATTCCAATAGGAGCTTTCATTGTTTCTGCGGCTGTAGCGTTGAAAATTTATACCCCAGTCTTGTATGTCTTTTTTAGAAAATCGAATAGCTGAATAGGGTATTTTCATTTCAACCGACCATCCATCTTCCTGCATATGAACCCTGCTTTCCCAAACAGCATCCCATGTATAATCGGAAGGAGGACCAAACTGTGAATTAAGACTGGGTAGTAGTCTTCCGTCTGATTGCACATTTCTTGAAGTTACCAGGAATTGAAAACCATTTTGGTCGTCGTTATAGGTATCGAGGAATACGCTGAAATAATCTACATCATTTCTTTGTTCTCCGTCTCTTGAGGTAAGTTGTTTTCTGATTAGTGTGGGATCATCGTAAAGATATGCGCCTATATAAATTGCCTGATCGTTGTATAATACGTGTACAATCGTTTTTTGACTCGCGGGAATACCGAATTGAGGGCTGTTGAGTATGAAGCTGTCTGCCCTTGCAGCATCTTTCCATGCTGATTCTTCCAGGCGGCCGTCAATTTTGATGTTTGAGTTTATTTTTAAAGCGGCAACAGATCTTTCCTGAGCTTGGGTTGGGGCAATAGAAGTATAGCCCATGAAGGCAAGCAATATTGTTAATTTTCTCATCTATCGCAAAAATAGTAGATCAACCTTGCTGATCAATTAAATTGTATCAGCGGCAGAAAAATAAACTCCCGGTTGAAGTTTAACCGGGAGTTTCATTCATCTTAATTATCAATTTAATTTTTTCTTCAGTGTGGTTACCTGCTCCTGAAGGTTATTCACCATGCCGGCGAGTTGGTTTACATCCCAACGTGGGCCTGCATTTGCTTTCTGGAGTATATATACTGCTTTCCAAACTTCAAGTACATCTTCTGAGCTTACATTATAGGGCTCATATTGAGGATTATCGCTGATCAGGGTGATTTTATTCTTGAGGCGATTATTTTTCATGATGCGTTTGTAGACAACCCCTTCATTTTTGGATAATACGACATAGGTATTGCTGTTTTTCACATCTTCAAGGTCTTCCACTTTTTCACCTACGATTACGCTTCCACTTGGTGTGGGTAGCATACTGTCTCCAATTATTTCAAAAGCCCTGTATTGACCGGGTGATAACATTGGTAAGGTAAAAGTATTCAGCTCATCTACAAATTCAGGATCTGCATAACCTGCCAGATAGCCTGCTGCAGCTTTTACAGGTACAAACCTTACTTCTGCAACCGCGGCTTCCATTTTAAGCTGTCGGCGTTTTTCCATGTAGGAGCCTCCAGATTTGGCTGCAGTAAGGTCTTTGAGCAGAAATTCTTCCATACTCAGCTTAAATATGTGGCAAATTTGTTTTACCACTTCCAGTCTTGGTTCCGCCCGCTCTTCTTCATAGGCCCCTACCAGCGACCTTTTAATATTGAGCTTATTGGCGAACTCCTCCTGTGTCCAGCCACGAAGCTTGCGGAGGTAACGTAAATTCTTTCCGGCATTTGACATAGCTAACTGATTTAGCCGCAAAATACTAATTTTTTTAGTTTTACCAAATTTATTTTTTTCCCTCTTTAGGCAAAAAAAAGGCTAACCCCCCAAAACCACAATTTTGACTTTTGATTTTTGACTTTTGGCTTTTGATTTGCGTTAGCAAGTATTTGACAATTCACAATTCACCATTCACCGCCTACAGTTTGTATCTTGCATCTATGTCTAAAACAAGTAAACAGAAAGAACCGGTTATTCTCGTTACGAATGATGATGGCATTAATGCTCCGGGAATTAGGGCGCTCGTAGAAGCCGTTAAAGGATTAGGTAAAATAGTAGTAGTAGCACCTGATAAACCGCAAAGCGGAATGGGGCATGCTATTACCATCGGGCAACTGCTGCGATTACAGAAGTCGAATACTTTTGATGGAATAGAAGCTTATAGTTGTAGTGGTACTCCGGTCGACTGCGTTAAAATTGCCGTTGACAAAATCCTACATCGTAAGCCCGATTTATGTGTGAGCGGAATCAATCATGGCGCCAATCATTCCATCAATGTAATTTATTCCGGTACTATGTCTGCAGCACTGGAAGCTTCGATTGAAAGTATTCCCAGTATTGGATTCAGTTTATTGGACCTGAGTATAGATGCAGACTTTAGCGCTGCCGGAAAATACGCGAGAATCATTGTTCAGCAATTATTAAAAGGCAAAAGTCTGGACAAACACTTGTGCCTCAATGTAAATATTCCTGCAGTAGAGGAAAAATTGATTAAGGGTATCAAAATCTGCAGACAGGCTTATGCTAAGTACGAAGAAGAGTTTGATGAGCGTAAGGACCCCCATGGTAAAAAATACTACTGGCTCACTGGTGAGTTTGTAAATTTCGATAAAGGAAAAGATACCGATGTGTGGGCCTTGAAAAATAATTTTGTAAGTGTGGTTCCTGTTCAGTTTGACCTGACAAATTATAAGCTGAAACAGCAACTCGAAACCAAATGGAAATTCTGATGTTTAAAAAAGATCATCTCCGGCTTGGATTGATATTGGGTTTTCTGGCACCTGTGCTAGGATTCTTTGTGTATTACCTGGTAAAATTCAGGCTGTTTAGTTTTGAGGAATTTTTACAACTGATACGTAAAAACCCTTCGATGCTTACTGGTATAATCAGTCTGTCGCTGATTGCAAATGCAATTGTGTTTACCCTCTATATTAATCGCCAGAAAGACCAAACAGCTAAAGGGGTATTTATCGCCACTTGCATTTACGCATTGGTGGCATTATCATTTAAGTGGTTTGTGTAGGATTATTTTAGCCACAGATTCACAGATTAGAATCGATTAATCTGTGAATCTGTGGATAAAATAAATCAGGCATTCACGAAAGTAATACTTAGTGTGTGCTCAGCCCTAACAGGTTTACCCTCGTAGATTCCAGGTTTCCAATTTGGCCCCTTTTTCAACATTCTTTCTGCTTCTTCTTTGGCACCATAACCTGGATCATTGGAAGTTATATTACTTATTCTTCCCTGTTCATCTACTTGAAATGTTAATAGAACAGTATATTTTCCGATTGGCCCACCTTTATGTTTCACAATATTTTTATCAAGGTTTCTGTCAAGGTATTTTGTCCATGCGGCAATTCCGCCAGGAAAATAAGGGGGCTCCTTTAGTTTTGCATAAACCTTCTCTAATTGAACATCTTTCACTTTTGATGTCCCTTCATCTCCATCACTAATCACAAAAGTTACTGTTTTCTCAAACCTCGATATAACAGGTTTGTCATTTACTTTTGCAGGCACCCAGTTCGGCCCTTTTGAAATTATACGAACTACTTCCGCAGCAGTGCCATATCCCGGATCATCTATAACTTTTATTTCACTTGGTTTTCCTTGCTTATCAACAATAAACGAAACCTTTACAATATACTTCCCGTTCCCCGCTCCATTTTCAACAGGAATGGCCGTGTTCAGGTTTCGCTCCAGGTATTTTCGCCAAGCTATTTCTCCGCCAGGAAATGATACGGGTTCTTGTTTTTGAATAACCCCATTATCTGATCGATTTGTATTTATTGAGATATTAGTGTTCGTAGAAGGTTCACCAGATGCCTTATTTACCTGTGTTTCACGTACTGCTTCAAAATCTGCTCTTTTCTTTGAAGTTATTAATACCACTCCTTTCACATTATCCTCAGTATACATTTTTACCGAAGTCGGATCTTTGATGACATCAATTTTACTAATGCTGTTTGAATTAATTCCATTCAATTGTTGGTAACTTATTTTATCTCCATCCAGCAAATACAAGATACTATCTGCAGACTGGCCGTTCCCAATAACCCTTACAGATGGGTTACCTTCAAGACTTATGTATTGCAAATTACCTTTCTCATCTTTCTTTATTGTTTGGACATTTCCAGCAAACGTAAATATGGTCGATTTATCTCCTGTTAACATTGCCGTATTTATAGGTGTTCCTATTATACTTTTTGAGTCAAGCGGAGCATCCGTAACAGTATATTTTCGATTGGTTTTATTTGTCGCCAAATATTGTTCAATACCCTTCAATAAAGCAAGCGCAATTTTTTCCTGGTATTCAGGGTTTTCTAATAAAGAAGCTTCGTCCTTATTTGTTAAATAGCCCGCTTCTACCAGTATCGAAGGACTTTTTACTGCCTGTAATACATAAATACCTTTTTGCCTGCTTTTGATTCCAGAAAACGTAATCTGTGACTGCTTAAACATATTGCCGATCCAATTCGCCAATTGATAACTCTCTTCATAATCAAAGGCCTTAGATTTTTCAGCAACAAATATTTCTGCTCCCTTTAGTGAAGCATCTCCTTTTAGTTTTCCATTATTCAGCACAATTCCCGAACTGTTCATGTGAATAGATACAAAAAGGTCCGGAGATAATTCATTAGCTGTTTCTGCTGTTTGCTGAACTGTTTGGTAGGCATCTGAATTTCTTGTTAGTACAATATCCAGATTGGGGTTTTGGTTTTTCTCCTTTAACATTTTCGCCAATTGCAGATTTAAGACTGCCTCTGTTGTACCATTAATACCTCTTGCCCCTTTATCATCGCCACCATGACCTGGATGAATTACAACGCGATAGGTGCGTGACAATTTTATGGGGGCATAAACGTCTATTTTATTCCCCGTTACAAATACATCCTTTAGTTGTGAAGATTGGACATCCTGTATTACACTTTCCAGCACATTCTTTACTGAAATCGGATGTAGTGATCTGTATTCTTTGTTTCTGAAAGCAAATAAAACAATAACTACTGCCAAAAGTGGTAAAATGAGTAGTCTGCGGATATAACTGAATTTTGGGTTTTTATGATTGGTTAACATTTGCAACCTCCTTTTTATGGGTGAAAAAAAGAACGGATGCGTAAGCTCGAAACGTTGTGTTGGATAAACAGCCGTTAACAACATTTGCGCCAGAGCAGCCGTATCGCCATCCCCAACCGCTTTCTTATCTGCAATGAATTCATGGATCATTTCCATTTCTTTTTTGAGTAGCCAGAAAAATGGATTGAACCATCCGGGTATCAGCATAAGCTGAATGAGCAACTTATCAATAGAATGTTTTTGTTGCACATGTGTTAATTCATGCTGAAGTATCTGTTTACCCGATGCGCTTCGGATATCGATTGCTTCATTCCAGAAAATATATCGGAAAAAAGAAAAGGGCGTCCCCTTAACCTGGGTGATGATAAGAAATACATCTCCTACCTGTTTGCAGGAATGCGTTTTAAGCAGTTGGTAAATCCGGTACACTGCTTTAACCATGAACGATAATAATAAAACAGATATCGTTAAATAAACAATTTCCACAATGCCCTCCAGGCTCCAGTGATATCCCTTCGTACCTATCGCTGCTTCTATTTCTGAATTGTTATCTGCTACTACCGATAAAAAACGAAAAACTTGTTGCTGGCTTGCAGATTCTGTTACCCACTGAATTTTTACCAGCGGAACCATCCATGAAAAAACAGCGACTGTCAATAGGTAGAACCGGTTATACTGGTGAAACTTTTTATTGCGTAATGCAATCCAGTAATACCCCATCATGATGGCACTACAAAGTATTACCTGCAGGAAATAATAGGCAGCACTTAGCATAGGGTTATTTTTTAGCGTTTTTAATCTCCTGTAACAACAATTCTAATTCACGTACACTGATATCTTTCTGTTTCACCATAAATGAAACCGCCTCACTGAATGAACCCTCGAAATATCCTTCCACCAGGTTACGTATGCTACTCGATGAATAGGTTTCTTTAGATACCAATGGATAATAACGATGCATCCTGCCCACCGGTGTTATACCCACAAACCCTTTTTCTACCAATATTTTTAAAATAGTGGCCACTGTATTTGAATGTGGTTTGGGCTCCGGTTGCTGGTCAAGAATATCTTTTAAAAATGCCTCTTCTAGTTTCCAGATACTATGCATTATCTGCTCTTCTGCTTTTGTTAATGGCTTCATGGGGGATTATTTTAAACTCATTACAAACCTAAAACTAATTTTTTAGTTTTACAACTATTTTTTTAGTTAAATAAAAAATAAATTCCCATTAAGGCTGTTATGCGTAGGTAGGAATGTAATTTGCGGGATGATATGTGAATTGTCAATAGTGAATGGTGAATAAGAAGGTTTAATTAGCCGCGTTACAAATTCACCATTCACCATTGACAATTCACGTTTCACGTTTCAGATTTCACAATTGACAATGAAATATTACCTCATTTCCGGTGAAGCCAGTGGTGATTTACATGGCAGTAACCTAATAAAGGCTTTAAAAAAACAAGACCCTTCGGCAGAAATCCGCTGTTGGGGTGGCGACCTTATGCAAAATGCAGGAGGCACGCTTGTTAAACATTACCGCGACCTTGCTTTTATGGGTTTTAGCGAGGTAGTAATGAACCTGCCAACTATCATACGCAATATCAAATTTTGCAAGACCGATATTAAGCAGTGGCAACCTGATGTATTGGTACTAATTGATTACCCCGGCTTTAACCTTCGCATTGCATCATGGGCAAAACAAGAAGGATTTAAAGTTGCCTACTATATTTCGCCGCAGGTTTGGGCCTGGAAAGAAAACAGGGTTAAACAAATGAAACAATGCATCGACAAAATGCTTTGCATACTTCCTTTTGAAAAAAATTACTATAAAAACAAATGGAACTGGGATGTTGAATATGTCGGACATCCACTGATAGAAGTAATTGAACAGAAAACAAAGGATGCAGAAAAAATTAGCGATCCAAATCAACACAAAAATATTATTGCTTTACTTCCGGGAAGTCGCAAACAGGAAATAGCTAAAAAACTGCCCATCATGCTCAGTGTAGCCAGTCATTTTCCTGACTACGAATTTGTGGTAGCTAAAGCACCGGGGTTAGACGACCATTTTTACCAGCCCTTTCTTTCAACAGCTCCAAATGTTAGCAGTATTAGCAATCAAACTTATGATCTGTTGTTAAAATCAAAAGCCGCTCTTGTTACCAGCGGAACGGCAACACTTGAAACAGCTTTACTAAAAGTACCCGAAGTTGTTTGCTATAAAGGAAGTAATATCAGTTACCAGATTGCTAAACGACTAATCAGTATAAAATATATTTCTCTGGTAAACCTCATTATGGATAAACTTGTGGTAAAAGAATTGATTCAACATGAATTAAATACTGAAAACCTGGTGACTGAATTGTCGCTTATCCTTAATGACGATCAATACCGTCAAAAAATATTATCAGACTATGATGCTTTATGGCAGGTTTTGTCGGAAGGAGGTAATGCTTCTCAACTAGCCGCTCGGGAGATTTGGCTGCTAGCTTCTTAAGGGAGTCTACTGACTAAGCTCTAGCTGCGAGCTTTGATTGACGGACATTAAAGCTTTCTGCTATTAATAGAACACAGATTATCATGATTTTCAAGATCTATCTTGACAAATCATAATAATCATGATAATCCGTGTTCTATCCAACGCTAAAATGAAGTAAAGAGCTGCCGCGTACAGTACCCCTTCTCCTTCTTTTAATAAAATAATTATTTAAAGGAGATAAATATATTGTTGCGGTCGTATAAACGAAGCTTGTCCAATGCTTCCCCGATTTCTTTCTTCCATTTATTTACCAGTATATTATCCTGCATATTTGCAACCTCTGCATCAAACGCATTATCCATACGATGTCGTAACAAATTAATTGAGTCACCAATACTTTTTATCGTTGCTTCAAACCCATTATAAGAGAACTTTTCTGTACTCAATATCTCCATCATCTTTCGCTTGTGTAATTCTGCAATATTGAAATGAATCTGTTCATGTTCAAGTAATACAGCGTCTCGCTTGGTTTTTGTCCAGGAACTTTTCTTCATGAACAAAGTAACAAACTCAAATCTAGCAAGGGTTTTATAAACAGTAACTTTGTATTTAATTTCAGCATGTGTGAGTGCAGTAAAATGAGATTGATCATCAGGTAATCCCTTATAATCTGTCCAATTGAGGGTTTGCTTAGATTGCCACGGAATGGTATCTGCTACCTGAGCATTGGATAATACTCCGTATAAGCAGGATGCAAGCAGTAGTATCACAGCTCCAGATTTCATCCTTGAATTTATAAAAAAAGGGATGTATTATCGGAAAAGAGGGAGTATTACCAGTTTAAAAATAATGATACATACTGCTGCAATAAACATTAGTAGTGAGATCCGGTTCATCCCATGCATGTATTTCATCCATTGGGTACGTTCCTGGTTCGGATCTTTCTTTTTGATGTAGAGGTATTCTGCGAGTTGTCTGAAAATGCTCATAACTACCTGTTTATACAAAATTACTGCTTATTCGGGAGTTTTCTGCTTATGTAACCATGGTCCCAAATGAGCAGTAATTTGCTGGGTTTCAATAATAAATCCATCATGGCCATAAGTTGATCCAATTTCTACAAGTGTAGCATTGGGAAGGTGCTGCTTCATAAATCTTTGTTCGTCTACCGGACAAAGTATATCACTATCGATACCAATAATTAATACAGGTTGCTTAATACGATGTAAGGCTTCTATTAAATCGCCTCCCCGCTTGCGGGCGAGGTGGTGGCTGTCCATCGCTTTGGTCAGCAGCCAGTATGAATATGCATTGAATCTTTTCACCAGTTTTTCACCCTGGTAATTGATATATGAAGATGCCCGGAATCCATCAATTTTTTCAGGATCGGGATCGGTTTGTGCTTCCTGAAATATTCCATAATTCCGATAGGTAAGCATGCCTATGGCACGGGCTGCTTTTAACCCGGCAGCTCCTGCTTTTTCATCCGCATTTTTCCAGGTATAATCGGCTTCAATGGCAAGTCGCTGTGCTGTATGCACTGCAACTCCCCAGGCACTCTCAGATGGAGAAGTAGCAATTAAAAACATTTTTTCAATTACGGTTGGTTCCATCAGTGCCCATTCTAATGCCTGGTATCCGCCCATGCTTCCGCCAATCAGTAAGTGGATCGTATCAATTGAAAGGTGCTGCCTTAACAAAATATGCGCATTCACCATATCACGGATAGTTACCTGCGGAAAACTGCCATAGTAAGGAGCCGAGGTTTCCGGATTAATGCTCACCGGACCAGTTGTTCCATAACAAGAGCCGAGTATATTGGCACAAACAATGAAATATTCATCCGGATTAATCAAATAGCCTTCTCCAATTAAGCCCTTCCACCAATCGGCACAATCGGCACTTGCGGTTAAGGCATGACAAACCCATACAACTTTCGAGGCATTACCTTTCCATGTGCCATAAGTATGGTAAGCTATAGTAAGCGCAGGTAATGTAGAGCCGGATTCTAAAATAAAGGGCTCTTTACTATCAAAGTATTTCAATTGATTATTACTCATTCAACAGCAAAATAAGGGCAGGAGTGAATTACATTTGTAAAAATCTTGACAAATATCCCAATCATTCCATTTAATACCATTTTAAATAGTCAACATGCCCCATAAAATTACCAATGCCATCAGAACACAGATCGAAAGAACCAATGAAATGGAACATGCTTCTCCCCTGTTTCTGACTAGTAGTTTTTGTTTTGAAGATGCTGAATCTATGCGAGCCGCATTTGCAGATGAAACTGATGACAATATTTACAGTCGGTTCTCTAATCCAAGTGTACAGGAATTTGTTGACAGAATTTGTGTGTTAGAAGGAGCTGAAGCCGGTTATGCAACAGCTTCGGGCATGAGCGCTGTTTTCGGTTCATTTATGGCCTTGATGAAGCAGGGTGATCACCTGCTCTCCTGCAATTCCATTTTCGGCAGTACCCATACAGTTATTTCAAAATACCTTCCTAAATATGGTATTGAGCATACTTATGTTGCAGCCTCGGCTACCGCCGATGAATGGGAAGCGGCCATAAAACCTAATACCAGGATGATTTATCTGGAAACGCCCACCAACCCCGGACTGGATCTGCTTGATCTTGATATGATTGGCAAACTGGCTAAGAAGCATGGCATTATACTGAATGTAGACAACTGTTTTGCTACGCCGGTTAATCAACGTCCTATTGAATTCGGTGCCGATCTGGTTGTTCATTCCGCTACCAAATGGATTGATGGTCAGGGTCGTGTATTGGGCGGTGTGGTTGTAGGTAAAAAAGAATTGATTAAAGATATCTACCTTTTTTGCAGAAGTACCGGTCCTGCGCTCTCTCCTTTTAATGCCTGGGTTTTGAGTAAAAGCCTTGAAACACTGGATGTTCGTATGGAAAGACATGCTTCCAATGCTTTGCATATTGCAACTGCATTGGAAAACCACCCTTCTCTTAGCTGGTTAAAATACCCTTTTCTCAAGAGTCACCCCCAATATGCTATTGCCCAAAAACAAATGGAAAATGGCGGGGGCATTGTTTGTTTTGAGCTAAAAGGCGGCATAGAAGTAGGTCGCCGTTTTCTGGACAAGCTTCAGATACTATCCTTAACCGCCAACCTTGGAGATACCCGCAGTATTGCCTCCCACCCTGCCAGTACAACCCATGCCAAGCTTACGGAAGAGGAAAGACAGGCAGTGAATATCACGCCAGGACTGATCCGGATTTCAGTGGGTCTTGAGCATAAAGAGGATATTTTGGCAGATATTTTACAGGCATTGGTCTAATAACCTTCTAATACTGATCGGTATTTCGTATAGAAATCATGGATATCTTTAAGGATTCGTAATCCTATTCATGAAATTGCTGAAAAAAACATATCTCGTTTTGTTATTGCTGACCGTTTTCCAGCAGATTGCTGCACAGGAAAGCTCCTCGTCTGCCTCCTTAATCAGGGATATTTATAGCAATTGGTTTAATGACCGTCCATTTACTTACCAGGAATGTGATACTTTCTTCTATTCTAATAAGGTTGATTCGAATATTATCAATAAAGTAAAGGAGACTTTCTTATCTGATAAAGTATATAAAGAGTGGGATCCCGATCAGGCTACTTATGTAAAAAGAAAAACCAGGTTTACGCTGGAAGAAAGAAGGTATATTGTAACACAACTGGATGCCATCAAAAAAATGAGCTGGCCACCAAAAATGTTTCCCTTTGCCTACATGATTCCCTTGGAAAATATTGATCCACTGCTTAGTAAAACAGACAATAGCAAATTAAAGCCGCAGCAGAAGATATGCATGGAGATACAACATTTCAGTGTGCCGTTCTTCTTACGAAATAACACACTCTGCTTTTTCTATCTCGGAAAAAGTAATATTTTCTCGAAAGAAGGTACTTTCTGGATTTATGAAAAGGTTGAAGGTGAATGGAAAAGACTGGCCAGTATTTATGAATGGTCTGCCGCTACCAAACTTAAATACAATAGCGAAATCGATTTCTTCAATTTACCGTAAATATTCTCCCCGTTATTTACCCATTGCATAAGTTATTCCGCCCAACAGATGTTGCAGGAATAAAGGATCTGCATAGGATTCATGTGTATGACCTAATCCTGTATAAAAAGCCCTTCCACCATCAAAAGAATGGTACCAGCTAATTGGGTGATTGGTTCCGTTTTCACCTCCGGTATAACTTGTTTCATCCAGTGTGATCAGAACTTTTAAACCTGGTTGGATATCTTTAAAATTATACCATTCATCCCAGCGTTTCCAGGTATCTGGAAGATGTTTGGTAGCACTATGTTTCTTGTTCACAATATGCAATACTGCATCTTGTTGTTTTGGATGACTTTTAAAATAAGCACCTACTAATTGATTATACCAGGGCCATTTGTATTCAGTATCAGTGGCTGCATGTATGCCTACAAAACCTTTCCCTTTTTTTATAAACCGTTGAAATGCTGCCTGTTCTTCCTCATTCAATACATCCTGCGTTGTGCTTAAAAAAATTACTGCATCATATTTTGCCAACTGATCATCTGTAAATGGATCTGATGTTCTTGATGTATCAACTGTGAAATTATGCTGCTGCCCCAATAATTGAATGGCCGCTACACCAGTTGGTATTGACTCATGGTAATACCCCTTGGTTTCAAAAAACACCAGGACAGATTTTGTCTTTTTAAATGGGGTCATCGATACCAGCAAACAACCCATCACAACTCCAATACAGATTGCCAGTCTGGATATATACTTTTTCATAAATAAGTTTGTAACAAGATACGCCGAAAAATACAATAAGTGCTATCAGACTAATCGGATATGGATCGGGAATATTGTTTACATTTATTTTTTACCGACTAAAAAGATAAACCAACAGCTTTATGAACAACAAAACCGGATCCTTACTGGCCTCCATGATGTTTTTCGAATATTTTATATGGGGTGCATGGTATGTTACCATGGGAACCTATATGGGTACCCATTTAAATGCAACGGGTGTTGAAATAGGTGCCGCTTATAGCGCCCTGGCAATTGCCACTATGATCTCTCCATTTTTTGTTGGTATGATTGCTGACCGATATTTCGCTGCCCAAAAAATAATGGGTGTACTTCATTTAATAGGGGCAGTATTGCTTTTTCTCGCAACGCAAATAACAGATAGCACCATATTCTATTGGGTAATACTTGGTTATTCACTATTATATATGCCTACCATAGCACTAAGTAATAGTGTAGCTTTTTCACAAATGACCGATCCGGGTAAACAGTTCCCATGGATCAGGGTATTCGGTACGCTTGGCTGGATAGTTGCAGGAGTGTTGATTGGCCAGTTGGGAATTGAGAAAACAGCATCCACTTTTTATATGGCCGCCGCAGTATCTGTTTGTCTTGGCCTCTTAAGTTTTGTGCTTCCAAATACGCCACCCAATGGTGCTGATGGTTCTGTTTCCAAAGCATTGGGAACAGAAGCATTTGTGTTGTTTAAAGAGAAACCATACCTGATATTTTTTATCGCAGCCATTCTGGTTTGTATTCCACTCTCTTTTTACTATGGTTTTGCCAATCCTTTTCTGAATGAAATGAATTTTGAAAATGCTGCCAGTAAAATGACCTTGGGTCAGGTTTCAGAGGCAGTATTTATTCTCGCGATACCATTTCTCTTTAACAGAATCGGCGTAAAAAATATGCTACTGTTGGGCATGAGTGCATGGATATTGCGTTATATATTTTTCGCTTATGGTGATGCTGGCTCGAATAACTGGATGTTATATGCGGGAATTGTTTTACATGGTATTTGTTATGATTTCTTTTTCGTAACAGGATATATGTACACGGAGAAAAAAGCAGGTGCCAAAATAAAAAATGCGGCACAGGGACTATTCACTTTCGCCACCTATGGTGTTGGTATGTTTATAGGAACATGGTTCAGCGGATATATTGTAGACCTCTATAAAACAGGAGAAACACATAACTGGCTGAATATATGGTACGTTCCTGCCTACATAGCAATGGGCGTTCTGGTTTACTTTTTATTGTTTTTTAAAGAAAAGAAATAAGCGATAGGTGAATGGTCTATGGTCAATGGTGAATTATTTATATTTTCGAACCGACCATTCACAATTGACCATTCACAACTGACAATTCACATCTCACAAACATACACTATGAAAAAAATTGCCATGCTCGGTTCCGGTTTTATTGGTCGGTTTTATGCCGACTCTTTACAGGGTTACAGAAGCCGGGATAAAATCACCAGCATTTATTCACGCAGAGAGGAAAGTGCAAAAAAGTTTGCCGATGATTATCAATGCGATCATTGGACCACTAACATGGAAGAATCCATTGCGCATCCTGATGTTGAGGTAGTATGTATTGCATTACCCAATAACCTCCATGAAGCTGCTGTTATGTTGTGCTGCAAACACAAAAAAGCAGTTATTACCACCAAACCTTTGGGACGCAATGCGGAAGAGGCTAAACGCATGCTACTTGCCGTAGAAGAAGCAGGTATTTTCAATGGATATCTTGAAGACCTGGTATATACCCCGAAATTTATCAAGGCAATGGAAAGCGTTAAGAATGGCGCTTTAGGAAGGATACTATGGGCGAAATCAAGGGAAACACACCCTGGCCCACATAGTGACTGGTTCTGGGATATTGAACAGGCAGGTGGTGGATGTATCCTTGACCTGGGATGCCATTGCGTAGAAATTACCAGAAGTTATATTGGTAAAGACATCAAACCAGTTGAAGTAATGTGTTGGGCCGATACGCAGGTTAAACCAATAGATGCAGAAGACCATGCCATTGGATTGGTAAAATATGAAAACGGAGCGATTGGTCAGTTTGAAGTTAGCTGGACTTTTCGTGGCGGCCTCGATCTTCGTGATGAAGTGATGGGAAGTGAAGGTACCATTTGGATCAACAGTTTTCTACGTACCGGATTCGATATGTTTACTACAGGTAAAGGTGCAGACTACGTTGCTGAAAAAGCTGAAAGCAATACCGGATGGCTTTTCCCCGTTGGTGATGAACTGAATGAACTTGGGTATAACCATATGTTTATGGACATGTTCAACGCCATGGAAAAAGGTATAGACCCTAAAGAAACATTTTATGACGGGTATGTTGTAAATGCGATCCTTGATGCAGCTTACAAATCTGCTAAAACCAAACAATGGGAGCCTGTTGCATTAGACATCTGGCGTGGACAAACCGGATTAAGTAAAGGAAGTCATCTCGTTTCATTTGATGACCAACATTACCTCATCAAAGAAGAAATGACCCATTTCGGAACTAAGAAATTAATCCTCAAAGACAAGCAGACAGGAAAGATTAGTGAGCGGATTATATAGTGGAGTATAGACCATAGTCCATAGTCAATAGACCATGGTAGGAAAACATTATAGATTTTCTCAGTTTAATTCTTACTATGGACCATGGTCTGCCCCCTACAAATTCCCTTTCCTCAATTCAGCTACTGCATGGTCGGCGGCTCTGGCTGTTAGGGCCATGTAGGTGAGGGATGGGTTTTGACAGGCGGAGGATGTCATAGCAGCGCCATCTGTTACAAAAACATTTGGTGCATCCCATACTTGATTAAAACCATTAAGTACGGAAGTTTTGGGATCACGACCCATTCGGGCTGTGCCCATTTCATGGATACCATGACCCAATGCATGGCCACTATCCCAAGTTCTGATATCTTTTACACCAGCAGCGTCAAGCATTGATTGCAGTTCTGCGATGATGTCTTTTCTCATTTTCAATTCATTCTCTTTCATCTCACAATCCATAGCCAGAACCGGTAAACCCCATTTATCTTTTTTCTGTTTGTCGAGCATGATCCTGTTTTCATGATAAGGTAATATTTCACCGAATCCAGTACCACCAATGCTCCAGTTACCTGGTTCAGTTAAGGTATCTTTAAAATCTGCTCCGATAGATAATTCGGCAACATCTCTGCTCCATCCTGCCCTGCTGGCACTTCCCTGGTATCCAAACCCACGGAGGTAATCACGTTTATCATTACCCATATTTACAAATCGGGGAATATAAAAACCATTTGCCCTTCTGCCTGAATAATATCTATCATCAAATCCTTCAACCCTTCCTGAAGCGCCAAGGTTATAATGGTGATCCATTACATTATGTCCTAATTCGCCACTACTACTACCTAAGCCACCTGGCCAAATATCAGTAGCGCTATTGAAGAGTATCCAGGTAGAGTTTAGCGCAGAAGCATTAAGGAAAATTATTTTTGCATTGTAGACATAGGTCTGATTATTTTCTGCATCAAGCACTTCAACGCCGGTCGCTTTTTTACTGTCTTTGTCGTAGATCAGTTTAGTGACTATTGAAAATGGTCTCACGGTTAAATTTCCCGTTTTCATTGCTGCAGGTAAGGTAGATGATTGGGTGCTGAAATATCCTCCAAAAGGACAACCTTCCCAACACCTGTTTCTAAACTGGCATTGTGTCCTTCCTTCAATTGGCGCTGTAAGATTAGCCACCCTACCAATGATAAGTCGTCTGTTGTTGTTGTATGCTTTTTTAATTCTTGCTGCAACATCCTGTTCAACACAGTTTAATTCCATGGGAGGCAGAAACTGTCCATCAGGTAAATGCGCCAATCCTTCTTTTGATCCACTGATACCTGCAAAACGCTCAACATAATCGTACCATGGAGCCATGTCTTTATAACGAATTGGCCAGTCTACTGCAATGCCGTCTTTTAAGTTTGCTTCAAAATCAAGATCACTTAAACGATAGCTCTGGCGTCCCCATAAAACGGAGCGACCACCTAATTGATAACTCCTCCACCAGGTAAAGGGTTTTATTTCTGTATAGGGACAATCCTGTTCGTTTGCCCAATCATCCATTACCACTTCACTTGCGGCCCAACCTCTATGCAGCACGGGAAAAGCTTTTTTCTGTGCGGCAGTTGTTTTACCTCTATGTGGAATTTCCCAGGGATCTTTATTTGCAGTGTCGTAATCTTTTATATGCTCATAAGGTCTTCCTCTTTCCAGCATCAACACTTTTAGTCCTTTTTCTGTTAATTCTTTTGCGGCCCAACCACCGCTAATGCCTGAACCTACTACAATGGCATCAAAATTATTTTGATTATTGGCTTTGTTATTCAGGTATGCAGTATCGGACATGGCTAATCGTTTTGGGTGTATGTTTAAAAGCCATTTAAATTACGTCATTCAGTCCAAATTACAAGCTAATTTAACCAGTACTTCCACTGCTTTTTCCATATCGTATACACCAACCCATTCATGCTTACTATGTATGGCTTGCATACCCGTAAATATATTCGCTGTTGGCAACCCCATAAAACTTAACCTGCTTCCGTCTGTACCTCCTCTTATTGGTTCTTTCTGAAGGGTTAAACCAGCAGCTTTATAGGCTTTTTCAGCCCTCTTGTTCACTTCAGGATATTGGTCGAGGATTTCCTTCATATTCCTGTATTGCTCTTTTATTTCAAAACTATAGGTAGCACCGGGGAAACGTTGCAATAGCTGTTCACACAAGTTTTGCAAACGTTCTTCATAAACAGCCAGTTTTGTTGTTTCAAAATCTCTGATGATAAATTCCACCTTTGCTTTTTCAGCTATTCCCTCCATGTGAACAGGATGAACAAAGCCCGCTCGTTTTTCTGTTGCTTCAGGACACCATTCATTAGTTGGCAACATTGCAAGCAATTCAGATACAATTTTTAGTGCATTCACCATCTTACCCTTTGCATATCCTGGATGGGCGCTAACACCAAAAAAGGTAATTACCACACCATCGGCACTAAAGGTTTCATCTTCATAAGTTCCTAAAGCGCCTCCATCAAGTGTATAGGCAAAATCGGCACCGATTTTTTGGATATCTACTTTATCAGTTCCCCTACCCACTTCTTCATCTGGAGTAAACAATATCTTGATGGTTCCATGTGGCAGTTCTGGGTGAAGCATTAAATATTGTGCCATCTCCATTATTATAGCAACTCCACTCTTATCATCTGCGCCTAAAAGCGTTAATCCACTCGCAGTAATAATATCTTTTCCTATCTGTGTTTGCAGGTAAGGATAAGCTTCCATTGTAATTACCTGTGTAGGATCATCTGGTAAAATGATCGCTTGCCCCTGATAATTTTTATGCAATAATGGCTTTACACCTGTGCCGCTGCAATCAGGAGCAGTATCCACATGACTGCAGAAACAAATTACAGGAAGTTTTTCTGTGGTAGTGGCTGGTATAGTTGCATAGACATATCCATAATTATCCGTTTCTACCGTTTTAATACCTATCGCATGTAATTCATGGGCAAGTATTACTGACAAGTCTTTTTGTTTTTCTGTACTGGGAAAACTTTCACTTTCCGGGTTGCTCTGCGTATCAACCTGTACATAACGCATAAACCTTTCTGCTACTGTAAATTGATATTGTTGAAACATGCTGCAAAATAATAAAAACAAATGCCGTATAGCCGGATACTTGCAAATAAGCAATTCGTTTTATATTTTGTAAGCAATCAAAAACAACCATATGAAAAAAACCATTATTGGTTCCTTAGTAGGTGCCATTATTCTTTTCCTCTGGCAATTTGTTTCCTGGACAGCCTCTGGTTTACACAGATCTGCTGAAGCTTATACACCTAAGCAGGATAGTATTATGCAATACCTGAATAGCCAGTTTACAGAAGATGGAAGTTATTTTCTGCCCAACACCCCTGATAATGCATCGAGTGAAGAACAGGAGAAATTGTATGAAGAAATGGATGGAAAGCCGTGGGCACAGATTCATTACCACAAGTCTATGAACATGAATATGGGTATGAATATGGCAAGGGGATTAGCCACAAATATTGTAATACTCCTGCTCGTTTGTTGGCTGTTTAAGAAAATGGGAACGATGTCTTTTATGACCGTTTTATCGGCAAGTCTGGCCGTTGGGTTAATTATTTTTCTTCAGGGCCCATACACTAACCATATTTGGTTTCAAAGCCGCGATTTGATGGCACACCTGATTGATGCTATTGCAGGTTGGGGCCTGACAGGGCTCTGGCTGGGATGGTGGTTACGAAGACCCTGATTAATAATACAGCAATAAAAAACCCCGATAAATCGGGGTTTTTTATTGCTGTATTATTTTATTAAGGCATAATAATCAATGGACTTCCACCTTCAATTGCTACCAGTTCAAGGTCAAAAATAAGGTCTTCACCTGCAAGTGGATGGTTAGCATCGAGCACCACAACTACTTCACGCACTTCAGCAATCGTAACTGGAAAATTTTGTCCAGAACCATTACTCATATTCAGTTGCATACCCACTTCAGGAACCATATCTTCCGGGAAACGATCACGGGGAAATTCCATGATCATTTCTTCCTGCTTTGGACCATACGCCTGATCTGCAGGAATATGTATTGTTTTCTTTTCGCCAATTGCCATTCCGGTAACACCTTCGTCGAAGCCAGGAATAACCATTCCTCCGCCCACTTCAAATTCCAATGGTTCTCTTCCTTCAGAAGAATCAAATGTAGTTCCATTGGTTAATTTGCCGTGATAATGAACTTTTACAGTATCACCTTTTTTTACTTGTTGCATACTATTTTGTTATAAGATAAAGAATACGGAACGCGCAGCTTAGCATTGACATCCGAAAAACGGGGGAAAAGGTTAAGTTGTTATTAAAACGTGCCGGACGGCAAAAGTACAACCTGTAAAGCAAGTGCAGGCAAGTATTTTTTGTTAACTTTCGCATTTTAAAGACCTTATATGATGAAAATATTCTCACTGTTTTGTTCTGTTTCTATTGCATTGAGTCTCAATGCTCAAGTGCAAAATGCAAAAGACCTGAAGACCAAGCCTGCTGCCAAAAAAGAAGAAAAAGAGGCTAAAATTATTCCGGCCGCCTATAGAACAGAAGTATACCTCCCCTTATTAAAAGGAAAGCGTGTAGGTATTTTCGCCAATCATACTGCAACTATTGGCGAACGCCACCTGGTTGATACCTTATTTACCTTAGGTGTAAAAATCACCAAAGCATTCGGACCAGAACATGGTTTCAGGGGAACTGCTGATGCAGGAGAAAAGATTGATAATTATATTGACCCATATACAGGTATTCCGGTAGTATCATTATACGGCAAGAAAAGAAAACCAAGTGCGGAAGACCTGGCAGATGTTGATGTATTACTATTCGATATTCAGGATGTAGGTACGCGTTTCTATACCTATATTTCATCCCTACAAGAATTCATGGAAGCTGCATTTGAATACGGCAAGCCATTGATGATTCTTGACAGACCAAATCCGAATGGGTTTTATGTGGATGGACCTATTTTAGACACCGCCTATAAAAGCTTTGTTGGTATGCAACCTATCCCTGTTGTATATGGCATGACTATGGCCGAATATGCATTGATGCTCGCCGGTGAGAAATGGTTGTCGCCTAAAGCAAATGAACGCTATGAATATTATCAGCGTGCTAAAAATTCACCACCTGATACCCTTTTCCATTTTCAGGTGATCAAAAACCAACAGTATACCCATAAGAGTCATTATGAATTACCGGTAAAACCTTCTCCAAACCTCCCTGATATGCCCTCTATTTACTGGTATGCAAGTACCTGTTTCTTCGAAGGAACGGTATTGAGTGAAGGCAGAGGAACGGATCATCCATTTTCAATTTTTGGACATCCATATCTTCCAAAAAACATGTACGCTTTCACGCCTACCAGCAGAGATGGTGCAAAAGAGCCTAAATTAAAAGACAGACAGAGTTATGGATGGAACCTGTACGGTAAAAATGAAGATGTACTGAAGAAAGTAGATAATAAGATTCAACTGAAATACCTGCTGGAAGCTTACAAACTTTTCCCGGACAAAGAAAACTTTTTCATCAAACCAAAAAGTGAAAAACCTACAGACTACTTCTTTAACAAACTTGCCGGAAGTAATGAACTGATGGAACAGATAAAAAGCGGCAAAACCGAAAAAGAAATCAGGGATAGCTGGGCTCCAGGTATTGAATCTTTCAAAAAAATCAGGAAGAAGTATTTATTGTATTTAGATTTTGAATAAAACTGTGAATGGTCAATTGTGAATGGTGAATAGAAACATTATGCTAATTCGCCATTCACAATTGACCATTCACCCCTCTCCTCTATGCGTATCATATTCATGGGCACTCCCGATTTTGCAGTTGCGTCATTAGATGCATTGGTAAGAGCCGGATTTAATATTGTTGCTGTTGTAACCGCACCTGATAAACCAGCAGGAAGGGGTCTGCAATTACAACAGAGTGCTGTGAAACAATATGCAGTTGCGCAAAACTTAAACGTTCTTCAACCGGAAAAGTTGAAGAATCCTGATTTTATCGCTCAATTGCAGGAGTTAAAAGCCGATTTACAAATTGTTGTTGCATTCAGGATGTTACCCGAAATAGTATGGAACATGCCTCCTTTGGGAACCATTAACCTCCATGGCTCTTTATTACCCCAATACCGTGGTGCGGCACCCATAAACTGGGCCGTAATAAATGGTGAGAAAGAAACCGGGGTAACAACATTTAAGCTAAAACATGAAATAGATACCGGTAATATTTTATTGCAAGACCGTTTTTCTATTGGTCCTGATGAAACTGCGGGGGAAGTGCATGATCGAATGAAAATAATCGGTGCCAACCTTTTAGTTAAAACAATTCAACAACTTGAACAAGGCTCACTAAAAGAACAGGCACAGGATGAAATAATTGGAACTGCTTCAATCAAACATGCTCCCAAAATTTTTACTGATACCTGTAAAATTGATTGGCATAAATCTGTTACGGAAATACACAACCTGATTCGTGGTCTTTCTCCTTACCCTGGCGCAATAACCAGTTTGGATGGAAAGGTTTTGAAAATTTTTGGAAGTAAAAAAATAGCGGATCCTGTTCAGGACATTCCTGGCACAATGCAAACAGATGGAAAGACCTATCTACGTTTCAGTTGTGCCGATGGGTATATTGATGTATTGAATCTTCAGTTAGAAGGCAAAAAAAGAATGACTACTTCTGAATTCCTGCGTGGTTACCGGGTAAAATAGTTACAGTTTAAGTGCAGCTTTAAATTGCTCAATGTCCACGATACCTTCTTTGCGCCAAACTTCTTTTCCATCTTTATAAAGTATGAATGTGGGTAAAACAGAGGCTTTGGCAGCTTTCATTACATCTATATCCGCTCCACCATCTACATTTACCAATTGGTATTGATTTCCGAGTTCTTGTTTTAATTGAGCAAGTACTGGTTCCATTTTTTTACAGGGAGGGCACCATTCAGCGCCAACATCCACCAAAACAAAACCGGATACTTTTATTTTCTTCTCAAAATCTGCAAGTTCCATTTGTTTAGTTGCCTCGGCAGCTTCGAGTTTTTTTCCTGCTAACTGCCAGGCTGATGTTCCACCTTTTAAATTATACACTTCTTTAAAACCTTGCTGCAATAACCATTTTGCTGCCTGCTCACTTCTTACACCTGAAGCACAATATACCAGTAAAGGCTTCGATCTGTCGAGGTGTTTAGTTCTTTCTTCAAATTGTTGTTTGTTTAACCAGTCTGCCTGCAGCGCATTTGCCAAATGCCCGGATTTATACTCACCTGCTGTTCGAACATCCAGCAACTGAAATTGACCAGTTTGTAGTTTCTCATCAAAAGAAGCTACTTCAACAGACAATTTGGCCTGTGCATTCCCGTCGCAGGATGCGATACCAAAGAGGAATACAAAAAGGCAGTAGGCTAGATTTTTCATAATGGTATTATTCAAAAAAACTGAGCGTTACGGTAAACTGAGCATCTTTCATATCTAAAACGGAAGCTGCAGAATTACTCATACGCAATAAAAGGTTTTCCGCTCCCTTTGTAACAGGCAAAGATCCCAGTACTCTTGCACATATGCTTTTATTGTTTGAAGCAGTAATGCGAACAATAGTACCAGGCGCAATATCATTTATTAAAATATAGTATTTGCGGTCTGTCCAGCCGCTGATTGTTTTAAATGTTGAAGCCTCACCTGAAACAGTTTTTTGTGTAGAAGCTGAATCAGGTTTTACGTACAATGAGGTAAAGAATCCTTCATCAGGGGCCTGGAGTTGGTTAACAACGGTGGTTTCTTTCTTTACCTCAACTATAGTTGGTGTAGTTTTTTTCTCCACTTCTACTTGTGCTTCATTCTCCTGGTGATAACCTTGAATTTGCTCCTGCTTTTTTTCAGCAACTACTGCTTCAGGAGTTGCTGTTTTTACGATTGGCGCTGGTTGCGGATCGATATTGGTTTTCAGATATCCTACGATAACTTCCTGCCCATTCTTAACAGTGGAAACACTCAATTTATTGATTTTCCTTAGTTGGGCAACAGTAGCTTTATTGTACAACTGCCCAATTTTAAAAAGATTCTCTCCCTTTCCTACAACATGGTATACAGCTGTTCCCTGGGCATTAAGTTGAATATCCTGTAGTTTAACAGGTATTTTTATCATCCCTCCTTTTGATAATTGAGATGATGGGCTTTTACCATTAAATTTTGCCAATTGAGATGCTGATATGCCATAGGCTCTGCCAAGTGATGACAATGATTCTTTTTCACCTATTTTATGTTCAATATATCTGGCATTTCCTTTCCCTTTAATTACTAATTTTTGCTGGCCCAAAGCTGCAAATCCATATATAAGTCCAAGTATAAAAAAGCAATATTTCATCATAACTCTATCGGGGGGATGGAAATGGCAAATTTAAGAAGTAAAACAGAGAATCGGTGAATAAATCAGGGAAAAGCGCTATCTGAAGTATTCAGTCGGTAACTATTTTTTGGTTAATAATCTTTATCGGAACTGGATTATTATTAGGGAGTTTCGGCATTATTGCTTTAATATTCTCCATTCCTGTGGATAGTAGTTATTGATTCTATTGGGAAGTGCTTTTATCCAACCTAATGGGAGGTTACCAAACTGTACAAGGTTCCACCCTTTTGGAGCTTCGACTGATAGATCCTGACGTCGGAGGTATTGCAGGGCTTGCTCTTTATTTACCTGTATCTGATTAAAGGAAGTTTTGGGTATCACACTCACTGCGAGTTCATGTGAGGGTACCAGATCTTTACCCTTTAGTGCTCCCAGTTCAACTCCTGCTTTGCGTATATATAATGAACCTGCAAGGATACTCAAATCATCCAACCATTTTTGATTGATTAGCTTAAACTGGTCAGCTTGTTTAAATACATGATGGGCAGCATCAATTGAAATAAAAGAATTAATCTGTTCTAGTTCCTGCCTGGTAGGTTTAGTGATGGATGCAGTTTTGCCTTTTCCGCTTGTTGCATCATTATTATTTTTTTGAAATGCAGCGATAAAAAATCCTTCCCCTTTTAATCGATCAGGATAAAAACGATATCCGCTGGCATTATGTTTTGCCGAATGGGTTGAAACAACGCCCCAGGATTCTTCCGTAGTAATATCCAAAGAGGTCATATTCATTTCTCCAACCAGCCAATCAGCTATCTGTTCATCTTCTTCACTTGAATAAGAGCAGGTAGCATAAATCAGAATACCTCCCTCCTTCAAAGCAGGCAATATATCTGATAATATTCTTTGTTGTCTTTGGCTGCATAGCTGAACATGCTCTGGGCTCCATTCATTAACTGCATCAGGATCTTTGCGAAAAAGTCCACTACCACTGCAGGGAGCATCAACTACTAATACATCAAAATAATTTCCGAGAGAAGAAAAATGTGCAGGATCATTGTTGGTAACAATAACATTTTCATCACCCCACTTTACAATATTTTCTACTAAAATGGATGCCCTTGATTTGATTACTTCATTGCTTACAACAAGGCTTCCCTTAAAATAGGAAGACAATAAAGTTGATTTACCTCCGGGTGCAGCACAAAGATCAAGTACTCTTTTATCTGTTGAATCTGCTACTAATTGTTGTAACATTTGCCAGAGAAACATGCTACTTGCATCCTGTACGTAATAGCCTCCTCCATGGAAAGATGGATCGAGGGTGAAGGAAGGTCTTTCAGAAAGGTATAAACCATCTGGGCACCATGGTATAGTTTCTCCTTCCCAGGGTTCCGCTATTAAAGATTTTTTTTGGGGATGGAAACGAATGGAAGTTACCTGTTCGCCAGAGGCATGAACATTGCAAAAGGAAGTCTCATTAAAGCCTAGAACACCCTTCAATGATTCAATAAGTGCCTGTGGAACTAGCATATTACAAAGGTAGTTCACTCATGGTAACAAATATGGTTTTAAGTCAGTACTGTACGGGGAAATTTGGCTTCAAGCTTCAGGCCGCAAGCTGCAAGCCTTGATGGGTGCTTATTATAGACTTTCTGCTATTAATAGAACACAGATTTTCATGATTTTCAAGATATATCATGATAAATCTTGAAAATCATGAAGATCTGTGTTCCATCCTTCGCGACACTAACAATTCGTGGCTAAATTTCACCAGACAGCGATGGTTTTAAAATGTTTTTTAAAGTGCTTTGATCTCTGCAACTAATTTCTGCAGTGCAGCTTTAGCATCTCCAAACAACATCGATGTTTTTGGCTGGAAGAATAATTCATTTTCAATACCTGCATACCCAGGCTTCATGCTTCGTTTATTTACGATCACTGTTTTCGCCTGCTCTACCTCCAGTATCGGCATTCCAAAGATGGGTGATGAAGGATCTGTTTTTGCGGCTGGGTTCACAACATCATTGGCCCCCAGTATCAATACCACATCGGTGGTTTTAAACTCATCATTCGCCTGCTCCATTTCCTGCAGTTTATCATAACTCACGTCTGCTTCTGCAAGTAGCACATTCATGTGTCCGGGCATACGGCCTGCTACCGGGTGTATTGCATAACTTACGGTTACTCCTTTTTCTTCGAGTAATTTTTCCAGCTCATGACAGGTATGTTGAGCCTGTGCTACTGCTAATCCATAACCAGGCACAATTATTACTTTGTTGGCATAAGCCATACATACCGCAGCATCTGAAATTGATATCTCTTTATAATTTCCCTGTGGCCCCTGCGATGAAGCTCCGCCACCAGATGCGCTACCACCAAAAGAGCCAATCAAAACATTTGTAAGACTTCTGTTCATTGCCTTACACATGAGGATGGTAAGTAAGGTACCTGCAGCACCTACAAGTATACCTCCGGTTAACATAACCTGGTTATCGTATAAGAACCCACCACATGCTGCAGCAACTCCGGTGAATGAATTGAGCAGGGAAATTACTACCGGCATATCGGCACCACCTATTGGCAAAACAAATAAGACCCCGTATACCAACGAAGCGGCAGCGATACAATAAAACAGCCAATAGTTTTCGGCAGTGAGATTAAAAACGAGGTATCCGGCTGTTATTAAAGTGGCTGCAAATAAAACCAGGTTAAATAACTGTTGTCCGGGAAATGAGAAATCTTTGATTTTACCATTCAGTTTACCCCAGGCTATTACACTACCTGCGAATGATACGGAACCTATGATTAATCCGAGGAAAATAGTGATAAGTGTGCCTGTATTTATTTCAATACCTGAAGCCGATTCAGCCGAATTACTTAAAAGCAACTCTTTAATATGTCCAAATTCAATAAATGAAATCAGTGCAGCACAGGCGCCACCCATTCCATTAAACAGACTCACCATTTCGGGCATGGCGGTCATTTTTACTTTTTTAGCTGCTAAAACACCAATGATGGTTCCAAGAATCAATCCACCAAAAATCCATCCATAATTGCCCAGTTTGTGACCTTCTTCCTGGTATAAAAAAATGGTTCCGAAAATAGCTATTGCCATACCTGCAGCAGCTACCAGGTTTCCCTTTCTTGCAGTATCGGGGTGCGACAACATTTTTAGTCCGATGATAAATGTCAACGAACCTATCAGGTAACAAACGGTGAGCAAACTTAATTCCATAACTACTATTTTCTGTATCCTTTAGACAAGGACTTTCTATTTCTTCTTTTTAAACATTTCAAGCATTCTGTCTGTCACCACAAATCCTCCCACTACATTCAAAGTGCCAAGTACAACCGCGAGAAATCCAATAACCAATGCTACATAATTACCGGGCTCTACCTTTCCCATCACGATAATAGCACCAATAATAACCACTCCATGAATAGCATTGGCTCCACTCATCAATGGAGTATGCAGCACACTTGGTACACGACCGATCACTTCAATACCCAGAAAAATGGATAGTAGTACGATGTATATGATTTCGATATGCGTTTGTACCCAGTTTAGTATTGCTTCCATCAATATGATTATTTATATGTGAATTGTCAATGGTGAATTGTCAAATTATTTAATTTACACGCCCTACCCTGTCCAACATCCAATATTCAACATCGAATATCCAATATCCGACATCAGCGATCAGCGATCAGCCATCAGCCTCTCATGCACCACCTTTCCTCCATTTGTAATACAACATCCTTTCACCAGATCGTCCTCAAAGTTCAGGTTTAATGTACCTTCCTTATCTATTATTAATTGGAGAAAATTAAGGACATTCTTTCCGTATAATTTACTGGCATCCCATGGCATATCAGCAGAAAGATTACTGTTACCCATGATGGTTACGCCATAACATTCAGTTGTTTCATTGTTTTTTGATCCAAACACATTACCACCTGTTGCTGCTGCAAGATCGATGATCACACTACCAGGTTTCATGGTTTTCAGCATTGCTTCATTGATTAACAGTGGAGCTTTCTTTCCAGGTATTTGCGCAGTTGTAATGATGATATCAGATTTTGCTACTGATTCTGCGAGTCTTTGTTGCTGTCTTTGTTTGAATTCTTCCGATTGCTCTACAGCATAACCGCCAGCTTTCGATGCATCGGCCGCTCCTTCTACTTCAATAAATTTTGCACCGAGACTCATTACTTCCTCTTTCACAGCAGGACGGGTATCTGAAACTTCAACAACTGCACCCAGTCTTCGTGCAGTGGCAATTGCCTGCAGACCAGCAACACCCGCACCTATGATAAGCACTTTCGCTGGAGGTATACTACCGGCAGCAGTCATAAACATCGGGAAATATCGAGGAAACAAAGTGGCGGCCAATAACACAGCCCTGTATCCAGCTATATTAGCCTGGCTGCTCAATACATCCATACTTTGCGCCCTGGTTGTGCGGGGTATCATATCAAGACTAAACAATACTACCTGTTTGGCAGCCAATTGTTGCATCAATGCCACATTAAACAAAGGTTGAAATACCCCAATAATAACCTGACCTGCTTTTAGTAAAGCGATATCTGGTTCATCAAGCGGATGTATACATAATAATAAATCAGATTGGCTGAGAATAGTGTTCCTATCCTGAACAAGGATATTTTTGTCGACATAAGTTTGGTCCGCAGCAAATGCGCTTTCTCCGGCCCCTTTTTCAATCCAAACAGTGATATTCTTTTTAACCAGTGTATCTGCCTGTTCTGGAAGGAGCGATACTCTTTTGTCTTTATTTTTTTCGCTTAATATGCCGAGAATCATGGATTCAATTTAGGTGTTTTTTCTCAAAGGCTGACTGGCTTTCTTTATGCAATCGGTATAAACAGACAAAGGTCTTTTCTACCCTTATAAAACATTAAAAAGTCTTACCCTATTTTAACCAACTTTATATTTTTTTCACCCTTAAAGGTCAATTCTTTAAAACCGTATAGTGATTGCCTGTTTTACATGAAAATCCTTTTTAAAAAGGACGATTCCAATAAAAAATAAATCAATGGAAAGTGATACTGCCTCATGCTTTTGGATTTCGCTCCATGCCTGTTCCATTTCACGGCTCCAATGTATGTCATCGAAAACCAGTATACTATGTTCATGTAAGTAGGGCAACAATTGATTGAAGTAATTCATGGTAGGTTTAAAACGGTGGTTACCATCAATAAATGCGAGATCAATTGTTGGTTTGTCATTAAGCCATTCAGGTAATGTATGGTCGAAATTTCCTTCTATTAGCCGGACATTTTTTATCCCTAATTTTTGAAAATTTTCGCGCGCTATATTAGCTACAGCGGATGCTCCTTCCATGGTTGTAAGGAAAGCATTTTCATTTGCCATTGCCAGGTAACTACTGGTTATTCCGAGAGAAGTACCTAATTCAAGTAAATGAGTAGGTTTATAGAAATCTACCATACGGAATAATAGCTGCCCGTATTTTTTGGGTTTTAAAGAAGCGTTTGCAATTGCTGAAACAATGCGTTGAGAAGAAGCTGTTTTTCTTGATCCGGCACCAAAATCTTCCACTAAAATTGAGCGTTGATCTTTTTGCAATTGGCTTCTTAGATCTTCAATTGGCTCATAAGCATAAAACTGTCTTGTGTCGTTTAATACCCGCCTAGTAAACTCGAACACAAAAGGAGAATGAATTCCATGTCCTTTGCCATTTGATGCGGTAAGATAATAATACAAGTATTTTAATCCCAGGCTAAAAGGTGAATACATAGACTCAAATATTTTTGATCAACCGCTTCTTTCTTTGGAACGGCAACTCTTTGAGCAGCCAAAGTAACGCATAAACGCCGCAAAGTAAACTAACGTAATGTAGTATCTTAAAGGTTAGGTCAAAATAATTGCCTGAACCTGCTCCTCCCATAAAAATAACAGACAGTATTATAATTGATAACCAAGGTGTATTGCGCACTACCCTTATAAGAAATAACCAGGGTAATAAAATCAATGCCATTAACCTGTAAAAAAATGCATCAGGTTCAAAAGGAGGTAATTCTTCTACAGTTATTCCTGAATTGCGCATTAATTCTTGGCCAAAGCGAGCCATTTCAACAAGTTGATTTGTTAGAAAAATGGCATACAGAATAAATATAAGATTGGTGGCTGCGAGTATCGCTTTTGCATATTGTTTATAAACACCACTGCCCAAAAATGAAAATGCTAATAAAAAAGGGACGGTAAAAGTGAATGCAGGTTCTATAAAAGCCATATCAATTCATTTTACCTACGCTCCCATAACTGAAAGCTATATGGATAGGCATGTTTTTCGTTCTGGGGAAAGGTTTCGTCAGATAACAACTGCCATTCATCTGGCGGAAGTTCAGGGAAAAAGGTATCTGCTTCTGGCGATGTTTGTACCCTTGTAAGGTACACTTTGTGCGCTTTTGGTAATGCCTCTTTATATATTTCTCCTCCCCCGGCTACATATACTTCCTTATAATCTGCTGATGCGGCTACAAAGATGGCATCTTTCAATGAATGTACCACAGTAACACCTTCCGGTTGCCAGTCTTTTTGCCTTGTAATAATGATATTGAGTCTGCCTTGTAATGGCTTACCCGATAATGATTCGAATGTTTTTCTGCCCATAATTACCGGCATGGCCCAGGTTGTTTTTTTGAAAAACTGAAGGTCCTTGGGTAAATGCCAAAGTAATTGGTTGTCTTTCCCAATTGCGTTATTGGTTCCGGCTGCCACAATGAGTGAAATGATCATACCCAAAGATAAGTTCTTTTGATCTTTGAATTTTTGATCTTTGATTGTACTGTAAGCCCAAAAAATCAAAGATCAAAAATTCAAAGATCAAAAAATTACACAGCTACTGGGGCTTTGATATGGGGATGACTTTGGTAGTTTTCGAGTGTAAAATCTTCAAACTTAAAACCAAAGATATCGGTTACTTCCGGGTTGATTTTCATAACGGGTAAATCAAAAGGCGTTCTGCTCAATTGAAGTTTTGCCTGTTCTATATGATTATTATATAAGTGAACGTCGCCGAAGCTGTGCACAAAATCTCCGTATTGTAAACCACATACTTGGGCAACCATCATAGTTAGCAATGCATAGGAAGCAATATTAAATGGTACTCCTAAGAATACGTCGGCACTTCGCTGGTATAGTTGACAACTGAGTTTTCCGTCTGCTACATAAAACTGAAAAAGACTATGACAGGGCATTAGTGCCATTTTAGGTAATTCAGCTACATTCCACGCACTGATAATTAAACGACGGCTATCCGGATTCTTTTTTATTTGTTGAATGATATCTGTTACCTGATCGATGGTTTCTCCGTTTGCACCTTCCCAACTGCGCCATTGTTTTCCATACACCGGACCTAAGTCACCATTCTCATCCGCCCATTCGTTCCATATACTTACACCGTGTTCGGTCAGATATTGAATATTGGTTTCACCGCGGAGAAACCAGAGTAATTCGTAGATAATGCTTTTTAAATGCAGTTTTTTGGTGGTTACCAGCGGAAAGCCTTTTGCTAAATCAAAACGCATCTGGTACCCAAAACAACTGATGGTACCTGTACCTGTTCTATCGGTTTTCTGTACCCCATTGTCTAATATATGCTGAAGAAGCTGATGATATTGCTGCATGGGCGCAAAATACAATACTCAGGCTGATGATGAATCATTGCGTAAAGAATGTTGAGAAGCTGTGAATTCCTGGAGGATGTTAGAGGGGGATTTGGCCGCAGCGGCAAGCAATTGCTGTCCGTGGAAATTTTACTGCGAACTTTAGGTGTCGCGTATGATGGAACACAGATCTTCATGATTTTCAGGATTTATCATGATATATCTTGAAAATCATGAAAATCTGTGTTCTATTAATAGCAGAAAGTCTATAATAAGCACCCATCAAGGCTTGCAGCGTGTGGCCTGCAGCTTGAAGCCTATTTTCTTCTTGCCAGTTCCCGCTTAATAAGGGAAAGTTCGCGGCCGGTTTGTCCGCTTACGCTACTGTTTTCCTGGGCACGACGCATTAAATATGGGATAACATCTCTTATTGGTCCAAAAGGAAGGTATTTGCTAACGCTAAACCCTTCTTTGGCCAGGTTAAAAGTAATATTATCACTCATGCCATATAGTTGAGAGAAATGAATATGTGGATGATTGTGCGCCAATCCTTTCTGGTCGAGTAGCTCGGCTGCCAGCAGGTTGCTGGTTTCATTATGGGAAGCTACAATTACGGCTATCTGGTCTATATGATCGATAGTATACCTAACTGCAAGATCATAATCACGATCAGAAGCAGATTTGTCTGGTTGAATGGGGGACAGATACCCCTTCTCTTTTGCACGTGCTCTTTCTTTTTCCATATAGGCACCACGAACGAGTTTCACCCCTAATAAAAAGCCTTTTTCTACCGCTATCTGGTGCGATAATTTCAGAAAATGCAGCCTATCATGTCTGTAAAGCTGAATGGTATTATAAACCACTACTTTTTTCTTATTGAAGGCCTCCATCATTTCCATGGTTAAACGGTCAATGGGATCCTGTATCCAGCTTTCTTCAGCATCTACCAATACGCCAATACCTTTGTCAGCGGCTATCTCGCAGATCGCGTACATTCTTTCTCTTACACGATCCCACTCATCAATTTCTACTTCATGGTCATGAATACCACTTCTTAAACGAGGGGCTTCATTCAAGGTTTGCAATAGTGCAAATCTTGCCAATCCGGTTATTTTAATACTGATAAAGGGAATATTAGACTGGGTTGCGGCGTAATTGATGACCCTGATAAATTCTTCCGTTGCATGATCAAAGCTTTCTTCTCCTTCTTTTCCTTCAACACCATAATCCAGGATTACCTGCACTCCATACTTTCCTAAAGTAGCTCCTACACCCGCTGTTTCTTCTAATGTTTCTCCCCCGACAAATTGCTTAAAAATCGTTTTACGGATAATCCCATGAACAGGTAGTCCTGTTTTCATAATAAAGGGAGTAAGGCGGGTGCCTAATTGCACAAACCATGGATACCCCATGCTGCTGAATAGTAATTTGGCACTTTTCAGCTCCTTATCGGACTTATACGCAAATGCGTTTTCGGTATTGTCAAAAGAAATATTCATTGCTAACGTTCGTTCGTAGTGCGAATATCGGTGCTAGATCGCTTAAAAAAAAGATTTTACAGGATCGGAGGAATAAATAATCACTATTGTCCAGGAAAATTTGGCTGCAAGCCACAAGCGGCAAGCTGCAAATCATTGCTGTCAGAGGAAAAAACAGCTTCTAGCCACTAGCTGCTGGCTACTAGCCTTTTTTTGCAAATAATTTAACCATCCGCAAGCGTAAATATGGTAGTTGAATATTTATTTTAAATAGGATTTTTAAAAAACAAATTCGCAAGCCCTGTCAGTTATTCAAATAGAAGCAGATAGCCTAAAACAAGCACCAATCAAGGCTAGCGGCTAGCGGCTAGAGGCTAGAAGCTCGCAGCCTATTTTCCCCTGACAGCAATGATAAATAATATCAAATTGCCTGGTGGTTAAAAGGCTGCAATACCATTTCGCTTACTACGCCACTGGGCGGTTGCTGGCAAAGAAACCAGATAGCCCTCGCTGCTTCTTCGGCAACAATCATTTTCTCCCTTTGGACCCGGAGGTCGATACCATCCCAAAAAGGGCTATCTACCCCACCTAAAAAAAGATTGGTTATGCGGATTTCTGTGCGCTTGAGCTCCTCCCGAATACTCTGCATCATTCCTACGAGGCCATATTTACTGGCCGAATAGGCGGCTGCACCAGCCATCGGTACTTTTCCCAATACCCCTGGAATATGAATGATCAAACCCTTCTTGGTCTCCTTCATGCCCGGTAGTACTGCCTTCATGAGTAAAAAGCTGCCTATAAGGTTTACTTGCAATGTATCCGTAAACTCTTTTATAGTTAATGATTCCAAAGGTTTGATAATCCCAATACCTGCTGCATTAATGAGTATATCGATCGGACCAGCCTGCTGTACCAATGCTATTGTTTTATTAATGCCTTCTTCATCGGTTATATCTAAACTAAGTTGTCTATCAGTGGGTATGCCGGCAATTGTACCCGCAACTGCTAATTTTTCGCTGTTTCTACCTGTTATATAAACTTTTGCCCCAGAGCCAGTGAGCAACTTTGCTAGTTGACTGCCAATTCCACCTGTTCCCCCAATTAATAATACTGTTTTACCCTTTAATGTTTCCATGCCTTGCTTTTAAATGAAATAAACAATACAGGATCGAATTTGTTTTAGGAATCTATTATGAAAGAAGCATGCCTGGTATTTCCGCACCAGTTATTTGAAAATAATCCAGCAATTAAACCAAACAGGGATATCTGGCTAATAGAAGAATCACTGTTCTTTACCCAATACCGTTTTCATAAACAGAAACTGGTTTTTCACAGGGCTTCTATGATGCACTATGCGGATGAACTACGAAATAAAGGATACCAGGTGTTTTATGTTGAAGCAACAGATTCTTTACACGATCTGCGTAAACTCATACCATATCTACAGCAAAAAAATTATACCACCCTGCATTTGGTTGACCCTGTAGATGACTGGCTTCAAAAAAGAATAACAAAAGGATGTATTGAATCTGGATTAACACAAGTAATATATGAGAGTCCGAATTTTTTAAATACTGCTGAAACACTGCATGCCTATTTCAATCAACGAAAGCATTACTTTCAAACAGATTTTTATATCTATCAGCGAAAGAAAAGAAATTTATTGGTAGATAATAACCAACAACCTTTGGGAGGTCGTTGGACCTACGACGTAGACAACAGGGCGAAATATCCTGCAAAAGCTACACCTCCTGACTATCAATTACCTGAGCCTAACAATCATGTGATTTCGGCTATTGAATATGTAGATCAATTTTTTGGCACCAACCCCGGCAATGCAGGAAATCCATTTAACCAGCAAAAAACACATTTCTATCCTATTAACCACAAAGATGCTTTGCTATGGTTACATGATTTTTTAGAAACTCGTTTTGCAGATTTTGGTTTATATGAAGATGCCATGGTAATGTATCAACCCATTCTGCATCATAGTGTGCTTAGTCCATTAATAAATATTGGTTTAATAAATCCCCAGGAAATTATTGATCAAGCCATTAGTTATGCTGCCAGAAAACATATCCCTTTAAATTCATTGGAAGGATTTATCAGACAAATCACCGGATGGCGTGAATTTATAAGAGCCGTATATATCAGAGAACAAGGCAAACAAAGAACTAAAAATTATTGGGGGTTCACCCGAAAAATACCACCCAGCTTTTGGACTGGCAACACCGGAATCCTGCCGATAGATACCGTAATTAAACAGGTACTGCAAAGTGGATATGCGCATCATATAGAAAGACTGATGGTATTGGGTAATTTCATGTTACTGTGTGAATTTGATCCGGATGAAGTATATCAATGGTTTATGGAAATGTTTATTGATGCCTATGACTGGGTGATGGTTCCAAACGTTTATGGCATGACACAGTTTGCAGACGGAGGACTCATGACCACAAAACCATATATCAGTGGCAGTAATTATATACGCAAAATGAGCAACTATCCTGCAGGACCATGGCAGGAAGTCTGGGATGCATTGTTTTGGCGTTTTATGCATACCCATCGTGATTTTTTTGCCTCGAATCCGAGATTGGGAATGCTTTTGAAAACTTTCGATAAAATGCCCAAAGAAAAGCAAGACAAGCACCTGCAACATGCAACAGCTTTCTTACATAGCTTATCAAATTAATTGTGTACAATATGCCTAAACGTCCGTGGAACAGAATAGACCTGCCAGTGTATGCAGTGAGTAGTTCCGATGGTTTCGAACATTATAACATGCATATCATAACCTATGCCAGCCAGATCAGCATGCAACCCAAAAGGTATTTCTGTGGCATATATGAAGGCACCAAAACCCTGGAATATGTAAAACAAAATCCGGTTTTCATTTTACAATTGCTGTCGGCTAAACAATACAGACTTGTTGAGTTGCTGGGTAAAAAATCAGGCCATGATATTGATAAGATTGGAAGATTAGCTAAAAGAAATTTACTCTCTACCTGGGAAGGTTTTCCCGTCTTGAAAGATGCATTAGCAGTTATGAAACTTTCTGTCATTACACAGATGAATGCCGGAGATCATACTGGGTTTCTCTGCGATGTTACTGCCTGGAAAAACCTAAACGACGGTGAGCCACTCACTTTGAATACATTAAGAACACATAAGTTGATCAGGATATGAGTATTACTCTCTTTCCCACCGACCCCGAACATATTCAGAAATGGATTAATGCCATTGATCCTGTGGCGTATGCCAGGACAAGGAATTTTTTAAATGGTTCAGTAACCAGATTATCCCCATACATATCAAGAGGTGTTATTGATCTACCCCAACTGCGTGATAAGATAATGGCTTCATTCCCTATTAACCAATCCATCAAATTATTACAGGAATTAGCCTGGAGAGAATATTACCAAAGAATATGGCAGGTAAAAGGAACAGCAATTTTTTCAGATCTAAAACAGACGCAATCTGGGGTTTTACATTTCCAAATGCCTACCGCTTTATTAAACGCTGATACTAAGATAGAAGCTATCGACCAATCAATTGAAACGTTATATCAAACCGGTTATATGCATAACCATTGTAGGATGTATACTGCAATGCTTGCATGTAATATTGGCAAAGCACATTGGTCTGTTCCCGCACAATGGATGTATTACCACCTGCTTGATGGCGACCTTGCCAGTAATGGGCTTAGCTGGCAATGGGTTGCAGGGAGTTTTAGTAGTAAAAAATATATAGCCAATCAAGAGAATATCAATACTTATATGGGTTCAGTTCAAACGAATACCTATTTGGATGTGGATTATACCTCATTAGCCAGTTTGGATGTACCTGATGAGCTTAAAGCTTCAGAACCATTGCATTTAACCACTACACTACCTGAATCTGAAGAACCGGTTAGCCTACCCAATGCCCCATTGTTTGTATACAATAGTTACCAGATAGATCCTAAATGGCATATGCATGAAAAGGGTAACAGGGTATTGCTTTTGGAACCTGATTTTTTTGAAAAATATCCAGTGAGTGATCGGGTTTTATCCTTTATCATTTCGCTTGCAAAAGCACAAATACCCGGTATAAGAATATTCTGTGGCTCCTTTGATGATTTGGTGAGCCGTGCAGGTTTTACCAGCATTCATTACAAAGAACATCCGCTATCAAACCATTACAGGGGGATTAAAGAGGAAAGGAATTGGATGTTTCCGGAAATCAAAGGCTATTACCCCTCATTTTTTAGTTATTGGAAGAAATGTGAACGGTTTTTGCAATAATTACTGAAATTCGCGCATGACTATTTCCTCTATTGAAATTTATAAATATTCCATCCCAATGGTGCCATTTACCATTGCCACTGGCACTATGGAATATGCGCAGAATTTGTTTATCCGTATTCATACCAATGAAGGCATAACCGGTAAAGGTGAGTGTTCTGCATTTCCCATGATTGCAGCAGAAACACAAGCTACCTGTTATGAGATGGCCAAAGATTTTGCGATGCTATGGAAAGGGAAGAACCCACTAGAGATAGAGGAAAGATTAGCAGAACTCGATTTGTTTACTGCTGGCAACTATACAGCTAAAAGTGCTTTCGACCTTGCCTTGTATGATATTGCTGCACAGCATGCAAGACAGCCATTATATCAATTCCTGGGAGGTAAACAGAAAAGAATTGAAAGTGATTTAACTATTGGCATCAGTGATCCGGCGTCAATGGCAGCAACTGCTTTTTCTTTTAAAGAAAAAGGGGTGAAAATGATTAAGGTAAAACTTGGAAAAAAAGTTGGGGATGATATTGAGCGAATCAAACTTATTCGCGAAGCTGTTGGCAATGATATTATTCTACGAATTGATGCCAACCAGGGTTGGAGTTATGAAGACGCAGTAAAAGCATTAACAGCAATGGGTGATTACCAGATACAATTTTGTGAACAGCCCATGCGTAAATGGAACGATGAATTATTACCTGAACTCTGTGCATTATCTCCTATTCCGGTTATGGCAGATGAAAGCGTATTCACGCACCATGATGCCAAAAGAATTATTAAAAATAAAGCCTGCCATTACATCAATATAAAATTTGCCAAAAGCGGGGGAATACGTGAAGCTATTAGGATTAACGAGGTAGCAGAGGCTAATAACATTCCGTGTATGCTGGGTGGGATGCTTGAGAGCAAGGTTGCACTTACCGCAAAAGTTCATTTCGCCATGGCTTATGAGAATATCCGTTTTTATGACCTTGACACCTGTTTACTGGGCCATAAAGAAGACCCCGTAGTTGGCGGTGTAAAATATGATGGCATGCAATTATTATTGGATGAAACACCCGGTATTGGTGCCGATGTGGACCAGTCGTTTTTTGAACGTCATGCAAGTGTTCACTGCATTATATAATTGCAAAACTGTTATTAACCTTCAGGAATAGGCATGGTCAACGTATCTTTGCCGAAATTAGCGCCCGATGGAAGCAAAAAAAGTGAGTGAAAGTTTTACCATTATGAATGAGTTAGTGTTACCCAATGACACTAATACATTCGGTAATTTAATGGGTGGACGTTTGATGTATTGGATGGATATTGCTGCCGGTATCGCTGCCGGACGGCATTGTAATACTCCTAGCATGACTGCATCAGTTGATAACCTGAGTTTTAAGAATCCGATTAAACTGGGTAATGTTGTACATATAGAGGCAAAGGTTTGCCGTGCTTTTAATACCTCCATGGAAATCCATATCAAGGTTTGGGGCGAAGACCTTCTTCACCAATACAAATACGAAAGCAATGAAGCATTTTTCACCTTTGTTGCGCTTGATCCAAATGGTAAACCAAGAAAAATTCCTGAGCTTGTTCCTGAAACAGAAGAGGAAAAGAAATTATTCGACGGCGCACTCAGAAGAAGACAAATAAGGCTGATACTCGCTGGGAAAATGAAGCCCGATGATGCAAATGAACTTAAGGCTTTATTCATCAAAGAATAAGAACAATCTATTTATCGAGTTTTGACAGCAAATGATGTTTTCCACGCATCATGTAGTCTTTGCTTTGTTCTATTGCATCCATTACCTGATTCAGTATTTCATCAACCGGTTGTGTATAATCTATCACCATCGGTTCTTTAAACCTGATAGAAAGGGTAGATCCTTTTTTCTTAAAGCTGAGTCCTTTTTTATTAAAGGCTCTCCAGAAACCATTGATCACTACCGGAACAACAATTGGCTGGTTGTTTTTAATGATATGTGCTGTTCCCTTTCTTCCTGGAGCAAATGGTTTGGTAGTACCTTGCGGGAAAGTGATTACCCAACTTTTGTTTAAAGCCTGGTCAATCTTTTGGGTATCCGCTTCATCTCTGTTTCTGCTGATTTCCTGTCCTTCTGAACGCCAGGTACGCTTTATTGTTAAAGCACCCGCCAGTTTAAATAATCGGCTGAGCCAGTTCCCGTTCATGGTTTCTTCAGCAGCCACAAAATAAACATTGGTAAAAGGATTAAGCAGGTAAAAAGGCAAACCAAGTTTGTTTTGTCTTCGCCATTTAACAGCGCAAAAAATATGTATGAATGCAATTACATCGGCAAAGTAAGTCTGGTGATTGCTTACGAATAGTACGTTTTTCCCGGGCAATTTTTCCAGGTGCTCTGTCCCTTCAATTTTTATTTTATTGATCCATGCAAGTCCGGGATATGAAAAAGCTCCAACAACTGCATATACTATTGAACGAACCAGTTTTATATGTCTCAAACGCTCCGTTATTCGCATAAGGTTTACATTGGCAATCTTTGCAAAATAAGGAATGTAATCAAATTGTTAGGTGATTGTTTAAAAAATGCCTGTTAATGGTGTATTTAATAGGTACATAGAAATACTTTTGCGGAGTAAAAAAATGCCATGCAATTAGATACCGTAATTTTTGATATTGATGGTTTACTGATCGACAGTGAGCCATTATGGAATGAAGCAGCTACTGAGTTATTTCATGAATATGGCGTTAGTCTTTCAGAAGAGCAGTATAAAACCACTACAGGTTTAAGAACCAAAGAATTTGTACAGTGGTGGTTTCAGTATTTTAATATAGGTGAAGGGGAGCAAAAAAGGGCCGAGCAAAAGATTGTTGAGTTGGTTCTTGCTAAAATTGAGCAGAAAGGAAAAGTTCTTCCGGGTGTTCCTTACATATTTGATTTCTTCCAACGTAAGTCGTTTAAAATAGGTTTGGCAACCTCCTCACCTCCATCTTTGATTGATCTGGTCGTTGAGATCTGCGGGATAAAAAAATACCTGCATGCCACTGCTTCTGCTGAATCGCTTGCATACGGAAAACCTCATCCACAAGTGTACCTGAACTGTGCAGCATCATTAGATAGTAAGCCTACATCCTGTATTTGTTTTGAAGATTCATTTAATGGAATGATTGCCGTTAAAGCGGCGAGGATGAAATGTGTTATTGTACCACATGTTAGTCAGCTAAAAGATGAAAGATGGGGCGCGGCGGATTTAAAACTTTCTTCCTTACAGAATTTTGGCGAGTTGCATTTTGAATTAGTTGGAGGAAGTTAGACCATAGTCCATAGTCCATGGTCCATGGTCTATGGACAACACAATAGCAAAAAGCCCCGATCATAATAATGATCGGGGCTTTTGTTATAGTTAACTAATCAGGTGATTAGTTTCTGCTTTTCAGATTTGGATGTGGAGCAGGAACAGTGTTTGGACCTGCATCAACAGTACCTTGAAGATCTACAGTGTTAGCATCGCCATCCTGACCATAGCTAAAGATGAAACGGCTTTCAGAAATACCTTGTTTTTCAACCAGGTATTTGATAACTGCATTAACGCGATCCCAGCTTAATTGCTGTGAAGCTTTGCTAGAAGCAGCGTAACCAATTACTTTAATGTTACAAGCAGGGTTAGCATTGATTCTTGCAGCAACACCATTCAGGATGTTTTGAGCGTCTTTAGATAAAGTAGCTTTTCCTTTGAACTGGATGCTTGGTAAGCTTCCGATATTACACTGAGGAGCTGCTTCAACAGGCTTCATGTTAGCGATCATGTCTTTGATCTCTTTGCAACATGCTGGCTCTGGGCAAGTACCGATACCATCATTGTTTACAGGGAAACATTTTTGAGCAGTCAACAGTTCTTTGTCTTTGTAATCAGGAACACCATCACCATCAGTATCTTTTGCACGACCATGAGAATCAACAGGAGCACCAGCAGGTGTGTTAGGCTCGAGGTCGAACTGATCAGTAACACCATCTTTATCAGCATCTGGTAATACCACTTTAGGCATTTTCATATGCTGAGGAGAGTTCAACTCGCTGTAAACGAAGTTGTTTGGATTAAGCCACCACAATGGTTCAACACGCTTAGAACTGTTACCAATATTGATGTTTAATCTTGCAGTAGTAAAGCTATAGAAATCAGAATTATTACCAGCAGCATAACCATCGAGGTAGTCATATCCGCCAGTTGCTATGAAAGCAAATTTCTGCTCTAAACCAATATTTACTTTTTTGCTCAGTTTGTAAGCAAAACCTAAACCGGTATTAAAACCATGGAAGAAACCATAGTCACCACTTGTACCAATCAGCGATTCGCTGCTGCCTGGCCATCTGCCATTATTTAAACCTGGTGTAAAACGTCTGCTACCGTTAGGATCAATGTCTTTAAACGCAACATTTGCAGCAACAAAGCTATAACCTGCAAGTAAATAAATGTCTGCTTTAGGGTTACCTCTGTAGTTGCTGATTGTGTTTAAAGATGCGATCACATCAAAACCAAGCAGGTGGCTCTGGTTTTTGTAACCTCTTGAACCAATTGGTCTTGCTGCAGGAGGATTACCTTTCAGAGAAGAAGATCCAACCATACCGGTGTAAGATCCTCTTAAAGAAAACACATTACTTAATGCTTTTCTTAATGAAACAGTACCGGTAAAACCAAGTTTGCTGTTTACATCCCCAATTACATTACCTGTACCTAAACCGAAGCCTAATTCCCACTGACTACGTGGTTTTGCAGGATAGGGATACTGGTTATTGATAAACTCATTATGCTGGGGCAATTTCTTTACCGAAATTTTGGATGTGTCCTTCCAATCCCAACCCCAATCCGTTTGAGCCATACCGATCGACTGTACCAGTACGATCAGTGCTAGTGCTAAGATGTTCTTTTTGCTTGCCATAATAATTGATTGATATTTAATGAGAACTTGTTGATATTAAGAAAACATTGCAAATTTAAGTCTTAGGATACAAATCCCCAATTTTCTTGCCTTATATTGTTGTAGCATTTTTACTACAATCATCATACCAGACTTAAACCAAGCCTAAAACGCTGCTTTTCTGCGTTTTATTATGGGTTCGTCAGCCTATATTGCATCATATTCTGACCATGGAATTAGCAAAAAAGATAATATCAGAGGAATTAATCCAGTTTGAAGTGCATTTCAGGGAGGCCGTAAAAAGCCGTGTGGCCCTTCTTGACCGGATCATGCAATACATCGTAAAACGTAAAGGAAAGCAGCTCAGACCCATGTTTGTACTGCTTAGTGCCCGGCTGGGGGGTGAGGTTGATGATAGCACTTACCGTGCAGCGTCGCTTGTGGAACTATTACATACCGCTACCCTGGTACACGACGATGTAGTAGACGATGCCCTCGAAAGAAGGGGTTTTTTCTCCATTAATGCCCTCTGGAAAAATAAAATTGCCGTACTGGTAGGCGACTACCTACTATCAAAAGGCCTTTTGTTATCACTTAATAATAAAGACCATGAGGTTTTACGGATACTCTCCGAAGCTGTTCGACTGATGAGTGAGGGAGAATTACTCCAAATTGAAAAAGCCCGTAACCTGAACCTTAAGGAATCCATTTATTATGAAATAATTAATGGCAAAACCGCCTCTCTTTTAGCCTCCGCCTGCGCCGCAGGGGCATCCACTACCTTTACCAACCCCGAAAAAGTGGAACAAATGAGGCTATTTGGAGAAAAAGTTGGCATGGCATTTCAAATCAAAGACGATCTCTTTGATTATGGCAGCATGGATATAGGTAAACCCACCGGTAATGATATCAAGGAAAAAAAATTAACCCTGCCATTAATATATACCCTTAATAACTGTAGCACTGATCTTAAAAGAAAGATTATTTATATCGTTAAAAATGAAAACACCGAAAAAGAAAAAGTAAAGTTTGTAATTGACGCAGTAACAGAAACAGGGGGTATTCAATATGCAACAGAAAAAATGTTTGCCTTTCGCGACGAAGCATTAACCATATTGCACGGTTTCCCCCAAACACCTGTTAGAGATGCCCTTGAAGAATTGGTACGTTACACTACAGACAGGACTTATTGATGGATAAAAGATGGAACATATTACCCGCCGATCCAACCCGTACAGAAGCTTTATACGAAGTACTCAAGATCAATAAAACTATTTGTTCCATCCTTGTTCAACGCGGTATCAATACTTTTGAAAAAGCCAAAGATTTTTTCCGCCCTCAACTCACACAGTTATATAGTCCATGGCTGATGAAAGACATGGAAAAAGCAGTTGACCGATTATTAGCTGCCTTTCAACAACATGAAAAAATACTGGTATTTGGTGATTATGATGTAGATGGAACCACTGCTGTAGCCGCTATGTACCAGTACCTGAGCAGTATCTACGACAGTGTTGATTTTTATATTCCCCACCGTTATCGCGAAGGTTATGGGATTTCTAAGCTGGGAATTGACCATGCAAAAGAGCACGGATTCACGCTCATTGTTTCACTCGATTGTGGTATTAAATCTGCTGACCTCATCAGCTACGCAAAAACATTAGGGATTGATTTTATCGTTTGCGACCACCACCTGCCCGACAAAATACTACCGCCTGCAGTAGCTATTCTTAACCCGAAACAAACCGACTGCCCCTACCCTTACAAAGAATTATGTGGCTGCGGAGTGGGGTTTAAGTTAATGTCGGCCCTTAGCGATAAACTTAACCTGCCGGATGAAACACATTTAACATACCTCGATCTGGTAGCCACTGCTATCGCAGCAGATATTGTTCCAATAACAGATGAAAACAGGATATTGGCTTATTATGGTTTACAAAAAGTAAATCAACAACCCTGCCCAGGTATCAAAGCATTAATGGAACTCGCGGGTGTACAAAAAACCATGCATATCACCAACCTGGTATTTATTATTGCCCCTCGTGTAAATGCAGCAGGCAGGATGGATGACGCAAGAAAAGCTGTTCAATTATTTATTGAAAAAGACCCAAAGAAGGCTTTAGCATTTGCTGAAATGTTACACAGCGATAATGCCGACAGAAGAGAAGCAGATAGTTCAATTACGGAAGAAGCACTGGCATTGATTGAAGCCGACCCCGAACACAACAATAAAAAATCAACCGTTGTATATCAGGAACATTGGCATAAAGGTGTTGTAGGAATTGTAGCCAGCAGACTTATAGAAAAACATTACCGCCCTACAGTGGTACTCACAAAGAGTGGAGATTATGTAGCGGGTAGTGCAAGAAGTGTGGCAGGGTTTAATCTGTATGAAGCCATACATGCCTGCAGGGAACACCTATTAGGCTATGGTGGACATTTCGCCGCTGCTGGTATGACCTTATTACCAGAACAAGTCTCTTTATTTGCAGCCGCATTCGAAGCTGCCGTTCAACAACAGATTACACCAGCTCAACTTATTCCAGAAATTGTTATTGATGCCCCTATTCAATTTTCGGAAATCACACCTACTATGTTTGGTATTCTTTGCCAGATGGAACCCTTTGGTCCAGAAAACCTAAAGCCCGTTTTTATTGCAAGAGGAGTTACAGATACAGGCTTCTCAAAAATTGTAAAAGAACAACATATCCGCTTTGTGGTAAAACAGCAAAAGATTAGTTTCACAGGAATAGGTTTCAACATGGCACATAAATTCCATTTACTGCAACAACAAAAACCTCTTGATCTTGTATTTACCCTTGATGAAAATGAGTGGAACGGTGAAAAAAATATTCAATTAAAAATGATCGACCTGCGCATAAGCGAATAACTCAATAACGAAGTTCAACATCACCACCAACCGGATACCCTGTACAGGTTAATATCTTTCCCTGCTTAATTGCATCATCCATTAATACTTCATTCTTAAACATCCATACTTCTCCACTTGTGCACAATGCAGCACAGGTACCGCACTGCCCGCCTTCACAACTATATGGCAAGTCAATTTGTTGTCTCTTTGCTGACTGTAATATTGTTTCCGGATATTGCACACTCCATTGATATGTTTTTCCACCAACGCTTGCGGATACAATATGCGGATCCATATCAGGTGGTTTTGGGTTGATAACAGGTCTGTGAACTTCAAACTGCTCTTTCCTGATTTGCTCGTCTTTTAGCCCAAGTCCTTTTAATACCAATGTAATCATCAGCATGTACTGAAAAGGGCCGCACAAATAAACCTGTAGTTTTTCAATAGAATGCGGAAAATACTTTCCGATTATTTCCGCGACAATTGGTGCACTTAATCTGGCTTCTTTAAAATGTTTTGCATCACTAAAAAGAAAATGAATCTTTAAAAACCGTGGGTATGCTAAAGCAAGTGCTCGTAATTCTTCATGGAAAATAGTGTCCTGCATCGACCTGTTACTATAAACAAGTACAACCTCATTTTCCTGCTGCAAATGCAACAATGTTTTTATTTGGGCAATTACAGGTGTAATGCCACTGCCTGCCGCAAAAAAAATGAATGGCTGTTTTGCTTCAACTTTTTCTGGTAAAGTAAAAAAACCGGCAGGTGGTAATCCTTGTAAAACATCTCCCGGTCTGGCATGGTCTACCAGCCGGCGGGAATAAATTCCATTAGGAATTTTTTTTACTGTTATCCTGAGTGGTTCCCCTAGCAAAGGAGAGGATGAAATAGAGTAACTCCTTCTTTCTTCCTCATTATTCCTGTTCTTAAAAATTAATGTGATGAACTGCCCGGCAACATAGCTTATTTCCTGATCAATTGGCTCTAACTCAAAGGAAGATGCATTTGGTGTATTTCTGATTATCGATAAAATGCGGTACTCCATAAACTTCCTATTGTGCTATATGAAAATAATGATATTCAGCAGGTGAGCAAATAAAAAGCTGCTCATGTTTCCATGAACAGCTTTTATGATATTGTATCGTTTGATATTATTTACCTGATGCAGTTTGCAATAACTCTACACTTCTATTTATAAAACTTGTCAGGTCATTCCCTTTTAATAACCCCTGTGAAAGCAATGCAAGATCCGCCAGGTTTCTTACCTGCTTTTCTTTTAAAGCTGCATCATCGGCCTTGAGCACCTGCTGGTATATAGGGTGATTACCATTTACAGTAAGTGTTACCTCATCCGGCATCTGTGCATAGAAGGCCGTCATACCACCACCTACACCTGCAATATCTTTCATACGACGCATAAATTCAGGACGTGTGGCAATTACCGGAGCTGATTCAGGACTAAGTCCCTTAATCTCTGTAGTCACGTGCAAGTCAGCAAAATTGAGGTTGAACAATTCTTTTAATTGATCTTTTTCTTCACTGCTTAAAATGGTTTCATTTCCTTCCTGTTTATCAATCAGGTTATCTACGATATCTGCATCTACCCTAACAAAGCTTACATTTTCCCATTTCATTTCCATGGTATTAATGAAAGCAGCGTCTACCAGTGTTTCCATTTTTACTACAGTATAGCCCTTTCCTTTACATGCCTGGACATAAGCATCCTGCTGCACCGGGTTTGTACTGTATAGTATAATATGTTTCCCGTCTTTATTCTTTTGTAAAGCCTCAGTTGCTGTCTTATATTCATCAATGGTATGGAACTTTCCTGCTGTATCTTCCATCACCAAAAACTTATTGGCTTTCTCCAGGAACTTATCGTCGGTCATCATTCCATATTTCACAAATAAGCCAAGACTCTCCCATTTTTCTTCAAATGAAGATCGTTCGTTTCTGAAAATTTCTTCAAGCTTATCTGCTACCTTTTTGGTGATATGTGCATTGATTTTCTTCACATTTGGATCACCCTGTAAATAACTTCTGCTTACATTTAACGGAATATCAGGGCTATCAATTACACCATGCAATAACATCAGGAATTCCGGAACAATGTCTTTTACCTCATCTGTAACAAATACCTGGTTACAATACAGTTGAATTTTGTCTTTCTGTATTTCATAACTCTGTTTAATCTTAGGGAAATAAAGCACCCCTGTAAGATTAAAAGGATAGTCTACATTGAGGTGAATCCAGAATAAAGGTGTTTCACCAAATGGATACAATTCACGATAGAAATTTTCATAGTCTTCTTTCGTAAGCTCTGAAGGCTTTTTAATCCAGATAGGATTACTGTTATTGATGGGTTTTTCTTCCCCTTCTTTTTTCTCTCCTGCTTCTGAAAAATAGATGGGTATCGGTAAGAATTTACAAAAACGATCGAGGATACTTTTTATACGGGAAGCTTCCAGGAATTCTTTGCTTTCCTCATTAATATGCAATACGATTTTAGTTCCTCGTTCATTATAATCTGTTTCAAAAAGCTCGAATTCCGGACTACCGTCGCAACTCCAGAATACCCCACTGCCTTCTTTAAAACTTTTTGAGTGAATATCTACTTTATCACTCACCATAAAAGCACTGTAGAATCCTAACCCGAAATGACCTATAATGCTCGCATCTTTATATTTATTTACAAACTCTTCTGCCCCGCTAAAAGCAACCTGATTGATGTATTTGTCTACTTCTTCACCAGTCATACCAACACCACGGTCAATAATACTTAAGGTTTTTTCCTTCGCATCAAGGATTACATCGATTCTTAAATCGCCCAGTTCACCTTTGGCTTCTCCGAGTGAAGACAGGGTTTTCAGTTTTTGGCTGGCATCTACTGCATTACTTACCAGTTCCCTGAGGAAAATCTCATGGTCGCTGTACAGGAACTTCTTGATAATGGGGAAAATATTCTCTGTTTGAACACGAATCTGGCCTTTTTGCATATACTATACTGATTTTTCGGGCTACTGAGCAAAGAAAGTACCAAACCGGGGAAAACTGACAGGTTGACAAGTTATCCACTTTATTGAAAATTAATAATAGTTTATTCCCGGGAAAAAATGTCATTTCAGGCGGAATGCTACATTTGTTTTCCAAAACAAACCTAATCCATGAGAAAACTCTACCTGGGCCGTTCCCTGGGAATGTTATGCCTGCTGCTGATTGGTATGATTTCCCGTTCACAAACAATCAGTTGGAATTTCAACACAGCATCTCCTACAATAAACACTGCAAATATTGTTACTTCTGATTTTTCCAGAGGAAATAATAATGGTACTACAAATGACTTAATCACCACAGTTTCTGCATCCAACGGATATACCGGCTTTTCGGCTGGTGGCAATGCTGGTATAGCAGCAAGAATTGGTACTTTGAATCAGGCAGCAAATGGCTCTGCCTATTTTGAATTTACCCTTACTCCATCAGGAGGATTTGGAATTAACCTGACAGGTATACAATTTGGTACAAGAAGTACAGGAACAGGACCTCAGGCTTATACACTCAGGTCTAGTGCAGACAATTTTTCAAGTGATATCATTCAAGGCACCATTGCAAACAATAGCAGTTGGTCGCTGAAAAGTCATACAGGTATTAATTTTAGTGCAACGCAAGCTGTTACCTTTCGTATTTACGGTTTCAATGGAGCTGGTTCTGCCTCTGCAAATACCAGCAATTGGCGCATCGATGATTTATCTCTATCAGTTAGTGCTTCGCAAGCTACCAATATTTCAACCCTTTCAAATATCACTTTAAGTACAGGAAGTATTACACCATCTTTTAGTTCGGGGACTTTTACATATAGCGCAACAGTACCATCATCAACAAACGCAATCACCATAACACCTGTTTCTACAGATCCGCTTTCAGGCATTCAGGTGAATGGTGTAAATGTTGCCAGTAATACGGCATCACCTTCGGTTTCGTTGAATACAGGAATTAATAATATCAATATTGTTGTTACTGCACAAGATGGTATTACTACTTCAACCTATTCTATTGAAATAACACGTGAGGCCCCAGGAATACCGGCACTGTTTGCCAATCCGGTACAGGTTGATTTTGGTAACATTTGTATAAATACTAATGGCCAAAGCAATTTCAACATAAATGGTAATAATCTCAATGGAACTGATATTACTATTACAGCCCCCCAGGGCTTTACTTTATCAAACGCAGCCAATGGTACTTATGCGAATACATTAACAATTAGTTATTCGGGAAATAGTTTAAGTCTAACAACAGTCTATGTTCGCTTTACTCCCACTGCTATACAATCTTATGATGACAACCTCAGCCTATCGGGAGGAGGCGCTACCTTAACTTACCCTGTTTTAGGTACAGGCGTAAACAGCAGCGCTTCTGTTAATACACAATTGGCTTCAAACATTACTGCTTCAAGTGCTATACTTGGTGCTGACATAACATTTAGTGGTTGCTCCAATATCAGCGCTTATGGATTTGAATATAGCACCACAGCCAATTTTGCCAATGGAACAGGTACTGTTGTAAATGCAACTAATCTTTCAGGCAATTCATTCAATGCATTACTGAACAACCTTTCTCCTAATACTACTTATTACTTAAAAGCATTTGCTACTAATGAAGGTGGAACTGCTTATGGACCACAACAAAGTTTTGCTACTACCGCACAACCGGTTATAATGGCTCAACAACCATTACTAGCCTATTCGCAAAACTTTGACAATATTGCTAGTTGGTCTAATGGATTTAGTTCAGACAATGGAGCCATTAATTTTGGTCCTGTTACCATCAACAATACTGGAACAATACCCAATGGTATCAGAACTACCACTTCCACCGCAAGCTTTAGCAGTGGCTCTTCAGGTGGTGTTCAAAGAGGAAGTGGAAATTTAGTGTTATTGTCTACCGGCTCATCGGATAATACTACTGCTGTAGCAGTTGATCTATTCCTCGATTTCACTGGTGTAAATGCTGGAACAATCAGTTTCAACTGGGCATCCATTAATAATAGTACGGGCGACAGAAAAGGTTCGCTTCGTATTTATGGCAGTATCGACGGCATTAATTTTACTGAGATGTCCGGTGCGGCTGTATTAAACATCACTAATAATACACCTTCAAGTGGAATAGTGTCTGGCATAGCACTTCCTGCGAACTTTAGTAATAATCCAAATGCCCGTTTGCGTTTTTATTATTACAATGGAACTGGTGGCTCAACGGGTTCAAGACCAAAAATCAGTATCGATAACCTGATCGTTCGTGGGTATACTCCTGGTGATGTTACCGCTCCGGTAGTAACAAGTTACAATCCGAATCAGGGAGCAAGTGGCATTACACCGCCTGATGCAATCACCATTGCATTTAATGAAACAATTGTTCCGGGATCTGGAAATATTACTATCCATAATGTAACCAATGGAAGTAGTCAGGTATTTGATATAAATGATGCTGCTGTTAGCATTGCTGCTGAAACCATCAGCATTAATACGCAACTGGCTGCATTCAAATCTTATTATATCACGCTTGATGCAGGTACAGTACTCGACCTGGGTGGTAATGCTTTTGGAGGCATTGTTGCTAATGCATGGAGCTTTAGCACAGGTGCAGCTCCTACCAGTTTCAATTTTAATAACTGTGTTAATAATTTACCGGGAGGTTTCACCCAGTACAGTGTAACAGGTGCACAGGTATGGGGTTGTACTACTTTTGGTAAAACAGGTAATGGAGTACAGATGAATGGATTTGTGAGTGGTGCACAAACAAATGAAGATTGGTTGATTTCACCGGCTTTCGATATCGCAGGATTTGACTATCCTATCTTAAGTTTCGCTTCCCGTGTACGTTTTGCAGGACCATCATTGAAATTGATGGTGTCTACAAATTATACAGGAGCAGGTGATCCGAATCTGGCACAATGGACCGAAATTAATGGCCGTTTTGCAGAACCGGAATCTGATGTGTGGACCACCAGTGATCAAATAGATCTATCAGCTTACAAAGCATCAAATGTTTACATCGCTTTTGTTTATACCTCTTCTCCTGCACTAAATGCGGCCAGATGGACTTTAGATGATTTCAGCATCACCAACTCTGCGACACCGGCCCAACCTGGAGTTGATATTAGAGGTGGCAATATTGCTTTTGATTATATAGCTAACGGACAAAACTCAGCGCCGCGCTCCATATCAGTTGAAGGGTATAATGTAAATGAAGCTATCACGCTTTCTGTACCTGCTGGATTTGGTTTAAGTATAGATGGCAATAATTTCACTTCAACCATTATTATCCCGGCTGCAAACGCAAACAGCCGTCAAACAGTGTATGTAAGGTTTAGCCCAACAACTGCTGACCAAAACTATAACGGAACAGTAAGCGCTGTAATTGGTGATGCTGCTGATATTATTCAGGGAATGAGTTTATCCGGCACTTCACTCAGAACCTTAAAAGTGGTTAACTGGAACCTGGAATGGTTTGGTAGTACAGCATCCGGACTGGGGCCTACCAATAAAGATTTACAACAACAAAATGTACAAACTGTATTGAACGCGCTTAATGCAGATATCTATGCCCTTGTGGAAATTGTTGATACACTTCGTTTCAAAACAGTTGCAGAATCATTACCGGGCAATTATGGTTATGTTGTAAATACTTATGGTTCTTATGCCGATGATGTAAATGATCCGGATTATGCAGGTGCCCAGAAACTTGGATTTATTTATAATAAAGACATCGTAAAAAAATTAAGCACCCGGCCAATTCTTAAAGCCAGTGCAGGTAATGCCTACAATAGTTGGGCTAGCGGAAGATTTCCATTTATGATGGAAGCAGAAGTTACCCTTAATGGGGCTACCAGTGTGGTAAACTTTATTGTGGTTCATGCAAAAGCCAATACGGGTAATACAGCCGATAAAATTGAAGCTTACGGAAGGAGAAAAGCAGGTGCTGATGAATTAAAAGATTCACTTGATGCTGCATTCCCTAATAGCCGCTTCCTTATACTCGGTGATCTGAATGATGATCTGGATAAAACAATCACCACAGAGATGGCTCCTGTAACGGCAAGCTCTTACAGTGCTTTCCTCAATGATGTACAAGGTTATTCATCTTTAACTTTACCATTAAGTTTAACCGGCAACAGCTCTACAGCTTCCTTCCCTGATATGATCGATCATGTGATTGCTTCAAATGAAATGAGCGTGGCCTATGTGCAAAATTCTGCGCAGGTCTATAAAGATGTTTTGTCTTTGATCAACAGTTTTGCAAGTACTACTTCAGATCACTTCCCGATTATTACTAAATACGATTGGAGGTATTTCAGTAAACCAACTATATCTGTGCCAGATCTAGGATTTTTCACTGACTCAGGTGCATGTACTACTACAACTTTATTACCAACACCAACCGTTACAGGATTTAATACAATTGTTTCGATCAGCAGCAATGCTCCAACTTCTTTCCCTGTTGGCGTAACAAAAGTTAACTGGACTGCTGTTGATATTTATGGTAATACAAGTTCACAAGAACAATTAATTACTGTTACCGACAACCAAAAACCGACTATAGAAGCCCCGGCGGCAGTAAGCGTTATAAATAACAGCGGCACTTGCTATGCGACCATTAATTCTCTCGGAACTCCTGTTGTTGCAGATAATTGTGGTATCGCTTCAGTAACTAATAATGCGCCTAGCCAGTTTCCAATTGGCACTACAGTAGTTACTTGGATTGTAACTGATATACATGGCAATGTTACTGATACTGCTAAACAGGAAATAATCGTAATTGATAATGAATTACCTGTTATCAGCACAGCTTCTATTTCAATATCGGCACAAACAGGAAGATGCGATGCTCAAATTAGTATTCAACCTCCGCAGGCTACAGATAATTGTGGTATCGCAACTTTAACGGGAATAAGAAATGATGGCTTATTATTAACAGATGCTTTCCCAGTTGGAACGACTACTATTAATTGGACTGCAACGGATGTAAATGGAAATACCAAATCTGTGATTCAAACAGTATTGGTAACTGATAATCAGGCACCTCAAATTACCTGTTCTGCAAATCTTTCATTATGTCAAACAGCCAATAACCAATATACTATTCCAACCATTGGCACTAGCGATAACTGTGGTATAGCTTCTGTTCAATATAGTATCTCAGGCGCCACTACTCGCAGTGGAAATGGTGGAGACATCAGTGGTATTTTCAACCCTGGGCAGTCTAACGTATTGATTACGGTTACAGACATCAATGGCAATACTAACACTTGTAACTTCACTGTAACCATTTCTGCTCTGCCTACAGCTACCATAACCACTTCTCAGCCAGATGTTTTCTGTAATCAGTTTACACTGTCTGGCAATCCTGGTAATTATACTTACCAGTGGTACTTTAATAATACAATAGTGGGTACAGGTGCTCAGTTAAACCTTGGATTAACCAATGCTGATGGAGTTTATACGCTTGTTATTACCAACCAGGCAGGATGTAGCAGCAGTAATGCAACTTCTTATACTTTCCAGAAACAAAATCTGGTGAATAGCTATACCATTCTTGCTTATGAGGAAGTAAAACTTGGAGAATCAAATAAAGTTAACAGTGGCAGTGTTGGGGTAATGAATCGTCGAGGAGAAGCGTCGTTCGATAAGAATAGTTCTGTTGCGGCTCCGGGAGCTTTCGTAAAAGCTCCAATGATTAAATTAGATGGATCAGGTATCCTAATTCCAAACAGGCTATATGGTTCAGCGATAGTGACATTACCAACAATGTTCTATAACACAAGTAATACACGGAATCTTGCAAACACCAGTGTTCAGAAGAATACTACGGCTACTTTAAATGGTAATTACAATGATATTACCATTAAAGAAAATGCGACTGTTACTTTACATGGCAACACATTTGGAACCATAAAGGCTGAGAAAGGAGCGCAGATCCGATTCACTGCTTCTATAGTTAACATTGAAGAGTTGATAGTAGAAGAGGGCGGAAAAACCAGTTATAGCAATGTAAGATTCAATGGCACTACCCAGGTAAAAGTGAGTAAGAAAGTTAGTATCGGGGATCGCGTACTGGTGAATCCGGATAATTATAAAGTAACATTCTATATGGGTGATACCAAATGTGATGATGAAAAATTCCAGGTTAAAGGGGATGATGTTCGCGTAACTGCGAATGTGTATATGCCAAATGGTAAATTAAAAGTTACTGCTGAGAATAAAGGAAATGGAAAATGGAGCAGCAATAATGAAGCCATATATATGACAGGCTTATTTATCGCCGAACAAGTTGAAAGCAAAGGAGGTACCATTATCTGGAATAATAACAATTGCATACAGAATACAGTAGCTTCCAGCAATAACCTGTTAATTACAAGTGGTAAAACTTTAGGTGAAGAAGTTGCCATTTCTGAAAATGCAGAAACACTGAAAGTAACAGTGATGCCGAACCCAAGCCGTACTTTCTTTACATTAAAAATAGCTGCTAAAGCTACTACACCGGTTCAGTTGAGGATTTTCAATGTTTCCGGTCAGCCTCTTGAAAGCAGGAATAATCTTAATGCAAATAGTACAGTTCAGGTAGGCCATCAACTTAATCCTGGTGTTTACTTTGCCGAACTGGTGCAAGGAAAAGAAAGAAAAGTAGTGCAGCTTATAAAAATCAGGTAATTCCAACCTGCCAGTAATCAGAATAATAAAATGCCCCGAAATTTCGGGGCATTTTTAGTTCCCCTGTATTTCTATATTATCAACACGAAATGTAGTAGTAAGTTTTGCCACTTGCACAGCAGGATCATTTCCTTCATAACGAAAAGCAATATGTATCTTTCCTTTTAAGGCATGTAAGTTAATGTCGCCTGAACTGATCCATTCCTTAGCATAACCTGAGCCTGTTCCTTTGGAAATAACCGCATCAAGCTTATGCCAGCGGGCTTTCCAGGGAGTAATTCCATCATAATTAGTTGAGTAAAGCACCTGTAAGACTGCGCCGTTATCAAACCCATCTTTAGTTTGAAATCGAAGGAATTCATTTGCTGAATGATCCAGATCAATAGATGGTAGTATCAGCCAACTGATGACAGATTGTTCTCTGGTAGCAAAGGCACTAATCTCTGCGAATGTATTTCCAGATGCAGATTTTGCCAGAAAAAACCGATCACCTGTTTCTGATAAATTTTGCCAGTTTATCAATTGAATACTACTATCTGTTTTTTGCCCCGAAAAATCTTCATAAAATAATTGTTTAGGTCCAGCCTGGGTACAACGAAGTCCATTCATCTGCACATCGTTTGTATCACGAAGCAACAATTGTTTTTGGGTCCTGAAGATGCTATATATGCCGGTAATTTCACCATTCCCCCTCGCTGTTAATGCCTCGGCAAAGCTTGCGAAACCACCTGTTCTAACGTATACGGTACCTATACCACATGTTCGCAGGGTATGACTAACCGATAATTTATTGATGGCATCAGCATAAGGTTTGCCTGTATCAGATGCTGCGAACTCAACATTGGTTAATGTAATCAAGGTACTTTGCAAGCTATCTGCCAACTCATTGATTTGTAATTTTCTGGGATATAAAGCAATTTGTTTACGTTGTTTTACAATTACCCTGTCGAACAAAGGTTGGGGTATGGAATATAATTGAGGAGACAATGGATCAGAACGATCTACTCCTCCACCCAATTGTATCATGCCAGCATAATCTCCCATCCATAACCCTTTTAATCGAATAAAAACTCCTTCACCTACCGGATACTTATTAAATAGAGAGTAACCATCAAGACGGATGGTTATACCTCCCGTTGAATCCTGTATTACGATAGATTTATAGAAATTATCGGTGATATCATTTGCAATTACAACACCTTCAATAATGATATCTTCTAATATCTTTTCGAAGTTGTTCGAAAGATGTAATTGTTTCAAACCTGCAATACTTTTATTCGATTTTATAGCAGGGACAGTATATTCAGGCGGCTCATCAAATGATTTATTACAATTGGAAATACCCATAAGAACAGGTATCGACAAAAAGAAGAACCTGGTATTTTTTGTTATCATATTAGCGATTTAAAGACTTATTGTTATTGATAAAGCATAATTCAATCCATACCCATAGAATAATTTTGGTGGAAACTTATCTGGATCTTTCATTTCCTGATCAAAACGAAGTTGTTCATACCCACCAGTAATGATGCCTTGCTTATTCAGGAGATTATTTATACTGAGTGAACAAAAAAGGCGTAAGGGTGTCCGCTGGTAAAATTTTTTTATTGAAAATCCTTTTCCGATAAACATGTTCATTAAAAAAGTGGCCGGCAGTTTTTGCTGAGAAATTATTTTATACCACTGTTCTGATCCTTTTACGATACCATCAAGCAATTCGTAGGTACGCCTAAGCGGGTTGAACTCGAGCCATTGATCCTGGAAATGACTGCCATTTAATTGCACTAATAATCCATTATTTGTTCTGTATTTAAAGCTTATTCCACTCACCTGCATCGGAGATCCTGCAACCCGGAAATTTTGCGAGTAAACCTCCATTTTGTCCAATAAGGATTCATTATTATCCAAACTCACTGTAACCATTTGTCTGCTTGTATACCGATGGAATCCTTTCGCAAATACCAGTGCAAACTCGAGCTGCTCATTCAATTCATAACTCAATGACGACTCAATACCAGTATATTGTCTGTTTATATTTCGAATCGCGTAGTTTACAAATTGCTGGTATCCATCATGGTAGAAAGTAAGCACATTCATCCCATTACGAATATTCGTATGATAAAAACTGACACCTACTCTATATTTTCTCAGGAGCAGTTTATAGTTCGTTTCTATATTCAACACTTGTTCGCTCACCGGGTTTTCCTGCTTTGTATTACGCATCCGAGGTGAAATGAAAACGTTGTCGAACTGCGGTGCTTTTGAAAGCACTTGCATCAAAAAACCTATACTGCTTTTTGGATTTAGTTTAAAAAGAATACCCAGTTTAGCTAAAGGATTAAAAAAATGGCTTGCAGGAGATTTGCCTTTCGATTGATTGGGAAATAATCCATTTCGGACAAGTCCCTTTCGTAAAAATTCAGTTTTTGATAGTCTTAAAGCTAATAGCAAATCTATTTTATTACCTGTGTAAGCTGATTGTGCCCAAATATTGGAAAAGGAAATGGATGATAGGTAATCGTAACCATATTTATCTCCTTTATATAATATCCTATTGGGCTTATCAAGATCAAACTGCTTAACATCAATCGTTGATGGAAATACTGTTTCTGCAAATTGATTCCAGTTTACATAAAAATCAGCGCCTAATAAATCAAATACTGTTTTATAATAATGATTTTGCTGGTAGCTGTATTGAATGCCAGTGGCTATATTCCAGGAGTTATTCAACCTGGATCTATAAGTGCTACTGAGTTGAAACTTTTGGGTATGAATTGTTTTTTGATCTAACAGATAATGGGCTCTTTTTCCACGAATACTTTCATTCGATCCATTTATTTGCTCAATTTGCGCTAATGAATTTCGGTTGACAGAGTAAAAATGCTGCCAGTTAATTTGTTGCAAACTTTCTTGTTCCAATAAAATATCTTTTACCTGAATTCGCAATACACTATCATCCTGAAACTCCGGCAGATAGCGGTAATAATCAGGTCGTGGATCTGCAGCCTGATACCAGTCTAATCCTGTATCTGTTCGTTTACCGGTAATCACACCAAAACTGGTTTCCCAAATTGTACGGTTATTAAGGTTTAATTGGTGCATTAAAATACCGGCGGGTAAATGTTGGTTAACCATTGCAGCATTTCTTTTCTGACCTTGCTGGTATCCCCAGTTGGGATTGTATTGCGTACCAAACAAATTTGCAACAGGCATAGTAATACCTGCTTGTTTTCCATATTGCTGTGGTGACCCAAATACAATGCATGAAATTATTCCGGCATTTTTCAGTTGTTTATCAACAGCAACATAATAGGATGTTGATCTGTAATTACAGCCTATCCGATATGTTTCGTCTGCAATGCGCATATTAAAAGCGATTGCCCATGACCACCCTTTGCTATTTGTTTCTTTTGCTAAAGAAAAATGATACCTGTTTGTGTAATTTCTGTTTGACGTTGCATAACCCCATTGTAACTGTTTACGTTGTGCCGATGCACGCATATCAATACATGTTGTTATTCCCGGATCGCCAAGCCAGTTATCCTGCAAACGGTTCGAAGTGTAATCGATACTATTTCGCATTACCTGAGATAAGCCACTCCATAATGACCAGGCGGGATTACCTTGATGCAGGTCATTCATCCATAATCCATTGATTACAGTGGCGGATAAAGAAGCATCATAACCCCGATAACGGTATCTCATGGCGCTGAACTGAAAGGCTGCCATTTGAAGAAAAATTTCTTTTTCTCCATTCAAGGGAGCTATTGAATTAGTTATTGACCCTCTCTCCTCCTCATCAAGCAGAACCGCATTTGATGCAACTGCGTCCTGAGTAAAAAAATTCTGTAAGATACTGCTGTCATATTTCAGTGGTATGGTATCTGCTTTTATCCTATTCACTGCGCATGTCTTTATATTAACCAAGCACACAACTGCACATAAAAAATGAATCATGATTATTTATTTCTGCCAAAATAAACAGGTGCAAAATATTATGCATCACCAGTGATCATTTTTGCGGAAAATACGGTCGCAAAAAATTGTATTTAGCGCAATAATTAAATAATCATTCGCTATGAAAACATTTTTTTTGTGTTGTATTGTTTTAATATTCGCCTTGTGTGCATCGGCTCAGTTGAAGCGTTATCAATTGGCGTTGGTTGGTTTTTATAATCTTGAAAATTTGTATGATACTATTGACAATCCAATGATCAATGATGATGATTTTACACCAAAGGGATTGAAGCAATATGGTACTACTATTTTTAAAGACAAGTTGAATAAATTGGCAGGTGTAATTGCTGATATTGGAAAATCATATACTGAAGATGGTTTAGCTATTTTCGGTGTCGCAGAAATTGAAAATGATACAGTATTACAGTTTCTGGTTCAGCACCCATTGATCAAAAAAAGGAATTATCATATCGTTCATGCTTCTTCAAAAGATGTAAGAGGTGTTGATGTTGGTTTACTTTATAACCCTGCTTATTTTACTCCGCTTGATGCGCAAAAATTATTTGTGTCGTTGCCAGGTAACAGTAAAGACGCCTATTACACAAGGGATATTTTATACTGTAAGGGGTTATTGCAGAATGACACGGTGCATATTTATGTAAATCACTGGCCCAGCAGAAGAGGTGGTCAAAAAAGAAGTGCACCTGCCCGCATGGCTGCGGCTGCGGTTTGCAGAAAGCACATTGATTCTATACAGACGAAAAATGCAGTTGCCAAGTTGATTGTTATGGGAGATATGAATGATGACCCGATTGATAAAAGCATATGTGTTGGCTTAAAGGCAAAGGGTAAGAAGGATGCATTAAACCCGGGGGAATTGTATAATCCCTGGGTTTCGTGGTTCAACAATGGAATAGGCACTTTGGCGCACCGGGACAGATGGGGGTTATTTGATCAGATAATACTGTCGCAGAGTTTACTGGGTAAGCAAGAAGAGGGGTTTCATTTTTATCGTGAGCATATTTATAATCCGGCATATCTAAAAGAATTCACGGGCAAATACAAGGGTTACCCTATGAGAACCTGGGATGGGAATCGGTACAGGGGCGGATATAGTGACCATTTTCCAACTTATGTGGTTTTATTGAAGGGTATAATGGATTAATAATGAATAAAAAAAATGCTGTCCGGGGAAAATTTGGCTATGAGCCACGAGCCTTAATCGGTGGTTACTTTAGGCTTTCTGTTACTATTTCAATGATCTGGGCCTTCGAATTAGATATTTTATAATAGGTTGGTTATAAAAATATTAGATTAACGCTATTGCATTGTCTGTTATTAATCGGTCCAGTTTATCATGATAAATCTTGAAAATCATGACAATCTGCGTTCAATCATACGCAACTCTGATGGCTCGCAGTCAATTTTCCCAGAACGGCAATAATTGTTACTCATACGCTCACCACAGCTATATTTACATTGAAATGGCTTTTTTGGACCTTTAAATAGTCCAAAGTTTCGGATTTTCCTTCGCTATTTCCACCCAATTCCTTACCTTTGCAGCCCCAAATCTGTTATTGGCAGATTTTCTCCCTTCGTTACTGTTGGGGGAATCCACTGGGAAAAACCAATTTAAAAACCTAAAAATTCAGGTAATGAGTAATTACGAATTGATGGTGATTTTCACTCCGGTGCTTTCTGAGGAAGATTTCAAAGCTACTCAGAAGAAGTACGAAGATTTCATCAAAGAAAATGGTGGATCTACTGTATTCAGCAACCCATGGGGATTAAAATCACTGGCTTACCCAATCCAGAAGAAAACAACCGGTATTTACTGGGTGCTGGAGTACAGTGCGCCAACCGACTTCAATGAAAAGCTGAAAATTCAGCTTTTACGTGACGAGCAGGTAATGCGTCACATGATCACTAAACTCGATAAATACGCCGTCGAGTACAACTACAAAAAGAGAAATGGCGGATTTGCTGTAACTGAAAAAACGGAGGGTTAATCATGGCAAAGAATGAGATCAAATACCTGACCGCTATTAAACAGGAGAAGCCTAAGAAAAAATTCTGCCGCTTCAAAAAATATGGCATTAAATACGTTGATTATAAAGACATTGAGTTCCTGAAAAAATTCATCAATGAGCAAGGTAAATTATTGCCTCGCCGTTTAAGTGGTAACTCACTGAAATACCAGCGTAAAGTATCTGATGCAGTTAAGAAAGCACGCCAGATGGCGCTGTTGCCTTATGTAACGGATTTGCTGAAATAAATTAAAAAGTCAAAAATCAAAAGTCAAAAATCAAAAAATGTTTTGGCTTTTGACTTTTGACTTTTGATTTTTGAATTATATTCAATTAGTCACCTTCCCTAACCCCGAAAAGATCGGGAGACAGAGACAAAAATTACTCTGGGCTCTTGGGAACTAAAAAAACAAACATGCAAGTAATTTTAATTCAAGACGTAGACAATCTGGGTGGTCGTAATGAACTGGTAACCGTAAAGAATGGTTATGCCAGGAATTTCCTGATTCCTCAGAAGTTCGCTGTAGAAGCAAACCCGTCAAATCTCAAACAACTGGAAGAGCGTTTGAAGGTTCAGGCGAAGAAAGAAGCAGCTATGCTGGCTGAGATCACTAAAGTGATCGATGTATTGAAAGCATCACCTGTTAAGCTTGGTGCTAAAACTGGTACCAGCGGAAAAATCTTCGGCACTATCACCTCATTGCAAATTGCACGTGCTATCCGCGACCAAAAAGGTTACGAGATCGACCGTAAACGCATCAGCATTGTGGATGAAGTAAAAGAGCTGGGTGCTTACAAAGCTTCTATTGATTTTGGTAATGGCAACACTACTGAAATCGACTTTGAAGTAGTAGGCGAATAGTCGTCTGAAATACAATTTTGGCCCCGATTTTCCTGATTTTAGGAAATAGGGGCTTTTTTATACCGAAAAACCGGTATTTTTTGCCTTTTTTGACCTAAACAGCCAGAAGACTGAAAAAAACTTGTCAATCCCCCAAATTCATTATCTTCGGTAGTCCAATGAAAGGTCTTCCATATCTCAGAACGTTTTCACGTAAATGTTTCAGGATTTTTGGTTACTTATTTCTCATTGGTTTTTGATCACTTAATTTTTTTAAAAAAATGAACATTTACGTTGGAAATCTGAACTGGAACATGACCAGTGATGATCTGCAGAATCTGTTTACTCCTTATGGTGAAGTAACCAGTGCCAAAATCGTTACCGACAAATTCAACAATGACCGCAGCAAAGGTTTTGGTTTTGTTGAAATGTCTGATGATGAGGCAGCCCGCACTGCAATCAGCGCCCTGCACGATACTGAAGTGCTTGGTCGTAAAATTGTAGTAAACGAATCTACTCCACGCCCTGAAGGTGAAAGAGGTGGCTTTAAAAAGAAAAGCTTTGGTGGCGGCGGTGGCCGTGGCGGATTTGGTGGTGGAAACCGTGGAGGCGGTGGCGGATACAACCGCGATCGTGGAAACGGTGGTGGCGGTGGATTTAACAGATATTAATCTACACACAACTACGAATCTTTAACCCCGACCCTGGTCGGGGTTTTTTATTTATAGAAGTAGGTTAGATTGCTATTTCTTTCGGATTCATTAATTTGTATCTATGAATGCAGCATCTGTTATTAAAGCACCTGTAGCCGGCTGTATGCGCTGGGGCAAATGGGGCGCAGGTTTTACTACAAGTGAATACCAGGCTATGATCGAAGCTTGTTTAGAAAATGGGGTTACAGCTTTTGATCATGCGGATATTTATGGAGATTATACAACTGAAGCAGAGTTTGGCGAAGCACTTAAAAATAATTTCGCCTTACGTGCCCATATACGCATCATCAGTAAATGTGGTATTCAGATGATGAGTGATAACAGACCTTCGCACCAAATTAAATCATACAATACCTCTGCAAAACATATCATTAGTTCTGTAGAGCAGTCACTGGAAAATTTCAATACAGATCACCTTGATCTTCTACTAATACATAGACCGGATCCATTATTAAATCCGGAAGAAGTAGCCTCGGCTGTTGCTCATTTAAAACAGCAGGGTAAAATTCTTCAATTTGGTGTTTCCAATTTTTTACCTCACCAGGTAAACCTGCTTCAGCAATATACCCAGATTGAATACAATCAATTGGAAATTTCGATTTTGCATCTTCCTCCATTTAGTAATGGCATGCTTGAGCATTGCATGGAGCATAAAATAGTTCCAATGGCATGGGCTCCGCTTGGTGGAGGGATATTAAATGATGACAGTCATCCACGCTTCAGAAGTATTGTTTCTATGGCATCAAAGCTTGGAGAAAAATATGGAACGGGCATCAACGAGATTTTATTAGCCTGGTTACATCGCCATCCGGCAAATATATTGCCCATTATAGGTACTACGAAAATTGAACGGCTGGTACAGGCAAAAAATGCTGCTGCTATTATATTAGATCGGGAAGATTGGTTCAAATTATTAGCTGCATCAAGTGGCGAAGATGTTGCCTGAATTAGCTATCTGCTAAGGGGATACGAACAAAGAAACTTGTTCCTTTACCCTCTTCACTGGTTACTTTAATATTGCCTTTATGTTGTTCTATGATTTGTTTACAAATGGAAAGTCCCATACCAAAACTTTGCTCTCCTGCAGTACCTGTTCTTTTAGCGTCTCCGAATAAATCGAAGATACTCTCTAGTTTTTCTGATGGAATTCCGATACCCTGATCCGCTACACATACCACTGCAAAATCATCTTCCTTCCTTGTATAAATTAAGATATTTGAATATTCAGTACTAAACTTAATGGCATTGGTTATAAGGTTTGCAAATACCCTTTCCATTTTATCACAATCAATAATTACCGGTAAGGCATCACTGCAGTATTGCATATTGATGCGTATCTTTTTCCCTCTGGCCCTGAATTCAAATGAAGGATACCAATCACTAAGTTGCTCGTTTAAATCAACCATTGATTGTTGCGATTCTGCATCGCGTTTATCATTATGTTGTAATAGGTCATTGATCAGCATCAATCCACTGTGGGCCGCCTGGTCAATAAGTGTAAACATTTTCTGCTGCTCTTCTTTTGAAAGTGTATCGGATTGCATCAGTTTAGCGATGCCTGCAATATTTGAAATTGGCGTTCTTAAATCATGTGCTACAGTACTGAGTATCCTGTCTTTCTGATCTCGTGCAAACCGGAGTTCCATATTTGCATTTTCAAGTTGGTAGAGATTCTTGAAATAAATGATTTTAAAAAAAAGTAAAGCAAGGATAAAGAGCAAAAGTGGCAAGAACATTTTTAAACAGGTAGCCATAAGTTCAGCCACTGGCATGATCTCCAAATTAGGATTATAGGTTAATCTTATAAAAACAAAGAAGCCAGCTGTTATTAAAGCATAACATAGGTATTGCCAGTTTTTATCAAAGAAAATAATAGCAGCTAGTATCATCACCAGGAAGCGGTATTCCCCTGAGTTATGGTATTTATAAGAAGCAATCATTGCCATTATTGTAAGGCTAATGAGGATAACCACCCTAAGTTGTTTGTATTTGCCTTTTACAGAAACCCAAAAAGCAACAGAAAAACTGACTAATTGTACGATATTAACTGTGGCTGGGAAATAATCGAAATGACTAAGGTTTATAATCAGAGAAATTATGGCAAAAGGTGCTCCAATCAAGATAAAGAGATTGAACATTTGGGTTTGCTGTGTTTCAATAAAACCCGAGTCAGGATGAACCCCGATGCGGAGAAACTGTTGGAGCAGGTTACGTTTCTTTTCCTTGGTCATTGGGTAAAATGGGGCTTACTGTAAAATAACAAAATAAGTGTAAACAAACCATTGCTTTGTTTAAAGGGCAAAGATTTTTATACTTATTCGATGTAGTATGGCAAAAAAATATGCGAGGATTTTCAGGTTAATAGATATACATGTTTGAAAAGTTCACTGAGGTAAACTATGGGTAACAAAAAAGCCTCAATGAATAAACAGTGAGGCTCAACATATATTTTCCTTCTGCAACCAACTAAACAGCTACATGCTAGTCCATAAGCATGAGGCGGAAAGTTCAACGACATAATCGTTGGATTAATGAATATCAAAAAAAAGCCTCATCCACCGAAGGCGGATAAGGCTTAATAAATATGGCAGCTACCTACTCTCCCAGCAAAACGCAAGTACCATCGGCCATGGGGGACTTAACTTCTCTGTTCGGAATGGGAAGAGGTGAACACCCCCGGCAAAACCACCATAAGATTTTAAATCATGGTAATAAACCAGTGACAATAAGTTACATATTGGGAAGGAAATGATAACAAGAAAAAAAATAAAGCTTACGGGCAATTAGTACTACTTGGCTTTGCTGTTACCAGCTTTACACCTATAGCCTATCAACGTCATAGTCTTTGACGACCCTTAAAAGTAAACTCATCTTGTGGAAGGTTTCACGCTTAGATGCTTTCAGCGTTTATCCTGTCCGTACATAGCTACTCTGCACTGCACCTGGCGGCACAACAGATACACCAGCGGTACGTACGACCCGGTCCTCTCGTACTAAGGTCATGTCTACTCAATTTACTAACGCCCACCACAGATAGGGACCGAACTGTCTTGCGACGTTCTGAACCCAGTTCACGTGCCACTTTAATCGGCGAACAGCCGAACCCTTGGGACCTTCTCCAGCCCCAGGATGTGACGAGCCGACATCGAGGTGCCAAACCTCCCCGTCGATATGAGCTCTTGGGGGAGATCAGCCTGTTATCCCCGGAGTACCTTTTATCCTTTGAGCGATGGCCCTTCCATGCAGAACCACCGGATCACTTTAGCCAGCTTTCGCTCCTGCTCGGCGTGTTTGCCTCACAGTCAAGCACCCTTATACTAATGCGCTCTACGTACGATTACCAACCG
>NZ_CAMLMJ010000008.1 GCF_946481145.1 uncultured Sediminibacterium sp.
TGGATTCGAATGCCGACGTTTTTGTCGGCATCGAGACTTTAACGTCTCGACCAGACGACTGTCTTGCATAAAAAAAAAGAGGTCAAGTTATCACTCAACCTCTTCTTCTGTCGGGACGACTGGATTCGAATGCCGACGTTTTTGTCGGCATCGAGACTTTAACGTCTCGACCAGACGACTGTCTTGCATAAAAAAAAAGAGGTCAAGTTATCACTCAACCTCTTCTTCTGTCGGGACGACTGGATTCGAACCAGCGACCTCTTGCACCCCATGCAAACGCGCTACCGGGCTGCGCTACGTCCCGCACTACCCAAATCAGACATCCGCCATCAGATATCCGCCATCGAAATGGGGGTGCAAATATAGGGGTAAAAGAAAAATTCAGGTTATATTGCACAAAATTTTATACCCGCTAATGAAGATCCTCATCAGGCAGGCTAAGATCGCCGATATACAATCAACAAGCAACGGACAAACAAGGGATATTTTAATTGAGGATGGTATCATCACTAAAATTGCAGCCAAAATTGAGGCCCAGGCTGACCAGGAAATTTCAGCAGATGGCTTGGTTATTTCGCCGGGATGGGTCGACATTTTTGCGCACGGCTGCGACCCCGGATTTGAATTTAAGGAAACACTGGATACACTGGCAGCGTCTGCAGCGGCTGGTGGTTATACCCAGGTATTTGCACTTCCCGACAATAAACCGGTTACGGACAATAAAGCACAGGTAGAATATATTAGACTTGGCTCACAACATTTACCTGCCAGCATACTGCCTCTTGGCGCCATCACCAAAAAAATGGAAGGCAGTTCCCTTGCAGAAATGTATGATATGCGAAACAGCGGAGCAGTTGCTTTCTCCGATGGATTAAGTCCCGTTCAATCACCGGGCCTCTTCCTCAAAGCATTACAATATGTAAAAGCATTTGAAGGCGTACTCATCCAACTTCCCATTGATAAAAGCATTGGTGCAGGCGGTTTAATGAATGAAGGCATCATATCTACGCAACTTGGTCTACCCGGTTTGCCAACTATAGCAGAAGAATTAATGGTGAAAAGAGATCTTGATCTCTTAAGGTATACAGGGTCTAAATTGCATATAACCGGTGTTTCTACGAACAATAGCATTGCTTTGATTCAGGCAGCTAAAGCAGAAGGGTTGTCTGTTTCATGTAGCGTAACACCTTATCATCTATTCTTCTGTGACGAAGACCTTCAGCAATATGATACAAACCTGAAGGTAAATCCCCCACTCCGCTCAAAAGCCGATATGATGGCACTACGTAAGGCAGTGAAGGATGGTATTATTGATTGTATTGCTTCACATCATATTCCGCAAGACTGGGATCATAAAACCTGTGAATTTGAATATGCAGCTCCGGGTATGCTCGGACTTCAAACCGCTTATGCAGCAGTTAATGAGGCTGTTCCGGGATTAAGTGACGAAGAAATAGCGGCATTATTTTCTCATAACGCACGTAATATTTTTGGTTTAGCCAAGACTAATATACAGGAAGGAGCTCAGGCAGAATTGACACTGTTTTCAAGAACAAAGAACAGTACGCTTACCAAAGCTACTTTGAAGAGTAAATCTGCCAATTCAGCCTTTTTGAACATGACCCTGAAAGGCGCAGTGGTGGCTACTTTGTATAAAGGTCAAATTCATCAACCATAAACTAACGGATACATGAAACCCAACTTAAACCAATCTGCCATTACTTATGGCGTTATTACCGGACTTATTTTTCTTGCACTCAATTTCGGCGGATGGGCAATGGCCAGCACTGATACTTACGTATCAATCATTGGCATAACCACTTTTGTGCCTTATGTAATTGTTACGTTGATTATTGCGGGCATTAAACTTCGTAAGCAAAACGACAATTTGCTCACTTTTGCTGAAGCATTGAAGTTCACTTTTCTTGCATACGTAATCTATGCACTGATTGAAGCAGTTGGCAACTATGTTTTATATGCCATTGTAGACAAGGACCTCACCGCCAAAGTGATGGAAATTAGTCTTGCAAAAACACAGAAAATGATGGAAGCCTTTGGTGCCTCAGAACAACAAATGGAAGAGGCAATGGCCCGAGCCCAAAAAGAACCTCCACATACTTCTTTTAAACAGGTTTTCCTGGGACTTGGTATTGGATTAATCTGGAACTTTGTTAAATCTTTACTGATTAGCCTTGTTATCAGAAGAGAACCTAAATTCGAGGATCAATTATAAAATATTTATGGATTTATCAATAGTCGTTCCGCTGTTTAATGAAGATGAGTCACTCCCCGAATTATGCGGGTGGATTGAATCTGTTATGCAGCAGAACGGCTATTCTTATGAAGTAATCCTGGTAGATGATGGAAGTACCGATGCAAGCTGGGAAGTTATACAGGCCATTGGCAAAAAGAATGGCAACTTCAAGGGTATCAAATTTCAACGCAATTACGGAAAGTCTGCAGCATTAAATGAAGGCTTTAAAGCAGCAAGCGGTGATGTAATTATTACCATGGATGCTGATATGCAGGATTCACCAGACGAAGTTCCTGAACTCCGTCGCATGATTCTGGAAGAAGGTTATGATATGGTGAGCGGCTGGAAGAAAAAAAGATACGATAACACACTCACAAAAAACATCCCTTCCAAACTTTTCAATGCTGTAGCCAGAAAGAGTTCCGGAATTCGCTTACATGATTTTAACTGCGGTCTGAAAGCTTACAGAAAAAAAGTAGTGAAGAGTATTGAAGTATATGGTGAAATGCACCGGTATATACCCATACTGGCAAAATGGAGCGGGTTCAGAAAAATTGGCGAAAAAGTAGTTGAACATCGCCCACGTAAATATGGTGTCACCAAATTTGGCTGGCAACGGTTTGTAAATGGTTTTTTAGATCTGGCAACCATCATGTTCCTGGGTAAATTTGGCAAAAGACCCATGCAGTTTTTTGGACTACTGGGAACGCTATCCTTCCTTATCGGTTTTGGTGCCAGTATTTCACTCATCATATCAAAATTCATCTCTTCCGATTTTTCCTTAACCAACAGGCCAAGTTTTTATATTGCCCTAACCACTATGATCATTGGTATGCAGCTTTTCCTGACCGGATTTATTGCAGAACTGGTGGCCCGAAATGCTTCTGAAAGAAATGTTTACCTGATTGAAGAAAAATCAGGACTGGACTGACAGACTAATGCATGAATAAAAAAGTAATCATCATCGGATCTGCCTGGCCATTGAGAGGTGGCGGCATTGCTACTTTTAATGAAAGGCTGGCCCGCGAATTCATGCAGGATGGTTATGATGTACAGATATATAGCTTCTCTTTGCAATACCCTTCATTTCTTTTCCCAGGCAAATCGCAGTTTGGTAATGAACCCAAACCAAAAGACCTGGTAATTCATAGCTGCATCAATTCCATTAATCCATTTAACTGGTTTAGTGTTGGAAATAAGATTAAAAAAGAAAATGCAGACCTGGTTGTTGTGAGATACTGGTTGCCATTTATGGGCCCATGTCTCGGAACAATCTTACGCATCATCCGCAAGAATAAATACTCCAAAATAATTTGCATAGCCGATAATGTGATCCCGCACGAAAAAAGAATCGGCGATAAACTTTTCACCCGTTATTTCATCAAACCAATAGATGGTTTTATAACCATGAGTGAAAAAGTTTTGCAAGACCTAAAACAGTTTACCAATAAGCCCGCACTAGCAACCGTACATCCTTTGTACGATAATTTTGGTCCGCCAATACCAAAAGCAACTGCCCGGGAAAAACTTGGATTACCTACTGATCAACCCATTATTCTTTTCTTTGGCTTTATCAGAAAATACAAAGGGCTCGATCTATTACTCAGGGCCATGGCCATTGTGAAATCTACCATGACCAACCCTCCTGCCCTGCTGATTGCAGGTGAGTTTTATGAGGACCAACAGTCATATGAACAGTTGATCGATGAACTAGGTATCCGGGATATGCTTTATTTGAAAACCGATTTTATACCCGATAATGAAGTAAGCAACTATTTATGTGCGGCAGATTTTGTGATTCAACCCTATCGTCACGCTACGCAATCGGGTATTACTCCCCTTGCCTATCATTTTGAGAAGCCAATGATGGTAACCAATGTTGGCGCACTGCCTGCCATGGTTCCACATGAGCAGGTAGGCATCGTTACAGAAGCTGATGCCAATGCCATCGCTAAAGGTATTTCAGATTTGTACAGGTTAGGAGAAGCGCATTTTTTGTTTCATCTTCGCAGTGAGAAAAAGAAGTACGACTGGCAGGTATTAACAGATAGTATCTGGCAACTGGCAGCTAAAAAATAAAGTCTTAGTACCCATGGCAAACAATATTTATACTATCATCGCTGAATCTATTGCAGTAAAGCAACAAATATTAAATGATGACGCACTGCAAAATACCGTGCAACAAATAACAGATGCCGTTGTTGCTGCATTTGAAGCAGGACATAAAGTAATGTTCTGTGGAAATGGTGGCAGTGCCGCGGATGCCCAACATCTGGCGGCTGAATTCTCCGGTCGTTTTTATAAAAACAGAAGGGCACTACCTTCAGATGCGCTGCATTGTAATAGCTCTTACCTTACTGCTGTAGCCAATGACTATAGCTATGATGATATTTATAGCAGACTGGTTGATGGCACCATGGAGAAAGGCGATGTATTAATTGGCATCAGCACTTCGGGCAATTCACCCAATATTGTCAAAGCTTTCGAAACCGCACGCAGTAAAGGAATTACCACAGTTGGCTTTACCGGAGCAACAGGTGGTAAAATGAAAGATCTTTCCGATTACCTGCTGAATATACCTTCTACCATTACCCCTCGGATTCAGGAAAGCCATATACTACTGGGACATATAATTTGCGAATTAACAGAAGCTGCAATATTTAAAGGATAAGCGTTTATTATGCTAGCATTAGATCAGGTTACCAATGACTGGACTTTATTTCTCGATCGCGACGGGGTGCTGAATCATGAAAAAAACAATGATTATGTACTGAATTGGGATGAGTTCAGGTTTTATGACGATACATTGCAGGCTCTGGCTTCGCTAAACAAATATTTCAAACATATCGTTCTTGTTACCAATCAAAAAGGTGTTGGTAAAGGAGTGATGAGTTTGGAAGACCTTAACCAGATTCATACCAATATGCTCAATGCCATTGAAGCATCAGGTGGCAGAATTGACCGTATTTATTTTTGTTCTGATATGGCAGATGACTCCCCAAACCGTAAACCACAACCAGGCATGGCATTTCAGGCCAAACAAGATTTACCGGATATTGATTTCAATAAGAGTATCATGGTTGGTAATCGCCCGAGCGATATGCGGTTTGGCAGAAATGCGGGCTTACACACCGTTTACCTGGCTACCACCCACCCTGAAACAGCATTTCCACACCCAGATATAGACCTTCGCTTCAATAGTTTATTCGAATTTGCGCAAGCAATTGCTTCAGTATAAGAAAACCCTAAAACTGTATCACATCATTCGGATTCATTTAATTTTACAGTTATGAAGTCCCTGGTATATGTTCTACTGTTTTCATTTGGTCTTGTAAAAGCTTTTGCGCAGGATGACCGGATTATGCAGTTACAGCAGATGGAAGATGAACTCAAACCCCTGGCCTACTCCATCATGAATGACGATGATTTTGTTACCCGGTTTCGCGCCGACAGTGCATTCATCAGAGGGTTGGTAAAAGCTTTACGCACGCCCCATTCTTTTCGCTATCGTTTTGATTCATTGATTACGATATCACAACTGTATGCGCCCGACAGTAGTTTCCGCATTTTTACCTGGCAGCTTCAGATGGAAGACTTGAATCATTTTCGCCAGAAAGGTGCGATACAAATGCGAACCGCAGACGGGTCATTAAAACTATTCCCTTTATTTGATGCTTCGAAATATACAGAAGCCCCTGTTGACTCTGTAAGAAATGCCCAAAACTGGATTGGTGCAGTTTATTACAATATCATTCAAACTAAATACAATAACCGTAATTACTATACACTTTTTGGTTATGATGAAAACGATTCACGCAGTACTAAAAAATGGATCGAAGTACTGACGTTTGATGTTAATGGAGCCCCGCTTTTTGGCGGCAGGTATTTTAACTACCGGGAAGACGACCTGAAACCTAAACAACCCGCTTTCCGGTTTTGCCTCGAGTTTAAAAAAGAAGCTAACGCTAAACTGAATTATGATCCTGAATTAGACATGATTGTACTCGCACATCTTACCAGTGAAGAAGGCGATAACAAAAAGAAACACACCCTTGTACCCTACGGCACTTTTGAAGGCTTTAAATGGCTTGGAGGAAAATGGGTACACCAGGCAGATATCAAAGAAGCCAACCCGGATGCAAGGGTAAATCCGGATCAGACAAGAAAAAAACAGTAGAAGAATTTTTGGATGGCAGATGGCAGATTTATCGCTGATGTCTGATGTCTGATTTGGAGAGATTTTCTAAATATATATACACTATCCATCCAAGAATTCTGACATCGGAGATCAGTCCATCCAAATCTGACATCTGAGATCTGACATCTGCCATTTAATCAAGCTTGAGCACGGCAAGAAACGCTTCCTGCGGTACTTCTACGTTTCCTATTTGGCGCATGCGTTTTTTACCTTCTTTTTGTTTCTCGAGGAGTTTACGTTTACGGCTGATATCACCACCATAACATTTTGCGGTTACGTCTTTACGCATGGCGCTGATGTTTTCACGGGCGATTATTTTTGCACCGATGGCAGCCTGTATAGCGATCTGGAATTGTTGCTTTGGTAACAATTCTTTCAACTTCTCACATAATCTGCGGCCGAAGTCTTGTGCGCGGCTACGGTGAATAAGGGCACTTAAAGCATCTACTTTATCATTATTCAACAGGATATCCATTTTAACGATATCTGCTTCACGATATCCGATCGGATTATAATCGAAAGATGCATATCCACGCGTAGAGCTTTTTAATTTATCATAGAAATCGAATACGATTTCAGTAAGCGGCATTTCAAAGATCAATTCAACACGTGTTGGTGTAAGATAACTCTGGTTGATAAGGATACCACGCTTGCCCAAACAAAGGGTCATGATATTACCAATATAGTCTGGCAGTGTAATAATCTGTGCCTTAATGAATGGTTCTTCGATGCGATCGATTTTTACCACATCAGGCATTTCAGCCGGGTTATTTACGATGATCTTTTCTCCCCTGGTTGTATATGCATTGAAACTTACGTTCGGAACAGTCGTAATCACGGTCTGGTTAAACTCACGTTCCAGTCTTTCCTGGATAATTTCCATGTGTAATAACCCAAGGAATCCGCAACGGAAACCAAAGCCAAGTGCCTGTGATGTTTCCAATTCAAAAGTGAGGGATGCATCGTTCAACTGTAATTTATCCATACAGTCGCGCAGCTCTTCAAACTCATCTGTATTAACGGGGAAGATACCAGCAAATACCATTGGCTTAACTTCTTCAAATCCGTTGATCATCTCACCTGGATTTGCAGCAAGGGTAATGGTATCACCTACTTTTACTTCTTTGGCATTTTTGATACCTGTAATAATATAACCTACATCACCGGCACGAACTTCATCTTTTGGAGTCATGCTAAGCTTTAACACCCCTACTTCATCTGCGAAGTAATCATTCCCTGATGCAACAAAACGAATTTTGTCTCCTTTCTTCAATACACCATTGAGAATACGATAATAAACAATAATTCCTCTGAAACTATTGAATACACTATCAAAGATCAATGCCTGTAAAGGTGCCTCAGGATTGCCTTCCGGCGCGGGTATACGTTCAACAATGGCTTCAAGTATTTCTTCGATACCGATACCCGATTTACCGCTGGCAAGCAGGATATCTTCCTGTTTACAACCAATCAGATCAACAATCTGGTCGGTTACTTCCGGTATTTTGGCCCCATCCATATCAATTTTATTGATCACCGGAATAATTTCCAGGTCGTTCTCAATGGCCAGGTATAGGTTACTGATGGTTTGTGCCTGAATGCCCTGTGAAGCATCTACAAGCAACAATGCCCCTTCGCAGGCCGCAAGTGCCCGGCTTACTTCATAGCTGAAATCTACGTGGCCGGGTGTATCAATCAGGTTCAGCACATATTGCTCGCCTTTATAGTTGTAATTGATCTGTATGGCATGACTCTTAATCGTAATACCTTTCTCACGTTCCAGGTCCATGTCATCCAATACCTGGTCCATCATCTGACGCTCCGTAATGGTTTTGGTATGCTCCAATAAACGGTCTGCGAGCGTACTTTTCCCATGGTCAATATGCGCAATAATGCAAAAGTTCCTGATCTTCTTCATAAGTGCGCAAAGATAGGTTGAAAAGGGTCATGGATGAAGTGCCTGCCCATAAGGTTATACAGATTTCCAGTCTGTTTTCGGCTTTCCGGCCACCTATTTCGCCCTTGCAGGCACAGGAAACCTGCTTTTACCCTAAATTAGGGGTTAAAGCAGGTATGTGATACTTATGAGAAAACTGAATAAAAATGCCCAGGTTAACAACGAAACCGGCCTGGGAACCAATACCACCCTCAGTGGCAGAGGTCGTTTTTTTAACCGGGATGGTAATCCAAACATGGAAGTAAGGGGGATGATGTTGTGGGAAAGACTGAATATCTACCATTCCCTGCTCACCATGTCGATGTGGAAGTTTTTGTTGGTTGTGGTGATTTATTTTCTCGGCACTAACCTGATTTTTTCCGGTATTTATTACCTCATTGGCATTGAACACCTGGGTGGGTTAATGCAGGTGAAAGGACTGGAACTTTTTGGTGAAGTCTTTTTCTTTAGTGCCCAGACCTTTACAACGGTTGGTTATGGACGTATTAATCCGATGGGGTTTGCCGCAAGTTTTACGGCATCGATGGAGGCGCTTACCGGACTTATGACTTTTGCGATAGCCACTGGTATTATGTGGGGGCGCTTTTCAAGACCAAAAGCTTATATACGATACAGTAAAAATGCAATAGTGGCCCCCTTCAAAGACGGTATTGCACTTATGTTCAGGATGGTACCTTTTACAAAAAACTATCTCGTGAATGTGGAAGTAAAAGTTACACTGGCGATGCAGGTTACCGAGGACGGTCAACTGAAAAACCGCTTCTTTAACATGCCGCTTGATATTGCCAAAGCGAATACCATGACTGCCAACTGGACGTTGGTACATATTATTAATGAGGAGAGTCCCATGTATGGTTTTACCAAGGAAGACCTATCTAATGCACGTGCTGAGATGCTTGTATTTGTGCAGGGGTTTGATGAGAGTTTCTCTAATACGGTTATTTCACGTACTTCTTATACTTATGAGGAGTTTGTTTTTGGGGCTAAGTTTTTACCCATGTATCATCCGAGTGAAGACGGAATGAAAACAGTTTTGCACCTTGATCAGTTGGATGCTTACGAAGAAATTTTGTTACCGGTAAAATAGATTTTTGTTAGAAGGATCGAACGCAGATTTTTATGATGATCAGCGTTCGATCTTTACTTCGCATCAATTCTTCTATTTAAGTGAATCGATAATTACTTTAAACTCATCTGCTAAAAGTGAGGCACCTCCGACCAAACCACCATCAACATCTGGCTGGGTGAAGAGTTCTTTTGCATTGGATGCTTTTACACTTCCACCATAAAGAATGGTTATTTGATTGGCCACTGCAGCACCGTATTTTTTGCTGAGTTCAGCACGGATATAAGCATGCATTTCCTGAGCCTGCTCACTGGTGGCCGTTTTCCCTGTTCCTATTGCCCAGATTGGTTCGTAGGCGATTACCACTTGTTGCAGTTGTTCTGCCGTTAAGTGATACAATGATTCTTCGAGCTGCTTTGCCACATATTCATTTTGCGTACCAGCTTCACGGATACTAAGTGGTTCACCACAACAAAATATTGGAGTGATCTTATGCTCAAGGGCAATATTTACTTTCTCAGCGAGAAACTGGTTGCTCTCATTAAAATATTCTCTGCGTTCTGAATGTCCTAATACAACATGGGTTATACCGAGTGATTGTAACATGAGTACAGAAACCTCACCTGTATAAGCACCAGACTTTTTACTATAACAGTTTTGTGCAGCGATGGCGATGTTGGCATGACCTGCCACTTTTGCCTGTGCCATGGCCAGGTATGGTGAAGGAACTGCAAATACCACCTGTCTGTTATCGTTCAGCTCATAAGAATTGGCTAATAACTGATCGAGTAATTGTTCGCCTTCTGTGATGGATAGGTTCATTTTCCAGTTGGCGGCGGCTATTTGTTTCCTCATGACATATTTCATTTTAAGACCGCGAAAATAGGCCTTTTTCTTCAGTGTATTTCAGTGTCTTCAGTGGCATTTAATTGCCACAGAGTTCACAGAAGGCCACTGAAATTATTGTTGAGAGAGATAGAGGAGGATTTTCTTTTCGATCTCTGTGATTTCTTTCTGCTTAAGCTGCTTCCAGTTATCAATATCAGTAAAAGCTTTATCCATATTGTACTTCACACCCTTGCATCCCCAACTGAAATCGGGGATAATATTGGGCAGAAGGCCTTCTCCAAATACATTTGTGCAAACGCCAATCACAGATCCAGTATTAATTGAAGAGTTAATTGCGGCGCGGGAATAGTCGCCCATCATTACCCCACATTTGTTACCTGCTTCGAGGTAATCATTGGCTGCTTCAACCCAAACTTTAATAATGCCGGCATTATTTTTCAGGTTACTATTACTGGTGCCTGCCCCCCAGTTACACCACTCACCTATTACTGAATCGCCCATATAACCATCATGTGCTTTATTGGAATAACCCATCATGATGCTGTTCTTAATTTCACCTCCGACTGTGCAATCAGGGCCTAAGCTAGTGGCGCCATATATGCGGCTATTCATTTTTAATACCGACGCTTCTCCCATCGCAAAAGGTCCACGAATAGCGGTCCCTTCCATTACAACCGCATTCTTTCCAATATAAATAGGGCCCGTGGTTGAGTTTAGTATACAATGTTCTACGCTTGCACCTGGTTCAATAAAGATTTGTCCTTGCCCAATGACATGGTTAGTATTCGAAATGCCAATAGAAGTTTTATGTTTTGAAACCCGATCAAAATCGAAGCGCAAGAAGTAGTCGTTCCATTGCATCATATGCCAGGGGTAAACTATTCTATCTGCAAGTGGGTGATCATGGATATTAGTGAATGGACGTAAACTTTCACTTGTATTAAATGCTGCAAAATCGATATTGGTTTTACCCAGGATTAGTCCGGTTTCGTCTGCCCAGCAGGAGTCGTTTGAAAGACCGGCAATTTTATCAATCAATGCAGGTGTAGGTATTAGAGAAGCATCGATCCAGGTATGTAACCCTTGAGGTGGTATAGGGAATTCATCTTGCAGGTATTGTTCCGTATGCACAAAAATTTCCATACCAGTCAGTTGTTGCCAGCGTTCTGCAATGGTATAGATTCCCATACGCAGGTTTGCTATCGCCTTGGTTTTGGTAAAGGGGAATAAGTTTTTCCTGTGCAGTGGATCGAACAATATGATTGCCATGATTCAAACCTACAGGAAAATGGTGAAAAACTTATCTCATATACCTGAAATGACCGATGATTTGGTAACTGAAAAGGCAGTCTTCTATCATCTGTCCATTACCAATATTATGCACAATAAGGTATCGCTTATGATCTAATGATCGCTGTTTTACCAGCAAACCAATATGTTTCATACCACGAGGAAGTAACCAGCAAACAATATCGCCCGGTTGGTAATCAACCGGATTATTGGTAATTGGAACAGCAGCTCCCTTCCTTTTAAAAAAGGTTATAAGATTAGGCACTCGTCTATGGTCAATATTTTTATCTGTACTACGCAATCCCCATTCGTTGGGATAGGCTGAAAAATTTCGAACCATATCTTCATGTACGAGTTGTTGTAAATCGATCTGTAGTTTTCGGTACGTTCGTATAATCACATCTGTGCATACTCCTTTATCCGGTGGAACATCGCCTTTTGGATAGGCGATGGAATAATAAGATAAATCGTAAACAACCTTTTGTTTAGTAAGCGTTGCTGCCGAATCTGCCAGCCGTTGGTAAAAGCTGGGCTGAGATTTTGATATGGTGGTAAAAAAAAGGGATATAAAAATTGTAGTAATTGTATTTAACCGCATAAGCAAATCATTTTGTTCTGTTGAAATGCTGCAGTTATCTTTTTACATAAAAAACTTTGTTAATTTGGTTACCCTTGTAAACAAAAAAGTCGTTCAAAATTTGAACGACTTTTTGTGCCCCAGGCGGGAATCGAACCCGCACTCGCTTTTTCGGCGAACAGGATTTTAAGTCCTGCGTGTCTACCAGTTCCACCACCAGGGCAGGTGGTTAAAAAAAATCCCGTCACGCATGACGGACGGGATTCCTGAGCGGAAGACCGGGCTCGAACCGGCCACCCCGACCTTGGCAAGGTCGTGCTCTACCAAATGAGCTACTTCCGCAATCGATATAAGAACTTAATCGGGAGTGCAAAAATAGGATTCTGCTGTTCCTGACAAAATTTTTTTATGATTTTTTATTTGTACTCAGGCGTGTATTTGCTGCTACCTTGCACCTCTACATCAGGCTTTCCTTTATAACGCTGGTTATAAAGACGGTAACAACCTCCTAATACAAATGCAAGGATGCAAAACACCTGCAGATAAAAAAGGAAACGTGATGAATTTACCCAGTTCCTGGTAAAATCTTTTTCCTGTGTTGCTTGTTGTTCGTTCGACATAGTTTTGAATTGCAGTGCAAAAATAAGGCAGCAGTTTTGATTATAAAATCTTTCTGCCAATAATTTCCCTGAAACGGGTTTGTTTCTTTATAAAATAGTTCCACACAACCGTGCCTGTATACACGCCCTCCAACGATTTCATCGATTTTGGCTTTTGTTTGTATTTTTTATCCCCGCCCCTCATCCAAATGCCAACAACCGCCCAATGCGCCTTTACAATAGCCTTAAAAAAGTCTTTATCTCCTGCCAATAATCCCTTCCACGCCGAAACACCATCCAGGGTAAACCTCAATGGTATTTTCCATATTTTTTCTGACCAACGAAGGTTCTTTCCCAACATCAATAAATTATTCCGGAAATTCAGGAACACTTTTCTCCCTCCTCTTGGTAATGTGCCACCACCTACATGGTATACTACTGATTTTGGACAACTCATGATTCGGTATCCAGCCAATTGCATGCGCCAACATAAATCAATTTCTTCCTGGTGCGCAAAAAAGTGATGATCCAAGCCTCCCATTTCGTGGTAAACAGATGCCCTTACAAACATCGCTGCTCCCGAGGCCCAGAATACAGGTTCATTGTTTTCATATTGTCCCTCATCCTTTTCACAAACATCAAAAACTCTCCCACGAGAAAAAGGATAACCTAAACTATCGATCCACCCTCCTGCTGCTCCAGCATATTCAAACAATGTGGGTTGATGATAGGATAATAACTTTGGCTGACAAGCAGCAATACGTGTATCCGATTCCATCAGAGTTATAACCGGTTCAATCCAATTCGGTGTTACCGCAACATCCGAGTTAAGTAATACATAGTAATCGGCCTGCACTAACGACAAAGCCCAATTATACCCTCCTGCAAAACCTTCGTTATTGAGGTTATAATGGCATTCAATATCCGGATACCTGCTTCTTACAAATTCCATTGAATCATCTGTAGATGCATTATCAGCCACTACAATCCGCTTATTCGGATAGGTAGATGCAATAACTGAAGGAAGAAAAGTTTCGAGGTGATTCCTTCCATTATAATTAAGGATAACAATAGCGACAGACGGAAAAGACAAGTACGGTTTATTTTGTTACGAAAATAAGGATTTGCATGTGGTAAAAAAGGTGAAATTATTGAACTAAGATCCCTCGATACAAATATTTAAATTATTGTACGCATTTTTTTGCCACTGATTCACAGATTAGCGATGGTTAATCTGTGAATCAGTGGCTTTTTATCATCGCAATTTTTCGTATCTTGCATATATATAACAGTCTATGCGCTTTTTACGCCTAAATCTTGATTTCCTCGACCATCCTTGTTGCTAAGGATTTTTCTGTTATTCCCACATTGCTGGTTTCTTTTATTATTTAAAGCATTTTACCATGTCTACAATTTCAGCTCAGACTGCTGCTTATTTGCAGTTGGAGGATCAATATGGCGCACACAATTATCATCCCATTCCTGTTGTTCTTGAAAAAGGATCAGGTGTTTTTTTATGGGATGTGGATGGCAATCGATACTACGATTTCTTAAGTGGCTATTCCGCAGTAAACCAAGGGCATTGTCACCCCAAAATAATTGCTTCCCTGGTTGAACAGGCACAGAAACTAACCCTTACTTCCAGGGCTTTCCACAACAATCTGTTGGGTGAATATGCCCGTTTTATCACCAGCTATTTTGGGTATGATAAAGTGTTGCCCATGAACACGGGCGTTGAAGGTGGTGAAACAGCCATCAAACTGGCACGCAGATGGGCCTATACTCAAAAAGGAGTTCCCGAGAACATGGCCAAAATAATATTTGCAGAAGGCAATTTCTGGGGGAGAACCCTGGCTGCTATTTCATCATCCAATGATCCCAGCAGTTATAAAGGTTTTGGTCCTTATATGCCCGGTTTCGACCTGGTTCCATATAACGATACCATTGCACTCGAAAAAGCATTACAAGATAACAATGTAGCAGCATTCATGGTTGAACCTATTCAGGGTGAAGCTGGTGTAGTACTGCCCGATGATGGTTACCTGAGTAAGGTTCGTGCGCTTTGCACCCAATACAATGTTTTATTGATTGCAGATGAAATTCAAACCGGACTGGCACGCACGGGTAAAATGCTGGCTTGTGATCATGAACAGGTTCGACCAGATATACTAATCCTCGGGAAGGCACTCAGTGGCGGTGTATTACCAGTTTCAGCAGTACTGGCTGATGATCCGATTATGTTGAATATTAAACCCGGAGAACATGGATCTACCTACGGTGGCAATCCGCTTGCCTGTGCTGTTGCTATGACTGCACTTACCGTATTAAAAGAGGAAAATATGGCTGAGAATGCCGAAAAAATGGGTGCATTATTAAGAGAGGAATTAGCAGCCCTTCAATCTCCTTTAATTAAAACCATCAGGGGTAAAGGATTGCTCAATGCTATCGTAATCAATCATCCTAATCCTGATGCCGCCTGGGACATTTGCCTATCACTAAAAGAAAATGGCTTACTCGCCAAGCCCACCCATGGCGACAAAATTCGATTTGCTCCTCCACTGGTGATTAATGAAGCACAAGTGAAAGAAGCAGTTGCGATAATTGGTAAATCGTTGCAGACAATGAAGTGAGAGAAAACAGAGAAATAAGGAATAAGAAATAAGGAATGAGAAAGTGAAGACCAGAGATAGGCCTGTCTTCTCACTTTGGACATTCCTTATTTCTCTGTTTCTTTTCCCCCCACCGGTATCTTCGGGAACAGTACCATTAGTTGTATGAGTATAGCCAATGCAAGTATAGCGTATAATGCAGGCTGCTTTTCGGGGCATTCACCCAACATACAGCTTGATACAAGGATATAGTTACGAATGGCCCAGGCCAGATTAATGGCGCCTATAAATACGTTGGTTCGTTTTGCCCAGATACGAGGTATGGCAAAAAATAAAATACTCGCTGAACAAAAAATTGCATGAAATAAACCCGGTCTGCCAAAGCTTGTACCTTCAGCGGCAAACCCACTAATCACCAACTGCTTACTGGTTACAATACTCCAGGGGAAAAAACAAAGGACAATCAATGTAATGGCCGCTACAATACCAATCTGCTGAGAATATTTCATACATAAAAATTAGACTGCGAAGCTAAAGGTTTTTAGAGAAGTTTTAAACCATTGCGATCCGGGGAAAATAGGCTGCGAGCTTCTAGCCTCTAGCTGCTAGCCTTGATTGGTGCTTGATTTAGGTTTTCTGTTATTATATGTATAAATGACAGGGCTTGCGAATTTGTTTTGTAAAAATCCTTCTTAAAATAAAAATTTAATTACCTATTTGCACTTATGGATGACTAAATTAATAGGGTAAAAAAGCTAGCTGCTAGCAGCCAGTGGCTAGAAGCTGCCTTCTCACCGTACTGCAATTTTTTGTATAGCATTATTGCTCATCTGACGCTCACTACCCAATTTAATGAGCGTATATACTTTACGTTCCTGGCCTTGTACCCATTCAACTGCGTATTGTCCACCAGCATATTGCTGCCCAAATTGAATAGTGCTATTTGCTGCGATTGATTGGCGTTGTTCAATTACCCTTCCGCTTAAATCGACCACGCGCATTGAAATAGGAAGCGCAGTTTGCGTACTCTTTAGTTGAACGGTAAAAAATGCAGTAACTGGATTACCTAATATAACCGGGTTAAGCTGACCAATTTCTTTGCCTTTTTCGATTTTCACCTGAAAGGAAACTTTTTGACTGGCCACACCGTTTTGAATTGCAGCCACCCAAATTCTGTGGGTTCCAGATTCATTTTTTATGAGTGGATCCACGGACTGGGCATTCGGATCGCCGGTTTTATAAAAATGTAAAACAGTGCCTGGTTTAGCAGTTACCTGTTGATCGATTCGGATAAATTCACGTGAATCATTATATATTTCATCCCTTACAAGTGGCGATTCAGGTTGAACTGTTAATGGAACAGTTGAATGAATTACACATCCATGATCGCTTATTGTCTTAAATTGAATTTCTGTTTGACCGGGATTAATTCCCTTTATAATACCATGCTGATCAATTGATGCAATTGACTCATCTTTTGAATACCACTGCCCTGTTTGAACTCCAACACTAAGCTGCCCCCTATTGCCTGTTACCAGTTTTGTGTACCCATTGATTACCGGCGCAACAGGAACTGGTAAAACAGTAAATTCATTATTCGTTTCGGTTACACAACCATCTATTTGGGCTCTATAAGAAACGATTACTTTGCCTGCCGCAGTACCATGAAGAAACCCTGCTTCTATTTTTGCGATAGAAGAATCACTTGTTTTCCATTCACCTGCCAGTAGCATATTGGTCAAAGGAATTTTAGCACCAGCGCAGACCTCGTTTGATTGAATCATGGAACCACCTGCATTTGAAACTACTTCCTGAGCAATGCTTACTGGAGGAAGTATAGGAGTTGCTTTTACCGTAATATTTTTATGGGCTTGACTTTCACAACCAAATTCATTTCTTGCTATATAAGCAATATCAACAACGCCCTCCTTTTTACCCATTAAGATACCAGCATTATTAATTTCTGCAATAGCCGTATTATTCGATTTCCAATAGCCATTCTCTGCAGTATTTTCCAGTTTCAGTTGGTAAGCTGTTCCGCTACAAATTTTTTCATCGACGGTTATTTTTGGCATAGCTGGTGTATCATGAATTTCCATTATTTCTGATTCAACAATACTTCCATCACGGTAAACAAGTTCAGTTTGGTATTTTCCTGGTCTGACAGCTTTAAAGTTAAAGCTGTACCTGACAGGCGATTCAGGATTTTGGTAATATTGGATACGATGGTTGAATTGATCGGCCACATACAGGTTATCATCCTGATCCACAAATAGTCCATAAGGATAATCCAACTGATTATCTGCACTACCCATACCATTTCCCCCTGCCACCAATAACCCTGTTTTAGCGCCGGGCTTCCAGCGAAGTATCCGGTGATTGGTTTGATCTACTATAAACAAATCACCATTTGAATGAAGTGCAATATCCGTTGGAAAATAAAGTTGTCCAGGCCCCTTTCCTCTCCCTTCCTGTCCTGCAACAATTACTCCTTTATTATGCTCTTTTGACCATACAACAATGCGGTCATTTGCTGCATCGGCGATGTATATTGTACCATCATGACTCACCTGTACACTGCTTGGATATTGTAACTGATTTAATTTATTGCCTTTGCCGTTTCCTCCAGCTACAGTGATGCCTGTTTTTGCACCTGGTGACCAAACCTGTATTCTGTGGTTATAATTATCGGCGATATAGATATTACCTGCATTATCCAGGCAAATTCCTTGCGGCATATTTAACTGATTGGCGGCAGCCCCACGTCCATTGCCTCCTGCAACAGTAACACCAGTTGTTGAGCCTGGGGCAAAGCGTTGGATACGGCTATTCGCAGCATCACTTACATAAATATTTCCCTGTTTATCAACCACCACCGACATGGGATAATTTAACTGATCGGCTCTATCTCCCTGTCCACCGATACCAGCTACTGTAATACCAAATGATGCACCCGGCACCCATTTTTGAACCCTGTGATTAAACTGATCTGCCACATAAATATTACCCGTTTCATCAACAGTAACCCCTGCCGGAAAACGAAATGCATTATCAGATGTACCCTCATTGGTTCCTGCCACAGTACGAATCAATGCAGGTAATTTGGATACGGATATCTGTTGATGGTTTAGCTTCCAGCTTATATAATCAACTTTTGGACTAATATCCTGAATCTCCAATTCTGTATTAACACATTTTGAATTGGCAATTATGGTTGGTTTATTGGGAGAGTTTAGACTGCTGTCTGTTGCTGCATTTACAAAAAGAACCAATAAAGTCATACTAACAAGCATAACCAGCCGGGAAACCGGATAGCTGTTCTGTTGGTATGATGGGTTCTTTTTCATTGGATGATTTCACAATTGAATCGATAATGCAAAGTGAAATCAAACCGGCTCCTAAGAAAATAGCAGCATTTATTAAAATAAGGTAGTACCTGTTTCAGAAAAAGTAGCGACGCTACTACATTATAAAAAAATCACTTATTAAATAAATAACAAGTGATTTAGGCAATTCAAGAAATTATATTAATGCCGTGTAGTAATCAGGTCTTATTTGATGGGCATTTTGCCTACCCCTACAAAATGGAACGTACAGATTACCCTACAAAATTGTCAAATGGGGTAAAGTAATTTGTAGTGTAGTTGCTACCATGTAACCGGGTTAGCCATAAAAGAAAAAAGAGCCGTTCCGATGGAACTGCTCTTTTCCTTTGGGCTTTTCAGGATCGATTTTTGGGTGATGGGGTTACATCAACTCGTTTTCAGCATTATTTTACTTTCAACAGTTGAACCACTTTTCTGCGGCTTCCCTGCGTAAATTCTGCATAATATGTTCCTGCACCAAGTTGTTGACCGAATTGTACGGTACTATTTGGCATTTGGTTCGCTTTTGCTTCCACTGTTCTGCCATACATATCAAATACGCGTAACTGAACTGCCTGGTTAAACTTGCTCTCAATTTTCACGGTAAACTGTGTTCTGCTTGGGTTACCCATTACAGTGATTTTGAGGTCGTCTTTGGTTTCAGCAGGTATTTGCTTCAGGTTATTTTGAACCGCTGCAGTTTCTGCTGTTACTGTTGTGCTATTACCAATTGCTCCGGTATTTGCTACTGCGCTTGATACACAACCGCCTAAACCAATTCCGAGTACATCATTAGGATATCTTTCTAAATGGGCCGCAACATCTGTTACTTTCATTTCTTCTACACTGTAATTGTTGCTATTGCCTTTACGCTTAGATACATATACTTTCTGTGTTGAATTTCCATAGAAGTAACTGTACAACCATGAGTACCAACCCAAGCTATTACAATCTTCTTCCACGCGGATATCTTTCACACATATGCTTACCTGGCTGGTGCTTGTGCAACCAGACTGAGCAGTTACTTTCACTTCGAAGGTATAGTAACCTTGTTGTGATGGTGTAAATACTGGCTGTGCACTTGATGTATTACTCAAGGTGCCACCACCAGAGAGTGCTTTCCAGCTATAGCTGTAGTTACTACTACCAGTTGCATTTACCTGTAAGGTTACTTTCTGTGGACCATAACCAAGATAGATATTGCTTGGAACACCACCTGTATAGGTATTGTTTTCAGGAACCACTGTGATAGTGCTGCTACATACTGGTGCAGGTGGCGGTGTTACAGCACAACCTTGTGTTGCACATGAACCGAGTCTGTCGCCAGGATGGTTGGTCAGGTGAGCCTCAACAGCATTGATACTGATTTTGAGGGTTTGTGGATTACCTGAGTTACCCGGAGGTACATGACAGAGATATACTTTATAGTTATCGCCATAGTCATCATCATCATGGTCATCATCATCATGATCATTGTATTTGTTTTTACAACTCCATGAATAGTGTGATTTATGATCGCAATTGCTATGTCTGTGTCCTTTGTGTTTGCAAGACTTATAATCATGGCCCTTGTGGTCACACTCATCATTATCATCATCGCCATCGTCATATTTGTCTTTACACTTGTCTTTGTTGTGTGATTTGTGGTCACATTTGCCATGGTTGTGTTTACCATGTTTACAGTCTTTTGAGCTGTGCGATTTGTGATCACATTTATCATCATCTTCATCTCTTACACGGATATCTTTCACACATATTGTTACTGTGCTTGTAGACACACAACCAGACTGCGTTCTAACGGTTACTTCGAATGTATAGTTACCTGCTGCACTTGGCGCAAATACTGGCTGTGAACTGCTGTTGCTGCTTAATGAGCCATTACCAGCTACCGCTCTCCAGCTATAGGTATAAGAACTAGCACCACTTGCATTTACTTTCAGGGTAACTCTTTGTGGACCGTAACCGATATAGATATTGGTTGGTATACCGCCTGTGAAAACAGTATTCTCCGGAACAACTGTTATAGAGCTGCTACATGTTGTTGGAGCAGTTACAGTAACAGTTTGAGATGCGCTTGCAGTATTGCCGGCAGCATCGGTTGCTGTCCAAGTAACCACAGTTACACCCAGCGGATAAGTTGTTGGAGCATTGTTAGTGATAACAGGAGTTCCACAATTATCAGTTGCTGTTGCATTACCCAGATTAACTGCTGTACCAGAAGTTACCGTAATATTTGCCGGAGCTGTAATTGACGGAGCCTGGTTATCTGTTACCGTTACAGTAAAGCTGCGAGATGTGCTATTACCGCTTGCGTCGGTAGCTGTTACATTAACTGTAGTAACACCTACAGGGAATACAGTACCTGAAGCCTGGCTATAAGTATAAGTGATTGGGCTTCCACAAGCATCGGTTGCACTTACTGTATAATTTACTGTTGCTCCACAAATACCATTTGTATTATTCGTTGCAATATTTACCGGCTGAGTCATTACAGGTGCCTGATTATCGGTTACTGTAATTGTTTGTGAAGCACTGGTAGTATTTCCGGCAACATCAGTAGCTGTCCAGGTTCTTGTAATAGTATAGTTATAATAGTTAGCCTGAGCAGGGTTAGTGCCTTTGGTACTGCTTTGAGTTAATTGTACGGTTACCTGTGCATCGTAATTATCAGATGCAGTAACTGTAGCAGGTGTTGGTATTGTACCACAGCTTGCGTTTGTATTTGCAGGTACACCAGCTAATACAGGGGCTGTGATGTCTTTCACAATTACCAGTTGAACACCAGTAGTTGAATTACCTGCGGCATCAGTTGCTGTCCAGATAACACTTGTGGTACCTATACTGTAAACATTACCAGTTGCATTATTTGTTAATGATACCAGTTGAACGTTATCGGTAGCAACCGGGTTACCCAGTGAGTTTACAGTTGCAGTATTAGTTCCAGGATCAGCATTCACCACTACATTGGTAACGCCAGTAATTACCGGTGCTTCAGCATCGATTACAGTAATGGTTTGAGTGGCTGTTGACATATTTCCTGCAGCATCAGTTGCCGTCCAGATAACTGTTGTATTACCCATCGGGAACTGAGCTGGTGCGTTATTGGTAATAGTTACAGGTGCACCGCTATTATCAGTTGCACTAGCCGATCCAATGTTTACACCGCTAGCATAGTTAACACCGGTATTGGTATTTACTACTTTATTGGCAGGTCCGCTAAGCACCGGAGCCTGTTTATCTTCAACAATTACCAGTTGTGTTGCAGATGCTGTATTACCGGCAGCGTCTGTAGCAGTCCAGGTAACAGTTGTTGTGCCCATTGGGTACTGACCAGGCGCGTTATTGGTAATGGTTACAGATCCACTATTGTCAGTTGCAGTTGCATTACCTAATACAACACCTGATGCATAAGACTGGTTATTGTTTGTTACTGTTGTTACAGTTGGAGGAGCAGCAATTACTGGTGCTTCATTATCTATAACAGTAACTTTTTGTGTAGCAGTTGAAGAGTTGCCGGCAGCATCGGTTGCTGTCCAGATAACAGTTGTTTCTCCTAATGGGAACTGAGTTGGTGCGTTATTGGTAACTACCACTCCTGAACTACTGTTATCGGAAACAGTAGCGTTGCCCAGCGTTACGCCTGTTGCATAAGCAACACCAGCATTTGTGTTGGTCGTAACATTTGCAGGTGCGGTAATAGATGGTGGCTGATTATCTACAACCACTACATTAAAGCTTCCTGATACTGTATTACCAGCTACATCTTTAGCAGTTACGTTTACAGTTGTTGTACCAATCAGGAAGAATGAACCTGATGGCAGGCTGTAAGTGTACGTTACAGGGCTTCCACAAGCATCTACCGCAGTCACATTGTAGTTTACATTAGCACCATTGGTTACCGCATTTACCACAATATTATTCATGGTACCGAATACTGGTGCTACATTGTCTACCACAGTGATTATCTGAGTAACTGTAGCAGTGTTCAGGCTCGCATCAGAAGCGGTCCAGGTTCTTGTAATGGTATAATTATAGTGTCCTACATTATTCGGGTTAGCATCTTTCGTACTTACTTCATTGAAGCTTACAGCAACAGCTCCATCTGTTTCATCTATCGCTGTTACATTAGCAGGAGCCGGAATAGTACCACAAGTAACAGTAACATTAGCAGGCGCAGTCATAGCAGGCGGAGTTACATCCGACTTAATGACTTGTACCTGTTGTGTTTGAGATGAGGTATTACCGTTTCCATCATTATAAGTCCAGGTAATAGTATATGTACCTGCAGTTGTATAAGTTAATGGGCTTGTTGTTGTTGCTGTTACCAATCCAACACAATTGTCTGTAGCAGTTGGGCGGAAGGTAATTGGTGCGCCAGTATTGGTAGACAGCATCGGAAGTGATGCCACATCAGGTGTAGGCGCAAGGTTATCAACCACAGTTACAGAAATAGGCGCTGAAATTTGCAGGTTACCATTTACTGTAACACCTACTGTATAACTACCGGTTTGAGAAGCATGGTAAGTGGCATTATTTGAATTTGGTATTGCTACTTCATTCAGGTACCACTGATAAGCAGTTCCTACAGTTGAAATAGACAGTGCCACATTTGAAGAAGGACAAATGGTAGTAGGTCCGTTTGCCTGAATAGCAGGTAAAGGAGTTACTGTTAATCGTACACTTCTGTAGATCGTACATTTAATAAATGGTACTGCAACGGTATAAGTACCTGTATTAACCGCCTGAGCATTTGTAATAAATGGATCAGGAACTGAAGCGGTAAAGCTATTCGGACCAGACCACTCATAAGCTGTACCGCCATTGGCGAATAAACGGATGGTACTACCAATTCCAAATACGGCAGCATTTGCCTGAGCAGTTACCGGAGGTTCAGCGTAAGTTGAACATGTACCGTTTACTTTAAACTCAGACCAGTTTGAATTTACACCGGTAAGTGCAAAATCAACCAGAGATCCATTATTGCCATTGGTGCTATTATCAGTTAAAGTTGTTTCAGTGGTATTAGGTGCATTAACATACCCCTGGTTAAACTTGTAATATGCAACCAGTCCAGTTTGTTGAGGCTGCAATTCGCAGTTCATATTATTGATAATCTCACACTGGTTCAGCGCACGATTCCAGAGTTTAGCCTCTTCTACCTTACCAGAATAATATTCTACGAATCCAGGCTGCTGACCAAACACCAGGTTATTGGTATTTGTGGTTATTTGTCCGGATGCTTCAGTAGTAGCGGCTAACAGTCCGTTAATGTAGATACGCATGAAATAACCATCATAAGTAGCCGATACATGGGTCCACTGATTGATGCCAGGATAATTTGCTGTCAATACTTTCCACTGACCATCCAGGTGCAGGAAGAAAGAAATTGTTTTCCAGCCATCATCTGTACGAGGGAAAATATAACCATTATTATTGGTAGCGGTAGATTTACCCATTACATTCTGGATAGCTTTGGTTCCATCTGTTGGATAGATCCAGGCTTCCATGGTAATATTTTCAGAGATATTTAAAGAATTATTATGAGGCACAACCACATTATCATTCACACCATCGAAAGTCAATGAACCTGCTTTGTATGCAACAGTGATATTGGCACTGGCAGTTGTTGCACAACTTCCGTTGGCTACCGTAACAGTATATATACCAGAATTATTGGTTTGTGCATTCGGAATTACCGGACTCTGCTGTGTAGATGTAAAGCTGTTAGGACCTGTCCAGGAATAGCTTGTTCCGCCTGAAGCTGTTAACTGAATGGTATTTCCAACTTCCAGCAATGGCCCGTTTACAGAAGCGTTTGCTGAGATTGGTGTAAACTGGGCACAAATACCATCTCCCACATTACCGGAAGCCCAGTTAGATAAAACACCTGTAAGGCCAAAATTATTCAAGGCACCGGTATTATTATTACCACTTTCATCTTCAACTGTAGTTAAATGGCTGTTATTAACCCCTACCAGTCCTTTGTTGAAACGATAATATGCAGCCAGTCCACTTTGAATAGCAGGATTAAGCTGGCAGGTCATATTGTTATCGATCTCACACTCATCCAATGCACGATTCCATATACGTACTTCATCCACACTACCTTCGAAAAACTCACCGCTGAACCCTGGCTGTGTTCCAATGGTTACAGGGTTTGTATTTGTAGAAATAGTACCTGTAACTTCTTTAGTGGCTTTTAATTCGCCATCCAGGTAAATTTTCATCACAAAACCATCATAAGTTGCCGCAACATGATGCCATTCATTAATGCTTGGATAAGTTGCGGAAATAATGTTCCAGCCCTGACCATCAAGGTGAACATAGAAAGAGAATGACTTCCAGCCATCATCTGTACGTGGGAAAATATATCCTCTAACTTGCTGGGTAGATTTACCAATTACACTTTGAGATGGAGTAACACCATCAGTAGGGTAAACCCAGGTTTCAACCGTAATACCAGTTGCGGGGTTAAGGTTGTTGTTATGAGGAATAGAAATATAATCGTTGTCTCCATCAAAATTTATAGCACGAGCCGGAGTAGATACCTGAATGGTAATACTTGCAGGTACTGAACAACCAGATGCAGTTGTAACAGTTACAGTATAAAGACCTGCAGCTGATGGAGATACATTAGCAATAACAGGATTTTGTTCTGTAGAAGTAAAACCATTAGGACCTGTCCAAGAATAACTAACGCCACCTGAAGCCGCCAGTTCAAGCTGACCACCAACAGGAATTGATGGTGCATTGCTGGCTATGTTTACAGTAGGAGTAACAAAAGGAGCACAAGTAGTTCCGTTAGTGATAGCACCGTCTGTCCAGTTAGAAATAGTTCCTAAAAGTCCAAAATCAACAAGGTCGCCATCATTGGCGTTTGGACCTGAATCTTTTAATTTGTTTTCTAATAAGTTGGAAACTCCTCCTAACAGACCCTGGTTAAATTTATAATAAGCAACAAGGTTTTGTTGCTCGGCTAATTCACAATTACGGTTGGCGGCGATTTCACAAGGACTTAATGCACGATGCCAAACACGGAGTTCATCCAGTTTGCCTTTATAATACTCGTTTGTATATCCGTTTTGGTAGCCAATAGTAACCGGGTTAGTATTTACTGTGATTGTACCGGTGATAGCCATTTGGTTTACCAATAAACCATCAATGAAAATGCGCATGTAAGATCCATCATAAGTAGCAGCTACATGGTGCCAGCTATCTTTTCCAGGATAAGGAGCGGTTAATTGTCTCCATCCAAGTCCGTTGAAATTGATCAGAAAAGCAATATTGTTCCAGTTATCGTTGGTACGAGGGAAGATATATCCTGTTTGTGCAGAGGTAGGAGAACGCTGAGACTTAGCCAATACAGACTGAACGTTAAAGTTTGAACCGCTTTCAGGATAAATCCAAGATTCAATCGTAATTACATCGCTGATATTGAAGGAAGTATCTCCGATTGCAATATTACTTGGAGGCGGGGTTGTACTTCTAACGATTCTCACTTTATCGTTTACACCGTCGAAACTCAATCCACCAGCAGTAAGCTGACTAAATGCAGCACTGGTAACCATTAACGATAAGGCGGTAAATAAAGCAGTAAGAATTCTCTTTCTTGTAAAAACGCGCATAATGTTCGAATTGGCTCTGATTGTATAAGTCAACAGGTATTTCCTATTGAGGCTACACAGGATAAAAGAATAATCAGTTGAACTGATGGCGGATAAGGAATTCTAAAGACGGTTTATCGGAGGATTTTTGAACTTTAACTGCATTGTTTCTTCAAAACCCAAACACGGAAAAAATCAATGACTTCTGTTAATGAATTCCAAAATTAAATTATAAGATCGATAAACACAAACCCAAAACGATTTTTTTCTAAAACATATATAAATTAATAGAATATTACCCGCAAAGGTTTTCGAAAATAGGTCGAGTCTATTGTGGAGAGTTATTAACAAATATATTTTTACTATTCTTATAATATTGCTTATCAATATTTTAAATGCATTTTAATGGGAATTTGGCAACCATTTTTTTGAGAGAAAATTTGCCCCTGTTGGCGGATTATAATTCGATTAAAATTTGATTAAATCAGAAATATTTTAGAACAAAGACTAAAAAATGTGTGGATGATTCGGTGTTTTCCCCACCACCTAACGTGGAAAACATCTACAAAAAAGCGGAGAAACACTACAATTGATTTACAACATTTTATGAAGCATAAAAAAAAGGATCGCAATTGCGATCCTTTGAGGTCCCGAGCGGATTCGAACCGCTGTAGAAGCTTTTGCAGAGCTCTGCCTAGCCACTCGGCCACAGGACCATTTTTCTGTAGCAGGCTGCGAAAATAAAGCAATCAAAGGAATTTCAAAATTCTAAATGCGAAAACCCGAAATTTGTCGCCATTAAGTCTAATTTATGAACCGTATTGCAGAAAGTGAACTGATTATCAATAACAGAGGGGCCGTATACCATTTGAACCTCAGGCCGGAAGAACTTGCTCAAAATGTAATTACTGTTGGAGACCCTGATCGGGTTATGGAAGTGAGTAAATATTTTGATAAAATCGATGGTAAATACCAACACCGTGAATTTGTTACGCATACGGGCTGGGTTGGCAATAAACGTATCTCGGTGGTTTCCACCGGCATTGGAACCGATAATATCGATATCGTATTAAACGAACTGGATGCACTGGTAAACATCGATTTCGAAACCAGAACCATTAAACCTACCCTATCCCAACTTAACATTATAAGAGTGGGCACTTCAGGATCTTTGCAAAAAAATATTCCGGTTGATAGTTTTGTAGCAAGTACGCATGGTTTAGGTATCGATAACCTGTTGAATTTCTACCAGCAACAAACCAATACGGAGGAAGACGCAATTTTAGGGGCATTTGCCAACCAGGTGCAAATCGGAGCAAGTTTCGCAGCACCTTATATAGCTGCAGCCAGCGCTTCCCTGCTTAAACATTTTGTTACAGGTTTTCATCATGGCATAACTGTTACATGTCCTGGGTTTTATGGTCCACAAGGCCGTATACTACGATTAGGTTTGGTTAATTCAGAATTGATTGACCGCTTAACAACCTTCTCATTTGGCAACCACCTTATCACTAACTTTGAAATGGAAACCAGTGGAATATATGGCTTAGGCAAACTGCTCGGACATCATTGCTTGAGCCTCAGTGCCATTGTTGCCAACCGCATTAGTAAAGAATTCAGTAAAGACAGTGCAGCCACCATGGAAAAACTCATCCAACTAACCTTGGAAAATATCGGGCAACTGAAATAGCACATTATGACAATTCAATTTTATAAATACCAGGGAACAGGCAACGATTTTGTTATCATCGATAATAGAAATGGCGCAATTCAACTTAGCACAGCTCAGATAAATCATCTATGCGATCGCAGATTTGGTATTGGCGCAGACGGACTCATGCTGTTAAACACTTTAAGTGGATATGATTTTGAGATGAAATACTATAATGCCGACGGCAGAGAAAGTAGTATGTGTGGTAATGGAGGTAGATGTCTTACCCGGTTTGCTTACGACATGGGTATACATAAAACTACCTACCGTTTCTTAGCCATCGATGGTGACCATGAAGCAGAAATTACAGACCATGGATGGATCCGTTTAAAAATGCAGGATGTTCATGAAGTAAAAGAAACACATGGTGATGCTGTATTAAATACCGGCTCTCCTCACTATGTAAAAACAGTTCAAAACATAATGGATCTCGATGTTTTCCATGAAGGCAGACATATTCGAAATAGCAAAGATTTTGTAGCAGAAGGTATCAATGTAAACTTTGTAGAAGCAGAAAACAAACACATCATAGTTCGCACTTATGAACGTGGTGTTGAAGATGAAACATTTAGTTGCGGAACTGGTGTAACTGCTGCTGCCATTGTGTTTGCGCACAATGAAAAAGGATTTAACCGGGTTGACGTAAAAACAAAAGGTGGAAGCCTCGCAGTAGAATTTGAAAAACATAGCGACCAGGATTTTACCAATGTCTGGCTCTGCGGCCCGGCAGAATTTGTATTTAAAGGAGAAATAAATATTTAATAACCGCAGATATCAGATCTCAGATGGCAGATGTTAGATAATAATTTAAATCTGACATCTGACATCTGAGATCTGCCATCTGAAATCACATTATGATTCAATATTTCAAAAATATCAATGGTCAAACCGCTGAGATAGACAGGGCCGAAATGGGTGTATGGGTAAATCTTGTTCCTCCGTTTAAAGAAGAGGAATTTATTCAGCTTGCAAATGACCTTGAAATACCCATCGAATTTTTACGTGACTCTCTCGATATCGATGAAAGACCGCGTTATGAAATTGAAGACAATGTGAAATTTGTGGTTATTAAAACACCTACAGAAAATAATTCATTCAACGATAGCGATGCATTTTACATAACCATACCGATCTGTATCATACTCACCCATACACAAATTATTACCGTTAACTCCTTCGACAACGGAGCCATAAAAAAATTCCTGAATTCCTTTCAGAAAAGACATCCGGATAAAAAGAATATGATGATCCTGAAAGTGTTTGAAAAAGTGGTTCAGAATTTCATGGAATTTCTGAAAGAAATAAACCAGCGCCGCAATCAATATGAAACAAGTTTATACCAGAGCAATAGCAATGTTGATTTATTAAACCTCATGCGTATACAAAAAAGCCTGGTGTATTTTGTTACTGCCTTAAGAAGTAACGAAATGCTGATGATGAAACTTGAAAGAACAAACTTCCTAAGTCTGAATGAAGAAGAGCGTGAGTTTCTGAACGATTTAATTGTAGATACCAGCCAGGCCCTCGAAATGGCCAATATTTATACCAATATTCTAACGAGTACATTAGACGCATTTGCAAGCATCATCAGCAATAACCTGAATAATGTAATGAAGCGTCTTACTTCCATCACCATCATTCTTTCACTTCCGGTAATGGTCGCAAGTTTGTATGGCATGAATGTTGATAATATCCCCTGGGCACACTCATCCTATGCCTTCTATGTCCCCATCGGATTATCGATTGCAATTGCAGTGGTAATCAGTTGGTATTTCATGAAAAAGAAATGGTTTTAATATGCCCCTGTTTAATGTACGCGTGTATGGAATATTACTCGATGAAGAAAAAAAATTGTTAGTGAGCGATGAATTTATTCGAGGAGCTTATATAACTAAATTACCAGGTGGTGGTTTAGAATTTGGAGAAGGAACACGCGAATGTTTGAAGCGTGAATTTATGGAAGAAACCGGACTTGATGTAACAGTGGGTGATCATATTTATACAACCGATTTTTTCCAGATCTCTGCATTTAATCAAAAAGACCAAATCATTTCCATTTACTATTTCGTGCACCCCTCCACCCCATTTTCACTCCAAACAAAATCAACTCCTTTCGATTTCGCACCTGAACAAACCAGTGATCCTAATGGCGAATCAGAAGTATTCCGATGGATAGAATGGAATGAACTCAATGCAGAAAGTGTAACATTACCGATTGATAAAGTGGTGATTGAGTTGTTGAAAAAAGCAAATAATTTTTAGCCGTTTTTTTTGGAAAAACTGGCTTTAAGTCGCGTGTATGATGGAACACAGATTATCATGATTTTCAAGATCTATCATGATAGATCTTGAAAGTTAGAAGATTAGAAAAAGACGGTGCATTAACAGCAAAAAAAAGCCTATGGCTAACAGCTAATTGCTAAAAGCTATTCAGCTTCCCTCCCCATTGCTGCATCTTTCATCTTCTTGGCCGTTTCTGCTCCGAGGTATTGATCGATCCTTTTTTCTGCTGCATAAATTACTGGGGTAAGTATAATGGCCATGGTAAATTTATATAGATAATTTACCACACAGATAGCAAGCACTAATTTCCAACTCCAACCATTACCAATTTTAAAGGCAATAAACAAGACGATAAAACTATCTACCAATTGCGACACAACTGTTGAGCCTGTTGCCCTTAACCATACCCATTTTTGACCGGTTCTTTTTTTAATCTGATGAAAAACGGTTACGTCAACTATCTGGCTAACTAAAAAGGCTGTTAGACTCCCCAGAATGATCCACATACCCTGACCAAATATTCCACCAAAAGCATCCTGCATATTAGGAACTCCTTCGGCTGTTTTAGAGCCAATCCAAAAATCTGCGGGAGGTATCTTCATTGCCGCATAAAACATGATAAATGCATAGGTAATCAACACAACTGCTGTATAACTGATTCGTTTTACAGCTTTAGGGCCATAATATTCATTCACAATATCTGTTATCACAAATTCCAACGGCCATAATAATACACCACAAGTAAGATTGAATGAAAGCCCGGTTTCTCCGAATAAAGTCATGTTTGCCGGATTCCATCCAAATATTTTTTCCAATGAGAATATTTTCCCTCCTATACATTCAGCAATAAGCGCATTGGCAACAAAAAAAGCGGCTATGCTGATAAAAAGCTTGGTGGGTTTGTCTTTAAGTATGGAATGTATCATGCGGGTAATATGATGTAAAAAAAGAGTTGTGCCAGAAGCACTATCAAGTTAAAGATTCTAACCCAAACAGGAACGGTTACTTGTTTTTTTGATATTAAAATGATCATGTACCATAGGTGCAAACTCATATTAATAATTGGCGACAATACCATACCCATTACCACGGCTATATTGCCAACTGCGCCCAGTTCCTGCGATTCATCCAGATGCAGGAACATCCTGGCCAACATTGCGCCGATAAAAAACAGGTTACATATAAAAGCAAATCGCGACAAAAAAGAAAATCCTGCCATAGAATCTTATACTAGGTTAATGGTTAGTTTTTGATGCGACAAGAGTTACAGGAAGCACAACTGACTATGGACTATGGACCATGGACCATAGACCATAGACCATAGCCACTTCACCTGCTCAACCCTTGATTCGCATTTTTACACAAAATACAATCAATCTATCTAAATGGAGCGCTATAGGTAAAAATGAAAGATTTTTTCCTGTAGGTTTGCCAGAACTATACAATAAAAGCATGAAGCAGTTTCAATGGAAGTCGCTCCTACCGCATGCAATTGCAGTCGGTATTTTTTTAGTGGTTGCCGTAATTTTTTGTAAACCTGCCCTGGAAGGCCAGGTATTAAACCAGAGCGACGTTTCGCACTGGAAAGGAATGGCCCAGGATCTGTTTAATTACAAAGCCACCCATGGTCATTACCCGTTGTGGAACAATAACCTGTTTGGTGGTATGCCAGCCTACCAGATTGCCATGGAAGCTGCTAATCCAATCACTCCTATTTATTTCCATCAGCTTTTCATGTTATTCTTAGGAAAGCCGATTGGCTTTTTCTTCCTGCTTTGTATAGGGTTTTATTTTCTGTCGCAGGTAATCGGTACAAAACCATGGATCGGCATTTTGGGAAGTATTGCTTATGCCTATGCAACCTACGATCCGGTTATTATCGCTGTAGGACACGATACAAAAATGCAGGCAATGGCATATATGCCTGCTTTACTGGGGGCATTGTGGCTTATTTATAAAAAAGAATACTGGTGGGGTGCTGCGTTAACTGCCCTGTTCAGCTTCCTGTTAATCGCCATGAACCATTTGCAGGTTACTTACTATTTCCTGATCATGGCTGGTATTATGACCATTGCATTTATGATTCAATGGATCAAACAAAAAGACTATAAACACCTGGGTATTTCACTGGCAATTGCTTTGTCGATGGGCGCACTGGGTGTAGGACCAAATATCGTTTCTCTCGCCACTACCAGCGACTATGCCAAAGCTACAATGCGTGGTGGTTCAATAATGCTGGATTCGACTGGCACAGCTACAAAAAGCAAGGGCCTTGAAATTGATTATGCTTTTTATTATGGCAGTTATGGTCTTGCTGAAACCTATACTTTCCTTGTTCCGGGTATTTATGGAGGAAGTAGTGGCGGAGAGCTGGACATCAATTCCAATTTTGCTAAAAAAGCACTAGAAAGAGGTATTCCTGAAGAACAGGCAGCGCAGATCGCGGGCTATATGCCAACTTATTGGGGGCCACAACCTATGACTTCAGGTCCGGTATATTTTGGCGCCATTATTTGTTTTCTCTTTATCCTGGGTATGGTTTACCTGAAAACATGGCATCGCTGGTGGATACTGGCTGTTTGCATATTGGCAGTGATGATGAGTTGGGGAAGTAATTTTATGGGCTTCAACAGCTTTCTGTTTAACAACCTTCCTTTGTACAATAAATTTCGCGCGCCAAGCATCATCTTAATATTGCCTCAATTATTATTCCCGTTATTGGGTATAATGGCATTACAACAATTATTGTTTGAGGAAAAAAACAAAGCCATTGCATTGGCCAGTTTAAAGAAAGCTGTGTATATCACTGGCGCATTTATACTTGGTGCAGTATTGTTGTATTTCTCCTTTGATTATATAGGCAAGGATGATCAAATAAAAAACATGTTGACCCAAATGCTTGGAGGTAACCAGGAAGAGGCCAACAGTTTTTATAACGTTTTGAAAGAAGATCGCCGTTCAATGTTCGGCAGCGATCTTATCAGAAGCATTATTTTTATCGCCGGAGCAGTTGCATTGCTTTGGTTTGCTATTCAGCAAAAACTTAAAACAATGTATGCGCTGGTTGCCATACTTGTATTAAGTTCTGCCGATTTGTTTACTGTCGGGAAAAGATACCTGAGTGAAAAGAATTTCCAGGATGCAGAAGTAGTTAATGAAAGTCAGTTTGCTCCGACTCCTATCGATCAGCAAATTTTAAGTGACACTACCAAACCCAGGGTCTTAAATCTTACGACCGATCCTTATACAGATGCTATAACAGCCTACCATCATCGTTCTGTGGGAGGTTATCATCCGGCCAAACTGAGTATTTATAATGACCTTATTCAATTTCAACTGAACAAACAACCCATGAATATCGGCGTATTAAATATGCTTAATACGCGCTATTTCATTGTTCCTAATCCGCAAAATGGTCAGCCTGGTTTACAGGTTAATCCTGCTGCTTTGGGTCATGTTTGGTTTGTAAAAGGTATTCAGTATGAAAAAGATCCTGGTGCGGTTATGAAAGCCATGAACCAATTTTCTCCTGCTGACACCGCAATTGTTGAAGAGCAATATAAAGCGGCTATCCCATTTGCACCTGAATTCGATTCAACTGCAAATATTGCGCAGGTATTGAATGATAATGACCTGATACGTTACCGCTCCAACAGCACCAAGAACCAGTTTGCTGTATTCAGCGAGATTTTTTACGACAGAGGATGGAAAGCTACTATTGATGGGAAAGAAGCACCGATTGTAAAAGTGAACTATGTTTTAAGAGGACTAGCAATTCCTGCAGGCAACCATGAAATTGTATTTGAGTTTAAACCTGCATCTTATTACAACAGTGCAAAAATTGCGGTGATCACATCGGCCCCAATCTGGATATTACTGATATTGGCTGCATTCTTTTCACTCCGGAAAAAAAGGGAAGATCAAGCCTGATGAAGCAACCAGTTGTGCTTGGCATTATTTCTTACCCCGTATTTCCGGCACAAATGGGGGGACAGAAATGTGTAGAGGGATTTTATAAAGCTTTAGCAAACCGGACAAAGCTGGTATTGGCTGTTGAAAAACACAACAGTACCAATACTATTCCCAATGCCCATATAGAGCCATTTTTGTTTAATCACTGGAAAGGGTTTTTAAACCTGATTTATCTTTTCAGGTTGATAAGAATGATTAAAAAACATCGGGCAGACATCATCATCATAGAACATTCCTATTTTGGATGGCTTGGTTTAATGCTGCGTTTTTTTACGGGAAGAAAACTGGTTATTCGTTCACATAATATTGAAGCATATCGTTTCAGGGATATTCAAAGACCCTTCTGGAAATATTATTACCGGTATGAAAGATTTGTTCATCGAAAAGCTGACCATAGTTTTTTTATCACAGATGAAGATCTTTATTATGCCCTAACCAACTGGCATTTAGATCCTGAAAAAACAAGTGTGGTAACATACGGTGTATCGCTTGATACTGCAGTTATAAGTCTAAAGCCGACTATCAGAAAAAGACTGATGGAGTATTTCAATATCCCATCCAATGCTGTGCTTTTTCTGTTTAATGGAACGCTTGATTACGCACCCAATATCGATGCGGTTCAGGTTATTGTACACGAACTTCTGCCCCGCCTCAGAAACCATCGTTTATCGTTCCGGATTTTTATCTGTGGTAAAAATTTAAGTAGCCAATGGGAAGAGATATTAAAAAAACAACCTGAACTGATTGTTACGGGTTTTGTAGATGATATATCCATTATAATGGCAGGAACAGATTGTTCTATCAATCCCGTAACCCTTGGTGGTGGCATAAAAACAAAACTGGTGGAAGCACTGGCTTATCACCAAACTGTGATCACCACACAAACAAGCGCTAAAGGAATTTCATTACAACTTACCGGATCGAAAATGAAAATAATTCCCGATTATGATTGGGAACTGTTTGCCAAAGCGATGAATGCCTTTAATCCTTACAGACAGGAAAATACACCTGAACTATTTTTCAAACATTACTACTGGCCTTCTATTGTAGACAAAGCACTCGTATCTTTGAGCCGCTTATGAGCATGCCCATACAGATATCCGTTGTTATTTGCACCTATAACCGGGCTGCCTACTTAACTGATGCCCTCAACAGCTTATATCAACAAACCCTGTCAAAGGATCTGTTTGAAGTAATCATCGTTAATAATAATTCAACCGACCATACCGAAACAATTTGCAGGGATTATATACTTTCTCACCCTGATTTTAAAGTTATTTACCTCAATGAAAAAGAACAAGGTGCTTCGTATGCCCGGAATACAGGGGCCGCAAAAGCAGCTTCCCCCCTTCTTTGTTTTATGGATGATGATGCTATCGCCAACAGCGATTACTTAAGCAGGATCGTTCAGTTCTTTGATATTCACCAGGGGGTGGGTGGATTAGGTGGCAGAATTATTCCTAAATATATTCCTGCAGAACCTAAATGGATGAGCCGGTATGTTGCGTCTATGGTAGGGCATTTCGACTATGCCCCACAAGTAGTTGCATTTAAACCGGGCAAGTATCCTCTTGAATCGAATATGGTTGTTCCTAAAAAGCTTTTTGATGCAATCAATGGCTTTAACACCGCTTTGCCTGGCGTAAAAGGGGAATTACGTATTGGTGGTGAAGGAAAGGATTTTTTCTTTCGGTTACAGGCATTAGGACATGCAATTTACTATGACCCCAATATTGTGGTACAGCATGTGGTAGAAGTTTCTAAACTTACACCTGCTTATCTTTACCGGGTTGCCAGTGGCTATGGCAGGGGTGAAAGGGTAAGAACATTACAGAAAAACAAGTTCGCTTATCTGTTGAAAATGGTTGAATACTGCTTTAAACTAGGAGCAGCTTGTATTTTAGGTTTAATATACCTGTTACGTGGTGAACCTGCAAAATCATGGCCCGTAATACGTTTCAGGATCGACGCATTAAAAGGTTTATTCAATTTATAAATTGATCGCATGAGTCTGGGATTGACACTTGAAAGAAAAATTAAAGGAACATTGAGCCGTTGGTTCGGCATTCAATTTGTATCGCCCTCCGAAACATCTAAAGTGAGGCACTGGGTATTACCCTATTGTATGGGTAAAGGATGTGATATAGGATTCGGTGGTGATAAAGTAATGAAGACAAACTGCGATGGCATTGATTTTCCTCAGCCCTATACACATACCGGAAAAGATAAGGTTGATATTGGCGTAGATGTAATCAACAATGAAATACCAGTGCCTGATAATACGTATGATTATGTGTATACCAGTCATCTCATAGAAGACTTTACTGATACCGGCGATGCTTTGCGCAAGTTTATACGAATTCTAAAATCTGGAGGCAACCTCATATTGGTATTTCCGGATCAACCAAAGTATGAAGTCTATTGCCGTGAAATGGGTATTCCAATGAACCCCTACCATATTCATGCGAATATGGGTTATGACCTAATGCTCCAAAGAATGAATGAAGTGCCAGGCATTAGTTATGAAGTACTTTTTAGCAGCAATTGTGAAATAGATTACAATGTGGTGATCGTTTTGAAAGTAACCAAACTCAACCAGGCCTGATGTCATTCCTGAAAAAAATATGGACCGATTGGAAATTGAGCTATAACCATCGGAACAAAGAACAGCAGTTCACCCGGGGAATAGCGAATGTTCCACAGGTACTTGAACCCCTGTCTCCTATCACCGGCGATTCGGTTCATTTTAAACATACAGGGCATGCAGGCGATGTGATTTATGCAATACCTGCAATGAAAGCCCTTGCCAAAGGAAAAAAAATCCATCTATATTTTGAATTACACCAGCCCAATAGAGATTTTACCAAACAAATGCGCCATCCGAATGGAAATGTAATGCTGAACGAAAAAAGCGTTGCCATGTTTGCGCCTCTGATGCAAGAGCAGCCTGAAATCGTATGCTTCGGTGCATGGAATGGAGAAGTAATTCATTACGACCTTACCGCTTTTCGGGCATTTCCTTTCGATTACAGGATGTATAGTATAACACGCTGGTATTTTTTAACATTTGGGGTAAATGCTGACCTTGGTAAACCCTGGTTAAACATAAAGCCCGATACAAGTTTTTCAGATAAAATTGTATTGGCTAGAAGCAGTCGATACCATACACCAGGCATTTCCTACGCTTTTTTACAACAATACAATAACCTTGTATTTGTAGGAGTTCCGGAAGAATATGAGGCTATGAAAGAGGAAATTCCTGGTTTGATTTATCACCCGGTAAGCGATTTTGCAGCCCTTGCTGCAGCAATTGCTGGTGCCAAACTTTTTATAGGTAACCAATCCTTCCCATTTGCCCTTGCTGAAGCCCTGAAAGTTACCAGAATACTTGAAGTATACCATCAATGTCCAAATGTAGTACCAGAAGGACCAGGTGCGTATGATTTCTGTTATCAGCCCCAATTTGAAAAGATTGTGTCAGATATCCTCAACAGGTAGTAATATTGCCAGACAACATGGCCCTTTAAAGTTTTTGTATGCGCAAACTGATAAGATCCCTGCTGAACAGTATAGGGTATGATATCGTAAAAGTGAATGTTCATTCCGATAAGAAAGTGAACAGGATCAAAAAAGTTACCGTTGGCAATTATCTGCTGGAAATGCCGGGCAATAACCCCCAGATTAGTACTTATAAATACGATCCGGGTGCCAATAGCCAGTTAGGCCGCTTATCTGTATGTGTAGCCGGCAAATACCCCACCCTTTCCGTATTAGATGTTGGTGCCAATGTTGGAGATACTATTGCCATCATTAAATCGGCTATAGAACTCCCGGTAATTGGTATTGAGGGCGACGATTTTGCTTTTGAGTTCCTCAAAAGAAATACCATGTCGCTAAAGAATATAACCCTTATTAAAACATTCCTTGGCGAAAAAATAGAAAGCAAAAAAGTATCGATGGAAAAATCGGGATGGAACACCACCCTCATCCCCAATGAAGACAATGGCGAAACGATACACCTGAAAACACTGGATGAAGTACTGGCAGAAGAACATCTGCAAAACCGAACATTGAAATTACTTAAAATAGACTGTGAGGGTTTTGATACTATTATTTTAAGGGGGTCTGCTAAACTGATCCGGGAAAAAAGACCTGTTATCTATTTTGAATACAATCGCACCAATATGGATGCTATTGGGGAAGATGGGTTATCTACCCTACTCACCTTAAGTGCCGTAGGTTATCGTAATGTAATCTTCTTTGATAACAAAGGGCGTTTCATCATGAATGCGCCTATTGATCAGGAAGGCATTATCACCGATCTGCATCGATATGCACAAGCCGACAACAGTTGTATCGCCTATTATGACATCTGTTTGTTTCATGAAGATGATACAGATCTGGCGCAGCAATTCATTGACTCAGAAAACAGTTTACAACCTTAAGCTATAGCCATATGAGTGAACTGAAAAACTTTCTGGTTAAAATAAAGGGCTATTTCAAAAAAAGAACGCCTACCCAGCGTTTGTTAAACCGCATCCACACCCAGGAGATATTGGGTAATATTTTCCACCTGGGTTTTTCCTACTGGGGGCCTTTTTATACAGCCTACCAACCCGATTCACATACTGCATTTCAAGCCCATCCCGAATTCAGGGAACTGCAAAAAAGATTTACCAAACACAATGGCAGGAACAATGGTGGCGATACTGCCAGACTATGGAGTTTTATACTTAATTGCAAACAGGTTTTAGCAGAAGGTATATCAGGCGATTTTGCCGAATTAGGCGTATGGAGAGGCAATACTGCTTCTATCCTGGCCTATTATGCCAAGGAACATAACAGGAATGTGTTTCTTTTTGACACTTATGAAGGATTCAGCAAAAAAGACCTGGAAGGAATAGATGCTGCAAAAGATACAGATTTCAATAACACTTCTATTGAACTGGTAAAACAGGTGATAGGCCCGGCAGTTTCACAGTGTGCTTTCGTAAAAGGCTTTTTCCCCGATACAATAACCGATGAGCACTCCAACAGGAACTATGCAATTGTAAGCCTTGATTGTGATTTATATGCTCCTACCAAAGCCGGATTAGAATTCTTCTATGAACGAATGCCTAAAGGCGGATTATTTTTGTTGCATGATTATTCCAGTCTTCACTGGGACGGTTCTAAAAAAGCCATAGATGAATTTTGCAAAAGCAGTGGCGAACACGTGATTTTACTTCCGGACAAAAGCGGTAGTGCATTTATGCGCAAAACGAAATAATTACAGCATTAGAGACTTATCTTTCTTGGATGCCCCGGCTTGGTGTATAAATGATAGCGGGGAGGTTCATAATGATTTTCGGCGGTGAATGGTCCGGTAAAATGTGAACTTATCAGGTCTTCCCGCACGAAATAAGCGTTTACACCAGCGAAACAACATCCAACCAGTTTATACCCCTTTGATTCCCCTAATTTGCAAAACGCATCCAGGCTTGCACCCGTATTGCTTGACCCATCCCACATTGCTGCAGCATCGTAGTCAACCACAAATTCACAACCCGGCCGAAACACTGCATTATACTCAACTATTACAACCCTTGGTTTATATTGGTTGATGGCTTTCCAAACATATAAATCATTACGGTCGATATCAATCGATAATAAATCTGGTTCTGTTGGCACACCAGCCTGCTGAAAAAGGAATTCGATATTTTCAGCGGTAATAAATGCCTGAATGGCTTTTAAATCGCCCCTTGCTATGGCTTTTGAACAATGCTGGTGTATGGCTTTGATATTGGCTTCGCTTCCATCCATCCACAAACCTTTCCAGCCTTTATATAACAGATAGGTACTGTTTGTTTCTGTACCATCTTCAACTCCAAATTCAATAAAGTACTGGTTCGTAACTCCTATCCGTTTGAAAATTTCTTCAATGATACCATCATCTCCAACCTGAGAAAATGCCTGAAATTCAAACCTATTGAGTTTATCGGGTTGATTGTAACGGGGATTATTGTATAAATGGGTTTGCAGGTAATCTTCTACCTGCAGCATATTTATCCGGTTCAACTTGCTGTCTATCTGTTCGAGATTCAGTGTCCTACGGAGTTTTGTATAAAAACGATTTTTCAGATCCCCCAAAAAGCCCATTGTTGTTGATTTAATCTGGGTAAAAATAAGCATCACTGACCAAGACATAAAATCTACCTTCATCTGTTTTCAGATTGTACATTTGTAAGCATTAGGAAGATTCATGTTAAACCAGATTAAAGGCATTATATACGACCTCATTCTTTGGCTGGCCCGATTGGGTTTCAGGCAAAGAATGTCTGATAAAAAGCTCCTGATCGTTCGTGTGGATGAAATTGGCGACTATATGCTGTGGCGCAATTTCCTGAATGAAATAGTTTCTTCTCCCAGGTTCCGCGATCACCAAATTCATTTTTGTGGCAATCGAAGCTGGAAATCGATTTTTGAACAATTTGATGCAACATCGGTCAATAAACAGTTCTGGATCGATAAGATTCGGTTCAAAAAAGAAATAAAATATCGCTTTCGATTTCTCCGGATGATTTACCAACAAGGGTACACCACTGTAATAAACCCGGTTTATTCTCGCGATAAACGTTACGATGACAGTATTGTCAGGGCTGCCAAGGCCACAAACCGCATCGGAATGGTAGCCAATACAGAAAGCGTTCAGTCGTATGAAATGGGCTATGATAAAGGGCTTTATACAGCACTGTTCAACCACACGGAGAAACCACTCTTTGAATTCTACCGGAACAGGATGTTTACAGAATTCCTAACCGGACTTCCTTCTGCAGTCGTTGATACAACCGTCCCAACTTCATTGTTACCTGCTTATCCAGGTTTACCAGCCAATTATATAGTTGTTTTTCCTGGATCAAGAAGTAAGAAAAGAATCTGGCCGGCTCAAAATTTTTGTAAAGTTGCTGCTCATTTATATGAACAAAAAGGTTATACAGTAGTTGTGTGTGGTGCGGCAGGAGATAAAATTTATACAGATGCTTTTTGTGCAGCCTATCAATATCCGATTGTTGACCTTACTGGTAAAACCAGCTTACCTGAAATGCTTACAGTACTTAAACAAGCATCTATGTTATTATCTGTAGATACTGGTTCCATTCATTTAGCAGTAGCTGCAGGATGCCCGGTTACTGGTATATTCAACGGATCACAATACAATAGATTTGCACCTTATCCCAAAGAATTGTGCAGTTACTTTACAGCTGTTTATCCAAAGCAGATTCTGGAGGATTTAAAAAATGCAGAAATAGTGAGGGAAAAATATGAGTTTGTTATTGACCTCCCCTATGATCTTGTAACTCCGGAACAGGTAATTGAAACATTTTCCTGATACTACCAGTTTTCAAGCCCCATTTTTTTCTTCAACCGAAACATCCACTGGCCTAACCCGCTTTGCAATAAATAATGCAGCCCTTTCAAACGTAATTGCCAAAGGCGTTGTTTAAGGGATGGACCAAAATGTGATTCAAAAACTTTTCTGTTCTCATCCAGTGATTTCAGGTAGGAGGTTGAACTAACACCGGTATCATCAAAAATGGCAATGGTTATCGGCAGGTATTGGTATGGTTCTTTGCCAAGGCGACAAAGCATATCATAATCCATGGCTATTTTATAATCTGCCAAATAGCCTCCAACCCTATCATAAACTGCTTTATTCACAAACCAGGTAGGATGAGAAATGCTCCGCATACCCCTGTACAATTTTGAAGGTTCAAAAGGTTTGCCTACGACTACTTTTTCTCCGCCCCTGGTCAATTCAATATTTCCGCTGATCCATTGTACTTCAGGGTATTGTTGAAAGAAAGCTGCAATCGTTTTTATGATATCAGGTGAAGCATATATATCGCCTGAGTTCAGCAAATGAGTAACAGGGCCTGCTGCATGTCGGATGCCTTTGTTAAATGCATCTGCTATTCCTTTATCGCGTTCATTGACCCATTTTCTGTAAGCGGGCTGTGGAGTGGTTTCCAACCAATTAGCGATATTAGTTTGTGTAGATCCATTAATGATCCAATGCTCTTGGGGAGATATAGATTGCGCATCAACCGAGGCACAGGTTTTCTGTACATCAGCCAGGTTATTAAAAGCGATGGTGATTACTGAAATACCATTCATGGCTACATCATAATTGCGTTAATTTCTGAAGAAAAAGTTCCAGTCCTTTTCTTTTTTCTTCATCTAATGTATAACTGATATTCTTTGTATAATACTCTTTCAGGTCATAATCTGCAAAATCTAGTGTTTCCACCACTTCCTCTATATGGTTTATGCCGTAGGCATTGGCCAGGTTAAAAGCATCTTCAAAATCTGGATCAATAGGTTTATTGGCAACCCATGCAGCAAATACAAAAGGCAAACCTGTATGCTGAAGCCATGCTTCACTCAGATCGTAATAATAAGCTGATTTTTTATGTTGTGACAAGGCCCTGTCGCCAATAACAACTGCAGCGGTAGTGCCTTTAATGAGATGACGGTAATCTTCCTGTGCCTGCACAAGTTCCACTTCTTTCTGCCAGTATTCTTTCAAAAGAATTTTAGCAAGATTAACGGAGGTTCTGCTTTGGTAATCCAGGATCAACTGAGTAATCTGATTTATGGGAACTTCGCTGAAAATTCCAACAGAAGCCACCCTTCCAACGGCACCGATGCAATAATGGGTAATTATCTGCGGGTTATTTAAACGTGGAATAATGGCAACCGGCACCAGTCCGACATCAATTTCATCGTTTAATAACATTGCGGCTATATTGGCCGGAAAATCGGCTACAATATCCATTTTTTGCATCAACCCAGACCGTTGAACCCCGTGCATGAGTGGGCGGGTATTCAAATAACTAACGGCTCCAATCCTTAATCTCTTGTCCAATTCAGCTAAATTTGCCTGCAAAGAAAACCAATAATCAATAAATAACCTCAAAATCGCCGATGGAACTCACTTCTCTTACCGCAGTTACACCCATAGATGGCCGTTACCGCAAACAGGTACAGCATTTAGATGAATATTTCTCTGAATATGCATTGATTAAGTACAGGGTACTGGTAGAAATAGAGTATTTCTTCTTCCTGGCAGATAAACGCTTTTTTAAACTCCCTCCAAAAGCAAGGGTTCAGTTAAAAAAAGTATTAGACGATTTCAGCATAGATGATGCCCAGCAAATTAAACAGATTGAATCAGTTACCAACCACGATGTTAAAGCCGTGGAATACTTTCTGAAGGAACAATTAGATAAAGCAGGCATCAGTAACCTGAAAGAATGGATACATTTCGGACTAACTTCTCAGGATATTAATAATACCTCCATTCCGTTAAGCTGGAAGCATTGCATGGAACATGAATACCTGCCCAGCTTAATAAATCTGCAGAATAACCTGTACCAGTTGGCACAGCAATGGAAAGACATTCCCATGCTTGCACGTACACACGGACAGCCTGCTTCTCCTACCAGGCTAGGGAAAGAAATAATGGTATTTGTGGAACGACTAAATAATCAGGTTGAACTTTTTGCCAGCATACCTTATGCTGCAAAATTCGGAGGTGCTACCGGCAATTTTAACGCCCACCATATTGCTTTTCCTAAAAAGAACTGGGTTTTACTCGGGAACGATTTTGTAGAGAACACACTCGGCCTGCAAAGAATGCAATTCACTACACAGATCGAACATTATGACAGCCTTGCCGCTCATTTCGATTCATTGAAAAGAATCAATAATATTTTGATGGATCTATGTCGTGATATCTGGACCTATATCAGCATGGATTATTTCAAACAAAAAACAAAAAAGGGTGAAGTAGGATCATCAGCTATGCCGCATAAAGTAAACCCAATTGATTTTGAAAATGCAGAAGGCAATCTTGGTATGGCAAATGCCTTATTGGAACACCTTTCTGCCAAACTTCCCATCAGCAGATTACAACGCGATCTTACCGATTCTACTGTTTTACGTAATATCGGTTCACCGGTTGCGCATATTGCCATTGCTTTTAAGTCTATTGAAAAAGGTTTGGGAAAAATAGTCCTGAATGAAGCAAAACTAAAAGAGGACCTGGAAAATAACTGGGCAGTAGTTGCAGAAGCTATTCAAACCATTTTGAGAAGGGAAAATTATCCCAATCCTTATGAAGCTTTAAAAGACCTTACCCGAGGTAACCATAAAATTGATAAGAAAACCATGCAGAATTTTATTCAGTCGTTGAAAGTAAGTGCTGCGGTAAAGAAAGAATTAAAAGCAATCACCCCTTCGAATTATACAGGAGTTAGTGCTGATTTTTGATTTTTTGATCATTTGATCTTTGATTTTTTGATTAGCATATCTGCTAAAATCAAAAAATCAAAGATCAAAGATTCAAAGATTCCTACTCCTTTACTGTTGTAGTAATTTTAGGGGTTTCTTTTGTCCAGGAGCTAATGTCTAATTTTTTCTGGCTTGGATAAATTTCATCCAATGTATTGCCATCATACATTCTACCATTCTTGATTACATACCTGATACTATTGGTATTACGGATATTTTGTAATGGATTATTATCCATGATCACAATATCTGCCAGTTTACCTGATTCAATACTTCCCAGGTCTTTATCTAGTCCTAATGCAGTTGCACCAAGAATAGTAGCGGTTTTTAAGGCATTCAAAGGACTCATTCCCCCACTTGCAACGCTCCATAATTCCCAATGATACCCGAGGCCCTGTAATTGACCATGACTACCAATACCTGCTAATCCCCCCTGCTCAACAATGCTCTTTGTTCCTTTAGCATGTTTACTAAACACATGATCTTCCGGCGTAAACCAACCACCATTTGCCCCTGTTCTTCTTCTTGCTTTGGTACTTAATTCTTCATAAGGCGTAAAGCGGTTTAATTTAGGATCATGAACAGGGCTCTCTGTTGTATAGTAATAGTTTTCTGCCCATGGTCCACCATAAGCTACCAATAGCGTTGGGGTATGCGCCATTTTACTTTCCGCAATTGTTTTGGTTACATCTTTATACAATGGATGAATTGGTATAGCATGTTCTACACCAGGATATCCATCTAAAAGGTGAGTCATGTTGAGTTTATAATCCAACCCACCCTCAGTAGTTGGCATCAGCTTTTGTTCTTTCGCTGCCATAATTACCCATTGGCGTTGTTGCCTGACACCTGTCAGGTACATTTTTATGTATTGAGTTTTGTAATACTTACTGTATTGTTCCAATACCTTCCTTGTTTGATCGAGGTCTCGGAGATTATACATCCAGAACCCTACACCAGGGCCAGTGCTATACACCCTTGGACCAGGTATTGAGCCTGCTTCTACCATATCGCTGTAGGTAAGTACATCGGTGGTTGAAGTTTGAGGGTCACGGGTAGTAGTAACACCATAAGCAAGGTTTGCGGCATAGATCCATACAGTATTCTTATGCAGACCCCAATATGGCCACATATGAGAGTGTGTGTCAATAAACCCTGGAGTGATTGTTTTACCAGCACAGTCGATCACTTTTGCTCCTGATGGTGCGGCTATATTTTTGCCAACCTGCTTAATCCGGTTATTGACGATCAGCACATCTCCTTTTTCAATTACTTCATCCCCTTTCATGGTAATGATCCTTGCATTTTTTAGGAGAATGGTACCATTGGGCATGTCTTTGGCATAGTAAACTTTCACCTGCGTTTCATCCGGACTATATTTTTCTTTTTGCTTTAATGCTACTTTATCTAGACTGTCTTGTTTTGCTTTTGCAGGGTCAGCCTTTAATGCTGCAGCCAGGTCAGCCGCTTTCTTTTTTGCAAGAGAATCCGCCAGTTTTTTTGCTTCTGGTCCGGCAGCAGTAAGTGCTTTTACACTATCAGCCGCACGTTTGGTTTCCAGTTTTTTCGCTTCTTTCACAGAATCTTCAACTGCTTTTGCCCTGTCTGTATTATAAACCCAATGTCCGTTACCAAGGCTCCAGTGTACGGTCTTACCATCTGCTTCCCATGCCGGAAACTCGCCTCCTATTTCAGTTAGTTGACGTGAAGGGAATATACTTGAAGCTGCATCGGCCACAGATATTGTAGGAACCTTACCGGTTTCAGGTATTGTTACAACATAAATATTATTGTTTACCTGTGCAAGGGCCAGATTGCCTGTAGGCGCCATTAAAATAGTTCCTGCTGAAGATGGCATATTTTGCGGCTCACGGCTGCTGTATGATTCTGGCAACATACAATTGTTCAATGGATCAGACACAGACATATACCTTCCCATTACATATTCTTTTCCGGTTGGTGCTTCTGGTGTATGTGTTTCTTCATGCCCATCTAATGCTGTACCGAAAGTTGTAATACCAGTGACGCGTACATGCATTTTTGGATCGGTGCCATCCCAACGAATGGATATCAGCATACCTCCACCTGTATTGAGAAAAATTCTGTCCGCATCTTTGGTAAAATGCAAATTACCCCTGTTCCTGGCTTTGTCGATAACGGTAATATTTCCGCCATTTTCATTCATCCAAACAATCTCGGCTTCTTCTCCGCTCATGAATGGATCTTCAGCATCTTTGAATAATCGATTTGGTCCACGGAAAAACGCAATACGCTGGTTGTAACTCCATGCAGGTTGCATGTAAAAAGCGGCTTCACTGGTGAGTTTGGTGATTTTTCCGTCTGCAATATTCGCCTTGTATACACTACCTCCTTCTTTCTCTTCCCATGTTACGAATACTAGTTGTTTTCCATCAGGACTCCATGCTGGCATGGCTTCTGTAAAGTTGTGGCTGGTTAACCTTTTAGGCGTTCCATTCGGGTAATCCATTACATATAACCTGTTAAGCACAGTAAAGGCCAATTGCTTACCATCCGGACTAGGCACTGCATCACGTATCTGGGAGGCAAGTGCATGACTGGTATCTTTTATATCGTAGTTAAAATAAAGTCTTGGTCCTAATTCAAGCTTCACATCAACATCAAAAGGAATTTCGGTAGCGGGTTCACCACTTACCGGTATTTTCCAAATTTTACCGCCATAACTTGCAATCAGGTTTTTGCTATCGGGTGTAAATGACATACCAGGCAATACACCTTGTGGAGCAATGCTTTCCTGCTCATCTCTCTGTACCGGATATGCCAGCCATTTTTCATCACCGGTAAGAAGGTTACGTATTACCAATCCAGTTTTATCCTGGTAACGTGAACCATAAACCATCCATTTACCATCTTTGCTGAGTGTGGGTGTAAATGCTGACCCATAGCGTGAGGTGAGGGTTCGTGTTTGTCCTTTTTCTCTTTCATACACACCGATCTGGTACTGAGGTAAAAGGGCATTATAGTTCCATGATCCGTTTCGTTGGCTATAATAAATCATTTTTCCATCATTACTGATGAAAGGATCAATGGTTTTGAGACTGCCTGGAGCATCATTTAACTGAATGCCACCACCACCGTCGGCATGAAACATCCATAAACGTGGTAATCGTCTGCCCCTGCTGGCAATAACATATTTGCCATCAGGTGTCCACACAGCATTTACATAATCATCTACCCTTGTTTTGGTTAATTGAAGTGTATCTTGCTTTACACGATCTATTACCCATAAGTTATCGCCGCCACTTCTATCGCTTGTGAACAATAATTTATTCCCATCCGGACTAAAACGCGGGTGTGTTTCGTAGGCAAAACCTTTAGTTACGGGAGTTGCTTTACCACCTGTTATAGGCATTGTGTAAATATCTCCCATTAGGTCAAAGGCGATAGTATTTCCGTCCGGACTAACATCCACACTTATCCAGGTGCCTTCCTGTGTATTAAATGAAATAGTTCTTTCAGGTTTCAAAGGAAGGTCTTTGAAACTTGCATAAACATTCGTGTCCTTTTTAACGGAATCTTTTAAATGTAAAACAGCAGCAATCCAATTATTATTGTGATCATTTGTTGTTACAACTGTAGCAACAAAGGCTGATGCTGCAAGAGCTAGCCCAGAGAAGAAGAGTTTTCTCATCGAGTAGGAATTTTAGAAAATATAATAAAGAATGCTTGAATCTTTGATTTTTTGACTTTTTGATCTTTGATTTGAAGAATCAAACTGGGAAAATTACCATTTGATTACCGCATAACCTTTCAGTTGATAAGTAGTAATGGTTGTTAAAGCAGATGTAGCTACACCTATACCCGGGGCCAGTGTAGCTGGATCTATACCTCGTTTTTTAAGCGTTTGCCCGCAAACTACAATCTTAACACCAGCTTCAAGCAAGGCATTAATCATAGGTAAATTAGGATTATCCACTTTATACCTGGCTCTATAAGCTTCATTATTTAATACGGTATATCCTGCAGCATTATGAACAGCCATGACCATTTTTATTTTTTCCTTGGGTACACCACCTACACCATGCAGGTTTAATAAGGTACATGCGGCTTCAATACCAAGGTTTATGGTATCGGGTTTACTGCTGGCCATTACTAAGTCGACCAACAGTTTATAGGTCATTTTGGGATCGGGTTTTTCTACTGCATCCGGTATTTCATAAACAGGACCAAAATCTTTAATAATAGGATTTACCCTGGGATCCTGTGCATAAGACAGGTTAAAAAGTAAAACACCAAATAATACAAAAACAGTCTTTTTCATGATATAGGTTTAAAGGATACAAGATAATTCAAGTTCCTTATACCGCATCACCATTTATCCACTCATTCAGCGGTACTTTCCTTACTTACCGAATTTCTTCTTCAACGCATTAAGGGCATCATTTACACTCATGGCTGAAAGATCTTCTTCTCTTTTTGGAGAAGCATTTCTATTTTGACGTGGGCCATTATTTGCAGGAACCCTTGTTCCGGTTGTTTCTTCTGTTTGTTTTATTGAAAGGGCAATACGTTTCCTGGCGATATCCACTTCCAATACTTTAACCTGTACTTTTTGACCCAATTTCAGGGCCTCTCCAGGATCGCTGATGTAACGATTTGCAATTTCACTTACATGCACCAGTCCATCCTGTTTTACGCCAATATCTATAAAAGCTCCAAAGCGGGTAAGGTTGGTAACCATCCCAGGAACTACTGCCCCTACCTGCACATCTTCTATTTTATATATATGTGCAAATTCAAATTGCTCCAACTCATTTCTGGGGTCAAGTCCTGGTTTTTTTAATTCATTAAGGATATCGCGTATCGTAAGTTCACCGAACTGCTCTGATACAAATTTCCTCGGATCAATACCAGTCACCAGTTTTTCGTTTCCAATTAATTCGGCAACAGCAACATTTAAAGATGCCGCCATTTTTTCCACTAAGGGGTAAGCTTCCGGGTGAACTGCACTTGCATCCAACGGATTTTTACCGTCATTAATTCTTAAGAATCCCGCACATTGTTCGTAAGCTTTTGCCCCAAGTCGCGGCACTTTCAATAGCTCATTCCTGTCTTTGAAACCACCCAATTCTGTTCTGAAACGGACAATATTATCAGCCATACTTCCCCCAATACCACTTACATAAGCCAACAAATGTTTACTTGCCGTATTCAGGTTTACACCAACAGCATTCACACAACTTATGACCGTCTGGTCCAGTCTTTCTTTTAACCTAAACTGGTTTACATCGTGCTGGTACTGCCCTACTCCAATACTTTTCGGATCAATCTTTACCAGTTCGGCTAATGGATCCATTAATCTTCTTCCGATACTTACTGAGCCACGCACAGTAACATCATAATCAGGAAATTCTTCACGGGCTGTTTCAGAGGCAGAATAAACAGAAGCACCATCTTCATTCACCAGAAATACAGGAAGTCCAAGATTGAGTTTTTTAATAAACTGTTCGGTTTCTCTTCCTGCTGTACCATCACCTATTGCTATTGCTTCTACCTTGAATTGCTCTACCAGTTTTTTTATTTTGTGCTCACTCTCATAAATGCGGTTGTTCTCGTGCACATAAATCAAATCGGTAGTCTGCAGGTCACCTTTGTTATCCAGACAAACAACTTTACAGCCTGTACGATAACCAGGGTCGATGGCAAGAATATTTTTTCTGCCAAGTGGAGCACTAAGCAATAATTGGCGGAGGTTTTCCGCAAATACTGTTATAGCTTCCTCATCGGCTTTTTGTTTTAGCGCTGTTCTGAATTCTGATTCAAGGCTAGGCTGCATCAATCTCCGATAGGCGTCTCTGATGGCTTTCTTAAGGTGTTCAGACCATGTACTCATGCCTTTCACATATTGTTGTTCAAGCAGGTACAAAGCATCCTCTTCTGCGGGTGCAATGTTCATACGTAAAACGCCTTCCAGAAATCCTCGCAAAATGGCGAGTATTCTATGTGAGGGTATTTTATGAATGGGTTCTGAAAAATCAAAATAATCCTTGTACTTAACACCTTCCGTTTCTTTATCGGTCAGCACTTTACTTTGCATGGTTGCAGTGTCTTCAAAAAGCTTACGCATTTTAGCGCGCATTTCAGCATTTTCGTTAACCATTTCTGCGATGATATCCCTTGCTCCCTGCAATGCTTCTTCAACCGAACTTATTTTATCGTTGATGTATTTTTCAGCCACGGCATTCACATCATCCTGTTGTTGAGCCAGCATGGTTTCTGCGAGTGGTTCCAAGCCATTTTCTCTTGCCGTTTGTGCCTTGGTTTTACGTTTGGGTTTATAGGGAAGGTAAATATCTTCAAGTGCGGCAAGTGTAGATGCTGCATCAATTTTCTGCTGCAATGCATCAGTCATTTTACCCTGTTCGCTGATTGTTTTTTCAATAAAAGTTTTACGCTCGGTAAATTCTTTCAAAAACTTTGCTTCATCCTGTATTTGCTGAATCTGAACTTCATCCAGTCCGCCTGTTTTATCTTTTCTATATCGCGCTATAAAAGGAATAGTAGCGCCTTCACTAAATAATTCCAATACTGCCTCTACCTGTACAACCCTCAGGTTTAATTTGGCAGCAACCAATGGTGCAAAATTCGACATGAACAATAACCGTTTTATAAGTTTTAAAGGGGAGCGAATGTAGGGGGAAAAAAGGGGTTAAAAAAAAGATGTGGATAAGAGTCTTGAAGTCCGGGAGATGAGTCCGAAGTACGGAAGTCCGAAAGTCCGGAAGAATGAGAGTTTTGCGATAAATAGTATTCTTTTTGTAAAAAATGAGTCTTGCGGACTCCCGGACTTTCCGACTTCGGACTTTCGGTCTCCCTACGCAATCCTAATCACTTTCGCCGGATACCTCTCTGTAAAATTGCGTATCATGGAACGAATAGCTTCATTTTCAGGGTAAGTGGTGAGCTGTTCTTTTAATAAGTCAATGGCTTCTATTTGAATAGCACTTTCAGGGGTACCCATTCCATAGAATACTCCATTTTCAACCAGTACACAGGCAGATTTATCGCGAATGATAAAAGTTTCTTTTTGTTCGGTGGTCCATTGAATTGCTTCAGCAACTTTATCATTATATTCAGCTACTTCAGGCCATTCATTTTGTGGGGTAAGGTCAAGAAAACAAAGCGCAGGATTCAATTCAAATGTCTTAACCAGTTTCCATAACATTCGATGAGCATCAGCCAACAGTGCAAATGATAAAATAGGCTTCAGGTATTTTCTTTTTTTGTCGATGGCCAAACGCTGGTATCCCCTGTTATCTTCGAATACATAAATTCCCCATACCTGCTCAAAACGTTTTTGACTTTTATTATGTGCCGGCCAGAGTCTTTTTATTTCCACGCTTTCAAAGAGTGAGGCAATGAACTCCGTTGGACATTCCACATGCGAGATCCGGTAGACCGTACGTAATAATTCCTGTCTTTTTTTGCTTGTGTCAAGTCCTGTAAAATGACTCAGTACCCTTTTTTTAAGGTTTTTTGCTTTCCCCACATAAATCACTTTGTCTTTCTGATCGTGGAAGTAATAAACGCCGGGTAACTGTGGCAGATCCTTAACCTGAGTTTCTGGTAAATGAGCAGGCAGGGTTTGGTTATGGTTATCTCTTTTCAATAACTCTTTAATTAAACGCAAGCCATTATTCTGCAAAACAAGATCCAGGATTTGAGCCGTAGCAATTGCGTCGCCACCCGCTCGGTGGCGGTTGGTAATGGTAATATTCAACTCACGGCATAGATGTCCAAGTCCGTATTTTCTAAAACCTGGAAATACCTTTCTGGCCAGCCGAATGGTACATAGCTTAGATATATTTAATTGACAACCAGCTTTCTGTAAATGATACTTAACAAAAGAATAGTCGAAATTGACATTATGTGCAACAAATATCCTGTCTTTAAGTAACTTGAAAATATGCGGTGCCACTTCTTCAAAAGATGGTGCAGCAGCAACCATTTTATCCGAAATACCGGTCATATTGGCTATATAAGGAGGAATAGGCTGATGTGGGTTTATCAGCGTCTCATATCGCCCCTCAACCTCCGTTCCATTATGCAATACAATGGCAATTTCTGTCATGCCATGTTGTTCCGGGAACCCTCCCGTAGTTTCTATGTCTACTATCGCAAATTGCATAAATAAGGCTTGTAAATTCGGGAATAATCGCATATCTTACAAACAAAGAATTTTTACCCCCAGCCCCGGAAATAAAAGTCAGACAGGTTTCGCTTTCCCGATGTAAGATATCCGTTGAAAGACCGTAAAACCATTTTACGTACCTAAACTGCTTGCCATGTCTAACACAAAACCTCATTTTCACCTGAGTGAAAACGCCCGTAATGCTACTATTGTAGCACTTGTACTCATTGTTGTAGTCGTTATTTCATACCTGGAATGGAAAGGAAGATCCTAAGGCTCCTTTACCTAATTACTTAAAGAACTGACTATTAATTAGTTATAAATATTAATCAAGGTCTGAAGGAAGTCTGCCATATGGCTTATAGCAATGGACTATTGACTATGGTCTATGGACTTTATGCCCGGCCCCTTCAACTCTTGAATCGTATTAATTACCAAAAGTTTTAACTAGGTATATCAGGTTGTCTGGATGAAAAAAAACTAAATATTCCTTTTCAGGTGTAATAATTCACATTTATAGGTGACTAATAAAAAAAAGAGGGGAATTGTTGTAACCTAAAACCTTAATGATCGTTAGGTATAATTAACAGAGATTAACCTGACATTATTAAATCCGGGATTAGTTTTGCACCAGAAAATAACTGATATGAAAAACATTATGCTGATCTGCCTGCTAATTGCTTTTACCAGTTGTACAAGTAACCAGATCCGTGTTTTAAGTAAGACAAAAAAAATAGCCAGTTGTTGCACTTCTATGAGTATTCAGAAAAAAGAGGCATTGGCCACTGCATTAGTGGTTGGGCAAGAAGATATGGAAGAAAAAGCCTACAAGAATACCTCAATACCCAGTGCTGTTTCATTACTTGAATGGAGTGAAATAGTGCATATTTGGTAAAACCGCACTCATATAAATGATTTCCAACCACGTATAACGTGGTTTTTTTATATCCAATCTGATCTGCCCCCGGTTTTTCGTAAGTTTGCAACCCGTAAAACCCTAACGAAAAGCAACAGATTTTAAAACAAGATCAGGAATGGAATTGAGCAAAAACTATACACCAGGTGATATTGAAGCCAAATGGTACCAGCATTGGTTAGATAAAGGTTATTTTAACAGTACCCCCGACCATCGCGAATCATTTACTGTTGTGATACCTCCTCCCAATGTAACCGGAGTATTACACATGGGCCATTGCCTGAACAATACCATTCAGGATATTCTTGTACGCCGCGCCCGTATGCAAGGTAAAAATGCATGTTGGGTTCCCGGAACCGATCATGCTTCCATTGCAACTGAAGCTAAAGTGGTAGCCATGCTCCGTGAAAGAGGAATTGCTAAATCTTCATTAGGCAGAGATGAATTTCTTTCCTACGCATGGGAATGGAAAGAAAAATATGGTGGAATCATCTTACAGCAATTGAAGAAAATGGGGTGCAGTCTTGATTGGAACCGTACTTCCTTCACCATGGATGAAGATTATTACCGCTCAGTTATTTCCGTTTTTATAGACCTCTACAATAAAGGGTTGATCTATCGCGGTAAGCGCATGATTAACTGGGATGTAAAAGCCAAAACAGCTTTGAGTGATGAGGAGGTAATTTATAAAGAAGTACAAAGCAAGCTTTACTATATACGCTACCAAATTGCAGATACAGATGAATTTATCACTATCGCAACTGTTCGCCCGGAAACTATTTTAGGTGATACTGCCATATGTGTAAATCCGGATGATGAGCGATATAAACATTTACATGGCAAAGAAGCCATTGTTCCTTTAATAGGTCGTCGCATACCAATTATCGCCGATGATTATGTTACTACAGATTTTGGAACGGGCGCATTAAAAGTTACCCCCGCGCATGATATGAACGATTACCAGTTGGGACAAAAATACCAGCTTGAAGTAATCGACACAATGAATGATGACGGAACATTAAGTGAAGCCGCCCAATTATATATTGGAGAAGATCGCTTTGAGGTTCGTAAAAAAATAGTTCCTGAACTTGAAACAAAAGGACATATTGTTAAAATAGAAGACTATACCAATCAGGTAGGTTTCAGTGAAAGAACAGATGCCGTTGTAGAACCAAGGTTAAGCCTTCAATGGTGGGTTAGTATGAAAGAACTTGCTGAACCAGCCCTCAAAGTGGTTATGGATGATGATATTCAGTTCCATCCTGCAAAGTTCAAAAACCTCTACAGGCACTGGATGGAGAATATCAAGGATTGGTGCATAAGTCGTCAGTTGTGGTGGGGACATCGGATTCCAGCCTGGTATGCACCAGATGGAAGTTTTGCCGTTGCCGCTACAAAGGAAGAAGCGTTGGCTCAACTCACTACTCAACATCCACAGCTCACTATTGACGATCTCCGTCAGGATGATGATTGCCTGGATACCTGGTTCTCCAGTTGGTTATGGCCTTTTGAAGTGTTTAAAGGATTGTCTGATCCGGGAAATGCTGAAGTGAAATATTATTACCCTACCAACACATTGGTAACTGCTCCGGAAATCATCTTTTTCTGGGTTGCCCGAATGATTATGGCAGGGGAGCAATACATGAAAGATATTCCTTTCAAAAATGTATACTTTACAGGTATTGTAAGGGATAAGCAGGGAAGAAAGATGAGTAAAAGTCTGGGCAACTCCCCAGATTTGCTTGCCCTGATTGACCAGTATGGCGCTGATGCTGTTCGCTTTGGCATCATGATCTCCTCTCCCGCTGGTAACGATATTCTGTTTGATGAAAGTTCATTAGAACAAGGAAGAAATTTCAATAACAAACTTTGGAACGCACTTAAGCTTGTAAAAAGCTGGGAGTCTCGTGTGGCTACTGATTCGCAAGAAGCACTGGAAACATTTGCCACGAGTTGGTTTGAGTCGCGCCTGAACCAGGCTAAGCAGGAAATAGAAGTTCTAATGCAGCAGTTCAGGTTAAGTGAGGCATTAAAAACCCTTTACTCTCTTATATGGGATGATTTCTGCAGCTGGTACCTGGAATGGGCAAAACCTGGTTTTGAACAGCCTGTTGATGCCACAGTATACAAGAAAACCGTTGCATATTTTGAAGAAATGATGCAATTACTGCATCCTTTCATGCCGTTCATAAGCGAAGAAATTTATCAGCTTTTAAAAGAACAGGATATAAACCTCTGTGTAAAACAGCAGTCTGCTGTTGGCACTATTAATTCCGACATTCTTGAAGCTGGTGAATTATTGAAAAAAGTGATTTCCGCATTACGTGATGCCAGAAACAAAAACCAGATTAAACCAAAGGATCCTATCAAGCTTCATATTGAAACAGCGGATCAAGTTCCTTATAGAAATATCATCAGCATTTTATCCAAGCAAGCCAATACCGAGCTGATAGATTTCGAAACAGCAGCCACTTCAAATATGATTGTGGTAGCTGTAGAAAAAGACAAATTCTTTATCGAAACAGAAAAGCAATTGGATACAACTGCTTTAAAAGCAGAATTATTAAAGGACCTTGATTACCAAAAAAACTTCCGTGATAGTGTGCTGAAAAAATTAAGCAATGAGCGTTTTGTACAAAATGCAAAAACTGAAGTTGTTGAATTGGAGCGTAAAAAACTCGCAGATGCGGAAGCAAGGATCAATAATATCGAAGAAAGTTTGAAAACGCTTTAAGCTAGTTAGTTATATTGAACAATTGACAGAACCTTTCAAACAACGTGATGTAGCCACAGATTCACAGATTTTTTAAACAAATAATCTGTGAATCTGTGGCTACATCATTACACTATATTCAATTTATGAAATTGAAAAATTGATGAAAAGTAGATCAAAAACCATCTTTTGCACAATACGCTGGATAAGCATAATGGTTATACCATTTCAATTTTGCATTGCGCAATCAGGTTGGGAATTAAACCTGCTACGGAACATCAACCCACAACAACCCAATAGTGGCACCTGGAAAGCATTTTCTACAACCGCCAAACCTTTGAGTGTGGCGATCCCTGTTGGTTTAATGACAGCGGCACTTTTAAACAAGGATACAGATACTAAACAAAAAGCCATTGAAATAGGTGGAAGTATTTTTATTAGTGCGGCTTCTGCTACTATCTTTAAACAACTGGTAAAAAGAGAACGACCTGCTGTTAAGTACAATGATATTTACCCAGATAAACCAGATCAGGGGTACTCCTTCCCTTCTGGTCATGTTTCAGTGAGTTTTGCGGCTGCCGCTTCTTTATCTATTCAATATAAAAAATGGTATATTACCGTACCTGCTTATTTATGGAGCACTGGTGTTGCTTATTCGAGATTATACCTCGGTCAACACTATCCCACTGATGTTTTGATGGGTGCGGCTACAGGCATCGGGAGTGCTTACCTTGCCCATTGGCTCAACAAAAAAATATTCCCCCGAAAAAAACAAACTAAATAAGCATGTCTCAACCCTTATTTATCAGAGCTGCTACAATAGCTGATATTGGATTAATCAGACAATTAGCCGAAGCAACCTGGCCTGAAGCTTATGGTGAAATAATTTCCAATGAGCAAATCAGCTATATGCTAAACTTAATTTATAATGATGAGGCATTACTGGATCAAATGGAAAAGGGACATGCATTTTACATTGCTGAGTTTAATGGAACAGCCGTCGGTTTCGCTTCTGTTTCAGAGGAAGGCAGTGAAGGCTGTAAACTCAATAAATTATACGTACTGCCGGCTATTCAAAAAACGGGTGCAGGTAAGGCCTTACTTGAACAAGCCATCAACTATACCAGGTTAAAAAAACATACCCGCTTATTTCTGCAGGTTAATAAAGCCAACAAGGCAAAAGATTTTTATACCAAAATGGGATTTACGATAGAGAAGGAATATATACTTGATATTGGCAACGGCTTTGTAATGGACGACTATATCATGGAATACTTTATTTCCGATTAGCTTTTAAAACAAAGTATTACTATCCGGGGAAATTTGACTGCGAAATAAGGTAACGTAGGATGGAACGCAGATTTTCATGATTTATCATGATAGATCATGAAAATCATGAAAATCTGTGTTCCATATTACACCTGACCACCCAAATTTCCCTGAACAGGAAAAGAAACGAATCAGCTACTATTGCAAATTTCCTTAAAAGAATCTAATTTGGTCATAGCACCAGACTCCCCCATCTGCTTTGCAATCATTTAACAACAAAAGCGATGGTTGTATCATCCACAATCCCTGGCAAAGTTTATAAGTTCGTTCATCGTAAAGATGAATTCATCCTGACAAATATTAAGAACAGGTATTTTGAGAATGAATGGTTTTGTATTCAAGAGGATGGAAAAATCATTCTAAAAGGGACAACTCAAAATGGTTATGCATGGGATGGTTGCTCTCCAAAATGGGAATGGATCGATATAACATGGGGTACACCTGATGGACGATTTGATAAAAACACCACACTACCCATCACCTATTTCAGTTCCATGTTTCACGATGTGTTTTATCAGTTCAAAGCCGAAATTCCATTATCCCGAAAAGAAACAGACCTTATTTTTAAGTATATGCTAAATAGAGCAGGTTTTAAACTGGCTGGTATCTATTACCTGTTTGTAAGACTATTTGGCGGACTCTTCGGAAAATGGCTCACCACACAAACTGAAAAAAAATTACATATCTCTGGTCAATCCTGGTAAAAGGACCACAGACCATAGTCCATAGTCCATAGACCATAGACTATATACTATGGACCATGGACCATGGACTATGGACCATAAATAAAAGTTTTCCCGAATATGCTATCGGAATCTAAAAACTACGTTAAACATTCGTTCGTAAATATGGAGACTGTCTTATATTACATCCTAATACGAAGGTTTTTTACATGAGGTTTCTTTTGTTGTTTTTCATATGGTGTTTTTGTTTAGAATCCAATGCTCAGGGTCCTGGGACAGAGAACACGTCTGCATTATACGACCAGCTCAAAATTTCAAAGGGCGAACCTAGGGCGGCTATTTTATTACAGCTTGCTAGAATGGAGTTTCTCAGGCTTCCAGATCAGGCAATGGCTTATACCCAGGAGGCTCTCACTATTTACAAGACAACGAATAATGAAAATGGTCAGGCAGATGCTATGATTGGTCTGGCAAGTATGTACCGCAGAAAAAATGAGCCTTTACTTGCGTATCAGCTCGATTCTTTGAGCTACCAATTAGCATCAAAAAATAATTATGCCAGGGGTATTGCCGGGGCAGCTATGAACATGGTGCCGAATTTTATGCGTTCAAGGGAATATGACAAAGCATTGTCATTTGCCAATGAGTCTATAGAAGCCAGTAAAAAAGCAAACCTGGAGCCCCGTTTTATGGTAGGCGCCTATCTGACCAGAGGTAATATTTATATGCAGCAAAAAGATGCTGAGAAAGCCAGTGCCGACTATGAAACAGCTTATGATCTTTCTGAACAAACAAAGGATGAAGTAAGTAAGCAAAGAGCATTAGCTGCTATGTCAGCCGCTTCAAGAATGCTGGGCGACAAAGTAACCTCATTGGATCAGATATTACGTGCCATCAGAACAGCAGAACGTTTAAAGGATTATACTTCATTGGCCAGTTGGTATCTCTCTGCGGGAAACACCTATCTTGCTCTAAACAAAACCAGCGAGAGTTTAGATTATTATGCAAAAGCCTATTCCCTCCAATCTTATATAACACAGCCGACAGTGAAACTATCTGTGCTTGGAAACATTTCAAGCTGCTTTGTTGCACTCAAGGAATATGATTCTGCATTATTGTATAGTAATCGCCGATTGCAGTTGGCCATGACGCAGAACAACTTATTTGCTGTGGCCTCTACCTATATTGATTTGGGTAATATTGAATTAGCTAAAGAGAATTATACTGCTGCAATTGAACAATTCCAATTGGCGCTTAAAGACTATGCCAAATCAAATAGCTCTGCTGATTTAACAAGGGTGTACAATGCACTGGCTTCCGCCTACCTTAAAACAAAAAAGTATGACAAAGCGGAAGAATACTTATTAAAAGGCTATGCCCTACAATCCCGTGGCATTGATAAAGGAACCAAAAGATATACAGATTATCTGTTGAGTAAAGTATATGAAGAAACCGGTGAAATGGATAATGCCAAGCGTTTCAGAAATGAATATTTTGCTTTGGGGGGCGATGTCATCAACACGGAAACAGAGCTGAAAATAAACAAGCTCCAGTCTGAATATGAAATTAGTAAAAGAGAAGATGCACTGGCACTTGAAAAAAGAGAAAAGGAATTGAAAGATCTTCAATTGAAAGATGCCAATATTCGTTTATGGGGTTCAGTGGCATTAATCATACTATTAACGATCGTGGCGATCGTATTATATCGTAATTACCTGCAGAAAAAACAATCAGCCATATTATTGGCACAAAAGAATGAACGAATTGAAACACTGATGCGTGAATTACACCATCGGGTTAAAAATAATTTACAGGTAATTGGCAGTGTACTTAATTTACAATCACTCAAACTAACCGATCCCGGCGCCAAATCTGCAGTTGAAGAAGGAAAAGCACGTGTAGAAGCCATGAGCCTGCTACACCAGAAAATGTACCTGGACGAAAACCTGCGCGCAATTAATATGGAAGAATACATTACTTCCCTATCGAATATGCTCGCCAATAGTTTTGGATTCGATGAGTCAATCGTTCAAACCAATATCAAACTCAGCTCAAAGAATATGGATGTTGATATGGCTACTCCATTAGCACTTATCATCAATGAACTAATTACCAATGCATTTAAGCATGCATTTCAACAAGTTGAAAAACCTCAATTAACCATAGAGCTAAACGAAGATAAAAAAGAACAGGTATTATCTCTTATTGTTAGCGACAACGGCAAAGGGATTAACCTGTCATCCGTTTCTCCTAGTTCTTTCGGTTTAAAACTGATTCGTACTTTTGTACAGCAATTAGATGCAAAAATGGATATATCAAATTCAAAAGGTGCAGTGTTTAATATTTCTTTCAACTATACCCGTTAATGCTATATGATGACTGCACAAAAGAAGATATTGATTATTGAAGATGAATTGATTGTTGCAGAGAATATTGCAGCAGTGCTTGAATCTGAAGGATATGAGGTGGTAGGAATAGCCGATCGTTCTTCCGCAGCCCTTGACATGTTTAAAGAACAGAAACCGCATCTGGTAATTTGCGATATACAAATTAAAGGCAAACTCAATGGTATAGAAACAGCCAAAGCTATTACGGCAATCGATACGGTACCCTTTCTATATCTGACAGCTTATGCAGACGAAACCACTTTAAACATGGCTGCAGAAACCGCTTTCGAAGCTTATCTGCTGAAACCATTTGTTCCTGCACAATTAAAAGTGGCCGTAAAATTGGCATTGGAAAGATTTTATAAAAATCATCAACCCATCGTAAAACTCACCCCACCCGGAAAAAGGGAAATCGAAATTCTGAATCTGATTGCAGCAGGAAAAAGCTCAGGAGAAATTGCTACTGCCCTATTCCTAAGTATCCATACCGTAAATACGCACCGCAAAAATCTGATGAATAAATACGATGCACAAAGCAGTGCTGAACTTATTGCTCTGGCTATAAAGCAAGGATGGATTTCCTGATTACTTCCCATTAATAATATTTACCTAAAAATTTGAAAAAATTTGCCTGGATTAAAATTTTGCACTTACTTTGAATTTCAAAGCACTTTTAAAAACAATTTTATATTTAAAATACCGTAACAATGAACCAAAATTCACTATCAAAAAAGATGTTAATTGGAGCCACACTTGGGCTTTTAATGATCAGTTTTTTCTTACTGAATGCCACATCAGACCCTAGCTGGTCTAAATTTTGGATGATCAGGCCTTTAATTATCGTTCCACTGGCTGGAGCCGGTGCCGGTCTTTGTTACCATTTTCTACTAAAATTCGGGCATGAACAAAAATGGAATAAATCCCTGCTCGTCATTTTGGGAATTATAGGGCACTTGATTGCTTTATGGCTGGGTACAGTTGTAGGGTTGGATGGTACGTTGTGGAATTAACTGTTTGAAGTAATTGAAGGTTAAGTTCTATAAAGACTAATGTACCAGCACATGGGTTTGTTTAATCACCCCCATAACAAACACACTTTGTACATGTCCCAGGTTCTCTGCCTGACTTAGTTTATTTACGTGAAAATTATAGTAGCCATCCATATTCTCGGCAACTACTTTTAACATGAAATCAAACTCACCGGAAATATTATAACACTCAATTACTTCATTCATTTCAAGTATACTCCTGATAAATCGCTCCCCAGCATTACGATTATGCTGTTTCAGGGATACATAACAAATAACCATCAGCCCTTTTTTCACTTTGGCATGATCCAATAGTGTTGCGTATTGACGAATCACACCCTGCTCTTCCATTCTTTTAATCCTTTCGTGAACTGGTGTTGTACTTAGCAAAACTTTATCGGCAATTTCCTTCACGGTTGCGCGTGCATTTTGCTGTAAAATCCGGAGAATGGCCAGATCCTTTTCATCTAACTGCAAACTAATTGTAGTGGATTCGGCTATGGAACGTGTTTTTGCCATTGATTTTAGGTTATTTATGCTACAAAATAGCCATTTTATATAAATATCTACTAAAATTATTAATTAATTCAGAATATTCAACTATAAATATAGATTTGCACTTCATAAAAACACTAAAATGTCAAATTTAACCTCTTCCATCGATTTCAGTTTGAAGTATAAGGTAGCCGATATCAGTCTTGCAGACTGGGGCCGCAAAGAAATTCGTCTTGCCGAAGCAGAAATGCCCGGTTTGATGTCGCTCCGTGCAGAATATGGTGCTACCCAACCCCTGAAAGGCGCCCGTATTGCCGGTTGCTTACACATGACCATCCAAACAGCCGTTTTAATTGAAACCCTGGTTGCCCTGGGTGCTGAAGTAAAATGGAGCTCTTGTAATATCTTCTCTACACAGGATCAGGCTGCTGCCGCTATTGCTGCTGCAGGTGTGGGTGTTTTTGCCTGGAAAGGACAAACACTCGAAGAAGCAGACTGGTGTATTGAACAAACTTTATTCTTTGGTGGCGCTGATCGTCCATTGAATATGATCCTTGATGATGGTGGTGACCTTACCAATATGGTTTTCGATAAATACCCTGAACTGGTTCAGCATATCAAAGGTTTATCAGAAGAAACAACTACTGGTGTCCACCGTTTATATGAGCGTATGGCAAAAGGTACTTTACCTATTCCTGCAATCAACGTAAACGATTCAGTAACTAAATCGAAATTCGATAACAAATACGGTTGTCAGGAATCGCTGGTAGATGCGATCCGTCGCGCTACAGATGTTATGATGGCAGGTAAAGTAGCCGTTGTAGGTGGTTATGGTGATGTGGGTAAAGGTTCTGCTTTATCATTACGTGGTGCAGGATGTCGCGTTATCGTTACCGAAATCGATCCTATCTGTGCTTTACAGGCAGCAATGGATGGCTTTGAAGTAAAGAAAATGGTTGACGCTGTTAAAGAAGCGGATATCGTTGTTACTGCTTCAGGTTGTCGTGATCTGCTTACTGAAAAGCATTTCCGTTTAATGAAAGACAAAGCGATCGTATGTAATATCGGTCACTTCGATATTGAAATCGATATCGCATGGTTGAACAATAATTACGGTCATACTAAAGATACCATCAAACCACAGGTTGACCTGTACAATATCGATGGTAAAGACGTAATCATCCTTGCAGAAGGCCGCCTGGTTAACCTGGGTTGTGCTACTGGTCACCCTTCATTTGTAATGAGTAATTCATTCTCAAACCAAACACTGGCTCAGATTGAATTGTGGACCAACTTTAAAAACTACGAGAATAAAGTATACGTACTGCCTAAACACCTCGATGAGAAAGTTGCCCGTTTACACCTTGCGAAAGTTGGTGCAGAACTGGATGAACTTACCGATGAGCAAGCTGCTTACTTAGGCATTTCTAAAGTAGGTCCGTTTAAAGCTGATCATTATCGTTATTAATATTTTGTGTGATTTTTATGTGAGCCCGGTAGTTATGCTACCGGGCTTTTTTTTGGGGGAGTCCGATAGTCCGAAGTCCGAAAGTCCGAAGTGGGTCCATCCTTCGTCAGGATGTCCGGAAGATGAATAGTTTGAAAATAGTTGAACTAATATTGGATTTACCGGTTTTCATCTATTGCTACTATTTCTAAATCATTACCTTTCTTACCAACCTATATCTTTCGGACTATCGGACTTCGGACTCCTCCCTACTTCCCTACTTTCCGTATCTTCCCATTTCAAACCAGTGTCATGAAAAGATTGATTGCATCCCTCCTGTTAGTAATGCCAGTATTTGAATCTCTTGCTCAACAAAAAAACGAGATTCATATTATTCCAAATCCCAGTTCAGTGATTCCAGGAAATGGACAACTGGTATTAACTAAAAATATGACCGTGCACGCTGATGATGACAGAGCATTGCCAATCGTTAAACAGTTTGCAGCAAGACTCTTAACTGAAACCGGTACTAACCTGAAAGAATCAGTATCAAACAGTGATTTCAAATTTCAACTTTTACGCAATACCGACACTGCATTGGGTACTGAAGGATACAGACTAACCATCACCCCAAAAAATATTATCATAAGTGCCAATAACCCCGCTGGATTATTCTATGGCACACAAACTTTTTTTCAATTATTACCAGTAACAAAAGCTGCTAACTGGACCGTTCCCGTGGTGAACATTTTAGACAAACCAAGGTTTGGATGGCGAGGATTGATGTTTGATGTCAGCCGCCATTTCTTCACCAAACAGGAAGTAAAACAATTTATAGATGAAATGGTGCAGTACAAATACAATCTTCTGCACCTTCATTTGACAGATGACCAGGGATGGCGTATTCAGATTAAATCGTTGCCCCAACTAACTGATATTGGTGCCTGGCGTGTTTTGAGAGAAGGAAAATGGGCCAATAGTAAAGATCCTTCCCCTGATGAACCCAAAACCTATGGCGGATTTTATACCCATGAGGATATCAAAGAATTGGTACAATATGCGAAAGATCGCTTTGTAAATATTTTACCTGAAATTGATATCCCAGGTCATAGCATGGCCATGCTGGCTAGCTTCCCAGACCTTTCAGCTACTCCGGGAACAACCTATTGGGTAAACGCTGGTGAAAAATTTATGGAATGGCCAGCGGGGGCTCATTTTTATGCGCTCAAAGACAATAACCTTTCCCCTGCCAATGAAAAAGTATACACGCTCCTCGATAAAGTTTTCACAGAAATAGCCCAACTATTCCCTTTTGAATATATCCATATGGGTGGTGATGAAACAGCCAAAAACTTCTGGGAAAAAAGCGATGAAATTAAGGCCCTCATGCAAAGAGAGAACCTGAAAGATATGGACGCGGTACAAAGCTATTTTGTAAAACGCGTGGAGAAAATTATCAGCTCAAAAGGAAAGAAAATGATGGGCTGGGATGAAATACTGGAGGGCGGTTTAGCCCCCGGAGCATCTGTAATGAGCTGGAGAGGTATGAAAGGCGGTATTGCAGCAGCAAAAGCGAATCATACAGTTGTTATGTCGCCCACCGATTTCGCTTATCTTGACTATTACCAGGGAGAAAAAACAGCAGAGCCGCCTGTTTATGCAGGCTTACGTTTAAATAAAGCATACCAGTTTGACCCTTTGCCAGAAAATGTTGATCCAAAATTCATCCTCGGTGGACAAGCAAATCTCTGGACCGAGCAGATTCAGCGGTTTAGTAATGTACAATATATGTTATGGCCCAGGGCGATGGCAATTGCAGAATCCGTTTGGTCACCAAAAGACCGGAAAAACTGGCCAGACTTCATTAACCGTGTAGAGAATCATTTTAATAGGCTGGATAATGCCGGCATACGTTATAGTAAAGCCATGTACGACCCTATTATTAGCTCAAAATACGACGAGCACGGCAATCTGGCGCTTGTGGTAAATAAAGAAATTCCTGACATGACCGTCTATTTTTCTATAGATGAAAGCAATCCGGATACCAGCTGCAAAGTGTACACAACACCCTATACCCTCCCAAAAGACGTAGCCAACGTAAAATTCATCTGCTACCGCAATGGCAAACAAGTAGGTAGGCAGATTAATATTTCTGTAGATGAACTAAAGAAGAGGGTTTCGAGGAATTAGGGTGCTAGGTACTAGGTACTGGGTACTAGGTTAATATCTCAATTTCAAATACCCAGTACCTAGTACCCAGTACCCAGTACCCCCCTCTTAACAACAACTTTACTCACCGAATCTTCTGCCGTTCATCCTAAACCGTACAGGTACATTTTGCTGCTCATCACTAGCTGAAGGCCTTTAATATTTCTTTAAGAAATCTAATGAAACCCTTTACCTATAAGGGTTTCAGCGCTGTATTAACAGCGCTTAACATTGCCATTAACACCACTCATAACATCACTCATCACTGGCTTGTAACTAATCACAATTCCCTTCGTCTATATATCACTCGGTTCTACTTTTGACTTGTCAATTCAACCAAAAGAAAAACAACGAACTAATTATAAACACATTAATAAAGAAAAAATGAAAAAGTTATTTATCCTCACCTTGGCCTTGATTTCACTTGGAACAAGCGCTTTTGCCCGTACCGACAAAAAAACAAGTTATAATGGCGCAAGCCACTTTACTTCAACCTATACAGGTGCTAAAGAAGTAAGCTGGAGCGCTGATGCCAACTACGAAAAAGTGAGTTTTATGGAGAATGGCATTAAAAAAGAAGTGTTCTATACCCACCAGGGTGAACTCATTGGTTCTGCCAAAGCTTTTGCTTTCGACAAATTACCAAAAGCTGCACTCCAAACCATTACAACTAAGTACACTTACCCTGAATTTCAACTGGAAGACATCATCGAGTTTGAAAACGCAGAAGGTGAAACAAGCTACTTCGTTTCAATGGATAAATCAGATGTGAAAATTGTACTAGAAATTACTACTTACGGTCAGGTTTCCGTTTTCTCTAAAGAAATTAAATAAACAAGCCCTCAGCATTGATTCGATATACCGGCCCAAAAGGCCGGTTTTTTTGTTACAGGCAGAGCGGTTTGAGTCATTAATGTCCGGGGAAATTTAGCTGCGAGCTTTAGATGTCGCGTATGATGGGACGCAGATTTTCATGATTTTCAGGATTTATCATGATAGATCTTGAAAATCATGAAAATCTGCGTCCCATCCTACTCGTGACTTGTAGCCAGACCCCGAATTCCCTGAACAGCAAATGTTAAAAGTCTTAAGCTTATAACATTTGAAGTTATACTAAAACCTATTCCTTAACTTCCCGCAGATTATTACCAACTGATCTCATAGAGGAATGCTTCAGCGGACTTTTTCATACCGATACCTTGCTATTGTTATTGCACTTTGCTGGATATTTCCCTGCTTTTCACAACAAAGACTTACAGAAGACACTGTTTTTTTTCTAGCACACAAAAAAGGTCTACTGGGTAAATTAGGAAAAGCCATTTCGGTTAATGGTCAGGAAGAAATCATTACGGAAAATAAAGGTGCTGTTAAAAATGAGGCCGTATTTCAACCATTCAGGGGTAAAGTAATCCGACAGATACGAGTTGAGAAACTTTCGTTCGACAACTCTGTAAACGATACATCCCGCTCAGCCCGACGTTTAATGAATGATATAAGTGATGCCTTATACACAGGCACTACCAACAAAACCATTTTAAACAATCTCTTCTTCTCAAGTGGCGATACCCTCTACCCTTACCTGATGGCGGATAATGAAAGGTTTCTGCGCGAACTTTCCTATTTACAGGATGCCAAAATCGTAGTAGCACCCGTTAACAACGATACTTCAGTTGTAGATGTTATTGTTCGTTGGAAAGACCTTTTTCCTATTGGTGGCAGCGCGGAAATTGGCTCAGCCAAAAGCCTCAGCCTCGAAATAAACGATGACAACCTTTTTGGCTCAGGAGATAGAATTCAATTCAGGACCTTATACGACATGGACAGAAATCCTGATTTTGGCACGGGCATCGAATACATTAAAAGAAATATTGGCGGAAGTTTTATAAATCTTGCCGCTGGTCTTCAGAGTCAGGCCCCCGCCTTCAACAGCGGCAGAAGAGAAGAAAAAGCACTGTATTTAAGGGGCGATCTGCCATTGGTAAGTCCTTACCACCAATGGACAGGTGGTTTTGAAATTGGCAAACATTATACCAATAACGCTTATATCACCGACTCGATTTACAAAGAAGGTTTTAAATACGATTATCGAATTTTAGATGGCTGGCTTGCCTATAATATTGGTGCAAAAAAGCAGCTTAAGCAAAACCTTACCTCAAGGCTTAAAAAGTTTGTTGGGGTTAGGGGTGTACAGAAACTTTACAATGATATTCCGGAAGCATTTAAGACCAACTACAATTTCTACTATTCAAATGTTGAAGCTGTGCTCGGTAGTTTGACCATTTTTGAGCAAGATTATTATCGTACTAATTTCCTTTATGGCTTTGGCAGAAACGAAGACGTGCCGGAAGGGTTTAGCCTGTCGGTATTAGGAGGATGGGTTCGCAGGAACAATATAGAACGTCCTTATGTAGGAATCGACTATCAACGGGATTATTTTTCAGATAACAAAAACTACGTTAATTATACGATCCGTTTTGGCACTTATTTCAATAAGGATCAATTTGAAGATATCAGTGGACTAACCAGCATTGAATATTTTACCCGACTCAGAAAAATAAGTGGCAGCAACTGGTTTTCCAGGCATTTTCTTAGTGGTAGCGTAACGCAACAAGTACGAACCGTATTAAATGAACCATTAAGACTCACCAGTATATTTGGCATACCTGAACTTAACACTAACCTGGTTAGAGCTTCTACCAGAATTAGTGCGAATTGCGAATCGGTATTTTATAATACCACAAAAACCTATGGCTTTAGCTTTGCACCCTTTGTATTTACCAGTATCACCTATCTCAAAACCATTGGCGAAGGGTTTAAAAAGGGAGATATTTATACCTCACTGGGAGCCGGCGTTAGAACAAGAAATGAAAACCTGGTTTTTGGAACCATGGAACTGAAAGTATATTATTACCCAAGAACAACGGGCCGGATGACTCCCTGGAACATCACCTTTAATACCGGTCTCAGATTTAAATACAATAGCCAGTTATTAAAGAAGCCCGATTTCGTGCAGGTTAACTAAGCATGCGAATCAATGGTTGACGGCTTATAGCACATAGATTATGGCATAGACCATGGACGATAGACCATGGTCCATGGTCTATGCCATAAGCCGTCAAATCTAGATGGGCATTTAGAGCCTGATTATTTTTTAACAAACCAGTCATCAAAAATCAGAAGCTGGCTTCAACCTTTTGCAGTAATTTTCGTTTATAAATAAAAATAATATCGATGAAAAAGTTATTTACATTATTTGCTTTGTCAGGTTTACTTTTTACCAGTTTAACAGCCTGCGCACAGCAAGACAATTCTAAAAAACCAAGTCCACCCGCAAGCGTAACTGAAACAATTGCAAGCGGAGCATCCATTACGATTAATTATAGCAGTCCTTCACTAAAAGGACGTACAATTGGAGTAGATGTTGAACCAAAAAAAGGTCAGGTATGGCGCGCAGGGGCAAATGATGCAACTACTTTTGAAGTTAGTAAGGATGTTAGCATTGAAGGCAAAACGCTTCCTGCAGGAAAATATTCCTTTTTTACCTTAGATAATGGCGATAGCTATACCCTTATTTTTAATAAAACTGCCAAACAGTGGGGAGCATTTTCGTATAAGCAGGCAGATGATGCCTTACGTGTTAATGTAAAACCAGGAAAATCTGCTGAATCAGTAGAGAAATTAACCTATACCATCAGCAAAGATGGTGTGGTTACCCTTAGCTGGGGAACTTTAGCAGTTGCTTTCTCTGTAAAATAACTTTGATCTTATAAAAAAGCCGCAGTCCGCTTAAACAGCAGGCTGCGGCTTTTTTATTCCCTGAAAATACTGAACCTTTGTGCCAACGCATTGTTTTAACAAGAAATGGTACAAGCATATAATTTTCTGGCCAGTTGGCAATTGTTTCCTGAAAAATGTAATTATCAATCCGGCATTCCACCTAAAAGCGGCAATTATAAAATTGAATCAATTGAAAATGGACATGCACTGAGCATCAGTACCAATTGGGTTTCGATGGATAATGAAGCCTATTATACTCAATACACAATTGTACCGGATGGAGTTCCAAGAGAATTTGAAAAGACGGAATTAGCAGAGCAGGCCGATGCATCGATCCTGAATTCATCAACCATGCTTTTTCGTTTTTTAAAACAGGGTAATCCAGTGCTTGAAGTGAAACACGAAATAATGCCCAACGGCTATTTAAAACTTACCCAATCAGGAACCGATGCCGCTGGTAATGCTTTTGTTAACATTGAAATGTATCATAAACAACTCAGTGTTCTACCCTATTCTTCTTCTGTAGCCGGGGTTGCCATCAGACCAACAAAAGAAGGTGTAATCAAGCATAAAGCTTTGTCTGCGATGGAAGATCAAACCAATATGCAGCTTGATCAGATCAGACAGCAAATAGAATTATTGGCCAGACAGGCTCAGGAAATTCGTAAAAGGAAGGAATTGAGTATGATGATCTATGAGGCCAAACTGAATTTCAAACCCCAGATTGGTCATATTTATCATCTCTATGAAAAAAATGACGGGCAACACATACTTTCACTGGTTGCACCACAGGAATGGGGAGGCAATGGTCCATTCAGACAATTTGTGTCCTCGGTGCGCTTATTGGCCGACCATACCTGGGTAGAGGTTTCTAATTAAACCATGCTTATCTTCATTCCATAAAACATTCGTAATGGTTATCGATCAGTTAAGCAATGCAGCACGTTACTATGGTTTGGGAACTTTAATTGAAAAAGCACTTCTCTTTTTACAACATACTGATCTCAATACACTGGAGAACGGCAAGCATGAGTTGGAAGGAGATGCTTTATTTGCAATCGTTCAGGAGTACGACACAAAAGATCCTGCACAGGAAAAACTGGAATCGCATAAAAAATATATTGACGTACAATTTGTCGTAAGTGGTACAGAAAAAATGGGGCATGCTCTCCTTAAAAAGCAAACCCCATCACGTGCTTATAATCCCGAAGACGACTATATGTTATTTGATGAAACTCCGGATTTTTTCTCCATTGTAAATGAAGGCATGTTCACCATCTTCTTTCCAACAGATTTACACATGCCCTGGATTCGCAATGGCAGTTCATCCCATGTGAAGAAAATTGTTATTAAAGCGCTGGCCGATAGACCATAGTCCATGGTCCATGGTCTATCGACTATGGTTGCCTCTAAATTCTACACAGGTTTAGAGATAAGAAGCAATCTCTTTTACGGATGCTCTTTTGCGGTAATCGGGATTAAAGAATACGTATTTAATTTTTCCGTTCTTGCCAATGATATAAGTGGCAGGTACGGGTAAATTAGCCCCGTTCTCGCCATTTGCAACATTAAAATCAATGCCAAAAGTCTTATAGCGATCGATAGTTGTTTGAGGCACAGCAAAGTTCACCTGATAATCTTTCATGATCTTCATCTTAACATCGCTGATGATAGGAAAAGACGCTTTTGTTTTCTCAACTGTTTTAACCACATTTTCCTGAATTTCAGGAGATATAGCTACCACTGTAGCTCCCTTACCGGTAATTGCAGAAAGTGAATCATTCATCTGACTCATTTGCTTATTGCAATAAGGGCACCATTGACCACGGTAAAACATCAATACTACATCACCTTTTTTCAATGCTGATTCCAGGGAAAACGGCTTCCCATTATTATCTGTAGCAGTAAACATTGGAGCGTTGTCTCCTACTTTTAATCCCTGGGGATCTGTAGTTTGTGCGGAAAGTAATACAGCAAATAACAACGAAAAGGTTGTGAATAGCAATTTCATATTTAGTTTTCTTTAAGTGACGTACTCAATTCAACCTCCTTACAAAAGACTAATAAGATATTGGGATTTATTTTTCATGTTTGATCCCATAAAGACTCCCACCCTTTTCAAATAATCGGTCAACCCGCTTCTCAACCGCAGGATCTTTTACAACCGCCGGTGCATGATGGGGTTTTACCCGCGCATCAATAATCATGGGTCCTTCTGTACCCCAATGTTTGTTTTCAACAAAAGATCCAATACCATAAATATCATGTGAAGGATTGCATCGGGTGTAAGTAACCCAAACATAATTATTCAGGTTGGCAGCGGTAAATGCAGCATCATCGCAAACAATGATTTGTACAATACCTGTTAACTCTTTCAATACTGGATAATAAGTAGCATGTAAAGCTTCCATTTCTTTTGCAGCAGTTGCTGCATCGCTATATGTATTCATTTCCAAACAAATAACCCCAGGCATCGCAAGTGCAACAGCGCCGAAATTATTTCTTTCCGAAAATATGCCCGGAATATCATTGGCCAATTCACGCTGAATGTCCCCATAAGCCGCAATTACAACCTTGCTTCCGGTATTTAAACCTGTTCCGGAATAATCCAGTGTATCAATAGTGGTATGTGTATGAAAATGTATGTCTCGCTGAAGGTTAATGCGTTCAAAAATATAGGTGAAAAACGCCTGTATATCATTTGTCTTTAGTCTTCCGGTATCATCCGCAGTAATAAACAAGAATTTAGCCAGACTAAGTTGTCCGGTTCCCAGTATATGGTTGGCAATTGTAAGTATTTCGGCTGGCTGTTTTGCTGGCATAAATGGCGTATAGCGCTCACTACCTATTGCAAGTAAAAGCGGGTGCACACCTGCCGCATCTACAGCATGCACTTCTTTCACACCAGGTATTTCCTGTGGAATGGCATCTCCGGTAATTTCATGAATCAATGCCCCAAAGCTGGTATCTTCTTGTGGTGGTCTTCCAACCACTGTAAATGGCCAGATAGCATTTTTCCTTGCATATACTTTATGTACCCGCATTAAAGGGAATGGATGTTCCAGACTATAGTATCCAAGATGATCGCCGAATGGGCCTTCAGGCTTGTTTTCGCCGGGATATACTTCACCGGTAATTACAAAATCAGCATCCGTGCTAATACAAAAACCATCCTGGTACATATACCTAAACCTACGGCCACCAAGAACGCCAGCAAATGTCATTTCACTGATTCCTTCCGGCAATGGCATAACCGCAGCAACAGTATGTGATGGTGGTCCACCAACAAAGCAACTAACTTTAAGGGGAAGTCCTTTCTTATTTGCTTTTGTCTGATGTACACCAATACCTCTATGCAACTGATAATGCAATCCAATTTCTTTATTGGGTAGGTACTGGTTACCACCCAATTGAATCCGGTACATACCCAGATTAGCTTTCATGATACCGGGCTGGTCAACATCTTCCGTATATACCTGAGGAAGTGTTACAAATGGACCTCCGTCCATGGGCCAATGATGTATTTGCGGCAAATCTTTTATAGCAATTTCCTGGAACAGAACAGGTTTGTTCAATGGATTTTTTAAGGGGAAAGCTTTCATTGCAGCCAAGCCGGTAGATAAATGGCTGAATGGCTGTTTGAGGGCTTTCAACGGATCGGCTTTTAACTGAATGAGTTTTTCAACTACTTGAAGTGTATCTCTAAAAATAAACCGACTACGATCAAGTGTACCAAAAATATTAGAAGCAGCCCTGAAAGAACTGCCTTTAACCTGTTCGAATAATATAGCTGGGCCACCCATCTCATGCACACGCAAATGAATTGCGGCCATTTCCAGGTAGGGATCTACCTCTTCCCTGACACGTATCAACTGACCATGTTTTTCCAGGTCTAACAAGCAGGATTCCATTGATGAATATGCCATATCAACAGTACAAATCTGGTTCAACGAATAATTACCATTGCAAATTACACCATTACAGGCATAGGGTTGACTGATTCAGCATTATTTACGAACTTGTTGAATCTTATCAACTAAACCAACTTTTATGATTCATCATTTTACCGACCACGTCAACTGGTTGTCATTGTTATTAGCCTCCCTTGCCTATTTTATCCTTGGTGCTATCTGGTATGGAGGAATATTCTCAAAACCATGGGTTAAGCTCTCCGGAATTAATGTTGATGACCCGAATATGAAAAAAGGCGTTGCTGTTACCATGCTCAGTAGTTTTATATTGATGGCAGTAAGCTGTATCGGGTTATCAATTTTTCGTCAACAAATACCGATGAACAATTATCAAGATGCACTACATATTGCTTTGCTGCTGGGAATTTGTTTCAGTACTCCGGCTATCAGTATCGGGTATCTTTATAATAAAAAGCCTGCCGGACTTTATTTCATAGACTGTGGGTATCACTTGTTAGGACTTATTCTGGCAAGCGTTATCATGCAATATTTGGGATAAGGGTAGTTAAGCTGTTTTATTTTATTCGTTCCGCTTGGATGCGGATAATTTTAGCCACAGATTCACAGATTATATGCGATTAATCTGTGAATCTGTGGCTTTTCGCATTGATGCATTGGGAGAAGCTTATTTTTACAGAACTCACTGTCTTTTAGCTTGTGGCCGTTAGCCAATATTCCCCAACCATCATTGTTTCAAAACTCCTGACTTCTAACTAACTTTGCAATATGACAAAACTTAGTGTAAACATCAACAAATTTGCTACACTCAGGAATAGTCGCGGGGGCGATAATCCGAATGTACTAAAAGCAGCAGCAGATGCGGAAAAATTTGGTGCTGATGGTGTAACTGTGCATCCCAGGCCCGATGAAAGACATATTCGTTATGATGATACCCGTGCGATAAGAAAGATAATTACTACCGAATTTAATATTGAGGGGAATCCAACCGAGCAAAAGTTCATAGACCTTGTATTGGAAACTAAACCTCACCAGGTAACATTGGTACCGGATGCACTTGGTCAACTTACCAGCGACCATGGATGGAATACTATAGAACACCGGGAATACCTGATTAATACCATTAGTATTTTTAAACGTGCAGGCATTCGGGTTTCTATTTTCGTTGATCCGATTGTTGAAATGGTTGAAGGTGCAGCAGCTACAGGTACTGACAGAATTGAACTTTATACAGAAGGCTATGCAAAAACTTTTGCCTGTGGTAAGGCAGAAGCTGCAATTGCTCCTTATGTTGTTGCAGCAAAAAAGGCCAAAGAATTGGGCTTAGGTATTAATGCTGGTCATGACCTGGATCTCACCAACCTGAAATTCCTTAAACAACATATCCCCTTTCTGGACGAAGTTAGTATTGGTCATGCACTGGTATGTGATGCCATTTACCTTGGTTATGAAAATGCCGTACAGATGTATAAACGTCAATTAGTTTAGGGTTAAAATACTACCTGTGAAAAAAATAATACTTGCGTTATTGCTTCTGAATGGAATATTTTCAACTGCACAATCCATACAGCCAGTATATCCAATACCTACAAAAGAACAGCTAGCTTGGCACGAAAAAGAATTTTATTTATTTATTCATTTTGGCCCAAATACTTTTACAGATAAGGAATGGGGTGAAGGAAATGAAAGACCTGATGTATTCAATCCTACTCAATTAGATTGCAACCAGTGGGTAAGGATTGCAAAAAAAGCAGGTGCGAAAGGTATTATATTAACAGCCAAGCACCATGATGGTTTTTCATTATGGCCCAGTAAATACAGCACCCATACCGTTAAGCAAAGTAAATGGATGGATGGAAAGGGCGATGTGGTAAAAGCATTGGCAACAGCCTGTAAAAAGGAAAACCTTGAAATGGGTGTTTATCTATCCCCATGGGATAGAAACCATCCTAAATATGGTACGCCGGAATACAACGATATTTATATTGCCACCATGCAGGAATTACTGCAGCAATATGGTCCATTTTTTGAGTTTTGGTGGGATGGTGCAAATGGTGAAGGCCCGAATGGCAAGAAACAAGTGTATGATTTCAGGCGCTTTGAAGCCGCCGCTTTCAAAACACAACCTGGACTCATTATTTTCAGCGATATAGGTCCAAGTATCCGTTGGTGTGGAAATGAAAATGGATTTATTGGTAACACAAACTGGAACTTATTGGATACAGCGGGTTTTGCAAGAGGACATGGCGCACCACCTACCGACACTTTGAATCAGGGTAATTATAATGGCAAGAACTGGATACCTGCTGAGGCAGATGTGTCTATTCGTCCGGGATGGTTTTATCATCCTGAAGAAGATGGGAAGGTGAAAACTCCGGCACAATTATTCAATATCTATCTAAGGTCTGTAGGTAATGGCGGTAATCTATTACTGAATGTGCCACCCGACAGAAGGGGGCTCTTTCATCCGGCAGATTCTGCTGCCCTTATGGGCTTTGCAGAAATGAGAAAAAAAGCATTTCAAAAAGACCTCTTCTTAAATGCAAAATTATCTACCAATGATGTCCAAAAAGATGGCTTGTCAAAACTTGTTGACCAGGATATAAATACATTCTGGAATGCAGCATCTGACAAGGATGTAGACATCCTTATTTCCCTTCCAAAAGTTACTTCACTGAATACTATAAGCCTGGAAGAAATGATTAGTTATGGACAACGTGTTATTAACTTTAGTATTGAATACCTGAAGGATGGCCAATTTGAAAAAATTTACTCAGGTACAACTATTGGAAGAAAAAAAATAGCCAGTTTTCCTGCCATTCAAACAGACAAAATCAAAATCGTTATTCATAAAACAAAAGCACCTGTTGTGCTTAGAAATATCAGCGCCTATTTAATTGAAGACTTACTTAATTATGTAAAAATCGGACATCAGTAATTGAGGTCTATCTATACCCCTATTCATTTATCATATTCTCTGCAAGGGATAATTGTTTCGTAGTAGATTGCTCATCTAAAACGATACAACATGAAACCTTTATTGCTCATTTTTTGCCTGCTTACCATGGGTATTACACAGGCACAAAGAATACTTACTACGCCTCCCAGTGGCGGGAACAAAAAAGCCATGGTTGGCGAACAGATTGGCTTTACCAATGTTACCATTCAATACGACAGGCCGGCGGTAAAAGGAAGGGAAGGAAATATCTGGGGGCAATTAGTACAACCAGGTTTTTTCGATCTTGGATTTGGAAATACCACAGCCGCCCCATGGCGTGCAGGTGCAAATGAAACTACCATCATTTCTTTTGATAAAGATGTTACCATTGAAGGCAAGCCACTGAAGGCAGGAAAATATGGATTTTACATTGCTTATGGAGCAGATCTAAGTACCTTAATCTTTTCATCAGATTATCAATCATGGGGAAGTTATTACTATGATCCAAAAAATGATGTATTAAGGGTAACTGTTAAGCCTATATCAACAAACATTTCAACCGAATGGCTCCGTTACGATTTTTCCAATCAGACAGAAGCTGGTGCTACAATAAGTTTGCTTTGGGAAAAATTAGCCATACCATTCCGGGTTGAAACAGACTTGGTGCAACAGCAAATAGAAAGTTTTAGAAAAGAATTAAGAACGGATAAAGGATTCTATTGGGTTCCCTGGCAGCAGGCAGCTCAATATTGTCTCGAAAAAAACGTAAACCTCAATGAAGCTTTATTATGGGCAGACACTTCCGTAAACGCCTCTTTGGGAGATCGTAATTTCGTTACACTTTCTACCAGGGCGAGAATTCTGGAAAAGCTTGGCCGTAAAGAAGAAGCATTGGCTGGAATGAAAGATGCCATATCAATGGGCAATATGAACCAGTTGCATCAATATGCCAGGCAGTTGATGCAACAGAAGAAAAATACGGAGGCATTGGAGATTTTCAAACTGAACATGCAGAAGAACCCAGATCAGTTTACCCCTTTGATGGGAATGGCCAGAATTTATTCGGCTATGGGTGAATACAAAAAAGCCCTGGAAATGGCTGAAAAAGCTCTACTACTGGCTCCTGCGGGTCCAAACAGAAGTTTTACTGAAAGGGCCATTACCTTATTAAAAGAAGGCAAAGACATTAACTAATATCAATTCCCTGCACCGGACTTAAGTCTGGTGCAGGGAATTGATAAATTTGATTTGTTATCTTTGCAGTATGACAAATAAAGCTCCGCTGGTTGGTATTATCATGGGAAGCGATAGCGACCTGAATATTATGCAGGCTGCAGCAGATATGTTGAAACAATTCGATATTCCCTTTGAATTAACCGTAGTATCTGCACACAGAACACCACAGCGTATGGCTGAATATGCTGAAAAAGCCAAAGCCAGGGGTTTACAAGTCATTATTGCAGGTGCCGGAGGCGCTGCACACCTTCCCGGTATGGTAGCAGCTATTACTACCCTTCCTGTTATTGGTGTACCCATTAAATCATCTAACTCAATTGATGGTTGGGATTCTGTTTTATCTATCCTTCAAATGCCTAACGGCGTACCGGTGGCAACAGTTGCTTTAAATGCTGCAAAAAATGCTGGTATCCTTGCCGCACAAATCATTGGCTCAACGGATACTGCGGTTGGTGAAAAATTATCTGCTTATAAACAACAAATGCAGGATGAAGTAAGCGTTAAAATTGATGGTTTGAAAGCACAATGGCCTAACAATTTCGATTAGTAGATTTTATTCTATGGTGATGGTCACGAAAGCTGATTCAAGGGTCAGTGAATTTTGTGCTAGCATTTCTATCCAATCTGCTCCATATCTTCCATACCATCCTGAAAAATTATCTACCCTTTCCTGTAAACTATCCCCTGGAAATAAATGAGTTTTTAACGCTGCTATTTGTCTTTCTTCTGTTTCAAATTTTCGCTTTTCAGCACGCAACATTTTTTTCTCCAGCTCTTCTATTCGTTTTGCTGCTTTCACTTCAAGTGCTTCAACATGTGGTATTAATGTGCCATCAATTGTGCCTGCACGTTGTTTCAATTGGTCATACAGCAAAGACAAAGATTTCAACTCTTCAGATAAGCCCAATTTTTTGTCGGAGCTTCTGCGTACGTATTGTTCTAATAAATCAGCTTTCTTTTTGAAAAAGTCGGCCATAGTAAAACCAAGCTGTTTCATTTTATTTTCCTGCTCGACGCTAAGTATCAGAAAGGAATTACGTAAAACCAATACAGGATAGGGCACTGAAATGGTGGCAAATACGTTTTTCAATTCAAGCCAGTATGCCAGCTCACCTCCCCCACCAATAAATGCAATATTGGGCAATATGGTTTCCTGAAATGCTCCCCTGAGAATTACGTTCGGACTAAATCTTTCCGGGTGTTGTTCAACTTCTTCCAGAATTTGTTCTTTGGTAAACCGAAGCTTTAAGCTGTTTACGACATAATCATCGCCATCTTTTTCAATCCTCTCCCGAATATCATCAATCAGGTAAAACAGGTTGATATCTCTGCCCCCTGCCTGTACTTTATAATTTTTACCGATTTCCTGAATGGTTTCATTTACGATACCATGAGAAAACCCTTCCAGTAATTCTTTTCGAATGGTGGATTTAAAAGCACTTTTTAATGTGCTGCTATCTGGTATAAGTACCACCAACCCATATTTTCCGAAAAGTGCATTCACCAAATCTAATGTAGCTTCCTGTATGGTTCTTCCAGGGGTATAAGCCTGTCTGAATAACTGTGAAAGCTCTTTACCATATTGCAGCACGCCTGTTTGCCCCTCAATAGCAGTTAGTAACTGTACTAACTCTTTGTCTACTTTCATCCTACCCACAGCACCCTTTTGGTTAGTGGCCCATTTTAATTTATTTCCATCAATACTAATCTGGCCAAGCTCATCCAGGTCCGCATCTTCACTACCCATATAATAAACCGGCACAAATTGATAGGAAGGCAACTGTTCAGATAAGTAGCTGGCTAATTGAATAGCATGCAAAATTTTATAGATAAAATATAGGGGGCCGGTAAAGATATTAGGTTGATGGGCTGTTACAACCGTAAACGTATTTCCATCTCCCAATGCTTCTATATTCGCCGAAACCAATGGAGTGGTATTCACCGTTGCATACTGTTCCTGTAAACTATCTCTTAATAACCCTCTGGGCGTGTTAAATGCTTTCCTCGCAAGTATTGCATCTTCTATACCTTTCAAATCAACCGTATGCTGGTAAAAGGGTCGAATGGTTGCAGATTGTGCTATATAATCAGTCACAATCGAAGAAAAATATCCAGTGCTTTCGTAAGATAAACGGGTAGAGTGATGCTTCATATTGAGGCGTAAAAGTACAATTTACTGGAAATAGATGGTGCCGCTGGTAATTTTTTAACTTGGGGGGATTGTGAATTGTCAATTGTGAATTGTCAATTGCTAATGGTGAATAGTGAGGAATATGGAGAAATGGGGGCTTACCTCATCCCACCTATAAAGACTACTACTTGGAAACATTGACAATTCACAATTGACCATTCACACAACACACTTTTCAATTTTATCCTTAAATTTATACCTACTACGATTGCTATGGAAACTTACGGAAAGATTATACTAATCGCCATGCCTGTATTTCTTTTGCTGGTGCTTTTCGAGAAATGGTATGGTTGGTACAGGGGAAAAGAAACAGTGCGCACCCTCGATATGATTTCGAGTTTGAGTTCAGGTGTTACCAATGTAACAAAAGATGTGCTTGGCTTGGGAATTGCGGTGCTCAGTTATGATTGGATGGTTGACAAACTTGCGATCATCCATGTTTCATCGGGTTTTCTTACTTATTTTATTGCTTTCATTACGCTCGATCTGGCTGGCTACTGGATTCACCGGATAGCACATGAATATAATTTCTTCTGGAACAACCATATCATCCACCATAGCAGCGAAGATTTTAACCTGGCTTGTGCATTAAGACAAAGTATTTCCTCTATCGTAAAACTTTTCACCATTTTTCTTTTACCTGCTGCCATTTTTGGTGTACCATCAGAGGTAGTAGCTATTGTGGCACCCCTTCATTTGTTTGCCCAATTCTGGTACCATACACAGCATATCAACAAAATGGGTTTCCTAGAAAAAATAATAGTTACACCATCCCACCACCGTGTACATCATGCCATTAACAAGGAGTATATGGATAAAAATTATGGGCAGATTTTTATTATATGGGATAAACTTTTTGGCACTTTCCAGGAAGAGCTAGCTGATGTACCGGCAGTGTATGGCATAACAAGACCAGTACGCACCTGGAATCCGATTAAGATAAATTTTATGCATTTATGGTTGCTGATAAAAGATGCCTGGCATGCCAAAAGCTGGAGAGACAAATTTCGCATCTGGCTGATGCCCACAGGCTGGAGACCAGCAGATGTTGCCGAAAAATATCCGGTGTATAAAATTGAAGATGTATACCACTTCGACAAATATGAAACTGGTAATACTAAAACTTTGCTTACCTGGTCGTGGATTCAGATGATATGTACACTATTACTCATCAGTTATTGCTTTGGCAATATAGCCTCCATTGGAAGCCCGGGTATATTTATTTATGGAGGCTTTATTTTTTTGCAGGTTTATGCATTTACCGACCTCATGGATCGAAATAACTATGCCTGGGTATGGGAAATACTTAAAACAATATATGGTTTAGCTATACTTGTTCGTACCGGAGATTGGTTTGGCTTAAACAATTATTTTAGCGGAGCTCATTATGCAATAGCCAGCTACCTGCTGCTATCATTACTAGTAAGTTTCTATTTTTCATTGAAAGAAAACCCAGCAGAAAAAAAGGCGAAACTTGAATTTTAAATTTCAAGCAGCTTGTTAATGGCTGATGTCTGATCTCTGATGTTGGATTTAATTTCATGCTCAAAGCTTCAAATCAGACATCAGCGATCAGCCATCAGACATCTTAAACTACTTCTCCTTCCAGATCGTAATCGTAAGCTTTGGTGATTTTAACCTGAACAAATTCTCCTGGCACCAGTTTTCTTTTAGCGTGTACTACTACTTCATTATCTACTTCAACGCTATCAAATTCAGTTCTGCCAAGGTACCTGCCGGCTTCTTTTTTGTCGATAAGTACTTTGAATACTTTACCAATTTTTTCCTGGTTCTTTTCGTAACTTATTTCCTGTTGAACTTCCATGATTTCCTGGGCACGTTCTGCTTTTAGTTCCGCAGAAATATTGTCTTCCAAATCATGGGCACTCGTGTTTTCTTCATGGCTATAACTGAAAATACCTACTCTGTCGAAGCGGTGTTCGCGGAGAAAATCTTTTAATTCTTCCACATCTGCTTCTGTTTCTCCCGGGAATCCGGCAATTAAAGTAGTACGCAAACAAATACCAGGTACCCTTTCCCTTATCTCGTGTATCAACTCTCCCATTTCCTCTCTGGTAATATTTCTCCGCATGGCTTTGAGCATATTATTGCTGGCATGTTGCAAAGGCATATCGAGGTATTTACAAATATTGTCGCGCTCACGCATAACATCCAGCACTTCCAGCGGGAATTTACTTGGATAGGCATAATGTAAACGGATCCATTCAATTCCTTTTACATCGGCCAAAGCATTTAATAAACGGGGAAGTTCCCGTTTTTTATAAATATCGAGTCCATAGTAAGTTAACTCCTGTGCAATCAGCATTATTTCCTTTACGCCCTTTTTCACCAATCCTTCCGCCTCCGCTACTAATTCTTCAATTGGTTTGCTTACATGCTGTCCACGCATTAAGGGGATAGCACAAAAGGAACAGGTACGGTTGCAGCCTTCACTTATTTTCATGTACGCATAATGCTGAGGAGTACTCAGCAATCGCTCTCCAACCAATTCAGATTTATAGTCTGCTTCAAATTTTTTAAGGATCAGTGGTAGTTCCATGGTGCCAAACCATGCATCCACTTCCGGCATTTCTGCTTCCAGATCACCCCTGTATCGTTCACTTAAACAACCGGTAACATATACTTTGTCCAGTTTACCCCGTCTTTTAAGTTCAACCTGGTCTAATATGGTATTGATACTTTCTTCTTTGGCTTTATCAATAAAACCGCAGGTATTTACAACCACAATATTGTGGTCCAGTTTTTTATTCTCATGAACCACATCTATATCGTTCGCGCTCAATTGACCACTCAGTACTTCACTGTCGACCAAATTCTTGCTGCAACCCAGGGTTATAATATTAACCTTATCCTTCTTTAGCGTTCTTGCTTTCATATATGGCGGCAAAGGTAATCAATAGCCTGAAAAGCAGGTTAAGCTTCCAGATAGCTACGGTGAATAACGTAAACATCCAGATTTTTCCCCCTGTCTACAGCATTTTCAAGCCAATTAAAGCCGGATTTCTTTAGAACGGCTGCAGAAGCCAGATTGGCTGGCTCTGTAATGGCATAAAACTCCTTTTCCTCTGAATGCTTTATAAGCCATTGCAACCCGCCCTGTAACACTTCTTTGGCCCACCCTCTCCCCTGTGCCCATGGCATAAGGGCATAACCTACATGTAATGCATCCCTGTCAGACATTTTCAAAACTGAAAATAAACCCACAAATGCACCTGTTTCAACTGATGATACATGGAACCTGCCTAGCGGAAAATGCTGGTATAATGCTATGTTTTCCAAAAGAAATGCGGTTGACGATTCCCTGTCTTTTACTGGCCTGATGTATCGCATTACTTCAGGATTACTGTTCAGCTGATAAAAATCTTCCATATCATTCTCATCTAACATTCTGACTACCAGGTTTTTAGTAGAAAACATATTATTATTTTAATTATTTTTTAATTTTAATCTTTAGTTTGGGTGAAAGGAAGCATTTTTGTACACGCTCAATATCTTCCAGCTTCATGAAAAATATATATCAGCACTTTTCCAAGCCCGGTTTATTGTCTTCCAATTATACTTTAAAGTTTTTATTTATTGCTTTTATCGGTGTACATATTCCGCTGATTGTATTGATTTTTGCCATTGTTTTTAAATGGATCCCTTTAAGTGGATGGAATGTCATTTTAGTGGCTTTAGTGGCAACTTTACTTGCTACGGGACTTACACTCATTTTATTAAAAAGTCTTTTATGGCCCATTCATCAGGCAAAAAATGCTTTAAAACAGTATAGCTTAAAAAAGATAGTCCCGAGCCTGCCAATGAATTATACCGATGAAGCTGGTCAGTTAATGCAACAGGTACAAATAAGCATTGATTCGATTGATGCATTATTAAAAGACAGAAAAGATATGCTCACATTACTTTCACATGATCTGCGTACGCCTTTGAGTCAAATAAGCGGAATAGGCGATTTATTGCAAACGGAAACGAATAATGCCAAAATTGTTGAATATGGTTCACTGATAAAAAAACTGGCCCACGAACAGCTTGCTTTTATCAAAGATATTATACAGTTACTGGAAACAGGGAGTGAAAATGAGATGTCTTATGTGTTTGAAGCTAATAGTATCGAAACTATTTTGAGCAAAGCACTTGAAATGCAACAATTAGCAGCCGGCAGAAAAAATATCAGCATCCAATTACATCCAATACCTGAAGTTAAGGTGAAATCTAATCTGCGATTATTATCGCAGGCTATTTCAAATATCATTGGCAATGCCATCAAGTTTTCACAAAGATCTGATGAGATCATCATTAAGCTACATGTATTCAGTGGACATATCCATATACTGGTTGCTGATAAGGGCATTGGCTTCGAACCTGGAAAAGCTGAAATGTTGTTCCAGAAGTTTACATCAGAAGGAAAGTCAGGAACTGAAGGAGAAATTTCATCTGGCGTTGGACTTTACCTCACCCGGAAAATAATCCAGAACCACAATGGTATGATCGCCGCTTTCAGTGAAGGAATAAACAAAGGAGCAGTATTTACTATACAGTTACCTATTGCATGATTGTAGTCCATAGTCCATAGACCATGGACCATGGACTATGGTCTATGGACTTCCTCCTCAACCTATTTATGTATCTCACTTGAGAAATGGAAAGTGATATCTGGATTGTTGGTGATTTCGGTATTTAGGAACCACTCGCTCTGTGCAAGGTAAACGGGGTTGCCATCTTTATCTTCTGCTGAATTCTGTTGTTTGAAACGCAGAAAATCATCCAGTTTTTTCTGGTCTGTACTTGTGAGCCAGCAGGCTTTATAGAATGGCATACTTCTGAATTCGCAAGCAGCACCATATTCCTGTAACAAACGATATTGTATTACTTCAAACTGAAGTTCGCCCACACAACCAATGATTTTTTTATTGCCACCAAATTGGGTAAACAATTGGGCCACACCTTCATCTGTTAACTGACTGATCCCTTTTTCCAACTGCTTGGTTTTCATCGGATCTTTATTCACCAATTCTTTAAATATTTCTGGCGAAAAAGTAGGTATACCAGTGAAGTAAAAATCTTCTCCTTCAGTAAGTGTATCGCCGATTTTAAAGTTGCCCGTATCAAATAAACCAACCACATCACCTGCATAAGCATCTTCAATTACATCCTTACTGCGAGCCATAAAACTATAAGGATTACTGAAGCGCATATCCTTATCGAGTCGAACATGGTGATAGTATTTATTGCGCTCAAACTTCCCGCTACAAACGCGCATAAAAGCAATCCTGTCGCGGTGCTTAGGATCAAGGTTAGCGTGTATCTTGAAAATAAATCCGCTGAACTTATCTTCACCCACTTCTACAGTTCTGGCAGAAGTAGTTCTACTTCTTGGAACAGGCGCTATTCTTATAAAAGTGTCGAGCATTTCTTTCACACCAAAATTATTCACCGCACTTCCGAAAAACACCGGTGCTATTTTTCCGTTCAGATAATCATTCACATTCAGTTCTCCATAAACGCCGTCTATCAATTCCACATCTTCTCTTAACAGGGCAGCGTCTCTGTCGCCGACTTTTTCATCTAATAATGGTTCAGCCAAATCATTAATGGCTATGGTATCATCTTCTTCAGCCTTTGTACTGGCAGTAAAGAGTCGCAGGTTCTTATCGTGCAGGTTATAAACCCCTTTAAACTCTTTACCACTATTGATTGGCCAGGTCATTGGATGAAGAGAAATATGCAATTCTTTCTCAATTTCTTCCAAAAGATCGAATCGACCTTTACCGTCACGGTCCATCTTGTTAATGAATACAATAACCGGTGTATCGCGCATGCGACACACTTCCATCAGTCTTCTGGTTTGGTCTTCTACCCCATTCACACTATCAACAACCAATATTACGCTGTCAACAGCCGTAAGTGTACGATAAGTATCTTCTGCAAAGTCTTTGTGACCAGGCGTATCCAACAGGTTAATCAGGGTATTGCTGTATTCAAAAGACATTACTGAAGTAGCAACCGAGATACCTCTTTGTCTTTCAATTTCCATAAAATCGGAAGTAGCATGCTTCTTGATTTTATTGCTTTTTACAGCACCGGCAGTTTGAATGGCACCACCGAATAACAGCAGTTTTTCTGTTAAGGTAGTCTTACCCGCATCCGGGTGGGAAATAATGGCAAATGTTTTGCGCCGGTTAATCTCTTTCTCGTACTTCATAATGATTAGTCCGAAAGACCGAAAGTTGGAAAGTCCGGAAGAACGGAAAACGTTTATCGTTTACCCGGACTTCCGGACTTCCGGACTCGCGGACTTTTCAGTTTAAGGCCGCAAAGTTAGTATTTATAAGGGAAAGAAGGGGCTTAATACTTCATTTGCCTGGCTTCCGCTTTTCCGTTGGTAACTGTAACGATCCAATAGGTATCATATACTGATTCGTCCAGATTTGGATATTTATTCTCTTTCAGCAATAAGTTAACCAGTGTTGGGGTTGAATTTGAATGCCCCGCAACTACGACCGTTTGGCCATCCATTTTCAGGAGTTCCTCTGCAAATCCTTTCAGGTTTCTATGGTCGTACACCTGTATTTCTTTACCGGCTTTTTTAGCCAGCGGTGTTACCGTAGATTTTGTACGTATAAAATTAGTTGAATATACCGCATCAGGTTTATACGCTTTTAATACTTCCGGAATTCGGGCAGCTCTTGCCAAACCTGCTTCACTCAGATTAGGGTCGGCCTGCATTTGGGTTGAACCCTGTACAGATGTATCTTTTTCTGCATGTCGCATAAGGATAATGGTTGTTGTCTGCGACTGACCATTAATCGCTGTAATCAATAGAAAAGAAAGGAAAACCAGGGTAAATAATTGCTTCATGTGTTACAATTTATGCAACCAAGATAAGCGCTTCGGTCGAATCTTATGAACCGCCCGTCCATTTTAACCATCGGTTATAAAATTTTATAGGTTATTCTTCACATCTTAACCTCCCACAAGTATTTACTTTTACCAAAGTTTTGGTATCATTTTTGAACAAGGATAAAAAAAGTAGTATGAAAAGGATCATTACCCTATTGATGATAAGCAGTCTTTTTTCAATAAACACAGAAGCCCAGGGTTTGGGTGGATTATTAAACAAAGCTAAAAATGCAGTAACCGGCAACCAAACCGGTTTAAGCAATGATGATATTGCTGCTGGTTTGAAAGAAGCATTGGTACAGGGTACCGTAAAAGGTTCTAATCTTTTGGCGCAAACAGATGGCTTTTTTGCCAATGCAGCCCTTAAAATCCTGCTCCCACCAGAAGCACAGAAAGTTGAAAAGACCTTGCGTAGTGTTGGATTAGGAAAGCAGGTTGATGAGGCTATTTTAAGTATGAACCGCGCAGCAGAAGATGCTTGTAAAAGTGCCGCACCGATATTTACAGATGCTATTAAACAAATGAGCTTTCAGGATGCTCTTGGTATTCTTAAAGGTTCAGATACTTCAGCTACAGCCTACCTAAAGTCAAAAACCACCAATCCATTAACAGCAGCTTTTCGCCCGGTTATTGAATCCTCGCTGGTTAAAGTAGATGCCACAAAACATTGGGCCAGTTTGGTAAATAGTTATAATAAACTTCCTTTGGTTCGTCAAAAACTGAATCCGGATCTAGCCTCCTATGTTACTGAAAGGGCCATGAGTGGTATTTTTTACCAGGTTGCATTGGAAGAAAAAGAAATCCGCAAAAATCCACTTGCTCGTACCAGTGATATTTTAAAAAAGGTATTTGGAGCGAAATAAACAGAACACAACAAGTATAATCGCTGATGGCAGAAACGCTGCAATACCAGTTTTATGGTATTGTTACTGTTTTTGCGATAACCTAGCTTAGTGAAATGCTACCATCCCATCATTTCAACTATTGCATATGCAGCGTAGATTACTGAAACTCTTTATACTATCACTTTTATGCTTTACAAAACTAAGTACAGCACAATCCCCTATTTCAGATTTAGAAGATGAGAGTAATTTTATAAGCAGCTTATCAGGTTTATTACGGCAATCTATATTCCAGGTTTACTCGCCTGGAGTGTATGAGGATAGCATGAGACAATCATTAACACTCGACTGGCACAAAATGGAAATTGTATACAGACGTACACCCCATAAACCTTATAATTATAATAAGCCTGTTGACAAAATAAGCTGGCAGGCACAATTTCACATCCCTTTTTTGGAAATCGACTCTGTATATGACAATTATCAAAAACAAACCATGACTTTTAAGATGAAGGGAGATAGCAATAGTATTCTTGGCGAATACCTGATTCCGGGAATGACCTATGCTCCTGCTTCACAAGACAACTCCCTGACAATTTATAGCGGTCAAATCATGAAGATCAGGAACCTGACTGAAAGAATACGGGATCATATAAAATGGTTACAGGAATACCACTATAAAAAACAACAGCTTGTTACGACATTGAATCAGTACCTGCAACAAGAAATTACCTACCAGGAGAAAGACCCTGATAACTATCCAGCAGACAGAAAATTTACTATTGTACAACCTTTTCGTTTAGACTCTATGAACAAACTAAGCATTATTGTAAAAAGAGACAGTATAATTGAAGAGCAGGGAGTATATCTGGAAGATGTTGTTGAAATCGCCAAAGACATCAACGTATTATTTCGAACAGCAGGTAATAAAGTGGAAAACAAACAAACTTTTCCGAATGGCAAAACATTTACCAATAGCAACAATCTTTTCATTTTACAGTTATGCTATAAAAAAAATAATGAAGCTCTGGGCGATCAATTACAACATTTATTCAAAACCATAGGATCGAAAGCCACCAAAAAATTTTGGGCTGATTAACAGCTCCCTGAAGTTTAATAAAAAAGGTTAGAACAGCATTAGCTCATCTAAGCAGTTCTAACCTTTTTAACTAAATTTCAATCTTATGCGAATGTTATCTCATCCGCAAACGGCATTTTTCTGAAACGTTTTCCTGTGGCAGCAAACAAGGCATTAGCCAGTGCCGGGGCAATTGGTGGTAATCCCGGCTCTCCCAAACCTGTTGGATCCTCTTCTGATGGCACAAATCCTACCACAACATCCAAAGGCGTATTCTTCATCCTGACAAAATTATAAGGCCCGAAATTGGTCTGCATAGCTGCACCCTGCTGGAATGTTAGTTTTGTGTACATGGCATGACCAAGTCCATCTACCACTGCACCCTGTACCTGATTTTCTGCACCACTCAGGTTAACTACTTTACCACAATTCACCGCACAATACACTTTGGTGACTCTCGGCTTGCCTTTATCCATTTTTATTTCAACTACCTGTGCTACATAACTATTAAAAGAAAACCAGGTAGAAAATCCACGATACGTATTGGCTGGTGTTTTACCCCAATTACTCATTTTCGCCACCAACTCCACAACACTGATAAATTTATCCGGATCATATGCGAGTCTGCCTACGGGTTGCTCTTTAGCCTTCCTGAATAACTCGAGTCTGAACGCTACCGGATCTTTTTTCAATTCCGTTGCTACTTCATCCATAAAACTCTCGTTGGCAAATGCCTGCACATTATGTGTTGGTGCTCTCCATGGCCCTGTAGGAATATTGGTTGGCAAACTATGACTTTCAATGCGAAGATTTTTTAAAGCTCCAGCGGGGTAAGTATCCGGACTTCTGCCATTGCTCAAACAGGCAAAAGACTGTTGCCATGCTTCGAGGTTTCCGTCTTTGATGGCTGCTTTAAAACGAAACATTCCACTGGCGCGATAAAAATCGTTTTGCATATCATCTTCACGGGTCCACTGAACCTGTACCGGACACTGTGCTGCCTGAGAAATGAGTGCCGCCTCGATTCCATTATCGGGTCTGAGTTTTCTTCCAAAGCCCCCGCCCTGCCTTGGTAATCCAAGGGCAATATTTGCAACGGGAATATTCAACTCCCTCGCAACTGATGAAACCAGGTTTTGTGGAACCTGTGTAGGTCCATATAGTTCAGCCTTCCCGTCTCTCACATCTGCATAAAAATTCAAAGGCTCCATTTGGGCATGGGATAATACCGGTACTTCATAATACACATCTAACTGTTTTGTTGCAGCAGACATGGCAGTATCTACATCACCATCATTGCGGTTTGGCGTTGCCGCAGGTTTGTTTAATAATTCCCTGAAACTTTTATCATGATCAGTCGTACTTTCCAACTTTGCGGCATCTTCCCAATTGATCTTTAATGCATTTCTACCTTTTATCGCAGCCCAGGTTGATGAGGCTAATACCGCCACACTATTTTTAACCTGCACTACCTTCTTTACTCCATTAACTTTCAATGCTGCACTATCATCGAAAGACTGTAGTTTTTTTCCATGTGCAGGTGGTCGGGCAACTACCGCGAATAACATCCCCTCTCTTCTTGTATCTATGCCAAACAAAGGTTTCCCTGTTACGATGGCTTTTGCATCTACATCTTTTACCTTGGTACCGATGAGTGTAAAATCTTTTGCCTCTTTCAAAGGAATATTCGCCGGTATGGGCATAGATGCTGCCTTACTGGCTAACTCACCATAAGAAAGTTTTTTTCCGGAAGTTTTATTCACCACAAAACCTCCTTCAGCATAACAATCTGCTGCTGCAACTCCCCATGTATCTGCCGCTGCTGCTATTAATAAAACACGTGCGGTAGCACCTGCTTTTCTGAGGGGTGCATAACGGCTACGGATAGCTCCGCTTCCACCTGTGGTTTGACTACCGTATTTCGCATCCAATGGTGCAATTTCTACTTCCACTTTTTGCCAGTCAACATTCATCTCTTCTGCAATCAGCATCACCAATGAAGTTTTTACACCCTGACCAATTTCAGGATTGGGCGCAAGCAGGGTTATTTTACCGTCAGGTGTGATTTTAATAAAAGCATTTGGCGTAAATGCGGTATCCTCCAATTGTTCTTCCTGATTGCGGCCCAAAGATGAGAACCCTACCAGCATACCGCCACCAGCGATCATGCTTACCCTTAGGAAATTTCTTCTGCTTACTGATGGTATACTCATAACTTACCTCCTTTTGATGCAGCCAGGTGAATGGCTTTACGTATGCGAACATTGGTACCGCAACGGCAAATATTGGTGATGGTTGAATCAATTTCTTCGTCGCTTGGATTAGGATTTTTCTTCAGCAATGCCACAGCCGCCATGATCTGCCCCGACTGACAATAACCACATTGTGCAACATCCATTTCTACCCAGGCCTGCTGCACCGGATGGTCTCCTTTTTCACTCAATCCTTCAATGGTTATTACTTTACCAGTACCTATGGCTGCTATTGGTAACTGACAGGAACGTGCCGGACTACCATTTAGATGTACGGTACATGCACCACATTGCGCAACACCACAACCATATTTGGTACCTACTAAATTCAAATGATCTCTTAATACCCATAATAATGGGGTATCAGCATCTGCTTCAACAGATACTTGTTTGTTGTTTACTGTTAAAGTATATTTTGGCATAAAAGTGAAGGATTTAACGCTTGTGTAAACTAAGCATATTCATAGAAAAAGAAAAGTCTAATACCTTAAAATCGGTCAATCCCCTTTCCAAACAACTGTTTCACAAGAATGTTTACTAATTGGCAACCCTAGCTATGACGCTCGCCTTTTGCAACTGAAAACAAATGCAATACCTGCGGGAAAATAGCATCCATTGTTTCCTTCACCCCTTTTACAGAACCAGGAAGCGTAATTACCAGCGTGTTTTTAACATAACCCGCTACTCCTCTCGACAACATAGCATAAGGAGTTCTTTGTTGTCCATAATTCCTGGCTACTTCCATAATACCGGGAACCTGTCTGTCTAATAAAGGTTCAATAGCATCAGGTGTAACATCTCTTGGAGAAAGTCCTGTACCTCCCGTAAACAAAACAAGTTGTATATCATCCTGTACATGAGCATGCAACAGGTCCTGTATTTGTTGCACATTATCCGGTAATACAGTATATGCTTTTACCTGTAAACCCAATTGTTCCATCCTTTGAACAATTGACTTACCTGATTGATCTTCCGCTTTGCCTGCCGATACAGCATCGGAACAAACCACCACTGCACAAGTAACTGATCCTGCCTCAACTGGTAAACGATCAGACTTACCTCCTTTTTTCTCCACCAATCTGATATTGGTAATTTCAACACCTTTATCCAAAGGCTTGAGCATATCATACATAGTAAGAGCCGTAACAGCAGCTCCATGCATGGCTTCCACTTCTACACCGGTTTTATAGATGGTATGCACTTCCACAGTTACCTGAATAGTCAACCCAATTATATCATGTCTGATGGCAGCAAATTCTATGGGCAAAGGATGGCAATCAGGAATCACATCACTCGTTTTCTTGATGGCCAATAATCCGGCAGCTCTGGAAAATTCAAATACATCACCTTTAGGAACCTGTTTATTCCTGATGGCATCAATCGTCTCCTGTTTTGAAACAGTAATCGTAGCTGATGCGATGGCTTGTCTGAGTGTATTCGATTTCGATGTTATATCTACCATAATTATTGATTCACTTTCCACTGATGTGTTTCGTCTGTAAATATCTCGGCACCCCATACCGGCAATTCCGCCTTTATCCTTTCCACCAATTCATTACAAGCTTCTATTGCAGGCTTTCGATGAGCAGATGAAGTAAATACAAACAAACATATTTCCCCAACAGCAACCCTGCCTAAACTATGGTAAACATGCATACACGTAAGTGGATATTTCTCAAATACTGATTCACGGATTTCATGCATTTTCTGCAAAGCCATTTCCTCATAGCTGGTATATTCTATTGCTGCAACCTGCTTCCCATTTATTTCATCAGCCCTAACCTGACCAAGAAAAATGCTATGTCCGCCGATATTTGTCTTCGAACTGTGCTTTTGAATACTGTCTGCAATAAATGCAGCAGGAATAGCACCCTGCAGGAAAATATTTTTAATTTTTGTCTCTTTCATACTCATACTACTTCCATTCGCGAAACTGTTTCCAGGCAAGAATACCTCCCTGTAAACTTACTATAGTTTTTGACTTATCCAGTACCTGCGCTAATTGACTTACTGCCTGCCGGCTCCTTTTACCTGACTGACAAAATACAACAATCTTCTGTTGGGTAAGCACCTGATAGTCTGTTAATAGTTTTGTAAGTGGTATTCTGTAGTGTTCAAATTCATTTACTGCGGGTAATTCGTGCAATTCTCTTACATCCACTATGGCCATATCATCCAAACCAAGCCAATCTTCAAAAGTAGTCGCATCTATTTCGTTTGTCACAGGCAAAGCATTACAGAGCCAGTTATAATCAGTTTGTTCGAATGCAGCAATATCTTTAGGAATAAGCTCATGCGTATGCTTAACAGGGAGAATGTTAACCGTGTAAAACTGATTACTCATCGCATTAAAAGTAAGCAACTGATTCACCAATGGTGTTCCCAGTCCGGTTAGCAGCTTAATGACTTCATTAGCCTGCATGGAACCGATAATACCGGGCAATACTCCTACCACCCCCGCATCTGCACAATTTAATACTTCAGTTTCTTGCGGTGGTTGGGGAAACAGGTCTCTGTAATTTGAAGATCTTTCCCCATTTTCAAGCATATAATTAAATACTGCCACCTGCCCTTCAAACCTCGAAACAGCTCCATACACAAGCACTTTATTCATCAGCACACAGGCGTCATTGATCATATACCTGGTAGCAAAATTGTCTGAGCCATCCAGTACAATATCAAAGTCGGCCAGCACTTCCAAAAGATTTGAACTCGTCAATATTTTCGGAAAAACCTGTATATCTATTTCGGGATTTAATGCACGCAAATAAAAGGCTGCCGTTTCTGCTTTGTTTTTACCTATATCATTGGTTTGAAATAAAATCTGTCGATGCAAATTACTCAACGACACAGTATCACCATCTGCAATACCAATAACACCTACGCCCGCACCAGTTAAATATTGTAGTGCCGGACAGCCAAGTCCACCAGCCCCAATTACCAGCACCCGGGCTTCAGACAATTGCTGTTGGGCAGCAATCCCAAACCCCGGTAGCATCATTTGACGCTGGTAACGTTCATATGAAAATGTTTTATTCATATTATCCTCCTGAGAATGGTGGCAATAATGCAACAATGCTGTTTTCCTTTAATACACTGTTTTCTTTTATTATCTCCTGGTTAATGGCCACCACAAATTTCGCTCCATTCAGCACAGGGTATTTCTCTTTCAGGGCGGCTATTAAAGATGCTGAATCCACAAAACCTTCCATACTGATTCGTGCCGTACCAATCAGCTCAACAAGTTGTCCAAATAAAAGAATCTCTGTTTTCATATCATCTGCTTAATCAAATGAATATTCCTGTATAATTCAGGCTCCTGTAAACAATAATTTATACGCGGCTATCACTAACACAACGGCCAATATCTTTTTCATCACGGTTTGTTTAAATTTCATAGCACCAAAATAAGCCCCTACAACTCCTCCTGCAAATGCAATACCTACATATGCATACATATCTGAACTGAACGCAATCCCTTTTGTTAACTGTCCCAATAATCCCGATACAGAATTCAAAAAAATAAAGAGCGCACTAATGGCAGCAGTTTGCTTTTGATCCGTCCAATGAAACAAAATCAACAGTGGTGATAAAATAATTCCGCCACCAATTCCTATCATACCCGATAGTAAACCAATGGTGCCACCCATTAATAAAGCTCCAGTAAAATTAGCCTGCTTTAATTCCTGTTCTGCTTTTTTTACAGGCATCAACATGCGTATAACAGAAAAAACCAGCAGTACCCCAAGTATCTTTTTATAAATGAATGAATCAATGGTGATCAACCCTCCCACAAATGCCATTGGCACTGATGCCAAAGCCAATGGGAGAAACACTTTCCACACAAAATGCTTACCCCGGTAAAACTGAAGAAATGCGGTAAGTGAAACAAAGAGATTAAGTAATAGAGCTGTTGGTTTCATTACTTCCGGAGCTATACTGAATATAGCCATCAGTGCTAAATACCCACTCGCACCTCCATGCCCTACCGAGGCATAGAGAAATGCAATTACCAGTAATAAAATATAAAATAAGAATACGCTATCCATGCTGACGATTATACAGGTAAGAGATGAATAGTTACTAATGCTCCTTCCTCACAAACTGTTATATCTTCCGGTATTTCAATCAAACAGTTTGCTGTTGCAAAAGATCTCATCCGATATGATTCCTGTGCTGCAAGCTGTGAAACTTTTTCTCCATCATAATAGCCTTTCAGAAAATGTGTAAGTCCGGTATTTTTTTTGAATGACCCGGCTAATGGTACCTTTTGCACCGGCAGCGCAGTTTTGCCAGTAATCATGGAGGAGATAACTGGTAATACATACATATAAAAACAGGTAAGTACTGAAGACGGGTTTCCCGGCAATCCAAACACCAATTTTTGTGCTTTCGTTCCAAAAAAAAAGGGTTTTCCTGGTTTTTGTTTTAGTTTATGAAACTGTTTGGTAATATCGCATCGCTGTGCTGCTTCCAGTACAAAATCATAATCACCCACACTAACTCCACCTGTCAACAGTATAATATCACTTTCCTGAATAGCTTCCTGCAATTGTCGGGTAAGCAACTCTAAAACATCTGGTGCTTTGCGTATTTGTATATCAGTTAACCCAGCTTGTTGCAATACGGCTGTTAGTGTATAAGAGTTTGCATCATACACCTGCCCATATTCAAGTTTCTCACCGGGCATTTGCAATTCATTTCCGGTAATGATAATGGTAACTTTTGGCCGACAGGGAACGGGTACCTGCGTAATACCCATACCAGCAAGAAAACCAAGGGCAGCAGGGCTTAATATTGTACCCGCAGCCAATGCCAGTTCTCCTGCCTTTACTTCTGATCCCTGCAACCGAACATTACTACCGCGCAATAACTGATCGTCCAATATTGTTAACCTGCCATTGGTAATATGTACTTTTTCCTGCATCACCACGGTATCAGCCCCATTGGGTACCGCAGCTCCGGTAAAAATACGTACCGCATTTACCGGCTCCACCGTGAAGACTGTTTGATTTCCCGCAGCCATCTCTCCTTTTACTTCCAGTAGAAGATTATCTTTCCAATTATCATAACTAAATGCATATCCATCCATAGATGACTGAGGATAAGCTGGTATGTCTACCGGAGCAATAATATCTGCCGATAACCTCAGCCCAACAGCATCCTGCAGTTTCATCTCTACAGTTGAAACTGACGGAATATTTTGTTGAATGATTGTTCTGGCTTCTGATACACTGATCATAGTCTGTCGAAATATTTATCAATCGGTTGATTAACCACCAATGGTGATCATACTTCTGTTTTTAATACTATCGGCTTCCAGCTTTGCATAATCTTCTGTAAACTGACCACCTAGTTTTGCCGCTTTTGCCGCAATGGATTGATGAATCAAAGGCAATACAGCATCGCCGTTTCTTAATGGCGTCAATAAGTCTATTTCATCTTTTGAGAACAGGCAGTTTTTAATTTTCCCATCGGCTGTTAGCCTGATACGATTGCAATCGCCACAGAAATGCGCACTCATGGTACTGATAACGGCAAATGTACCCTGATGCCCAGGCACCATAAATTTTTTCGCAGTATCATGTTTATCGGACTGCAGCGGTATAAAATCAAATTTTTCACCGATTACACCTAACATTTCATCCATGGTAAAAACCTTATCGCTGTTCCAGCTGTTGCCGCTGAAGGGCATGAACTCAATAAATCGCACATGAATAGGATGGTCTTTTGTCCAGGTAATAAAATCATTGATTTCCGAATCATTGATACCCCGCATAACAACTACATTCACTTTCGTATGAAAGCCATTTACGATCATCAGTTCAATATTTTTTTGAACTATTTCAAACTGATCACGCTTTGTCAGCAATTGAAATTTATCTGACTGTAAAGTATCCAAACTGATATTGACAGACTTCACATCAGCTTCCTTTAACACATCCACAAAATCATGCAGGCGGGTTCCATTGGTGGTAATGGTTAAGGTTACAGGTAATGCTGCAAGTCTTCTGATGATTTCCTTTGCATCTTTCCTAACCAATGGCTCACCACCGGTAAGTCTGATTTTATTGACTCCCTGGCTAACAAATATTTTTGCCAGGGCTTCGATCTCCTCTACCTGCATCAGTTGTTGTGCAGACGCAAAGTCATATTCATCCTCCGGCATACAATAAAAGCAACGAAGATTACAATTATCCGTCAGCGAAATCCTTAAATAATTATGAACCCTATGATGCGTATCTACAATCATGTTTTTACAATTTAATCAACCCTTCATAATCTTCTGCTGTATCGATATCGATACTTCCAAGTGGAAAGTTAACCAATCCAACCCGTTGCGCATCTTTCTTTAGTAATTGTCTTGCCCCTTTATCACCGCTTAAAGCCATTAATTCACCGAAGACTGATTGATGAAATAATACAGGCGTGCCAATAGTATCAGCATATTTACAGGCTATCATTGGTTGATTGGTTCGCATTTGTAAGTCAATCATTTCCCTGAATAATTCAGCAGTAATAAAGGGCTGATCACATACTGTTATGATCAATTTATCTACTGTTGGATAATCGCTGACCAGCCTATCTATTCCACAATGAATGGAGCTTGCCATACCCTCTTCCCATTTTGAATTAGAAAGAGATATAATCCCACCTTGCTCCAACCTTTCAGCATGATCAGCCTGTACAACCAAAACAGGACCCGAAGCAAGTTCTTTAGCTGTTTCAATAATTCTGTTGAGCAGCGTCTGTTCCTTAAATACAAGCTGCTGCTTGGGTCTGCCGAGTCTTTTTGATGCTCCGGCAGCTAAAATCAATACAGCAGTTTCCTTGTTTTTCATGAATGAATCAAACAGATGAAGATGAAATAACAGATTGAATAGCTAAATCATCCCGCTGATGTATAGCATCTTTTTTCTCTCGCAGGGGAAGTGCATTGGAGGAAGTTAATACAGCCTGTATTTCAGCGATGATAGACACCGCAATCTCTTCCGCCGTTTCAGCGCCAATATTTAATCCAACAGGCCCGTGAATAGCAGTTTGCTGTTTATCTGACAATACAACTCCTCCCTCCTTCAATTCATCCATCATCATTTGCATTTTTTTATGTGGCCCTAAAACACCTATATAGGTAACTTCTTTTGTCAACAGTTCTTTTAAGATAGACAGATCATAATTATAGTTGTGCGACATCAATACAAACATCGTTCTATGATCTATGGTTACATGCTCCAGTAATTGATTAGCTTTTGCATGAAACACCTGGCAGGAAGGCATAGGAAATCTTTCTTTGGTAGCATACATGGGTCTGCCATCGATAATGACAGATTGCCAACCTAATATGGATGCCATATTTGCCAATGGAATTACATCATTACCCGCTCCCACAATAACCAATGAAACAGAAGGTTGAACCAATTCTGCAAAGATGACCAATTCCTGATCTTTATATTGATGGGAAAAGAATACAGATTTACCTTTTCCCATGGCCTGAATGCCTTCTTGTATAAACAAGTCTATATCTCGGAAAGGTAGTTGCCCTGACTGTTGATCATCTTCCCCCATCCAAAAACAGGAGCCATACTGTGGCGATCTTTTATCTTTTATGGAGAACAAAGTAAACAGTACACTTTTCTGGCGAGCGCCTGTTGCTTTTTCAAGTAATGTAATGATCTCCTGTCCTCTCTCACCCTGCAATGGTTCAATCAATACCTGAATCACGCCCTGACAACCCAGTCCCATTCCGAATTTAGCATCATCTTCATCAGCAGTATCATAGGTAACCAGCATGGCTTTTTCAGAAAGGATCACATGAAGTGCTTTTCTGAATGCATCTCCTTCCAGACATCCCCCACTGATAGATCCGGTAAGTTGTCCATCTTCGGTAATCAGCATTCTTGCACCCGGTCTTCTATAGGATGACCCTTCCACATGCACCACCGTTGCCAGCGCTGATTTTTTTCCTGCTGACATAGCCTGGTGATACGCATTTATAATGGCCAGAATTTCATGCATGATACTAAATAAGAGAAGCTACTGTTTTATTTGCGTTGTGCTTTTACCATCGCTGGTGTAACAAGTCCTGGAATTTTATTCCCCCAATTGTTTTTGATAAAATTGAGGACATCAGCAATTTGTTCATCATTCAGGTATTCCTGTGCAGGCATAGAACCCAGGTATTTTTTTCCATTTACGGTTAAACTGGCCATTGATCCTTTAAGGATAACATTAATCAGATCTTTGGCAGGTTTTTTCATATAGTCAGCCTTAACCAATGGCGGATTGATTTCCGCCATTCCCATGCCATCGGGTTGATGGCAATTCTGACAATAAAGTTCATAGACTTCTTTACCCCGTGTAATACTTTTTTGTACGTCACTTTGAATAAAGCTACTCGATATTATAACTATTGATACGATTATAGATAGTGTCAATATTTTTTTTACCATATAAAAATTATTTCAAACAAATTAAATCTTAGCCAGATTAAATGGCAATTTTCTGATTCGCTTACCTGTTAAATCAAAAATAGCATTGGTTAGTGCTGGTGTAAATGGCGGTAAACCTGGTTCTCCCACACCTCCGGCGTCTTCATTATTGTCCATAATAAATACTTCTATCGGTGGAATTTCATTTATTCTGGGCATTCGGTAAGTAGTAAAATTATTCTCAACGGTCAATCCGTCTTTGAAATGGATTTCATGATTTGTTGCAGCACCTAATGCCATAACTATTGATCCTTCAACCTGTGCTCGTACCGTATCGGAATTTACATACCAGCCGCAATCAATTACAGCCCACACTTTATCGATCTTGATTTTGCCAGAAGCATCTTTTGATACTTTAACTACCTGTGCTACGCTGCTATTGAAACACTCCGTAATTGCAACGCCATATCCTTGTTTGGGCTTTCGGGATTTCCATCCGGAAACCTGTTCTACCTTTTCTAATAGTTTCTGACAACGTTCGTTTTGCAGGTATTGTTTTCTAAAAGCCAATGGATCTTTGCCTGCTGCAATTGCGAGTTCATCCATAAAGCTTTCATAAGCGAACCCATTAGTAGATGCATATACAGAACGCCACCACATGATAGGAACAGGCGTTTCAAAAGGAATATCAGAGAAACTAATGTTTTTAATATTATCCAGATAATGCGGCTGGAAGCCTTCCAATACACTATCATTGGGAACATCTTTCTTACTACCCATCCAATGTCCGATATTTTGTCCGCACATCCTGAATTTAACCGCACTGATTTCGCCGTTATTCACTGCTCCTTCAGCTCTGTAGCTTATTCCCGGTCGGAAAGGACCTTGCGTCATATCATCTTCACGTGTCCAGATAACCTGTACCGGAGCCCCTGTTTCTTTTGAGATCAAACAGGCTTCGTGCGTATAATCGAGGAAAGCTTTTCGACCGAAACCACCTCCAAGAAATGTCATATTAACCTGTACATTTTCTTTTTTGAGGCCCATTTTCTGACTGATATCTCCCTGCACCCAATCAGGCGCCTGTATTGGCCCCCATATTTCAACAGCATCTCCTTTATAATGTGCCACACAATTCAATGGTTCCATACAGGCGTGTGCCTGATAAGGTGTTTCATAAACAACATCCAGTTTATTTTTCTGCTGCGCCAATACTGCATCAGGATCACCTTGTTTTTTAGCAGACAATCCCTCTTTAGACTGCAGGTCTGCCTTCATTTTTTTATATAGTTCTTCTGTATTCACATATTCAAAACCAGCATCATCCCAAACCACTTTCAACGCTTTTCTTCCTTGCATGGCCGCCCAGGTTGATTCAGCAACTACTGCTACCCCTTCGCGATCCGTATCAAAGACTTTCATGGTAACTTTAAACACTTTTTTTACCCCGGGCACTTTAAGCGCAGCACTATCATCGTATGATTTCACCTTACCTCTTAATCGAGGGTTGCGTTCCACGACAGCGTAAAGCATTCCGGGTAACTTTTTATCAATCCCAAAAATTGCTGTACCATTCGTTTTTAATGGAGTATCCTGTCTGGGAAGTGGCTTTCTTATGAGCTTATAATCGGCTACTTTTTTAAGTTGTACATCTTTAGGTGTTTGCAACTTTGAAGCATCTGCCACTAATTCCCCATAATGCATTTTCTTCCCAGACACACGATGTATCACATGTCCGGCTTCTGCAAAACATTCAGCAACGGGCACACTCCATTTCGCAGCAGCGGCTGCAACCAGCATTTCGCGCGCAGTTGCACTTAATTTCAACAGATTTTTATAAGTACCCCGAACTGTTGAGCTGCCTCCTGTAACCTGACTACCATACTTAACAGTATCACCTTTACCGAAAATGATATTGACTTCATCAAGATTTACTTCCAATTCTTCTGCAATCATTTGCGGTATGGCCTGATAAGCCCCCTGTCCCATTTCAGCGCGATGACATACAATGGTTACTTTACCATTGGTATCAATGTGTATCCAAGAATTGAGGGAAACCCCATAGTTTTCCGCATCTTCTCCTTTAATAATGGTAGATGCTTTTGATTCACCTGAAAAGTAGAAACCCAAGGTTAGTGCTGTGGCAGATAATCCGGCAGCCCTGATGAATTTTCTTCTTGATATATCTTTTGGTTCCATAATGGATCATTGTTGTGGTTAAAAATGATTGATGCTAACCTTTGGCAGACATCTTTTTGGATGCTTTTTTGATTGCTTCTCTTATACGTGGATAAGTACCGCATCTGCAAATATGGCCCTGCATCGCAACATCAATATCTGTATCTGTAGGCGATACTTTGTTTTTCAATAAGGCAACGGCTGCCATGATTTGGCCCGACTGACAATAACCACATTGAGGCACCTGTTCCTCAATCCATGCGGCCTGAACAGGGTGTGTATTATTATCTGAGAGACCTTCAATAGTGGTAATTTTTTTGGCCCCTACTGCCACTACCGGCAATTGGCAGGATCTGACAGGCATCCCATCCAGATGAATTGTGCAGGCACCGCAGGAAGCAATACCACATCCGTATTTAGTTCCGGTAAGATCAAGGTGATCACGCAATACCCATAAAACAGGTGTAGCCGGATCTACATCCACTTCTTTTTCTTTGCCGTTTACATGCAGTTTAATGATGGCCATGGTTTAAATTTTATTATATGTGAGTCAGCTCTTCTAATACTGACGGAACGGTAAGTTCCGATTTTTTTATGATTTTACACCCCCTTGTTTAACTTTATGATGACGGATAACGATTTATTTTACTGCTTGCCCAGCAAATAGAAATGAGTGCACAAAATCAGTCCCCTTGTATACAGAAAGCAAGAGCACCAGGCAATTTTTTCGGTAATGGCTAATGGCTATTGGCTATAAGCCATTAGCCATTAGCAAAAAAAAACGTCCCGGCAAAAGCCAGAACGCCCTAAAAAATATCCTAAAAAAATCTGAGATCTGACATCTGACATCTGAAATCAAATCCGACATCAGCCATCCGACATCAGCCATTAAATATCTATCGCTTCTCCATAAGCAGCAGCAGTTGCTTCTTTCAGTGCTTCACTCATAGTTGGGTGAGGGTGTACTGCATTAAGGATTTCATGAGCGGTTGTTTCCAGTTTACGGGCTACTACAGCCTCGGCAATCATTTCTGTTACGTTGTAACCGATCATGTGACAGCCTAAGAACTCACCATACTTAGCATCGTAGATTACTTTTACGAAACCTTCGGTAGCACCTACTGCAGTAGCTTTACCGCTTGCTACAAATGGCAGTTTACCTACTTTAATTTCGTAACCAGCTTCTTTAGCAGCTTTCTCTGTATAACCTACACTTGAAATTTCAGGCGTGCAATAAGTACAACCAGGAATATTGTTGTAGTCAATTGCTTCAGGCAGGTGGTGGTGTTTCTTTTCGAGATAAGCCATGTGTTCAGCAGCATTGATACCTTCTTTAGATGCAACGTGTGCTAATGCCTGACCAGGCGAGCAGTCACCAATTGCATAAATACCAGGAACAGATGTCTGCTGGAATTTATCTACCACGATCTTACCTTTTTCGGTTTTAATACCATTTTCTTCAAGACCAATATTTTCAATATTCGCTACTACACCTACTGCACTTAATACTACTTCAGCTTCCAGTGTAACGATTGATCCGTCTTGTTTTTTAACCTGTGCTTTTACACCTGTTCCGCTGGTATCCAGTGATTCAACAGAAGCATTGGTCATGATTTCAATGCCTTGTTTTTTATAATTTTTCTCCAGTTCTTTTGAAATATCTTCATCTTCAACCGGAACGATGCGCGGCATAAATTCTACGATGGTTACTTTAGTACCCATGCTGTTGTATACATAAGCAAACTCAACACCTATTGCACCACTTCCCACGATGATCATGCTTTTTGGTTGCTCAGGTAATACCATTGCTTCGCGGTAACCGATTACTTTTTTACCATCCTGTTTCAGGTTTGGTAATTCGCGGCTACGACCACCAGTAGCGATAACAATATATTTGGCTTCGACTACTTGTTTGCTTCCATCGGCAGCGGTAACTTCTACCTTACCTTTTGACTGCACTTTACCATACCCCATGATCACATCAATCTTATTCTTTTTCATGAGAAACTGAACACCTTTGTTCATTTTCTCAGCAGCACCGCGACTGAACTTAATTACGCCGCCAAAATCGTGTGTACCGGTTGCGTTAATACCGTATTTGGCACTATGTTTTACGTATTCATATACCTGCGCACTTTTCAGTAATGCCTTTGTGGGAATACAACCCCAGTTCAGACAAACACCACCCAGGCTTTCTTTTTCAATGATTGCTACTTTAAATCCAAGCTGTGAAGCACGAATAGCAGCCGGATAACCTCCGGGACCACTGCCAATTACGATTAAGTCGTATGCCATAAAATATATTGATGATTAAATGAATGACGGCCTTCGCCGTTGCGGATGCGAAAATACTGAAAAATGTGAATGGTGAATGGGCAATTGTGAATTGTGAATGGTGAATGAAGATAGTGAGTTGTGAGTAGTGAATAGTGAGTAAGGAATCTGATACGACACCTAATCCCTAACACCTAATACCTTACCCCTCAAAAAACACCCTAACAGTCTGGTAAAACCAACTGGTATCTACTGTTGGGGCTTTTTGGAGTTGCTCATTAAAGCCCTGGAGGCCAAATAGTCCGGCCATATTGCCGTTTCTAAGGGCTATCTCCAAATAGCCTGCAGAATTGAACCAGGCCAGCTTTTCGGTTTCCGGAACGGAAGCATAGTTGGCACTTATAGTTTCTATTACTTCATTACGCTTAAACACTATTTTGAAGCCCCTTCCCTTACGTTGTTCATTAAATTCAGCCTCAGTTATATTGATTACCACATTTTCAAACTGGTCAATAAACAGTATCTGACCTTCAATCCAATCAGGACCAAGTGTTGGTCTAAGCGGATATTTTTCATCAATAGTTGAAATTGGCTGTCCTACACTGGATAATTGACCGGTTTTGGAAACTGTATTAACGGCCACCGCAACTGCAGATGTGATTTGCAATAAGTTATGGGCGTTACCTAAAGAAACTGATACCATTTCAGCAGGTTTTTCGCCAGTTATCATGGTCAATAAGCCATTATCAGCACAAATGATATACTGTTGGCGATATTTTGCCATTAGCAGGTATTTCAATGGTGTATCGAAGAGATTGGCAATGATTACATGAAATGTGCCTGCAGGATAATGTTTAAAGGCATTGGTACAGATATAAGATGCCTGGGGATAATTGGTTTGGGGCAGGTAATGGGTAATATCGCACAAATTTACTGTAGGATCCAGTTGCAGGAACTGTCCTTTTATAGCGCCAACAAGAAAATCGCGCTGTCCGATATCAGTAGTTAAGGTAACAATGGGCATGCCGCCTAAATAACGCAAGGAAGCTTATGTTATTTCACCAACTCACCGTTTTTAAAGAAAAACTTACGAACCAGCTTATCGGCTAGAGATGGGAAAAACCTGTTTAGGAAAACAGTTTCTTTTCCGGTAAATGTTAAAACAATGGTGCGTTTTCTTTTTTCTATTGCTTTGATAATATGAGTGGCACATTCATCGGCGCTCATCATTTTTCCTTCGTCCATAGGTGATTCACCCTGCGATTCTCCTGATTTATTCAATGCCGCATTCCGAATATTTGAACTGGTAAAACCCGGGCAAACCCACATAACATTTACGCCAGAGTCTAATAATTCTGTTCTTAATGCTTCCAGCCAACCATGTACTGCGAACTTAGAAGCTGAATAACCGCTTCTTCCGGGTAATCCACGATATCCGGCAATAGAAGATACTCCTACAACAGTTCCTTTATTTGCAATAATATAAGGCAAGGCAAATTTGGTGGTACAAACCGTTCCCCAGAAATTAATGTCCATCACCTTACGAATTGTATCGAGTTCTGCTTCAGTAACAAGTGCCCGCATAGACACTCCGGCATTATTGATCAATATATCTATTGTGCCAAAGGATTTGATTACTTGTTCGATAAATTGCTTACAATCCAGTTCCTTGCTCACATCGGCTGTATGTATAAGCAATGGCTTATTGGTATGTTGTGACTGCAATTGATAAAGTTTATCATAATTCCTCCCACAAGTGGCCACTTTTGCGCCTAATTCGAGGAAAGCTTCTACTAATGCCTTACCAATACCATCAGAGCCACCGGTAATTACTACTACTTTGTTGAGAAATTGAGCCATTATGAATACATTATTGCTGGAGAAAACAAACTGTGATACAAAGTAAATAAAAAAAGGCTACTGAAATCAGTAGCCTTTGTGATCCCGCTGGGACTCGAACCCAGGACCCATACATTAAAAGTGTATTGCTCTACCAACTGAGCTACGGAATCGCCCTTTTAAAAAACGATTAATATTACTATTCTTCGTTTTGGGAGTGCAAAAATAGGTGAAATAAAAAAACAGCCAAATTTTTATTATTCTTTTTTAGATGATTTACTCACATTCAAGCAATTATGTGCATATCATGGCCCACATTTACCTTTAATATTCCTAAAACCAGGCATATTCCGCAAGCTTCATTTTATACACATCCCGTATCTTAGATTTAAATCATATCTGAGCCAACTTTTTTTGATGAAGCTATTTAAGTCTATCCAAATCCTTATTCTTACATGCTGTATTTGCTGTAGCCTTAGCAGAACAATAGCCCAACAAACCATACCCGTTAAAACAAATAGTCCTTATAGTCCCAATACTCCCCCTTCCCCCATTCTTTGCAGTTTCGATCAGTTAATGACAATAAAACGAAGCTCCAGTACATTTCGGGTTCAGGAAATGAAGATGAATAATGATATTTTGGTTAAGAAATCTAATACCATTGATACGACCATCATTCTACCGGTGGTTTTCCACATTATCAATCAAAATCCATATAGCATAACTAATACCACCATTATAAATGCCATCAATGATTTGAACAATGCTTTTGGAAAATCTGGCAGCTATAATGGTAGCACCGGAGTTGATACCAAAATACGCTTCTGCTTGGCCCAGGTAGCACCAGACGGAGGAATCACTGATGGAATTAATAGAGTTGTATCTACATACGGCGACAACCTAAATATGTTTACGGAGGATGATCGATTAAAAAAACTCGCTCAATGGGATCCCTCCCGTTATATCAATGTTTGGTTGGTAAATAATATTATCGGAGAAATAAGTGCTGACTTTTCCTGCGATACGTGGACAAGACTTAATGCAGGCGGTTATGCAACCCTGCCTCCGGGTGGCGGCCCTTCTGATGGCATTGTAATAAGTGGTTTCGGTTCATTGTTTGCCCACGAAATGGGGCACTACCTGGGCTTATACCACACATTTGAAGGGTTTTGTTCTAACAATAATTGTGAAACAGATGGCGACAGGGTTTGCGACACGCCACCAGACGGATTTCCTAACTACACACTTGCCTGTAGTAATCCTACAGGTATGAACTCCTGTTCTACAGATACTTTATCTAATTATTCAAATGGATACTTTCCGAGAGATACCGCCGATTTCTCGCTGAACTTTATGGACTATGGGAATGGAAGTTGTGCGAACCAATTTACTTTTGGACAAGCAATTAGAATGCGAACTGCTATTAATACCCAGAGAAAGGGATTGCTTGAAAACAAATGCAACAAACCTTGTAACGATAATATCCTTGCATCATTTACCAGAAATAATGCTATACCCAAAACAGGTGATCTAATTAGTTTTACCAATACATCAACCGGAGCCAGCAGTTTCCAATGGTATGTAAACGACTCTCTAGTAGGAATAAGTACTAACCTCAATTATACATTTATTACAGAAGGGAAATTTATCGTTACCCTGCGAGCTTTCAATGGGGTGTCTTGTTTTGCTTCATACCGTGATGAAGTAATTATTGGTTGTGGTGTTATAGCCAGGTTCTACAATAATAAAAAGACCATCGCCTCTAAAGCCAACATTTTGTTGGATAGCATTCTATTTACCAATCAATCACTAAACGCTACCAGTTATAGATGGTTGATGCGCAACGACAGTTCTTTAACGGAACAGGAAATATCTAATGCTACAAACCTCAATTATACATTTCAGGATCCAGGTCAACATTTTATCCGCTTGATTGCCAGTAACGGAACCTGCACTGACAGTACCAATATCTTAAATATCACTGTTTTTGACCCAACATCAGATGCATCATTGTATGTAGCGAGAGCGAATTGTTTCCAGGAAACAAAAGTCAGGTTGGAATTAATTGTATGCAACAGTGGTTATAAACCTATTCCTGCCAAAACTCCCATTAGCTTTTACGACAGAAACCCATCGCTACCAAATGCCAAAAAAATAGATACCACATTTATTGTTCCGGATGAAATAAAAGGCCGGTGTTGCGGATATTATTATACACATATTATTGATATTGGATATCGCCACATAGATAGCTTATATGCAGTTGTGGGCGATTCAGGCAATTCAATACCTATAAGCTTACCTAACACGATTTTAAAAGAATTGAATTATGCCAATAATGCTCTTCGGGTAAATAATATCAGGTTCCGTGCCGTAGTATCTCCTCTTGATACAACCCTTGAACCAAATGACACCCTGTTAATCAATGGAGGAACTTTTCCGGACCCAAGTTTTACCTCAACTTATACCTGGACAGATGCAAAACAATTAAGTTGTACCTCCTGCCCCTCACCCATTTTTCTGGCAGATTCAAGCAGAATAAAACGATTGGTAGTAAGAAGTCAATATCAATGCCTCGACACTAGTTACGTTACCATAAAAGTGCCTCCCGTAAATGATTATACCGTATTAATTCAACAGGCTTATTGTTTATCCAAAGACAGTCTAGCAATAAGCTTCACCATACAAAATAGTTATAAAAAAGGGGTACTTCCCAAAAACCTTGAACTTAGCTTTTATAAGGGGGACCCAACTACTGATACTGCAATCTTATTAGGCCCTGTATTTAAACTTACGGATACCATTTTCGCTTTATCGCAATCATTCACCCGATCTATTAAGCATATCGGCACAGGTATTATATATGCCTCCATTAACGACAATGGAAATAACATTAAAATACTTCCGCAAAGCAGGTCTTTCTCTGAAAAGGATAGTACAAATAATATAGACACTTTTCTATATCAACCACCCGTAACAATTGTAAATATTACCATTTGCGGGAATGAACAATATATGGGCTATTCAACTACCGGAACTTATACAGATGTATTTACAGGGGCTAATAGCTGCGACAGTGTACGTCTTTTAAACCTGACCGTAAACCCTTTGAAATTCACCAACCGTAATCTGATAATCTGCCGGGGCGATTCTGTGGTACTCGGAGGAACATGGAGAAACAGCAGAGGGGTTTACACCGATTCTTTAAAGACCTACCTGGGTTGCGACTCTATAGTGGTTACCAATCTTTACCTGGTAGATACACCCGCACAATTCTTACCCAGAGACACTATCATCTGTAGTACGGCAACATACACTATTGATTTACCAAACTATACCAACTACAACTGGAGCGATGGAAACACGCAAAATCCAAGGGCTATTACACAGGCAGGCACTTACGAGTTACAGGTTCGCGACAAAAACGGATGTTATGGAACCGACCAAATAACCATTGGCACTACATACTGTGTTGACATCATGATACCTAATGCCTTCACTCCAAATGGTGATGGTAAAAATGAAGCATTCAAGCCACTGATACCAGTACCATTACCCGGATACAGGATGCAAATCTTCAATAGATGGGGTGTATTGGTATTTGAAACAACTGATACAAATAAGGGATGGGATGGTAATGTAAGTGGACAACCACAACCATCAGGCACTTATGTTTATAAGATTAATTATAAAACGCTTTTAGGTAAAGACCAACAGCAATCAGGCACTTTAGTATTAATCAGATAACCCAACTATTTGAGTATTGTAACTGATCCGGAGAATACCCCCTGAATTATTTTTGGAATGATAATGTAATAATATGTGGCAAATGGAAGTGGCTGTCCTTCATACCTTCCATCCCAAGGTGTCTTGTATCCATTGGTGTAGAATACCCGCTTCCCTGTCCTATCGAACACACTTACTTCTGCATCGGGGTATTTATTGAGCTCTGGAATTACCCAGGTATCATGAATACCATCACCATTAGGTGTAAATACATTCGGGATGGGGAAAGGTTTTAAAACGGTGATAGCAATTTCATCCGTAGCGACACATCCATTGGTACTTACTACAGTTAATCGAAGGGTTTGGTCAGCATTGCCCCTGAAAACCGGCGTACGTAAATTAGGATTATTCAGAAAATTAGCTGGCGACCATTGAAAAGATTGTATCGCACCATTAATCAACGGATTTAAAGTATATGGCGTATTCTCGAAAACCAATACATCTTTTCCCGCATCAACTTCTGGTATAGGAGCCAGATTTACCACCAGTTCATCTGTCGCCGCAAGACAGTTTCCATTGCCTGTAGATGTAGCGATAAGCCGAATACTATTTAAAGTACGATCGCGATCTGAAAAAATATAGTTTGCATCAGCGTTATTAGATGCATCAAACGAACCTGTACCGTTGGTTGACCACCTAACGCCAGTTGCATTGCGAAACAATGCACTCACCGTCAGCATTGAATCATTTGCACACACCACTTTATTTGCTCCTATATCTACAAATGGAGCATCGGTAATTTGCACAACAATTGACGCATTGATAGCACCACAGGAACCATTATTGGTTGAAGTAAGCGTTAGCTGAACAAAACCATTCGCTGTATCCGTGCTACTCGGAAAATAAGTATTATTCAAACTACCTGCTCTTGTACCGAAACGACCAGTACCACTTGTAGACCATATACCACTGGTGGTTCCGCCACTAACCGTTCCGGAAAGATTAACCAAAGCATTATTGGCACAAACCACCTGATCTGTTCCCGCATCTACTACCGCAAGTTTATCAACTGCAACTTGTAGATAAGAAGTATCACTTACACATCCATTAACTGTTACAGCCAACCCATATTTTCCTGTATCTCTTAGTGCTGCTGTATTGATCAATGGGTTTTGCAGAGAAGAAGTATAACCATTTTCTCCAATCCATTTATAAGTTGCACCAGCAACAGCACCAGCATTGAATTGCAATTGCGTGTTGATACATACAGGACTATTACTGCTTATCGTTGGGGCAGTTGGTTCGGGTATTACATTAATATTTACAGAACTGTTATTGCTGATGCAACCATCTACTGTGACGGATGCTGTATAAATACCTGAGCGATTTAATTTTACAGAATCAAAATATGGGTTTTGTGCATTACTGGTAAATCCATTTGGGCCAGACCAGTTATAAATAGCGCCAGTAACTGTATTTAGCCTGAGTAATAAAGGTCCATTTTCACATATCGGCGCAACCGTATTTATTACAGGTGCTGCGGGTGTTGGTTTCAGCACAGTTGTTATACTATTACTTGCACCCGGACATCCAGCTACTGCAACTGCAACCTGATAATTTCCCGCAAGTAACGCGCTCATAGATGCAAAAGAAATACTGCGTGTATTGGCAGTAAATCCATTTGGTCCCGACCATGTATACACACCAGCAACAACACTATCAGCCGTAAGTTGCAAAGGTCTTCCCTGACATGCAGGGCCACTACTGTTGATATTTACTGCTCCAGGTAAAGGATTAACGATTGCTGTAATCGTATTCGTCGGTCCTGCACATCCATTAACAGTAACTGAAGCTGTATAAACTCCTGCATTGTTTAACGCTGCATTTGTAACAAGGGGGTTCTGTAAATTTGATACAAACCCTGCCGGGCCTGTCCAGCTATAGCTGGCGCCAGAAATATTTGCCGCATTTAATTGCAAAGTATTTCCAACACAAACTGCCCCACCTGTACTTAATACAGGGGCGGCAGGAAGTGGGTTCACTACCACATTCACGATATTGTTTGCACTTCTGCACCCATTCACTAAGATATTCACCGCATAATTACCAGCCATAGCGGCAGTAATAGACGAGATTGCCGGACTCTGTGCATTACTGACAAAACCAGCTGGTCCCGACCAACTATATGTAGCACCTGATATCGATCCTGCACTCAATACCAATGTTCCATTTTCACATACAGGTGATACCGGATCAATGGTTGGTGGATTTGGTGTAGGTTTTAGCGTTGCATCAATTAAATTCGGAGAACCTGTACATCCGGCAACAGCAATAACCAGTTGATAAGTACCTGCAGTTGATGTACTCATAGACGGAATTACAAATGTTCGATCCGTAGAAGAAAAACCATTCGGGCCCGACCATTGATAAGATGCTGAGGGTACAGCATCTGCCGTAATTGTAAGCGGATCTGCAATACAGGCTGGACCAGTACTACTAATATTTACAGGGCCTGGCAATGGATTAACTACTGCATTAACCGTAGCGGATGGCCCGGCACATCCATTCACTGTTACAGATGCAGTATATGTTCCGGCATTAGCCAATGATACGTTTGTGACTATTGGATTTTGTGTACTGGCTGTAAACCCTGCGGGGCCAGACCAATTATATGTTGCCCCTGATATATTCCCAGCATTGAGCTGTAATGTATTTCCAACACATGCTGGTCCACCGGTACTTAAACCAGGTGCGGCTGGTAAAGTATTCACCACAACATTCACGGAATTATTAGCACTTCTGCAACCATTCACAACTATATTCACTGCATAATTACCTGCCATTGCAGTTGTAATAGCGGTAATTGCCGGACTTTGTGTATTGCTTATAAATCCAGCGGGGCCTGTCCAGCTATACGTTGCTCCTGAAACCAAAGCAGCATTGAGTACAAGTGTACCGTTTTCACAAACAGGCGAAACCGGGTCTATCGCAGGAGCAGATGGTGTAGGTTTTAATGTTGCATCAAAAGTATTGGCTAAACTCGGACAACCAGCAACAGATACAACAACCTGATAACTGCCGACGGTGCTGCTACTCATAGATGGAATAACAAACTCACGATCCGTAGATACAAAACCATTGGGGCCTGTCCAATAATAATTAGCTGCCGGTAATGCATCAGCGGCAATTCGAAGTTGTTCGGCATTACACACTGGTCCGGTACTGGAAATGGGTACTGCGGAAGGCAATGGATTAACTACTACTGCTGTACTAGCTGAAGGTCCGACACAACCGTCTACGGTAATTGCTAGCGAATAATTTCCTGCATTAGCAAAACCTGCTGCACTGATGACAGGTTCTCTCAACGTACTTGAAAAACTATTTGGGCCTGACCATTGGTAACTCGCCCCCAATATAATCGGCGTGCTTAACGAAACATCCTGACCCACACAAACTGGTGATGAATTTGAAACAGTTGGAGCGGCAGGGATAGCTTTAATAATTTGGTTTACAGATCCTGTCAGGCTTGTACATCCATCCACAATAATACTTACGGTATAGTTACCTCCATTTACACCTGATGCATTCAGGATTTGGGGCTCACGATTGGAAGAGTTAAAAGCTGATGGCCCTGTCCATAAATAAGTTGCTCCCGAAACATTAGGTGTCGAAAGCTGGATGGTTCCACCCGCACAAACAGGTCCAGTATTTGTAGCCGTAGGTGTGGCGGGTATTGGTTTTACCGTTACCGTATAATTGAATGGTGCGCCCGTACAACCATTTGCGGTGGGCACAATCTGGTATACAACATTGATAGCATTAGTAGTAATATTATTGAGTGATTCGGTAATTGTATTTGTCGTTTGCCCAGAAATAACCGGATTATTTATGTTTACGACCGCTGCCCTACTCCACGTAAAACTGCTTGAAGGGATATCTGCTCCAATTGAATAATTTTGAGCAATGCCAGAACATACATTTCCTGTTGACGATGTATTGATTGATGGTAAAGATTTAACTGGAACTACTATAGATTGCTTATTACTTGTGCACCCATCTGATGACGTTGCTGAAATATAAAAGGTCGAATTACTAGTAAGTATTCCTGTTGTAAAATTAGTTCCGGATTGCAATTCAGTTATATCATTGGCATTTGCAAACCACTTGTAAGTTCCACCCGGGGCAGTTGCAATAAGAGTCGCTGTATTCCCAGAACATACTGAAGGTATTGTCACAGACGGAAGCGCTGGGGTTGGCTTAACTTCGATTGTTAAATCATCACTAACTGCAGCACATGCCCCAACTGGATCATCCGTTGTAAGTCGGATCGTTATAAATGTTTGTCCAACAGCAGGAGTAAATGAACTAGAAAGTGCCCCTGAGTTAGAAAAATTTCCTTGCCCTCCCCCTACTATTGACCATGCCCCTGAAGAAGCTGTACCACCTATAATTCCATTTAAAGCAATTGGCTGACCTTCACATCCAATTTTGTTAGAGCCTGCATCAACTGTAGGTGGAGGAGAAACAGTGATTTGAATCGTTGCCGAAACTGTTACACAACCTCCTGCTCCTGTTATTGTATTTGTTATGAAATAAGTATTTGCACTGGTATTTGAAAAATCAATTTCACCAGTTGAGTTATTCTGAAATGTTAATCCCGCAGGCGTACTCGTAAACACACCTGGTGTTGCGCTTCCGGAAAATACAGGTGTAGCATTCGATTGATTAACACAAAACTGTCCGCTTATATAATTGAAATTGGGGTCTGGGCTATTATTAATAATATTAACTGTAACGCTTCTAGAATAACTACATGATCCGCTTACAACACTCAAAGTAACTGTGTAAGAGCCAACTGGTGTTGCAGTCAAATCAATCTCTCCAGTTGTAGCATTTATGACTAATGATCCTGTTCCAGAGAAAGTTCCACTTACCCCAGGTGCTATATAATTTGGCACAGGCGGTGTCGGATCTGATTTACAGAATGTACTCGAAGGGTATGTGAATACAGGATTCTGTATCGCCGTAACACTTACTGTTGCTGTAGCTCTACTACTCACACAACCTGCTGCAGAAGTTGCAGATACATAATAATTTACTGATGCATTTAAAACTGGTGAAGTGTATGAAGAATTAATAACTAATAAATCTCCACCAATTGCTGCATTATACCACCTATATGTATCCCCTGATGAACTAACTGAAACAGTTGCTGTATTGCCACCACATATACTTGCATTGTTTACCGTTGGCGCTGCTGGGGTTGGATTAACCGTTACCGTTACTGCAGTTCGGCCTGCACTGGCACAACCATTAACCGTGGTTTGTACATAATAAGTAGTTGTGCTATTTAAAACTGGAGTAGTAAAGGCAATACCTGTTCCAATACTATTTCCCAATACGGCCGCATCCCACCATTCATAGGTACCTCCAGGAGCGGTAGCAGTTAATGTACTCGTATTACCACTACAAATTGATGTACCTGCTATTGTTGGATTAGCAGGAATACTATTTACGCTAACCGTAACGGCTGTTCGAGGACCAACACATCCATTGTTTTCAGCCTGCACATAAAAAGTAGTTGCAGTGTTAAGCGCAGAAGTTGTATACCCTGCAGTAGAGACAAGTAGGTTACCTCCAGATGCAGCATCGAACCATTTAAAACCATCACCAGCTCCGCCGCTTGCATTCAGTGAGGCTGTCTGACCAGCGCATATGGTGGCACCAGTAGCTGTAGGTGCTGCAGGTATGGCATTTACTGTTACAGTTACTGCTGTTCGGCTGCCTGTACATCCATTATTTGCCTGTACGTAATAAGTTGTATTGGCAAACAAAACAGGTGTTGTAAAACTATTTCCGGTTGCAATTGCAGTACCTCCTGAGGCTACGGTAAACCATTCCTGTGTTCCTACGGGCGATGTTACCGTTAATGTTGCCGTATTACCTGCACAGATACTCACTGGTGCAACCGTTGGTGCAGATGGTGTAGCAGCGGCAACAACCGTTACATTACCAACTTCATTCGGACAGCCCACAGTATTATCCGCCACACTTACTGAATAATTTCCTACCACTGATGCTGTAATACCTGCGGCTGTTGATCCGGTACTCCAGGCATAAGTATAGGGAGGATTACCACCACTAACTGTTGCATTTAGTGAAACAGACGCCCCATTACACAATGCCGGATTTGTTGGATTGATGCTTACCGTCATTGGAGATACCGTGTAAACTCGAATGGTATCTCTACGAAGACCAGTACAAGCACCAGTACCACTAACTTCATAATCAATATAAGCAGGTGCACCTGTAGTCGGAGTTACCGTTACACTTGTTACACCAGATGTAGCACTTAAATAACTATCATATGCATTTGCAGCACCTGGAAATATTGATCGCCAACCCACAGTAGCGGCAGATACACCAGTTACACTCATTGTACCTGAGCAATTCTGCCTTAATACTAAATCTGCAGAACCTTTGATTATACTGGAAGCAGTAATGGTATAATTTACTTTGTTGCCTCCTGGTTTACAAAAAGAAATACATACACTGGTCAAACCAGTAATACACGCCGGAGTTCCTATAGGTATTAATGCCCCACAGTTTATAGAATAAAAACTTGCGCCAGTTAACTGATCCGCAGTAAAATTCAAAAGATCCGAACCAGGATTAAGCATTACATTAAACCTGATACAACGATCGTCTTCACCAGACGTTCCAACACAGGCAGTGCCGTTTCTTGCTGCATTGAGTGTCCATGAGGTATCTTTTGCAGCAGAAAAATTGATATCATAAATAGGTGAAGTACCAGTACCGCATTGGGCAAAAATGTCGGTCGAAAAAAACAATAGAGATAAAACAATAAAAAGGCAGAAAGACTTATTTAAAAAGCCTTCCGGATTATGGGCCCTCACACATAAGCCTAATTTTATATGGGTATTGGATGTCAACAAACTCAACAATAAAAATACGAAAAATCAGGCTGATTGGTTGTTTACACACTCCCCTAAAGCACTGATTATTACTTGCGTAAGTCTAAATTTTGCAAAAATGCCACTCTCAGGGCATTAATATTCCGGTACTGGTTTCCGCCGGCTGTTTGAATAAACGTATTCAGGTATCCAAATTGAAGGTTTTGATTTGCATCTAACTGGTAGTTCAAGCCCAGGAAAAAGCGATTTTGGTCAAAATAATTATTCACTATCTCTTTGCCGAAATTGATGTGTAATTCATCATTTATAATCGCCGACAATTTTTTAGGTATCAACCCATCCGCCGTTAATGGTATCTGATAAAGTATATTATACCTCATCCTGAAATTAAATGCCCAGCTATTATCTAGTTCCGTATTACTCAGATAACGTTTCCGATACCTTTCTTCCAAACGTATGTACTGAATAAGTCTGGTCCGCTTATTTTTTGTAAACCATTGTACCTGCTGCCATGGACGGTGTTCTGGCTGCGAGAGTTTAATATTATCATTCGCAGGATAATTATTGATATAACCGTAGCCCAAGGTTAACCGCACGTTATCATCGACAAAATAAGTTAACCCAACCCTGGCAATTCCTGTTGAAAAATGACTCACTAAATCTTCCCTGGTTCTGATCTGAAAATCGCCCCATAAACCCCATTTATTTGAAAGCCTTGTTTGATTAAAGTAAGCAAGCCAAACCTGGGAAGCATGTGATGTTGTTTTAGGTTGGGCTTTTACATCGGAAACACAAACAACTAAAATAGCGACAATAATAGATAGTTTCATTTTCATGAACCGGCATTTAATTCAATTAATCTTGCTGCTCAGGGTAAATAACTTTAATCCCAGTTATTTCAGGGATTCCAACGCTTTTATAACAGTCTGATCTGTTTTATTCTGCAGTTCATAATAACCTTCCGTTCTCCAAATCTGTCTTGCCATCATGAGTTGTACATTATGCAATAGGAATTTTTTATCCTTTGCTGAAGCTCCTGCCAGTTTTATACTGTCTTTTGCTGCAAATGCCACCAATTGCTGCCACTCAGATTCACCCGGTAAATATTGCCCATAAAGGTCATCTGGGGTTTTATAGCTATTAAATTTTTCGCGCTGGCTAAGGTATAAACGATAAACAAAATTATTCATCGTATTCTTATAGTACATGGCCATTAAAGCGGTGTCGAGCCTGGTAGTATCGTAGGCTACAAATATATCAGGGGTTATGCCACCACCGCCATAAACCATTCTACCTCCTGGTGTTTTATAAGATGTGCCGATTGGTTTCACGGTATCCGCTTTTACCAATTCTCCGTTGTGCCAGCGGGACACCAGGTCTTCCTCATATTTTGCCTTCCCTTTATCATATGGCTTCTGAATATTTCTACCCAATGGAGTAAAATAACGGGCAATCGTTAATCTTACAGCACTGCCATCCGATAACTGAAACTGCTGTTGTACCAACCCTTTACCAAAAGAACGTCGTCCAATAATAGTGGCCCTATCCCAATCCTGTAATGCCCCACTTAACACCTCACTGGCTGAGGCTGAAGTTTCATCTACCAGCACCACAAGCTTTCCTTTTTCAAATAGTCCGTCACGCTTACAACGGTATTCCATTTTAGGCACATGTTCCCCCTCCGTGTAAACAATCAGTTTGTCTTCATCCAAAAACTCATCCGCTATATCAGTTGCTTCTTTTAATAATCCACCTCCATTTCCACGCAGGTCAAGGATCAGTTCTTTCATACCCAATGCCTGTAATCGCTCAAGTTGTTGCATAAACTCTTCATAGGTAGGCTCTCCAAAACGATTGATCCTGATAAAACCAACACCCGGTGATATCATGTAAGAAACGTCTACAGTAGGAACAGGGATGGTTCCACGCTGTATGGTAATTTTCTTCTCAACGCCATTTCTTAATACAGTCACCTGCACTTTAGAATCAGCAGCCCCCCTTAAGGTAGCCCTTACCTGTTCTGATTTAATTTTAACCCCTGCCAGAGAAATAGTGTCATTTACTTTAATCAGTCTGTCACCAACCATCATTCCAGCTTTCTCAGAAGGACCTCCCTTTATTACCGTAACCACATGTACCGTATCACTGAACAATTGAAACTCTACCCCTATACCCTGAAAATTACCCATCAGTTCTTCATTCACTTCCATGAGGTCCTTAGCCGGAATATAAACAGAATGCGGGTCGAGACGTGATAATAACTCATCTGCCGCAACCTGACTGATACTATCGATTTTTACAGGATCTACATATTTACTTCTAACCAACTCGACCAATTCCTGTAAGGCACTGCTCTTTTTTAAGCTTAAAAAACGGTTACCCTGTGTTTTATCTCTTAACTGGTAACCAATCATCATACCGAATACCATTACCAAGGCAAACAAAATCGGCAACCAAACCTTCAACTTATTATTTCCCATACTGCAAATATCGTAATTCATCGTTTAAGTTCTTTGTCTCTTGGGATGAATGGCTAACAGGCATTAGTATAGTTAATCAATCAATAAAATGAGTTGATTTCTCATTAAAATTTTCGTACTTCGTGGCTTCTTCTATTATCCGGTTTCAAAATGATTCTATGCCTGTAAGTTTAATTGCTGATAGTGGTGCCACCAAATGTGAATGGTGTGTACTAGAAAATGGTAAAAAAATCAAATCTATCATTACCCAGGGAATCAGCCCTTATTTCTTATCAGGACCAGAAATTATTGCATTACTTGAGAAAGAATTACTCCCTAAGCTGAAGAAATTCACCGTAAAACAGGTCTTTTTTTACGGAACCGGACTCGCTAATCCTAAAAATGTTACCGTACTCAAATCTGTATTGAAAAAATTGTTCCCAGCATCAAAAGCTGAGGTACAGAACGACTTACTCGCTGCAGCAAGGGCTCTTTGCGGAAAACAGAAAGGTATTGCCTGCATTCTCGGAACCGGCGCCAATTCCTGTTTTTTTAACGGTAAGAAAATGGTAAAAAACAGTCCAGGACTCGGTTATGTGCTTGGCGATGAAGGAAGCGGTGCCTATCTGGGCAAAAAAGTAATACAGTATTACCTGTATAATACCTACGACGAAGAACTTAAAGCAAGGTTTGAAAAACGTTTCCAGACTACCCCAATGGAAATACTGGAAAATGTTTACAAGAAACCGCTCGCCAACCGATACCTCGCTTCTTTTGCCATATTTCTGGCCGAGAACAGAGGACATTATATGATTGAAAACATTATTGAAGACGGATTAAACGACTTCTTTTTCACCCATTTATACAAGTACAGGGAAAGCTGGACCCACCCTATTCATTTTGTTGGCAGTATTGCATTTGGTTTCAAAGATGTATTAAAAGACCTTTGTAACACATACGAACTGGAATTGGGCAGGGTATTGAAAGCACCCATGCAAGGACTAATTGAATATCACCGCTAAAAAAGCATTATGGCTGAGTTTATTAAAGTAACAGAACAGACTTCAACGTACAGGCATCTGGAAAAAATGTCGATCCAGGAATTGCTGACCAATATCAACAACGAGGATAAAATGGTTCCCAACGCAGTGGAGAAAGCCATTCCCCAGATCGAAAAACTGGTAGCAGCAATCGCTGACAAAATGCTTGCAGGTGGCAGACTGTTTTATATCGGCGCAGGCACCAGTGGCAGACTTGGGATTGTTGATGCAAGTGAATGTCCGCCAAGCTTTGGGGTTCCTTACGGACTTGTTATAGGCATCATCGCAGGTGGAGATAAAGCGATTACACAGGCAGTTGAATTTGCAGAGGACAGCACCGAACAAGGTTGGGCAGATTTACAAAGACATTTTGTTAGTGATAAAGATGTGGTGGTTGGACTTGCAGCGAGTGGTACAACACCTTATGTAATTAGTGCGTTAAAAGAGTGTCGCAAACAAGGAATTATTACAGGAAGTATCAGTTGCAACCCAAATAGTCCAGTGTCAAGAGAAGCAGATTTTCCGGTGGAAGTAGTGGTTGGACCAGAATTCGTTACAGGAAGTACCCGCATGAAAAGTGGTACGGCCCAGAAACTTGTATTGAATATGGTTTCAACTGCCGTAATGATTCAGCTTGGCCGTGTGGAAGATAATAAAATGGTGAACATGCAACTGAGCAACGTAAAACTGGTTGACAGAGGAGTGAAAATGGTGATGGAAAACCTCAAAATAACTGAATACGAAGTTGCTAAAGACCTGCTACTCAAACATGGCAGCGTAAAGAAAGCTGTGGAGGCAGCAGGGTGAGAAAACAGAGGAATAAGAAATATGAAATAAGAAATATGAAAGTTTGATTTAGGCGTCTATTGAACATTTCACATTCATTTTTCGGTCCTTATTCCTTATTTCTTATTTCTTATTTCTTATTTTCTATGCACGACATTGAGCCTTTTTATAACTGGCGGCATATTTACGTTTCTGAGGAGGATCAACGTTCCCCTTTTTTTGGACGTACATACAGTGAGTTTGAATTTTCTCAGACAGTTTACAATTATTACATCCATCCGCAATGGGATGATTTTGGCAGCAGAACCTTATACCTGAAAGTAATCTATGTTGATTATGAACTGAATTTCGCTGTAATCGAATTGCTTGGGGAGTGGAACGATGCCATTGAAAACGATATCATGGAACTGAAACGTGAAGTGATGGATATGTTTTACAAACAGGGCATCACCAAATACATTCTCATTGCAGAAAATGTAATGAACTTTCACAGCAGCGACAAAGAATATTACCAGGAATGGTTCGATGAACTCACCGAAGAAAACGGATGGGCAGTGGCCTTAAACATGAGCGAAGCCGCTCAATATGATTTCAAAAAGAAAAAATTAAACTACTACATCGAATTAATGGATCTCCCGGAATGGCGTACCTATAAGCCCTACCATCTTTTCAAAAAGATTGATGATCTCCTGATGAAAAGACTTGATTAATTATAGCGATATGGGGGTTAGGGGTTAGGTATTAGGTATTAGGTATTAGGCACTAGGTACTAGGTACTGGGTTGCAGGTATGGTCATACTATATAAAAGACCTAACACCTAACACCTAACCCCTAACACCTCCCTCATAAGTTACAAGCCCAGGTTATGCTTAACTAAAGTTTGTTGTGCTAATTCATATCCTGCATCTGCATGTCTGATTACACCCATTCCAGGATCGTTCCTAAGTACGCGTGATAAACGTTGTGCAGCGGCATCGGTACCATCTGCCACAATTACCATTCCGGCATGTATACTGTACCCCATACCTACTCCACCGCCATGGTGCAAACTTACCCAGCTTGCTCCTCCGGCAGTATTTACCAATGCATTTAATATTGGCCAATCAGCCACAGCATCGCTCCCATCGAGCATTGCTTCTGTTTCGCGGTTAGGTGATGCAACAGATCCTGTATCAAGATGATCGCGCCCAATAACAATCGGTGCTTTTACTTTTCCAGTCTTCACCAATTCATTAAACGCCAGACCCGCTTTCTCACGTTCTCCTTGTCCGAGCCAGCAAATTCTGGCTGGTAGTCCCTGAAAGGCAATCCTTTCCTTAGCCATCTTCATCCATCGTTGCATCGATTTATTTTCAGGGAATAGATTAATAATCAATTCATCCGTAACAGCAATATCTGCCGGATCTCCACTAAGTGCTGCCCAGCGGAAAGGCCCCTTTCCTTCACAGAACAGAGGACGAATATAGGCAGGTACAAATCCTGGAAAATCAAAGGCATTAGTTAACCCATGCTCCTGGGCTCGGGCTCTAAGATTATTACCGTAATCAAATGTTACTGCACCGGAAGCCTGTAATTCAAGCATCAGTTCAACATGCAATTTCATACTATCATAAGCAAGCGCAATGTATGCTTCGGGATCTTTTTCTCTTAATGTATTTGCTGCATTATTATCCAAGGTATGCGGTACATAACCAATGAGTGGATCATGTGCCGAAGTTTGATCAGTAAGTATATCTACCCTGACTTTTCTTTCAATTAACTTTTGCAGCAATTGAACTGCATTGCACAGAACACCAATACTCAAACGTTCGCCTTTTTCTTTGGCAATGATTGCTCTGTCGATCGCTTCATCTATATCAACAAATTTCAGGTCAAGGTATTTTGTTTCAATTCGCTTATCAATGCGCCATTCTTCCACTTCGGCGCAAAGTGCTACCCCATCACACATAGTAATAGCAAGTGGTTGTGCACCACCCATACCGCCTAAACCTGCTGTTACGCTAAGTGTTCCTTTCAGTGATCCATTAAAGTGTTTATCTGCAACCGCTGCAAAAGTTTCATAAGTTCCCTGTACAATACCTTGTGAGCCTATATAAATCCAGGAACCGGCGGTCATTTGCCCGTACATCATCAATCCCTTTTGCTCCAATTCCGTAAAATGTTTCCAGTTGGCCCAATTAGGCACCAATTGTGAGTTGGAAAGTAAAACCCTTGGTGCATCCGCATGGGTTTTCATAATTGCAACAGGCTTACCACTTTGAATCAACAGGGTTTCGTCGTTTTCCAGTTTTTTCAGGGATTGTATAATCAGGTCCAGGCTTTCAATATTTCGTGCTGCTTTACCCCTTCCTCCGTAGACAATTAATTCTTCTGGTCTTTCTGCCACTGCAGGATCCAGGTTATTCAATAACATCCTTAAGGCAGCTTCCTGCACCCATCCTTTACAGTTTAATGTTGTTCCGGTAGGTGTCTTGTATTTTGCAAAATCATAGACTGTAGTAACAGACATAGCAATTCGTTTTTGAGGGCATCAAAGTACAATTTTATCCTGAACGATCGCTATCCCGCCGGTGATTTAAAAAGCAATGTAGTTTTCTCCACTTTGCCTGAACAGTCGTTAAATTACACGACTGTATTTTAAACAGATTTCAATATAGCCCATCTAACAGGCAGTGCAAAAGAATCCAATACAAGGCAATCGCATAAAGATGTGATTCTCCTGAAACCCTTTACAGCAAAGCATTTCATAAAATCATGCGCATTCACCATTCAGGGTTCACAATTCACCAATTATCACAGTTTACATTTTCGCTGCAACGCAGAATAATTTGTTTTGGTCATAGAAAAAAAATTCAACCATGTACAAGCAAATTTTAACAGCAGCAGGAATCGGCCTGCTTTTCGCCAGTTGTAGTAAAAATGATAACACTAGCCCACAGGTATCTATGGCATACCTAAACCTTAATAATACAGTTGTAACTGCCACTACCCCCTTAACAATCGATCTGAATAATGATGGCACTGTTGATTTCCGTGTAACTACAGAGTTAAGTCAGGATATTAGTTCCGGAAGCGATTTACTTGAATTCAGGGTAACCAGTCTTGCCCAGAACCAGGTATTGATGAAAGATGACAGAACACCTGCAAGGAAAGAAGAAAATGTGCCTATTTACATTACGGATGAGTTACCCTATCAATGGAATACCCAGTTATCTGCTGCAATTGTAACGCGGGTTATTCCTACAGATATTGCCAATAGTTACTGGCAGGGAACATGGTTGAACCATTTCAATAAATACCTGCCTGTAAAACTGGTAAAAGATGGGGCTTCGTATTTGGGATGGATACAGATTTCATTTAGCAACACAGTTCCGATGGGAATCATTGTACATGATGCTGCTTATAACAAAATAGCGGGCCAGCCGATAAAAGCGGGTCAAAAATAAAGGCTTTAGAAATTATTTGTCATCCTGTATATTTGAGAAAAAGCAGTATATGGGATTACCAGTAAATAACAAAAAAGCAGGCAAGGCAGGAGCCGCTGGACAAAAGACCGGTGGTCAAGCCTCCAAATTCATCTCCAAACCAGGCACAAAAGCCGTAGGTGTAGCAAAAAAACCGATTAAAACCGGCGGATCAAGAGGAAGCTAGGGGAAGATGGCTGATGTCTGATTTGATATAATAAATCCGACATCAGACATCAGCCATTAATACACCAGATCCTCATACGCTGCTCTCAATTCATTAAGTGAGTGGTTATCTCCTGCTGCTTTTGCGGCTTCCATGCCTTTTTCGTACCACTGAATGGCTAGATCAGTTTGCTGTAGCTGTTCCAATAATTTCGCCAGGTGATAGTATGATCCTACATAATCTGGTGAGTCGGTGAGTATTGCTTCGAATAACTCCCTCGCCTCCACCAGTTTACCAATTTTCACATATTCTAATGCCAAAGCATGTCTCAGAAAATTGTCTTTAGGCTGTTGCTCCAAAAATGCAAGTATCCTGGGTATTTTATCCATAATGTAAAGATAGTGGTCCGTGAATTGTGAATGGTGAATGGTCAATACGACTATCCGATATTGACCATTCACCATTCACAATTCACCTATTCGTAAAAATTTCCCCTGTTAAAAAAAATATCCGAACCTTTGCCGGAAACAAAAGCTCCTTATATTTGTTTAATAGTTGCATAAACAACTAATTATTATATCAAAACCTAATAGAGAAGTATGAAAATCCTGGTTTGTGTAAGCAAGACACCCGACACCACTTCCAAAATTGCCTTTACCGACGGTAACAGCAAATTTGATGAGAATGGTGTTCAGTGGATCATTAATCCTTACGACGAATGGTATTCGCTGGTAAGGGCGATTGAATTGAAAGAAAAAGATCCTTCTACTATCGTTCACCTCGTAACGGTGGGTGGTTCAGATGCAGAACCGATTATCCGCAAAGCATTGGCTTTGGGTGGTGATGAAGCCATTCGTATTAATGCAGATGGCAGCGACAGCTATTATATCGCTTCACAAATTGCGGCCATTGCAAAAGATGGTTATGACCTGGTTTTCACCGGAAAAGAAACCATCGATTATAACGGTTCTTCCATAGGTGCAATGGTAGCTGAATTACTGGATGCTCCCTATATTTCTCTCGCGACCAAATTTGAATTAAATGGTAATACAGCCACTGTTACCCGCGAGATTGAAGGTGGTGAAGAAGTTGCTGAAATGACATTACCTGCGGTTGTAAGTTGCCAGAAAGGTGTAGCCGAGCAGCGTATTCCTAACATGAGAGGTATTATGGCTGCCCGTACCAAACCCCTTAAAGTGGTTGAGCCTGCTGCAGTTGATACACTCACCAGTGTAGCCAGTTTTGAATTGCCACCAGCGAAAGCAGGTGTTAAACTGGTTAGTCCAGATAACGTAGGCGAACTGGTAAGATTATTACATGAAGAAGCAAAAGCGATCTGATAAGATTGCCGATTCTAAACTAAAAAAAGAAATCAATGTCTGTTTTAATATTTGTAGATCAATCAGAAGGCCATATCAAAAAAGCTTCTTTTGAAGTATTGACTTATGGCGCCAAATTAGCTGGTCAATTGGGAACAACTGCGGAAGCGCTGGTATTAGGTACAGTTAGCGACGACCTGGCTGCTTTGGGAAAATATGGTGTAAGTAAAGTTCACCAGGTGAACAATGAAACGCTTAATCACCTCGATGCGCAGGTATACGCAAAACTAATTGCCGAAGCGGCCAATGCTACAGGCGCTAATGTGGTGGTTATTTCACACAATCAAACAGGTAAAGCTATTGCCGGACGCGTAGCGGTGCGTTTAAAAGCTGGACTCGTAGCAGGTGCCTGTGCCCTGCCTGATACTTCGAATGGTTTTGTTGTAAAGAAAACCGTTTTCTCAGGAAAAGCATTTGCCAATGTAAGTATCAACTCACCTGTAAAAGTAATTTCATTGAATCCGAACAGTTATACAACTATCGCAGGAGAAGGTAGTGCAACAGTTGAGCAATTAGCCGTAACGGTTGATAGCACTAAAGTAAAAGTAACTGCAGTGAATAAGGTAAGCGGAGAAATACCTTTAACAGAAGCTGAAATAGTAGTGAGTGGTGGCCGCGGTTTAAAAGGACCAGAAAACTGGGGTATTCTCTTAGATCTTGCTAAAGAACTTGGTGCAGCTACTGCATGTAGCCGTCCCGTAGGCGACGCACATTGGAGACCACACCATGAGCACGTAGGACAAACAGGTGTTCAAATTGCGCCTAATCTTTATATCGCTATTGGTATTTCGGGCGCTATCCAGCACCTGGCTGGTGTGAACCGCAGTAAGGTAATTGTGGTAATCAATAAAGATCCCGAAGCGCCATTCTTTAAGGCAGCAGATTATGGTATTGTGGGTGATGCTTTTGAAGTGGTGCCGAAGTTGACTGAAGAGATCAAAAAAATGAAAGCACAATAGTTACAAAGTAAACTATACAAAAAAAGACCGGCTTATATCGGTCTTTTTTTTGTATAACCCAGAAACAAGAATGATTTTAGGCATACCAAGAAATGAGTAAAATTGAATCTTGCCAATACATTATTCCTCAAAATAAAATTTAGCGTAGGGAATAATGCTAATATTGTTTTTTGATTGCAATACCTGACGCGTTTATGCATGTTTGCAAACAATACTATACCCATCAATAATGACTAAACTATAAATCCAATATATGCCAACTATAGCCTCGAAGCAATCCTCAAAAAAATCCCGATACTCTTTCAAACTATTTTTCCTCCTAATGCTATGTTTTATCTATAAAGCACAGGCACAGGAAGGTTACAGGTTATATAAAGAAACAGTACAAGGAAAAGAAAAACTGGGTATTGTAGATGGTAACGGCAATAAGATTACCGCTGCTAAATACGACTGGATCGACGACTCTTACAGTGAAGGGTTTATTGCTGCTTATATATCTGAACTTAAAACAGTTGACAACTCAAACCTGGCATTCGCCCCGGCTAAAACAGGCTATTTCTGGTGGCATAACTATGGGTATATTGATGTAAAAGGGAAAGAAGTCACCCCATTCAAATATGAGAGTGCTAAAAAATTCTTACACGGTATAGCCCAGGTTAGGTTGAGTAATAAATGGGGTTATATTAATAATAAAGGAAAAGAAATTACCCCGTTTAAATACGATGAAATATTTGAACGCAGCTACGAAGAAACTGATGCAAGTGTGCGTGTTTACCAGGTCTACCAAGATAGTAAAAAGAAATTAGGCTTGATTGCTACAAGTGGCAAAGAGCTAACACCTGCTGTCTATGAAACGATTAACCCATTTTATGAAGGAGTAGCCATTATGCAAAAGAATGGAATGGTGGGTGTATTGAATATGGAAGGGAAAGAAATTGTTCCTGCCCGATACAGTAATACAGATGCCTACAAATTTGTGGATGGTATTTGCAAAGTAAGCTGGAATGGTAAATGGGGATTTATCGACAAAACAGGAAAAGAAATTATTCCGCTCATTTATGATCGTGTCAATTCATTTGATGCCGATGGAACTGCCAGCGTAAGACAGGGATCATTATCCGGAAGAATCGACAAAACAGGAAAAATAATTGTGCCAATTAAATACGCCCGTGTAGAACCCTTATCAGATGGGTTTTACAGTATCTTCTCAGAAAACAGATTATATGGATGGGCTGACCAATCGGGCAAAGAAATAATAGCACCCGTTTACGAATATGGTTCATCTTTCGTAGGAGGATTAGCCTATGTAAGACAGGGGAAAAATTTTGGGGTCATTAATAAAAATAATGAAATTAAAATTCCTCTGAGATACGAGTACATATCCAGGATAAATGAAAAACTTCCCTTGTTGTATTTCAAAACCAATGGTAAATATGGCTTCTTCTCGGAGTCATTCAGTGAAATTACTCCAGCTAAATACACCATGCTCTACACCCCTGCTCAGGGTAGAAGTTTTGTGCGCATAGACAATAAATGGGGTATGGTGAATGATAAAGGAAGAGAAATTACCGAAATCAAATTCGACACACTTGTTTCCGCTGGAGAGAACCCATTTGTGGTAGCAGTTCAAAACCAGAAAATTGGATTATTACTCAACAACGGTTCCGTATTTGTTCAAATAAAATACGACAACATTTTTGGTTTTTCAGAAGGCATGTGCCCCGTTTTACTCAATAATAAAATTGGTTTTGTAAACCACGAAGGTAAAGAAGTCATTCCGCCACAGTTCGATGATGCAGGTGATTTTGTTGACGGTAAAGCCGAAGTAAAAATTGGGAATCAGGTTTACTTTATAGACAAAACAGGCAAGAAAATACAATAGCAGGTAGTTAGTACCTTATAAACTCCCCGTTCTTCCCCTATCAACCGGAAGATTAATTCCATTGATATAAGCTGCTGCCGGCGAGCAAAGAAAGGCCACGGCTGCTGCAAACTCGTGCGGTTTCCCAAACCTATAAGGTTACGGGCAGGCTATGAGATTGTCGCGCAAAACTCATCTGGTGCAAGAACGGTCACCTCACTCCCTCTGAAGTCTTTAATGTTTCTCGTCACAATGCAGTTAATATTATCAACCGCCATCGCACAATGAATCTGAATTGAATCTTCAAAGTCTTTATGTTTCGATCTAAGCCCTTTCGTTAATATCGATGCATCAACAGGCACAACCGATAGGTAGTCAAATAAACCCAATACGATTCCTCGGAGGGTTTTATAATCTATTTCAGGCACTATCCAGCACATGGCAGGTGTGAAGCGCAGTAATTACTGGATTTATTTGATAGAGAAAGGACTGGTTTTGCCAGTCCTTTTTTTGTGCCGATTCAAATAAATATTAAAACAATCTTGTATTTTTAATACAATCATCCTATAACAAAGGGAAGTACAATTCTAACAATAAAGATTAACTATGGCATTCGGACTTTCTCCAAAATTCAAGCAGGAATTTGCGTTAGATGACCTAACAATCGAACAGTCACTTGCAATTTCAATTGAAGTTGCCAAGTTTCTAAACTGGGATATAAGTATTGTAACTGCTACAGGTTTTATTGCGTATACCCCCCTATCGATGAGCCCTTACAGCGAAGAAATAAAAATTAAAATAGGTGAATCATCTGGCACCATAGAAAGCACCTGTACCGGCAATCAAATGATGGATTGGGGAAAGAACAGAAAAAACACTGAAAAATTCATTGACACATTTATCGATATAAAGAACAGTTATTCTGCGGAACAGCTTTCAATATTATATGAAAGCCTAAGACAGGATTTTAATACAGAAAATCAAATCGAACTTTCTGACCAATCTCCTCTTTCAACGAAAGAAAAAATCTCCCATTTTTTTACCTTATTTATTCCAACGAAAGGCTATTATATAACGCCAATAATCATCAACCTAAATATTGCTGTTTTTATATTAATGGTAGTTTCAGGTGCAAATATTTTTCTTCCAAGCAGTGAAACGCTTTTGAAATGGGGGGCTAATTTCCGTCCTACCACATTAGATGGTGAATGGTGGCGATTATTAACCAGTTGTTTTTTACATATTGGCATTTTACATCTACTGCTTAATATGTACGCATTACTATACATTGGATTGTTATTGGAGCCATATTTAGGAAAGGTAAACTTCCTGATCGCCTATTTACTAACCGGTATCGCCGCAAGCACTGTGAGCCTTTCCTGGCATGAACTCACCATCAGTGCAGGTGCTTCAGGAGCAATCTTTGGCATGTATGGTGTATTCCTTGCCTTATTAACTACCAACCTCATCGAAAAATCGGCCCGTAAAGCATTGCTTACCAGCATTGGCATTTTTGTGGCTTATAATATCATGAATGGGTTTAAACCCAATAGTGGCGTGGACAATGCAGCACATATTGGCGGTTTAATAAGTGGTTTAGTGATTGGTTTTGCTCTTATTCCAGGGCTGAAAAAAAACAACACGCAACAATATCCTTATATCATTCCTGCTGTCCTTATATCAATAAACCTTGCCGCATCATTTTATGTTTATTTTAAGACGCCCAATGATATAGGCCAATACGATAAAAAAATACAAGCATTTGTTGAAATGGAAGCAAAAGCATTAAAAATCTACCAGATGCCCCAGTCTTCCCCGAAAGACTCATTACTCTATGCAATAAAAGAAAACGGGATTTATTATTGGAATGAGAATATTAAACTTCTAAATGAAATTGACAAACTAAATCTCCCTGATTTGATTCACAAGAGAAATCAAAAACTTCTACAATATTGTGATTTAAGGCTTAAAAGCTATTTCCTTATTTACAAGGCCGTAGATGAAGACACGGACATCTATAGGGACAGCATTGGTATATACAGCAGAGATATTGAGGCTTTGGTTAAAGGGCTAACAGGAAAATAAGCTTCCTGCAGTTATAAGCAGTTCAGCCAACCATCTTACGGTAAATTAATACCATCTATTAAGGCGCTGCCTGCGGTCACGGCTGCTGCAAACTCGTGCGGTTTCCCAAACCTATAAGGTTACGGGCAGGCTATGAGATTGTCGCGCAAAACTCATCTGGTGCAAGAACGGTCACCTCACTCCCTCTGAAGTCTTTAATGTTTCTCGTCACAATGCAGTTAATATTATCAACCGCCATCGCACAATGAATCTGAATTGAATCTTCAAAGTCTTTATGTTTCGATCTAAGCCCTTTCGTTAATATCGATGCATCAACAGGCACAACCGATAGGTAGTCAAATAAACCCAATACGATTCCTCGGAGGGTTTTATCATCATGATACTTCTTCAACAGGTAATAGGTAGTTGCTATTGAATGGGAAGAGGTAAATAGTTTAATCTTTTTTCGTTCAGCAGCCTCAAAAATGTCGACCGCGTACTTACTAAAAGGCTTACGATCGGCGATAAGGTCTACCAGTATATTTGTGTCCAGAAAGACCTTTCTCATAAATGCTTTTTCTCGTAATAAGATCGAAGTTCTTTTTTCTCGTCGAAGTCTTTAGGCAGTTTGACTGCACCAATCAGCTTTTGTAATTTAGGGGAAACCTTTTGCGCTGCCTGTTCCTGGGTAATTTTGTCCAGGTACTGCTCTATAAGCTCCGAAAGACTGCGGCCGGTATTTTTAGCATATAATTTAGCCCTCTCAATCACCTCCTTTTCAACTGTTAAAGTGAGCTTGGTAGTCATTACACGTGTATTTTGTACAAATATACGTACAATATATAATTTTCCCAGTAAACTTGCAATAAAATTGAGGACTTTGCGATGGATTGGCCATCTTTGATTTCACTGCTAGCTTGGTCACTACAAGTCTGATTAGCTAAAGACAAATTACAAAAGTCGATTAGAATTCCAACCGCTTATTGGCCAATCCTGTCGCTAAATTTTTGCAAAAACCAATGTTATCTGCCGTATTTAGTCTCGGGTATGGATTCCGAATTGATCTTAATACAGACAGAGTTTGCTATATAGTCATGTATCGATCTTCGCCGTTCGCTAAATAACATAGTAATAATCTCAGCGATTATCCAAAGGAAACTTGATAGTATTATAATCATTTGACCCGTTGTCGAGTTTGAATAGTGAAATCCAACTACAGCAAGTTCAAGAACGAATAGAGCAATTCCAATAATGTCTCTCAAAAAGGATTGTCGTAATGACAAAAGTTTATTTTCATCATTGTTGCGAACTACTTTAATTGAAGAAAAGTGCTTACCAATTGTTTTTCCAAATTTGTAATGACTAACAATAGAATATGAATACATCAAAGAATTGAAAAATAGTATCCATGCAAAAGACTCGTCGGTATTGACTCCCAGCACACTATGTCCAAGATAGAATATTGGTAAAAAAATAATTGCGTCAATAATGGTTGCTCCCAATCTCGGGAAAAACGTCTGATACTTGCCGCTAAAATTGTCACTCATTAGATAACAGTAAATTTTGATGATGTTGATAAATTCTGCTACAATTTTAATATATCAGTAATATGGCACACAACTAATAAATTTACGAAACAGTACTTGCCATTTCGCCAATCCATCTCATTTAATAATACTCGCTGAGTTAAAATCAAAACAACTTACAAACTCCCCGTTCTCCCACCATCAACCGGCAAATTAATCCCATTGATATAAGCTGCTGCGGGCGAGCAAAGAAATGCAACCGCTGCCGCAAATTCTTCTGGCTCTCCAAGTCTTCCTGCAGGAATCATTGCAACCGTTTTATCTACAATTGCATCTATAGTTGTTGCAGCATTAGCAGCTTGTTTACCAAATAAATAATCGAGACGATCGGTTTTAGTATAACCCGGCAAAACGTTATTTACTGTAATGCCATACATGCCAATTTCATTGGCCAAAGTTTTTGCCCAGTTAGCAACAGCGGCACGAACGGTATTTGAAATACCCAATCCATTAATCGGTTGCTTCACCGATGTGGATACAATATTGATGATTCTGCCAAATCCTTTAGCCCGCATCCCCGGCACTACTACTTGCGCCAATGTATGTGCAGTAATAAGATGCGAACGAAAACTGTCTTCAATAGCCGTTGCTTCCGTTTTTAACAATTCTCCCGATGCAGGTCCCCCGCTGTTATTAATAAGTATATCGATTGTATGCCCTTTGATCAAAAAATCATACACTAATGTGGCAACATTTGAAGGCTCATTGCTATCAGCTACAAAATAACCATGTTGTTGCTGCAGTGTAGTATCGAGCGAGTGTAATACAGCCTTCAAATTTGCTTCATTTCTTGCCAGCAGGTAAACATTGGCACCCAGCAAAGCAAGCTCATGCGCAACAGCAGCACCCAGTCCCTGCGATGCGCCACATACCAGTGCTGTTTTTCCAGTTAAGTCGAGGTTCATAGTAATAAATTTATAAGGCCCTGTAATCTTCCCGTACCGGATGAAAAACATCAAGCAATACGCAATCTGTAATAGCCAGTCCTGAATGAGGCACATTAGAAGGAATTACAATAACCTCACCCGGACCAAACTCAATAGGCTCTCCGGCCAGTGTTAGCTGAAACCTACCTTCCAGTACATGTGCAACCTGCTCATGCGGATGTGCATGTTCTTTCAGCGCTGAACCAGCTTTTACATCGAGGTAAGAGAAAGTCATGTTCTCTGTATGAATAAAACGGGCACTATAACCGGGTACTATTTCTTTCGGGGTAATACTTGACAGGTCTACTAAGGGCATAATGATTTTTTATGCTGCAAATTACAGATTCTGTTAACGATACACACAAGCGATCTTTATCGTTTCTTTGCAATATGTCGTCATCACTCCCACTCTTCCGAAAAATCGGTATCGCAGAAGGAATTTCCCTGCTTGTATTAATGGGTATTGCCATGCCCCTTAAATATTTTGCCGGCATACCTGAAGCTGTAAAATATACCGGATGGGCACATGGCATACTCTTTATTGCCTATTGCAGTCTGGCTTACCTGGTGAAAGAAGAAAAAAAATGGCCATTCAAAATGCTGGTATGGGCATTCCTGGCAGCATTCCTCCCATTTGGTACATTTATCTTCGACAAGAAACTAAGGACAGATAATCCGTTCTGACCTCCAATTCAGTTCAAAACCCCATCTAATCGCCAATCTGTTATTGTTACGGTAATTTGATTTATTTTCGTGTAGTCTATGAGAAAGATAGAATTGGAAATAGTAGCATTGTCGCACAGCATCACCCAAACCCATTCCTATGCCGTGGTATTAGGAGAAAAAAAAGGTTTGAGAAGACTTCCCATTGTCATTGGAGGATTTGAAGCCCAGGCTATCGCTGTTGCATTGGAGCATATGCAACCTAGTCGCCCGCTTACCCACGACCTGATGAAGAATTTCATGAATGCCTTTAATGTTGAACTCCAGGAAATCATCATCAGCGATTTACAGGAAGGCATTTTCTATTCAAAACTGGTTTGCTTCACCGAACACGATACCGTTGAAATAGATAGCCGCACCAGCGATGCACTGGCATTGGCCGTACGCTTCGGATGCCCTATTTATACCTATGAGCATATCCTTGAAAATGCTGGCATACTTATGGAAGATGGCGGTAAAAAACAAAAAGCCGAAGCCGTAGGTGTTGAAGACGATACCAGCAACAGAGAAGATCTCTCAAATATGAGCCTCGAAGAACTTCAAAACCTCCTGAATGATGTACTCGAGCACGAAGACTATATACGCGCTATTGCTATTAGAGATGAGATGAATAAGAGGAAATAGCTTCTAGCTTCTAGCTTCTAGCTTCTAGCTTCTAGCTTCTAGCTTCTAGCTT
>NZ_CAMLMJ010000009.1 GCF_946481145.1 uncultured Sediminibacterium sp.
AGTACAGCATAGATAAATTTCAGGGTAGGCTTCATAATATGGCATTTAGAAGGTCATCGAATACTGCAAAGAAACAGCATTAGGATTCCTTTTTTCTAAAATTCATGTGAAATATCCTGCCCGAATAATACCAATCATCCGTTATTTGGTTTTCAGCCATTCAGGTGAGCTATCGGTTGGAGTATTGATAACAATTTCTATCCCGTTTGATGTGACAAATTTTATAGCCATCATTGATAAATGAGATTCATATGGGCCTTCGAAAGTTATTTGCTGTGACTTTAACCTAATTATTACCGCCTGAAGATTATCCGTAATAAAACTGATCCGAACGGCTCCGTTTGCAAGGTGGTTAGCTACATTTAAATCTACACCCTGATTTCCTGTATCAAAAACCGTTAAAGTGTTTTCTGATAGTTTAACAGGAAGTGCCAAAGTAGTTGCGAATAAATCACTGATAACTGCAGGAATATCCGCACCCAGTTCTATTTCATGAAGCCGCATTATTTATTGTTTTGGTAATTCATTAGGGGATTGTTTTTTTACTCCCATCATCCCTCCCATCATTATTAATGCAGTGAGTATAATAACCTGTATAATAAGTGAATTATTAATCAATGGAATTTTATCTGCGGGAGCAATAGATAAAAATAGTAAGATACTAATTAACCCGCGCGGTGCAATAAAAAGAAGCGGGAACAAAGAGAGACCCGATAATTTTAATTGTAAAGCCCTTGTACCAAATATCACCACTACTACAATACCTGCCCATAGTAGCGTATCGGTATTAAGTAGTTCAGCTGTTTCGATCAGGTATCCAAAAACAAGGAAGAAAAATGTTCTGATCACAAATGCTGCTTCTGCTGCAATTTCTTTGAACTTGTGTACTTCCTTATTGAGATCATCTGGTTTTAATTTCGCTATCCATTTATTTTGTTTCAACTCATCCAGATTCCCCACGAATATGCCGAATAACAATATGAATAATAGGGAAGGTAGGTGATAATGTTTGGAGATAATATAGATCAGAATTACCATCACCATTATCGGGATGAATTTGATATGGTGCTGAATTCGTCCAAGCAGGTAGGATAAGCCAACAGATGCAAGAAATGAAACCACCAGAATGATCAATAATTGCCAACCGAAATGAAGGAATGCCGCACCGTTGATTACTTCGTTGAGGGCAACAAAATTAAATATAATGACTCCCACGATATCCGACAGACTACTTTCATAAGTTACAAATTCCCGGTTATAAGTATTTAGGTTACGGGCACTCGGAATGGCTATTGCACTGCTTATAATTGCAAATGGCAACATATTCACCAACGACTGCTTAAAAGGATAGCCTTCAAAATAATTAAAGAGCCAGGCTAATATTAACCCACTTATAATCAAAGGAAAGAAGGAAACAAAGGTCGCTTTTCTGATAAGTGGAAGCTTTGATCTATTGATCTCCAGTTCCAGTGACCCTTCGAGTACAATTAATATTAGTCCTACAGTACCTAACAATGGAAGTAAAGAGGAAAGATCAGGCACTTCAATGGAAAAGAAAACGGTTAATTGCTTTAATATCCATCCAAGCAATAATAACAATATAACTGTTGGTATCCTCGTTTTAGCAGAGCTAATATCGAATAGATAAGCCAACAATATTAATACGCACAGGGTAATAATAATAGATGTAGTCATGCTAATTGCAATATAAGTTGCAATAGCCGTTTTTCATAATATTCAGGTTCGATAAACTACAATTAACAAAATGGATACTTATGCCTTTCAGGTTGTTATTTTTTCAATTCAATAACGGCAAATCCCTGGGCAGGAATACTTAACCCATCCTTATAAACTTTTTGCGTAAGCACATCGACTCCTGAAACAAACCCTTTTGTTCTTTCCTGATAATCAGCAAAATTCACTTGTTGTACATTGTCTCCGGTATTCATAATACACATTACCGTTTGCTTATCACTGTATCGAAAATATACATACAGTCCGTTTACAGGCAGGTATTGCATGGTTTTACCCACAGTCAGTGCCGTAGACTTTTTCCTGAACAAAGCAAGTTTCTGTACAAACTCAAATGCTTCCTGTTCTTTTTCATTTCGGCCCGTTTTGTCAAATTTATTTTCCGCATCACCTTCAAACCCACCGGGAAAATCCAGTCTTACCATAGCGTCACTGGGGTCTTTAAAGTTTTTCATCAATATTTCTGTTCCGTAATAAATCTGTGGTATGCCCCTAAGGGTTAGCAGCATGCCTATCCCCTGTTTATACTTTTGCATATTTTCACCAGCAACAGAATAAAAACGATCCATGTCGTGGTTATCCAGGAAGATGCAATTGTTGAGGGGCTGCTGGTATAAAATATCCTGTGCCAGTGTCATGTATAATTTATTCACTCCTTCTGTCCATCCAAATGGTTGATTAACAGAAGCAATCATTGCACTGTTTAAAGGAAAGTCGGTTACACCTCCGGCATTATGCTTAAAGGGAACATTCATATTATTCCGGGTAAAATAAGCACTCCCGGTTACGGTATTGGCCCATGCTTCACCAAATACTGTTAATGAAGGATACTCACGCAATAGTGCGTTATTGATATTATTCAGGAATGATTCATCGCAATATTTATAAGTATCTACGCGCCAGCCATCAATCCCAAATTCTTCTGTGCTCCATATGGCATGTTGAATTAAAAAATTGGCTACAAATGGATTGCGCTGATTAACATCGGGTAAGTGAGGCACAAACCATCCATCGAGCATTTGTTTTTTATCTTTTGTACTCGTGTAAGGACCAAAAATAGCTTCATCTCTATGATTAGACCCAGTATACAGCGGCCATCTATTGATCCAGTTAGGAGAGGGAGGATCTAGTGCTATCCAACTGGTTGCACCGATATGGTTATAAACCGCATCCTGAATTAATTTCATTCCACGTTTATGCAAATCATCTGACAATGCGCGATAAGCACTGTTACCACCTAACCGGGGATCTACTTTGTAATGATCGGTAAACCAATAACCATGGTAACCACTCATCATTCCGGCATTCTCTTTATAAAGCGGCATATTGTTTTCAATAACAGGCGTCATCCATAAGGTTGTAACACCAAGATTGGAAAGATAATCGAGGTGGTTTTGAATTCCTTTTAAATCGCCGCCGTGTCTGAGTAAAACATTATTTCTATCCGCTTCTGTATCCTTCAGATTCGAGAATTTATCATTTGTATAATCCCCATTACTAAACCGATCAGGCATAATGAGGTAAATAAAATCCTTCGAAGTAACCCCACTGGCAAATAATGTACCTCTGCCATTCCTTCTGGGTTTAATTTCCCATGATAATCTGATGGATGCACTTCCTTTTCGAACACCTACTATCTCTACTTTACCTGGTTTTGCGTCTTTAGAAATGACAATATCAAGACCAACATATTTCCCATTACTGAATCGGTGAGACCTCAATTTTTGTACTCCAGGATAATTAATTGTAAACTTATATTTCCAAAAAGCCGTATCCTCTGTCTTTAATATTAATTGTACATTATTGTATTGCATGTTTGCAAACCAATGTGTAGGATAAATGGTTACATTTTGTGCATTCAATTGATACACAATTACCATTAGCAATGCAATTGAAAGGATCTTTTTCATGCGGAAAAATACTAAATCAATATAGAAAAAAAACGAATTTAATTTATATGCGAATCAAGTGTTATAAGGGACATGGCAAATAGCTCATTGATCATAGCTTATCTCGATAAACTATACGCGATGCCCCAAAAGCTTTAAGCAACTGATTCGCACTTCAATCCTAGTTGGGCATTTTTTGCTGTTTTATCTGAATTGCCCCGGCATCATAAACAAACAATACGCTTATAGCCGCGCATAGCATGAAAAAGCCGGCAAGAACAATAGCGTATATTGGTTGACCATTATAAATATTCTTTACAATCCAGCCCCCGCCAATTCCATTTACAATTTGCGGTAGTGTTATGAAGAAATTGAATATTCCCATATAAATACCCAATTTCCCTGCCGGTATTGAGCCGGATAATATTACATAAGGCATTGCAAGTATACTACCCCAGGCCAGTCCAACACCAACCATGGAAAATTTAAGCATGGCAGGGTCTTTGATAAAATAAATGGAGATTAGTCCTACCCCACCCGCAATCAGTGAAAAAGCATGGGTACCTTTTCTACCTAAAAATTTGGCTACCAGAGGAATAAAAAGGGCATAAACGGCTGCCACCAGGTTATAGGTACCGAATGCAGAACTTACTGCATTGCCGGCACTATTGTATGCTACAGATCTTGTATCATCAGATGATAAACCAAATACATGTGTAGCAACAGCATCGGTAGTAAACACCCACATGCTGAATAATGCGAACCAGGAAAAAAACTGCACCAATCCCAGTTGTTTCATGGTTTTGGGCATTTTTTTAAAGTCTTTGAATATTTCCCCAAGACCGGCTTTTTGTGAAGCTTCATCGGGTTTGCCGTGGTATTGTTCGTATTGAGCAGGAGGATATTCTTTTGAAAAGAAAACGGTTACCAGTATGGCGAAAATAAATACTGCGGCTCCAATATAGAATGCATATTTCACATTATCTGCAACACCAGATTCGCCAGCATCTTGTGAAAATCCGGCTTTGGCCAATAAGGAAGGCAATTCTGAACCAACAACCGCTCCCACACCAATCAAAAAAGTCTGTATGGCAAAACCGCTGGTTCTTTGTGTATCAGGTAAATTATCTGCAACCAATGCCCTGAAGGGCTCCATGGCCACATTAAATGAAGCATCCATAATCATTACGATACCGGCACCAATCCATAAAGCGGGTATTAACCCCGACATAGATCCGGCATTGGGAAGAAAAACAAGTGCTGCGGATGAAAGAAGTGCGCCTACCAGAAAATAGGGTTTTCTTCTTCCGATTCTATTCCAGGTTCGATCGCTATAATGACCAATTAGCGGTTGAACAATCATACCCATTAGTGGGGCTACGATCCAAAACATGGGTAACTGATCAACATCTGCCCCAAAAGATCGTAGAATCCTACTGGTGTTGCCATTTTGAAGAGCGAAGCCAAATTGAACCCCTAAAAAGCCAAAGCTCATAAAGCATATTTGGGAAAGGGTTAAGCGTGGCTTAGGCACCAGACCTTTAGCAGTTGATGTAGGTGAGGCAGAACTGGCCATAACAATCGTTTTAATGTGTAATAATTACATTATTTAAATGTAAACCATTTTCACCATGATCAAACTACTATTCAGCCAAAAATAGCTGATCATCTATTTTCAAAACTTAGCGCCTGTTTAAAATTTAGATCACAAAACCATCTGGTAGAATTGCCAGTTTTTTCACAACAACAATTCCATCTTTCACTGTATAGAGCGCATGATCGGTATTGGTAAGATGGCTTCCTCCGTTTATCCTGACATCATTTCCAATTCGGCAATTCTTATCGATGATAGCATCTTTAATATAGCACCTTTCGCCAATGCCAATTTTCGGCAAACCCTTTGAAGTATTCAGTGCCATTTCTTCGATGGTTTCATAATAATCGTTACCCATCAGATAACTGTTTACAACAGTAGTGCCATGACCAATCCTTGATCTTATACCAACCACACTTTGTTCAATTCTGCTGGCATGTATGATCGAACCTTCGGCGATAATAGTTTTCTCCAGGGTTGTTCCGCTAATTTTAGCCGGAGGTAACATCCTCGCCCTGCTGTATACTGTTTTAGTATTATCAAATAAATTGAAAGGAGGAATTTCCTGAGTAAGGGCCAGGTTGGCTTCATAGAATGAATAGATGTTTCCAATATCTGTCCAATAGCCATCATATTGAAAGCTGACTACTTTATAATTTTGGATAGAATCCGGGATGATTTCTTTACCGAAATCTGTAGCATTGGGATGCACTTCACTTAGCAGGTGATATAATGCTTTCTTGCTAAAAATATAAATACCCATCGAAGCCAGGTAATTCCTCCCGGCTGATTGCATTTCTGCTCCGGTATCACTTACCCAATCAGGCAGTAAATCCTTCTTAGGTTTTTCAATAAAGGAAGTAATATAATTTTCTTCGTTGGCTTTTAAAATTCCGAATTCAGGTGCATCTCTTTCATTAACGGGAATGGTTGCAATAGAAATATCCGCCCCTTTCGTTTTATGCATTTCCAGCATTTCACTGAAATCCATCTGATATAACTGGTCACCGCTAAGTATTAGGATATATTCAAAATCCATGTTGGATATATGCCTCAACGATTGCCGAACTGCATCTGCCGTGCCCTGGTACCAACCTGGATTATCGGGAGTTTGTTCTGCCGCAAGTATATCTACAAAACCTGTACTGAAGGCACTAAAATGATAGGTGTTTTTAATATGCTTATTCAATGACGCAGAATTAAACTGCGTTAACACAAACATCCGGTTTATATTACTATTGATACAGTTACTGATGGGAATATCTACCAACCTGTATTTACCTGCAATAGGTACGGCAGGTTTTGAACGACTTGCTGTTAAGGGATACAGACGTGTACCAGCTCCACCACCGAGGATTACCGCTAACACTGATTTTGAGATACTATTCATATAGCTTGTTGTTTGTGTGTTAAATTGTTCGATATCAGATTGCAGATGTCAGATTTATTTCAACACCTATGCTCATTAATCATTTCAGGCTTTTGTAAACATTTATGTATTCATCTACCGTATTTTCCCAGCTATGATCAATCTCCATCATCAACTTCCGCATTTTTGCCATTTGCGCACTATCTGTATAAACAGATACAGCCCTGTTGATTGAATAAATTACATCCCCCGCAGTTGCCTGGTTAAAACGGATACCAAAACCATCCGGGTCACCCATATCTACCACCGTATCCTGCAAACCACCTGTGCTTCTTACAATTGGTACAGTACCATATCGCATCGCATACATCTGGTTTAGTCCACATGGCTCTACCCTGCTTGGCATTAAAAGAAAATCGGCCCCGGCATACATCAGGTGGCTGAGAGATTCATCGTAGCCTATTACTACGCCAAAAACACCCTTAAAAGGCTCGGCCATCTGCTGAAATTCCCACTCTACGGTGGTTTCACCACTTCCCAAAACTAAAAAGCTGGCTTGTCCCTGCGTTTGGGCTATTGCTTCCCGAATAGCATAGGGTAAGATATCTGCTGCTTTTTCGCCTACCAGTCTTCCAATGAAAACAAATAATGGCTTTTCAATATCAAAGCCAAAACGCTCACATAAAACAGCTTTATTTTTCTCCTTACCTGCGGCAGTAGTTTTAATCGTGTAATGATGTTCGAGGTATTTATCAGTAGCGGGGTTCCATACTTCGTTATCAATTCCATTCAATATTCCTACACATTTCCCCCTTTCATATTCAAACAGTTTTTCGAGGCCATTTGAATTTGACCTGAGTTCATCCATATAACTCCAGCTTACGGTGGTAACTTTTGCTGCACATTTTATACCTGATGCCAGGGGATTGATAGATTCGTTCCAATCGAGCATTCCCCTTTTCCAAAGATCCCAACGGGGAATATACCTGCTTTTATCCCAACCCATCCAGCCCTGGTATTGGGCATTGTGAATAGTAAGTACGGCTGGTATATGTTTTAACCGGTTATAATCATAACAGTATTGCATCATAAAGGGTATTAATCCTGTATGATAATCGTGGCAATGAATAATATCCGGCTGATGTTCCCAATGAACCAGCCAGTTTACAAAGGCAATTTGAAATGCGGTAAACCTTTCTGCATCATCTTCATACCCATAAATCTTATGTCTGTCGAGTAATCCGTTTATGTCTATCAGGTACAGATCATAACCCAACTTATTAGTTTTTTCTTTTATTACGGTATACTCAAAAAACCAGTTCCCCAGATTTGATTGTCCTTTAAAGTCAACAGTCCATTCATTATCGTATAAAAACTTAGTTCTGTACATGGGCATTACCACTTTGGCAATATCCCCGGCTTTTACCTGATATTTAGGAAGTGCCCCAACTACATCACCCAATCCACCGGCTTTAGCAACCGGGTAACATTCGGCACTTACATGAATAATCTCCATGAATCGTTATTTAGCTGATTTGCTTTCAAGTTAGGAAGTAAAATGGTACTGTCAAATTCTACTTTAAAATTTTTCGGGCTAGATTTTCTCCTGTATTTTACACTCCACTTAAAACGACCGATTGTTATGAACCAACCAAAACAACCAACCAATACAAGTGCCCTTGCCACACTGGTCATTGTATTTTTCTTTTGGGGATTTATTGCTGCTTCCAATAGTATCCTCATCCCATTCTGTAAAACACATTTTCAACTCAACCAGTTTCAGTCTCAATTAATTGGTTCTGCCTTTTATGGCGCCTATTTTATTGGTTCTTTGATTTTGTTTATCTCTTCCAACGTTTTAGGATATGATATTCTAAACAAAATAGGATATAAGAAAGGAATCATTTACGGCTTATGGATTTCAGTGGTTGGTGCTTTATTAATTATACCGTCTGCCAACGCCAATTCCTTTCCTGCATTACTTGGCTCTTTCTTTATAGTTGCACTGGGCTTTTCGTTACAGCAAACCTCTGCACAACCCTTTGCCATTTCATTAGGTGATGCCTCTACTGGTGCGCACAGGCTTAATCTTGCCGGTGGGGTAAATTCATTGGGAACCACTTTAGGACCAATCATTGTTAGCTTCTTCCTCTTTGGCTCTATTGGGGGCGACCATGAAGCCGTTACTGTTACCAATATCAATATTCTTTATATGATCGTTGCAGGTGTATTTGCACTTGTGGCCTTGTTTTTTGCTTTCTCCAAATTACCGGATGGCAAGAATGATGAAAAGTTTGAAAAAGCCAATAAAGCGGCGGCTTCATTAACCATCATGACACTATTAATTGGAGCCATTATTGTTGTAGGACAATTAACCGATGTTCCAAAGCTTACTTTATTGTTAATTGCTCTTGTATCGGTAGTAGGTATTCTTTTTTACTCGAATGCAAGTGCCATAAAAAACAATACAGGATGGGGTGCCATGAAATACCAGCAACTGATCTATGGCATGCTGGGCATTTTTGTATATGTAGGAGTTGAAGTTACCATTGATAATAACTTTGGGGCATTATTGAAAACCCCTGGATACCTTACTGAAATGGGGCTTGATGAGAGTATGATCTCTAAATACATTTCTTTGTATTGGGGAAGTTTAATGATTGGTCGTTGGACAGGCGCCATCAGTGTATTTAATTTATCTGCTTCAATGAAGCGAATTATGACCATCATTGTTCCATTTGTGGCATTTCTTATTGTATTAGGGGTTAACTCTCTATATGGCAGCGATATCCGTGACTTATGGGGTTATAGCATTTGTATTGTGTTTGCCCTCATCGCCTTCTTTTATGGTCAGGAAAAACCTGCCAAAACATTGCTGGCAGTTTCTGCTTTAGCTACAATAGCTATGCTTGTTGGTGTATTTACTACAGGTATCATATCAGTATATGCTTTAATGGCTGGTGGATTATGCTGCTCTGTTATGTGGCCTTGTATATTCTCACTTGGTGTTGGCGGATTAGGAAAATATACCAGCCAGGGATCGGCTTTCCTGATCATGATGATTCTTGGTGGGGCCATTATTCCTCCTTTACAAGGTGCTATTGGTGATATAGAATCAGTAGGTATGCACCAATCCTATTTACTTGCAGCCGCATCATTTGCTTTCCTTGGGTTCCTTGCTATCAAACTCAAAAAAGTATTGAAGGCGCAGGGACTAGATTTTGATGCACAAGTAAGCGGTGGTCATTAATTTTGTGGAAGATAAATTTGAGTTGATATGGCTAGTAATGTGACATCTTTAGAGCCACTCGCAATTGGCATTGATATTGGCGGTACAGGTACTAAGTTTGGTATCGTAGACCGCGTTGGGAATGTTTTGTTCTCGAGTGAAATGTCTACTCGTTCACACTCCGAAGTAGAACCATTTATAGATGAATTATATACCCACCTTGCGGATCTTATTGTAAAAGCAGGTGGAATTGGAAGAATGAAAGGAATTGGAGTTGGTGCACCAAATGGTAATTTTTATACAGGCACTATTGAATATGCACCTAATCTTCCCTGGAAGGGCATTATCCCACTGGCAAAACTGATAGAAGATAAATTCAAATTACCTGTTACCCTTACCAACGACGCCAATGCAGCTGCTATTGGTGAAATGATGTATGGTGCTGCCAAGGGTATGAATGATTTTATCATGATTACATTGGGTACCGGTGTGGGAAGTGGCATTGTTGCCAATGGCAAACTTGTTTATGGGCACGATGGCTTTGCCGGTGAATTAGGACATACCATCATTATTCCCGAAGGGCGATACCACGATGGTACTGGCAAAAAAGGATCACTTGAAAGTTATGCATCAGCAACCGGCGTAAGACTAACTACCATCGAAATCCTTGAAACAAGTGATCGACCAAGCTTATTACGCAGTATACCCAAAGAAGAACTTGATTCAAAAAAAGTTTATGAAGCTGCTATGCAGGGTGATGAATTAGCGAAAGAGATTTTTGAATATACTGGTAAAATCCTGGGACTCGCACTTGCCAATTTTGTGATGTTTTCGAGTCCTGAAGCCATTGTTTTATTTGGCGGACTTACTAAAGCCGGAGATCTGATACTTAAGCCTACCCGCGAAAGCATGGAAGACAATCTAATACAGGTATTCCAGAATAAGGTGAAAATACTCGTCAGCCATCTCAAAGAATCTGATGCAGCCATTCTTGGGGCTTCAGCGCTTGTTTGGGAGAAAAATTGATCTTGAAGGAGCTATGGACTATGGTCCATAGTCCATAGCTCCTTTTCTTACAATATTTTAGCGCTGTTTATTGCTGATAATAAAAACTGCGGGAACGGGTCTTTGTCCGGTTTTATCACTCGGCTTTATGGTTTCCTTTCCATTGATCAACAGGCAACTGCTGCCTCCTCCATCAAGATTTAGAGCCTCATAGCATCCGATACTTTTAAGTAGTGCTGCTGTTTGTTTTAAACTTGCCCCTTCCGCTTTCCCTGGAAAACGACCTTCTATAGCCAAAAAAATCAGCTTCCCATCCAGGGTATACCCCATTGCAGATCTGGGATGCTTATCATCAATTGCTTTACCGGCGAATTTAATTTCCTGGTTATTGGTAATACTTATGTCACCATTTTGAACCAATACCGGTCCGCCACCAACAGCAGTTTGCATTTTCCATTTTTTAAAATCTCCCTTTTGTAACATAACTGCTGCGGATGGATCAGCAATACTGTCTTTGAATGGATTAATGACTGTTTGACTTGCATAAGCCATTGATAAGGCAGAATCAGTATAAAGCCAGGCAATATCTGCTTTTCTTTTTTTGCTGATACCTATTGCACTGCCAAATGGATGGCGATAGGTTAAGGTATCTTTTCCTTTGCCTGGGAGTGAATGTTGGTGATAGGAAATCAGTTGATTATTGCGGATAACAACATTCAGGTTACTATTGTGAACGAACTCAAAAAAGGTGGTGTTCATTACCAGTAGCGGCTGTTTATTGCGTTCAAAATATTCAATTGGTGTGTAACGCTTACCAAGTCCGGTATCTGTGGTTAAGGAAAGTTTTTTATCGTTCAGGTCAACGCTTACATAAAAAGCAATATTAGGTTTCCCATCTAACGAATCGGTTGTTTTATAGACATGTACAGATGAAGGCAAGGGCTGAAACAATGCATCTACATTCGTCCATGTAACCTGTGCGAAGGAAATATTTACCATCCCGAAAAAAAACAGGAGTGCGAGTAGTGTTGTTTTAATCATATTAAATGAAAGTATCTTGAATGCAGGTAAATATAAATGCAAACGCCGGAATTTTTCCGGCGTTTGCATTTATTTATTGGGCAATCAATTGTTCTTTTTCTTCTTTCCACTTATTTATTCCCCATCCTTTTATCACGTGCTTCTCACTGTGGTAAGAGGAACGAACCAATGGACCACTTTCCACATAATCAAAACCCAACTCATAGCCAATTTCTCTTAGTTCAGCGAATTCATCAGGGTGAACAAATCTTTGTACAGCCAGATGTTTCTTGGTGGGTTGAAGGTATTGTCCAAGTGTAAGCACATCACAACCAACATTAACCAGGTCTTTCATGCTTTGAATAACTTCTTCTTTCGTTTCACCCAACCCTAACATCATACCGGTTTTAGTGCGCATCCCGCCTTCTTTTAATAACCGGAGCACTTCAAGACTTCGATGGTATTTGGCCTGTACCCTAACCTGTTTTGTTAAGCGTTCAACGGTTTCCATATTATGGCTTACTACTTCGGGGGCAGCGTCAATAATACGTTGTACCTGATCTGCATTTCCTTTGAAATCTGGGATTAGTGTCTCAAGTGTAGTGTCAGGATTCAGGCTTTTTACCGCCTTAATGGTATTGTACCATATTATTGATCCGCCATCTTTCAACTCATCTCTGTCAACACTGGTTAACACCGCGTGTTTTACTTTCATAAGGTGAATTGCTTCCGCAACCCGCTGTGGTTCATCCCAATCAACTGGCTCAGGTCTACCGGTGGCTACTGCACAAAAGCCGCAGCTACGGGTACAAACATTCCCCAATATCATGAAAGTGGCCGTTCCTTCCCCCCAGCACTCGCCCATATTGGGACAGTTTCCACTTTCACAAATGGTGTGCAGTTTATGGGTATCAACTAGTCCACGTACATGTTTATAACTCTCTCCAATAGGTAATTTAACCCTAAGCCATGAGGGTTTTTGTATTTTGGAACTAACCGGATCTATTTTGGAAACAACTGGTAACTCTTGCATCTGACGCCTTTTTTTAGTCCTTAAACAGAAAAATCACTGGAAAAACAAAACAATAACAATCTGTTACTGTTCAAATAAACTTCAGACTTACGGTCTTTCCGACTTTCGGACTTTCAGATGCAAAAATAAGTCACTTTCGCTTACCAAACGTGAGGGCTACATATGCGTTGAAAAAGAGATTTTTCTCCTTATTCAGGAGTAATATGGGCATTTTTTGGGAATAAAACTCTGCATTTAACCCTACTTCAAGCGCTGATAATACCTCATTATACCGCCCATAATCGAATCGAAGGGCCGTTCTTACATGGGCTCCCGGAACAAACTTGATTTCCCCAAAACCCTTGGTCAAAGAGCCTCTTCCCAGAATTATAGTCGGATCCAGGAACAGGTTATCATTGTTATCGTATTTAATCTGCTCTTGTTTATTGGTATTGGGATTTTGGATTTCGATATAATAGGGTTTCAATAAACCTGCAGTTAAACCTCCCCCATAGATGGCAGAAACGGCTACTCCGTTCTTATTTCCTTTTCCGCCAATGAGTCTTTGTTGACCAAAACCTAATTTAAGGTTATAAAAATTATTCCTTTTTCCGTAAACATAGCTTGATACAATCAGGAAGCCACCGGACGCACTAATTGTGGGAACTTTTTCTTCTTTAGGGTGTTTATGTTCCCCAAATTCCAGCCACCATAGGTTGGTTTTAGTAACTGTTTTGTATTTACCATGTTCATAGAACATGCCCCATCCATCGGTATTGAATTTAAAACTGAATGACCCCTGCTTATTAAAAACCAGGGCTCCCTCCTCCTCTTGTTTGATCATTTGATTGATCTTTTCCTTTCTCTCGGCTTTTTTCCTGGCCTTATCTAGTTGAGCCGGTGTTTGAGATTTCTGCTGTGCGGAAACCGCCATTGACCCAAAGAGACTAACAATAATAAATAGCTTCTTCACTTCCATTAGATTTGTTACTTGTAAATTTATAGCAAAATTGACGCAATGACTTCACAAATTATTTATAAAGGTGAGTTACGTACAATCGCAACCCATCTTCAGAGTGGAACCAGTATTGAAACCGATGCCCCTACAGATAACCAGGGTAAGGGTGAACGATTTTCACCTACCGACCTGGTAGCTACAGCACTAAGTGCCTGCATGGTAACTACCATGGCCATCAAAGCCCGGACAATGAATATTGATCTGGATGGCACCCGTATTGACACCACAAAAATCATGTTAAGCGATCCTCGCAGGATCGGTAAAATCATAGCCCATGTTTATTTCCCATCTACCCTTCAATTAGACGATAAAACCAAAGAAATCCTGGAAAGAACTGCCCGCACCTGTCCGGTTGAGAGAAGCCTTCACCCCGACCTCGAACTGGATATGGCGTTTTATTGGTAAGCAGTTCCCACAAGTGCCTTAGTACAGCAAACAAATGATTCATAGCCGAAGCAGTTTGTTGCCTATGGCACAATCAAGGCAGCGCTTATTAACACAATATTGCGTATTCAGCTCGATCAGTGACTGCGAATCTAGTGCACATCGGTTATGGATACCTGCCGATTGCCAATACCTGGTAATCCTGTTTTGCTCAGGTTCTAAAGCATAGAGCCACTGTAAAGCCCTTTCCTTATATATCTGTTGATCAGTAGCTTGCCCATAAGTAAAGACCATAGGTATCGCTACATTAATTAACAGGTGAAGGGTCATTTGTTGTCCGAGCCATTTCATGGATGGCGTGGTTAACTCATCAAACCTGTAATGACTTGTCCAATACTGACTAGCTTTTACGTGAAAAAGTTGCATGAGGTTGTCTGTTGAGGCTGTATCCCTCAATTTTGAAAAAATGCTTTCATGATGGTGCAATAAGGCAGCTAATTGCGATAAACGCAGTGTTGGAAACGAGGCAGGCCGCATACGTAAAAAAGCAGGTTGACCAGCAGGTGGAACTAAATGATATTTACGTTGTAAATGGAGATAGGTTCTGAATAATTGCATTGGGTATGCATCTTTTCTTTTTTTAAGTAAAAGATGCGCTTGTCCAAAAAGCAGTGCCTCAAGTTCCTCTGCTGAATTTCTATGCCTTTGTATGATGGTATATGGGATACTTCTGGCTAGTTGCTCAAAAAAAAATGCATTGGTTTTTGAACCGAATCCCATAGCTAGCTGTCGCCAAAATACTTCATCCCAATGATTATCTGTTTCCGTTAAGAAGTTAGTGATGAGAAGGGATTTTCTTTCCATCCTTTCTATTGCAATCCGCTCTTTCCATGCATACCAGGTTAATTCGTTAACCGCAGGTAAAAAATGATGACAGGCTACCCTGGTGGTTATTTCCATCATTTGTTCATAACGCTCGAGTAAAGCACCTTTTACCCTTCCATCTAAAACAAGTGTTGGAATTGCCTGGCCATATTGATCCAGAACCACTATATCTGCATCCCAAACCACATGCAAAATAACCCCGCTATAATTTGGATCGTTATCGTGCTGGTGCTTATACCATTCAGATGCTTTCACATGTAATTCGATATTGCCTACCCATATGGTATTATCCAATTGAATTTTAGCAGCGGTAAAATCAGGTCCCTGGTGATGGTTAAGAAATCCGGGATGTATAATTTTTAAACTCCCTCCGGAAACAAGCTGCAGGTGGTTTTTGTTATAATGTTGGTGTTGCCAGATAAACTGCAATAAACGTTCATTCATATTCCAATAGTTTTACAGCAAACTACTGGCAAATGGATTGCGGGATATACCTGATTATTTGTTGACTATAATTCTTGCAAGGCTTTAACCACCCTGCTTACCGGCAAGCCCATTACATTGTAAAAATCACCGTTGATAGATTGAATACCAATTACTCCAATCCATTCCTGTATTGCATAAGCCCCGGCTTTATCATAGGGTTGGTATTTATCTACATAAAAAGCAATCTGATCTTCTGTCAAAGTGTTAAAACTTACCGAAGTAATATCAGCAAAAGCTATTTCTGATTTACCTGAAAGTATCACAACGCCTGTTATTACACGATGTGTCTGACCGGATAATTTTTTCAATGTTTCTAAGGCCTGATCTCTGTCTGCAGGCTTACCAATGATTTCATTATTTAAAACAACTATTGTATCAGCAGCTAAAATGGTACGATCTGCATATTCACCATGGTAGGCTTCCTGTAAATGTTTACGAACAGTCAATGCTTTTTCCCTGGCAATAAAAACCGGCACTTCTTCTATTTCAAGAGATTCCGGGAAGGATTCATCTGTTGACTTAACGACCACTTCAAAAGGAACTTCAGCCCACTCCAATAGCATTTTTCTACGCGGAGATTGTGAAGCCAGGATGATTGATTTCATGTTGATCTCTATTTTGTAGTCCATAGTCCATGGACCATGGACCATGGTCTATGGACTATCAACTATGGACTCATTGATAAATCCGGAAAAACACCATCGATAATATTCCTGTAAGCATTACAAGTTTTATCATGGTGCTAAGCTTATGAAAATCTGCAGGTGTTGTTGCTTTGAACAACCTGACCAATATCCAGATTAGTGGGGTAATGATTGCCAGTAAACAATAAAGTGCGCTATGCCACCAACCCAGGGGTAAAACATACAATTGCAGTATGATTAATACAGCTATTAATACGACGAGCCAGATTGCCACAAAAATCTTAGCAGCCTGCACTCCCCAAACGATGGGTAAAGTTTTGCAACCATATTTTCTGTCGCCCTCCATATCTTCTACATCTTTCACCACTTCCCTAACCAATGAAATGATGAATGCGAATGATGCATATAAAATGGTTAACCTGAAAAACCGGATTTCATTATGTCCAACAGACATGAGCGACTTAATCTGTAGCGGTTGTTTGGCTAAAAAAAGAATTAGTATTACCCAGGCTGTCAATAAGGAAATCACAATATTTCCTATAAGTAATTGTTTTTTAAAATTGGTAGAATAAAACCACAGCAATACAACGCTTCCAATATTTGCAAGAACAAGATGCCAGTATAAAGAAACCGGCAAGGCCATTACCGTAAAAAACAATCCGAGTAAGCTTAATAGCATGTGCCAGAAAATTACCCATCTGCGGTTGATGACTACATTTACCACCACTTTATCAGGTTTGTTTACCTGATCGATATTAAGGTCGAAATAATCGTTGATGATGTTTCCCGCAGCAGCAATGAGCACGGATGCGATAACGATATAAGAAAATTGGAATAGATACACTCCTTCTGCTTCACCATAGATACGTGCATAGATACAGTACTCAAACAATATTTGTGTGAGCATGATAAATAACAAGTTGGGCCACCGCACCAACTGAAAAAAAGCAGTGAGTAATTTCAATAATAAAATTTATAGCACAAGATAAGTAAAGCGTAGAATGCGACACATCAACAAAACATTATTTAGCTCGGACCGATGTGTCTTCGTTCCAATCACCACGAAGTTTCATCACTTTTTCAATCACATCCCTTACACAACCTTCTCCTCCTTTTAAATGAGATATATAAATGGCTTTGTCCTTTATTTCCTGAACTGCATCTGATGGGCAGCAGGGAAGTCCAGCAATTTGAATTACATCAAGATCAGGTATATCATCACCCATAAAAAGAATCTCCCCGGCCCCAACACTTTCCTTTTGCATATACTCCTGCAAAACTGCTCTTTTTTGGTGGGTTTTCATCCAAACTTCTGTTACTCCCAGTTTCTTCAACCTATCTTTTACTTCAGGAGAATCGCCGCCAGAAATTACCAATACACGGTACCCTTTTTTTATGGCCAGTTGCAAAGCATAACCATCTTTAATATTCATTCGCCTGGCCATTACTCCGTCAGGAAGCACCAATAAAGTACCATCGGTCATTACACCGTCTACGTCGAATACAAAAGTGGTTATATGGCGAAATGCTTCTAACATAGCAGATCTGGTTATTTTTGGTTATCTCTCCACTCATATACCCAGGCACTCTGGATCATTTCAAGATGACCTTCATTACTCTCTTCCCGCTTGCCAGCAAAATTGGGGATTTCAAGTATCCATTCCAGTAAATCAGTAAATCGAATACGGTATATCTTACTTTCATTAAACTCATCCCCAAAACGCTCATAGAGCTTCATAGCGATGTCTTCATGATCTGCCCAGTGAATGGGAGGTTCGAAATGGTTCATATATTAATTTGAAAATTTGAAAATTTGGAAATTTGAAAATTTGGAAATTTGAAAATTTGGAAATGATGAAGACTTATACTAAAGAATTATTTCCAGTTTAATAGTGCTTTTAAAAATCCAAGACCCCTCATTTTCAAATTTTCAAATTTCCAAATTTCCAAATTATTTACTCTCCCAAAAACTGTGTTTGATCAGGTAAAAGCACTTCTACTTCTCCTTCTCCTTCGAGCAGTACGCACTGGCAACCTAATCTTGAATTCAGTCTGGGATTTACTGCCCTGTCAATAAAATCTTCTTCTTTATCACTCAGTTCTTCCAGATAATCCATCCCTTTTTCAACATATAAATGGCAGGTACTGCAGGCGCAAACAGCTCCGCAATTGTGGTGTAATTCAATTCCGTTATCTAAACAAACTTCGAGTAAACTCTGATCGGGTTCAATGGCCGTTAAAGTAACCGGCTCCAGGTCTTTTTGTTCAAACTTAACTTTAATCGTGTACATAATATATGCCGTTTGGACTGCAAAAGTATTTCAAAACCGTCTCTTTACCACGATCAATATGAGGTTTTGCTTCCGGAAAGCGAAATTTCAGGTAATGGGCTATCTGGGAAATTTATCCCTGATGCTGGCTGTAATGGCATCATAGAGCTTTAAAAGAGATTGATTCTGTGCCAATAATTGCCTATGCTTTTCAATTGTATCAGCATCTCCCCTGAATGCTGGTCCGGCCTGTATATTTCCAGGATATTCGGTTTGTATTTGCTTGGCCACCGATTCGATTATTGGGTTAAAGATGGAAAAATCAATAGCATTTGCCGTGCAATAGTCTGATGCCAGATGGTACAAATGATTGGTAAAATTTGATACAATAGCGGCTATCAGGTGCATTTTTCGCCTGGTTAAATTATCGGCCATAGTAACCCGTTCAGACAACGAATAAGCCAATTCTTTCAGCTTTTCCTTTGTTTCTTCGTCACTTCCATCCAATACCATCGTGCAATCATCCAGGGTTTTCATAGAAGTTCGCATCATTTTCATGGGCCAGAGAACACCATATTTTGGGGCGGCGCCGGCTAATACCTCGATAGCAACCGTGCCACCATTATGTATCAATATCCCATTTTTAAGGTTAAGTTGTTTTGCAAGGTCGGCAATGGCATGGTCACTTACTGCCAGCACATACAAATCTGCATTTTCCGGTATTGCAGATAAGTTATTTAAACATTCAGCACCTAATTCTTTTGCCAGCATTTCCGCTTTGGAAGCATCTCTGTTCCAAATACCTATAATAACATGACCGGCTGCTTTAAGTGATCTTCCCAATACATGTGCAACATTCCCCGCCCCTATCAGAACTACGTCCATATCTTTATATTATGAAGATGAAATTAGGACAAAGAGTTGTGATTGGTTATTACAAAACAAAACTTCGCGCCCTTGGTCTGGCTTCACCCAGGAAGGCAGCAGAACAGGCTTTCAAAATATTCTGTACCCCTTACAGCAAAGGAGTAAAACAAAAAGAACCGCTGATCTTTCATAAAGCGATAAAACATAACGTTTCGTTTGAAGGGTTAAATACCCTGGGGTTTCAATGGATACCAGAGCGTTATAATGGCAAAAAAGTACTGGTTGTACATGGCTTCAGCAGCTACAGTTATAAGTTTGAGCAGTATATCCAACCATTATTAAAAGAGGGATTTGAAGTTTTGGCCTTCGACGCACCTGCCCACGGTTTAAGTGAAGGAAACATGATCAATGCCCTTATTTACATGCGATTTTTGAAAAAGATAGACCAGGAATTCGGTGGCATTTATGGATTTATAGCCCATTCGCTCGGCGGACTAGTAACTTCTCTCCTTGCGGAAGATTTTCAGCATCTCGAAAACCGAAAATTTGCCTTGATTGCCCCCGCTACAGAAACCAGATCTGCCGTACAGGGATTTTATCAACTTTTTAAAATTAATCCTACCGTACAGTCCGAATTTGAACAAATGATCCATTCGATGACTGGAAAACAAATGGACCATTACTCCATCAAAAGGGTTGTTGAGCAAATAAACCCACCCATTTTATGGATTCATGATAAAGAAGACCGGATTTGTCCCTACGCCGATACCATTCCTGTGCAATCGATGCAACATCCACATATTCAATTTCATATAACGAATGGGCTCGGACATAATAAAATATACCACGATAAGGGTGTTATACAATTAATTATTAAATTTTTGATACAGTCATAAGTTTGTCATTTTAATAACACTATAAGCAACTGATTATCAATACACTAATAATCAATTTGAACAAAAATCGCCCCTAAGCCCAGTACGTGTTTTATACGGAGTATTATTGCTTTAATTGGCGAACATTTTTTGTGTTTTCGACGTTTCGACTAATATTGCAGGGTAGCATACCATTTTTTTGCAACATATATATAGGTATAAATGCGATAAATAAGTATGTATACAAGCAACCAAAAGGCTGTTAAAACAGCAAGGAAAAGGTAGATGGCAAAAAACTTATTAATAGTAGAGTCGCCGGCAAAAGCCAAAACAATTGAAAAGATCCTCGGGAAAGATTTCGAGGTAAAAAGTTGTTATGGGCATATCAGAGACCTGGATAAGGGCGATATGGGTATTGATGTAAACAACCAATATCAACCCCGTTATATTGTGCCGGATGATAAAGAAAGGGTGGTAAAAGAACTTCGACAACTGGCCAAAAAAGCAGATGAAGTATGGCTGGCATCGGATGAGGACCGTGAAGGAGAAAGTATTAGCTGGCACCTGGCTGAGGTATTGGGATTGGATCCAAAAACCACCAAAAGAATTGTGTTTCATGAAATCACTGCTCCTGCTATAAAAAAGGCCGTGGAACAACCAAGGCTTATCAATATGAATCTGGTTAATGCCCAACAGGCCAGAAGGGTATTAGACAGACTGGTAGGTTTTGAACTTAGCCCGGTTTTATGGCGCAAAATAGGGATGCAACGCAGTCTTAGTGCCGGAAGGGTACAAAGTGTTGCCGTTAGACTAATCGTTGAACGCGAAAGGGAAATAAACCAGTTTGTTCCAGATAGCAGTTATAAAGTAGAAGCCATTTTTGCTGCAAAAGACATTAATGACAGAGATGTCTCTTTCAAAGCTGAAGGTCCCTCTAAACTAAATACACGTGAATCTGCAGAAGCATTCCTGAACGGATGTAAAAACGCTGTTTACACGGTTAATGAGGTTACGGTAAAACCTGCCAAACGCTCTCCTGCTGCTCCTTTCACCACTTCCACCCTACAACAGGAAGCATCGCGTAAACTGGGTTATGGAGTTAGCAAGACCATGTTACTGGCGCAGAAACTTTATGAAAGTGGTAAGATCACTTATATGCGTACAGACAGTATCAACCTGAGTGATACAGCCATGGCCGATATAAGAAAAGAAATAGATAACAGCTACGGCACTGATTATTACCAGCCCAGGAAATACAAGAATAAAAACGAAAACGCACAAGAAGCACACGAAGCCATCCGTCCAACTTATATGAATAACCGGACTGTGGCCGATGAAGATACCCGCAGGTTATATGAACTGATTTGGAGAAGAACCATTGCTTCACAAATGAGTGATGCTGAGTTTGAAAAAACCGTAGCAAAAATAGATGTGTCTACCAACAAAGAAACACTGAATGCAACCGGTGAAGTAATGAAATTTGATGGCTTCCTGAAAGTATATCTCGAAGGAAAAGATGATGAGGAGGACGAAGACAATGAGGGAATGTTGCCTCCTCTGGTTGCCGGACAATTGCTTGATTTCAGGGAGATGACTGCTACAGAAAAATTTTCACGCCCGGCCCCAAGGTACACGGAAGCCTCATTGGTAAAGAAACTGGAGGAGTTGGGTATCGGCAGACCTTCCACTTATGCACCTACTATATCTACTATTATCAAACGTAACTATGTTGAGAAAAGAGATAAAGAAGGAACAAAAAGACAGGTAAATATTCTCAGGCTGAACAAACAGCAGGAAATAGCCAAAGAAATACATACCGAAAATACGGGCGCGGAAAAAGCCAAACTGTTTCCTACCGACCTTGGAATGGTTGTGACTGATTTTCTTAAACAATACTTCAGCAAAGTGATGGATTTTGGTTTCACTGCGCGAATTGAAGAAGAGTTTGATGAAATTGCCGGAGGAAAAACTAAGTGGAGCAGCATGATAGACCAGTTCTATAAGCCATTCCATGAAAATATTGAACACACTTTAGAAAATGCTGAAAGGGCAAAAGGTGAAAGAGAATTGGGTATTGATGAAGCCAGCGGTAAAAAAGTAATTGCCCGTATGGGTCGTTATGGTCCAATGGTACAGATTGGTCAGGCAGAAGACGAAGAAAAACCAAGGTTTGCCAAATTAAAAGCTGATCAGAGTATTGAGACCATTACCATGGAAGAAGCCATGGAACTCTTTGCGTTACCCAGGGTATTAGGCATGTATGAAGACCAGGAACTGTCTGTTAATGTAGGAAGGTTTGGCCCATATATTAAATTGGGTGATCAATTCATCTCTATTCCAAAAGGGGAAGACCTGCACACCATTGAGCTCGACAGGGCAATTGAACTTCTGCATGAAAAACAACAGGCTGATGCCCCGGTGGCCTTTTATAATGAATTACCTGTAACAAAAGGTAAGGGAAGATTCGGTCCATTTATTAAATGGAACGATATGTACATCAATATTCCCAAAGCCTACGATTTCGACAAGCTTTCTCAACAGGATATCAATGAACTGATTGAGAAAAAAATGGAGAAAGAGGCTAACCGGTTTATCAGGCAATGGCCCGCTGAAAAGATCAATATCGAAAATGGCAGGTGGGGGCCATTCATCCGCTTCAATAAAAAAATGTTGAAGATGGGAAGAAAGGCAGATGGCACAAAATATACTGCGGAGGAGCTAGCAGAAGTTGATTTGGAAGACATCAAAAAAATGATTGAAGAGCAGGTTCCAAATGCATTTGCCAAGAAAACCAAAGCTCCGGCCAAGAAAGCTGCTAAAAAAGCCGCACCAAAAAAGAAGTAACCACTTTGGATATAAAGTCAATAAAAAGCCCCATACAAAAAGTACGGGGCTTTTTTATAGCGAATCAATTTGTTTGTTTAAACTGGTCTACCCATTTGTCTTAAGAAGCGAACATGCGCCACTACAGCCTTACGCATGGTTGGGTATTCGATGTATTGCAATTGATATTCTCTGCAAACATTCCTTACAATTTCACTGATAGCAGGATAATGCACATGTGAAATTTTAGGAAAAAGATGGTGTTCAATCTGGAAGTTTAGTCCACCAACCAACCAGCTAACCAGCTTATTCTTGGTGGCAAAATTTGCTGTTGTCTTAATCTGGTGAGCCGCAAATTCATCGGGCAGTTTATTGCTTTCAATATCAGCCACCGGGAACTCTGTATGTTCTACTGTATGTGCCAGTTGGAAAACAATACTTAATACAAAGCCTGCGAAAAAGCTCATTAAAACAAAGCCGATCACCCAATAGAGCCAACCTACGGTAAGTAAAGGGAGCAGTATAAAAACGATGGCGTGATAAACTTTTACGCCCCAGAATTCTACATGATCATTCAGGCTCATTTTTTTCAAAGGCACAGAACCGATTTTACGAGAGAAATATTTTTTGTAATCTGCAAAGAATATCCAGAATACATAAAGGAGCATATATAAAATCCAGAAATAAAGGTGCTGAAACTTATGGAGCTTATAATGCTTCTGTGTGGGCGCCATACGCATCAATAATCCAACTTCAATATCATCATCTACCCCATCTACATTTGTAAAACTGTGGTGAATCATATTATGTTTCATATTCCACATAAAATGGTTAGCCCCAAGCATACTAATAGAAGATGCAGCTATCCTGTTCATCCATTTATTGTTGCTGAAGCTGCCATGACTACCATCGTGCATTACATTAAAACCAATGGCTGCAACCAGGCCGCCAAGTACCACACATTCAAAAATTGCGAGGTACCAAACTGGTGTGAAAAAAATTAAATGCAGGTATACCGTTATAAAAGCAATAACCATGATGATTGCTTTTGTAAAAAGTTTAGGATTACCTGTAGAAGCAATTCCCCGTTCATCAAAATATTGCTGTACTCGTTTTTTTAATTCAGTGTGCAATGATTGTTTTACGGAGGGAAATTTGGGAGTAGAAACCTGTGACATGAATAAATACTTGAAAATGATCCTACAAAGTAACGCTAATTATGCATCACTTGCTTGTTAAAACCCTGAATTTTACCCCAGAGCGAAAATTAACGACAAAACCATGACTATAGTATTTACTATAATTTGAATATTTCCACAGCACTGAATAACTTCTTATTGACAAATACATCATTTTTATTTTAGTTTGATAAGAAATAAGGCTGCTTATCAGGTCTTTACCCAAACACATGCAGGAAACCAAGGAAATACATGCACTATTTACCCTGATCGATGATCCGGATGAAGAGGTTTATTCCACTATTTCAGAACGTATCCTTGGATACGGCAAGGGAATTATCCCCAATCTGGAGCATTTGTGGGAAAACACCCCCAGCGAAGACGTACAGGAAAGAATAGAGATGATCATTCACAGGCTGCATTTCTGCGACCTTACGAATGATTTCAGTGAATGGAACAACAGCGCCTACCACGACCTTTTATTCGGGGCTTTGCTGGTTTCTAAATACCAGTATCCCGATCTGCAAACAGCCCCTGTTATCCATGAAATTGAAAAGATCAGGAGGAATGTATGGCTTGAGTTAAACAGCTTTCTCACACCACTCGAACAGGCCAATGTTCTTTCAAGTATACTTTACAATTATTACAACCTTAAAGGTGGTGAAGTAAATTACACAAAGCCAGATGAGTTTTTCCTGCATAAAGTCCTTGAATCAAAAAAAGGGAACGCAGTTTCAAATGCCCTTATTTATCAGATACTTTGTGACCAACTGGAAATCAATGCCAGAATTATTAATATCCCAAAACAATGCATTTTGGCATTCTATCACTCAGATTATGATGATGCATTATATCCGGGACATCCGCAAGACAAAATCCATTTTTTTGTAGATGGTACTACGGGGCAGGCTTTTTCTCACGCAGATATTGAAAATTATTTCAAGCGTATCTCTGTTCCTCCGGTAGCTGCTTATTTTAAACCACTATCGCACAAAAGACTTGTTCAGCTTTTACTGGAAGAATTAGCGAAATGCTTCGACAGTCCAACCAATGCTTACAAGCACCGGGAACTAATGCAGTTGGCCGGTTCATTGGAAGTATAGTTCAACTTAAACTATACTTCCTACCAGACCAGCTTTTACTGATTAAACCAACTGAGCGTCTAGAGTAATATCCATATTATAGGCCTTACTAACCGGGCAGTTTGCTTTTGCGTCTGCTGCACATGCATCAAATTGTTCTGCTGTAATTCCAGGTACTTTGGCTTTAAGTACCAAATGTGAGCTTGTTATAGTTCCATCTTCGAGAGTAATGGTGCACTGGGTTTCTAATGTGTCTGGTGTAAATCCGGCAGCTCCTAATACAAAACTTAACTTCATGGTAAAGCAACCGGCATGTGCCGCTGCCATCAATTCTTCAGGATTGGTTCCTACACCTTCTGCAAACCTTGAATTAAAAGAGTATTGGGTTTGGTTGAGTGTAGTGCTTTGAGTGGTCAGGTGTCCATTGCCTTCTTTACCTGATCCATTCCAAACAGCGGTTGCATTGCGTTTCATGGTAATAAATTTTAAATTTGAAAAAATAAAAGCGATATGATTAGTTGGGATGATTTTGAAAAAGTTGATATCCGAAGCGGAACCATTCTTGAAGTTACAGATTTTCCCAAAGCTAAAAAACCAGCCTATCAGTTGAAAATAGATTTTGGTCCATTAGGGATTAAACAATCCTCTGCCCAGATTACCCGGCATTATGAAAAAAATGCATTAATCGGAAAACAGGTATTGGCCGTTGTGAATTTCCCTGTTAAACAAATCGCTAACTTCTTCAGTGAATGCCTTGTTTTAGGCGTCTACGACAGTGAAGGAGCAGTAATTTTATTGCAACCGGAAAGGATGGTTGAAAATGGACAAAGAGTGGGATAGTTTTAGCTGCAAGTTTCTGGCTTGTAGCTTCTGGCCGCAAGCCGCAAGCCGCAAGCTACAAGCCTTGATGGGTGCTTATTATAGACTTTCTGCTTTTATTGGAATAATTGAGAAGGCTGGCGAAATAGTTACTTAGAATAAGGACCATAGACCATGGTCCATGGTCTATGGTCTATGGTCTACGGCCCATTTTCCTGATAAACTACCAATTACCATTTTCAGGTAGTATATTCGGATATTGATTTTCTGCAATAGCAGGTTACCATGAGCGAACTCTATTTTACATATTATGAAAGTCCGGTTGGCCTTCTTAAGATAGGGGGCACAGAACATTTTATAGGCGAACTTACTTATGTCGACAACCCGGACCAGCTTACTTATGGCGAACCAGGTATTAGTGAAGTGATGCATCAATGCACTGAGCAACTGATTGAATTCTTTCATGGAAGCAGGAAACATTTTGATATACCCATACACCAGGAAGGAACCGAATTTCAAAAAAGGGTTTGGGGTGAGCTGCAGGAAATCCCCTACGGCAAAACCATCAGTTATCTCGACATGGCTAAGCGGCTCGGAGATCCAAAAGTAATCAGAGCAGCAGCAAGTGCCAATGGCAGAAACAATATTGCCATCATTGTACCATGCCATCGTGTAATTGGCAGCGATAAATCGCTGGTTGGCTATTCAGGCGGTATGTGGCGCAAGAAATGGCTTTTGCAGCATGAATTCAAGATCACCCACGGCGTACAGACACTGTTTTAGTCCATAGACCATGGTCCATGGACTATGGTCTATGGACTTTACAGCTATAATCATTTATAAAGTTCACAGCCTCTAGTGCATATCGGCACTGGTAAAACTTAATGGTAGTAAACTACTTGCCTGAGGAATAACATAAACCTTGCCTGACAATCCACCTAGAATCAAACGAATGGGTTGTTTTACCCTTAATTCATATTCAAGCAAGCTTTGTCTGCAAATTCCACAAGGAGAAATGGGATGTTGGCTTTGTCCATTCGTATTATCATAACTAATGGCAATACTTTCTATTGCAACACCCGGATACTGCATGGCTGCATTGGATAGTAATACCCTTTCTGCACAAATTCCTACCGGAAAACTGGCATTCTCCTGGTTTGTTCCCCTGATGATCTCACCATTTGCCATGCGGGCCACGGCTCCAACATTAAATTGTGAATAAGGGGCATAGGCCATTTTAGTTGTTTCTCTGGCAATTTTTAAAAGTGCCGCATCACGTTCATTTAGCTGTGCTTCAGTTTCAAACACTTCGAATGAGAACTGAAATTGTTGCTGATTCATACACTAACTTATTAAGACAAAAAAGTCCTCAAAGCATACGCTATGAGGACCCCTTACGGTAATGTAAGTTACGAATTATTTATCTAAAAAATTGCAAAAATGACCCCTGTATGCTCAGTGTTTCGGGGTATTGCTGTCTGGTAAAAAAAGCTTTTAGCCTTTAGCTACTAGTCTCGTCTAGGGCTAGATGGCGGTTATTTTAGGTCTTCTGCTATTAATGGAATAAATGAGGGGAGATAATTTAAAATGAGCTGGTTAAAGAAATATCAGATTGCCGTTAATGCACTGTCTGTAATAAAAGAACTCGGATTTTCATGATTTTCAATATCTATCATGATAAATCATGAAAATCCGTGTTCTATCCTACTTGTAGCTTGCTACAAGAAACCCCTTCAGGAAAAATAACTACTTAATACTTCTCATAATTCTTTTCCAGCGTGGACCTTTATCCCAGCTAAACCATATAAGTGATGCCTTTCCAACAATATGCGTTTCCGGTACGAAACCCCAGTATCGGCTATCCTGACTGCGATGGCGGTTATCACCCATCATCCAGTAATAATTAAGTTTCACTGTATAGGTGTTTGTTGCTTGTCCGTTGATAAAAAATTTACCTTCTTTTTCTTCGAGTGTATTGTGTTCATAGGTCGCGATTAACCTGCGATAGATAGAAATATTCTGATTGTTAAGTTCTATTACATCTCCTTTCTTAGGTATACGAATCGGACCAAAATTATCAATACTCCATGGATAGTTTGCTTCATCATTCGGGAATGTCATACCCGCATAATTTTCAATAGACCTGGTTGCAGAAACAAAGTTGGGCAGTTTCTTTAATTTTTCCAGTTCATCTGGTGTCAGGTTAAACTTGTAACTGCTATCGCTCAACATGTATAATTGTCCTTTCGTATCTGTAGATACATCAATACCCAATTCTTCTTTTAAGAAATCAGGATCATATGGCTGCTTGTTGGTAACAACGATGTATTCCGTTTGTGATCCGCCTGGCACTTCAGCAGGATTGCCGTTTACAAATAATTCACCATTTCTGATTTGTAACACATCTCCCCCAACACCCACACATCTTTTGATATAGTTATCCGTTTTATCCATTGGATGAACGATGATTGGATATTCCGGGCTAGCCATTAACTCCTGTCTGTTTCCTTTAAATGTAAAACGGAGCACATCATAATAGGTAGTCTTACTTCCAAATTCAGGCAAATTAATGATGGTATCTCCGGCAGGGAAATTGAATACCACCACATCATTCCGTTTAACTTCCGTAAAAGCAGGAAGACGTTTATAGGGTAATTGAATCCATTTCAGGTATGATGGTGTAGTAAGAGAGAAAGGCATGGTATTATGTACAAAAGGAAACGAAAGTGGTGTTTGAGGTATCCTTGCACCATAACTCATCTTGTTTACAAAAAGAAAATCATTCACCAACAATGTTTTCTCCATACTCTCGGTTGGAATTACATAAGCTTCAAAAACAAAAGTGCGGATAATTGTTGCAGCTACCACCGCAAATACACCCGCATCTATCCATTCTCTTGATCCTGGCTTTTTATATTGCTTAACTACATCGGAACCATAATATTTTTCATTTTTTGAGAAGCCCAGGTAAGGAAAATAAATGAACGGTAATAATACAGCAGCAGTATGATGCACCATATTAAACCGTTTGAAATGCATAACAAAAATGATGGTAATCCAGATAGTAATAAACTGTCCGGCTATTGGAATCAATTGCAACCAAAACCAATATTTACGGATATGGCATTTTTCTACTATTAACCAGGTATTATAAAACGGTATAAGAGCCTTCCAGGGCTCAATGCCTGCTTTTTTAAACATTCCCCACATACCAAGATGCCATCCGATAATACCAACAATAAACAAGATTAAACCCATGATTTATTTTTTAGATAAAAACAAAAATATTCTTTTCAGCCAGATATGAGGGGAAAGCTACAAAACTTTTCCCAACTACATGATTTTCAAGCAATAACGACAAATTTTGATTCATTAAATAATCCACTTCCCGCTGCTTTTGAGACTTAGATCCTGTTTACGATTTATTCTACCAGTTTCTTATGGCTCTTTTCGGCTGCGCCTTCGTTGAATTTTTCGCCTTAAGCGTTTAGACTATGGCTGCAAAATTCGCCTCGGCTCGCTCGAAAATAGCTCATAATAAACCGGTAGAATAAATCGTAAGCAGGCTCTTAGTCTTCAAGCTTAGGAAAATATTACACAAAACTTTGTTTAATTTATATCTTGTGTGTTTATAAATCTATACCCGTCTGATAATCAAACCCGCTGGATGAATCATTTTACGATTAAAGACATAGAGAACCTGAGTGGTATAAAAGCGCATACGCTCCGGATTTGGGAGCAGCGATACAATTTTCTGGCTCCTAAACGTAAGGAAAGTTTGCACAGGTATTATGACAATGAGGACCTGAAACAGATATTACGTATTTCACAGTTATATCATAGGGGTATCAAAATATCCAAAATTGCAGGGCTAACCGATGACGCGATACGTTCTATGACGATGGGGTCGGCTGAAGACAAGGCCAGTTCTATTATATTGGTTCACCAAATGATTGAAGCTGCCATTGATTTTGATGAGCCAAAATTTGAAAAAATACTGGATACCGCTTTTAAACAACTGGGGTTTGAAAATACCCTGATTGATGTTGTTTACCAGTTTCTTGAGAGAATGGGGCTACTCTGGCTTACCGACCATATAATACCAGCACAAGAGCATTTTTCCAGCAATATTATCCGCCGAAAAATGATTGTTCAGATTGAATCGCTGAAAGAGAGCCCCTCAATTTCTGACAAAGTGTACGTATTGTTTACATTAGAAGGAGAACGACATGAAATTCCGCTACTGCTTGTTTATTACCTTATGAAGGCCAGTGGTAAACGATGCATCTACATGGGTATTGATTTGCCTTTTGATGACCTGGTTACTTATGTAAAACATAAAAATCCCACCCATTTATATTTTCATGCTATTGCGAATGTAAGTGACCAGCCCATAGAACAACATGTTGCTACTTTGGTTCAATTATTTCCAGACCAACAAATATTAATGTCCGGCCCCCTGACCAAAGAAATTAAAGCCCCCCACTCAAATCTGAAAGTGCTGTATTCATTACCGGAAATGATTGCATATATCAAGTCCATAGACGATAGTCCATAGACCATAGCCAATTTACCATGGACCATGGACTATGGACCATAAGCCAGTCCCAAATTCTCAACAGTAACTTTACACATACGCAGTTACGTCCTGCTCTGTGATTGTTTTTCCGGATAAGATTATCAATCTTTCTACCACATTACGCAACTCTCTGATATTACCTGTCCAGTTATGTTGCTGAAGTACCTCTAATGCTTTTTTATCGATTTCTTTTTTCGATTGACCATATTCTGCTGCGATATCATCTAAGAATTTTGCAACAAGAAGAGGTATATCTGTACGTCTTTCGTTTAGGGATGGTACATGGATCAGGATAACACCTAGTCGATGATAAAGATCTAGCCGGAAGTTTTTTTCTTCCACTTCCTTCAGGAGATCCTTATTGGTTGCGGCAACTACCCTAACATCCACTGCAATTTCTTTATCTCCCCCTACTCTGGTAATTTTTCCTTCTTGTAATGCTCTCAATACTTTTGCCTGAGCACTCAGGCTCATATCGCCTATCTCATCCAAAAACAGGGTACCTCCATTTGCTTGCTCAAACTTACCAATGCGTTGTTTTATCGCAGAGGTAAAAGATCCTTTTTCATGACCGAACAATTCGCTCTCAATCAATTCGCTTGGAATAGCTGCACAGTTCACTTCTACAATCGGTCCCTGGGCACGATTACTTTTCTCATGTAACCATCTTGCCACTAACTCTTTCCCGCTACCATTTTCTCCGGTAACCAACACTCGGGCATCTGTTGGTGCCACTTTTTCGATGGTTTCTTTGATGCGTATGATTGCTTCACTTTCACCTATGATTTCCTGTACTTTCGAAACTTTACGCTTCAGCACTTTTGTCTCCTGTACCAAAGTGGTACGATCCATTGCATTTCGAATGGTGATCAATAATCTGTTTAAGTCTGGAGGCTTTGAAATATAATCGTATGCACCTTTCTTAACTGCGTCAACCGCTGTTTCTATATTACCATGTCCACTGATCATAATTACCGGTGTATCAGATCCCGATTCTGTTACTTTTTGCAGGAATTCAATTCCATCCAGTTTGGGCATTTTAATATCACATAGTACTACATCGTATGATCCGGAAGAGAATTTTTTAAACCCCTCTTCTCCATCGGCAGCCTCTTCCACCTTAAACCCTTCATTCCCGAGAATATCTTTTAATACGTTTCTGATAGCCCTTTCATCATCAATAATCAATATAGTTGGCATGGTATACTTTTTTGCTAAGTTAAAGAATGTGATGTCAGCGTAATTCAAAATTCATGCCGAACAGCAGGTTCCTGCCTGGCGCTGCATTATAATACCTCCGTCCCAGTGCATTGATATCATTACCAAGGCTATATGTCTGGTTTAATGCATTATCAATAGCCATGAAAATTTCCCATTTTTTGGCTTTATAACCTACTCGACATTGCAATAGTTCATAATGTTCAGCATAAGCATCATTGATATCATTTAAAGGAATAGCGGATACAGTATTTAAGAAACAGGATACATATATCCCATTCTTTAACCGCAGGTCAATCGCCGAGCTTAAAGTATTCGAAGGAACACCTGTGAGTTTATTATTACTATAATCAACACTACCTTGCTGATAATTAATAAAGCGATAAGGCTGGAAGCTATACGCAAAAGAAACTGATAACTCTTTTACATATCCGGGGCCATTCTGAATGATCATAGGTTTAACCATTGCTTCAATACCTCTTTGTAAAGTACTTCCTGCATTAACAAAATACTCTGTTCCGGAAGTACTGTTTCTTCTCACAATCGCATTATTAAGTTTGAACCGGTAAAAAGCGATGTCGAACATTAATTTATTATCCAGTATTTCCCCTTTAATACCTGCTTCCAAATTCCATCCGCTTTCTGCATTCAGGTCGCCATAAAAATTTCCATCAGATGGTCTGAACTCTGCAAGACTCGGTGCTGAAAATCCTTTCGCAATAACCCCATACACATAAAGATTTGGTTTGATTGCGTAAGCCATAGCAAGCCTCGGGGTAAAAATATTTTCAATTTTTCTTTTTGTATAACCTGAGCTTATATCTGTTAATCGTTTGTAGCGATACAGTTGTTGATTGTTACTTACACCAACAGTAATAGTAAATCGCTCTTTAAAAGAATATTGGAATTGGGAAAACAAAAACCATTGTGTTGCAAAAACTTTATCGCGGTACTGTACGGTATCTTTAACTCCTGACCTGTTGCCAAAATTATCGATAGAAGCTTTTTGCTGCTGCCACTCACCTCCTATATTCAATTGCCAACGATGATCTTGTTTTGCTTGTTTATATTGCCATTGTGTGCCAAAACCAGTATTGTGTTCTTTTCTTTCTTCATAATTGGTGATGAATGGATTGGTGAATTTTGTGCTGCTATACATGCCGAATGATTGGATACTGCTATTAGTATTAAGTATCAGCTCATGATGCAGTCCATTGAACCATGTTTTATTATAAATGGCTGTTTTTTGTTGCACTGCTCCAGGTAATGCTCCTGCTGGCTGTCTGGCTTGTTTAGGATTTTGTTTGTATTGTGTTTCATTAATCCCTCCAGGTGTTTGGTAATATAGATCAGTATAGAAGCTGAGTATGCGCCAGTTCTGCTGCTTTCCGTTTATGGCAGCCTGCCATTTTAATCCATCCCTGCGCATTGCCGATTGTTCGCGATACCCATCGGATTGAGCATGGACCTGTGATAAACTACTGGAAAATTTGGGTGTTGCATATTCCCAGTTCAAAAGTTGACGAAATAACCCATAGGAGCCTCCTGCAAGCCCTCCGTTTATTTTATTCACCGGATTGGCATAAAACTTAAGCGGCGACCTTAACAATACAGCACCGCCCGTTCCAGCACCATAAACAGCGGCTACTGGTCCCTTCAAAACTTCCGCACCTGTGACCTGAGAAAGGTCAATTAAATTAAGATAAGTATTACCTCCCCCATCTGTTAAAGGCAACCCTTCATAATATACTTTGATGTTTCTAACACCAAATGGCGATCTCAATAAACTACCCCTGATAGATAACCGATAACTACCAGGCGATCGCTCTTCCATACGAACCCCAGCAAGTGAATTCATGACAGGTAAAAAGGTAAGTGTTGGCGTTTTTTTCAGATCAGCTTCACGGATAATGGAAATAGCCGCTGGTAATGCCTGCCATTTAGCTCGTCCATAAAAAGCATTCACAACCACTTCATTTAAGGCAATAGTATCTTGTGTAGCATCTTGTGCATAGGTAAAAAATGGTGACAGTAAAATCAATAATAACAGTTTTGTCTTTCCCACCCTTCTTATCATCGTCTGATATTTAATTGGATTATATCGTCGGGCAGATTAAGGTCTGCCTGAGAAATGTCGATTGACCAATATCCATCGGTTAATTTTTCAATTTTTGCTGGTTGGTTATTTTTTAAAAATCTAGCTGACTCAATATTATAGGGTACCTGAAAAAAGATTCGATCAGCAGTTTTTGAAAGTATATGAACGAAAGCTGTTGTTTCTGTTTCTGTAATTGCGCCCCAATCCTGTGGTTTTATAAAACCAGCTCTGGTACCATATATTGTTTGTCCATTTTGTTTTAACCAATCGCCCACTTCTTTTAATCGAACTATAAATTCTGGTTGAACATTACCATCAGGCATGGGACCTACATTGAGCAATAAGTTTGTTCCATACCCTGCTGCTTTTACCAATAACTGAATAATTTCTTTGGTAGACTTATACGTTCTGTCGGTGATGTTAAACCCCCAGGAATTATTAATGGTTTCACAAGTTTCGAGGGGAAGTTTCGACACTGCCTGGCCGCTTAGTCCACCTTTGTTTTCTCCGGGAAGATCCTTTTCAAACATTTGAAAATCTTCACCAGGCAAAGGAGTAAGGTGATGATTATTGCCAATTAATGCCTGAGGCTGCAGACGATGAATGAGAGCATATATTTCCTGGTATTTCCAATCTATTTTAGGTTGCTGTGATTTGTCTGTATCATTATCCAACTGATCCCAGTGTCCATCAAACCAAATACCTGATATATCTCCATATCCCGTAAGCAATTCAGTCAACTGCATTTTCATAAAATTCAGGTAAGCATCATAATTGCTTTTTTGCGTTCGTCCTGTACCCTTACCTGTTCTGCCAGTTTCATAGGGATAGTCTGTTCTGAACCAATCAACCAAAGAATAATAAAGAAAGAGTTTTATGCCTTGTTCTTTGCATGCAATAGATAGTTCTTTAAGTACATCTTTGCCATAGGCAGTGTTGGTGATTTTCCAGTCAGACTGTTTTGTATCCCAGTTGCTAAAACTATCGTGGTGTCGGGTTATAAAAGTGATATATTTCATCCCTGCATTTTTGGCCATTTGAACCCACTGGCGTGCATCGAATGCGATGGGATTAAAAAAATGCAGTAGTCTTTTGTATTCTTCTACCCGAATATTTCTGTTATTCATTACCCATTCGCCTGCACCTAATACACTGGATGCACCCCAATGAATAAATAATCCAAATCGGGCACTATCGAACCAAGTGCGGGTTTGAAGGTTTTGGGGAGATGGTTTGTATTGGGCTTTTGCAGATAATAAACCCAGGCAGATAATAAATATTAGGCCTTTTTTTTTCATTGCCATTAGTTTGGATGAAGTTAGTCAGAAAATAAAAACCCGGAGAAGGTTCCCCGGGTTTACTATTGAATAAATAAGATCTGCGATTATTTTTTCATATACATTACTTCTTTCACCAGTTTAACTGTGCGGCTCACATCTGGAATGGCGAGGGCTGTCAGGTTAGGTGCGTAGTGCATTGGAGCGTCTGCGCTGGTAATTCTTCTGATTGGTGCATCAAGGTAATCGAATCCTTCTTTTTGTATGCGGTAAGAGATTTCAGAAGAAACCGATGCAAATGGCCACTGTTCTTCTACAATAACCAATCTATTGGTTTTCTTAACACTCTCAAGAATAGTCATCCAGTCGAGCGGACGGATAGTGCGCAAATCTATTACTTCGGCACTTACGCCTTCTTTTTCCAGTTCAGCAGCAGCGCCAAGGGCTACTTTCATCATTTTATTGAAAGAAACGATGGTTACATCGCGACCAGCCTTTTTTACGTCTGCTTTACCTAATGGGATATAATATTCTTCATCGGGCACATCGCTCTTATCGCCATACATAACTTCACTTTCCATGAACATCACAGGATCTTCTTCGTATCGGATAGCTTGTTTAAGCAGTCCTTTAGCGTCATATCCGTTAGAAGGAGAAACTACTTTCAACCCTGGGATATTGGCATAATAACTTTCGAAAGCTGTTGAGTGTTGGGCACCGAGCTGTCCGGCACTACCATTTGGACCACGGAAAACTATTGGACAGCCGATTTGACCGCCACTCATAGCCAGCATTTTAGATGCTGTATTCAGAATCTGGTCCATGGCTAATACGCCAAAGTTCCAGGTCATAAACTCTACAATCGGGCGGAGGCCATTTTGGGCCGCACCAACAGCTACTGCTGCAAAGCCCAGTTCGGCAATTGGGGTATCAATAACCCTTTTTGCACCGAATTCGGCTAGCATGCCCTGGCTTACTTTATAGGCACCATTATATTCTGCCACTTCCTCTCCCATCAGAAACACCCGCTCGTCTCTTCTCATTTCCTCACTCATGGCCTCTCTGAGGGCCTCTCTGAAAGCTATTGAACGCATCATATCTGTTTGTTAAATGAGGAGCAAAAATATAGGATTCCAAGGAATAAGAAAAAAGAAAGCCCCAACCCTTAAAAACAAGAAAGGGAAAGCTTTCACTTTCCCTTTCTTTAGGCATTATTTAGTTAAAACAGGGGGTTAAAATACATTCCAGCCATAACTAATATAGTATAAGCCACCTATTTGTGGGTTACCCCAACCAGTACGGTAATATTTGTTGAAAATATTGGTTCCGCCTATTTTAATCATAGACTTGGTTGCTGGTAATTTATAGCTGATCATCGCGTCAACTGTTCTTACATATGGCACCATACCTACCCCGAAAGTACCTTCGTAGTAGAATGAGTTCTGCCACCTGTAAACCACACTAAATCCATAGCGTTTGTCTTTACCAAAGCCAGTATTATTCAGGGCCATGTTGATGCGGTATTTAGGCGTATTGAAGTATGAAACAAAGCCTGTTGGTAACGCACCAATTTGGTCGTGATAAATGTTTCCAGAGAAAGTGAAGTTCTTAGGAAGCAGGTATTCTGCGGATGCACCCCAACCTGAGGTACTAACTTCACCTGGAGCATTTACAGAAATGCTGTAAGCGATCCTTGTATTTGCATTTAAGAGATCAGCGGGGTTGAATGTTGCATTTCTGGATTGCATTGCTACAACAGAACTTAAGAAGTCTTTATAACGACCCCAATAAGCATATACATCAATCAATAATTTCTGAGCAATCAGACCCTTATAACCAACTTCGAAAGACCTCATTGATTCAGGCTTGAATTCTCCAAAAGTTTGTTGCTGTAACAGGTTCGGATTTGGTGAACCAGCTAAAGCGCTTGCACCAAATGCCTGTACACTCGGCAAGGTAAATACAGGGTTGGTATTAAACTTGTAGAAATTGCGTAATTGTGGCAAACCTCCCAATAATCTTGTACCACCGCCCACGGTAAGATTGATCCACTGATTTTGAGTGGTTGGGAAACGGTAAGCGGTTTGATAAGAGAAACGAAGGTTATGGTCTTTTGCCAGTTTAATTACCGCTGAAGCCCTTGGAGTAAAACGACCCTTAAAGTTCGTATTCTTATCATAACGACCAGAAACGGTTAATTTCAGGATATCATTGAATAAGCGCTGTGATATCTGAGTATAAGCGCCAAACTCATTGATTTTAATTACACCAGCAGTATCAGCGAATAAAGTTCCTTCAGAATTAAGTACATATTGTTTCGCACTTACCCCTACAAGCCAGTCGGTATTTGTTTTTGAAAGACCAAGATCTTCTGTAAAGTTATACTGACCATCAAACACTTTCAAACGTGAACGATCGAGGAAAAGTCCACCACCTTGAGAAATCGGTTTACGGGCAATCGATTGAAACAGGCTGGAATTTCCGATAAAACCGGTTGGTTTGCCCTGATCAGCAAAAGCCCTTGCAGTATTATGAGCCGTTGTATAATCAGCACCTGCATCGTAAGCCGACACATATGCTGCTATGTATTGAGGATACCATGCGGAACTGGCTTTCCATCCTTCATTAAATAATCTGGTTGCAATAGTTGCATTAAAGGAATTACCCGCATTCTCATGTGTTGAATAATACCTGGCATACCAGTTTTTATGCTTTAGTTCATATTTAAACTGAGCAATTTTTAAATCTTTTAAAGAGTAACGATCACTTCCGGTATATACAGAATTACCTGTTCCGAAATAAACATTGAAAGAGGCTTCAATTTTATCGGTGAGTTTGTAGAAAAGCCCGCCGGTAAGTTTCATATTTAATGTAGTAGGATCAATTACATCTGATTCAGCATAGCCAGTTCTGCTGACAGCCTGAAAGCCCAATAAATTTCTGGAAGGAGCAGCACCATAAATTAATGGTGATACACCTGCTGTAACAAGTGCACCAGCACCTGCACCAGTTAGGAATGTATTAAACTGTGCGAGTTTAGCACCAGGATTTGCAGCTAAAAACCCGTTAAATGCGTTAAGCTGAGCCGAACCTAATCCTGCAGCAGCAAAAACCTGTGAGGCAATAGAACTCATTACCTGAGAGGTCTCGTCACCATAATAGTTTACACCATCATAGTTAGGATCTGTTATGCGGTCGCCCGGTATTTTGAAACCATTTGGGGTAATCGCTGTTCTTGAATAGTTATCAGATTGCTCCGCCAGCCAATCCTGGGCTTGTAAAAACTGAGCATTTATTTTAAAGGCGAATTTTTCAGATACTTTCTTTGCCCATCTTAAACTCCAGTCATAGAAAGGCGCTGCTCCACGATATTTACTATCCACATGGTTCACACCTTGTTTGATTTGGAAACTAAATCCCTGGTGTTTGAATGGGTTCTTACTGTTAATCAACACAGTTCCGTTCATACCACCTGGGCCATATAATGCTGATGATGCACCTGGCAGCAACTCCATATTCTCAACGTCTAATTCACTTAAGCCGATAACACTACCTACTGAGAAGTTCAATCCTGGCGCCTGGTTATCCATTCCATCTACCAATTGATTTAGTCTGGTATTACCGCTGCTGTTGAAGCCACGTGTACCAACACTTCTAAACGTTAAACTAGCTGTTACCACATCCACACCTTTAAGGTTGGTCAACATGTCGTAATAACTAAGCTGAGGTGAATTTCGAATGGCTGCTGTTCCAATTCGCTCAATAGATACAGGCGATTCTAGAATTCGCTCCGGTACCCTTGATGCGGACACTACCACTTCATCTCCAAGTGTAAATGAAGGAGTGAGGTCTACTGATATTACATCACTAGCTCCTTTCACCGTAACTTCTTTACTGGCATAACCTACTGAAGATATTAAAAGTGTAAATGGAGGTTTTTGAACTGTTGTAAACTTGAAATTACCCTTATCGTCGGTAAAAGTACCTACCGTGCCTCCTTTAATGGTAACAGAAACGGCTGAAAGCGCTTCTTTAGAACTTGCATTCTTAACGCTACCTGAAACGGTAGTTGTCTGCTGGGCTACCACCGGAATGGTTATGGCTGCGCACATAGCCGCATACAGACATTTACTGTAGACTCTTCTCATTTTGGCAAGATTTAGTGTTTAGTTACTGTAAAATAGCAATTGTTAGTTTTCTGTAAAAATTTAATTTGTCCACAAAACCAAACTACTGTTAAGAAAAACGAACTATGTTACGCTTTATTATTCACGCCACTGGCTAATTTTGCAGCATGAGTAGCTACCAATTTCCCCAACAAACGAATATTTACCACGGAAAAGTCAGAGATGTTTACACTATTGGCGAAAACTGGCTTGTAATGGTGGCCAGTAACCGTATATCAGCTTTTGATGTAATATTACCTAAACCCATCCCTTTCAAGGGTCAGGTTTTAAATCAAATCGCGGCATTTATGCTTGAAAAAACCCGCGATATCTGTCCAAACTGGCTCGTAGATGTGCCCGCGCCTAATATTTCGATTGGAAAAAAATGTGTCCCCTTCAAAATAGAAATGGTGGTAAGAGGAAATGTAGTTGGTCATGCATGGCGAACATACCAGTCGGGTATACGCACACTTTGTGGGGTAACAATGCCTGATGGTTTAAAAGAAAATGATTTTTTCCCTCAACCGATTATTACTCCTTCAACCAAAGCGGCTGAAGGACATGACGAAGACATTTCCAAAGAGGAAATCATTAAACAGGGTCTGGTTAGTGAAACAGATTGGGAAATACTGGAAAAATATGCTTTGGAACTTTTTGCAAGAGGCAAATCTATCGCTGCAAAACAAGGACTCATTCTAGCTGATACAAAATACGAATTTGGCAAAATCGGTGATACTATTTACCTGATGGATGAAGTACACACACCCGATTCGTCACGCTATTTTTATGCTGATGGATTTGAGCAACGCCAGGCTAGCGGTGAAAAACAAAAACAACTCAGTAAAGAATTTGTACGCGAATGGTTGATCAGTAACAATTTCATGGGCAAGGAAGGACAATCTGTTCCAGAAATGAATGATGAATGGATTGATACGATCAGCAAAAGATATATCGAGCTCTACGAAAAAGTAACCGGCACCCCATTTGTGCCAGAACAACCAACCGACGAAGCGATTGTAGAAGCGGTGAATAATGCGCTGAGGAAACTGCAAATAGTTTGAAGAATGGCTGATGTCTGATGTCTGATTTTCGACTTTTGAATTCAAATCAGACATCAGCCATCAGACATCAGAAATCCGCCATCCTTTATTTGTTTTCTCCCAATCTCGGTCTCAACCGCACTTTACTTTTATTGAAAATATTCTGGCCGTTTTCAATTCCTTTGCGTAAGGCTTTCTGACGTTCTATTGGCATGTTTATAGTGTCCTTGCATTCAACACTGCAACAGCCTTCATACTCAGCGGCACAGGATTCACATTGAATAAATAGCAAGTGGCAACCATTGTTTTTACAATTTGTATGTGTATCGGCAGGTTTGCCACATTGGTGACATTTCGCAATCACATCTTCTGTTATCCGTTCCCCTAACCGATTGTCGAATACGAAATTCTTACCGATGAATTTGCTTTCCAACGCTGCTTCTTTTGCCTGACGTGCATAATTGATAATGCCTCCTTCCAGGTGAAATACATTTTTAAATCCTTTGTGCAGCATATAGGCACTGGCTTTTTCGCATCTGATACCACCTGTGCAATACATGATAATGTTTTTATCCTCATTACCCTGCATCATATCAACAGCCATTGGAAGCTGATCGCGAAAAGTATCAGAAGGAATTTCTATTGCATTGCTAAAATGCCCCACTTCATACTCATAATGATTACGCATATCAATCACAATCGTATCAGGTTGCTCAAGCAGTTTATTCATCTGTTCTGCATTCACATACTTCCCTTTGTTTTCCATACTAAACATGGGATCATCAATTCCGTCTGCTACAATTTTATCCCTCACTTTTATTTTCAGCACCCAAAAACTTTTACCGTCATCATCTACGGCAATATTCAAGCGAATGCCATTCAGGTGTTCGATACTGTACAGGTAAGTCCGAAATGATTCAAAAAAATGTTCAGGCACACTGATCTGGGCATTAATACCCTCCTTGGCCACATAAATGCGACCAAACACCTGTAAAGCATTTAACTGCTTATACAACTCATCCCTAAAACCTTGTGGATTTTGAACAGGGAAATACTGGTAAAAACTAATGGTAATACGATGGAATGACTCCTCCATCAAGCGCTGTTTCAACTCTTCGTTTGAAACACGGTTGTGTAAAACTGGCATATTTTCAAATTTCAGCCCCGCCTAGCCTAGGGAAAGACGGGATCCATGAATAATGGAACCACTTGCAGGGTGGTCAAAATCAGTGCAAAAATACGAAAAGAGAGCAGATGTCAAGTGATGGATTTTTGATCTTTGATTTTTTGATCTTTGATTTTTGCTGAGGATCTGAGATTTAAGTGAATTACACTCACAAATCAGACATCAGACATCAGAGATCAGAAATCAAAGATCAAAAATAGTCTTATTCAAAAAGTGGTACTGTTATCCTTACGCCTCTTGGAGAAGGGCCATTTTTCTCGAAGCCTTGTACAAAGTCTACCCTTAAGAATTTAAGGATATTTTCAAGACCGATAAATGTTTCATAATACTGCTTCCCTTTTTGGGTATACATTAGATTGGCTCCTGTTACAAGAAACCAGTTGAGTCTTCTAAAACCCGGTATTTTATTGGTCAGTAATCCGTTCAGGTGGTATTCGACGTTTGCGGTGGCATAAAACTTAGCGGTATTACTGTACCGGTAATAGGGTGCCAATTGAAAACCGCTGAGTGGATTATTGGCAAATACAGTTTGGTTACCCTGGAAATGATTATAATCTGGTGCGTATACTTGTTTTGCATTCAGGAAACCTCCTATTTCTCCCCGGTAACTTAATTTCCCCCCGAGTTTCAAATTCATATCATCTGAAACACTCAAGCGCCATTTAGTAAAGTTGGCATCACTGCCAAATAATCCCTTTACTCCCTGTGTTATGCTGGCATTAAAAGTGGGAAAATCGGACCCGATACCAATTTTACGATCTGGTAGTTCAATGTATTTTCCACCTGGCCTCCATGATAAGCCAACCGTGATAGTGGCCGACTGGTTACGAGGCATATTGGTCGTTAAAATATCTGTTGGATAATTAGGCGTAAAACTTCTACCACTAATATCTTTCCAACTTACCGGATCAGTCAGGTTTTCTAATGCGAACCGATCCTGGAACTGAAAACTTGTTGAAAAAGTCAGCCCATTTCCTATCCCTCCACCATAATTCAATTTAAAATAATTGGCCTCATATATTTTAAGGTGATTATTCTCATATAATAGCGTTGAATAGGTATTCATTCTTTGCGAAATTGGCTGGGCATTATTGTATTGAAATACCTGTCTTCCCCCTTCCACCATTATATTGTTGAAATATTTCTTGCCGAAATTATATCGTCCGGAAATACTGGCATTAAAATGTTTATTGGCAAACCCGTATCGAAGATTGGGAACAATTTGCAAAGATTTACGACCTTCCTCTTCCCCAAATCTTTTTCTGATTACAGGTGAAAAATATAAAACACCACCCTCCACTGTATTGTAGTTAAAGGTTTTTATAAGGGGGTCAAAACTTACAGAAAGTTTTTGCTTTTGTTTGCTGTAAAACTGACCAGTAAGAAATATGCCACCCAGTGACAATTTATTCCGTTTTCTGTCGATCGAGTCCATGTACGCCGGACTCTTTCTAACCTGTTCCAGACTATCTTTCTTTTTATAATCAAGTACTTCTTCAGCTAATAATGGCAGTGGTCTTATACTGTCCCAATATGCCATTGATTTTTTATTCGCACTATCAAAAACTTTAATGAGGGTATTGTTGAAGTATTTTTTTTCAAATACAGGCTCAAGGTTAAAATGATCATATACCTGAACAAAACTTCCAAAAAAATCAAATCCAAACAGCTTACCGGAGGGATATATCACCTGATTTTTTACCACCCATAAATTACCAGATGGGACAAACAATTGCTCGACTACTAATGTATCAAGAAACTGCATTTGTTGTTCTCGCACCAGGTTAAGTCTCAAACTATGAATGCGCCACTGGTCTTCAATGATATTAATATATCCCTGAAACAAAGGTTCATATTTTCTTTTGGGCATTACTTTTATCCTGCTAATCTCAACCCCATTTTCATAAAAGGTTCCTTCGAATTTATAGCGGTAAAAGGAAAGTGCATTATTAGCAATAGGAGACACAAACCCTCTTGGGTTAAGTCCTTCCCCAACCGAAATAATATTATTGTAAAAGGAAATGATTTGCGGTCTGCTAAAACCAAAGGAGTTACTTCTTCCGCTTACTTTGGTGGAAATTATTTCAATCTTTTCATTACGGGGTGGTTCAACAGAATACTTTGCTATGGTTTCAGCAAGCAGCAACATTTTACGTTTGCTGGTATCGCCATCTTCAAAATCAACTTTCTGTCCGAAGAAACTTTTTGGATAATCGCGCAACTGTAGTTGCCCCTTTAAATAAACATCTGCAGTGAATTTCTTTATTTCATTCAAATGCTCATTTCTTTTCTCAATTGCCTTTCTGATGATTGCATAAGCAGGGTCTTCTCCCCCAGTTTTAACGGTAACTTCCTGAAGACTGTATTGTTGTAATTCCAGTTGAAAATCGAGTTCAATATTCTTTCCCTTCTCAACAGATATTGTTTTCTCTATTGCCTTATACCCAATATACTGACAAACCATGGTATATTTTCCGGGCAACAATTGAATAGAATAAACACCTTTAGCATTGGCAGATACACCCTGTGTAGTACCTTTTACAATAACGGAGGAGAATGGTAACAATTCCTGATTCGTATTCCTGATTGTACCACTAACAGTTTGTGCAATACCTGTATAATACCCTATACAGAATAATAAAATAAGCAGTATTGGTTTCATATAACGGAATTAAAACGAAAGTAAGCTTAGCGTTGCTGCTTTTCGTCAAATTACATTTACTCCATCCTGCTTTAACTAATAATTAATAATTTACATATTGGGATCGTTGCATAAATAAATCCCCGCTTATTTTCTTCCAGATTGGCGTAAGTAGCTTCCCGTAAGTGCTGATAATCCGGCAACTAATCCACCAATAACTCCGGTTAATAAAATCAACACCCAATATGAACCTCCAAGGGGAAGAATATTAGCAACTTTGGTTGATAAGATATGTTCATTTGCATTATCCTGTAGAAAAGCCAGAACAACCCACAAGCAAAACAATGCCAGGAATCCGGCCAGGAAAGCTTTTCCTGCTTTCTGATGAACCGTAAGGGCTACTATAAACGAAGTAATGGCAAAACTCCACCAGGGAAGAACACCATATAAACCCGAAGCAAATGCGAGTAATGCTGTAAGCAGAATTGCTGATAAAAATTTCATAGGAACAAACTGTTTAGCTGTTGGTAAATGTTAAATGCCACTTCATTTGCTTATGCTTTGAAGCAGCTTCCTTTTTCAGGAAAAGGATACGGTAATATTTTCCTGCAACCCATGAATCCACAAAATTATCGTAGTATTTACTGCCAGGGTTTCCGCTCTGTCCACCGGGATAAACCCCATAGGCTTCTATTTCATCTGTTAAATGAACAATCATTCGCCAACTTGGGCCATGCGTTGGTGTAGTTGCATTGATGATGTGCACTCCTCCGCCAATTGGCAAATGCAACCTGCTAAGTGGATCCAGTTTAAGCAGATGACTCACTCTGGTATCCTTGAATTTACCCCAGGCAAGTTCTCCTTTTTTCTCTAAAGCTTCACATGCAGCAGATGCTTTTTGAATGGCGGTTAATACTGCATCCTGCAAGGTTTCGGTTTTATCGGGGGTATTGGCATTATCCGCAAAATAATACACACTGTCTTTGATCATTACATCCAGTAATGTGGGTTCATCGGGCCAGGGTAATGGTAAAGGGGATTTATCAAATTCATCTTTCCAGATGGCTGTTTCGAGACTGTCCCAGATGGCCCTGAATACAGTTGCGCCTTCTTCCCCAATATCGTTACGCAAATTCCAGTTTTTCAGCTTTTGCAAATATTTCAACTCAACGGATTTAAGCATCGATTCGTTTACAAAACGCAAAAGTGCTGGTCTCGCCATTTCAGCATACACATTGTAATTATCTGTTTGCATGGCTTGCATATCGGCTGCTGTAATATTGTTCATTGCAGCCAATTTTTTATTGATAATTACGCCTCTGTAAACCGGAAAATCGCTTCCGGCACCAAGATAATAAGGATAAGTTTCGTCGGTAGATTTTTGGTTTGCGCTACTTACAAAACCTCTTTCGGGGTTCCTAATAAAAGGGTTCTCACTATTGGGAATTATTCCCTGCCACATATATTGGTTATCATCACCCGGCATAATAAAATCACCCTGCCTGTTCCAACGCGCAATAAAAGCACCTTGCTGTTTCAAAGCGATATCGCCAGATTTTGATGCAAAAACAAAATTTTGTCCGGGACAGGTCCATTTTTCAATCGCACTCAGGTAGTCGTCAAAATTTTTGGCCCGGTTTAATTCATAGAAGGTTTCGAGTCCTTGTCCACCTTCATGAGCGGTCCATTTAATGGCCAGATATTTACCACTGGCACTTTCGTTTTTGTAAGAGGGATCATACATTACCGGACCAAATGCGGTGTAGGCTACATGATCAATTACATCTGGCTTACCTTTTACTTTTATTACTTCCTCTTTTACATCGGCTTTATTCCATACCCCATTATACCAGTACTGTTCGAGTGTACTGTCTTTGAATTTCATATCATAATAGTCGATCACATCCCTACCAGCATTTGTAACACCCCAAGCGATACTATCATTAAATCCAATGATCACAGCGGGTGATCCGGGAAAGCTTGCACCATAAGTGCTATGTGTAGGTGTGGTAATTTGAACCTCATACCAGAGAGAAGGTAAATTGAGTCCGAGATGCGGATCATTAGCCAGAATTGGTCTACCACTTTTTGTTTTAGTTCCCGAAACCGCCCAGTTATTACTCCCATTATTTTTATCGGGTACAATTGGGGCTGAAGCTGTACCACCTTGTTGATTGGTTTTGTGATAATAAACAGAATCAACACCAGGAGGCGGTTTAACTGCAATGGACGGAGCAGCATAAACTGTTCCTTTTGGAATAATAGGATCTAAAGAATCCTGTACATTGGTAAATAGTTGATCAAAATCCTCATAACCAAAATAGTTTCTGGCGTTGGTCATTCGAAGATCACTGGTAACACCTCTTGCTGTTAAATCGTAAGACATAAACATCAGGAAGAGATAAGTTTTTTCTGGTGTCCACTCCTCTGGTTTATAATCAAGTAATTTATACTCAAAAGGCAAATCTGCAGGATCAAGGTTTTTGATATATTCATTCACCCCTTCTGCGTAAGCTTCTATGGCCGTTTTAAGGGCTTTGTTTTTAGATGCCTGGCGCATGGTTTTCTCGGCGGCATACACCATACCTAATCTCCTGAAAAATTTATCTGTATTGATCCTGTCCGGACCAACAATTTCACTTAACCTACCCGCAGCAACATGTGTCTGGAACTCCATCTGCCAAAGCCTGTATTTTGCATGAAGGTATCCCTGCGTATAGTAGGCATCAGCATCCTGCTCTGCATAAATATGCGGAACAAGTCTGTCGTCCATATAAACATCTACCTTACCCTGTAATCCGGCAAGTGTAATATTTCCATCGTGAGAAGCGTTTACCGGCTCCGCATTTTTCCAAAACCCAAGTTGCGGGGATAAGAAATAACCAAGCCTTGGTGTTTTCCCTGAGCCTACCGGTAGTTGCGTGTTTAAGGTAAATATTAAACCGGCAGTTCCTACTGCCGAAATAATAAATGGAACTATCCTCATTTAAAAAGTTTTGAAATTGAATATAAGATTTTTATAGAAGAATTGGTTCTTGGATGTAAAGGAATTTTGGCTGCGAGCTTCTAGCTGCTAGCCTTGATTGGTGCTTGTTTTATGATTTCTGCTATTATTTGAATAAATGAGAGGGCTTGCGAATCTGTTTTGTAAAAATCCTGCTTAAAATAAGTATTTAATTACCATATTTACGCTTATGGATGGTTAAATCAATACCAAAAAAAGCTAGTAGCTAGCAGCTAGTGGCTAGAAGCTGTTTTTCTTGAAAAATAACTGAACCAACCTTTATTTCATAAATGATACTAATCGATAAATTTCCTCTGCTGTATTATATGCATGAATTACAATACGCAAACGCTCTTTACCTTCCGGTACGGTGGGATACAAAATCGGTCTGACATCCAATCCTGCCTGTTGTAATTGCGCTGCCATCTGCTTTGCCGGTGCATTACCCGGAATAATTACGCCCTGTATAGGGGTTAACGAATGCAATTTTTCAAAACGAATATCAGATCGCTGAAATATAGCTACTAATTCAGCCAAGTTCTTGCGTTCGTTTTGCATCAAGGGAAATAGTTGATACGACCGTATAATCATTTCAATTGCATGAGCCGGCAATGCCGTAGAATATATCAGGCTTCTCGAAAAATTTATGAGATAAGTTTTGAGTTGCTTCGATCCAAGTACAACAGCTCCATGGCAACCACATGCTTTTCCGAAAGTATGTACCCTGGCAAAAACATGATCCTGCAAACCCATTGATTGTACCAGTCCCTCCCCCTTATCTCCGATTACACCAGTTGCATGGGCTTCGTCGATAATCAGGTGTGCATTATATGCTTTAGCAAGTTGAACCATTTCATGCAAGGGACATAAATCTCCATCCATACTAAATACTGACTCGGTAACAATAAAGATATTTCCCGTTGCTGATTCAAGTTTTTTCTTCAGGTCGGCCAGATCATTATGCGCAAAGGAAAATGCTTTAGCAAAAGATAGCCGTATACCATCACGGATAGATGCATGCGACAGATAATCATATAATACCGTATCTCCTTTCTGCGGAACAGATGATAATAATCCAAGATTAGCATCGTATCCGGAATTAAAGATCAATGCGGTTGCTGCTTCATGGAAACTGGCTATTTGTAATTCGGCAGCCTCTATCAAAGGATAATTACCTGCCAGTAATCGGGAACCTGTGGAACCAGTTAATAAGCCATCTACATCTCCATAATTCAATAATCGCTGCCTGGCAATACCGAGGTAATCATTCGAACAAAAGTCTATCATCCCTTCGGATAAGCTTAGTGATCTCAGCGATTGACCATCAATCCTGGCCTGCAATTTTCTGGCTAAAAAATCATCCGGATACATAACCGTAAAACTAAACTAATTTGCTTTAACCAATGAGCAATGAAAAGTCCGGGTTCGAGCGTAATTTGCAACTCAATTGATGTATATGGAGCTTTCAGAACACACGAAAAACATATTGGGACTTCAGCTACCCACCGACCCAAGATGGGTTGACCTTGCAAGTATTAGCCTGGAAGCTATTCTTACCGACCATGCATATTGCGAACAGAAGGCTGCCATTACTTGTATATCTCTTATACAACGGTATTCCCAAAAAGCAGAACTGGTAAAACTATTGTCCCCTATTGTTACAGAGGAATGGGGACATTTCAGACTTGTGCTGAATGAATTACACAAAAGAGGGCTCCAACTCGGCATTCAACGAAAAGACATATACGTAAACAAGCTACTAGAGTTTCAACAAAAGGGGGGCAGTGCGGAAGGTAGGTTTCTTGACCAGATGCTAACCATGGCCCTGATTGAAGCAAGAAGTTGCGAAAGATTTAAACGTTTAAGTGAAGGGCTGAACGATAAATACATGCGTAATTTCTATCGCAGGTTCATGGAAAGTGAAGCTGGACACTACACCCTGTTTATAGAGCTTGCAGAAATGTATGTAGACAAAGCAAAAGTGCGCAGTCGATGGAAACAATGGCTCGATTATGAAACTGCCATCATGCAGGAAATAGAACTAAGAGGCGATCGTATCCATTAATTTAGTTCCTGATTTGGGCTTCAAAATATTGCAATTCAGTATCCCAATTAATAAAGGGATACATTTTTACCATCTGTTTTGTTTTTTCCTGATAAGTTTTAAGGAATTGCTGGTGCTGCTCTGTTGCGGGATTAAATGGTTTATGCTGTACAGCCAGGTTGATGGCTGCAATTTCTTTTAAGAGCTGCTTAGTTGTATCAGGCATACAGGCCCCGGTAAATTTTTCCCATACATACTGTGTTGCATGGAAATTCGGATGCACTAAATCTTCTGCGTAAAATCGATAATCCCGCAGGTCATCAATGACCAATTCGTACGCCGGGAAATAATACAGCCCTTCAAATTTTTCTACCAGATGATGCACAGCCTGAATAAGCACCGCTTTGCTCTTGTTATTTTCAATTACACCCTCGCGCAAGTGTCGAACAGGACTGATTGTAAATATAATCTGCAGTTTTGGATTGAAATGAAAGAGCCGATGTATCATATTATCCAGCACGGTCAGCACATCTTCCGTAGTCATTAATCGCTTTGAAAACCAGTCTGACGGCGCTTTATGATTATTTGCCGCCACTGTGCCCAACTTATAATTCGGCGCATTTTCAGTAAGCATATAAACCCATGCCGACCCTAATGTGATCATGATATGATCAGCCTGTTTTAACGCTTTGTGTGTATCATTAATCGACTCATTGATTTTACCCAATGCATCTCCTGGTGTAATTCCTGAATACCTGCTATGGTGCTTCCAGCTATGCCAGCATTCATTCAATAAAAACAGATCATCTTCCGTGTATGTTTTCTCTTCTATATAATCAGTGATTGCTTCTGCAACACTTACAGGATTAAAAAGAATACCATGTGGGTTTTCTGTAACCTTGAATTTATGCTTCCTTAATTTCTCCCCCATGTTTTCTGTAAAACAAGAACCCATCAGCACCAGATTTTGTCCATGCTGTATTTTCTTTTCGGGAGACTTAATATCAAACTCGTAATGAAACTTCATATATCATTGAAAAATTTTTCCTGCCATCATGCTACTCTCCATCAGCGCTTTTGCATTAAGGTCAGGCAACAATCCTTTCTCCTGGAAATATTCAATCATTTTTTCTGTATCCATATTGCCAACAAGTTCATCCTGTGCCATTGGACATCCGCCAATTCCTTTAAGGGCTCCATCAAATCTTTTGCAACCTGAATTATGGGCGGCTTTAAGTTTATCCTTCCAATTTTGTGCAGAGGAATGAAGATGCACCCCAAATGAAACAGCGGGATATTGTGGTATCAGTGTTGATAATGCAAGACTGATTTGTTCCGGTGAAGCGAGTCCAACCGTATCTGCCAGTGAAATAATTTTAATCTCTTCCTGAACCATTCTATCTGCCCATTCCAACAATATAGATGCATCATATAAATCACCATAAGGATTACCAAAGCCCATGCTGAGATAAACCACCAGCACTTTACCTGATTTAATGCATAGTTCTTGAATATCTTTCACCCGATCGAAACTCTCTTCCATGCTGCTGTTCGTATTCTTCAGTTGAAATGTGGGTGAGATTGAAAATGGAAAACCTAAATAATGTATTTCTTCAAAAACAGATGCATCCAAAGCTCCTCGTTGATTCGCTACGATAGCCAATAATTTTGTGGAAGTGTTTTCTAGCCGAAGATTAGCGAGCACTTCCCTGGTATCTGCCATTTGGGGAATAGCTTTTGGAGATACAAAACTGCCGAAATCAAGCGTATCAAAGCCAACCTGCAACAATAGGTTTAGATAGGCCACTTTGGTTTCGGTGGGCAAAAAATGAGGCCAGCCCTGCATTGCATCACGCGGACATTCTATTAGTTGTATCGTATCCTCATTTTTTACTTGCATGGTAAATATTGATAAATCAATCTTTTGAAATCCGGTGTTTCATTGCTTCGTATAAAACAATTCCTGCTGCAACAGAAACATTGAATGAATCAAATTTAGTTGCCATCGGAATAGTAAAAAAAGCATCTGCTGCTTTAGCAAGGTATGGCTGTACACCTTTGCCTTCGTCTCCCATAATTATACAGCAAGGTTCTGCCAGCGACAATTCATATACTTTTTTATCGGCGCGCATTTCGCTGGTAAAAACCTGTATTCCGTTCAGGTGTAGCGTGTCTACGGCTTTTAATAAACTATTGACCCTGCAAATATTAATGTGTTCCAATGCACCGGCACTACTTTTCATTGCTTCTGCATTCAGCGCGCCCACTCCTTTATCGGGAATAATCAGTGCCTGTGCACCACAGCAATGGGCACTACGTGCAATGGCGCCAATATTTCTCACATCAGTTACACCGTCTAACATCACAAACAACGGCAGCTCTCCTTTTGAAACTACATGATCAATTACCTGTTGAAGGTCCATATATTGCACCAATGCCGCAAAAGCTATAACACCCTGGTGATTAGCCTTGGTCAGGTAATGCAGTTTTTCAGGGGGAACCATTTGTATAGGAATCTGGTTATCCCTTGCAAGCTGTCGAATAGCTGCAACCGAGTCTCCGGAAATATTTTTTTGCATCAGGATCTTATCGATCGGCCTCCCCGATTCTAATGCTTCCACCAGTGGTTGGCGGCCTATGATTAATCCACTTTGTTTGATAGCCATATGCAAATGTACTATAACAGTTTACCCTGTAATTGTAATAATTTAATTTTTGTAATTGCTGCTACACTGATTGAATCAGTAATCAGTCCCTTTTCCACCATTTTATAGGCTTCTGATAAGCTGATTTTCTGAAGCCGCAATTGTTCAGTTTCTTCTGGTTCAGGTTCAGACTGCGTTAATTCAGTAGCCAGGAAAACAATTGCCAGTTCATCGCTTACGGAATTAGACAAATGCATCCGAAGCAACTCTTTCCATTGTTTAGCTTCCAGACCTGTTTCTTCTTTTAGTTCCCGTATGGCCCCCTTTAATGGAGATTCATCATGTGGGCAACCACCTTCAGGTATCTCCCAACTATAGGCATTCAGTACATAACGATACTGACCCACCAACCAAATCTGTTCCTGTTCATCCAGGGCTACTATACCGATGGCTATATTCTTGAAATGCACTTTACCATAGATGCCCTTACCACCATTTGGATTAATCACATCATCTTCTGTAACACTGATCCATTTATTATCATATACTGATTTAGAATGTAAGGTTGTCCAGGGGTTAGTTTCCATAGTTTGTTTTTGGGCTGAATAAATTAGTCAACAGGCTAACCAGCAGGTATAACAGAATAAGTATTACTATGAGGAATTTTATGGATGCGAAATAAACTGTTGCCTGTAGACTTATTTCCGTATAATGTCTGGCTAAACTAGCAAGCATGATTATATTCTCCATAACATCAAACACTGCAGCGATCCATGCTGATACCATAAGCCATTTACCTATCCTTATAAGTATTTTATGTTTCCATTGATTGGCGGCTATAGTTAAGGTAAGTAAGAAAAAATGTGTATAGACAATTATAAAAATAAAATCGAGCCAGATATTAACCTTTGCAGCGTCTATGGGCCATAATGAGAGGATGAGGGATAATTTCTCTGATGTATTTGCAAATTCCAATGCAAGAATACCCGATGGTGTATCAGGCATAATCAATGCTGCACCCTGGTAACGCATGATCATTATTACCCCCAATAATAAAATGACGGCTACAATGAGTTTTTGTCTGGATGGATGGTTTGGTTGACGAGACATACTATAAATATAAAAAGCCCCCGGTAAACGGAGGCTTTTTATGAGATCTATTAAGTTTATTTAAGCCCGAAAGCTTTTTTCACTTTGGCTACATAATCCAGTTTCTCCCAGGTAAACAGCTCCACTTTTACTTTCTTCTCTTTACCATCTGGTGATTTAAATGTTTTGGTAACCACTTCACTCTTACGACCCATGTGGCCATAAGCTGCGGTTTCACTGTATATCGGGCTACGCAGTTTCAGGCGTTGCTCAATAAAGTATGGACGCATATCGAAGATGCCTTCTACGATCTTTGCAATCTGACCATCAGTTAAGTTTACTTTGGCTGTACCATAAGTATTTACGTTGATGCTCGTTGGCTGTGCCACTCCGATTGCATAAGATACCTGTACCAGAACTTCGCTTGCAACACCTGCCGCTACCAGATTTTTAGCAATATGACGGGTTGCATAAGCAGCCGAACGGTCTACTTTACTAGGATCTTTACCACTGAATGCTCCACCACCATGTGCTCCTTTACCACCGTAAGTATCTACGATGATTTTACGACCGGTTAAACCAGTATCGCCATGTGGACCACCGATTACAAACTTACCGGTTGGGTTGATATGGTATTTGATATTGTTGTTAAACAGTTTAGCGTATTTCTTGTACTTGCTCTTAACGCGTGGAATCAGGATATTGATGATATCTGATTTTATTTTAGCCAGCATTTTAGCTTCTGTATCAAAGTCGTCGTGCTGGGTAGATACCACAATTGCGTCGATTCTTACAGGCTGGTTGTTATCATCATATTCCAGTGTAACCTGGCTCTTTGCATCAGGACGCAGGTATTTGATCTGTTTATTCTCTCTTCTCAATGCAGCCAGTTCAATCAGGATCTTATGGGCAAGATCCAGTGCAAGTGGCATATAATCATCGGTTTCATTGCTGGCATAACCAAACATCATACCCTGATCTCCTGCTCCCTGCTCTTCTTTTTTCTTCTTATCTACACCCTGGTTAATATCTGCTGATTGCTCATGAATAGCTGATAATATACCACAGCTATTCGCTTCAAACATATATTCACTCTTGGTATAGCCGATTTTACGGATTACACCACGGGCAATTTCCTGTACATCCAGGTATGCTTTTGATTTTACTTCACCTGCCAGTACTACCTGACCAGTGGTTACCAGGGTTTCACAGGCAACTTTTGATTGTGCATCGAAGGCTAAGAAATTATCGATTAATGCATCTGAAATCTGGTCAGCTACTTTATCCGGATGTCCTTCAGACACGCTCTCGGAAGTAAATAAATAAGGCATAGGTTAATTTAAATTTGTGCAAATATAGGCAAATGAAAGATTAGATTCTGGAGAATACAATTCGTAATCGCATCCTGAACCTTGAATGCGTTCCGCCGCCTAATCTTACCCTTCCGTTAGCCGGATCATTACCAATACTCGGATTCAGGTAATACAATAAGGGTGAAGTAGTTTGCGGATAAGGGTTTGAATAATAAATGGAGTCGTTTGTTGGTGCGGACAATTGTAATAGATGTGAAGTATCTTTTCTTGTTACAATTCCTTGCACATATCGGCTCAGGTTAAAAGTATAACCTGCAACACGATCATAGCCCTGCGTTGTTTTATAGAAGGCAAAGCCTCCGAAATCGTTTATGTTAGGGCCATCAGTTGCAAAAATATAATCGTTCTTAACATTGCGTTTTCTGTTATTTACAGAATCCAATACACTGAGTAATAGATATCGGGGAACACTCATTTGACGATCGATGGTAAGCAGGTTTGCATCGTCTGGAACTTGCTCAGCAATTAATTCAGCTCTGTGAATGATTCGGTTACTTAAAGATGCCAACCCTGGAATCCTAACCCTGACAGTGGTTCCCGGTGAAGTTTGCACATATACCAGAGAATCTGATTTGGGATTGTTATTAGTAGTAAGATAGTTAGTAACCTGGCTACCGGCTCTGTTTCTTACAATAAAGTTTGCGTCGCCACTTGCTGCTGTATTAAAACGCATATAGAGTACAGATGTATCTCTAACAGTTGCACCTGTAGAACTTGAACTGTAATAAAGCGCAAATTTGGTATTCGTATCTGCCAGATTAATACGTAATAAGGCATTCGCAGGTGCAGTTTGGTCTACTGTTAAAGCAAAACCAGCAAAATAAGTTCTGAAGATAGAATCAGATTTGTAAGCGTTTGTGGAATCGTATGTTCTTAGAAAACGCTGTGCAACATCATTCCGTAATTTGATGCGGATCTGATTGGTTGCAACTTCATACCTATTCTTTACGGTATCGCCCAACCTGCGTATATCTACATTTACAGGATTAGCCAATGGACCGGCAATATTGATTGGTGTTACTCCCGGATTTGTAACCGGGTATAAACGATTCCTATCGAGCGGTGTACTTTGGTCAATTTCAGAAACAGTTATACGTAATGGTTGTGTTGAATCACCATAGAAACCATTGTATCCTAAAATCAAAACGGCAGAATCAATTACCAGACTGTCTTTGTTTCCAGAAGTAAAGAATGGAAAATAAGGAGGAGATAATTCAAAAAACATTGAGGCCGATGTTTTACCAAAAATCGGGTCATTGGTAATGGCTCCCAGCATGTGAATATCTGCCTTATAAATTCTTGGGGTATCTGTTTCGTTGTAAGTATCAGTAATTACATCAAGAATGGTATCTTTTGTAAATACGCCATCAATCGGGGGTATTAAACCTCCGCCTAAATCGGTAGAAGTAATCCTGGTGCAGGCGGTTACAAAAATGCCGGTTATAATACAGAAAATAAATGTATTACGAAGTGTCGAAAATAAACGCATGTTGTGTTGTGGATTACTTGCCCGCAAGGTCGTTGTACAATTCTAAATACTCTGTTAAATCAGAATCCAAGCCTTTAAAAGGTACTACTTTCTTTCCCTTTACTTTACCGAATTCTTCTACCAGTTTCTTGTCTATCTTTTCTGCACCAAAAGTAATGGCATCAGCAAAGCTGGCACCTCCTTTAAACAGTGCAGTATTATTGGCATCTTTGAATGCCTCCAGATCCTTTTCTTTAATATTGGCATTGATTACAGCCTGTTTCAAGAATCCGGCACCCAGTTTTTCCTTAAAGGTGTTTTCACCAATGGTGAATACAACTTTACTGTTACCAAATACGGGTTCTTTCTTATAAGCTGTTTTAATATACGCGGGAATAAGTCCGGTCATCCATCCGCTACAGTGGATAATATCCGGTGGCCATCCGAATTTTTTTACGGTCTCCAGTGCCCCTTTACAGAAGAAAACAGTACGTAGCGCATTATCATCGAACCACTTATCTTCATCATCATGGAAAATCTGCTTTCTCTTGAAGAAATCTTCATTTTCCAGAAAATATACCTGTAAACGGGCATTTGGCAGGGATGCTACTTTGATCTGAAGTGGGTAATCATCGTTATCTACTGATACGTTGATCCCGGATAGACGTACTACTTCATGCAGACGGTGTCTTCTTTCGTTGATCACCCCAAATCTTGGCATAATACACCTTACTTCCAATCCTCCATCATTGCTCTTGATAGCCAGTTTATTGATAACCTCCGCGAATTCTGTCAATTCGAGGTAGGGTGACATTTCTGTGGCTATGAATAAAATTCTTTTCTTTGTTGACATCCTTGCACCGATTTTTTATTGCGGGAAGCATAAAATGAGTTGGCAAAGGTACGAAAATATAGTTGAACTGCATTTCAAGATTAAAAGCAAGCAAATCAGGCATCCCATGTTACTCGTTAAATCTATATATGAAATAAATAAATATATACAAATCCAAAGGGAAACAGGCGTTTCTATAGGCTTTGTACCTACCATGGGTGCTTTACATGCCGGGCATCTATCATTAATAAAAAATTCAAAAACTCATTGCGACCGTACCGTATGTAGCATCTTTGTTAATCCGACCCAATTTAACGACCCGGCCGATTTTCAGCAATATCCCATCACTATTGAAGCAGATATCAGGTTATTGGAGCAAGCTGGTTGCGATGTACTATTTCTACCTTCAGTAGAGGTTATTTACCCTTCAGATTATGTGAAGAAACAATATCAACTCGGTTCTTTGGAAACTTTACTGGAAGGCAAATACCGACCCGGACATTTTCAAGGGGTTTGTCAGGTGGTAGACAGATTACTTAGCATAGTTATGCCCGATGAATTGTTTCTGGGTAGAAAAGATTACCAGCAATGTATGGTAATAACCGAACTTATTCGACAAACCGGTCTACCCGTAACAACAACCATAGTACCCACCATGCGAGAAAGTTCAGGCCTGGCCATGAGCAGCAGAAACCTGCGACTATCTGAGCATGACAGGGATAAAGCTACCGCTATATACAATAGCCTTCAATGGATCAAAGCTAACCTAAAGCAGGGAGATGTAACAGATTTAACCACCCGGGCAGCAGATCAACTATTAAAAGCAGGTTTCAGCAAAATTGACTATATCAGCATAGCAGATGCTCATAGTTTGGAGGAAGTGAATAACTGGGACGGACAACAACCCCTTGTTGCCCTGGTGGCAGCTTTTCTTTCGGGAATCAGGTTAATTGATAACATTTCTCTGACAAAGGATTGATGGTACATCCGAAGAAGTAAGTAATTTTGCGCCCACTATGCTAATTGAAGTATTAAAATCTAAGATTCACCGCGCTGTAATCACCGAAGCGAACTTACATTATGTTGGCAGTCTTACCCTCGACGAAGACCTGATGGATGCCGCCAATTTTATCGAGAATGAAAAAATACAGGTGGTTAATGTAAATAACGGGGAGCGACTCGAAACATATATCATCAAAGGTAAAAGAGGTAGTGGTGTAGTTTGCCTTAACGGTCCGGCGGCAAGAAAAGGTGCGGTGGGTGATACAGTGGTAATTATCTCTTATGCTACCATGGACTTCGAAGCTGCAAAACAATTTAAACCATCGTTAGTATTTCCAAAAGAAGGAAATAAGCTGTAGCTTACTAATCAGATTATTGTTCAACCAATACTGTGTTGAATATTATTGTAACCCCTTCAGGCCATGAAAAAACGATTCTTATCTTTTGCCAAATATGCCGTTTTTCTTGGATTGGGCATTTTTCTGGTATGGTGGAGCTTTAAACAAATACCGGATGACAAATGGGGTGACTTTAAACAGAGTTTAACAACAGCGAACTACTGGCTATTATTACCTGTATTTCTGATCCTTACCCTTAGTCACCTCGTAAGAGCCTTGCGCTGGAAAATATTGATCCAGTCGATGGGTTATCAGCCGCGCGTTGCAAATACTTTTTTTGCTGTTATGATTGGCTATCTGGCCAACCTCGCCATCCCCAGACTGGGAGAAGTTTTAAAATGTACTTTTTTAGCCCGCTATGAAAAAGTGCCCGCGGAAAAACTCGTAGGTACTATCGTTGCCGAAAGAGCTGTAGATGTTGTATCACTGGGCCTGGTGTTTGTTTTAACCATGGTTACTCAATCCGATATATTAGCAGAGTATGGAAAGGAACTAATAGGACAACTATTCAAGAAAGGGGAAAACGTTTCCATCACTTCATTACTGATAGTTGCTGGCATATTGATTATTTTAATAATTGCAATAAGGGTTTGGATCAAAAAGTTTGCCCACCTTAAAATTGTTGAATTAGGAAAAAAAATCATCCGGGGTGTTTGGGAAGGATTAATCAGCATCCGCAAACTAAAACAGAAAGGGCTTTTCCTTTTATATTCAGTATTGATTTGGTTTTTATACGCTGCCGGTACCTGGGTTGGACTCATGGCAACTGATGGAACTGCCCATTTAGGACTGGGTGCAGCTTTAGGGGCTTTGTCATTTGGCAGTATAGGAATGATTATTACGCCAGGTGGCATTGGCGCATTTGCCTTTTTCATCGCTAAAGTATTAGAGGAAAATGGAGTAGCTTTTGAAATTGGTTTTGCCAATGGTACTTTACAATGGTTTGCCCAATTCCTGATTGTAGTTTTACTGGGTTGTATCAGTTTGCTGGTATTGCCGGTTTATAATAAAAAGAAGACATCTCATGAGAGCCATTAATGCTATCGAAACAAAAATACTGACACTTCCACAGGTACTGGCAAGGGTTGCAGCATGGCGCGTAACAGGCAAAAGCATTTCCTTTACTAATGGCTGTTTTGATATTCTGCATGAAGGCCATATATTCTCTTTAAGCGCTGCCGCTAAAGAAGCCGATTACCTGATAGTTGGTGTAAACAGCGATAAGAGTGTAAAAAAATTAAAAGGCCCTGACCGACCCGTAAACAGTGAACACAGCAGGGCCCTGATTTTGGCAAACCTTGCAGTGGTAGATGCGGTTGTGGTATTTGAAGAAGACACTCCATTCGAACTCATATCTGCCATCATGCCAGATGTGCTTGTAAAAGGGGGCGATTATACCGTGGAACAAATAGTTGGCTCAAAACAGGTAATAGAAGCCGGAGGACGGGTAGTTATAAACCCCATAGTGGAAGGTTTTTCCACCACAGGCATTATTCAACATATCAAGCAATCTTACTCTTGATATTTGGCTGCGAGCTTCTAGCCTCTAGCTGCTAGCTATTGCTGTAAGGAATATTGGCATTAAATTTCATGAAAATCTGCGTTTCATACTACGCTAGACTTGCAGCTTGCGACTTGTTGCTCGCAGCCAAATTTTCAAATTCCCAAATTTTCAAATTTCCCAAACTTAACATTGCCCTCACTTCAGCTTTTTTATATTTGAAGCACTGAAGTATTTACGTATCAACGCTGTCATTTGTGAAAAAAAACCTGATTCAACGCGATATAAGCTGGTTAAGTTTTAATGGAAGGGTATTACAGGAAGCTAATGATCCCTCTGTGCCACTGAAAGAAAGGATTCGATTTCTGGGTATTTTTTCGAATAATACCGATGAGTTTTTCCGTGTTCGGGTGGCTACCCTAAAGCGCATGGTTGAGTATGCGGATAAAAGACGTAAGCTCAACATGCATATGGAAGAAGATCCTCAATCGATCATCGACCAGATACAAACCATTGTATTGAATCAGCAAAATGAATTCAACCGAATTTGGGATGGCATATTAAAAGAACTGAAGAAAGAAAAAATCTTCCTGGTTACAGAGAAACAACTTTCAAAAGAACAGAAGCATTATATCAGACATTTCTTTGATGAAAAAGTGCGATCGAATATCATTCCACTGATGATCGAAAGCCTGCCGCAACTCCCCTATCTGCGCGACAAAAGCATTTACCTCGGTGTGGTGATGCGAAAAAAAGATTCCGCGTACGACCAGAAATATGCTTTGATAGAAATTCCGTCTAAAGACCTTGGCCGTTTCGTTTTGTTACCTTCAAAGGCTGGCGAAAAAAGGATTATTTTACTGGAAGATGTTATCCGGCATAACCTGCCAGATATTTTCACCTACTTCGATTACGACTATTTTGATGCCCATGTTTTCAAAGTAACGAAGGATGCGGAAATTGATATAGACAACGACGTTAGTACCACTTTTGTGGAGAAAATTGAAAAGGGGTTAAAGAACAGGAGAAAGGGCAAACCCGTTCGTTTTGTATACGACAAAGAAATGGATGCAGGTCTGCTTGAATACCTGATCAGAAGACTAAACCTTAACAGAAAAAGCAATATTATTCCTGGTGGGCGTATACATAATTTCAGGCACTTCATGGACTTCCCAAATGTGTTTGATGGAAAAAACACCAGACGTGAACCTTTCCCCCACCCTGCATTTCATGGTCGGTATCGGGTAACAGATGTGGTACTTAAAAAGGATGTGATGTTACATTTCCCCTATCATTCTTTTCATGCCCTGATCGACCTCCTGCGCGAAGCAGCGATGGATCCGGAAGTGCAATCCATTAAAATAACCGCCTACCGACTCGCTTCAAATTCGAAAGTGATTAATGCACTGATCAATGCAGCCAGAAATGGAAAGGAAGTTATTGTAATGCTTGAACTAAAAGCCCGCTTTGATGAGGAAGCTAACCTTGAATGGAAAAAAATACTCGAAGAAGATGGTGTAAAAGTATTACTGGGTGTTCCTAAAATGAAAATACATGCCAAGCTATGTATCATTAAAAAAAGGAAAGGCAATAAAACGGTTCAGTATGGTTTCGTAAGCACAGGTAACCTCAATGAAAAAACAGCTCATGTATATGGCGACCACTGTTTACTAACCGCCAACAGAATGGTAATGGCCGACATCAACCGTATTTTCCATTACCTAGAGAACTATAAATCTGGCACACTTCAACTGAACCAGTGTAAAACCCTGCTTGTTTGTCCTAATAATATGCGCCGCGAAATTGATTTATTAATCAATAAAGAAATAAAAGCTGCAAAAGCAGGCAAACCCGCTTCTATCATTATTAAAATCAACTCGTTGAGTGATGCAAGATTAATAGAGAAACTTTATGCAGCAGCAACTGCAGGCGTCGATATTAAAATGATTGTACGCGGTATATTCTGCGCAGTTATTGAACTTAAGAAATTCAAACACCCCATTAAAGCGATCAGTATTGTAGACGAATACCTTGAACATGCCCGTGTGTTAATATTCCACAATGGAGGAAATGAAAAGATTTACATATCCAGTGCCGACTGGATGGTCCGCAACCTTGATCACCGAATTGAAGCCGCCGTACCTGTAAATGACCCCGATATCAGAAATGAATTAAAAGAGATTATCCACATTCAATTAAGAGACAACGTAAAAGCAAGGATACTCGACAAAGAATTAAGCAACAACTATGTACCTTCCGCAGGTAAAAAGAAGATACGTTCTCAGATTGAGACTTATCATTACCTACATCGGAAAAACATAGTAAATATTGAGGCTCGCCGCAATTGATATTGGAAGTAATGCTGCTCGTTTATTGATTTCAGAAGTCAGTCATGATGCAGAAGGAAAACCCAGGTTTAACAAACTAAACCTGGTGCGTGTTCCTTTGCGCTTGGGTTTTGACGTGTTTGAAAAAGGAGAAATTTCCAAAGAAAAAAGAGGCATGGTTTTGCAAACCATGAAAGCCTATGGTCATTTGATTAATGCCTATGGCGTGGAACATACCATTGCATGCGCCACCAGCGCAATGCGTGATGCCCGCAACAGCAATGACCTTATACGAAAAATAAAACTGGAGACTGGCCTGGATATTGAAATCATCAGTGGAGATTTAGAAGCTTCCATTATATATGAGAATCATGTTGCCGAGAATATGGATACAGACCATAGCTACCTATATATTGATGTTGGTGGCGGTAGTACTGAACTCACTTTTTTTGCGGAAGACAAACTCGTTTTCAAACAATCGTTCAATATTGGTACCATCAGGCTTTTAAAAGAAATGGTGGAAGAAAGCTATTGGACCGAAATGAAAGAGATCATTAAAACCCGTACAAAAGGGTATAAAAAGATCGTTGCGATTGGTACCGGTGGTAATATCAATAAAGTGTTCTCCTTAAGCAAGAAAAAAGATGGCAAGCCTCTGTCAATAGAGCTTTTGAAAGATTATTACAAAGAGATCGCCAGCTTTTCACTGGAAGATCGTATCAATATCTATAAATTAAGGGGAGACCGTGCAGATGTTATTGTACCTGCATTGCAAATTTATATCAATGTGATGCGCTGGGCAGATGCAGAAGAAATATTTGTTCCCAAAATAGGGCTGGCAGATGGACTTATCCAACACCTCTACGATGATTTACAAAGAACGGGGAAGGTTGTATAACAGCTTTAGGATGAATTTATCTCCATTCTGACACTTATCCCTGAAAATCTGCCTACTTTGCAAATGCTTATTTAAAAACAAGCTTATGTCTGTTCATAAAGAAATAAAAAAAATCACTACACATACATTGCTGAAAATGAAAGCAACCGGTGAGAAAATATCGATGATCACCGCATACGACTATTCATTTGCACGTTTGTTTGATGAAGCAGGTATAGATGTTGTTTTAGTAGGTGATAGTGCCAGCAATGTGATGGCGGGAAATGAAACTACCGTTCCTATTACACTCGATCAAATGATTTATCATGCCCAATGCGTAGTAAGGGGAATTAATCGTTCACTGGTCGTTGTTGATTTGCCATTTGGCTCTTATCAATCAAATTCCGATATCGCCCTGGCATCCGCAATAAGAATCATGAAAGAAAGTGGCGCACACTCAATAAAGTTAGAAGGCGGGGAGGAAGTATTAGACAGTATTCAGCGCATTGTATCTGCAGGAATACCAGTGATGGGGCACCTCGGACTTACTCCTCAATCAATCTATAAATTCGGTACGTATAATGTCAGGGCCAAAGAAGAAGCCGAAGCTGCCAAACTGAAAAAAGATGCTTTGCTTTTACAGGATGCTGGCTGCTATGCTATTGTACTTGAAAAAATACCTGCAAGCCTGGCCACAGAAGTGAGCAACTCATTAAATATCCCCACAATCGGCATCGGAGCAGGTGGGGGCTGTAATGGTCAGGTATTGGTAATGCATGACATGTTGGGCATTAATAATATATTTAAGCCACGCTTTTTACGTCAATATCTCAATCTTCAGGAACAGATTCACTCCGCGGTAACACAGTACATCGGAGATGTGAAATCTGGCGATTTTCCCAATGAAAAAGAGTCTTATTAGCATTTTACCGATACTCAAACCATCTTCACCCAAAATCATTTTCAAAATCGAAAATGCATGAATAGATTTGATTAAAACCGGTTACAGGGTTGCAGATTGGCAGAACAAGGGTTTCATTATTGCGCTTGTGTAGCACACAACTTCCCAACCTGGTTATTTTCGACTAAACCCTATTTTGCAAAATGTCTTTTTTATAAAAAAGACTATATTTATTCAATTCATCACTTCAACCGAATTCGTGCGAAACGACAAGAAAATCATCACAATATTTACCCATATAGTTGCCTGGGCATGCTTTTTCTTTGTGCCCTATCTGGTATTCTTTCCAAGGCTAAGGGAGTTCAGCATGAGCGATAACATGCTGACAACGATCATCTGCAATAACATTTTTATTGTACTGTTCTATTATTTCAACACACATGTGTTGGTACCAAAATTGCTGATCAATAAAAAGTGGGGATGGTATATTCTTTCCATCGCAGCATGTTTGGGGGCATTCTTGTTCTTACCTAAAGAAATTGCAAATATTTTAGTAGAACCCGAATATATAAGACAGAATAATGAATTTATCAGAAACCCCGCATTTAAAGGAATTCCGAAACTTACCCGTGCGCCAAGAAGAGCCAGACCAATTGCGGACCCCTATAATACTGTACTCTTTTTATTAGTATTTGCCTTTGGAACCTGTATTTCTGTAACACAGAGATGGCTTAAAACAGAACAAACAAGGAAAGAGACAGAAAACGAAAAATTGAATACGGAACTTTCTTTCCTTAAGTCGCAGGTTAACCCCCATTTCTTTTTTAATACTTTGAATAATATTTATTCGCTTGCGGTTGTAAGAAGTGAAAAAACAGCTCCGGCAGTAATGAAGCTGTCATCGATTATGCGTTATATTCTTACTGAAACACAGCATGACCTTGTACCATTGAGAAACGAGGTTGATTTCATCCACAACTTTATTGAATTACAGCAGGTTCGCCTAACGGATAAAGTAACGCTCAACTTTTCAACCAGTGGCGATATCGAAACATTATTGATTGCACCGCTTATATTTATACCATTCGTAGAGAATGCATTCAAATATGGGGTAAGCACAAAAGAAACTTCAACCATCGATATTACCATCAATACGACCGGAAATAAAATCTTGTTCTATGCCAGCAATAATATTGTTGCATCAGAAAGTCATTTAATGGAAAACACGGGCATAGGCATTAATAATGTTAAACGCCGATTGGAACTTATGTATCCAGACAGACATACATTAACCACTATTGCGGAAAACAAAACCTATACCGTTAAACTCGAGATCACAACATGATACATTGTATAGCTATAGATGATGAACCATTAGCGTTACAGCTAATACAGGAATATTGTGCAAAGATTTCTTTCCTGAAACTGGAGAAAACTTTCACTAATACCGATGAAGCTATTAGTTACATGCAGAGCAATAAAATTGATCTTTTATTCCTCGATATTCAAATGCCCGATATCACCGGCATACAGTTTTATAAAAACCTGACAGATAAACCTCCGGTTATTTTTACCACTGCCTATAAAGATTTTGCGGTTGAAGGCTTTAATGTTGACGCGGTTGATTACCTGCTAAAACCATTTGAATACGATCGGTTCCTGAAGGCTTGTTACAAAGCCAAAGAATACATCGAATTCCTTAGTTCTCAAGAGGTTCAGTTAAATTCATTATTCATAAAAGTGAATTATGAAATTATGAAAGTGAACCTCAAAGACATCGATCTGATTGAGGCCTTGGATGATTATATCAAAATTTACATTAAACCTAATCCGGTACTCACCCTCATGACTTTAAAAAGCATTCAGGAGAAGTTACCGGCACGTGATTTTGTCAGGGTACATCGCTCCTTTATTGTGCCATTGGCTAAAATCGAAAAATTCAGCAAATCTAAAGTTTGGATCACTGGAAAAGAAATACCGATTGGTAGCAGTTATAGTGCTGTTTATGACCAGTTAATTGAAATATCGAAGACCAAGTAATTATTCCCCGATTCAAACCCATTACTCACCTATATGGTGCATTAGCAAAAGCTCATCAAAGTAAATTTACCTTGTAAATGCTGAAAGGCGTTTCATGCAGGGTTTTAGATAAAAAAGTATCACAACGTTGTTCTCAACAAGGTGATACTTTTTTGTTTCCAACAATCCCCATCTCATCCACTGGTACTTATTTCTTTACCTTTATGCAAAATAACCAGCATGGATTTCCTACAAATACTCGGCATCGAATCAAAGAACCCTTCTGCTTCAACAGGAACAAACTGGATTAGTGGTACAGGCATCAACATAGATTCCTTTTCTCCTGTTGATGGAAAAAAAACTGCAAGCGTACAAACAGCAGATAACGATACATACGAAAAAGTACTTCAGTCTGCTACTTCCGCCTTTCAAAGCTGGAGAATGTGGCCTGCTCCAAAAAGAGGAGAAATCGTAAGACAGGTTGGCGAGGCATTACGTAATTATAAAGAACCCCTTGGCAAACTGGTAAGCTATGAAATGGGCAAAAGCCTGCAGGAAGGTTTTGGTGAAGTGCAGGAAATGATTGATATCTGTGATTTTGCCGTGGGCCTCTCCCGTCAACTTCATGGAAACACCATGCATAGCGAAAGACCCATGCATCGCATGTATGAACAATGGCATCCGCTGGGTGTGGTTGGTATTATCTCCGCTTTTAATTTTCCTGTAGCAGTATGGAGCTGGAACGCAGCACTTGCATGGGTTTGCGGAAACACCACAGTCTGGAAGCCAAGTGAAAAAACACCCTTATGCGGTATCGCAGTGCAAAATATAGTTGCCGAGGTATTCAGGAAAAATAATGTACCCGAAGGCGTTAACTGTTTGGTACAAGGTGGTAGAGAGGTAGGCGAATGGATGAGTAAAGACAACAGAATTCCATTGATCTCAGCCACTGGATCTACCAGGATGGGAAAGATTGTGTCTGCTACAGTAGGCGCCAGGTTAGGTAAAACCATCTTAGAACTAGGTGGTAATAATGCCATCATTATTTCTAAAGAAGCGGACCTCGATATGGCATTAATCGGATGCGTATTTGGTGCTGTTGGCACAGCCGGACAAAGGTGCACTACTACCAGAAGACTCATCATTCATGAATCTGTTTATGAACAGTTTAAAGAAAAGCTCATAAAAGCCTATGGCCAACTTCGTATCGGCAACCCGTTGGATACCAATAACCATGTGGGTCCGTTGATTGATAAAGATGCAGTTGAACTATACAAAAAGTCGATTGAAGATTGTAAACAACAAGGTGGTCATTTTATTGTAGAAGGCGGTGTACTCGAGGGCAGCAATTATGAAAGCGGATGTTATGTAAAACCATGTATTGCAGAAGCGGGTAATAACCTACCAGTAGTACAACATGAAACCTTCGCACCTATCTTATACATTATGAAGTATTCCAACATTGAGGAAGCTATTGCCTTGCAAAATGGAGTGCCACAGGGACTTTCATCTGCTATCATGACGCTCAATATGCGCGAGGCAGAACAATTTCTGTCGCATGCAGGAAGTGATTGTGGCATAGCAAACGTAAATATTGGCACCAGTGGTGCAGAAATCGGAGGTGCTTTTGGCGGGGAAAAAGAAACAGGAGGAGGAAGAGAAAGTGGAAGCGATGCATGGAAAGCATATATGCGCAGACAAACCAATACCATTAACTGGAGCACACAATTGCCACTCGCACAGGGCATACAATTTGATTTAAAATAACCGTTATGGCTATTTCAGTTTCGGAAGCAATAAACTTATTGGAACGCACACCAAAGCTTTTGAATACCCTGCTCAAAGGTTTACCCGATCACCTGATTTTTGGAAATGAAGGTCCGGACACATGGTCGCCTTATGATATTGTCGGGCATTTGATTCATGGTGAGTATACAGACTGGATACCACGCCTGAAAATTTGTTTATCAGACCAGGAAGAAAAAACATTTCTGCCCTTCGATCGCTTTGCACAGTTTGAAATCAGTAAGGGTAAAACACTTATCGACCTATTAACTGAATTTGAAAAAATAAGGTTAGCCAATATAGAAAGTCTATTAGCTTTCAATCTTACCGAAACAGATTATAACCGAACAGCTACACATCCAGCATTTGGAAAAGTATCACTGGGGGAATTATTATCTACCTGGGTTGTGCACGACTTAAACCACCTGCATCAAGTAACAAGGGTTCTATCCTATCAATACAAAGATGAGGTTGGTCCATGGAAAGCTTATCTGGGCGTTCTGCCCCGGGATGAATAAACCCTGGCCATTAATGCGAATCAAGGGTTGAAATTTCATAGGAGCGGGCAATGGAACGCAGATTTATCATGATTATCATGATAGATCATGATAAATCCGCGTTCTATCTAAGCAGCCAAATAAGATTAGGAACTATTATTTTTTAGAAGCCTGCTTTAATAATTTCAAAAGACCTCTCTATCGATGATTTTCTCATTTTTGGCAGATTTCAACCCTTGATTCGCATTATTTGTTAAGGAAAACTAAAAAATAAAATTACCGCCTTCAAAACCAGTCTATCCGACGCCAAGATTATCCTAAAAATATCCCCTGCAATTAAATTTTCATTATCATTACCGAAATTTGTAGGGATAGTAAAAATATACTTTTAATGTTTCGTGGGATATACAGAATAGTGGCATTGCCACTCGTGATTGCTTCAAGCTATGTGAATGCACAACAGGTTCCCAGAACCTGGTATCAGATGGATTTTGCAAAAGATTCATTCTATGGTATTAGTTTGAATAAAGCCTATGATTTTCTTCGCAATAGTCAGAAAAAACCACAACCAGTTATTGTAGCAGTACTTGATTCAGGTGTCGATACTACCCATGAAGACCTGAAATCTGTTTTATGGCGCAATCCAAAAGAAATACCGGGGAATGGAATAGATGATGATCATAACGGTTATATCGATGATGTATATGGATGGAATTTCTTAGGAAACAAAGATGGAAGAAATGTAAAGAAAGCGGCCGATGAACGCTCAAGGGTATTCCACAGATGGAAAAATCAGTTTGCTGATAAAGTGATCAACTTTGACCAACTCACGGAACAAGAGCGTGATCAATTTGCACTTTGGAAGAAAGCCTTGAACGAATTGAATTTCAGTGCAGAAGAACAGATGGAACTGATGTTTGTAGAAGTAACCACCAAGGCACTGAAAAAGCATGATAAAGTGCTTCGTCAGGAAATGGGTTGTGAAGAATACAATTTTGAAAAACTGGAAAAGTTTCAGCCAACCAGCAGAACAGGAAAAGAAGCCAAAATGGGTTTCCTCACCTGTATGAAAATGATTGGCCTTGATGCAGAAGAAAAAAACACAGTTTTACTATCACAACTGGAAGAATATATTGACGGAAAAAAATCGGCCTTCGAATCAAAAGAAAAAGCACCTAAAGATTATCGTGCTGAAGTAGTGGGCGACAATTACTTTAACCTCAATGATCGTTTTTATGGAAATGCCGATGTGATGGGCCCAAATCCGGATCATGGCACCCATGTAAGTGGATTAATTGCCGCACAACGTAACAATGGATTGGGTATTGATGGCGTTGCAGATAATGTAAAAATCATGATGTTGCGGGTAGTGCCTGATGGAGACGAATACGACAAAGATATTGCACTTGCCATTCGCTATGCGGTAGATAATGGTGCCAAAGTAATCAACATGAGTTTTGGCAAATCCTTCTCCCCTGAAAAAGTATGGGTAGACAGTGCAATTCGTTATGCCGAAACAAAAGATGTACTCGTATTGCACTCTTCAGGCAATGAAGGAATAAATATTGATGAAAAAGAAGTATTTCCTAATCCGCGTTTAAAGCAATGGAATACTATCGCCAGTAATTTTATTACCGTAGGTGCAAGTAGTGATCCGAAAATTACGGGTAACCTTACAGCTGAATTCAGCAATTATGGCAAAGAAATGGTGGATGTATTTGCACCAGGTGTAAAAATCTATTCTACCATGCCAGGAGGTAACCAATACGGCAACCAACAGGGCACGAGCATGTCTACCCCAATTGTAACGGGTATTGCTGCTTTAATCAGATCCTATTATCCAAACCTGTCTGCTATTCAGGTAAAAAAGATCATCGAGAAATCTGTATTGATACCTGATACTAATAATCTTTGTTTCCGACCAGGGCCAAAAGCGGATATTGTTCCATTTGCAACTTTATCAAAATCAGGAGGTATCGTAAATGCATTTAATGCCATAGTAACTGCAGACCAGTTTAATACGGCAAGTACCACCACTAATAATACAGAAGTAAAACCTTCTGCCATTAAAAAAAATAAAGCACATTAATCGATGAGCAAACCAGTAGCAGGCGATTACCCACCTTATTTTGAAGGTTATATCAGTAAAATTGATGCTGAAAGTATTTCGGAGATAAAAAATAAATATGCCACAGCACTGGAAAATTTTTATACCAGTTTGCCCGAAGCCAAAGCAGATTTCGCATACGCTCCCGGAAAATGGACTTTAAAAGATTTACTGCAGCATGTGGTAGATACAGAAAGGATTATGTCTTATCGCCTGCTTAGAATAGCCAGAAACGATGCTACTCCCCTTGCTTCCTTTGATGAAAACAGTTATGCAGAACAGGCAGCCGCATCAATCAGATCATTTGACGATATTAAGGAAGAGTTTATGGCAGTAAGAAAATCAACCAACCTTTTACTTCAATCTATCCAACCCACCCAATTTGATAATGCAGGTGTTGCAAGTGGTATGAGAATAACTGCAAATGCCCTCGTGTATATTATTTATGGACACATGATGCACCACCGGAGCATTATTGAGGAACGTTACTTGGGGTAGACCATAGACCATGGACTATGGACTTCCTCAGAAAACCTAACACCTAATACCTAGCACCTAATACCTACCCCCCTCATAATCACAATTATCCTCATCGCAAAGTAATTTTTGTAATAGCGGATTACTGAGTACGTCCTTATAATTCATTGCTTTACCATTTACCCAAATAGTTTGATAGACCAGCCTGATACCATGGCTATAATCAACATACCAGTTAACGTGTTTGGTATAAAGGGGTTGAATAGGCTTACCGTCTGGCTTATGCCACCCATATATGGCTACACGGTCATTTTTCTCATATACTTTTAGGGCCGTACTAATAACCACATCTTTTTTAATGCCAGCGATAAGTCCTGCCCTACCCTTGCGCTGTCCTTCAATCATGAGATGATGTTGCCACATCGTAACGGTACTATCCCTGAACGCAAACATGGGTATGGGGTCCAGTTTCACTTTGGCTTGCTGGTAAATATCGTTGACCATTTTTCTGGTAGGTAAAAAGCAATGGTACTGATCTGCTACTTTTTGTGCTGTCTGTGGCGTTAATGGTATCCTGGCCCAATCGGCATTGGTTCCGATTGATAGATAGTCGGGCATTACATAGTAAACCGCTTTGATTTTTTTACCCTTTACATCTTTTATTTCCGCACGAATAGGAACAAAATGGTTTAAAAAAGCGGGCATATTACCGGCAGACAATAATTCTAAGGCGATTGTTTCTCTCTGCTTCCATTGCTGGGCGGCAGTTTTCTGATAAAAAGAAGATCCAGTGGTGCCCTGGCTAATCTGCAAAGGGGTAATTGATCTGCAGGATGCTAATAAAATAATGAGCAGCAAAAAACGGTACATGAGTTAAAAATAAGTCTCTTAAGGCAGTAGGCATAAAAAAAGAGACCCGTAGGTCTCTTTCTATAAAGATACAAAATAGTTGCTTATTTAGCAAAAAGGTGAATTGCCAGTTGCACATCATTAGAAGGACCTTTGTACAAAATACCAAAGGTAGTTCTGTCTACGCTGAAGTAAGCTTGTCCGAAAAATCCTTTCTCGCTTGCACTACGGATATTAGCATTGAATTTTACTGGTATGCTTGCTCCTTTCAGTGATAAATTACCATTGATTTCGCAATTGGTATCGCTGGTATAATTTACAGAGCTGATGGTGTAGGTAGCCTCACCAAATTTTGCAACATCAAAAAAATCAGCGCTTTTCAAGTGACCAGCCAAACGATCGCCTGCGCCATCGGTTACTTTAAGATTAGCAAGATCAATTACAAAAGATCCACCGGTAAGTTTACCGTTGTCTATTTGTACCGAACCACTTTTAAGTGCAAATGTTCCGGTATGAAAATCACCTGCTTTGGATCCGATCCAGTCAATGCGGCTTTTTTCAGTCACAGCTAATGTAATAGGAGCTTTTTTCTTTAATACAGTAAAAGAAGAAATGCCAATGATCATGGCGGCACTTACCAGACTAAGAACTAGTTTTTTCATGGTTTTTTTGTTTTTACAGTTATAGGGCATCGTAAAAATAGGGAAATTAATGTTTCAACAATAAAATTTCTAGGTAAATCTGAATGGCTGATTCTCTTATCTTCGCAAAAATTTTTCCGCGTATGAATCTCCATGAATATCAAGCTAAGGAACTCCTTAAGAAATACCATGTACCCGTACAGGAAGGTATTGCGGTGGATACAGTAATGGCTGCTGAGGAAGCTTATCGTCAGATTAAGACCCAAACCGGCAATAATTTTGCCGTAATCAAGGCCCAAATACATGCCGGAGGCCGTGGAAAGGGTAAAATTGAGGGTACAGAACAAAGAGGTGTTGCCGTAGCAAAAAGTGTGGAAGATGTGGCAACTATTGCCAAAAATATACTGGGAGGTACCCTGGTAACCATTCAAACTGGTGCCGCAGGTAAAAAAGTAAATAAAATACTGGTTGCCCAGGATGTTTACTACCCTGGTCCAAATTCGGTAAAAGAGTTTTACCTCTCCATCCTGCTTGATCGTGCAAAAGGCATGAATGTAATCATGTACAGTACGGAAGGTGGAATGGATATTGAAGAAGTAGCCCATAATACCCCAGAAAAAATATTTAAAGAGTGGGTACACCCGGGTGGTGGCTTACAGGGATTTCAGGCAAGAAAAATTGCCTTTAACCTTGGCTTAAGTGGAGAGGCCCTTAAAAACTGTGTAAAATTTGTAACCAATCTTTATAATGCCTATGTCGGATTAGATTGCGGCATGCTGGAAATCAACCCGCTGTTTAAAACAAGTGATGAAAAAATCATCGCGGTTGACTGTAAGATGAATATCGACGATAATGCACTGATGCGTCATGCAGATACAGCCGCTTTAAGGGATGTATCTGAAGAAGATCCTACAGAAGTAGAAGCCGGTCAGTACAACCTGAACTTTGTTAAACTCGATGGTAATGTAGGTTGTATGGTAAACGGTGCTGGATTGGCCATGGCTACCATGGACATGATTAAACTAAGTGGTGGTGAACCCGCTAACTTCCTGGATGTGGGTGGTACAGCAAATGCACAAACTGTTGAAGCTGGTTTCCGCATCATCATGAAAGATCCAAACGTAAAAGCTATCCTGATTAATATCTTTGGCGGAATTGTACGCTGCGACCGTGTAGCTGCAGGTGTAATTGAAGCTTACAACAAACTGGGAAATATCAATATCCCGATCATTGTACGTTTACAAGGAACCAATGCAGTTGAAGCGAAAAAACTGATCGATGAAAGTGGATTGAAAGTTCAATCTGCCATTGAATTAAGTGAAGCAGCCGCTCTGGTGAAAAAAGCAGTAGCTTAAGTATAAATTATTATCTGATAAAAAGCCTTTTATAATCTTTTATAAAAGGCTTTTTCTTTTTATTCCACCTCTGCGAAAACCTCATTATCTCTGTATCTCTGCGGTGAACACTCTCCCCATTCACTACAGAAGAAGTGGCAGAACAATGTAACACAGAGGAATTAAGGTTCTATTAGCAGCACTTCTGTTACCGCACTAAAAGAATACCGAAGCCCACTTTTTACTTCCACACATTCAAATCTTTTTCTTCTAAGTGCTCCTTTCATAAAGACACGGCCATTCTCTGTTTGAAATAATTGTCCGGAAGGTATTTCTGCCACAGGTATCAATCCCGTTTGTTGTTGTTTATTGTATTTACGAAGTACGAGTAAAAGGTCTGTTTCCCCATTAGCTGTTGCTGCCGGGTTCATAATAGAGCGCTGCAAAGCCATTCGCACATCATCGGGAAATACGCCCAACTGAACAAAATCGTATAACAATGCACTGTAGCAGTTTTTCCATTCCCTTCCATGTGCTTCCACCCTATTGCGGTATTGTTCGAATGTAAGTAAGTGAGCCAACTCGTGTAATAACGTTATGAGGAATTCATATTTATTCAGGTCACCGTTTACCGAAATACGGTGATTCTTGCCCATACTGGCATGCCTGTAATCCCCTAAAACAGATTTTCTTTTTTTGGTGATAGTTAGGTGTACTTTGTATTGCTGGATATACACAACAACTTTTTCAAAGCTGCCCTCCGGAAGAAAAGCAGCCAGCGCCTGCATGGGATGCTCAGCTTTTGGCATTCTTTTTTGGATTCTGTTTCAGGAATAAACGGACTTCCACCCAGGTATAAATCATATACAAACCCAGCGAAGCATATACAGATGTATTACTCTTGTCTTTCCCCACTATTGAAAGATAAACGAGTATCGCCACGGCAAAACCAATGAGTTTAATACCCATTCCAGCCATTACCGCCCTTACAATGGCATTTGGATTAGCATTCGATGCCGCTTTTATCTGTAAGAGGAGGCTGATCAGGGTGAATAAAAAGAGTAGGATATTGGCAATGGTAACCACTTCATATCGCATCCCCATTCCTTCCAGCCTGCTTTTGGCTACCAAAATCAACGCATTAATACCAAGGAACAGCAGTAACAGAGGTTTAATATGTTTCGACATAGGTATTATTTTTTGGAAGTATCTCTGATTAATTTAACCAGTAATCCTGTTAGTGCCAGCAAAGGCAGTATCCAGATAAATAAGGGTTGTTTAACATGCACCCTGGCATCTATCCATCGACCCAAATATACTGCGGCAAGTAATAGGATGATCCACTGAGAAGCCATTCCGGCATATTGAAGGTAAGAAACGGGTTTCCGCTGTTTCTTATTCATTGGATATATCTGCTTTGGGTATCACCAATGCAATGGTATCCAATGCAGCAGGTGTATTTCCTGAGAGTACTTTTTTCACTCCGTCTATATACTGTTCTTTATAACGTATAGCCTGTTCCAGGGAATCAGTGCGCATTTTCAGCGACTGCAGCGCGGCCCTGCTTTCTCTTGTTCCGTAACCCGGTATATAATATTTAAGCGGAGAAAATGCAATAAGCGCAATGGTTAGTCCAACAAGAATCACAAATACCGTACTTAATCCAATATACACACTAAGCCTCGACAAACGGAAGGTAACCACTTCTTCAAATGTGTCGTCATTCATCACAACAAGGCGATAATTATTGCGAATGCGTTTAAGGTTACTATTATTCTCTGTACTGGCCATAAGGTAAAATCAGGTTAAAGGTAATGATGATTCTGCTTTTACCCATCTCAGAAAGGGAAATAACTGTATTTTTAAAGTGTTTTTATGGAGAGAAATGCAAGATTTATATTACCCGTGGTAGCCTATATACCCTGTATAGTTGCTTTGTTGCTGTTTGCCCAAAACAGTACCCTGGCCCAGCCATATACAACCATCGAAGTAAAAAAGGATAAACCTTACGAAAACCGCACCCTCCCAGCCGAGAAAACAGGCAATAAAAAGTTTACCCTTCCAAAGAGGATTTATAATAATACCGTTACGCATTTCAACTATTACTTCAATGCCAACCAGCGGTTGAATGAAATTTTGGAAAGGGCCACTGAATCGCACCGAGACGATTATACCCAGCTATTGTCGTTTTATGATTACGACCTGGAAACAACAGCACAGGATCATATAGATACAGTTTTGTATAAATGTACAGCGGGCATTCTGTTACATGATCTTAGAAGCGATTGGGTAGACAACCTTTATATGCTCATGGGTCGGGCATATTTGTTAAGAAAGGATTTTGATTCTGCCCAGATGGTATTCCAATACGTGAATTATGCATTTGCTCCGAAAGACGACGGCTATGATATTCCCATCGGAAGTAACCAGAGTAATGCAGGAGGGGTATTCTCTATTGCCACAAGTGAAAAAAGAAATCTCTGGAAAAAACTAACTACAACACTCCCCAGCAGAAATGAAAGTTTTATCTGGATGGTCAGAACTTATCTTGAACAGGAAAAAACAGCCGAAGCTGCCGGATTGCTTGCCCTGCTAAGAAGCGACGCACTCTTCCCAAACAGGTTACAGCCTTCACTCGATGAATTAAGTGCCTACCTGTTTTATAAACTGAATGCTTACGACAGCGCCGCCACTTACCTCGTACGCTCTTTAAAAAAAGGTAATGATGATCTTGCCAGAGCTAGGTCTTATTACCTTGCTGGGCAACTATACGAACTCGCCGGAAACAATACAGCTTCCATACAATCTTACCAAACAGCCATCAGGTATTCTACTGATCCTTTTATGGAAGTTTATGCAAGACTGAACATTGCTGCTCTTTCTACTGGCGATAAAGAAAATGCGCTACAGGAGAACCTGAACGAATTACTCAAAATGGCCAAAAAAGATAAATACGATGTGTACCGCGACATCATTTATTATGCTGCTGCCAAGCTTGAGTTGTCCAGAAAAAATTACCCAACAGCACAACAGTTATTGTTAAAAAGCATTGCATATAGCAACGATAATCCGCTACAAAAGCAAGAAAGTTTTCTTTTACTGGGCGACTTGAATTATGATCGAAAATCGTATGGTCAATCATTCCGTTTTTACGACAGTATTCAGGTTAGTATGCTGAAAGAAGCAGAGCAGGAAAGAATTACTAAACGTAAACCAGCGCTGCAACTCATTTCAGAGAATGAGGAGAATATTATTCGGGAAGATAGTGTTCAGTTGATTGCTGCAATGCCGGAAGCTGATCGTTTGAGTTTGCTTAAAGGACTACTTAGAAAACTGAGAAAAGAAAGAGGTTTAAAAGAAACGGACGAACCCTCTTTCGGTAGTGATATTCCTGCAGATAAAAACCAGGCCGCTGATTTATTCGCCAATAATTCCGGAGAATTTTATTTTCAGAATGCCAATTTAAAGAGCCGTGGTTTTAATGAGTTCACCAAAATTTGGGGCAACAGACCAAATGTAGATGGCTGGAGAAGACAATCCGCAGTTGACAAAGTATTGCCCGCTGTAAACCAGGCTACTGTATCTGCCGATAATAAAACGGTTGATAAAAAACAAGAGCTTTCGCTGGAAGCATTACAGAATTCCATCCCATTAACTCCGGAACAAAAAGAAATATCCAATATCATTATTGCAAGAGGACTATTGGAAAACGGAACAATCTTCATGGATCAGCTTAATGACTACCCATCGGCAATTGAAGCTTATGAATCTTTATTGAAAAGATTCCCTCGTTCAGCAGAAGCAGAAGAAGCAAGCTTTAAACTGATTCAATGCTACCGTAAAAGCAATCAAATTTCCGCCGCTGATTCACTGGAAGCTGTCTTCACCAAAAATTTCGCAGATAGTCGCTTCCTTGCAGGTACACCAAATTCTTCAAACAAGGACCTGGCTACAACCAGTTATAACAATATTTACAACTTATTTGTAGAAGGAAAATTTGAAGCGGCAATTGCGGCTAAAAAACAAATTGAGCTACAGTTTAAAAACTCTAAGTGGACTCCCCAGTTATTGTATATTGAATCCATTTATTACATCAAAAAATCTGAAGACAGTATTGCCATCGACCGGCTGGAGCAATTAATTACGAATTTCCCAACATCGCCCCTTACTGAAAAAGCGGCAACTATGATTGATGTACTTCAAAGAAGAAAGGAAATTGAATCATACCTCACGAATTTAACTGTTGAGCGACCAACTGAATCAATTACCAGGGGTATAGACCTTACAGGCCCGGCAACCATCATCAATACAACAACGAAAAAGGATTCAACAGATACTGATATCCCAAAACCGAAGGAATTAAAACCTGCAGCAGGACTAAATCTTGTTAATGCAGTTAAGTCGCCTAAACTTGATCTGTCTGAACCAGAATATGAGTTTATACCTGCAGATACACAGTATGCTGTTGTGGTATTAAACAAAGTAGACGGCATGTTTGTGGGCGAAGCCAGAAACGCTGTGAACAGATTCAACCAGGAGCGCTTTTATAACAAACGATTACCCATTAATACCGTTACAATTGTTCCGGAAACACAACTTTTACTGGTGGGCCCATTCCTTAGTGCGAGTGAAGCAGTAAGCTATACAGATCTTATTAAACCGCAGGCAGCCAAAAGCATATTACCCTGGTTAAGTGCTGAAAAATATGGATTTAATATTATCAGTCCTGCCAACCTTCGGATCTTGCAGCAGAAAAAAGATATTGCCGCATTCCGGGAATTTATGCAAAAGGCTTTACCTGGTAAATTTTAACGAGTAGGAAGCCATGCTTCCATTACTCTTACTTAGTTTTACGCATCGTTTTTTTAGAACCAATAGAGGATTGTTATGTCAAAAACCGTTCGCATTTTCTGGCGCATTTTTTTCTGGTCCCTGGGCGGAGGAATTTTATTCCTTCTGATGATTAACTGGGGCTGGCTGGGCAGTATGCCTTCCATTGATGATATAGAAAACCCATCTGCCTCCCTGGCTAGCCAGGTATATGCACAGGATGGTACACTGATGGGTAAATATTACCTCAATGGCGAAGACAGGATCAATGTTAAATACCAGGATATCAGCAAACATGTGATACATGCACTGGTAGCAACTGAAGACGAACGCTTCTACAACCATAGCGGTGTTGACCCAAGGTCTTTAGGACGTGCCCTTGTATTTCTTGGAAGAGAAGGTGGTGCCAGTACCATTACGATGCAAACAGCAAAAAACCTCTTCACAGACAACTGGAGCACGCGTAATATTTTCCTGCGTATGATCCAGAAGATCAAGGAATCGATTATTGCGATAAAACTGGAACGCAACTTTACCAAAGAAGAAATCATCACGCTATACCTTAACACAGTTGCGTTTAGTGATAATGTATATGGAATCAGGAATGCTTCTAAAACATTTTTCCAAAAAGAGCCAGACCGTTTGAATATTGAAGAGTCTGCCGTATTGATTGGTATGTTGAAGGGAGCCACCATTTATAATCCCAGACGTAATCCAAAACTTGCCCTCGACAGGCGTAATACCGTTATCAATCAAATGGTTCGTAACGAATACCTGACGGATGCGGAAGCTACCATACTGAAGCGCAAGCCGATAGAACTGAACTATAAAAAGCTGGATGAAACTGCTGGTCTTGGCCCCTATTTCAGGATGATACTTGCGGAAGAAATGAAAAAATGGTGCAAGGAAAACAAGAAGAACAATGGCGACCATTACAACCTTTACAGGGATGGATTAAAGATTTATACTACTATCAATCCAAGAATGCAGCAATATGCGGAGGAAGCCGTTGCCAAGCACATGAACTTCATGCAGAAGCTTTTTAATAACCAGGCCAATATTAAAAACAAGTCGATCTGGAAAGGTTATGAAAATGTATTGGAAGCTGCTATGAAACAAAGCGACCGATGGAGAAATCTCGACCGAGAGGGTATGTCAGCAGAAGACATCAAAAAAACCTTCTACGAAAAAACACCCATGCGCATATTTGCCTGGAACAATAACAGGGAGACAGATACACTCATGACGCCCTATGATTCTATTCGTTACCACAGACAGATGCTACAGGCCGGCTTTATGGTAATGGACCCGCTTACTGGGGAAATTAAAGCATGGGTTGGGGGTATTGGTTTTAAAACATATAAATACGACCACGTAAATTTCAATACAAAGCGTCAGGTAGGTTCTACCATGAAACCTTTGCTGTATAGTCTTGCCATCGAAGAAGCCGGATTTACCCCAAACACAACTGTTTACGATGAACAACAGAATTTTGGCGGCTATGGGCTAGTACCAGCAACCAGCAGGTCTTGCCAGGGTGGCGCTTTACCAATGGCATCGGCATTGGCTTTTTCACGCAACTGTGCATCAGCCTATATAATGAAGCAATTAGATGGAGAAGGAAATAATGGTGCAAAAAGATTGGTGAATTTTCTTGAGCGTTGCGACTTTAAGACCAAGATAGAACCTTATCCATCCATTGCGCTTGGATCATGCGAAATTTCATTGTATGAAATGATGCAGGGCTTCAGTATGTTTCCTGGAAGAGGTTTTAATGTAAAGCCAATGTATATTACCCGTGTTGAGGATCGTAATGGTAATGTACTGGCAACTTTTACGCCAAAGCGTAAGGAAGTAATCAGCGAAGTAACGGCCTATTCAGTAGTAAAAATGATGCAGGGAACAGTACAGGTGGGTACCGGACGCGGTATCTGGGGTTACGGAATGCCGTCGGTTGAAATGGGTGCCAAAACAGGAACTACCAATGATAATAGTGATGGCTGGTTTATGGGATATACACCTCAGTTAATGGCTGGTGCATGGGTAGGAGCCGATGATCGTTTTATTCACTTTAATAAAGAGAGCGCATGGGGACAAGGTGGTCGAGCTGCTATGCCAATATGGGCTTATTTTTTCAGTAAGGCCGCAGCAGATCCGAATTGCGGTATTGATAAAAGTGCCCGCTTTGTAAAACCAGATGTGATGAATAACGATATCATCATCGATTACCTTAACGATTCAACACCTATACTGGGAGGAGAAGGAGAAGATGTTGGAACAGGTACTTCAGAGGATTATGAAGTGCCGCAAACCATAAAACTAGAAGATATCGCCCCTGAATCAGATATCAAAATAAACCCACCAAAAACACCGGAGAAAAAAGAGGGGAAGGGTTCAACAACCCCACCCCCGGCGGAAAAACCCAAAGCGGTTTTACCAAAGAAACCCGGAGGAGGGAAATAATGACTGCTAATCAAGGATTGAATAAGACCTGGCATATGGTTTATAGCGATTATAACTCATGGCCTATTGATTTTAGCTGAACCATAAGCTATAAATAACCAACCCGTAATTCAACGCTTGATTCGCACTACAAACAGAAGGACATGAATGATTTAAAAGTTATTGCTTTTGATGCGGATGATACCCTTTGGGTAAATGAACCCTATTTCAGGGAAACTGAAGACAGGTTTTGTGAATTACTGGAAGACTATCTCCCCCATCATTCAGTTGCAAGGGAACTACTACAGGTGGAAATCAGGAACATCAACTTATATGGCTATGGTGTAAAGGGTTTTATGCTGAGTATGATTGAAGCAGCCATGGAACTTTCACAAAAGACCATCAAGGTCGATGTAATTGAGAAGATTATTGAACTTGGTAAAGAATTACTAGAAAAGCCCATTATTCAATTAGAAGATGTGGAAGATGTACTTCAATCATTACATGGAAAATACAAACTGGTTGTTGCCACAAAAGGAGATTTACTGGACCAGGAAAGAAAATTAAGGAAGTCGGGACTCGAACATTATTTTCATCATATTGAAATTATGTCTGAGAAAAGAGACAGTGATTACCTTAAGCTGTTAAAACATCTGGATATTCAACCTTCACAGTTTATGATGCTGGGTAATTCGCTGAAGTCTGATGTTTTACCTGTGCTGGATATTGGTGGACATGCAGTACATATTCCTTATCATACCACCTGGGCACATGAAACCATCGATAAAGATATTGAACATGTCAACTTCAGGCAGGTTAACTCTATTAAAGACGTTTTATCTTTTTTGCTTCCATGAAAACCTTACTCGATATTAATAGCTGGAATCGTAAAGACCAGTTTCGTTTTTTTAATCAATTTGAAGAGCCTTTTTTTGGCATAACGGTTCAGGTAAATTGCGGCAGGGCTTATAAAGTGGCAAAGGAAAACGGTTTTTCTTTTTTTCTTTACTACCTCCATGCTTCTCTAAAAGCAGCGAATGAAACTACCCCATTTCGTTACCGGATTGAAGGGGAACAGGTGTATATATATGATCAGGTAAATGCTTCTCCAACGATCAACAGACCTGATGGCACTTTTGGGTTTTCTTATATGGATTATGATCCTGATTTTTCCATTTTTAGTGCCAATGCAAAAAATATAATTGATGAAGTTCGTAATACCTCTGGATTGATTCCTGCAATTTCAGGTGAAAACGTGATTCACTATTCATCAATACCCTGGCTAAACTTCACGAGTTTATCGCACGCCAGGAGTTTTAGTTTCAAAGATTCCTGTCCGAAAATTTCATTTGGTAAAATGACCGGATCAAATGACGATGCTCAAATGCCGGTTTCCATTCATGTCCATCATGCATTGATGGATGGCTTTCATGTTGCAACATTTGTTGACCGCTTTCAGGAACTTTTATTGAAGTAAGGAATTACTACAGGGAATTACCTTTCAGGTTAAAATTGAAAGAAAACTGGTGAAATAATTGTTGCTGGTAAAAGCCGCTAGCATATCGGATATGCAATTTTGGAAGTATTACCGATGCCCCAAAGTTAAACCCATTTAAACCATTACTGATATTGAATCCGTTCAGGTCGTAACGTCTTTGGAAATTATAGCCGGTAGTAAATTCAATTTTTTCATGCGGATAAAATTGGGCTGCAATAACAATATGGTTGAATACTTTTTGTAGTGTATTGGATTTTGAAAAATCATCATCACCCTCCCCTGCCCTGAAACTGGTATCGTTATAAAAATTATTGAACCGGTGTAAGTCGTGAAAGCTTAAAGAGAATTGTACAGGTGCATTTTTAAGTCGTTTTGAAATACCCATCTGCAGATCAAAAGGCAATTCTTCTTTCCTACCCGAACCGGCGTAAGTACTTAACTGGGTTCCCATATTTTTTACCACCACTGCAGCTTGTATTCCTTCTTCAGGGTCGTGGTAATTCAAGCCAACATCCATGGCTACGCCAGAAGATCGGTATTGACCATAACCTGAATGAATAAATTTAAGGGTTGTTCCATACCACCATTTTTCTTTATGGCTTCTTGATGCCATAACCTGAACAACATAATCCCGGGGGGTAAACCTGCCGAAGATATTACCACTGGCATCTGTTTGGTCAATACTTCCGTAGTTGAAATAATTAATCCCTATTCCCAGATTGGTTTTAGCCTCTTCCAAATGCCAGCCACCCGTAATACTATAATTGCTGATCCCGGCAATAAATGCATTAAAGGATGTATTGATTTGCTGGTGCATATCGTTCCGTAGCAGGGCAGGATTTTGAAAAGCCATACCTACATCCTTTCCGGAAGAACTGATGTTTAATCCACCCAGCGCAGCAAGTTGAGCGGTATTGGGTTGCTTTAAAAAATTAAACACAGCATTGCCACCCAATGTTTGGGATTTTCCCATATACCCTATGAGGAAGAAACAAGATGTTATTAGAATCCGGTAATGCACAATACAATCAAAACTAATATAACTGGGGAAGAAACCGGGAGGCTTTCTGTTATATTCTTAGAAATAAGAAATCCTGTTCCCTCTAAACCGGAAGCTGATGAAAAGAAAAAATCCTCCATTAAAATGGAGGATCTTAACCCTTAAAACAACCAACATGAAGAAAATGTTGATGCTTTAATAACAATATTGTAGGCCAAAAGTTGACTTAAAAGATGTTTTTATTTAAACCAGTGCAATATCCACAACCTGCTGCATGGTTTTAACATAATGGAACTGGAGTCCGCGAATGAAATCGCCTTCAATTTCCTTTACATCTTTTTCATTTTGCCAGCAAAGAATGATCTCTTTAAGTCCGGAGCGCTTGGCAGCCAACACTTTCTCTTTGATACCCCCTACTGGCAGTACTTGACCGCGTAGGGTAATTTCCCCCGTCATAGCCAGATAAGGTTTTACTTTTCTGCCGGTAAAAGCAGAGGTAAGAGATGTTAGCATGGTTATTCCGGCGCTAGGGCCATCTTTAGGCACTGCACCTTCCGGAACGTGAATATGGATAGATTTCTTATTAAATGCCTCGGGATCAATACCATATTTCCTTGCATTGGCCTGAAGGTAACTAAGTGCTGTGCTGGCACTTTCCTTCATCACATTACCCAGATTACCGGTTAGTTTAAGATCACCCTTTCCTTCACCAAGTATGGTTTCAATGAACAGGATATCACCTCCAACATAAGTCCAGGCCAAGCCAACAGCTACCCCGGGCATATTGGCGGTTTTATAGATTTCATTACTATACCTTGCCTGACCCAGTATCTTTTCAACATCAGCGGCTGTTACCGTTGATTTTACTTTATTCTTAATTGCCAACTCTTTTGCCTGATAGCGCATAATGGATGCCAGTTGCCTGTCGAGCTCACGCACCCCACTTTCCCTGGTATAATTTTCAATGACTTTTTCAATTACTTTATCATTGATTTTAACGGGCACTTTTGCCAGTCCATGCGCTTCTTTCTGTTTAGGAATCAGGTGACGCTTGGCAATTTCTACTTTCTCCTCAATAGCATAACCACTCAGGTCGATAATTTCCAAACGATCCCTCAATGCAGGTTGGATGTTCTGGAGATTATTGGCAGTGGCGATAAACAATACCTTGCTGAGATCGTATTCCAGTTCCAGGTAATTATCATAGAAACTGTTGTTCTGCTCCGGATCCAATACTTCCAGTAATGCAGAGGATGGGTCGCCTCTGAAATCGTTTCCTATTTTATCAATCTCATCCAGTATCATTACCGGATTAGAAGATTTGCATTTACGGATATTCTGGAGAATACGTCCGGGCATTGCTCCTATATAGGTTTTACGGTGTCCGCGTATTTCACTTTCGTCGTGCATACCACCCAAACTCAGGCGAACATATTTTCTTCCAATGGCATGTGCAATTGAACGACCAAGGGAGGTTTTACCGATACCCGGAGGACCTAAAAAACACAGTATAGGGCTTTTCATGTCGCCCTTTAATTTCAGTACTGCAAGGTATTCAAGGATACGGCTTTTGATTTTAGACATGCCATAATGGTCGATATCGAGGACTTTTTTGGCATTCTTGAGGTCGTAATTATCGTCTGTATGGTCGTTCCATGGCAGATCGAGCATTAGGTCGAGATGGTTATATACAACCGAATAGTCGGGTGTACTTGGGTGCATGCGCTCCAATTTTTCGATACCAGTTTTAAAGAGGTTCTTAGCAGCATCCGGCCATTTTTTCCCTTCTGCTTTTTTCTTCATTTCGGCTATTTCTCTTTCGTTGGTATCGCCACCGAGTTCTTCTTTGATGCTTTTCAGTTGTTGCTGAAGAAAGTAGTCACGTTGCTGCTTATCGATTTCGGTGCGCGTTTTATTCGTAACCTTATCCTTGAGTTCAGCAAACTGCAGTTCACGTTGCAGTATCTGGATCAATTTTTCGGCCCTTTGATGGATATCATGTATCTCTAACAGTCCTTGTTTTTCGGCAAGGTCTGAGTTGAGGTTACTACTCACAAAATTGATGAGGAAGGAAGGATTCTCGATATTTTTAAGAATAATCGAAGCTTCTGTCGGCAGGTTGGGTGAAAGCTGAATAATTTGGGTAGCAAGGTCCTTAATGCTACTTACTATAGCATTAAAATTTTCTTCTACCGGAACTTCGTCATCCGCAAGCATGCGAATAGCGGCCCTGAAATAAGGGTCTTCAGAAACCATGTTCAGTAGTTCGAACCTTTTTTTACCCTGGATAATGATGGTTGTTCCACCATCAGGCATTTTTATCAGTTTAACTACTTTGGCGATGGTACCAAAAGTGCAAAGGTCCTTGGGTTCAGGGTCTTCGATATTTACATCTTTTTGGGCAAGCACACCGATCAGCTTATCTGTTTTATAGGCTTCATTAACGGCCTTGATACTCTTATCTCGTCCAACCGTAATCGGCAAAACAACGCCCGGAAATAACACGGTATTTCGAAGGGGCAGAATAGGAAGTGTATCGGGGATAATGGTGTCTTTATCAAAATCGCCGTCATTCTCATTAATAGGAATGATGGGCATAAAGTCTGTATCGTCTTCCGATCTGAAAAAAAGTTTCTCTTTCAACATATATCGTTTTCAGTCTTAAGCCAGAATGGCATGAATTATTTTCCATTTACCCAAAGGGTAAGTCTGCAAAAATAAGTCAATATTGATGCCATGCCCTTAAAAATGGATGAATCGGTACAAACTGTCGCAAAAAAAAAATCTTCCACCTGAGGTGGAAGACCTTTTTCCCCGATTAAATCGGGAAAGCTTCTTGCAAGAAGTAATATTGTCTAAAAACAAATACTACTAGTGAGCAGCTGGAGCAGTTGTGTCAGCTTTTGCTGTAGTGTCAGCAGCAGCAGCAGTTGTGTCAGCAGCTGGAGCTACAGTTGCAGTTGTGTCAGCAGCAGGAGTTTCAGAAGTTTCACCTGAATTACATGCAGCGAAGAAACCTGCAACAGCTAAAATTGCGAATACTTTTTTCATTGTACTTGTTTTTTTTAGTTTTATTTGGTCGCAAAGATAAAGTTCCATTTGGCTTTTACAAACTTTTAACAGCTTTTTTTACTTTTTCCTGAAAAAGATTCGAACGGGCACCCCTTTAAAATTAAAGCTTGTGCGTAGTTGATTCTCCAGATAATTGCGATAAGGTTGCTTAATATCATCCGGATAATTGGTAAAAAAGGCAAAAGAAGGTACGACAGTAGGCAATTGGGTCACATATTTAATTTTCACAGTATTTCCTCTAACAACCGGAGCATGGTATGCCTGAACTGCCTTCAGCATAACATCATTTAACTGGGAAGTTGGGATTTTACGCTTTTTGTTTTCGTACACTTCAAGGGCTATTTCTATGGCTTTGAATATCCTTGTTTTATCCTTAACCGAAATAAAAAGCACTGGCACATCTGTAAAAGGTGCAATTCTTTGCTTTAAAGTTTTTTCATAATCACGCGCTGTATTCGTTTCTTTTTCAACGAGATCCCACTTATTTACAAGCACTACTATTCCTTTTCCTTTTCGTGTGGCAAGACTAAATATGGTAACATCCTGGGCAGTAATTCCTTTGTCGGCATCCAGTACAAGGAGGCAAACATCTGCCTCATCCATGGCTTTGATGGCACGTATGATGGAATAAAACTCCAGGTCATCTTTTTCCTTACTCTTTTTGCGGATCCCTGCGGTATCGATCAGCATAAATTCCTTCTGAAATAGCTTGTAATGGGTATGGATGGTATCACGGGTGGTTCCGGCGATATCGCTAACGATGGTCCTTTCCTCCCCGATAAGGGCATTCAAAAGAGAAGACTTACCAACATTCGGCTGACCAATAATGGCAAATTTGGGCAGTCCGTCTTCTTTTAGTGTATCTGCAGCATCTTCAGGTGAAATTCCGCCAGCGATTGCATCCATCACTTCTCCGGTTCCACTACCGGAAATACTGCTGATAAAGAAATTATGTTCAAATCCAAGGCTATAAAACTCGGTTGCTTCCAACTCACGTGTCCCATTATCAACCTTATTAACCACCACATAAACAGGCTTTGTGGTTCTTCTAAGCATATCAGCCATGGCCTCATCGAGGTCAGTGATACCAGTAGCTACATCCACCATAAAAACGATGGCGTTAGCCTCATCGATGGCAATTTTTACCTGTTTGCGTATTTCCTTCTCAAAAATGTCTTCGGTATTGGGCACAAATCCCCCGGTATCGATCAGGTTAAACACTTTCCCGTTCCAATCTGCAATACCGTATTGTCTGTCGCGGGTAACGCCGCTGATATCGTCAACAATTGCTTTTCTTGTTTCCAATAAGCGGTTAAAGAAAGTGCTTTTCCCCACATTCGGCCTACCCACGATGGCTACTGTATAACCCATAATTCATCAATTTAATTAAACTAAATATTAAAATAATATCAGTAAATAATTGGTTATCATATTATTGATAGCCATATTCATTTAACTGCATTTCATTATCTCTCCATTTTGGCCTTACTTTCACGAACAGTTCGAGAAAAACCTTCTGGCCGATAAAAGCCTCTATATCGGTTCTGGCTAGGGTGCCTATTTGTCGAATCATCTTCCCTTTCTCTCCTATAATAATGGCTTTCTGACTTTCCCTTTGCACAATGATGTCTGCCTGAATTTTCACCAACTGCTCTTTTTCTTTGAACTCGTTTACGAGTACTGCGGTATGATAGGGTATCTCATCTCCGAACAACTGGTAAATTTTTTCCCTGACCATTTCACCCACAAAAAATTTCGTTGGAAGATCGCTCAGGTCATCTTCACTGTAAAAAGGGGCACCTTCCGGCAGATAACTCATTACTGCATCCAACAATTTTTGCAGGTGCACTTTTTGAAGTGCCGATATTTTTACCAATTGTTTGCAATAAGGCTTGCCAGCAAAAAAAACTTCCGCCTCAGCTATTTTACCATTGGCGGCTGTATCTATTTTATTCAATACGAGTATTGCGGGAACTTTAAGTCTTAGGGCACTAAATATCTGGTCACATTCCTCAAAATTGTCATTTGAATCTACCAGTAATAATGCCAAATCGGCATCTTCCAAAGCCCCTTTAACCGACGACATCATCCGCTCGTGCAATTTGTATTTAGGGTCAATGATGCCAGGGGTATCTGAAAATATCACCTGGTATTCACCTGGTTTATTAAGAAACGCCTTTATGCGGTGACGGGTGGTTTGTACCCTTGGGGATACAATGGCCATTTTTTCGCCAATAAGGGCATTCAGCAAAGTGCTTTTGCCGGCATTGGGTCGTCCAAATATGTTTACAAATCCTGATTTCATAAAATAAGTCCGGAGTCAGAAAGTCGAGAAGTCCGGGAGACAAGAGAATACTACTTAGAGGAATAAGTAAGCAGAATAGAATAGCCAATTGGCTTTTATTTATTCACTATTTTCTTCAGTATCCAGAGTAGCCTCTAGCCGAACCTGAAAATCCTTATCTGATTTTCTCCGGGTTTTTAAACCCTAAAAAAACGTCAGGCCCCATTTCGAGGCCTGAGATTTATATTTTCTGTTGCGAGGGAAGGGATCGAACCTCCGACCTTCGGGTTATGAGCCCGACGAGCTACCGCTGCTCTACCTCGCGATTTATTGGAGTGCAAAGGTACGGTTGTGAAGGTTCTCTTCCAAATATTATTTAATTAATCATCCGATTTTCGCTTGATTGTAGCACCTCCGCTGGTATTGATATCACGAATTAATCCTGCACCTTTATAATATACAGAGCTTGCTCCACTGGCGGTGGCATTCAATTCTTTATTTACTGTAATCCTTACAACAGAGGCGCCCGAGGCATCTACTTTACATTGCTCTGAACTAACATCATACCCTCTGATATCACTTGCTCCATTTGCATTAATGCCCAACATTTTTACCGTGCCATTGATGGTGATTCTTGACGCACCCGAAGCTTCCAGACTTAAGTCTGATACGGTAAGATCGCCTTTAAAATCACTGGCCCCAGACATTTCAACCTTTAATTTATCGAGATTTAATTTACCTGCCACTTTCACATTGCATGCACCACTGGCTTCAATACTTCTTAGGTCCTTGAAAGTTACATAAGCTTTCATTTTATGGTTACCCCATTTTTTCCAGTTCAATCCCTTTCCATCAAAATATATCCTCAATGTACTTCCACGCATTTCCGTACGTATTCTTCCTAATACTTCTGAAGAACTGGCACTAACAGCAACAGCATCTTCGGTACCCTGTGAAAGGTAAAGATCAATAGCGCCGGACACATCAATGGCCGAAAATCCTTTCAGGTTCCGGGGTTCTGCATTTTCATCGTGCACCAGGTTCTTTTCAATTTGTGCCATAACCGGCACCAGAGAGGTGGCTATAAAGGCAAAAAGTAAAATTATCCGTTTCATAAGAGGGGTTTTGAGTGTAACGGCTATTGCTCGTTAAAGTTACAGTTGCTGGTAATTACTGCAATGATTACTTTTGTGACGATCATTCCTCGGGGTGCTTCCCCCGCCTAAGGCGGGAGAGGCTGAGATAATACCCGTTGAACCTGAACAGGGTAATTCCTGCGAAGGGAAGGCGTACATTTTTTTGGTCGTACCTCTCTCCTATTAGCTATTTCCCTGTTCCCATTTGTAAACTTTTAAACGTTAAAAATGAAAAAGTTTTTGGGAACAATGTCACTGACATTCCTCATCCTGCTCGCATCCGGGCAAACAAAAAACCTCCTAAGAGGCCGCATTACTGACAAAACCACTCACCAGACTATTTCTGGTGCCCTGGTTAGTATTAACCAGTTCCAATCTACCTCAGACGAAGAAGGGGTATTTACCATTAGCTGGTCAGGCACTACGAAGCCGGTTTTAAAGGTAAAAAGTCTTGGTTACCGCGATTTCCAGTTAAACCTATCCTCAGGCACTTCCGACAAAATGCTGGAAATTGAGCTCGAACCCACCAGCCTGTTTCTTCAACCACTGGAAGTAAAATCCATTCGGGCGGCAGATAAAGCACCGTTTGCCAAAAACAATCTATCCAAAGATGAGATTGCTAAGGTTAACCTTGCTCAGGATATTCCTTTCATACTTAACCAAACCCCTTCTGTTGTGGTGAATTCAGATGCAGGGAACGGTGTGGGATATACCGGCATTCGCATTAGGGGAACAGATGCTACACGCATCAATGTTACCCTGAATGGCATACCTTATAACGATGCTGAAAGCATGGGTACTTTTTTTGTAAACCTGCCCGACTTCGCCTCGTCTGTTAACAGTATTCAGGTACAAAGAGGGGTTGGAACATCTACGAATGGAGCCGCAGCTTTTGGCGCAACTATTAATCTGTCTACCAACGAATTCAATGAAAAAGCCTACACTGAATTCAACAATAGTTATGGTTCTTTTAATACCAGGAAACATACTTTAAAAGCAGGTACCGGTTTGATGGGTAAACATTTTACCCTCGATGCAAGGGTAAGTAGTATTCAAAGTGATGGATATATCGATCGCGCTAAAAGTGATCTTAAATCATTTTATGTTAGTGGCGCCTGGTTAAACCAACGCTCTTCTCTCCGCTTCAATGTTTTCAGCGGAAAAGAAAAAACCTATCAGGCATGGTACGGTGTATCAGCATCGTTGCTCAACACTGACCGTACCAATAACCCGGCTGGCACTGAAAAACCCGGAACACCTTATGATAACCAGACCGACAATTATACCCAAACACATTACCAGTTATTCTTCAACCATGCATTTAATAGCCATTGGTCTTTTCAATCCGCTAGTTTTTTAACCCGTGGATATGGTTATTATGAAGAATACAAAGCGGGGCAACAATATTCAAAATATGGATTGCCCAATCCGGTAGTTGGTGGCGTACCTGTTACCAGTACCGACCTGGTACGCCAACGCTGGCTAAACAACTATTTTTATGGTCAGAATATTTCCCTACAATACCAAAAGAAAGGAAATGAATTTACCGTTGGCGGCGGATGGAATACGTATACCGGAGATCATTATGGCACACTTCCTTGGCTGCAAACAGGAACTGCACCGGCAGGATATAAATACTATAACCACCCTGCAATTAAAAAAGATGCCAACCTATTTGCTAAGTGGCAACAACTGATTGTTTCGCATGTATATGGGTTTGTGGATCTGCAGTACAGACATGTATCTCATAATATGACAGGCTTTCAAAATAATCCAACATTATTGGTTAACCGGAATTTCAATTTCTTCAACCCAAAACTGGGTATTACTTATCGAAAAAATAGCTGGCAGGCTTTCCTGAGTTATGCCATCGGACAAAAAGAACCCAACCGTGATGATTTTGAAGCGGGTACAATTAACCAACCCAAAGCAGAGAAATTACAGGATGTGGAAGCCGGTCTAGAATACAAAAAAAGTACTTATCAGTTTGCTGCCAATTTTTATTACATGCATTATGTTAATCAATTGGTGCTTACCGGACAGATCAATGATGTTGGTGCATATACCCGTTTTAATGTGCCCAATAGTTACAGACTGGGGATTGAGTTACAGGGTACATGGAAACCCTCTTCCTGGTTAGCGGTTGGTGCAAACCTTTCCTTAAGCAGGAATAAAATCAAATCGTTCACTGAGTATACCGACAACTATGATTCCGGTAATCAGGATGCCGTACTAAGAAACAATACAGACATTTCTTTCTCTCCCGGAACAATTGCCGGAACACAACTAATGTTTTACCCGGTTAAAGCACTTGAACTTGGACTGATCGGAAAATATGTGGGCAAGCAGTATATGGACAACAGCCAGTTAAGCAGAAGTGAATTGAAAGCATTTGCCACGCAGGATTTACGCATTATCTATAGCTTTAACAACAAAAACTTTAAACAGGTGCAGTTAACTGCTCAAATAAATAACCTGTTCAATAAACGCTACGAGCCGAATGGCTACAGTTATAGCTATACAAGTGGTGGTGTGTTTTACACCGACAATGGCTATTACCCAATGGCAGGAAGGAACTTTGTGGTTGCGGTGAATTTGAAGCTGGGAGAATGAGAAATGAGAAATAAGAAATATGAAATAAGAAATAAGAAAGGAATTGTTAGATTTACTTTCTTATTTCTTATTTCTTATTTCATATTTCTTATTTATTTTTTTCTTGCCACGCAAGCATCCCTCCTGTTACATTAACCAGGTTTTGAAATCCCATGGTACCGAGGATTAGGCATGCCTGGCCGCTGCGGTTACCGCTGCGGCAGTAGACATAGATGGTTTCATCTTTCAGGTCTTCAATTTCATCAACCTGCATGGTTTGTACTTTGCCTAAAGGCAATAGTATTCCACCGATATTAAATTCTGCATGTTCGTGAGGTTCCCGAACATCTACCAGGTGAATTTGTTCTCCAGCATCCAATTTTGCTTTGAGGTCTTCAACAGTAATGGTTTGCATGATAATTAAGCTTGATTATTTGTATTGACTAGGTGGAGGAATCATGATTTTTCCTGTATCGCGAATAGGTCCGACACTACTGATGTACATATCCATCACCTGTCCCTGACGAATTTTATTGGGCATTCTGTTCCCTGCATCATCGAGTAACTCAGACAGGTAATCCGGAGACTGGCGAACGACAAAAGCAGTGGCAGAATCGCGGATATTGCCCATGGCTACGATTGCTCCAACATTGATGCTTAAACTGGAAAGATAGGAACGTGCTTCGCTTAATGTCATGCCGACAAGATTCGGCACATCCATTTCATTGCCACCTAATCCACTACCCAACACAAAACTGATGGTGGCACCAAGTGGAACTTTATCGCCTTCTTTTACGGCTACGCCATTATAAAGTTGTTCGAGCACGGAGTTTCTTGCGATATCGGGTTTATAGGTGATGGCCCCCATTTTCAATTGCAGGCTTTGCAGGTACAATTCCGCACTTTTTACAGAATAGCCAATTAAACTGGGCATTTCAACCTGTGGTGGAACCATTCGGTTAACCGTAAGATAAATGGTTCTACCCGATTTTACCGTTGCATCGGCTTCCGGTGTTTGTCTAACCACCGCCAGTTTGGGAATGCTGTCTACATAAACCGAATCCTGAATTTCTACTTCAAATCCGGCCTGCTCTAATAATTGCGTGGCTGCGGTTACTTCCTGTCCGGTAACGGAAGGAACTTTTGTAATGTTACCGTAGCCGGTAAACCATCCAAGTAAAGAGAAAAAGAGTATAATCAGTATCAGAACAATACCTAAAGCTGCAAGCATATTAACCCACAGCGGTTTTTCGGTGATCTTCTTTATAAATTGTTTCATTGGCTGATATAAACCTAAAATGTCTATCGAATATTAACCAAGTTAAAGGTTTCCCCTTGGGTACCAAACCCCTGGCCAACGTTTTTTATAATTTTAACGAAGTGCCTCATTAACCAGCGCCGTATAAAATTCTTTGAGTGATTTCCCCATTGCCCTTACCTGCTGTGGTATTACGCTCGCATCGCTTTGTCCGGGTACAGTATTTACTTCGAGCATAAAAGGCTGTTGCAGTTCTTGTTCATAAATAAAATCGATACGTACTACCCCCCTGCAATTAAGCACTTCATATACTTTTTTTGCGGCGGCTTCAAGCTGCGATTTCATGGTATCGGTAATTTGTGCCGGTGTAGTTTCTACACTTTTGCCCTGATATTTTGCTTCAAAATCAAAGAATTCATTTTTGGTTTCAATTTCGGTAATAGGTAATACCTGGATATTACCAGCAGATTTAAATACGCCAATCGTAAATTCTCTTCCGCTGATAAACTCTTCCACCAGTAACTGGGTATCTTCTTTAAAACCCTTTTCCAGTGCCAATGGAAGTTCTTCTGCAGTATTCACCTTACTCATACCTATACTACTACCTCCGCTATTGGGTTTTACAAAAACAGGTAATCGAAGTTTACTTAAAATAACTTCCGGTTCAACAGGTGTGTGTTTGAATACATGCATTGATTGCGCCACATGAATGCCACTAAAAGCAGCCACTGCAACTGTATAACGTTTGTTCATGGTTAATGCTGAAGTGGCAGCATCACAACTGGTATAAGGCAACCCGAGCATATCGAAATAGCCTTGTAATTTACCATCTTCTCCGGGTGTTCCGTGTATGCATAAAAGCACTACATCAAAATGAACCTGCGAACCTTTATCAGTAATGGAAAAATCATCTCTATTCACTTTCGACTTCTCGCCGGCTTCATTTTCATACCACCATCCGGATGAATTGATATCGATTTTATATACATCAAACAGATCTCTGTCGAGGTTATTGCCAACTGTTACTGCGCTTTTATAACTAATCTGGGCTTCTCCGCTTAATCCGCCCGTAACCAAGGCCAGTTTTTTCTTCATGATAATTTTGCAGGTTTTCAACAAAGATAGAAGAATGGCAGATGTCAGATCGCAGATATAAAATAAATCTGGGATCTGCCATCTACCATCTGCCATAAAAAAAGGTGAAGAAACTACCCGTCTCTTCACCTCACGTTGACGGGAAATATCACCCGCCGTTACTAGTTGTCGTATGTTCAGATACAACAATAATTGATAGTACTAATTTACAAAATACCCCCGGTAATTGCAAGCTTTCAGGTCAAAAGTTTAGCACAGGGTATTGTGCATTAAATGTGCATTTTCTCCTTTTTTGCGAGCAGCTCATCCACTGTTTCCTGGTACATTTCATCAGGAACGCAACAGTCTACCGGACATACCGCCGCACACTGTGGTTCTTCATGAAAACCCTGACATTCTGTACACTTGTTAGGTGTAATATAATAAGTATCAACACTAATGGGCTCAAAACGCTGGTCAGCGTCTACAACTGAGCCATCCATCAGGGTAAAACTTCCTTTTATGGTAGTTCCATCTGCAATTGCCCATTCTACACCGCCTTCATAAATGGCGTTATTAGGACATTCGGGCTCACAGGCACCGCAATTGATACACTCTTCGGTTATTTTGATAGCCATATTAATGGGTTTGTTGGGTTAGTGATTCTACATTTGCTTTCCAAAAATACGGTTGACAAATGATTTTACAAGAACGAATTCAATTAATGGCCCGCTTGGGGGAATATATGCTGGGAAAGGATGAAGCATGGATGGAAGTTCGAGAACGTGCCTATCGTGAAAATGCCTGGTTTATTCCTGAATTCCAGGATTTGGCTATTCAACAGATTGCTACTCATTTTCTTCAACCCGACCTGCTTCAGCAATTGGCAGTAGATTATGGTGTAAAAGATACTCCCGCAAACCCACATACCGTTGGTATTGTGATGGCAGGAAATATTCCACTAGTTGGCTTTCATGATTTTCTGGCAGTTTTTATCAGTGGGCATCCCATGGTCATTAAAACTTCCTCTAAAGATGAATGGCTCATCAAACACCTGGTTAAAAAACTTTACGAATGGGAAATCACCATTCAGAACCAGGTATCCTTTGCAGAGCAGTTAAAAGGCTGTGATGCATATATAGCTACCGGCTCTAATAATGCAGGCAGGTATTTTGAATACTATTTTGGAAAATACCCGAATATCATCCGTAAAAACAGGACCTCAGTAGCTGTGTTGGATGGTAGTGAAACGAAAGAGGAGTTAAGTCTGCTAGCAGATGACATACAACGTTATTTCGGACTCGGATGCAGGAATATTACGCAGTTATATGTACCTGAAAGTTATGATTTCGTACCTGTTTTACATGAATTGAAGCGATACGAGTACCTGATGGATTACCACAAATACAAACACAATTACGATTACCACCTGGCATTATTGATCATGGGGAATAAATACTACATGAACAATGATTCATTAGTGTTAACCGAAAATATCTCTCCATTCTCGCCGGTTAGCCAGGTTCACTACCAATTTTACAAGGATAAGGAGGCCCTGACAAAAATGCTTTCCGAAAACCTGGATATTCAGTGTGTGGTTGGACATGGCTTTATTCCAATAGGTCAGGCACAAAGTCCTGGCTTAACAGATTATGCCGACGGTGTTGATACTATGGCATTTTTGCAGCAATTATGACAATAATTCGCTATAAATACGAGACCATGGACTATGGTCTATGGTCCATGGTCTATTACCTTGCGCCAAGCCTCCCCTACAACCCAGGTTCGCATTATTGCATGGCTTAGCCAGTTTGCGGATAATTCGTTAACTTTAACATTGGCTTTCCTCTCGATCTACGAGGATTGCCGTAAAACATTTGTTAAATACTGTCAGAGGTATACTGTCAATTAAACAGCTTTGTTTATTTGCTGTCTGAAAGGCATATTATTTGATCCAATTAGATTATTCAAATCATTAAAAGACCATGCATTATGAATCTTAAGAACATTTTAGCCGTGGTTGCCATAAGCGCCACCACTGCTGTCCTCAGTGTTTGGGGTTTTAGCAAATACAACGATTACCAACGAGCAGGCATACAGGAATCCGGAAAGCTACCGGTGAACTATGCTGGTTTTTTTGATAAAAACAATAATATGGCGGCTGCGATTGATTTTACGCCAGCAGCTACCAGTGCTACCCCTGCGGTGGTGCACATAAAAACAAAAACCAAAGCTCGCCAGGTTAGTAATACACAACGTCAGCGTAGTAATCCTTTTGCCGATTTATTTGGTGACGATTTTGGTGATTTCTTTGGTGGTCCACGTGTTATTCCAGAGCAACGCGCAAGCGGTAGTGGTGTATTGATTACTGAAGATGGATACATCATTACCAATAACCACGTTGTTGATGGTGCTGATGAAATCAACGTTACGCTGGCCAATAAGAAATCTTATAAAGCCACTTTAATTGGTACAGATCCAAGCAGCGATATCGCTGTAATTAAAGTTGAAGGGAAAGCCCTTCCATACTTAGTATATGGAAATAGTGATGAAGTAAAACTTGGGCAGTGGGTATTGGCAATTGGATATCCTTTAAATCTTGATGCCACTGTAACCGCCGGTATTGTAAGTGCAAAATCAAGATCAATCGGTATCAACAGCCGCCAAAGTCAAAGTCCGGTTGAATCATTTATTCAAACAGATGCTGCAGTTAACTCTGGTAATAGTGGTGGTGCCCTCATTAATACTTCAGGAGAATTGATCGGTATTAATTCAGCCATTGCATCTCCTACTGGTTCTTATGCTGGTTATTCTTATGCAATTCCTGTTAATATCGTTAAGAAAATAGTTACCGATATCGTAAAATTTGGTACAGTTCAACGCGCTTTTATAGGTATTAATTACCCTAATGAAAATCTTTCAGACGATCAGTTACGTGAACTGGAAAAAGAACTGGGCACTTCAATTAAAGAAGGAGAAGGTGTTATTATCACAGGAGTACCTGATGGTGGTGCCGCTGCCGCTGCTGGTTTGAAAAAAGGTGACCTTGTTACCAAAGTAAATGGAAATGTAGTTACTAATGGACCTGAATTACAAGAACAGGTTGCTTTATATAAGCCGGGCGATAAAATATCTGTGAGTTATAAAAGAGGCGGAAAAGAAAACACCGTAAACATTACCCTGAAAAACAAAGTTGGTACTACTGAAGTAGTAAAATCTACTTCTGCTCTTGAACAACTGGGTGGCGAATTGGAAACCATTGATAAAAGTCTTGCTGCTGCAAATGAAATCAAAGGCGGTGTCCGTGTTAAAAAAGTAGGAACAGGATTATTAAGCAAAAGCAAAATGCAGGATGGATTTGTTATAACTGGCGTAAATGGACGTGAAGTAAAAACAGTTGCAGAACTACAGGAAGTATTATCTTCTGTTAAGAGCGGTGTTGTTAGACTTGAAGGTATTTATCCTGGATTTGAAGGAAGTTATACTTACCCGTTAAATTTATCAAGAGAATAATTCCTCCCAAAAAAGCTATAAAAAAAGCGAATGAAGTAAGTTCATTCGCTTTTTTTATGTCAATATTGTTTGATATAGACTAAATAATCGCCCGGTAATAATTCAAAACTTTCTGCATTTGAAAAATGATATTGAATTCCGGAGAACAGGTTAACATAGCTTCCCTCCAACCATTCATGCGAAATAGGTATGATGCATTTTTCCTGTTCTGACAAATTCAACAACACCAGTACCTGATTATGTTCTTTCCGTCTGAAATAGGCCATTGCGGGTGCCGCCTCAACAGGAAGTATGAATGTTTCTCCTCCAGTAATTGCGGCATTCGATTTTCGCATTTGCAATAATGTTTGATAGAACGATTGTAAGATTGGTTCCTTATGCCATTCAATCTGATCTTTATCAAAGAATGCCAGTCGTTTCATATTGGGATTTTCCTGTCCACTATATATCAGTGGTATTCCTTGCCAGGTACAGGTAAATACGGCCCATGCTTTGGCGCAAAGACCATACTTTTCATATTCGGTACCGTTCCAGCTATTTTCATCGTGGTTACTGGTAAAAAATAATTTACTTGCTCCTACAGGGTATTGTGAATAAGCATGTAATACTTCATGTAGTTGATGTAAACCTGTTTCACCTTTTACAAATTTTTCCGTTGTGTGCATCCACCACCATGCATAACTGGTATCAAATGCATTATGATAATTCACTTCTTCACATTCTGCCAGCCAGTAACCAGGTTTTATTGCGTCGCAGCATGCCCTTGCTTCCATCCAGAAATCGAGTGGAACAAGATGTGCCATATCACATCGAAAACCATCAATATCAAACTCTTTCAACCAATATTGCATAGCTTCTACCATTGCCGTGCGCATGGCCTCCTGGTTAAAATCGAGATCAATCACATCTTTCCATCCGTTTCTTTCAGTGAAATTACCCAACTCATCTTTTATATACCATTCAGGATGTTCGTTCGTCCAGTGATGGTCATAGCCAGTATGGTTCGCCACCCAATCAATAATAACCCGCATACCTAACGCATGCGCTTCATTGATTAATGCACGAAAATCATGTTCGTTACCGAATTCCGGATTAATACGGGTATAACTGCTACAAGCATAATAACTGCCAAGTGTACCTTGTCTTTCTTCTATACTTATTGGAGTAACAGGCATTAACCAGAGTATATCTACCCCCATATCCTTTAATCTTGGAAGATGCTTACTAAAAGCTGTAAATGTTCCTTCTGATGTATACTGTCTGATATTGACTTCATAGATCGAAGCAGATTCGGCCCAGGGCACTGGTTTAAAGCTATGACTCATTTTACGATGATACTGATTTTTAGGGAAAATCAGGTATTTATAGGTATTGTCAATGCTTTAAGGGCTTAATAGAATTGTTCATTAAAAATTCTTGGATAAAAAAAGTTAAGTATCGCATCATCGAAAGGGTAAACCTATTGAATTACATAAGTCAGAACAGTTAGATTGTACTTCCTTAACAGTTATTGCCTGTTATAAAAACCCAGATGAGCCCAAAGATGTCATCAAAAACTGGCTTTGAGCTGTGGGCCATGAGCTTCATGATACGGGTATGATGGAACGCAGATCTTCATGATTTTCAAGATTTATCATGATAGATCTTGAAAATCATGAAGATCCGTGTTCTATTAATAGCAGACTGTGCGTTTTCGGCTATCAAATATTTATTTAAGTCACTGATTTTAAATTATCTAATTCGCAGGTCCACTTCGTATATTCCATTAAAAGCAGAAAGCCAATTAATGCACCAACAAGGCTTGCAGCTTGCAGCTTGTAGCATGCAGCCAAATTTCCCCGGACAACAATGGAATTGAACGCTAATCTACGCAACCCTTCTTTGAAACATCTGAAAAATAACACTCAATAATACTACTACCAAAGCACCCACCACATTCAACCATAAAAATCCAAGTCCGATAATATTGTATTTATCCAGCAGAAAACATGCAATCACAACACATTCTCCAAGAATGGCGGCGGCAAATACCGCATTTGCTTTTACTTGTTTCAGGTAGAATGCTACTAAAAATATACCCAATATCACCCCATAAAACAGGGAGCCCAATACATTCACCGCTTCAATAAGACTACCCATACCAGAGGCAAACTCTGCAGTGATGATACAGAATATACCCCATGCCAGTGTATAGTAACGCGATTGTTTATACTCGCGGGCCGATTGTACAAGATTGCTATTATCACTTTCAATGCCCCTTAGCCTTTGATGAAAATCAATCATGGTACAGGATGCCAGCGAGTTCAATGCTGCTGCAATGGAACCCCAGGCCGCAAGAAAAATAATGGCAATCAATAATCCAACCAATCCTTTTGGTAAATAGTCGACCACAAAACGAAGAAATATATAATTGGTATCGTTTGTATCTGACCCTGGACTTGCCTTAGCCAACACTTTTTTATACTTATCCTGAATGGTGACCAGTTTTTTCGCCCCAATGGTGATACTGTCTTTATACAATTCATTCATTTCAATAGCATACAACTTGCTCCACTCCTGCTGTTTAAGTTGATGGGTATTGAATTCATTTTTCAAACCAGCCAGTTCATCTTTATAGCTTGTTTGCATGGCCTTTTCTTCCACCGCTTTATTAAAAAATACTGGTGATGGATTGAACTGATAAAAAGTAAATAATAAAGCTCCTAATAAAAGTATAAGAAACTGCATCGGCACTTTTACCAAACCATTCATCAATAACCCCACCCTGCTTTCTGTAGTATTTTTTGCAGTAAGGTATCTACCCACTTGTGACTGGTCTGTACCGAAATAAGATAAGGCAAGAAAAAAACCACCAATTACACCACTAATAAGGTTATACCTGTCTTTCCAGTCGAACCCGTTTTCTGTTATCCCGGTTGTAATTACATTTAGTTTTCCTGTAGCACCACTAACTTTCAATGCTTCACTAAACCCAACTCCTTCAGGCAGATAATCAACTATCAGGTATCCGGCCACAAACATTCCGCCGAAGATGATTAATAACTGTAATTGCTGTGTATAGGCTACTGCTTTTGCTCCTCCGGTTACTGTATAAATTATCAGCATGCCCCCCATAACTATATTCGTCCAGAATATATCCCAACCCATCAGCGACGACAGAATGATAGAGGGTGCGTATATGCTTATTCCAGTGGAAAGTCCACGGGATAATAAAAACAGAAAGGAAGTAAAAGTTCTTGTTTTGAGATCAAATCTTTTTTCCAGAAACTCGTAGGCAGTAAAGAGCTTGAGTTTATTGAACAAAGGAACGAATGTGATACAAAGAATTATCATTGCCAATGGCAGACCAAAATAATATTGCACAAAGCGCATCCCATCTGTAAATGCCTGACCTGGAGCTGATAAAAATGTAATGGCACTTGCCTGCGTACCCATGATGCTTAACAATACCAGGTACCAGGGCATAGTTCTATCGCTCAAAAAATATCCTTCGAGATTTTTGCTTGTCCTGCTCTTATATAAACCGTAGGTAATAATAGCCACCAATGTAACTACCAATACAATCCAGTCTGTTTTACTCATGCGTAATTTTTAGTAAGCCATTGAAAAAAAACAATCAGCCCGATAAGTACCAATAAGACCAGTAAATACCAGCCATTCCAGCTCTTAAAAAGGGGGATTTTTTCTTTGTTTTCCATTTGCTTAAATTATCTGTTTCGAATTAAACTTCCTGCAAATAAACCGAGTGCCAATCCTATCAATAAACCGATACGAACATTTTTAATCAGTAATCCAAGTCCAACTCCGATAATAACAATTGTAAATATTCCGATTTGTCTTCTTTGCTTCATACATTAATGCTTAGGCATTGCGATAAGGTTTGCCAGTATTTTAAATGCCCCAGGATTACCTGCAGGTAATTGCCTGAACATCACCAAACTTACATAGGCGAAATTACCTTTCCCATGTGCTGCTGTAATCAAGCTTCCACTGCTGGCTTTTTCTCCCTTGTCGTTCATCGATAATGGAGCCTGATAACGGCTATCTGCCTGATCAGCCTGATAGGTACTACGCTCTTGTACCCAATCATAAAAATCGGCATCCGTTATTTTATTGGGTGTATTTAATACAGGATGATCCGGCAAAGCAAACCTAACTTCTGCATCTTCCTCAGTAACACGATTGGTTGAAATCTGGAAGGGGTATGGACCTATTTTAGGTGATGGAACTCCTCCCTGGTTTCGGTTATATTGAACAATCAGGTTGCCTCCATTTTCAACATAGCGCATCATCACATCATATTTTCCGGTAAGCCAGTCGTGCAGGTTATATGCACGTACTCCGGTAATAATTGCATCGAACTGATTGAGGTTCTCATTGGTTAAATCAGCATCATCTAATTCTTTCACTTCATAGCCTAATTGTCTGAGTGCTTCTGGTATTACATCTCCTGATCCAGGTATATAACCCACTTTTTTACCTTTTACCTTAATTTCTTCTTTTACTATTTTGATGTGATCACGAAACGCGTAATTGATATTGGGTATATGATCATAACGAATAGACTTAAAATAATCTGAAAAGTTCAGGGTTTTTCCTTGTGGCGATATAATAGACATAGTAGCTTCAAGATATTGTGCTGCTGCGTTAGGATTATATACTGTAGCAAGTGGAATATCGATGATTTCACGTTGTCCTTTTACATAATCTCTTTTCTCCCGGCTGATTACAGGTTTAATTTTTTCCTGTCTGATATTCAGGGATGTGGTGACTTGTTTCTGCGAGAAATTTGAGCGGTAAACAACATGCAACATTGAATCTGCCCTGTTTTTGCCATTCTCTTCTTTTACATTCAACAATACCACTGAAGGACTCATATACAATTCTATGTTTGGCACAATGATAAAGGGCTGGTATAACTCGCCTCTTTCGGCATCTACATATTTATACATGACTGGTCTTTGAACCTGGAATTTCACTCCTTCGATTTCAATATCGAACCATACGGTAAATAAAGGATCGTTCCAGGCTTTGCCGATCTCTTGCTGGTCTTCAACCACAAACATGCCATCGGTAGTTTTTGTTTTGCGAAGCCAGTAGGGCTGGGTCTGGTCTGAACCTTTGTCAGGAATGAGTATATGCGTGTATTGGTAATTTTTATTTTTTTCTGCCACCTGCATCACCACTGAATCTTTTTGTCGATCAAACCGCATAGATCTGATGGTTAGGTTTACATCGCTTCTTTTATTCACAAAAAAATTGACCTTTACGCTATCTCCCATCAAGGCTGTTTCCTGTTGTGTAAAAGCTTCAGCAAATAACCCGGACGCATACTCAATAATTTCCTGTATCTCCTTTAGTTTCTGGGTTCTCCATGGGCCTGACGGCAATTTGCTCATCATTACTTTATATACCTGTACCAATTGCGGAACAGATTTCTCGGGTTTCCTGAAATCGTATTGCGCCAGTATATCATCAATGCCATGTTGAATTTGCGCAAGTGGAGAATCTATTGACAACTGTATGGTTGTCTCTTTACCAGACCCATTTGTAAACACAACTGTTTTATCATGTTTAAGCCTTGACCAGCCTGTATTAATTCCATCCATGAGGTCTGATACAGCAGAATCACCGGCGACATGTGCAAAATATTCAAATACCTCCCCTCTGCGTCTTGGCCGACCCTCCGCCTGACTTTTATGCATGCTTCTTGCTTCTCCTCCCAGTTCACCATAACTTTTGCCAAGTAATGGATTATAAGCGCCAACTTCTATTTTTAATTGATTTTCGCTGATTGTATTGTTTCTTCCAAAATTGAAAGTGTTCCACAATAACCTTTTGGCGCGCCATGGTTTTAAGCCGTATCTAAACTGTTCCGGAAACTTTGTACTGTCTGCTGCAGCCTTATACGCTTCTTCTGCAATGATTGCAGATGCGGCATGGTGACCATGTCCGGCCCTTGCATCAGGCGGGAACCTTGCAATAATGATATCAGGTTGTAATGATCGTATCATCCATACTGCATCAGCCAACACCTCTGTTCGGTTCCAAACCCTTAATGCTTCCTCAGAACTTTTACTGAATCCAAATTCATATGCCCTGGTGAAATACTGTTCAGATCCATCAATGGCTCTAGCGGCAAGCAGCTCCTGAGTCCTGATCATGCCTAATTCAATCCCCTGTTCAGGACCAATCAGGTTTTGTCCACCGTCACCTCTTGTAAGACTTAAGTATGCGGTTCGATATAGCTTTTCTTTTGCGAGATAAGGTAAAAGACCGTTGTTTTCATCGTCTGGATGTGCTGCCAGATACAAAACAGAGCCAAGTACATTCAATTTCTTGATCTGCTGGTAAATATCTGCGGCATTTGCCGTAACAGGTACGATCTGACCATAGATAATGCTAAAACCCAGCAACCCCGATAAAAGCAGTATACATTTTTTTTTCATACGACAGGAATGGTGCTAACGAAGATAAAGGCTGGAAGATGATATGCCGCACCATTTATAGAAAAAATCAAAGCTTGCAGTTATTGCTTCAAGCTGCGGGCTGCAAGCTACACGCCTTGATTGGTGCTTATTTTAGGCTTTCTGCTGTTATTGGCATAAATAATAGGGTTTGCAAATTTGTTTTGCAAACCCTACTTAAAAGAAATATTCCATTACCACATTTACGCTTGTTCATATTTTAATTAATAATAAAAAAAGCTTGCAGCCTGAAGCTTGTGGCCTGCAGCTATTAAAGCTTCAACAACACCGCCCTTACAGCCCTATAATGGCTCCAGGGTATGAAATGGTTTGCACCGGGGAGTGTTAAGGTGTCGATGCTACGGGCATTTTTAAATTGTTTAACAGCGTAGTCGAGGTTGGCATAAGGTACAAGAATGTCTTTGTTGCCATGCACAACAAATATTCTTGAGCGCACATTACCCATTTTTGGCGCAAGTAATTTGAGGTCTTTTTTCAGGAACCATAATTCCTCATTGGATGGCCGCATTGCTCCCGGTACTAAAAATTTAAGTGGATTATTCATGAATAAAGGGCGCCATCTTTCTGGCGTTTCCAATGCCGGATCAATTGAACCGGCAAGTATAACTAATGCATCGAAATAATCTGGTCTGTCAACGGCCATCTGAACAATCAAAGGACCACCAAGGGAATGTCCCACGAGGTAAACAGGGCGGTGATTCTCTTCTTTAACAAAAAGCGCATTGATGATCATCGATTGGTCCTGCAGGTTCAATGCATCCCTAAAATCACTGTATCCAAAACCTGGTCGATCAACAGAAATCATCCTGTATTTCCGGAGTAATAAAGAATCGCGCATATAGCTTTCGAAAGCATCCCATGAACCGGGCGAACCATGAACGAATACAATGGTTGGGAGACTATCATTCCCAGTTTTCACATAATGCAATGTTCGTCCATTTACTTTCAGTCTTTGGATATCCAGGGGAACGCCAGCTTTTCTGAATTTCTCTAAAGCGGTTTCATCACTCATCCTGAATTTCATGCAACTCTCCCCTACTATTACCCATGTCAACAGTACCAGCACTAAAACAACCCCGGTTGTTTTCATAACCTTTTTAAATTTTTTCTGACGCATGGTATTTAAAAAAGGCCGTCCAGTTAATTTGGGACGGCCTTTTTATTTATTGTCCTACAAGGAAAACAGCATTTGCCATTAAAAGTTTTCCATTCTCCCAGAAATTCCTGAACAATGGATTTTCAGCAAGAAAAACTACAGATCCTGAACCCATATTCTGCACACCGAACAGCATACCGTCTTTGAGTCTGTTTTTCACTTTTGTTCCTGCAACGCCTGTTACGTAAGCTTCTTTTTTAAGCACGCCTACATTCCAGCCACCTTTCATAAACTCATACAGATTACCATCTTGTTTGAGTGTATAATAGAAGTCGGGATAACCAAATCCGAGTGGATGGGTATTATCAAGGTCAACTTTAAATATAGCCCCTGGAATCGCATTAGGTAAATAGGAGCGATCTCTTTCACCATACTTTTTCACATCAACATAATCTCCTTTTTCTTCTTCTTTATCTGATTTTGTTTTCAATCCGAATTCAGCAGCCATGGCAGAAACAGAACCTTCCATGGCAATTATTTTACCACCACCACGCACAAAATCTTTTAATCGGTCAGCACCCGATTTTTCACCCAATGAGCGGAAATAGCCATCAGGAGCAATTATTACATTAAAATCTTTCAGGTTCATGCGTCCAAGATCACTTCCATTGATCAATGTAATTGGATAGTCGAGCATTCTTTCAAAATAATGCCATACTTCTCCTGCACCCAAAGAAGAGGCCTGATCGCCGGTTAATAAAGCTACTTTGGGAGCTTCACTGATGTTTTTAATATCTGAAGAACCAAAGTCTGCTCCCTGATCCATAAAGCCTGTTTCAACCACATCTGCCTGCACACCAAATTTCATACATGCACCATTGGTAATATCATTCCAATTAACAGTACCATTTCCTGTTTTAAGTACAATCAAAGTACCTCTGTCATAGTTTTTATTCTTATAACGGAATGGCTTTTCTGCAAAACGAACTTTAATATGCTGTTTCAGTAATTCAGCCAATAGTTTGGCACTATTAAAAGAGGTATAAGGAATTAATAAACCATAGCTTGAATTCACTTTATTTACAACGGGTTGTTTCCAGTCGTTGCCCAAATCAAGTTTTTCTTTAACTGCATATCCTTTTACACCATAGGCATAGGGCAATGACCATGTTGTGATATCGTAGGTATTGGAATCATTCACAATTGTTTTTGGTTCCAGCAAAACCTTTGCCATCACAGCTTTTGGCTGGCAGGCACTTACTGCTATATTAAATCCTTCATCCGTAAAGTTTTCATCCTTTCCGGTAAAATAATTGAAGCCTCGGAAATTTTTATTGCTTACTGTTCCCCATTGAATACCATTTTTTTCAAGTAACTCAATAACCGGATTTAGTTTGTGTGGATCTGAAGCAGTTAATACATAGGTCTTGTACTCCCCTACTTTACCGGACCTTCCATCATCAAAATATTTCTTAAACTCCGACATCAATTTCTCGTGATTACGGCTTGAAGTTTCAACAGTTGATAACCCTGTAGTAAAATGATGCGTTGCCCTATCTACCAATGTAAGCGTATCCCCATCAGCAGTAACAACACCTAAACCACCCCTGCTATGTCCACCCTGTTCATAGGTCATACCAATAGCCCCATTATAAATTGGGTAACTATCGCCATATGCAGGGTATAGCAAATCGAAACTTTCTTTGGTAAAAAACAACCAACCGTTTTTATCAAAATATGATGCATTATTTCTTCCAATCAGTTCCTGGAAGTCGCGTTGCCAGGTGGTAATTACTTCATGAAAAGGTTGAGCTGCAGGTGCAAAATAATAAGGTGAATTATATCCTTGTTCATGAAAATCAACATGGACCTGTGGCAGCCATGCGTTGTATTTTTTAATTCGTTGCTGTGTTTCTACCTGTGTTTGCCATGCCCAATCGCGGTTAAGGTCGAAATTATAGTGATTGCTACGACCACCTGGCCATGGCTCAGCATGTTCTCTTGCCATCGGATGTACATTCATGTTATTTCCAACCATGGAATTAAACCAGTTAACATAGCGGTCGCGGCCATCCGGATTAATACAAGGATCAATAACAACGATGGTATTTTTTAACCATTCTTTGGTTTGGGTATTGGCAGGATCAGTAAGAGCATGTATCATCAGTAATGCAGCTTCTGAAGAGGAAGGTTCATTACCATGTACATTATAACTGAGCCAAACAATACCTGGGGCTCCGTTTAATACTGGCGCGGCTTTATCTTTAGCTATGCCTGCCAGACGGAGATTATTTAATCGAATTGATTCCAGTTTTTGGATATTTTCTGGCGTACCTACAAATGCCAACAGTAGTTCCCTTCCTTCGTTGGTAAGTCCGTATTGCTCAAGCTTAACCATGTCTGGTCTGGCTTTGGCAACAGCATTGAAGTACTCAACAATTTTATGGTGTCTTGTATAACGTGTTCCGATTTTATATCCCAGGTAGGATTCAGGGCTCGGAACGTTTTGTGCAAAAGATGCCGAAATAAGCATCAAAAAAGAAAGTAAGGAGATAATTGGTTTCATATATGCTAAAATGTGTTGTGAAAGTAGGGAAGAATACAGGTATCTGACAAGAATCGGGTATTTTTTATCGACAGAAGGTGCTGAATGGATCAGGTCTCTGGTAAATGTGTTAATTTTCTGCCATGAAAAAATGGTGGATTATTCCGTTAATCGGTTGTGCTTCTTTGTCTGTGTCGGCACAAAATATTCCTTCGATTGTAGGAAAAGGGAAAGCTATTGACCCTTATAAGTATTCCATTGTCAAAAAAGCCAATTACCAAAAGGCTGCAGTTTCCAGTGCACACCCCCTGGCCAGTCAGGTAGGTGCCATGATTATGAAACAGGGAGGCAATGCTTTTGATGCAGCAATAGCTACACAATTAGCTTTAGCAGTAGTATATCCTGCTGCCGGAAATATCGGTGGTGGCGGATTTTTACTTGCACGAAAAAAAGATGGTGAATTAATCGGGCTCGATTACCGTGAAGCAGCACCTGAGGCTTCTAATAGAGACATGTACCTGGATGAAAAAGGAAATGCCAGGATTGCCTTATCCCAGAATGGCCACCTCGCATCTGGTATACCAGGAACGGTGGCCGGATTATTTGCTACCCTACCCTATGCCAAATTATCTTTTGCCCGTTTGATACAACCTGCTATAGACCTTGCAGAAAAAGGATTTACCCTAACAGAAAGAGAAGCTTTATCACTGAATAGTGTTAGGGAATCAATACAGAAATACAGCACAAGGCCAACGGCATTTATTAAAGCCGAAAAATGGAAAGCTGGTGATACACTATACCAAAAAGAACTTGCTGCAACTTTAAAAAGAATGCAGAAGGATGGTGCACAGGGTTTTTACGGTGGTGAAACAGCAAAACTGATTGTTGAAGAAATGCAGCGTGGTAAAGGCATCATTACTTATGATGACCTGAAAAACTATACGGCAAAATTGAGAGAGCCCATCCGTTTTGATTACAGGGGGCACCATATCATCAGCTTTTCACCTCCAAGCAGCGGTGGAATATTGATTGCTCAGATGCTGAAAATGCTCGAGAAATATCCGGTTAATGCTTATGGATTTCAAACTGCTAAAAGTGTGCAATTAATGATTGAAGCAGAAAGAAGGGCTTATGCCGATCGCGCAGAACACCTTGGTGACCCTGATTTCTGGGATGTTCCTGTTGATAGCCTCATCAGCGAGCATTACCTCACCCAACGAATGGCAGATTACAACCCAGACAAAGCAGGAAATAGCGCACAAGTAAAAGCCGGACTTATCCAACAAAGCGAAGAAACAACCCACCTAAGTATTATTGATGCACAGGGTAACCTCGTTGCTATCACCACTACACTGAATGGTGGATATGGAAGCAGAACCGTGGTTGGTGGTGCTGGCTTTTTTCTAAATAATGAGATGGATGATTTTAGCGTTAAACCCGGTGTACCAAATATGTATGGCGCACTTGGCGGGGAAGCCAATGCTATTGTGCCAGGCAAAAGGATGCTAAGTTCTATGACCCCTACCCTGGTGCTTAAAAACAACAAACCCTACCTAACCATTGGAACACCAGGAGGAACAACCATCCCTACTTCTGTTTTTCAGGCATTGGTAAACCTGATTGATTTCAGGATGGACCTCGACAATGCCATCAATAAACCCAAATTCCACCACCAATGGTTTCCTGATGAGGTATCTATTGAAAGAGATTTTCTACAGGATACCAGAAAACAATTGGAAGCAATGGGGTATAAAATAAAAGAAAGAAGTCCAATAGGCAGAACTGAAGGCATCAGAATTCTAACAACCGGACTTCGTGAAGCGGTGGCAGATAAAAGAGGTGATGATTCAGTGGCAGGATTTTAATATAAAAATTTGAAACTAATATGCATTTCGAAGCTGGCTTTTTGAAAGACTCCATCAAGAGATTCAAATACTATAAGGAACTGGGCGACCATACATTTGCCCAGTTGGAAGAAAAAGACTTCTTTTTTCAACCTTCTGCTGAAAGCAATACCATAGCTGTAATTGTGCAGCATATGTATGGTAATATGCTGAGCCGCTGGACAAATTTCCTAACAGAAGACGGAGAAAAAGAGTGGCGTAAAAGAGATGCCGAATTTGAAAACACTCCCCTAAGTAAGGAAGATGTTCTTTCCTTTTGGAATGAAGGTTGGAACTGCCTTTTAAAAACATTGGAAAGTCTTCAACCGGAAGACCTGATGAAAACAGTTACCATTCGTACAGAGCCACTCACGGTATATGATGCTATACTCAGGCAATTAGCACACTATCCTTATCATGTAGGTCAGATTGTTTACGTCGGCAGAATGATTCGGGATACCGACTGGAAATCGCTGAGCATTCCTAAAGGTGAAAGCCTTAGCTATCTTGCATCTGTAAAAGCCGCCCAAAAATAACTTCCTTTTAAATAAATATTCATGCAATCTCCTGCCCGGATTATCAGTACAGAGATCTTATCAGACAATTGGTACCTATTAAAAAAGATACACTACGAAATTCAAGAGAACAATGGTAATTGGAAAAAACAGGTTAGAGAGGTTTATGACAGAGGCAATGGAGCAACCATCTTGCTTTACAATAAACTTCAACAAACTGTTGTATTAACCCGGCAGTTCAGGCTGCCCAGTTTTGTGAATGGAAATGATCATGGAATGCTGATAGAAACCTGTGCAGGATTACTGGACCATGATAACCCTGAAGATTGTATCAGACGTGAAACCGAGGAAGAAACAGGTTACCAGGTAACAGATTTAAAAAAGGTATTTGAAGCGTATATGTCTCCCGGATCAGTTACAGAAATACTTTATTTCTTCGTGGCTGCTTATAATAAAGACATGAAAGTATCCGATGGTGGTGGGGTGGCTGAAGAACAGGAACATATAGAAGTGCTGGAACTACCATTCAGAAAAGCACTTGAAATGATTGAATCTGGTGAAATAAAAGATGGAAAAACCATCATGCTGCTTCAATACGCAGCTTTAAATCGACTTTTTGACCATAATTAATTCTTTTTTAGCTGGTTTTGAAGTCTTTGGTACTGAATTTGCACTCAGGTAGGTATTCTGTAAATTTGCGATAAACCCGTTCTGTTCTGAAGAAATCCCTCAAAATATTAAGGCGCGTACTACTGGTTATTTTAGCCCTGATTTTGTTGATCTTTATTGCTATCCAGACCGACTATGTTCAAAATAAATTGGTAGGCATTGCCACAAGCAGGTTATCCAAATCACTCGGAACCGAAATTAAGATTAAGTATATCAGCATTGGATTATTCAACAGGCTGAATATGGAGGGTTTATTGGTTCGAGACCGCTCAAAAGACACTTTATTATACGCTGGAAACCTTAAAGTGCGTATTACAGACTGGTTCTTTCTGAAAGACAAAGCCGTATTACGCTTTGTTGGACTGGAAGATGCCATCATTAAAATAAACCGGAAAGACAGCACCTGGAACTACCAGTATATTGTTGATCATTTCTCCTCTCCTTCTACCGATGAGAAAAAAGGAGGTGGTCTGGACCTCGACCTGAAAAAAGTTGACCTTAAGAATATCAGGCTTGTAAAAAATGACAGATGGGCAGGAGAAAAAATGACCGTCGAAATGCAGAGCATGGTGCTGAATGCTTCAAAGGTTGATTTGAAGAAATCTATTTTCCTGATAGATGATATTAAACTGGTTCAACCACTGTTTGCTGTTCAGGGTATTGCCGCACTTCGACCAGCTAAGATTCGACAACAACAACCACCAAGTAAAGACACAGGCTTGCAATTCAATGCGGGCAATATGTTGGTTAAAGCCAAAACTTTACAAATTGTTGACGGTAGACTTTTTCTAGATGGCAATGAAAAAAATCCTGCTGCCTATTTTGATGGGTCACATATTCAATTGAGTAAATTAAATGGTACCCTCAACCAGGTTTCTTTTGTAAAAGATACCTTACGCGCAGACATTGACCTATCTGTGAAAGACCGAAGCGGATTTCAGCTTCAGAAATTAAAAACCAAATTCAGGTTTACACCACAGATCATGGAGTTGGCGGCTCTTGATATCAGAACCAACAAGAGTAGAATTGGAAACTATTATGCGATGAAATTCACGGATTTTAATAAGGATTTTGGGGATTATGTAGAAAAGGTTGTGATGGATGCACGTTTCCGTGAAGCAAGAATCAGTAGTGATGATATTGCTTTTTTCGCTCCTGAATTGAAAACCCTTAAAAGAAATATTGACCTTTCCGGAAACTATAAGGGAACGGTTGCGGATTTTTCTGTTGAAAGACTTTCAGCAAGATTGGGAAATAAAACCAATATCACCGGCAACTTTGCCATGAAAGGACTTCCCAATATCAATACCACACTAATTAATTTTAGTAATGGTGTGGTATCAACCAACTATAATGATCTATATAGTTTTATCCCCGCTTTGAAAGATATCAAAGATCCCAACCTTGCTGAACTCGGGAATATTATTTACCGCGGAGATTTTAAAGGCACTATTAACAATTTTGTTACTGCTGGTATGTTCAGCACTGAATTGGGTGGATTGAAAACCAATATCAGTTTGAAACTACCTTCTAAAGGAGAACCCACTTATACGGGAAACCTTGAAACCACCCGTTTTAATATTGGGCGCTTCTTAAATACCAATTCACTGGGTTTGGTAAACTTTAAAGGAGAAATTGAAGGAAGTAGTTTTGCTGTTGACAAGATTAAAACAACCCTGAAAGGAACCATCGATTCACTCAACTTTAATAACTATACCTATTCGAATATAGTAACGAATGGTACTTTTCAGAAAAAGGCATTTTCTGGTGAACTGGAAATTGATGATCCTAATTTAAATTTCACTACTTCTGTTGAAATTGATTTTTCAAAAGACGTGCCCAGCTTTAACGTGGTTGGTGACCTTGTTCAATCTAACCTGAAAGCTTTGAATTTTATTCAGGATCAGATTGAATTAACCGGATTACTTGATGCTAATTTCACTGGCACCAATATTGATAACTTTCTGGGTACTGCAAAATTCCTGAATGCCGCTGTTAAAGACGAAACCACCCGAATTAGTTTCGACTCGCTTAATATTACCTCCGTTCAGGAAGAAGGTATAAAAATATTACGCGTTGGCAGTAATGAATTCAGGGCAGAGATAAAAGGAGAATTCAGCATACTTGAATTACCCACCAGTATTCAATCTTTCTTGCATCACTATTACCCTGTTTATGTTGCAGCACCTAAAAGCATCCCTGAAAACCAACGTTTTGATGTAAAGGTAAATACCAATTATATCGAACCCTATCTGCAGATTTTCAACAAAAGATTTACCGGTTTTAACGATGCCTCTTTATACGGCAGTATTGATACGAAGAAAAACGATATTCAACTAACCCTGAATGTTCCTTTTGGCAAAATCGACAATTATGCATTCAATGGTGTTCAGTTAAAAGGAGCGGGTAATATGGATACCCTTTCATTGAAAGGAGATATAACCACCATAACTATTGGCGACAGCTTAAGTTTTCCTGGCACAAACCTTTCCGTAACTGCGAAAGATGATCACTCATTTGTGTCAATTAAAACCAGTGCCGATAACACACTGAATGATGCTAATCTGAACGCAGATGTTTATACCCTTTCTGATGGGGCCAGGATACAATTTTTGCCATCTTCTTTTGTACTGAATAACAAAAAATGGAACCTGGAAAAAGAAGGTGAACTCGTTATCAGGAAAAATTTTGTACTAGCAGACAATGTTAAGTTTACACAAGGCTTTCAGGAAATCACCGTTGAAACAGAAGAAGAAGATGGTGGAAATACCAATAACCTGATCGTTAAACTCAGTAACGTAGTCTTGGGTGACCTTACCTCACTGGTGATGAAAAATCCAAGACTGGAAGGTATTACCAGTGGTGAAATAGTAATGCGTGATTTCTTTGGACAGTTTAATGCCGATGCAACATTATCTGCTGAACAATTCAGGTTTGATGATGACTCTGTTGGACTGGTAAAAATTAAAGCCGACTATAGTAAGAAGACTGGGGTTATCCGATACGATATCATTTCTCCTAATCCTGGGTTTGATTTTCTGGCAAAGGGTTCCTATAACCTTAAGGATTCAATTGGAAATCCGCTTAGCAATGATATTACACTGAACGATGCTAAAATTGGTTTCCTGAACCAATTCCTGACAGGTATTTTTTCTGACTTGTCGGGTCAGGCCAAAGGAAAACTATCTATAGGTGGTGATCCCGCCAATCTTACGCTTTCAGGTAAGGTAAAATTATATGATGCAAGACTTAAAGTCGATTACACACAAGTTTATTACAACATTGATTCAGCAGAAATAAAATTTGAAGAAGATGGAATCGACTTCGGTCAATTTACCATTCGTGACAAATTTAAAAACACCGGCTCGGTAAGTGGAAAACTATACGAGCGTGGATTTAAAAATATGGCTTTTGATTTTGATCTTAAGACCAATAAATTATTACTGATTGATACAAAACCAGAAAACAACCAGCAGTTTTATGGCAATGCAATTGGTAAAGTCACCACTTTTACACTGAAGGGACCAGAATCAAACGCGAAAATGACATTGGTTGCTGAGTCTACCGACAGCTCTCATATTTATATTCCAAACTCAACCAGCAGAGAAAGTGGCAGTGCAGACTTTATTGTATTTAAGGAGTATGGTACTGAAATGGCATCAGAAAAAAAGAACAGTGGATTTAACCTGTCTGTTGATCTTCGTTTAACAGCTACCAACAAAACCCAGATTGATGTAATATTAGATGACCTTACCGGCGATGTGATTAAAGCGTCTGGCAATGGCACCCTACGCATAACTGCCGGAACATCAGAACCACTGTCGATAAGGGGAAAGTATAATATCGAAAAAGGAAACTACGATTTCAATTTCCAGTCACTCATAAAAAAACCATTTGAGCTGATGCCTGATGCGGGCAATTTTATTGAATGGAATGGAGATCCTTTTAAAGCCGACATTCATATTGATGCACGCTATACCGCAGAACGCATTGCCTTATATGACCTGGTTTCCAATATTAACCTCAGTGGTGCAGCAAAGGGATATAGAGGGGAAGTATATGTGATTGCTCAGTTAAGGGACAAACTGACCCAACCGAAAATACAGTTTAAACTCGATTTCCCACAGGGCAGTCCGGTTAAAAGTGATAATGAACTTTCACAGTATATCACCAGACTGGAGAAGGATGAAAATGAAATACTGAAACAGGTATCCTTTTTAATTGTATTCAACACTTTCGCCCCACCAAGTGTTGGTAATGGTGGCGGCAATGGTGCCAATAATTCATTTACTACTATTGGAGCCAATACCCTTTCTCAAATACTCACCAAGGAGATCAATAAAATGTTTTCCAATTTCCTGTATAAATTAACTGGCGATAAAAGCCTGCGTTTTGATCTGGGAACTTCCTGGTACAGTAACAATGAACTAACCAATAGTATTGCAGGGGGGGCTATTAATAGTAATTCCATCGACAGATCTCGGGTAAACTTTAAGTTAGGAAAGAGCTTTTTCCAGGATAAAATGATTGTAACATTCGGAGGCGACCTTGATTTTAACGTGAGCAATTCTGCAGCTATAAAAAATGGCAACCTTCAATGGTTACCCGATCTGAATATAGAATTCATTCTTTCCAAAGACAGAAAACTAAGGGCTATATTGTTTAATAAAAACAGTCTGGATATATCTAACTCAAGCAGCGGAATTGGCAGAAGAAATCGATTTGGTGCCAGTATCTCCTACCGCCGTGACTTCGACAATATTTTCGCAAACAAGCCGGAAAATATTCAGTTTAAGGCACCAACAGATACTACAGGTACAACTGGTGGGAAAAAATAATCAGGGCAATATTTCGGGAATAGTAGCTATTGCATCTTTCAACCGATATACATAGAAATAGCGCACTATTTTTCCTGCTCGCATTTGATTAATTATAATCGGATCTTCAACTGAGGTAAAGTATTTGTACAAATTGGTCTTTACATCATAGGGCAGATTAGAAGCAGCAATAAAATAAGCATCTGCTCCTTTTTGCAATCCTCCCCTTGCTTTATTCAGCCATGCGAATTTATGCAAGTCCTGTAATTCACCCACTCCAATTAATTTCATGCCGGTTTTTCTTGCTGTATAAAACTCCAGGTGACCACCAGGAAACCATTTGTTTGTTATTAATACAGCATCTTTTGGCATGGTGCCGGCATTAATATCTGCCTGATAAATTTTATTGAATTGTTCACTCATGGTTTCCCAGCCCGACAAGTCAAGTGTTGGACAATATTCACCATAGTTCTCTTTTTGCTGGCTACCAAAATTTACTGGTGAATAACGAACCAAAATTACCCCGGCTGTAAGCACAACAACAACCAATATAAAGGAAGCCTGTATCCATATCGGATAAATCCGGTTACTGCTTTTCTGTAAAAACAGTGCCGCGATTAAATAGAGTGGTATGTATGCTGGTCCTGCCCAATGTGGTAAAGTTGGATTGAATAAGGATACGCCCCAGAAGATTAATATCATCGGAACACTCATCCATAAGAGCCAGGAGGTTACGCGCTTTCTACCAAACCGGATCCGGTTAGTAGCGATTGCGAATAAAGAAAGCAGCATGAGGATATAGACAAACGGATGTTGGTACAATGCTTCGCCAACAACTTCTCTTCCCAACATATCCCATTGTAAACTAGTATTGGTTACCCTTGCAGAATGAAACCGATAGGTAATAAAATCATACTCAAAGTTCCAATAAACAATAGGTACGATACAGAGAAGTGTAATCAGCACACCTGCATAAAGTCGCCAATTGGTTAACCATTGTATACGCGTAAATAAAAGAAATGCTCCAAAGCCTGCCCATAAGTATAATCCATGCACTTTACTAAGTGTAGCAAGTCCAATGGTTAAACCCAATAATAACCATACACCGAGATTTTCTTCTTCTCTTTTTAAGATGAGGTAAGCCATCAGGTATAAGGATGCTACCCAAAAGAGCATTTGTGGAGAGTCAGGTAAAATAAATAAACCAGCTATAAAACCTGTGTAAACAGACAAGGTATAAATAAGTGCTGCAAGCCACCCTACTCTTTCACTATCGATCAGTTTACCTAATTTAAAAATGATCCATGTTGCAATAGCTGAACAAAGTATAGCTCCTAATCGTATTGTTACTTCATTTACCCACCACAAGTTCAAAGTAGTAAGTCGTATCAACCAACCAACCATTGGAGGATGATCAAAATGATTAAGGTCTGGCTGCAGGGCATAGGTCCAGTAGTACACTTCATCATTGCCCAATTCAAGGAACCCTGCGATGATGAGTTTTACAATAGCGCTGATAATAATCAGCCAAAAAACTTTTCTGCTATATTGTTGATACATGATGTTGCTGAAAATGCAAAGACCGTACCAATAGATTAGTGCCTTTCAATCAGCCAACGTATGGCTAATTCATATCCTTTAAGTCCTAATCCAAAAATACTCCCTGCCGACTTTCCTGAAACGTGCGACAATTTTCTGAATTCTTCTCTTGCATGTACATTACTGATGTGAACTTCCACAACGGGTGTTTTTACCGCAGCTATGGCATCTCCCAATGCCACTGAGGTATGGGTATATCCAGCGGGATTCAATACTATACCATCATAACTGAATCCTACTTTTTGTATAGCGTCGATGAGCTCTCCTTCAATATTGCTTTGAAAATAGGTCAATTCAATTTGCGGAAACAGTTTTTGTAAGGATGAAAAATATTCATCGAATGGCATGTTACCATAAATATCTGTCTCCCTTTTGCCCAGTAAGTTGAGGTTTGGACCGTTTATGATGGCGATCTTCATAGTCCGAAGTTAGGAAAAAAAATGGCCACGGATCATTTGTAGTCCGTGGCCAGCATGTTGAAACGAATTATATTAATTCATTCGGTCTTTGATCATGGTAAGAAAATCATCGAAGAGATACCTGCTATCGTGTGGACCAGGTGTGCTTTCGGGATGGTATTGTACGCTAAAAGCGGGTTTATCTTTTATCCTGATGCCTTCAATTGACTGATCGTTCAGGTTGATATGTGTAATTTCTACATTAGGGTGATTTCTTACTGCTTCAGGATCTACACCAAATCCATGGTTCTGGGTAGTTATCTCACACTGACCTGTAATGATATTTTTTACAGGGTGATTGAGTCCACGGTGTCCATGGTGCATTTTAAAAGTTGGTATTCCATTAGCCAATGCCAGCAGCTGGTGTCCAAGACAGATCCCAAAAACAGGTTTGTTTTCTGTCAGCAGGTCTTTTACAGTAGTAACTGCATAATCCATTGCAGCAGGGTCACCAGGACCATTGGAAATAAAATATCCGTTCGGGTTAAACTCTTTCAGTCTGCTTAAAGGAGTTTTGGCAGGATGTACCCTGATATGCGCGCCTCTGTCTACCAGGCACTGAAGGATATGTTTCTTTACACCGAAATCGAGCACAGCTACTTTTATAGGAGCGTTTACATCACCCATTTCATATTCTTCAGTAGTGCTAACGGTGCTTGCAAGTTCAAGACCATCCATATCAGGCACGCCAGACAGTTGTTGTTTTAATTGTTCAACATCCAATATCTCTGAAGAGATGATACAGTTCATAGCTCCTTTGGTTCTGATATGAGCTACTAAAGCCCTTGTATCTACATTATCGATGGCTACGATATTGTTTTCCTGCAGGTAGGCATTAAGATTGTTATTTGCCTGGATGCGACTGTATTGTTCTTCCAGATTTCGGGCAATAAGACCATGAATTTTTACGCTGCTGCTTTCTACATCAGATTCCTTCACGCCATAATTCCCGATATGAACATTGTTCATGATCAGTACCTGTCCGGTATAACTTGGGTCGGTAAATACTTCCTGGTACCCGGTCATACCGGTATTAAAACAAATTTCACCCGTAGTAGTACCAGTTTTTCCAAAAGCGTGTCCATAGAAGACATTACCATCAGCCAGTACAAGGATAGCGGGTTGTTTTGATTGGGGCATAATTGTTTACGGTTTTACGGTGCAAAAAAAAGAATTGTTGGTTAATCTTGGCAAATAAGTTTCACACAATTGGTTTTTATGGCCTGCACATAAAAAAAGCAAGACAAATAAGTCTTGCTTTTTATGTAGAAATTGTTCTTTCAATTTATTCAGCTGCTTTATCAGTTGAAGGAGTCTCGGTAGCTGTAGCTTCAGCGGCAACAGTTTCAGTTGCTGGAGCTTCGGCGGAAGCAGTTTCTGCTTTTTTAGTAGTGGCACGGCTACGACGAGTTTTCTTAGCAGGTTCAGCAGCTTGTGCAGCGCTTTTACCATAAATTTCGTTGAAGTCTACCAGTTCGATCATCGCTTTTTCCGCATTATCGCCTGGACGAATACCAAGTTTCAGGATACGGGTATAACCACCTGGGCGGCTTGCTACTTTAGGACCAACAACGGTGAAAAGTTCTTTCACAGCGGTTTTGTCTTGCAGGTAGCTGAATACCACTCTATGCTGGTGCATGATGGTTTCTTTGCTATCAGATTTCTTTGTTTTGGTGATCAGTGGTTCAACGTAAGTTCTCAGTGCTTTAGCTTTAGCCAAAGTTGTAACGATACGTTTGTGTGTGATCAGTTGACTAGCCAAATTGGCCAGTAATGCTTCCCTGTGTGCTTTCTTACGACCCAGGTTGTTGATTTTGTCTCCGTGACGCATGACTTGTTGTTTTTATACCCTACACCGTGTCAGGAATTGCAGAGCGTTTAAGAATAGCTTCTAGCCTTTAGCTTCTAGCTTCTAGCAATTTTCTAGAAGCTAGAAGCTGGCAGCTAGCAGCTTAATTATCTAAGTTATCTAATCCAAGCTTGTTCAGATCCATACCGAAGCTCAGACCGCGTTCAGTTAATACCTGCTCAATTTCAGAGAGGGATTTCTGACCGAAGTTTCTGAATTTCATCAGGTCTTCCTGCTCGTATTGTACGAGTTCACTCAGACTGTTGATTTTTGCTGCTTTCAGACAGTTGAAAGCACGTACTGAAAGATCTAAATCTTCAAGTGGTGTTTTCAATACTTTACGCAGTTGCAATACATGCTCATCAACTACATCTTCTTTCTTATCTTCTTTGTTATCGAAAGTGATGTTTTCGTCGGTGATGATCATCAGGTGCTGGATCAGGATTCTTGAAGCCTGTTTAACAGCATCTTCAGGATGGATGGTTCCGTCAGTTGCTACATCGAGGATCAGTTTTTCATAATCCGTACGTTGTTCCACACGATAGTTTTCAATAGCGTATTTAACGTTCTTGATTGGAGTGTGGATAGAATCGATGGCAATATATCCGAATGGAGCATCTTTAATTTTGTTTTCTTCAGCAGGGATATAACCACGACCACGTGAAATGGTAAGTTCGATATCCATTTTTGCAGAAGAATCCAGGGTACAGATCACCAGTTCAGGGTTCATAACCTGAAAATGCTGGGATACCTCACCTAACATACCTGCAGTGAATTCAGTGCGGTTTTTGATAGAAAGGCTGATCTTTTCAGTGGCTACATCATGCTCCACATGCTTTTTAAAACGTACCTGCTTCAGGTTCAGGATGATTTCGGTTACATCTTCTGTAATACCTTTCATGGTAGCAAATTCGTGGTCTACACCTTCGATTTTGATACCTACGATAGCATATCCTTCCAAAGAACTCAGTAATACCCTGCGTAAGGCGTTACCTATGGTAAGACCATAACCTGGTTCTAATGGACGAAACTCAAATTGACCTTCAAAATCAGTTGCTTTTTGTAAAACGATTTTGTCGGGTTTCTGGAAGCTTAATATGGCCATATTAAAACTTTATTTTTTACTTGATTGTGGCGGAACCCATTATTGGTTTCCGGATGATATGAGAGAGTAGTGAGTAGTCAGCAGTGAATATTTTACTCATTACTGACTACTAACTATTCACTATTTAGAATACAATTCGACGATCAGTTGTTCCTTGATGTTCTCAGGAACATTCTCGCGCTCAGGATAGGTAATGAAAGTACCTTTCTTCTCAGCTTCATTCCAATCAACCCAGCTAAACTTAGGATTTTTACCACGGGTTTTGCTTACGATAGAAGAATTATCCGCGCTCTTTGGCTTATAAGCGATGATGTCGCCTGGCTTACACTGGTAAGAAGGTACATTCATGATTTCGCCATTAACGGTGATGTGCTTATGGTTAACCAACTGACGAGCTTCAGGGCGGCTTGCTGTTAATCCCATACGGAATACAGTGTTATCCAAACGAGCTTCCAGTAATTTGATCAGGTTTTCACCAGTAACACCTTTCAGACGAGATGCTTCTTCGAAAGTTTTACGGAACTGACGCTCTAATACACCGTAAGTGTATTTAGCCTTTTGTTTCTCTCTAAGCTGTAATGCGTATTCACCAAGGCTTTTACGCTTACGGGCAGCACCATGCTGACCTGGAGGGTTGCTGTTCTTACCTAACCACTTCCCGTTACCCAGGATTGGTTCACCGAAGATTCTGGAAATTTTGGTCTTAGGACCAGTGTAACGTGCCATTTTTGTTGTTTTGCGATTTTTTAATGACGATCCGGTATCTTAAAAATCTAAAATTGATAACGAACCCTGTTAATATTTGATGATGTCAGATGGCAGATGTCAGATTTTATTATATCTGAGATCTGCCATCTGACATCTAATATCATTATACTCTTCTCTGCTTAGGAGGTCTGCAACCATTGTGTGGCAATGGGGTTACGTCTTTGATAGATACAACCTCAATACCTGATTGAGAAATAGAGCGGATAGCTCCTTCACGACCAGCACCTGGACCTTTTACAAATACTTCTACACGCTTCAGACCAGCTTCCAATGCAACTTTTGCAGCATCAGCAGCAGCCATTTGAGCTGCATATGGAGTGTTCTTTTTAGAACCTTTGAAACCCATTTTACCAGCACTGCTCCAACTGATAACCTGACCGGTTTTGTTGGTAAAGCTGATGATAATGTTGTTGAAAGTAGCAGAAATACGTACTTCACCAGCCGCATCTACTTTTACTACTCTTTTCTTGGCAGCAGCTTTTGCACTGTTCTGCGCTTTTTGTGGTTTTGCCATTTTCGTTTTTTGAGGTAGTCACCCCGAAATTATCGGGGTCCGTTTAACAATGAAAAATTCCGCACCGGGCGGAAACCGCTACACTCTCCTTTCCACCTGAGGCGGACTATCCAAGCTGTAGAGGATTTTTATAACAGCATGATGCTGAAATGAATTCATTCCAGCATCATGGTATCATTTATTTCTTAGGAGCTTTCTTCTTACCGGCAACTGTTTTACGCTTACCTTTTCTGGTACGGCTATTCGTTTTGGTACGCTGACCACGAACAGGCAAACCTTTACGGTGACGTAAACCACGGTAACAGGCGATATCCAGCAAACGCTTGATATTCATCGACACTTCACTACGCAATGCACCTTCTACCTTAAACTCATTGTTAATGATGTTACGGATAGCAGTCTGCTCATCATCATTCCACTCATGTACTTTCTTGTCAAAGTCAATACCAGCTTGTGTTAAGATATACTGAGCGGTTGCACGACCAATACCAAATATATAGGTCAGACCAATTTCGCCTCTTTTGTTCTTTGGTAAATCAATACCGGCAATACGAGCCATATTCTGATTTTAATTTTAAACTTTAATACTGGTACTATTAACCCTCTGTTAATAGCACTAAAAATTATCCCTGACGTTGCTTATAACGGGGATTCTTTTTGTTAATCACGTACAACTTGCCCTTTCTCTTCACGATCTTGCAATCTGCACTACGCTTTTTGATAGAAGCTCTGACTTTCATTGCTTTATTATTTATCGCTTTACTGCTTCCGGCTTCCAGCTTAAGCCTTCAGCGTTCTGCAAATGTTTACTTGTATCGGAAAATGATCCTTCCCCTACTCAAATCGTATGGACTCATCTCAACCCCTACTTTATCCCCAGGTAAAATTCTGATGTAGTGCATCCTCATTTTTCCTGAGATGGTGGCCAGGATTTCATGGCCATTTTCTAACTTCACCCGGAACATAGCATTGCTCAGGGCTTCCAGAATTACTCCATCTTGTTTAATCAGCGGTTGTTTCGACATACTATTTTTGGGGCTGCAAAGATATTAGATTGCAACTGAAATATGAAAAAAATGGGGGAAAAATTCCCAATTTTGTGGAAAATGAGCTAAAATGATGGCCCTGAACCCCTTATAAAGGCAAATATAACTCATCTAAACAATGCCACAGGCAAAATAATCTCCCAATAATTGGCCTGGGTTATCCCGCTAAACTCCTGATCGAGCAAGCGACTATACCTCAATCCAAAACTCACAGGCTCCTGGTTCCACCACTTTGTATCAAACATCAACTCTCCCCCCACCGATCCAAAATAGAATTTTCGGCCCGTTCGGAGGCTTTTTCCCACTGCCTGGTCATAAAATACATTCATCCGCACCCGCTGAAAATAAACCAACTGCCCAAAACCCCAGTCCGGGTAAAACAGGGGAAAATGATAATTGACCCCTATTTTATACATCCTCGGGAAATTTACCGCCCGATACCCCCTAGCAAAAGGAAAATTATCGGAGAATATATATTGGTTCATGGTATCACGCTGCTGTATTGCCCCCGTTAAAACCAGGTTATGCGTGGAAGCCAGACCGGGCAAATACAATGCCCCATTTAAAAGTAATTGGTTTGCTTCAGTTTTACCCATTGCCATCCTGTATCTGCCGCCAAGGGCAATACCCCACCGGGGGAATATATGCTTTATTGCCCGTTGCGATTGGGCTGAATAGGACATACTAAGATCAAGGTAATCAACACTCGCATCCCTGAATAATCTTTTCGCTATGCCTGTCCAGCTAACCTTATTCTGATTAAAACTGGCCTGCAACAAGAGGTTTCTATAAGATTTGCCTGAAGTCAGGTTTAAAGGTAACCGTAAACCTGCGCGCCAGGAAAATTCATTCCAGGTTAAAGTAGTATCCCTGTTCAGTGCCCCCGAACGCTGCCAGGTATTCGATATTCCGATAACCGGCTGCAGGTAGCTGCTTCCTCCAATTATATCAGCACTCAATTTATGACTACCCTCATTCTCGTTATAGGTATAGGCCATTTCCGATGCATAAGTATTCAACACATTCTCGCCGTATAAAGTGAAAGAATACTCCGGACGGTCATAATAAGGCCTCCAGCTATGAATATTAAACGGCTTTGTAAACTTTTTATATGGTTTCGTTTCAAAATTTCTATCCCGGATATTTTCCGTAAAGCCGAAGCTTTGGGTTTGAAGGGTATTCCCCGTATATAAAGGAACTAATTCTTTTACCTGTGTTATTTTCTCCCATTTTGGCGCAAAGGCAGCCAGTCTGTACCCATCTGCCGTAAAAACTGAACCAACCAGCTTTTGTCTGGTTAATACCCCCTGATAAATCCCTGTAGGGTAAGTTGCCAGTCTAAATGGACCTTCCGATTGCTTTCCATCGTCAATCACTGCCCATAACTCATCACTACCATTACCTGTTGAAGTAAATAAAAGCGTATCACCCTGTATCTGCAGGTATCCAATTACACGATTTGAAGGGTTAAGTATTTTTCTCTCCGTATTGCCCCGTTCATTAAACCAACTGATGCCCATATTCCCGTTCCTTTCACGGTATATAGTATAAAAGCCTTCGTCGTTTTTCGCATAGCGTGGATAAGAATAAATTCTGTCTGATGATGAAAGCAGTGTATCAGCTTCCCCGTTCAATACTTTTAATTGTACTAATGCTGCACTTCCATCAGTGCGCATGTCAACTGCCAGTATCTTTTGCAAATCGTTGGATATATCCGGAGAAAACAACCGCGTTCCAGACCTCACCAGCTTTTCTGTTTTGGTTGAAAGATCAAATATTTTTAAGGCATTGTATTCCACATTTGCCCACCGTGTATCCGGCTGATAGGAAGTATAAACAAGCTTATTCTTTTTATAGGTAAAGTAGGGGTCAATCGCAATATCCCTAACCACTATTTGCTCCCTGTTTCCGTCAGCAGATATTTTCATGAAACGGGGAACTGCGGAATTACTGTTATGCAATGCGAGTATTGAACCGTCTTCCATTAGGGTTGGATAACGATCGTTCACTACATTGTTTTTTTCAATAGCGGTTATCCATTCCGGTTCAACTGTTTCCGTTTTTTTCCACTGGGTTCTGTAATAAGATAATGCATCATCTACAAACCGGTTAAAAGAAATACCGGTATGTTTTTTAACAGCTCCCTGAAAAGGATAGAGCAATGGTTTAAACCTTGCTGCGTCGTTGGTGACTTTTTCCCACAGATCATCTCCATATTGTTTTCTGCCATAGGCTACCAGCAGATAACCCAGCTCATAATGATTGGGAACATAATGCTGCAAAGATCCATTACGCAGCTTCATATAGCTATAGGCTTTATCGGATCGATAAAGTGACCTGTAACCATTAAAAAAAGCAGGTAATTTTCCCCTCCCCTGTTTTGTGAGCAATGTTTCATTATAAACAGCATCCCCTTCAAAAAACCAGTCCGGAACACTGGCTGCATTGGCTACTGCCTGCCCCTCTTCTCCCAATATTACAGATGCCAGTTTTGAAAAACCTTTGTTGAAATTATTATACTGTTGTACATGTCTGTATTCATGTACTGCCAGGTTACTTATCCAATCGTAGCCTCCAAGTTCAAAAGCATTTTGCGGAGCTGTGGTATAAAACTCACTACGATAGGGTACCAATCCTACATAGGCATTTGAAAACAAAGTGCGATGCTGCAGCACTATATTAATTTTCCGCAACCCGCCTCCCAGACTATTTTTATTCTGCAGTTGCAACCCATGAATAATTGAGGCAATCTTTGCAGCCTGCTTTTCATTTCCGGCTGGGAAAATAATGCGTGCAGTATCCGTTTCAATCTGTCTCCATTGCTGCGAAGATGGGTTCCCTCCAAAACGCTGAGCACAGATTTTCATGGAAAAAAACAATACACATATCACTGCGCATACATACCGCATGTAACTAAATTTTACAACAAGATACATAAACCAATCATCTGATAAAGCGGATCAATGGCAAATGGCTATTAGCTATTAGCCGTTAGCTATTAGCCATTGATGCGAATAAATGGTTGAAATCTGCCAAAATGAGTAAATCAATAGAGGGGTCCTTTGACGTCATTAAAAGTAGACTCATAAGAAATAACAGCCCTTAATCTTTTTTGGCTGCTTAGATAGAACATGGATTTATCATGATAATCATGATAAATCTGCGTTCCATTTTCTGCTCTTATGTAATTACAATCCTTGAGTCGCCTTGATAATTTTTCAGTACATAACAAAAAAAAGGGTACTGTTTTCAGCACCCTTTTCAATTGTTTATTCTTACATCGGATCTCGTGTCAAATGTATTTTAGTCATGTCTAAATAGTGATTTTGCAACTGGTGCACATAATGAACATCCGGGTGATGGCGTCTGTCTTCCCTGTACCACATTTCAATTTTTGAAAAATCATTTGGCTGGGGTGTTACCAAACGAAACGATCCTTTCATATACTTCACCGATCCATCTTCGTTTGACTGTTTTGCAAAGCTCAGTTTTGCAAGTGCATCATCGTTAAGCGGAAGTGGATGCAAATGATCGGTGGTAAACCAAAATTCCTGTACATCAGTTTGTACACAAACCTGTTTTTCATCACCGTTTAGGCGAACCACTTCACCCTCCCACATTTTTCCTTCATATTCCGCCATTACGTAGTCCCCGATTTTAATGTCGCTGAATTTAATCATATGGCAATTCGTTTTAGGAGCATAAGTTAAGGATTTTTTGGATTGGGGGGAAATCTGGGAGTACGGAAGTCAGGGAGTCCGAGAGTCCGGGAGTCCGAAAGAATTTTTACAAACCCATACCTCAGTGCCTCTTTGTGTCTTCAGTGGCAATCTTCACCGGACTTTCGGACATCCTGACGAAGGAAGGACGGACTTTCGGACTTTCGGACTCCCGGACTAATTTAATTTGCCACTGAAGACACAGAAAGGCACTGAAGGAGTTGGGTTATTTTTTGGGGGTCTTTTTTTTGAGGGCAGCTTTTTCCAGATTTTCCAGCACCCTGAACTTAACGATCATGGTAATAAGCTTTACCGGTAAAGGTTTATCCAGCGGAAATTGAATGGCCCCCTTTGAAGTAACGTACCCTTCCAGTTCCTTTTTAAAATTCGACACACCTGAAGACGATGGATAAAAACCAATATGATGCTTCATTGCAGCAAAATATACCAGGTTACCTTCCTGAAAAAAACAGGGCATCCCGTAACTGATTTTCTCCGTTGCTTTCGGTGCGGCCTTCTGCACTAGAGCACGCATCCTAATAAGTAACGCCTGCTTCTCCGGTGGAAAATCTGCAATGTAGGCATCTATGTTTTCGTAGGCTTTCATTGAGGGGTGTGAATTGTCAATGGTGAATGGTGAATAGGAATGTTTAGATTGTAAAATACAAAAATAATACTCCTAATTCTCTATTCACCATTCACCATTGACAATTCACACTATTCCGCCCAGCTCATCGTATAACCGGGATTTTCAATTTCCAATGCTTCCACTGTTAGTTGTAATGGATGAAAGGTATCTACCATTACGGCCAGCTCCTGTGTTTCTTTTTTTCCGATGCTTTTTTCAACGGCCCCAGGATGTGGACCGTGCGGGATTCCGGCAGGATGTAAAGTGATCATCCCCCTGGTTACATTTTTCCTGCTCATAAAATCACCATCTACATAATACAATACTTCATCGCTGTCGATATTGCTGTGATTGTAAGGAGCAGGAATTGCTTCCGGATGATAATCGTATAATCTCGGACAAAAACTACATACCACAAAATTATGCGCTTCAAATGTCTGGTGAACCGGAGGTGGTTGGTGAACCCTGCCTGTAATAGGTTCGAAATCGTGGATACTAAATGCAAAGGGATAACAGTATCCATCCCATCCTACCACATCAAAAGGATGATGTGCATAGTGTAACCCATATTGTACCCCCTTCTTTTTTGTTTTGATCAGAAAATCACCCTCCTGATCGAAAGTCAACAGATCCGTTGGTACCCTTATATCGCGTTCGCAAAACGGTGCATGTTCCAATAACTGACCGTATTTGCTTACATAACGTTTGGGGTAACGGATCGGACTAAAACTTTCTACTATGAACAACCTGTTATCAGGAGTGTCAAATGAAATCTGGTAAATGGTTCCCCTTGGAATCACCAGGTAATCTCCATATCCGAATCGAAGCTGCCCGTATTGTGTTATTAAAACACCAGTTCCTTCATGCACAAAAATCATTTCATCAGCATCTGCATTTTTATAAAAATAATCGGTCATGCTTTGTGTCGGTGCAGCAAGAACTATATGACAATCATTATTAACCAATACAGGTTTGCGACTAGTCAGGTAATCTTTTTCAGGTTTAACATTAAACCCTTCAAAACTTCTGTGCTTCAACATTTTTTCCTCGGCTACCCTTGGTTGAACATTGATGGGCTCATCTGTATGAATAATTTGCGTTGGCGGATAATGATGATAAAGCAGGGAATAATCATTACTAAAACCTTCCGTTGAGAATAATTGTTCAGAATATAATGTTCCATCAGCTTTGCGAAACTGGGTGTGACGTTTATGGGGTATAGTTCCTAAACTATGATAATGTGGCATAAAATAATCTTAAGATTAAAAAATAAAAAAACTCAGCGTTAACTCAGCATTCTCCTGTTCTCTGCGGTGATTACACTCAATCTATAACGATGAAAATCAACTCGAAAAAAGGAGAAGAGATTATTATTCTAGGAAAAAATCAATGATTTTCTACAAGAGAAAGCGAGAGTAGCAGGAAATAATATTTCCATACCCGTTTATCGATCCAATAAGTGAAATTTCGTTTAAATGGCATAGGTTGCAATCTCTCTGTGAAATTAGGAAAGTTTATGGATGAAGGAACCAAAAAATTATTCACGGCCGGACTGGTAGTTATCCAAGATCGGGAACTTTTGCTGGCATTCAGTAGTCGGAAACAGGCTTTTTATTTGCCGGGAGGTAAATTAAATCCGGGTGAAGATGCGGTGACAGCACTAATCAGGGAAGTAAAAGAAGAACTGTCTATCCATATTTTACCAGAAGAACTGCAATGGTATTGCCATATTTCAGCTCCAGCTTATGGAGAATACCCGCCACTGATGATGGAACAAGATTGCTATTTCTATTCATTAAATACCACACCGGTTGCTGATGCAGAAATAGCAGCAATTCGATTTTTCAGTTACCGTACATTCCGGGAAGAAGCCATACAGGTACCAGGTGTTGAACTGCTATTTCAACAGCTCGTTGATGACGATAAAGTAGATGCTTTATGAAAAGAATAGGTATTATCTCCGACACACACGGCTTTCTGGATGAAGCAGTATTTCATCATTTCAGTGATTGTGATGAAATATGGCACGCCGGTGATTTTGGCAATGATGCCCTGGCTGAACAACTCAGACAATTTAAACCACTTCGGGGAGTGTATGGAAATATTGATGGTCAAGATATCCGATCTCTGTATCCTGAGTTATTGATATGGAACTGCGAGGAAATAAAGGTCATGATGCTTCATATCGGCGGATATCCACCCAAATACAATACCCACTCAAAACCGCTTATTATTTCAGAGAAGCCTCAACTATTTATCAGCGGACATTCACATATCCTCAAAATTATGTTTGATGATAAGCTGCAATGCCTGCATATTAACCCCGGAGCCGCAGGAAAACAAGGCTGGCATAAAGTACGCACATTGGTAAAGCTAACTATCGATGGTAAAGACATGAAAAATTGCCAGGTGATTGAACTTGGAGGGCGGTAAACAAATTTTATCTGGCAACCGTTCATCCCTATTTAACATGCTTGTGTATGAAACAGAGGTTTATATTAGGAATTCAAATCCAAACTATTATGCTAAGCAGAATTTCAAAAAAAATATTAACGACCTTACTATTTTGTTTCCTGCTGAACTTTTTGCAGGCACAATCTCACCCTGAAGAAACGGCTGTAAAAGCCTGTCTGGAGAATTACATGAGTGGTGTTGGTGATCGTGTTGAAAAAGCCTTTCATCCAACAGCTTTCATGAAATATATTGACATTAATACCGGTGAATTTAAAGATGTTCCCATCGCAGAATATATTGCCCGTGTAAAAGCTGGTTCTGGTCCGGGTAAGAGAACCATCGGAATTGAGTCGCTCAATATTGAAAGTACAGCCGCCAATGCGAAAATTAAAATTGAAACAGATACGGTAATCTTATACGATTATATGAATATGCTAAAAATAAATGGAGAATGGAAAATTGTGAGCAAGATATTTTCAAGGGTAAATAAATAAATGCGACTGTCGGCATCGCTCAGGTTAAAAACGAATACGCAAATCTGTTGCTTAAAATCAGACAGTTTTAGTATCTTTTCATCACTAAAGCTGCTTATTATGTCATCCGCTATCAATCGTCGCGACCTATTAAAATTGGGTTCTTTAACAGCCCTTGGTTTAGGATTAAGTGCCCCTTCCTGGGGTTTAGGTAATGAAGAAGGTTTAATAAGAACGCCTGTTGCACCTGATGGTTTGATTAACCTTAGTTCAAACGAAAACCCTTATGGTATTTCACCTAAGGCCAGAGAGGCTTTGCTTAATGCTTTGAATGAAGCGCATCGCTATCAATACAATCATGCTCACCTTAAAAATTTCAAGAAAGAAATCGCCGAACATTATGGTGTGAATGAAAACCAGGTGCTGGTGTCGGCAGGGTCTGGCGAGGCACTTGGATTGCTCCCACGCCATTTCAGCAATGGTAAACTGGTTACTGCCAATCCTACATTTGGCATACTTCCTGCAACTGCAAAAATGCTCGGGCAAGAAGTTATAGAAGTACCATTAACCCCCGATCAAAAACATGATTTACCAGCAATGCTTAAAGCGGTTGATAATAATACTTCATTGGTATATGTCTGCAACCCGGCTAATCCGAGTAGTACTATTGTTTCTTCCGCTTCATTGAAAAATTTCTGTATAGAAGCTTCTAAAAAAGCCTATGTAGGGGTTGATGAAGCTTATATTGATTTTCTCGATGCTCCGGACAATGAGTCCATGATGCAATTGATAGAAAAACATCCGAAGGTTTTTGTTATAGGCACTTTTTCTAAGATTCATGCCATGGCTGGTTTGCGTATTGGCTGGGTAATCGGACATCCCACGCTGATCAAATCGCTTGCTGATAATTATTTTACCAGAACACAAATGTCGCTTTCCGCGCTTTCAATGAGTGCCGCGCTGGCCAGTTTGAAAGACCCGGCCTGGCTCAAACAATGTAAAGATAAAAACGCTGCAGCAAGAGATTATGCATACAACGCCTTAAAGGCATTAAACATTGATGTGGTACGCTCCTATACCAATTTCCTCTTCTTCCCGATTCCAAATTATCAGGGCGACTTTGCCGCAGATATGCTGACAAAAAACATCTACCTGCGTTCCTCCAATTATATACATGGCAAGTGGGCAAGGGCAAGTGTTGGTACAATGGATGAAATGAAACAATTTATTGAAGTAATGAAAACGGTGAAAGTATAACTACTCGGTTATAATGCGAATTAAGGGGATGAACGTTGTTATAGCCGTTAGCCTTTAGCTATTAGCCATTGCTGTCCGGGGAAAATTTGCTAGCATCTTCTGAGCCACAGGCTACATGCC
>NZ_CAMLMJ010000010.1 GCF_946481145.1 uncultured Sediminibacterium sp.
TTCTAGCTTCTAGCTTCTAGCTTCTAGCTTCTAGCTTCTAGCTTCTAGCTTCTAGCTTCTAGGAAAAACTGCTTTCCAAATAGACTTAGTATTTTTATTAAAAATAAATCCGACATCAGACATCAGCCATCAGCCATCCAAAATCTGACATCTGCCATCTGCCATCCCCCAATCCCCCTCTATGCTTTCTTTTCCGAATGCTAAAATCAACCTGGGACTAAATATCATCCGAAAGCGGGAAGATGGGTTTCATGACCTTGAGACGGTTTTTTATCCGGTTACCGGATTACGGGATGCATTGGAAATAATACATGGTAGTGAAGAGCAGACTTTGAAGTTTACCCAAACCGGACTATCTATTTCAGGCGATACAAATAATAATCTTTGCATCAAGGCATACCATCTTTTAAAAAAAGATTTCCCCTCCTTGCCTCCTATTCAAATGCATTTGCACAAAGTAATTCCCATGGGAGCCGGACTTGGCGGTGGTAGTGCTGATGGGGCGTTTACACTGTCGATGCTCAATAAACAGTTTGGCTTAGCAATACCCGAATCCAGTTTACTTGAATATGCTTTGCAATTGGGCAGCGATTGCCCTTTTTTTATCCTCAATAAACCAGCTTATGCTACCGGACGAGGAGAACGCTTGAGTAATATTGAACTTGACCTTTCTGAATACCAATTTGTGCTGGTAAACCCAGGTATACATGTACCAACCGGCTGGGCATTCTCTCAGATAAAACCTGATCAGGCTTTTTTTAATTGCAAGACTATCGTTCAACAACCCATTGAAACCTGGCAGGACAAGCTGACGAACGATTTTGAAATACCAGTAATGAATGCATATCCCGAAATTGGAGCCATCAAAAAACAATTGCAGGAGCAAGGAGCACTCTATGCAGCAATGACAGGCACTGGTAGTACCGTCTTCGGCATCTTCCCGAAAAACGTCTTATTATATTTAAAATTTCCTGCCCACTATTACTTGTTCCAGGGAAACTGATTAAATAAATATTTGATTGCCTTAAATACACAACCTGCTATTAATAGAACGCAGATTATCATGATTTTCAAGATCTATCATGATAAATCTTGAAAATCATGATAATCCGTGTTCTTTCCTACGCTTTACCTGCAACAGAATTCTTCCGGCCAATTTTACGATGCACCCCCCATTTTCCAGTAAAATCAAAATAGAAACAAACGTTAGTTTCCATTTTAAACAATATTCGACGAAATCGGATTAAAATTGAATAATAATCAATCAATATCCACATTGATTGAACAACTTATTTTAAAATCTTGATTTTTTTGATTAATTTAGTACCGATTGCCTGCCATGCTATTTCCTGAACTTTAATTCGGTTGCAAATGCTTGTTTCAAAAAACAGCCAGGGTTTGTATGACCCAAGCTTTGAACATGATGCATGTGGCATTGGGTTCGTAGCAAATATTAAGGGTAGTAAATCACACCAACACATCACCGATGCCCTCACGGTATTGGAGAACATGGAACACCGCGGCGCATGCGGTTGCGAGAGCAATACAGGCGACGGAGCAGGTATCATGATTCAAATTCCACACGAATTCTTTTTCGATGAGTGTATTAAACAAGGAATACATCTTCCCTCTTTTGGTAAGTATGGAGTTGGAAGCATTTTCTTTCCTAAAGAATTACGCTTACGCGAAGAATGCCGCGACATTTTTAACCGTTCAGCAGAAAAGCTGGGACTTGAAATTCTCTGCTACCGTAAAGTACCGGTAAACACTACTGATATAGGCAAAACCGCACTCTCTGTTGAACCGGTAATGGAACAGGTATTTATCGCCTGCCCGGATCATATTACACAGCCAGATGAATTCGAAAGAAAACTATTCGTATTACGTAATTACGCATCACATACCATTAACAACACGGTTAAGAAAGATGAAATCGGTTTCTACCTCGCCTCCCTTTCTTACAAAACAATCGTATATAAAGGACAACTAACCAGCACACAGGTTAGAGGGTATTTTCCTGACCTGAGTGATAAAAGAGTTGTATCTGCATTTGGACTTGTACACTCCCGTTTTGCCACCAACACATTCCCTTCCTGGAAGCTGGCACAACCATTCAGATACATCGCACATAATGGGGAAATAAATACGCTTCAGGGAAATCTAAACTGGCTCAGAACAAGCGAAAAAGGATTCACTTCTCCTTATTTCAGTAAGGAAGAAATGGAAATGCTTTTACCGATTGTCACACAAGGACAATCAGATTCTGCCTGCCTGGATAATATGATTGAACTATTAACCCTGACAGGAAGATCATTACCTCATGTAATGATGATGCTGATTCCGGAAGCATGGGACAGCAATGACCAGATGGACCCTATCAAAAAAGCGTTTTATGAATACCACGCCTGTATGATGGAGCCCTGGGATGGACCTGCATCGATTTCTTTTACGGATGGAAAAATAATTGGCGCCACACTGGATCGTAACGGCCTTCGTCCTTCACGCTACTGTGTTACAAACGACGATCGTGTAATTATGGCTTCTGAAACCGGCGTGTTACCTGTTGATCCATCCATCATCATTGAAAAAGGAAGACTACAGCCAGGTAAAATGTTTGTGGTTGATATGGAACAGGGTCGCATCATCAGCGATGAAGAATTGAAGCAACAGATCTGCGCTCAGAAACCTTATGCAGATTGGCTGAACAAATACAAAATAAGACTCGAAGAATTACCTGAGCCCCGTGTAATGTTCACCCATCTTGAACACGACCAGGTATTCAAATACCAAAAAGCATTTGGCTATTCAACAGAAGATCTCGATACCATTATAGCTCCAATGGCATTAGATGGCAAAGAACCTATTGGCTCAATGGGAACCGATACACCATTGGCGGTTTTAAGCGATCAGCCACAACACCTCAGCAGTTATTTTAAACAATTATTTGCCCAGGTAACCAATCCACCTATCGATCCAATCAGGGAACGCATGGTGATGTCACTGGCAACATTCGCCGGAAGCAACGGCAACCTGCTTGTTGAAGATCCACTTGCCTGTCATAGTGTAGCATTAAAACAACCCGTACTCACCAACCATGAATTGGAAAAAATAAGGAGTATTGATACCGGTATCTTCCAAGCCAAGACCCTGCAAACCTATTTCCGTGCCGATGGAAAACCAGGATCACTGAAAGCCGGTCTCGACAGGCTTTGCCGCTATGCAGTTGATGCTGTGGAAGATGGTTTTGAAGTAATTATCTTAACAGACAGGGCCATTGATTCCGACCACGCTCCTATGCCTTCTTTACTTGCTACTGCAGCAGTACACCATCACCTTATCAGAAAAGGGTATCGTGGTCAGGTTGGCATTATAGTTGAAGCGGGAGATGTATGGGAAGTGCATCATTTCGCCTGCCTCATCGCTTTTGGTGCAACAGCCATCAACCCTTACCTGGCTTTATCTTCCATCCGCGACATGAAGCTCAGCGAAAAACTGCAAACAAACCTGGATGTTGACTACCTCAAGAAAAACTATATCAAAGCAGTGAATGAGGGATTACTGAAAGTATTTTCCAAAATGGGTATCTCCACCTTACAATCTTACCAGGGTGCACAGATATTTGAAATCATTGGCCTCAACAAAAAAGTTGTAGACACTTATTTTACCGGAGCCACTTCAAGGATTGAAGGAATGGGGCTGGATGAAATTGCTAAAGAAACACTGGCAAAACATTATTTCGCATTTGGCAAAAAAGAAATACCGATAGATCGTTTGCCTGTTGGTGGTATTTACCAATGGAAAAGAAAAGGTGAATTTCATTTATTCAATCCGCAGACCATCCATCTGTTACAAAACGCTACTAAAACAAACGACTACAGCGTTTTCAAAAAATATTCAAAACTCATCAATGATCAATCTGAAAAAGCATGCACATTGCGCAGCTTATTTCAATTTAAAAGAAATCGTCCATCCATATCCATTGATGAAGTAGAACCTGCAGAGTCTATTTATAAAAGATTTGCAACTGGTGCTATGTCGTTCGGCTCCATCTCCTGGGAAGCCCATACCACATTGGCAATCGCCATGAACCGACTGGGTGGAAAAAGCAATACAGGCGAAGGTGGTGAAGATGAAATCAGGTACACACCATTGGCCAACGGCGACTCAATGCGATCATCCATTAAGCAGGTTGCATCGGCGAGATTTGGGGTAACAAGCTTATACCTTACTGAAGCAGATGAGTTACAAATAAAGATGGCACAGGGGGCAAAGCCTGGTGAAGGCGGGCAACTACCCGGACATAAAGTAGATGATTGGATCGGTAAAACAAGACATGCCACTCCAGGTGTTGGATTAATTTCACCACCACCCCATCACGACATTTATTCTATTGAAGATTTAGCACAATTAATATTCGATCTTAAGAATGCCAATCGCGCCGCTCGTATCAATGTTAAACTGGTATCAAAAGCAGGTGTTGGAACAATCGCAGCAGGTGTGGCGAAAGCCAAAGCCGATGTGGTATTGATATCAGGACATGATGGAGGCACAGGTGCATCTCCGATCAGTTCTATTAAACATGCTGGATTGCCATGGGAACTAGGGCTTGCAGAAACGCATCAGACACTGGTTAAAAACAAACTGAGAAGCAGAATTGTAGTGCAGGCAGATGGTCAAATGAAAACAGGTAGGGATATTGCAATAGCAACACTGCTTGGCGCCGAAGAATGGGGCGTAGCAACGGCCGCACTAATTGTTGAAGGATGTATCATGATGCGTAAATGCCACATGAATACTTGTCCGGTTGGCGTTGCAACCCAGGATCCGGAATTGAGAAAACGTTTTACAGGCGATCCGGACCATATAGTCAACTTCTTCCGTTTTATTACACAGGAGCTAAGAGAAATCATGGCTGAGTTAGGCTATCGCACGATCCAGGAAATGGTAGGTCAAGTTGACTCACTTGAAATGCGCGATAATATCAACCACTGGAAATATTCCAAACTCGATTTATCATCTGTTCTCTTTAAAGAACCTGAATCACTTTATACAGGCTTGTTTAAACAGGAAGAACAGGATCATGGGTTGAGCGATGTGCTCGACTGGAAGCTATTGAAAGCAGCAGCAGCTTCACTGGAGAATGCTACGCGAACCCATGCATCCTTTTCTATAAAAAATACGGATAGAACAGCAGGCACTATCCTATCAAATGAAATCACCAAACGCTACAGGGCTGCAGGTTTACCGGAAGACACCATTCATTTTAATTTCAATGGTACTGCCGGTCAAAGCTTTGGTGCATTCAATACCAAAGGCGTAACCCTTGAACTGGAAGGTGATGCAAATGATTATTTTGGTAAAGGACTGAGTGGTGCAAAGCTCATCGTATATCCGGATAAGCAGGCCAGTTTTGTTCCGGAAGAAAATATCATCATCGGAAATGTGGCCCTCTATGGTGCTACCGCTGGTGAAGCCTATATCAGAGGCAAGGCAGGTGAAAGATTTGCCGTAAGAAATTCCGGCGCAAATGTGGTTGTAGAAGGTGTTGGAGATCATGGCTGCGAATACATGACAGGTGGCAGAGCCATTATCCTCGGTGATACCGGAAGAAACTTTGCAGCAGGTATGAGTGGAGGAATTGCCTATGTATACAATGCTTCCGGAAGTTTTGAAGAAAAATGCAATTGCGAAATGGTAGAACTCGACCCACTCGATTCATCAGACGCAAGCTTCCTTCAGGAAATGATCGCCAAACATTTTAAATACACCAACAGCACCGTCGCCAAATTCATACTTGATGATTTCGACAACCAACAAAAACATTTCATTAAAGTATTCCCGAGTGATTATAAGAAGGTGTTGATGCAGAAAGAGCAGGTAGTGATGAGTCCATAGACAATAGACCATAGTCCATAGTCCATGGACCATGGACCATGGACCATGGACTATGGACCGCTGAATACCTCCCCCCTCCTTAACAAAAAACTGGCTGCAATACAAAAACAGAAGAACATGGGTAAACCAACAGGATTTTTAGAATTTACGAGAACGCTTCCCGGGAAAAGAAAACCGGAGGAACGCATTAAAGACTATAAAGAATTTGTAGAACGCTTACCTGAACAATCCCTTAATCAGCAAGCGGCACGATGCATGAATTGCGGCGTACCTTTTTGCCACAGTGGTTGTCCGCTGGGAAATATCATCCCTGAATTCAATGACGCAGTTTATCGTCAGAACTGGGAAGAAGCATATGAAATACTAAGCGCTACGAACAATTTTCCCGAGTTCACCGGAAGAATTTGTCCAGCCCCCTGTGAAAGTGCCTGTGTACTTGGCATCAATCAACCTCCGGTAACTATTGAAGAAATTGAAAAGCATATTATTGAAATCGCCTTTGATAAAGGCTTTGTAAAACCGCGCATACCTAACCTACGCACCGGTAAAAAAATTGCAGTGGTGGGTTCTGGTCCTGCAGGACTTGCCGCCGCCGCTCAATTAAACTATGCAGGACATCAGGTTACGGTATTTGAGAGAGATGCTTATCCGGGTGGACTTTTAAGGTATGGCATTCCTGATTTCAAATTAGAAAAATGGGTGGTTGAAAGAAGGGTTGCTTTAATGGAACAGGAAGGGGTACAATTCAGGTGCAACTCGAATGTTGGGGTAAATATTGGTATCAATGATTTGTTACGTGAATTTCAGGCAATTGTATTAACCGGCGGATCCACCATTCCCCGCAACTTAAATATACCGGGACGAGAATTGAAGGGTGTACATTTTGCCATGGATTTCCTGAAACAACAAAACCAGCGAGTGTCTAATGAGGTAGTAACTAGTGAAGACATATTTGCTACTGCAAAAAATGTGGTGGTGATTGGTGGTGGAGATACAGGTAGCGATTGTGTAGGTACATCGAACAGACAAGGCGCATATTCTGTAACACAGCTTGAATTATTACCCAAGCCACCAGAACAAAGAACTACCCAGATGCCCTGGCCCACTTACCCAATGACCCTCAAAACCACTTCTTCGCATGAAGAGGGCGCAAATAGAGAATGGGCAGTTGCCACTAAAGCATTTTTGGGCGATGCATCGGGGCAATTAAGGGCATTACAGATTGTGGACCTTCAATGGACAGCTTCCACATCAGAAAAGCCGGCAGGTTTTGCGGAGATAACGGGATCTGAAAGAGAAATCCCTTGTGAACTGGCTTTGCTGGCAATGGGATTTTTGCACCCACAACATGATGGACTGATAACAGAGCTGGGTGTTGCTTTAGATGAAAGAGGAAATGTTCGGGCAGATGAAAAGCAGTTCCAAACGAATATCCCTAAGGTATTTACCGCTGGTGATATGAGGCGCGGACAATCACTGGTAGTATGGGCAATTAGCGAAGGGAGAGAATGCGCCAGAAAGGTAGATCAGTATCTAATGGGCGATTCTGTATTAGAATCGAAGGATCAAAGCTATTTATTAAATATATAATATTTTATTATTTATTATTTTCAAAAGCCGATTTCAATTTAGAAATCGGCTTTTTTATTTGATTTTCAACCTTTTATATCAAATAACAAGACAGATTCCTAATTAAATAATAACAAATGAAAAAATAATGAATGTTAATAAATGATAAGAAAATGATAAAATAATTTAGTAATATTGAATTGAAATTATTTATATCAATTATTTCTAACATTAATTAACCCTCGCATGAAAAAATTGACATTCCAGCAGGCTGCACCATTTGTTGCACTGGTTGCAGTAGCCATTGCGGCACTATTCGTTCCCTCCCTACCAGATTTTAAAGATGAAGCAGGCGCTTATAATCCTGCTGATATTACCTGGATCCTGGTTGCAACCGCACTTGTATTTCTGATGACACCGGGCCTCGCCTTCTTCTACGGCGGTATGGTACACAGAAAGAATGTTATTTCTACCATGATTAAAAGTGTGGTTGCTACAGGAGTAGTAAGTATACTTTGGGTTTTTGTTGGTTATAGTCTTTGCTTCGGCGATTCGATCGGCGGATTCATTGGCGACCCTACCACACACATGTTTTTCAAAGGCATGAATTCTGGCGCTCCCTGGAGTCTTGCACCAAGCATTCCAATTACCTTATTTGCATTGTTTCAGCTCATGTTTGCCATTATTACACCAGGTCTGGTAGTAGGCGCCGTAGCAGAAAGGATCAAATTCACTTCCTATATTCTTTTTATCGCACTTTTCAGCCTGCTGGTATATGCACCAATAGCACACTGGACCTGGCATCCGGAAGGATTCCTGTTTAAAATGGGTGCGCTTGATTTTGCCGGTGGTACCGTGGTTCATATTTCTGCCGGTTGTGCCGCACTTGCAGGTGCACTGGTACTTAAACGCAGACAGGCACATGTTGAACAAAAAGAAATTCCACCTGCTAATATCCCCTATGTATTAATCGGAACTGGCTTATTATGGTTCGGTTGGTTTGGTTTTAACGCAGGTTCAGCATTAGGTGCTGGTCCACTAGCCGTTTCAGCTTTCGCTACAACCAATACTGCCGCAGCCGCTGCTGGTCTTTCATGGATGTTCTTTGATGTATTAAGAGGAAAAAAACCTTCCGTACTTGGATTTTGTATTGGTGCGGTTGTAGGACTAGTAGCCATCACTCCTGCTGCTGGTTTTGTAGCAATCCCTCAGTCCATTTTCGTAGGCGTAATTGCAGCAATTGTTTCAAATATCGCCGTATACTACAAATCAAAATCTAAATTAGATGATACACTGGATGTATTCCCTTGTCATGGTATCGGCGGTATTGTAGGTATGTTACTTACAGGTATTTTCGCTACCAAAACAGTAAATGGCGCCGGTGCTGATGGACTTTTCTACGGCAATGCCGCATTCTTTTTCACACAACTAAAAGCGCTTGGTATTGTGGTTGCTTACAGCTTCGTAGTATCATTCGGCATTTTTAAATTCATCAATTTCATCCTGCCACTTCGCGTTAGCTCTGAAGAAGAGTTATTAGGATTGGATGCTACCCAGCATAACGAAAAATATGTTCAGGGAACGCTTCTGGTAGAAAACAATGGTGAAATAAAAGAAAGTGTGATTGCAGGATAGAAAAAATTAAATAAGAAATATGAAATAAGAAATAAGGAATAAGGAAGGGATTAAACTCCCATAGAACTGACCTTCTAAAGAAAATCATTCCTCATTTCATACTCCTTATTTCTTATTCCTTATTTCGTATTCCTTATTTCTTACTTCTTATTAAAAAAACAAGGTACAGCCATATGATAAACCTCTGACCAGGTTTACCGGCTGTACCTATTTGTTAATCATAAAACCTTTTGCAATGTTAAAGAAAATTTCAAGCATTTCATGTATGCTCTTCTCGTTTATTTGTGCTGATGCACAAACAGACTCCACTAAAAAAGCTACTACTACATTTTCCGGCTCTGTTGATGCCTATTACCGGTACGGTTTTTCCGATGCTCCCGGCAAAACCAACAATTTTACCAGTTTTACCAACTCACAAAACTCTTTTGAGCTTGGTATGGCATCATTTAAGGTAGACCACACAATAGGCAAAGTAACCGCTACTGCCGACTTGGGTTTTGGCAGAAGGGCACAGGAATTTTCTTACAACGACGCCGGCTCACTGGCTGCTATCAAACAGATGTATATTACTTATGCAGCTTCCGACAAAGTAAAATTCACTATGGGTAAATGGGCCACACATGTGGGCTATGAACTCGTTGATGCAGGTGGTAACAGAAACTATAGCATGTCTTATGGCTTCTCTTATGGACCATTCTTTCATACAGGTATTAAAGCCGACATTTCACTGGGCGGCAAAAGCGCCATGATGGTTGGTATTGCCAACCCAACCGACTATTCTACCACTACTTCTGCCGATAAATTTTTCCTGGCTCAATTCAGCACGGCAACCTCTAACGACAAAGTAAAAGCCTACCTGAACTTTCAGGGCGGAGCGGGCATTACACAGTATAACCTGGTTGTTACGGGAGCCCTGGCAGACAAATGGGGAATCAGTTACGATGGTAGCTTACAATCCTATTCTACAGCAGGAAATACTTCAAGTTGGAAAAGCCATGCTCTATACCTGAATTATGACCCAACTTCATCTGTAGGATTAACCCTCAGACAGGATTATTTCGATGACCGTAAGTTAACCCCTATTGGTTTGGGTGGAAAAATTATGGCTACAACTTTATCTGCTAACCTGAAGGCTGATAACCTGACCATTATCCCGGAATTCAGGTACGATCATTCCCAACAGCCTGTTTTCTTCAAAGGAAGTGCAGCCTCTGGAACAAAAAATTCTGCAGCTTTCATACTTGCAGCCGTTTATAAGTTTTGATATTGATACACATGAGAAAATCAAAGTCGGTCAGCCTAAGGCTGATCGGCTTTTTTCATTAAGTTCGGGCTATGAAGCCCTTGCTGAAAATAATACAACTCATTTATTGTGCCTATGCCTTTTTACTCTTTGTACTGATCATGCTTTTAGTCTTCCCTTTTGTACTCATGGCATTGGCTTTTGGAAAAATTAAAGGAGGAAATATTATTTATGCACTATGTATGATCTGGGCAAAAACCTGGTACCTCCTCATAGGCATCAGGCACCAGGAAATTTTCGAAACACCTCATGATTATAACAGGCAATACATTTTTGTGGCTAATCATTGTTCTTATATGGATATTCCACCCCTCGTACTTATTGCCCATAAACCCATTCGAATACTCGGTAAATATGAGATGGTAAAAATTCCGGTTTTTGGATGGATTTATAGAGCCGCTGTTGTGCTGGTCGACAGAAAAAATGCAGAAACAAGGGCAAAAAGTGTACGTGCCTTAAAATCTGCACTAAAACAGGGCATCTCCATTTTTATTTTCCCGGAAGGAACTTTCAATATGAGTGCGGCCCCACTGAAAGATTTTTTTGATGGCGCTTTTAGAATTGCCATTGAAACCGAAACACCCATTAAACCAGTTTTACTGGTCGATACACTTGAGCGACTTCACTACAACAGCATATTTTCGCTTACGCCTGGCAAAAACCGGGTTATTTACCTCGATGAGGTATCCGTAACCGGATTAACCATGAAAGACATTTCTACCCTTAAAGAAAGGGTTTACGCAATTATGGATGAAGGACTGAGACGCTATCGCCAATATTCCATTGCTTAAGCCTTATTTTTGACCTAAACAGCTTCTTTTGTTCGCAGAAATTATTATACCCCTTGCTTTGCCAAAAAATTATACCTGGTCTATTCCCGAACAGTTCAGGCAATCGGTGCAGCCTGGAATCAGGGTTGAAGTAATGCTGGGTGGTAAAAAGAAATATGCAGGCATCATTAAAAAACTATTTACAGAACAACCTGCGGCATTTAAACCAAGGGATATCATCAACATCCTTGATCAGGAACCAATACTACATCCCCAACAACTGGTTTTCTGGGAATGGATGGCACAGTACTATATGTGCAGTGAAGGAGAAGTAATGCAAGCTGCGTTACCGGCTAACCTGAAACTATCCAGCGAAAGTATATTGATCTGGAATGAAGACAGATCAATGAACTTCAGCGATCTGTCAGACAATGAATACCTCGTAGCTGAAGCACTGGAACTAAAAAAAGAACTTCGGATTAGCGAGGTTCAAAAGTTGTTGGATGTTACACATGTTTACCCCGTTATTAAAAAGCTAATTGAAAAAGAAGTTTGCTATGTATGGGAAGAATTAAAAGAAAAATACACCGAAAAAAAGCAGTTATTCATTGAACTGGCTGCCCCATATCGCAATGAAGATGCCCTCTCCGATTTATTAAACAACTGGAGCCGTGCACCCAAACAAATGGAACTACTGCTCTCCTATATTCATCTGCTGAAAACAGAAGGCGAAGTAATTCAATCTGAATTATTAAAGAAAGCCAATGCCAGTGCTGCACAACTCAAGGGATTGATTGAAAAAGGAATATTGATTGCCGAAAAAAGAAGTACTGATCGTATCTATTTTAAAGGAGAAGCATCTACCATCAATTTCACTTTATCAGATGCACAAGCCAAAGCATTAGAAGCAATAAAAAGCAGTTATGAAACAAAACAGGTTTGCCTTTTGCATGGTGTAACTGCAAGCGGAAAAACACAGATCTATACAAAATTAATTCAGGAGCAGTTGGAGCTTGGTCGCCAGGTTTTATATATGCTTCCTGAAATTGCATTGACTGCACAAATCATAAGAAGACTACAGGAATATTTTGGAAGTAATATTGCCATCTATCATTCTAAATTCAATGCAAATGAACGGGTGGAAATATGGAACAAAGTAAAAAAGGGAGAAATAAAAATAATCCTCGGTGCAAGGTCGGCCCTTTTCCTTCCTTTTAAAGATCTATCATTGATTATAGCAGATGAAGAGCACGACAACTCCTATAAACAACAGGACCCCGCACCCCGATACCATGCAAGAGATGCTGCGATTTATTATGCAAGTCAGTTTAAGGCGAAAGTATTATTGGGCAGCGCAACACCATCCATCGAAAGCTATTACAATTGCGAGCAGGAGAAATACGGGCTTGTTCAATTAACCGAAAGGTATGGTGAAGCAAGGATTCCTTCCATTGAAATGGTTGATATAAAAAAGTTCCAGCAAAAGGGTAAAATTGCCTTTACCCCGCCCCTTCTTGAAGCCATTGATCAATCACTGAAACAACAGAAACAGGTAATCCTCTTTCAAAACCGAAGAGGGTACGCTCCATACCAGATTTGTAACACATGCGGCTGGATACCTCAATGTGAATATTGTGATGTTACACTAACCTATCACAAGTTTAAAAACAAACTTACTTGTCATTATTGCGGCACCCAATACCCCGTAATACATACCTGCGCAGCTTGTGGCAGTCATGATTTTACCCAGAAGAATTTCGGAACAGAACAAATTGAAGAGTTACTGAATGAACAGTTTCCTGATGCAAGGGTAGCCCGTATGGATTATGATAGTGTTCGGGGGAAAAATGAACATGATGCATTGATTAAACTATTCGAACAAAAAAGACTCGATATATTGGTAGGTACGCAAATGGTGGTAAAAGGACTTGATTTTGAACACGTGAACCTGGTTGGTATAATAGACGCAGATGGAATTCTGGGTTTTACCGATTTCAGGGTTAATGAAAAAGCATTCCAATTGATGGAACAGGTAAGCGGTAGGGCCGGAAGAAAAGATGACCAGGGAAAAGTGCTGATTCAGGTAAGTAATACCCGACATCCGGTATTAGGTTTTGTACAAAGCCACGATTATGGCGCTTTGTACCGGTATGAGATGTCTAACAGAAAAGAATTCCACTATCCTCCATTTACCAGGATCATTCAATTGGTATTTAAACACAAGGAAAAACATATTGCGGAAGAAGCCGCCAATATCATGATGACGGCACTTGCAACTCATTTTCCAAAGGAAATTAGTGGTCCGGCCCAACCTGTAGTGGATAGGATAAGAAACCAATATCTTTGGGAGTTATTGATTAAATTGCCTAAAGACATGCAAAGGATCGGACAGTGCAAACAGATGATTGTACAACAAACTGCCATTATTCATTCGAACAAACGATACAGTTCTGTGAGAATTTTAGTAAATGTTGACCCACTTTAATGCTACAGAGCTGCTATGTATCAAAATACCCCCTTCCTACCAGACTACTCGTTAAAATCGCTAAACAGCTTTCATATTGATGTGCGGGCCAGGTTCTATGCCTCGTTTCAGTCTCATGAAATGATGCAGGAATTGCTGGAGCAATACCAGCACCTGCCCTATATGCCCATGCATATTTTAGGGGGAGGAAGTAATATTTTGTTTACAAGAGATGTGGACGGATTGGTCTTACAAAACGCGTTAAAGGGTATTGAATTGGTGAATGAAGACGACAACCATTATTATGTAAGGGCACAGGCAGGCGAAAACTGGCACCAGTTCGTTTGTTACTGTATAGAAAAGGGCTATGCGGGCGTAGAGAACCTAAGCCTTATTCCAGGCAGTGTAGGCGCGTCTCCCATGCAGAATATCGGTGCCTATGGAGTTGAATTGAAAGATGTATTCCATTCACTGGAAGCCTGGCATATCAATGAAAAACATAGGGAAACCTTTTACCTGAAAGATTGTGGCTTTGGTTATAGGGAAAGTGTATTTAAAGAAAAATACAGAAATCGTTTTATCATCACCAGTGTTACTTATAAACTCAATAAAAAACCAGTATTTCATACATCATATGGAGCTATTAAACAGGAACTGGAGAAAATGAATGTACAGGAACTGAGTATAGCGTCTATTTCAAAAGCAGTGGTAAATATCAGGCAATCAAAACTACCTGATCCGGAATTGGTGGGCAATGCAGGCAGTTTTTTCAAAAACCCTACGATACCTATCGAACTCTTTAAACAACTACAATCATCGTATCCAGACATAGTTGGTTATCCGGTGAATGATACAAGGGTAAAACTTGCCGCCGGCTGGTTGATTGAACAATGTGGCTGGAAGGGCTACAGAAAGGGAGATGCAGGATGCCATAGTCAGCAGGCCCTTGTATTGGTGAATTATGGTAATGCAACCGGTGCCGACATTTTTCTTCTTTCCACCGAAATCATGGAATCAGTGTTCAAAAAATTTGGGGTGAGGCTTGAAAGGGAAGTGAATATTATTTAATCCGATTTGCTAATATCTACCAATTTAATTTCGAAGGTTTAAAAAATGCCGGACCGTACTATCAAAAAGTACATTACAGCCCGGCATTTAAGTCAAGGCGATTAATTGTGATTGATAATCGTAATTAATTTTAGAAATTTTACAATAAAAAGATAGATACCTAGCATCAAAAGGGCAAACTTCCACCTAAACTCACTTTTAGATAACTGCTTTTTATGTTGAATCATCTCTTTTCCAAGAGCACTTATTCCCAAAAAAACCACTATCAATATAATTAAGGTTAAATAAACATTATCCATAATAAACATATTTACCACATACAATCAATAAAGTCATATACAGCCAAAGCTGTACCAACAAAACCCATATAACGTGCGGCAATTTTTCCGATCATAGTTATTAACATACGCTTAGTTGCAAACTTATCATACCAGGCATCATAAAGCGCTCTGATTCCAACAGCTTGAACTAAACAACCTAAGACTGTATTTTCCCTGCTTGTCTCAAAAACAATAGCCTGATCATTATGATTTGAAGTGCCAGTAGCATTTGTTCTTATGTTTATCGGATTCATATTAAGTAAACCAGAACCTTCCGGCGGAAACCCTTCTTTAGTCTCCATTTCTAATACAATATTTGCCGCATGTATATACCTAAAGTCATCATTACTAAATTCCGTTGTAAAATCTAATCCAGCTGAAGATAAATAATTTTTTGCAGCAGTAATTGTTACCTGTAGCTCATCTCTTGCTGCCAATTCGTCTTCGTTACTCGCAGCGAGTATCGTAGGTCCATAACTTGCGATTACTTCATCGTTTGGGTCACCTACAATTGAACCTGTTATATAATAAATTGGGGTTCCATTATCTGAACCAGGTATAGATTCTGATATTACATTTTTTTTAAATAGGGACCGTGGTTTAAACTTGGTTATATTTCGAAGTTTAAATTTTTTAAATGCCTCAACATAAATTGTTCTAGATATTAAGTTTTGCTTATTTGATGCTGTTTGGCTAATTGTTGAAACTATATCCAACTGCGTCTTATTAACACCCTTCTGGCAAGAAAATAATACTACAGTAAATATAAATATACTAATTTTTTTCATGTGAATTTGATGCTTTTTTATAATTAAAAATTTGTCTGTTAAGCGATTAAAAAATATGAATTGAAAATCAGGGTGGAATATAGAAAATAATGCAATATGAGAAACTATATGGCTTAATAGCCGTGAGTAATTTTTTAAAATTCTGATTATCCATTATATCAATTATTCTCATGCGAGGTATTTCATACACTTGAATAATTAAATATATAAATCTTTAAAATTATTTAAAACTGTGTCTTTTCGCAGTTATCGCAATTTATAGTATGCTAAAGCTTATGCGATATATCCTTAAGACAAACTCTAAAGTATTAACTGCACATACTTATTAAATTAACCACAATCAAATTACAGCCATTCTTATATGTGGTGATTCTAGTAAAGTTTCCAAAAAAAATCCCCAGCTGAATTGCAGCTGGGGATTTTTTTTTATTTAATCTATCTTAATCTATCGATTAATAATATTTCAGCTTCATTTCTACCCTTCTGTTCAGTGTACGTCCTTTTGCTGTTTTGTTATCAGCAACAGGCTGAGAAGAACCGAAACCTTCAGAACTAAGTCTTGATGCATCAATTCCTTTGCTTACGATATAATCGTATACAGACTTAGCACGATTCTGACTCAATGGTACATTTACTTTATCAGAACCAGTATTATCAGTATGACCTTCAATATCCAGTTTCAGAGCTGCATCTTCTTTAAGAATAGCAACAACTTCATCAAGTGATTTGAAAGATTTAGTCTGCAGTTTTGCACTACCAGTTACAAAGAATACATTTTTAGCGCTTGCAGCAACTTTCTTCACCACTTCTTCTTTAACTGCAGGGCAACCATTGTTTTCCCTGGTACCAGGAACAGTTGGACATTTATCTTCTTCATCATTCACGCCGTCTTTATCAGTATCCGGAACCGGACAACCCTGGTAACGGGCTACGCCTGCAACGGTAGGACATTTATCCTCTTCATCATTAATACCATCTTTATCGGTATCTGGAACCGGACAGCCATCGTATTTGGAAAGACCTTTAACGGTTGGACATTTATCATTCTCATCATTAATGCCATCACCATCTGTATCTGGTACAGGGCAGCCATCATATTTAGCCGTTCCAGGAACAGTAGGACATTTGTCTTTGCTATCGAGGATGCCATCACCATCTGTATCCTTTTCAACAGGTGCAGGTGCTGGCGGTGGAGTAACAACAACCGGCTCTTTCTTATCCTTAAGTGGAGAAGAAAGTCCGATAGAGTATGTCAAGTGATTAACTGCAAGATTTGAAATTGCCGAGCGGTGTACAAACTGAGTATGTAAAAAAGTTTCCTGTCCAAGGTTAAACTGAAGACCCATACCTGCTGGTGCATACGCTGCAAAATAAGTGCTGGTATACATTGAGGCACCTAAACCAAATGTCAGGTAAGGAACTACTTTGTATTTATCAGTAAGCAGTTTAATGTTTGCCGCCGCATCAAGCTCTAATAAAAACTTTGCAGTAGTAGGTTGTGCAACACCACTTTTCTTGTAAAAAGGATATTTTACATAAGAACCTGTTAGGGTTGCCTGAAAATCAACGTACTCCGTTAAACCATTGAAATACTGAACACTTAATCCTGGATCCAGTTGACTGAATGGTGTCCAATTTTTATTTGAAATAACAGATGATATAGAACTCCTGCTGATAGCTTCAGAGGTGTACATATCTTTAAGAACGAAATTGATACCAAGGGAGGGTCTTTTTTTATAGCTTGCTGGCGCATTTTGAGCGGTAGCAGAAAAAAACAAACCACTGGCTAATAAAGAAAAAAGCAGTTTCTTCATAAACAGGTTTTTATTAATTCCCACAAAAATACAGGGTGAATCTGATTTTCTGAAAATTATGATAACTTTAAGTTATTCCGAACTTATACCCAATTGTTTTCTTGTATATGGGGCTAGTGGCTGAACGACTACACGGGTAATGCCATTTTTGACGAAATTAAGCTCTGTAGCTGCGCTTTTACTGAGATCTACGACCCTTCCTTTTTTCTTCATACGGGCATGCATACGGTCGTTAATCAGTACTATTACGCTTTTATTATTTTTTAGATTGGTTACCTTAACCAGTGTGTTTAGCTTAAAATTGTTACTGGCCCCAGTAAGTTTAGCATGACGGAAAACATCTCCGTTGGCTGTTTTTCTACCTTCAAACTTTTTACTGTAATAACTGGCTATTCCTTTAACCTGCTTTCCGTTGTACGTAAAGGTATCGATGGTTCCAAGTGAGTCTGCTATAATTACCAGGCTATCATTGATAAAACGACTACTATCTGATGGTAAAGTATCTAAAGCTGGTATGGTATCCCTGGCCTGGTGTTTACCCACCGGTTCCAGCCTTGCCCCGGAGGGAAGGAGAAAAACGAGTAAGACGATCAGGTACACAATAGTTTTCATATCATTCCTTTATCGCTGCCCCTAGGGGTATATAAACCCTTTACCTATTATAGTAAACGAGTAAATATTCAGCTTATTTTGTGTGCCCCATAACCCAAACACCATGCCAAAAAAAAAGTTTTAATTCAATAATTAGTTGAATTAAAACCTTCAATAAACTAATAATCAATATATTAGTACATCATTTATGTTTTTCTAATTTCTCCGCGCTTGTAATGTCTGCACCTGTTCTAAACTGCAGTTGAACCCCCAAAATCCATTCCGGACAGCCTTTTTCCAGCAAATGCTTGTTTATTTTATCAATAACCCCCATAACTGACTCATAATCAGATTCTATAGAAGTATTAAATGCCCCTATCTCGTAAACGACCCCACTCGATTTAATGATGTCAATTACTTCATCAACCCACTCATAAGGATGCAGGTTACCCGATTGAACAGGCAACATTTGAATCGATGCGCTGACAATATTCGTATTACTCATGACAAAACAGGATTAACTGCCACCACCGCATCAAGATTTAAGGGGCCATGTATATGCGGGAACACTTCATTAATCGAACCTGCCAGTTCAAAAATCAACGGTCTTTCTACCTTATCACGCTGAATCGTTAACCTAACCAGCCCTTTCTGCCCCTGATAATAACGCTCTAATACCCCGGCGACCTGGTCTTCGGTGCTGCAGTGAATAAAACCCTCCGTGGCCAGACTATCTGCCGTATACACCCCCTCTTTGGTTGCTTTCTCCCATTGGGCAGCAGTTGTAATATGATATATAAATTCAGATGAATTTTCCATTATCTAATTGAAATTAAATGATTTATAAAATTTTATTAATCTTTTGCTCGATCATCATAAAATCGGCAAGTACCATTGCAGTAACCGCTTCCAGCACCACGGGTACGCGTAAGGCAATACATAAATCATGTCTTCCTTTTACAGAAAACCCTTCCACCTGTCCGGTCTCCCAATTCCAGGTTTGTTGTTCTTTAGGCGTTGATGATGTTGGCTTCACTACAACCCTATACACCAGTTCATTGCCATTGGTAATGCCCCCTACAACCCCACCCGCATGATTGGTGGCAGTAGTACCATTGGCATCCATTATGGCATCATTATGTTCAGTACCAAACATCCTGGCTGCGGCAAACCCGGCCCCAAATTCAACGCCTTTTATGGCAGGAATGGAAAATACAGCATGTGACAGTACCGATTCAATTGAATCGAAAAAATGCTCCCCCAATCCAACAGGTAATCCATTAGCCCGACACTCCACAATTCCCCCAATACTATCTTTCTGGTCAATAGCCAGTTGAAGTCCTTTTTCGAGGTCTTTCTCTCCCCCTATTTCAAGAATACTGGCAGTAACAGTGATATTTTGAAGCAGTTTTTTTGCAATTACGCCCGCAGCCACCAGGCATACGGTTAACCTTCCGCTGAAATGTCCACCCCCTCTATAATCTTCATAACCCCCATATTTAGCATTTGCGGTAAAATCAGCATGTCCCGGACGCGGAACCGCCCTTTGCTTTTCGTAATCACCGCTCCGGGTATTATTATTCTCAAATAAGATGGTTAGCGGCGCTCCGGTCGTTTTACCATTAAATAGCCCTGTTTTAAAAATGGGAATATCATCTTCTTTTCTTGGCGTAGTACCTTTCTGCACCCCTCCTTTTCTCCTTTCAATATCAGGCATAAAGTCTTCAATAGACAGGGCAAGTCCTGCCGGACAACCATCCAGCACTAGTCCAACACAATCACCGTGCGACTCCCCGAAAATATGGATCCTGAAAATGCGTCCGAATGAGTTCAAAATTTAAGGTTTTTAGGGGTTAGGGATTAGGTGTTAGGTATTAGGTGTTAGGTTGTTGGCTTTGGTGGAGATTAATCAATGATAATATCTGCACCCAATTGTTTTAAATGATCATAAAAATCGGGATAGGATTTATTGATGGCATCGGCATCCTGAATGGTTACCGTGCCCTCAGCTTTTAATGCAGCTACGGCACAGGCCATCGCGATGCGGTGATCATGTCTTGAATGAACTATTCCAGCTTTCACTCCCGTTCCGCCTTTTACGAGCATCAGGTCATCCTGTAATACTATTTCAATACCCAATTTAGCAAACTCTTCCTGTAATGTCAGACCACGGTCACTTTCTTTATGCGCCAGTCGGCTAACGCCCTCAATAACCGTAGTACCATCACAATAAGCTGCCAGGGCTACCAGTGGCGGAAACAGGTCAGGACAATCAGTCGCATTAAAGTGAAATGCCTGTAAAGGCAATGGCGAAACTTCAATTTGTTTTTCCTGTACAGATAAACGACAACCACAATCTATCAAAGCCTGTAATATAGCTTTATCGGCCTGGGTCGAAAAAACATCGAGTCCTGTTACGGTTATACCACCGGCAACAGCCCCTGCTACCAAAAGAAATGCTGCCCCACTCCAGTCGCCTTCTACAGCGTAGCTGCGTGTTTCGGCTTCATTGATCTGCCTGCCATGAAAATCAAATCGCTCATACTGCTCATGCGTTACTTTCCAACCAAAATCCTGCATTACTTTCAATGTAAGATCAATATAAGGCTTGCTTTTTAGATCCCGTACCCGAATAGAAGCCCCATTTGCACCAGCCGCACCAAATGCCATCAATAGTCCGGTTAAAAACTGAGAGCTTAGTGAACCATCCACTTCAATATTGCCAGGTTGTAATGGCCCTTGTATCTGTAAGGGTAATTTACCCTCATTCGATTGTATCTGTACATTCAGTTGAGGAAGTATCTCATCAAAAAAATGCATAGGTCTTGTGGTAAGGCTGCCACTACCATTAATTGTTAGTGCCTGTTCACTCAATGCTACAATAGGTGTAAACATGCGTATACCCAATCCACTCTCCCCACAATTAATTTCGGCACTCACTGGGTTAATCCCATTTGAATAAATCAGCAGATCACCATTTTCTTCAAATGAAATGGTTGCACCCAGCTTCTGAATTACATCAAGCGCTGCAAGGTCATCGTTGCTTTTGCCGGGGTTAATGATTCTGGTAGTACCTTTTGTTAATAATGCAGCAGCACAAGCCCTTTGCATACTGCTTTTACCTGCCGCTGCCCTTATATTTCCATGAATCGAAGATGACTGTATACTTACCTGCATAAATAATAAGCTGAATTACTGCCCTGCAGCAATCGCATTAAAACTGTTTGAAAATTTCTTCCAATTGAACAAACAACAATGGCTGCACCACACCCTTTCCGGTTTTTTCCAGCAGGATGTATTGTATACTCACGCTGTCCTTCTTTTTATCCTTCTGTAAAACTTTAAAAGCTTTTTTCTTGTCGAACTCTGCCATTGTTGGCAACCCATACCGGGTTAAGAGGTTCATAACCTGATCAGCATCTTTATACCCTTTTAACTGCTGCGACATAATTGCAGCGTAGGTCATACCAATACTGATGGCCTGTCCGTGACTAAGCTCATACATGTTTTCAATAGCATGTCCAAGCGTATGTCCAAAGTTGAGTAGTTTACGTTCACCGCTTTCAAACTCATCACCCAGTACCACTTTGGTTTTGATCATGGCATTTCGCTCAACCAGTTGTGACAGTAGTTTTTTGTCTTGCTGGTATTGCTTCAATGTATGCTGCTGCAGTTGTTTAAACATGGCGGCATCTTTAATGCAGGCATGTTTAATAATTTCTGCAAAACCATTTCTCCATTCAGCAAGTGGCAAGGAAGCAAGCATACTATAGTCGTATAAAAGAAAAGAGGGTTGGCGAATCAATCCCACCATATTCTTGTAAACGCCTACATCAATACCATTTTTTCCTCCGATGGAAGCATCAACCATGGCTAATAAACTGGTGGGTACAAAACCAAACTCAATGCCGCGCATATAAATACCGGCTACATATCCTGTGATATCTGTAACAACACCTCCGCCAACACCCACAAGTATGGTTTTTCGGTCAGCACCCATTTCGATTAGCTGATCAATCAACACATCTACTGTTTGCTGAATTTTATAAGCTTCTCCGGGTTTTAGCACAATGGTGTTCCACCCTTTGAATTTCTTTTTATGGGCCTTGAAAACATGTTCATCTGTAACGAGTACAGCTTTTTCCTTGCCGGCTATTTTATCCAGCAGGTCGAAAGATGCATCGAAATAATACTGAACCGTTTTGGTTGCAAATTGAAAGCTTCTTTTTTTCATACCTGTTCCACATCAACCCTAATTGCTTAGGAGTTCATGATCTTATTCTGGTGATTGATACTTTCCATGTGTACGGCATCAAAATACTTGGTGATGAACTCACGGCTAAGTCCAAGTTTTTCTCCTTTATCAAATGCCCGATCGAGAATGGCGTTCCAACGATTGGTTTGCAGGATAGTGATATTATTATCTTTCTTATACTGACCAATTTTATCGGCCACTTTCATTCTTTGTCCCAGTAACTGCAATAATTCATCATCGAGTTGGTTGATTTGCTGGCGCATTTTTTCCATTGCGGCATGCAGTTCTTCGGAACTGATGTCTTCTTTACGCCAGATGATCGAGCCAATCATTTCACCCAAACGTTCAGGTGTAACCTGCTGTTTAGCATCGCTCCAGGCATTATCCGGATCGATATGGCTTTCAATGATTAAACCATCAAAATCCAGGTCAATCGCTTTTTGTGCTACATCCATTAATATATCCCTACGACCACAGATATGAGAAGGGTCATTGATAAGCAGCATACCCGGGTTACGTCTTTTCATTTCAATTGCCAGGTGCCACATTGGGGCGTTTCTGTATTCAGTATTGCCGTAAGAGCTGAAGCCGCGGTGTATAAGACCAATATCTTCAATTCCTGATTTCGCGACGCGCTCTACTGCACCGATCCATAATTCCAAATCCGGGTTAATGGGGTTCTTAATTAATACAGGCACTTTCACTCCTTTTAATGCATCGGCAACTTCCTGCACACTAAAAGGATTAACGGTGGTACGTGCCCCGATCCATAATACATCCACATCAAAATGAAGCGCATCTTCAACTTGTTTACCGGTGGCTACTTCTACCGCTACTGGTAATCCCGAAGCTTTTCTTGCTTGCTGCAACCAGGGCAAACCCTTGGTACCAATACCTTCAAAACTTCCCGGACGTGTTCGTGGTTTCCAGATACCTGCTCGCAGAATATCTACTTTTCCGGTAGCTGCCAGTCTGGTGGCAGTTTGAATTACCTGCTCTTCTGTCTCTGCACTGCAGGGACCAGAAATAATCAGTGGACGTTTTTGCAATAATGCCTCCACCGCTGTCTTTTGTTCGATTGCTTGCTCCATAAAATTAAAATGTATGATGTCACATATCAGATGTCAGATATCAGATGTCAGATGTATTATTTGATCTATTTCAAATCTGACATCTGCCATCTGACTTCTTAAAATGCTACTATTCCTCTCCTCTCCTTGGTTTTCTGCCACCGCCGCTGTCTGCGTCGTTCATCCGGATTCTTCTGCCTTTGTAGTTTTTACCATCAAGGGCACGGATCATTTGATTGGCAGCTCCTTTATCTATTTCAATCCAACTGTTCATATCTTTCATGTCAATTCTTCCTAACACATCTTTTTTCAAATCGCTCATGTCAAGAATAAACTGCAGGAAGCTGGCTTTGTAGAAACCGTCTTTTGTACCAAGGTTTACAAAGAGGCGACTAAACCCACCACCACGTTTGTATTCTTTACGATTATCCCCTTTTCCTACATCACGACGGCGGCCCTGATCGCCTGCGTCACTTTGTTCTTTTCTGCTTCTCTCACGGAAATTGAGATCTTCTGCATTTTCATAATACTTGAGGAAACGATCGAATTCCATTGCGGCTACGCGTTTCAACACTTCTTCCTTGCTCACATCGGCAAATTTTTCTGCCAGCATGGGAACATAGGTTTCATAGTCGCCATGACTGATATCTGCCGACAGTAATTTATCCATGAAATGGAAGAACTGTTTACGGCATACATCTTTACCACTCGGAATATCCAGCTTATGGAATCTGGAGTTATTGATGCGTTCTATTTGTTTCAGGCGATACATTTCCCTGCTGTGGACAATAGAAATACATATACCTACATTACCTGCTCTACCTGTTCTTCCGCTTCTGTGTGTGTACACTTCAACATCATCGGGTAATTCGTAGTTGATTACATGGGTAATACCCTGCACATCGATACCACGCGCAGCAACATCAGTTGCAATAAGTAATTGCAGGCTCTTGTCTCTGAATTGTCCCATTACCTTATCACGCTGAGCCTGGGTAAGATCGCCATGTAAAGCATCGATATCATATCCTTCGCGTGTAAGACGCTCAGAAATTTCCTGTGCATCTATTTTAGTACGGGTAAAAATGATACCATAGATACCGGGATTAAAATCAATGATTCTTTTCAGTGTTTCATAACGATGCTGTGAACTGGTTACATAGTACTGGTGATCGATGCTTTTGTTAGCAGTGTTTACCTTACCTACTGTAACTTCTGCAGGTTCTTTCATGTAACGCTTGCTCACTTTCCTGATTTCAGGAGGCATGGTTGCACTGAAGAGCCATGTACTTTCTCGCTGAGGGGTATTTTTCAGGATAAATTCAATATCATCCTGAAAGCCCATGTTCAGCATTTCATCAGCCTCATCAAGCACTACATACTTAATTTCTTCCAGGTTGATTGCTTTTCTTTCAATCAGATCAATCAATCGGCCCGGTGTAGCTACTACAATCTGTGTTCCTCTTTTGAGGTCGCGAATTTGTAAACCAATTGACGCGCCTCCATAAACTGCTACTACCGAAACTCCGGTCATATATTTTTTAAACAGCTCTATTTCTTTTACGATCTGTAAACAGAGTTCGCGTGTAGGGCATATCACTAATGCCTGTGGGTGTTTTGCTTTTGCGTCGATCACATGTAAGAGTGGTAAACCAAAAGCAGCCGTTTTACCTGTTCCAGTTTGAGCCAGACCAATAAAGTCTTTCGTACCACTCAACAGAATGGGTATTGCCTGTTCCTGAATCTGGGTTGGGTTCACATACCCCAACTCATCGGTTGCCTGAACCAATCTCGCATCAATTCCTAACGCTTCAAATGTCGTCATGTATAAATTTTTTTGCAAAGTTACCCAATATCAGGGGCTTTGCGGGTTTTATTTGGGAACAGAGCCGGTGAATGGTCAATGGTGAATTGTCAATATGAATACACCTATTCACCATTCACCATTGACCATTCACGCCCCCTATTTCAAAATTCTCCTAATCCCATTCGCATGTTCAATCAATTCCTGGAGGTAATCGAAATTCTCTTTTTCCAGACAGGCTTTGAACTTGCGTAATTGGGCAATGTGTTCATTTAGTACGTCCAGCACATTATCCCGGTTTTGCATAAAAATCGGAACCCACATAGCTGGGTTACTTTTGGCCAGTCGAACGGTACTTTCAAAACCACCGCTGGCCAGTTCGAAAATGGCATCTTCTTCTCTTTCCTTCTCTAATACGGTATTGGCCAGCGCAAATGAAGTAATATGTGAAATATGACTCACATAAGCCACATGTACATCATGGTCATCGGCCTTCATGTATAGTAAGTGCATGCCCAATGTTTTGTAAACATTTTCTACCAGTTCAACCGCATCTGTATCACTTTCTTCCTTCGAGCATATTACAGTTGCCTTATCGGCAAATGCGGTACTTATAGCTGCATCCGGGCCACTGTATTCTGTACCCCACATTGGGTGTGTTGCCACGAATCTTCCTCTCTTTGGATGGTTTGCCACAGATTCACAGATGACTTTTTTGGTAGACCCTACATCCATTACCACCTGTTTTGAAACCATGTCCAAAATACCCGGCAACAGCGCTTCAGCAGCATCAATAGGTGTAGCTAGTACAATTAGATCTGAATCAGCAATTGCTTTAGGCAAAGATTCAATGGCATCTGCCAGTCCAAGTTCCAGGGCGCGTTTAGCGTGTTTTTCATTCTGTTCCACGCCGGTTACAAAAGATGCAACTCCCTTTGCCTTTAAGGTAAGTGAGAGTGAGCCTCCAATTAAACCGGTTCCGATAATTGTAATCCTCATTTTACTAATCTTGTTTTGATGCGTTGAATAGCTTCTTCAAATTTTTCTATACTTCCACAAAGACTCACCCTGATATATCCATTACCGGCATCACCAAATATGCCACCGGGGGTAATGAATACGGAAGCTTCATACAATACTTTATCACTCAAGGCAAAACCATCGGTAAAAGTTGCCGGAATTTTAGCCCAAACAAACATGCCTACCTGACCAGTTGCATAACTACAGTTCAGCAGGTCTAGCATTTCAAAAACCTTGGTCCTTCGTTCTGCATAAATAGTATTGATTGAATCGTACCAGTCTTTTCCCAGTTCCAAAGCTTTTGCCGCTGCCAGTTGAACCGGAAGAAACATCCCGCTATCCATATTGCTTTTGAAACGAAGCACTTCATCAATCCTTTCTTTGGCCGCTGCCAGCATTCCTACCCTCCATCCTGCCATATTCGAACTTTTACTAAGCGAATTAAGTTCCAGTACGACTTCTTTTGCACCAGGAATGCTCAATAAGCTCACTGGTTGTTCATTTAAGATGAAGCTATATGGATTATCATGACAGATCAGGATATTATGTTTCTGTGCAAACGCAATCAGCCTTTCAAAGAAACTGGCAGAGGGTAATTGTCCCGTAGGCATATGCGGGTAATTCACCCACATCAGTTTTACTTTCGACAGGTCTGATTGTGCCAATGCATCCAGGTCTGGTTGCCAGTTATGCTCTTCCGATAAAGTATAGGGCACTGGCCTTGCACCAGCCAATTTAACGGCACTGCTATAAGTAGGGTATCCCGGATTAGGTATCAAAGCTTCATCGCCATCATTGAGGTAAGTCATGCAGATATGCATGATCCCTTCCTTACTACCAATAAGCGGTAATATTTCTGTTTCCGGATCAAGTGAAACACCATACCATTGCTGATACCAGGTTACAACTGCTTTGCGTAAAACCGGAGATCCTTTATAGCTCTGGTAAGCATGTACATTGGGTTGTGCCGCAGTATCCTGCAATACCCGAATCACTTCAGGATGTGGGGGCAGGTCTGGGCTACCGATTCCCAAATTGAGTATATCTTTCCCAGCTTTGTTAAGCGTATCAATTTCACGCAGTTTTTGCGAGAAATAATACTCTCCGATTCCATCCAGTCTATTCGCGGTCTTGATCAGCATAAATTATCCTTTTATAAGTTTTCCTTTCCGGTAAACCCCAAATATTTTAACGTTATTGGTAAGTGATGTTAGTGATGCCAGCACTTTATCTAACTGGCTTCTTTTTTCAAATTCCATATCAACATAGAATCCGTATTTGAAATGACTGCCTGGGATAGGCATGCTTTGCAATTTGCTCAGGTTAATGCCACCTGATGCAATGGTGGTTAACACTTTCGATAAAGCACCTCTGGCATGATTGGTTTGAAAATAAAGGGATGCCTTATTTGCATTGGGATCCTCTTTTGCTTCGTTTGCCCGTTTTAATACCAGGAAACGGGTAACATTATTTTTCATGGTATGTATGTCAGGACCAATTACATCCAGCTTAAAAAGTTCAGCGGCGAGTTTACTTGCGATAGCTGCTGTATGTTTACTTCTGTGTTGTTGCAGGTGTTTTGCACTAAGGGCCGTATCTTCTGTTTCAACCAGTTTCCATGGATGTTGTTCCAGGTAATCAAGGCATTGAAGTATGGCCATTGGATGACTATGTACTTCTTTGATATCTTCCAGTTTTACACCGTGGTTAACGAGTAGGTTTTGGCTGATAGATAGGTAAACTTCTCCTACAACTTTGAGTTTGCTTTTTTGAAGAAGGTTATAGTTAGGAAGGATGCTTCCGGCTATTGAATTTTCAATAGCCATTATTCCACCTGCAGATTGTTTGGCATCACCTGCTATATGAATAAGGTCGCGGAAATTCGCGCATGGAATTACTTCCACTTCTTTCCCAAAAAATGACCTGGCCGCCACCTGGTGAAAACTCCCTTCATACCCCTGAATGGCAATGCCACCTTTAATATTTCCAACTGATTTCATAAACGAAAAATTTTCTCTCCCACCCACTTCAACATTTTTATTTCTTATTGCTTATCTCTGATTACCACAAAAAAAATCCCGACCATTTGGCCGGGATTCTATATCTAGTATTTTCTATTTCTTAAGCTTTAGCAAATACAACCCGGCTCCTTTGATTAAAGAAGTAATAAAAGAAAAAATAAAACCAGGTATTGTTTGCTTTTGTGTTCATTGAGTCAAATATAGAACAGTAAATAATACCAACCATCAAGTCATTAAAAAAAATTATACTAACAAACCTTCGTTTTCCTCGTCGTATGTTTCAACCGGGGTTGAAACACTTCTCGGGATGACGATTGTTTATGAAACATAAAATACCTGAGTAAAGAACTTTGCCAAATACTGGAAACCGCCGTCATTTTGAGGAGCGCACATCACATCGCGATGAGCTGCGACAAAAAAAAGCCCCTCCGTGGAAACGGAGCGGCCTCTAACGATTGCTTGCCATATGAAAATTCTTATAGAAACCAGTACTGCCGGCAAGCAGGCCCTACTAAACAGGAATCACCTGGTTTCGAATTCAATTACTTAGCTACGGCTGTAGTATCAGCTGCAGGAGCAGTTGTGTCAGCAGCAGGAGCAGTTGTTGTATCTGCAGCTACCGGAGCAGCAGCAGTATCTGCAGTTGCTTCTTTGTTTTCACCTGAATTACATGCAGCGAAAGCGCCTAATGCCAGAACGACTAATAATTTTTTCATTGTGTGGTTTTTTTTGAGTGATTTTGATGTTAATACCCGGATATAATAAAAGGTAACCCGGGTTATCGGATTTTTTTCAAAAAAAAGTTTTCGCAGTATTTTGGGTTACTTTTACCGACCTCAACGTATTAAAAGAACATTTAGTGAAAGCTGATACTAACGAACAAGCATTACTGAAAGGACTGGCAAATAACGATTCCAGGGCTATTGAGACCATCTACAAGGAGAATTTCAATACCATACAGGCTTTTATACTAAATAACAACGGTTCTTATGACGACGCCAGGGATATTTTTCAGGAAGCAATGATTGCGCTGTATGAAAAAGCACAAAGCGAATCATTTGTCTTAACCTGTCAAATTAAAACCTATGTATATTCCATATGCAGGCGTTTATGGCTTAAAAGACTTCAGCAATTGGGAAGGTATACTAATCAGGTGGACAGCCTGGAGGAGACTGTACCGGTGGAAGAAGACCTCGAAAACCATGAAAAACGAAACGCCGCTTTCGCCATCATGGATCGGGCGATGAATAGTCTGGGAGAACCCTGCAAGAGCTTATTAGAAGGTTATTACCTTAAAAAAATGGGCATGCAGGAATTGGCTTCGGAATTTGGTTATACCAATGCCGATAATGCCAAAAACCAAAAGTATAAATGTTTAATGCGCTTAAAGAAACTCTTCTTTGCGCAATATAATATCGGAGAGTAAGTACCATGGATGATATTTTATTACTAGAAGCCATAGAAAGATACCTCAGCGACGACATGAGCGCCGAAGAGCGTACCTATTTCGAAAACCTCCGCAAAAACACCCCTGAGATCGACCAGATGGTTGTTGAACATAACATGTTCCTGCACCAGATGGATATGTATGCGGCCCACCGTAACCTCCGACACAGTATTCATGAAACCCACCAGCGCCTGCTCGAAAGAGGAGATATAAATGAAGGTGGCGACATCAGTACCCGTGGTCGTGTAATTCAGTTATGGAATAAATACAAGCGCGTTACAGCTATTGCAGCAGGTGTAGGTGGTGTAATTGCCCTTTTTATCAGCGGTATTGTCATGTATTTTGCACCTGCTGTAAATGGCAACCAGTTGCAACAACTTAGCAACGATATTGCTGTGATCAAAAGAAACCAGCAGGTACAGGGTAACCTTATCAATGAAGTAAAAAGCAAATTACCCGAAGGTGTTCGCTTTGTCAGCGGTGGTTCCGGTTTCTTAATCGACCCTAAAGGCTATATTATTACCAATGCACACGTACTGAAAGGCTCTGGTGCTATTGTGGTAAACAGTAAAGGACAGGAATTCAGTGCTGATATCGTTCATATTGACCACGAAAAAGACCTGGCCCTCCTGAAAGTAACCGACAAAGAATTTGTTCCCCGTAAAAGCCTGCCATACGGTATCCGTAAAAACAGTTCTGACCTCGGAGAAGAAATCTATACACTCGGCTACCCACGTAATGAAATCGTATATGGAATGGGTTACCTGAGCGCACGCAGTGGACTGGAAGGCGACTCACTCTCCTACCAGCTTCAAATGAGTGCCAATCCAGGTAACTCAGGTGCACCGGTTCTCAACAGCAATGGTGAAATCATCGGCGTACTCAGTACCAGACAGACTTCAGCAGAAGGTGTGGTATTCGCTGTTAAATCAAGAAATATATTCCGCATTGTTGATGCGTTCCGCAAAAGCGATACTGCAGAAAAAATAAAACTCCCATCAAAATCCAGCCTCAAAGGCGTACAACGCAAACAGCAGATCGCAGAAGTGGAAGACTGTGTTTTCTACGTTAAGGCGTTTGCGAAATAATTTGAAAATTTGAGAATTTGAAAATTTGAAAATGAGGGTTTTAAACATTGGTTTTGTTAATAATGAAATTAATTAAAATAGCCCCTGCATTCGCAGGGGCTATTTTAATGATAAAATTATTTCTCCCAAATCTGACATCTGCGATCTGAAATCTGAAATCTGACATCTGACATCTGACATCTGACATCTGCCATCTGCCATCCAAATCCGACATCAGCCATCAGACATCAGCCATTTTAGCTTCCTATTTCCAAAGACTACCCGGATACTCTCCCGCAGCTACAAGTTTATTAATGCTCTCCTGCACTCCCGGTGCATCTTCTTTATAAGTTACACCAAACCACTGGGCTGAAGTAGGAATAACTTTTACTACACCTTTACCTGACTGCACAAAATGTTTGGTTACGGTAGGGATGTAAAATTCAGATTTCAATTCTTGTCCATGTTCCTTGAGGAATGTTTCAAATAATGTTTCTGCATGACCAATAAAACCAGGTGCGAAACAGAGGTAGTTCATACTTACCAGACTTGATTCAGGTAAGCTGGTCAGCTTCGCATCTTCCTCGTATACAATACCACCTTCCGGCTGGGCATATATTTTCGTACGTTCATTGATATCAGTAAGATTACCATCGGCACTTACTTCACAAACACCTCTGCTAACCGTACCATTATCACTCAAAGTATTTTTGAGGTGATAACCAATGATGCAGTAAGTCTGCTCATTGCATTCAGTAGTTAAAAAAGTATAGGCTTTTTCAAAAGCATCTTTTCCATAGAAATCATCTGCATTAATAACAGCAAATGGCTCATTGATTTTTCCTTTACAGCACAATACTGCATGACCAGTACCCCATGGTTTGGAGCGATCTGCGGGAACTGCATAGCCATTGGTAAAGGCCGATAAATCCTGGTAAACATAATCGGTAGCAATTTTACCTTGTAATTTAGGCTCAAAAATGGCTTTAAACTGTTCAGCAAATTCTTCACGGATGATAAATACAACTTTGCCAAATCCGGCACGAATTGCATCATAAATTGAATAATCCATGATAGTTTCGCCATCAGGACCGAAAGACTGAATTTGTTTCATACTGCCATAACGGCTCGCCATACCGGCTGCAAGAATCACTAAAGTCGGTTTCATAGTACAGTTTGATTCAACGAAACTATAACTTTCAGGCCTACAATAAGATAGGATGTTGATAAATATTGAAAATATTTATATTCAGTCACTAAAGGAATTGTCCATAAATGGAATTCAAACCGACATACTCCGGCTTGATCTGGTGCACCCCATTATTAGTGGCAACAAATGGTTTAAATTAAAATATTACCTGGAAGAAGCTGTTGAACAAAACGCGCAATGCCTCGCCAGTTTTGGGGGCGCATATTCGAACCATATAGTGGCACTTGCCTGTGCAGGGTATGAAAAAGGTATTACCACCAAAGGTTTTATCAGGGGCGATCAAGCAACCCCGCTTTCTCCCACCCTGCTCGAAGCAAAGCAATATGGCATGGAATTGGTTTTTGTTGACAGAACTACTTACAGAGACAAAGATGCCATCATGCAACAATACCATCAGCCGGGCATTTATTGGATACCCGAAGGAGGTTATGGAAAACTGGGTGCCAAAGGTGCGGGCGATATTTTAAGTACAGCAGATACATCGGGTTATGACTATATCATCTGCGCAACCGGCACTGGCACTATGCTTAGCGGACTAATACAATCAGCTCAGGACAACCAAAACATCCTTGGCATCAGCGTATTGAAAAATCATCACTCACTTATGAGTGAGGTTACTTCTCTCAATTATTCTAACAAAGACATGGCATTTGGCTCCATGCAGGGATATGATTTTGGAGGATATGCCAAACATACCCAATCGCTAATCGATTTCATGAACGAGCTTTGGCTGGCAGATCAATTACCCACTGATTTTGTCTATACCGCCAAATTATGTTACGGTGTCAGGGATATGATCCAAACAAATCAAATTCTTCCAGGTAATCGTTTGCTGCTGATACATAGCGGCGGCTTACAGGGAAATCGTTCATTAGGCGCCGGCAAGCTTTTATTTTAACTATTTATTGCCACTGAGGACACAGAATTACACAGAAGGATTCAGTGCTTTTCTGTGTATTCAGTGGCAATCACCCGAATTTTAATCCCCATGCACTATATATTTGTATGAATGAAACACTGGAGCCTGTTATTTATTATTTGTCTTGGAAGTATCATGCACCTGTCTGCACAAAGAGCTTTGCCGGGATTTACCATTCAGGAATTAGGAAAGGGAAAAGTTAGCATCAGTTGGATCAACCCATATCCTACCTGTAATCAACTGGCCATTCAACGCTCTACTGACAGCATCAATTTCAGAACCATATTTTCGGCACAATCGCCCGAACTGCCACGCAATGGTTATGTTGATACTAAAGTGCCTCCTGCTCCAAAAGTTTATTACCGCATATTCTATGTGCTCGCTGGGGGCAATTACTTTTTTACTGATATTAAAAAATCATCCGATAATACTGTTGAAGAGACAGTTAAAAAAGCAGATAATGTTTCCGAACGAATCATTATACCTGCAGACATCCTTAAAAAAGACAGTACGGCCAATGGAACAACAGAAAAATTGATTCGCATTTACAAGCGTGATCAATTTGTATATACATTGAATACAGAGGAATACCGTCTCTTCAGAGACTCCATCATCAAATACACACAGGATTCTTTATCATTGATTAAATCGGGTGAAATCAACTGGAAACCATTCATTCCAAAACCGAAAGAATATGTAAGTGTATTTGTAAAAGACACATTACTGGTACAAATTGAACTCCCCTTCTATAAAAGATTCAAAGACTCTATTGCCGCCAACACAAAAGATACCCTTACCAATATCACTACCTTCCGCGCAGAGCTTTCCCGCTTTGTTCCCAAACCAGTTTGGAAACCATCGGTATATGTGTACACCAACAACAACGGCTACCTCAACATAAGTCTGCCTGCACAGGACTTTCAAGCCTACCATATTGTTTTCTTCGACCAGCAAGGAAAAGAACTCTTCCGCATCCAGAAAATGAAAGAAGCAGAACTGATTTTAGACAAAGCCAATTTCAAAAAAAGCGGATGGTATGAATTTGAACTTTTCAAACAAAATGTTCTTGTAGAGAAGAATAAGTTTTTCCTGCAAAAAGACTGAGGGAACAGATGAACAGAGGAACAGAGGAATATCCAACGTCCAATGTCCAAATAATTGGTAATTGGACGTTGGATATTCCTCTGTTCTTCTGTTTAGCACAGCGCCACTTCAAACACTGCTTCAAAATGTTTTTTCAATCTTTCTTTTGCTTCTTCAAAATCCACTTCTCTTCCTAATTCTTTTTGCAGTGAGGTTACCTGCTTGCCTACGATACCACAGGGAACAATATGATCGAAATAGCTGAGGTCGGTATTTATGTTGAAGGCAAAGCCATGCATGGTAATCCATCGGCTGCATTTGATGCCCATGGCACAGATCTTTCTTTCTTTGCCGGGTATATCGGGGTCGAGCCAAACGCCTGTTTCGCCTTTGCTCCGTTCTCCTTTTAGGCCATAATCGGCCATGGTAAGTATGATTACTTCTTCCAGGCTACGCAGGTACCAGCCCAGATCAGTTTTAAACTGTTCCAGGTCAATGATCGGATAACCTACGATCTGCTGCGGACCATGAAATGTTATATCGCCACCCCTGTTAATATGGAAATACTCAATACCCCTTGCTGCCATTTCTTCCGGAGCAATTAGGATATGTTCCTCTTTTCCACTTTTTCCGAGGGTATAAACGGGTGAATGTTCTACAAACAACAGGTGATGCGGGGGCAGTGCAGCAGTAGCATCCTCACGGTGCTTCGCTTTCATCTCCACTTTCTCCTTCAGCATCTCCTCCTGCCGATCCCATACCGATTTATACGACCGATATCCGAGGTCTTCAAAAAATACTGACTGCATGATGCAAAGAAACAGAGAAATAAGGAATAAGGAATACGAAATAAGGAATACGAAATAAGGAATATGGAAGGTCAGGGATAGGTTGGGGAATTATGAAATAGTAATGACCTACTTTCTCATTCCTTATTTCATATTCCTTATTTCTCTGTTTCTTTGCTCCATGCTGGATGAACAAGATTTACAAGCCGAAGACGCAGCCGAAGAACTATACGAACGAAAATCCTTTAAAGTAGATAAAGGACAGGAGCCGCTGCGCATTGACAAATGGGTGCAGGGACGTATTGAGGGAGCTACGCGTAATAAGGTACAGAAAGGCATTGATGCCGGTTTCCTTACCGTAAACGGACAGGTAGTAAAGAGCAACTATAAAATTAAACCGGGTGATGAGATTGTATTGATGAGCCTTATCAACCCTGAACATACCGAGTTAAAGCCGGAAAATATTCCACTGAATATCGTGTATGAAGATGATGCGGTAATGGTATTGAATAAACCCGCCAATATGGTGGTGCATCCCGGAGTAGGCAATTTTACCGGTACTATGCTTAATGGAGTGGCCTATCATTTCTTAAAACAGAATCCCAATCTCGATGAGGAGAGCCTGCCCCGTTTCGGACTGGTACACCGCATCGATAAAAATACCACTGGCTTAATTGTATTGGCGAAAACAGGAGATGCTGCGGCACATCTGGCAAAACAATTCTTTAACCATACCGTAAACAGAAAATATGTTGCACTGGTATGGGGCGATGTACAGGAAGACAGCGGAACTATCGAAGCACATATTGCCCGACACAGACAGCACCGCAAAATGTTTGATGCATACCCGGAAGGTGAAACAGGCAAACATGCAATTACCCATTATAAAGTACTGGAACACTTCAACTATGTTACCCTGGTAGAATGTATTCTTGAAACGGGACGCACGCACCAGATAAGGGTACACATGAAGCATATCGGCCACACCCTTTTCAACGACTGGGAATATGGCGGCGATAAAATTCTGAAAGGAACCATCTACACCAAATACAAACAGTTTGTAGACAACTGTTTCGAAATGTGTCCCCGTTGCGCATTGCATGCCCAAACACTAGGCTTTATCCACCCCATAACCAAACAACCCATGCACTTTGAAGCACCTCTGCCAGATGATATGCAAGGAGTGATAAATAAGTGGCGCAATTATGTGCAACACAAGAAAACAGAGGAATAATGAACAGAGGAATATCCAACTTGCAAATATTTGGACATTGACATTTCTCTGATTTTCAACTATTCGATTTATTTAGTAATCATGGAAATTATTTCTTTGGCAAGCAATTCCAAATCTCCGCTTCTGACAATATTATCCGGAACATAGCGTCGAGGCACAACAGGCAGTCGTTTGTTGGGTATAAAAGGTGTTTTAGCTACTGCATAATAACAGCTATCCATTTTACCCTGCTTGTTTAACACAACTGTTACTGTTAATTTATTGGCAACTGGAGTAATTGAAGCAAGCGTATTCATCATTAAATCTTTTGCATCATTACCTTTCTCAAGGTCTTTCTTGATCTGGCTATAGTTTCTATCAACGGTTTTCTTAGTCTCGGCTTTAGAAAGTTTATCAAGCTCTTCCCTGCCGATGACAGTAAATTTTTTTTCATCTAATTGAACACGTAAAAGAGCTTCAAGATTAGCTGTTTCCGTAACCCCATTTACCTGAATATATACAGGTAATTTTTTGGCCAACAATTCACCATCCTGCTTTGCCTGCTCCGGCAGAAAGATCATGAAAAATATAAGAATATACTGCATCAATATTAATTTTTATAGTACGGCAGGCAATGATTCAATCAAATTTATGGAGTAAAACCTGAGAAATGGCTAAGATTCAAATATTTGGACATTCGACATTCCTCTGTTCCTCTGTTCTTCTGTTCATATATATTTGCACTATAAATCTGAAAACTTATGTCAAACGACATCCGTCATAACTGGAGCAAGGAAGAAATTTACGATATCTACAACATGCCTTTACTTGAGCTGGTATTTCGTGCAGCAGAACTGCATCGCAAATACAATGATACCGCCGAGGTACAGGTATGTACACTCTTAAGTATTAAAACTGGTGGCTGTAGTGAAGACTGCGCTTATTGTCCGCAGGCTGCACGTTATAGTACCGGTGTGGATGTACAGGCATTGATGAAGAAAGAAGAAGTACTGTCTTATGCACAGAAAGCAAAAGATGCAGGCTCAACCCGTTTCTGTATGGGTGCTGCATGGAGAGAAGTGCGCGACAATCGCGATTTCGATCGTGTGCTCGATATGGTAAAAGGTGTAAATGAAATGGGTATGGAAGTTTGTTGTACCCTCGGCATGCTTACCGAAGACCAGGCACAGAAACTGGCCGATGCCGGTTTATATGCTTATAACCACAACCTCGATACCAGTAAAGAACATTACGGTGAAATAATTACTACCCGTACTTATGAAGACCGTTTAAACACATTGGATAATGTCCGCAAAGCAGGTGTAACTGTTTGTTGTGGTGGCATTATTGGATTGGGTGAAACACATGAAGACCGTATAGGTATGTTGCACACGCTGGCCACTATGCCGGAACATCCGGAAAGTGTGCCCATCAATTCACTGGTAGCCATCAAAGGAACACCACTTGAAAACAATTCAAAAGTAGATGTATGGGATATGGTGCGCATGATCGCCACAGCCCGTATACTGATGCCTAAAACCATGGTTCGCCTCAGTGCAGGCCGAACAGACATGAGCATCTCCGATCAGGCATTGTGCTTCATGGCCGGTGCCAATTCTATTTTTGCAGGCGATAAATTATTAACCACTCCTAACCCGTCATTTGATGAAGACAATCAAATGTTCCAACTGTTAGGATTGCAGCCACGTAAAGCTTTTAAAGAAGAAAGCAAGCAGTACTTAAGAGAATTGGTGGATGCGTGAGTGGTGAATGGTCAATGGTGAATAAAAACTCGTGGAAGCGCAAATAAATTAAAAAGTCAAAATTCAAAAGAAGTGTTTCTGCTGAATTTTGACTTTTTTTATGCTCTCAGCGTAATCTCAGCGCTCTCATGTTCTCTGCGGTAAATCTACTCGAATGTTCACCGCAGAGAAAAGAGAACGCAGAGGTTACGCAGGGGTAAATTAATCATCTTTCGGTCTTCCCGACTTCCGGACTTTCGGACTATTTCCCCTTCGGCCTAAACGACCTCACCGGCGCTGCCGGTTCTTTCTTCAGCTCAATACCTTTTGTTGGCATTAAGCGCAGTGCTTCCTGAACCGCTTTTTCCAGTTGCGGGTCGCGGCCTTCGATGATGGCTTTGGGGTCGTGGAATACTTCTACATCGGGTGAAACCCCAACTGCCTCGATTGCCCATTTACCATCTGTGTCAAAGAAACCACCACGTGGGGCTACCATGCGGCCGCCGTCGATAAATGGAGGTGTATCCCAGGTACCAACCAGTCCGCCCCAGGTGCGGGTGCCTACCAGAGGACCAATATTGGCCTTTTTAAACATATAGGGCAGCAGATCACCACCCGAGCCGGCATTTTCATTGATCACCATTACTTTAGGTCCCCAGATGCCCGCCATAGGGGTTGTTGATGGTCGGTGCCCTTCTACCCTGTTATTGAAATAACCCAGGAGCTGGCGATTCATGATATCGACCATATAATCGGCGGCAGAGCCACCACCATTATTTCTTTCATCGATAACGGCGCCTTTTTTATCCTGCTGGGAGAAATAGTAGCGATTGAAATAAGTGTAACCTGGATTACCGGTATTGGGCACATATACATAGGCCAGTTTACCATCCGATAATTTATCTACTTTTCTCCTATTACCTTCAACCCAAGCACGGGAACGTAACCCTCCTTCATTGGCAATTGGTTGAACCGTAATCAGCCTTGAACCTTCAAGCGATGGTTTATTGTTTACCCTGATTTTTACCTGACGATTCGCAGTTCCTTCAAATAAACTATACAAATTCATATCGGCTGTTAAAGGCTTACCATCTACTTCCAATAAATAATCACCTTCCTGCACATTCATACCCGGACCACTTAACGGAGCCCGCAGTTCGGGGTTCCAGTTTTCACCGGTGTATATTTTACTGAATACGAAATATCCGTTTTGTACTTTATAATCTGCACCCAATAAACCACCTGGTACAGAAGGTACATTGGGGAAATCGCCCCCACTGGTATATGAGTGGCCCACAGCAATTTCGCCACCGAGAATGTCGATGATATAGTTGAGGTCGCTTCTGTGTTTTACATGTTTCACCCAGGGTTTGTACCAGGTAAATATTTTATCCCATGGTGCACCGTGTGTATTGTCAACATACAGGAAATCGCGCTGGTAGCGCCATCCTTCCCTGAAAATCTGTTCTGCTTCCTGTGATGGATCAACATACACTTTCATACCATCTGTTGCAAGTCTTCCTTCACCCGGACGCGGAGCTGCAGCAGTTCCATTGATAAACCAACCCGGACCAGCTCGGTATAAAATAGATTTACGATCGAAGCTGGTTACCGCGGCACTTACTGATCGAACAAATTCTATCGACTTTCTATCTTTCAGACTGTAACGATGAAGAATAAGTCCTGGCCCATCTGCCGGAGATTCCAAATAGAATACCGTTCCATCCGGACCTGCAACCAGACCTGCATAATTCTTTAAAGGAATATTAGCGGCAATGATACGCTGGTCAAGTCCATCGAAATCTATTTTCACCTGAACCCCTGCTCCTGCTGCGGTCCTGGCTGGTTTTGCCGAACTGTCTGCGGGAGATTTAACCGGTTCATCATCACTCTTCGGCTCAAAGGGCGAAGGGGCATCTTTACTGAGTACAGCAATGTAGAGGGCGCGGTTAACGGGATAATTGTAACTGCTCATATCAAGCCATCCTGTTGCCAGTGCATAATCGGTGCTGGCAAGGAAATACAAGTATTTACCACTCTCGTCCCATTGTGGATCGATGGCGTCAGACAAACCATCAGTGATCTGTTTGGTACTGCCAGTTTCGAGGCTATACACTTTAATAGCTTTGAACTGGTTGTTCTGAATCTGCGCATAAGCAATCCACTTACTATCTGGCGACCATACGGGTTTCATGGACCTCGTTGGATGAGCGTACCTGTCCGTATCTACAAGTTTAATAGCACCTGTTTTAACATCGATGAACCAGATATTGTAATCGGTATCGCTGAAAGCAATGTATTTGTTATCGGGCGACCAGGTAGGTGTGTAATAGAATTTTTTATTGGGAATAGGAAATGCCTGTGCGGGTTGTAAACCAAACTGGTCGCGGATCATGAGCTGGTACTCACCACTTGCATCGGAGAACCAGGCAATTTTTTGTCCATCAGACGACCAAACAGGCGCACGGTCTGCGCTGCCGGGTGTATTGGTTATATTTCTCCAGTCGCCGTTTTCTTTAGGCACGGTAAACACTTCTCCCCTGCTTTCAAACAAGGCTCTTTTACCTGTTGGAGATAAACTGGCATTGATCAGACTAAATGCACTCAAATCGTTCCAGCGAGGTCTACCCCAATTTAGATCGCCTTTAACCTCTATTACCAATTGAGTATTTTTTTGGGTTGTCAGGTCAAGGTTATGCAGGTAACCACCCTGTTCATACACCAGCCCATTTCCACCAGAAGTCAGGTTCTTACAATCAAAGTCTTTATGAAACGTAAGTTGTTTCTGTTGTTTTGTTTTGGGATCATAAGACCAAACATTATTGATGAAATCCTGCTCCGATAAAAAATAGAGCATACCATTGTGCCAAACAGGTGCTGTATGACGCTCCCGATCTCCCTGCATGGTTTTCACGGTTTCATAAGAGCTCACATTGAATAACCAGATGGGCTGTGCCTGACCGCCGCGGTAATTGCGCCATTCAGGATCCCAGAAACTATAGGGTTGATAAGCCATGGTTTTACCATCGGCTGATAAACTGCCCACAAAACCAAAAGGTACTGCCATGGCCGTAGGTGTACCACCGGTTACGGGTACTGTAAAGAATTTCGCATTCACGGTAGGATAGCCTTCCCTGCCTGAGGTAAAATACACGGCTTTACCATCGGGCATCCACCCCTGTGTAATATCGGCACCGGGATGCCAGGTGAGCCGCTTGGGTTCACCGCCATCAATAGGTACAATATATACATCGGTATTACCATCATATTGCCCGGAGAATGCCACCCATTTGCCATCAGGACTAATACGCGGACTGGTTTCTGAACCCACTGCACTGGTAAGCCTTTGCGCCTGTCCGCCATTACGGTCTACACGCCAGAGATCATCGGCGTGTACAAATACAATATGGTCTTTACTGGCACTCGGCTGACGCAATAGCATAGTGCCTTGTGCCTGAGCGAGTTGGATTGTGAAGAGGAGGAGGATGAGAGATTGTAATCTTTTCATATAGTTGGTTTGGAGGAGTAATTTACTAATATGATTGTATAGTGGGAGGAAGATTGTTTGGGTGGGGTGTTGCGGGGGTGAGATATTTGGAATATTTTTATACGAAAAAATTTCATCTTACAAGGTAAGATCGAGTTAAAAGAATTGGAGTAGCCTTATTACACCAATTTACAAACCGGCAGCAAGCCGATTGAGACACAATACAACAGAAATTAGGTGTATAACTATGAAAAATAAGAAAAGTGAAATTAGCAGCGATTTACATAGAAGACCATGAATACTTATTCAAAGAGCCTCAAACTATTAACTTTGGAGGTCGGTATTATTATGAATTTGAAAATGCAAATAACGATATTATTATCAAGCGAACCCCAAATGAAAAGTTCATCCCGTATTTTTTTAACTTGTCTAACCTACAAAGTAAAGTAACTAACTTAACTGCCATTGTAGGACAGAATGGTGCAGGCAAATCAACTTTACTCGACATTATCAGGAGTGAATTCATCAAACATGAATATGCCTTACCTCAATCAAATTCACTATTCATATTAGAGGTTGACGGCAAATATCCTCTTGTCCTTAGGAATGATTTTAAAAAGGTTTTCTTGGAAGAAAAGAATCCTGACAACCCCAATAAAATTGAGTTAAAAGAATACTCAGGGGGAAAGATTCAGACCATTTACTATTCACCGCATTACGATTATAAATTCAATCCAAATTTTGACGATTATGATAATCATGATTTATCATTCGATAAGATTTTAGAAGAAGATTTAAAGGAATTAACAGAAAAAGAAACTAATGAAAGTGGTTGGCCATATTCAGCATCTCAAGAACTTCTTTTTAAAAACTCCCTTCGCCAAATTACCTTCTTAAGTTCTAACTTATTTCGCGAGAAGAATATTTTTAAAAACATATTTGAATTTCAAGGTCACTATCAGCCAATACTTCATTTCAGAGGATATCATGAAGCTGAAAAAGACTGGAATACACCATATCAACTTAGAAATATACTAAGTACAATAGCTGAAAAGGCAGAAAAAGAAAGTTCAGAATGGCACATATATAGAGACACAGGAGCATCTCAACCGCAGATTTATCAATACATTTTAAAACGAAATGTCATCAAGTGTATCCTATCACTATTGAATCGTCAAATGGAAAGGCGAAACTCTTTCCTTCAAGAGGGGTATTTCCCTTATGATAAATTAAAGGAACAAATTGAACCCGCTTCAGCTTATGACACTTTCTTACTATTTGTTAAACACAGTACTATAAAGCTCAAAAAAAATCACTCAGAAAATATTTTAAGTGAATCCGTTTTAAGGAATCTTTTAGAAAAAATTTATACTACGATTGAAAAAGCGAACGACGAAAATTTAATCTCCAATTACACTTTAAAACCAACTACTGAAGATGCAATTGAAATACTAAAACTACAGAGGCAATTTCTCAATGAATTAAACAGTTATTATATTAAACACTATACCAACAAAGACGACTTATCAATTGCAGACAGAGATAAAATAGAGGAGTTTATAAATTATATGCCATTCACGAGAAGAATGAGTTCAGGCGAGGGGGCCTTATTGAATTTTTATTCTAGGATTTATGATTTTCTAAATTCCAATCTGAAGGAATTGAAATTCAGGAACCTATGTGACCATTATATTTTGTTACTCGATGAAGCAGACCTTACATTTCATATAACATGGAAGAAAAAATATGTAAAAGCACTTTTATCGACCCTCCCCTACTTTTTTGATGAACTTGAAAATAAACCAAACCTTGAAATAATATTCACTACACACGACCCTATTACGCTTTCGGATCTACCAAATACTAATGTTATTTATATTGAAAAATCCGGCCAGAATAACTCTTCAAGAATTTTAGATTTAAACAACGAAAGGAGACCTCTAAAAACTTTTGGCGCAAACATTTCTGATCTTATCGCAGACTCTTTCTTTATCGAGGAATCGCTAATTGGGAATTTTGTATTTGACAAGATTCAAAATACAATAAAATGGTTAAATGACAAGGATAATATCGAGAGCAATACCTATTATAAAACACTCATCAAAATGATTGACGAGCCAATTATTCAAAGGAAACTGGCCGAAATGTACGATGCAAAAACTAACGATAATTTTCAGTTAGAAATTATAGACGCGCAAATAAAAAAACTAGAAGAACTTAAAAATAGACTAAACCCATAATGCTATTTCTCAATCCAAACACACCAAAGATTATTAAAGCCAAAAGAGCATTTCACCAGGGAATGCTTGATTTTGTGTTAGATCGCATCGACACAATCAAAAAGTTAAAAGGTGTCGACACTACTCAAATCGAGTGCTTCTTTGATCTTTTTATTAATGAATCCCTTGATTCAATTTTGATCGGCGATCCCGTTACATTAAGTCAAATTAACCAAAGGCTTAACAGCTCTATTAAATCATCTACGAACCTCTTAAAAGGCGTTGAGCACGTGTTCAACTATGATACTTTTATTGACAAGAAAAAGAAAAAATATGATGCATATAAATTAGCAGAAACATTAGACATTAGAACCTGCACTTACTGCAATAGAAACTACACCAATACAGTTATTAAAAGTAACGGCGATAAGATCACAAGGCCCCAGTTTGATCATTATTTTGACAAAAAGGAAAATCCTTTACTTGCTCTATCTTTCTACAACTTGATCCCATCATGTTCAATTTGTAATTCCAGTATAAAAGGAACTCACAAAATGGATTTACATGATTATACTCATCCCTATATAGATAACACTTTATCCAACATTAGATTTACGTATAAATATTCAGCAAAATCAAAATCCGGATTAAGAATAGAAGTTGTTACACCAACCCCATCGAAAGCTAAAAATACAATCAGCGCTTTCGCAATTGAAGAAGTTTACAACTCACATATTGGAGAATTACTAGACCTCTTAAAGACTAAACAGTATTTCTCCGACAGATACCTATCTATTCTCAAATCCAACCTCCTAAAGGATGTTATCGTTTCTAAGGAAGACTTGTATCGGATTGTATTCGGAACAGAATACAATGAAATCAATTTTATTAATAGGCCATTTAGTAAGTTTAAAAGTGACATACTGAAAGAACTAGGTATAATTTAATAATCTATCCCAATAGAAATATCCTTTTCTTTCTTCTTAGCAGGGTGTCCCCCGCATCGTTTTCTATGACTTAACCAACCCTTTATTTCTATTTTACTTTTGTATTTATGCACACTTTCTCACATAGTTTTCCTCAAACATTCTTTCACCTCTAAGTACAGCGTACACACGGTGAACAAGTTTATTCCTTACCGCATTAATAACACTCATCTTCCTTCTTCACAGGGTGTTCCCCGCATGATTCCCTCTATCACCGAAGGTGAAAAAATGGGGACGTTGCGGCAGAGGTTATACAGAAACAGGCTAATAATTTCCTTCTTCCTTCTTCGCAGGGTTTCCCGCATTCTATCTTCCTTCTAGGCAGGGTGTTCCCGATCGTCGCCCGCTATTACCACAGGTGAAACAATGGGTCCACAGGACTCTCCAACGGAGTTCTATGTACCTTTGGAGGACGTTTCCTTCTTCGCTGGGTTTCCCGTGACGTCTCCCTCTATCACCGCAGGTGAAAGAATGGGGACGTTGCGGCAGAGGTTACACAGATACAGGCTAATAATTATTTAGTATGCTTGCATTCTAATAACCAACACACGCAAGTGAAAACGAATAGATACACTCCTACTCTCGAGAAACGCAACGTCCTCCAAAGGTTCATAGAACTCCGTTGGAGAGTCCTGTGGACCCATTCTAAAGCCTGCGGCTTGAGAGGGAGACGATGCGTAGAAGAAGTCTAATATCCTGTCCCTTCATACCAGGGTACATAATAATTATCACTCCAATTATTCCCATCAAGTATAGATACCAATTTTGGCGATAGTAATATTGACAAATAGAATTTACAAAAAACACTTACCCGCTCCTCGAAGCTGCCCGGATAGGTCAATAATGAGAAATCATCTTTTTTATACCCAAACTCAATTTCTCCAAATTTATATATGGAAATGGATAGCTGATTGGGGCAATAGATATTACCAAAAACAAGTTCTTTATCATTATCAAATGCATCCAATGGCAAATAACCAAAAGATGCATTGATAGTGCCATTTTGCGAAGCATAATCCATTTTCAGGTAACGAGTGTTTTGCAACCTGACCACTTCTTGCTGTACAGAGTAGTTACGCATTGAAAAATAATTGTCAATCGACAACCAACTATTTCGAAATATTTTAAATTTTTCAGTACTACTAATATTCATTTCTTTCTAAGTAATTATATTCAAAAATAGCCCACTTAACTCTATATCTTAAAATACACTAGGATTTAGTTTCCCGCATCGTCTCCCTCTGTCACCGCAGGCGAAAGACTGGAAATGTCTTAAAATACAAGTATGCTATTTTACTATTAGTAACCTATTTTTAGGTATGCGTACAACTATCATTGCCATACTAATATGGGTATTTTCTGCATGTAGTCATTCTGACAATGCAAATACAAAAGTCTTAGACTTTGGCTCCTTTACTATTGAAGTGCCACAATCATGGGAAACGATAAAGGAAACCGGCATTGATAGTTATGTAGGCAGGATAGCAATCGACAACAAAGATACTTTGGACTTCGACCTGGGTTGGTATTCAAATAAACTCTATGAATCAGATATCACAATACTTGACAGCAGCTTGATCCATTCTTTAGACACCAACATGATCGATATTAATGCGGTTATATTTGTGAAAGACAAACACCTAACCGATCCCGACAAATTCCGAAAAAACAATGTGTCATGGGATACTATCAGTGGGTATGCAGCTAAAATTGTTTATCCAAGAAGATCAGGTATTGGCATTACAGGCATTTATATTGACAGCCTTTGGGCATCTGGTCCAGCGGTTGATCGTTTTAATCTGTACGGAGAAAATCTACAGCCTGAAAATGAAAAAAAAGTTCCTTCTTCGCAGGGTCTTTCCCGCATCGTCTCCCTCTATCACCGCAGGTGAAAGAATGGGGACGTTGCGGCAGAGCTTACACAGAAGACAGCTTATCATTACTTAAAACTCAGGCATATCACTATCCAACATACGCAGCTAATAACCAATAGATACAACTTGGATGTGCGGCAGCGCAACGTCCCCATTCTTAAGCCTTTGGCTTCAGAGGGAGACGTCGCGGAGAACAAATCAATGATCAGAACACTTGTAAAGTTATCCTAGTAATATCCTACCCAATTGTAAAGTTTTTTCAGTACAAGACATACAAGACATTCAGTATTTCTTCGGCAATTCCCGAAGCGGCTTCGGTATTTCTCGAAGGATTACCGAAGGATGTCCGAAGGAATCCCGAAGAAAACTACCATTTTCCCGAAGCGCTACCGAAGAACGCCACCCTTTTGCCGGTTTTTTACGTTGAAGAATATGAATTTTAGCATTACTATGATTTCATTTTCAATAAGTTAAAAGGGGTGGCACCACCCCTGCCACCCCTATACCTGCTTTTAGTACATTAGGTTTGCAATGTTGATAGTAATGAGAAAAATGATTGCCCCATTATGCAACGACACAAGTAATTATGAATGACTATTTTTGAAAGAACATAAAAATGACCATGAAAAAAATACTCCTTTTTAGCTTATTTACTGTTTTCCTATACACAGGTCTTTTATCACAAACAGTTAGTAAAGAACTCAGACATGTTGTTTTGTTTGGATGGAAAGACAATGCCGATACGGCCTCTATTAACAAGGCAGTTGAGGCATTCAGAAAACTACCTTCCCAGATAAAAGCCATCAAAAATTTTGAATGGGGTACTAATAATAGTCCCGAAAAACTGAACAATGGTCTTACCCATTGTTTCTTACTCAGTTTTGCCAGCGAAAAAGATCGGGACGATTATTTAGTGCATCCGGCGCATAAAACATTTACAGAACTATTACCCGGTATTTTAGATAAAGTAACTGTTATAGATTATTGGACACAAAAATAGTTCTATGTGTTTTTGGCATAATGATGATCTTTTAAAGCGAATCAAATGAAAAGTAAACTTCTGTTATTCATTATCCTTGTAAGCTTGTTTGGCTGTAAAACCAGACAGTTAATCCATGCTTCATCAACCGGCAATGAGTTGTTTAAAGTAGCCATTCTATATCCAAATGGTGATGGCAAAAATTTCGACATGGATTACTACGAGCGCAAGCATATGCCAATGGTAGCAGGCTTTCTGGGAGAAAATTTACAATTCTATGAAATCGACAAAGGCATAGCAGGCAGAACCCCAGCAGATAAAGTACCCTTTTTGGCCATCGGTTATTTCTATGTAAAAGATATAACTGAATACAATAAAGCCGTTGGTCAAAACAGGGAAACGATTATCAATGACTTTAAAAACTATACCAATATTCAGCCCATTATACAAATAAGCGAAGTGAAATATATTGGCATTAACCCTGCACGTTAATGTAACAGGTTCGCATAGCAATAACCTATACACGCAGATAAAGGCAAATTGGCACATTTTGTCCTTCGGTCAACCTCCTAAGCTAGCACATTATAAAACAAGGAACAGGCTCACGGATTTCTATGATTTGATAGATAGTTTTAACAATTAAAGCTCCCAGTTTTAATTAAATTTGGGATACCATGAAAATCGCAGGTTTGTTTTTGAATTACTCAATACTGTTTGCGTTAACTATTCTGTCGCTATTCAATTCATGCGACGCAAAGCCAAAGAATTCCGAAAATATTATACATCTTGTTGGCTGTACTCCAGCAGATGATGAAATTAAACAACAACTTTCTATTCCGCTTAATACAAAAGCCGACTTCATCAGATGGAATCTGACCCTTTCTGAACCCAATACCGGGGACCAGGTTTTCACCCTATCAATTGTGTACGGTGAATCAAAACCAAACACACTTGGATTTATTGGCGGTGGGCTGCAAAAAAAATTTGAAGGCCGCTACACAGTATCAGAAAATAATGAGCGGCCAACCAGCAGGGTTTATCATTTAAAAAGTAACAAAAAAGATGCAGCAATATTGCTCGAAAAGCTCAGCGATAATATATTTCACCTGTTAACAATTCAACATAAACTGATGATAGGTAATGGAGGCTGGAGTTATACACTTAACAGAAAAAAACCTTTACTCAGTGAAAATAGTACCTTACCGGCATTTGCTAAACAATCAGCGATTTCTGAGGACACAGCAACGCAAATTATTTTTGAAGGAAGAACACCCTGCCTTGAATTTGCAGCAGAACATAACCTCACTGTTCAACCAGACTGTTTTAAACTGAAATGGAAACTTACCCTTAGCAAAGATCCTGTTACCCTTAAACCAAGCTCTTACGCGCTTATGAGAACTAATAGCAGGGAAACGGCTATTACTGGCACCTGGACAATACTAAAAGGACTACCAGGCAACCCGAATACAGTTATCTACAAGCTTGACCCTGACCAGCCGACAAAATCTATCTCGCTCTTATTAGGCGATGAAAACATTGCTTTCTTTCTGCATAAAAACAACCATTTTTTTATCGGCAATGAAGATTTTAGTTTCACGTTGAATAAAAGGCAAAACAACTAACTGATTTGACATAGCGCATATTTATCGCTATAAAAGCCTGATTTTATTATTAATGCAAAATATCTTTCCTAAACACCATTTGCAAGTTGAGCATTAACTTTGGAAAGCTCAGAAAGTTTCCAAAAGCGATAATTGAAGCATCCGAATAAAGATTTCTTCGATTGCAAAATGTAATAACATAACACCTGGCAATTATCCTTACTTTATTTTTCTTTTGATTATCACAAATGTTCAACTTGTAGATACACTATGCTGTATTATCATTTTTAATCTTAACCATAAACACAATAAACCCAATCAACCCTTCCACAAAAGGAATACCTAATTGAAATATAGGGTTCGGGTAAACAAAAGCCAGTATTACAATAGTAAGCAACATTATAAAACCAAGTATTGCCCAGAAGGTATGATCAGCCAGTTTCAGGGGTATTGGTTTATAATCAACTGTATTTTTTATCAATGGCAGGAATGCCGGCAAATCCCATACAAGCAGGTAAGTAGTAGCTAACAACATCAGACCAGTTATTACAGATGTACCCTGAAAGTTATAGGACACAGTAATGATAAAAATATTCAGTATTAAACCGAAATAAACTAGTGCTCCTACCCTTGCCAGTTTTTGTGTCATTAATAAGGCCCCGCCTATAATCTGGCTCCATCCAATAAATTGCCAGTACAATCCCGAGTCGCTCATCACCCTGAAAAACTGCTGGATAGGTTCCAGTTGTTCGATAGGCTTATCCATTGAATACATGAGGTTAGCTTTACCTTTTACTTTGCCCATACCAAAGGCTGCTATTACAAATGCACCACCTATAAGGTAACGGAGGTAAACCGTAAATACCTGTAAGAATATTTGTTGCTTTGCCTGGTTCAAAAATTTAATCATGAAACAACGAATTAAGTTAATTGAATGACCAAGTTCAACTTATATCCAGACATATTCCGGAAGTTTTTGCTCCAACATTATATTGGTTATATAAATGGTAAATCGCAAGGATGAGCCATTGCGCACAAAATATTCTGTATTAGGAAGAACAGCGCATCGTGTACATTTTTTGAAACGATTGTGCATAAACTTTCGGGATAAGCGGGCACCCCCGTTATTGATAGCCGGAAAGCGATATTTCAATTTTATCAGGTGCTTTTTTATTTCAACTATTTGTTACAAAAGCAGTAGCTTGGATGATAATTTGGGATGGTTATTTATGAAAACATTTACCTGCATTTTAGTGTCCCTTTTAAATGCCTTGTCTGGCTTTAGTGCATCAGATACACTCATCAGTTACCGATTCAGAAATGATGTTACCATTACCATAGACCGACCTACCCAATTAACACATAAAAGAACACAGCTTATACTATTTGCCCTGCCCAATGGTAATACCACCGCTCAAACAATGGGTAAGAGAATGGAACCAGGCGATGACTGGCACTACGATATTCAACACATCAAAGCCCAAACAGCTTTCATCAGGGAAGCAAGCAAAGAAAACATTATCGTAGCTTATCTGGAAAATGATAAAAAAGCCTGGCCGCAATGGAAACGTGCTTATCCCGATTATAAAACACAGATAACGGCCATTGTTGACACTATTATTCAAACACTGGCTTTGAAAAACTTCACCCTTCACCTGAATGGACATAGCGGTGGTGGTAGTTTTATTTTCGGATATATGGATGCCCAAAAACAGCTGCCAGGTTTTGTTCGTCGCATAACTTTTATTGATAGTAATTATGGTTACGATTCATCCTATACCAACAAGATCAGGGCATGGTTAAGTAGTAACCGTAAAAATTTTCTTACTGTTTTTGCTTATAACGACAGCGTTGCCCTGTACAACGATAAACCCATTGTAAGTGCCACCGGCGGAACCTGGTACAGAAGCAAACTGATGATAAAAGATCTGCAGGCTTTACGCTTTAAAGTAAAGGATGATTCTATCATGCATTTTCAATCGAAAAACAAAAGAATGAATGTGTATCTGAAAAAGAATCCCGACCGCAAAATTTACCACACACAACAGGTAGAATACAATGGCTTTATTCATTCGGTATTAATAGGCACAGCAGCCGAAAACAGAAGATACCGCTACTATGGTGACCGTGCATACAGCCACCTGATACAATAATAATAATACGCTACAATCTCTGCGTAAACTCCATTTTCTCCTTTCTCTGCGGTTAACTCACATCAACCGGCTACGCAAAGAGTGCGAAAGAGATTTTTTTGAAAAAAGACAGATTTTTATTGTTTTTCAATAAATATTTATTACTTTTGTATCATTATTCAAAACATTAACACCATGACACCCAGTAACAACTTCATTTTTAAAGCCTTACACATCATTGCCTGGATCATCTTCGCTGGCCTATGTATAGAAGCAGGCGCTTTGCTTGTGAATTTTATTTTCAGCATTACCAAACCCGAATCGGTAGACAAGCTTTACCTAAAACTAGACCTTAGTGAAATGTACCAGCGGAGCCAGTGGGCCTTTTATGGTATGTATAGTTTTATTTTGTTCATAGCGGGATTAAAAGCTTACCTGTTTTATGTACTGGTAATGCTTATGCACAAAATAGACATGGCTAAGCCATTCGATGATTTTGTTGCTGCAGAAATCTTAAAGATTTCCTACACCACCTTCTCCATCGGTATCATTAGCCATATTGGTCGACAAACAGCCAAAAGCCTTACGCATTATGGTCATTCAGTAACGGAGTTGAACCAGTTTTGGGAAGATGGACAGGCATTTATTTTAATGGCTGCCGTAATTTATGTTATTGGCCATATTTTCAAAAGGGGTGTTGCATTGCAAACCGAAAACGATTTAACCGTATAAGCCATGCCAATCATTGTAAACTTAGATGTAATGATGGCCAAGCGTAAGATGTCGCTGAATGAGCTGTCGGAAAAGGTAGGCCTCACCCTTTCGAATCTTTCCATCCTGAAAACCGGCAAGGCAAAAGCCATTCGCTTCAGCACACTGGAAGCCATTTGCAAAACGTTGAACTGTCAGCCTGCAGATATACTGGAATTCGTGGAAGAAGAAGTGAAGGAATAATGAACAGAGGAATATCGAATATCCAATTTCGAAGTTGGATGTTCGATATTCATTATTGTTCAGTTTCTTTACAGATGTCGTTGGTACATACCTTGAAATATTTGTTCCCTGTTTTTACAGACCGTCTGCTATTCAGATGGCAGCAGCTCAGGTATTTTAGCCGTAACCGGCGCTACCGAAGAGAGCATCCAACCACTGCTTTTCCTGCCGCGTATACCTTATACGAATCGTACCAGCTCAATTACAGAAAATACATTGAAGACGGTGCATTGACTGCACAGGAAATAATAGACAGTATAAAAGCATACATCCCGCCTACCCCGCAAATATTAGACTGGGGCTGCGGCCCGGCAAGGATTACGCGCCACCTTACAACCGTTTGTCCGGATGCAGTGATTACCGCCTGTGATACCAATGCCCAAACCATTGCGTGGAACCAACAAAATATTGAAGGCATTCAGTTTACACAACAAAACGCTCTACCCCCACTTCCCTTTATAAATGATCAGTTTGACCTGATTATCGGATTCTCCGTACTCACACATATTCCCGCTAACCTGCAACAGCAATGGTTACTTGAATTATACCGCATCCTTAAACCCGGTGGAATTATCTGGGTTACCACACATGGGAACCATTTTATCCAACAATTGTCTGCAGCAAAACAACAGCAAATACTTGCCAGGGGAATTTACACTACTAAATATCCCATCACAGGCCACCGAATGATGACCTCTTACCATCACCCAGAAAAATTCCGGGAAATACTAAAAACAAACTTCAACCTGATAGCCCATTTCGATGGAACAACATTCCCCCAAAAAGCAGGAAAACAGGATTTGTGGATCGGGAAAAAATAATGGAAGATTTCTGATGTCTGATGTCTGATGTCGGATTTTAAATAGGGTTGTATGCATAAAAAAAAACTTGGTGAAAGGCAAAACCTTTCACCAAGCACATCTAATGAATTCCCTCAAATCCGACATCAGACATCAGAAATCAGAAATCTGACATCTGACATCTGCCATCAAAAATTATTTCTTCTTCGCCAGCTTACGTACTTCATCGAGTTTAGCGATGTATAAACTGCGGCCATGGGTGCCTACTACGATTTCACCATCTCTTGGGTGAATAACAACGTCATGAACCGGAATACTGTTTGGCATTCCTTTGTTCCACATCATAGATGTATTACCGCCGTCAATACTAACGTATAAGCCGCCATCAGTACCTACATAAATGATATTACCATCTTCTGTATCTTCTTTTACAACGTTTACAGGCTCAGCAGGCAGGTCTTTCATGATCTGACGCCATGTTGTGCCATAATCATCGCTCACATAAACATACGCTTCAAAATGGTCGTTACGGTAGCCATTCAGAGATACATAAACACGTGATTCACTGAAGGCACTTGCAGTAACACGGCTAACATATAAACCTTTAGGTAATTTTTTATTGATGAGTGTCCAGGTATAACCACCATCTTTACTCACCTGAATATTACCATCATCCGAACCAACATATATCAGTCCAAAACGAAGCGGACTTTCACTCATGGTAGCCAGTGTACCAAATGGCACATCGCCTTGTTGAGGATTGGTAGTGAGGTCAGCACTCATAGTAACCATACTATCTCCACGATTCATGCTACGATGAAACTTGTTACTTCCATAATAAAATACATCCTGATTATGACGACTCAACAGAATCGGTGTTTGCCAGTTGTAACGCAAGGGAGTTTCGCCCAGGTCACGAGCCGGACGAACGCCTCTCCTGTCTCTGGTTCCAATAGTTTGTCTGCTGTATGCACCAAACTGGGATCCGCTGTAAACTGTTTTGTTGTCTCTCCAGTCTACCTGCACCTGCATACCATCACCACCGCCGATAGAAGTATATGGGTTATGACCACCATCGTACCAGTCGTAATTTTCGCGGGTGGTGCTGGAACCATACCATGTACCATTATCCTGTAAACCACCATATACATTGTAAGGACGTGCCATATCAACAGCTATATTGTAGAACTGTCCTACAGGAGGCGTATTGGCTTTGAACCAATGATCGCCATTATCATAGGTAATATTACATCCACCATCATTACCATTAATCATGTGGCTGTCGCGCTTAGGGTTGATCCATACATAATGGTGATCTGAGTGTACATTCTCTTTACCTATCTGTTTGAAGGTAGATCCACCATCGGTACTCAATAAAAGACCTACACCGGTAAGTACAATTTTTTTATCGTCTGTAGGACTAACCCACACTTTACCAAAATAGTATCCGTAAGTGCTGTAAAGGTTGGGGATAGCATCTTTGTGGGTCATTTTCCAGCTTGCACCACCATCATCACTACGGTATAATTGAGCTCCGTAAATCGGCGTTTCAAATAAGGCAGTATTTGCATCGTATAAATAATCCCAGATCACAGAAGGAGCAAATGTGCCATTACTTACTGCTTCTTTTAAAGAAGCCGCTGTATATTTTGCAGGTATACCATTTCTGGGTGAACGAATAAATGCATTCAGCTTGTTATCGTTCAGTGCAAGAAATTGTTCTTTACTGAGGTCTTTAAAATCAGCCAAAGCATACCTGCTGGTATCCGTATTATTTGAACGGTTTCCTGCAGGCTGGCGGAAATTATTATCGACTACTGCAAAAATGGTATTTGGATTTGATGGATAGATTGCCAAACCAATTCTTCCTACACCTTCCCCACTAGGAAATCCGGAACCTTCCTTCGAAATTAACTGCCAGTTATCACCTCCATCTGTACTCTTATAGATACCACTGGTTTTGCCCCCTTCTTCAAAATTTGAAGCAGAACGGGTGCGATACCACATAGCAGCATAAACTTCATTCGGATTTTTCGGGTTTACATCCAGGTCCACAGCACCGGTATTCGCATCACTTGAAAGGGTTAGTTTCCAGGTTTTACCGCCATCTGTGGTTTTATAAACACCTCTTTCTTTATTGGCTGAATATAAATGGCCTAATACGGCTACCCATGCTGTATTGGGATCTGTTGGATGTAATTCAATTTCACCAATATGATGGCTGTCTGGTAAGCCGAGATATTCCCAGCTTTTTCCATTATTACTACTTTTAAACACCCCGATACCAGCATAACTGGAACGGCTGCTGTTTACCTCGCCGGTACCTACCCAGATGGTTCTGGTTTTCCAGTTCATGGCGATATCACCGATGGTCATGATGTCTTCCGAGTCGAAAATTGAGGTAAAACTCTGGCCATTATTTGTCGTATGCCATAAACCACCAGTTGCATACGCAACGTAGAATTCCGTTGGATCTTCCGGGTTTACCTCCATATCTACTACTCGACCACTCATTACAGAAGGGCCGACATTACGGAAGCTGGTATTGTTTACCAGTGACTGTTGTTGTAACTGTTTCCTTTGTTGAACAGCTTTCATACGTACATCCGCAGATGTAGGCTTCACCTGTGCTAATCCGGTTAAGGTCCATAGCAGGAAGCAAGCAGTTGTTAATTTTCTCATACTAAGTAAAATAGTTGGTAATTTGGGAGGCCCAATTTAAACGATTATGCGTTTGATAGCACTACCATTGTTCATTTTCTTTTCCTCCGGTTTAGGGGCACAATGTGTTAGTTTTAAGCTCACTTCCAAAAGAGATACCATTAACTGTACCGATAAAAACGGGCTCAAACAGGGTCGCTGGAAAATTGAAGTTCCTCCTATCAGAGGTGAACGGGGTTATGAAGAAGAAGGCAGTTTTATCAACAGTAAAAAAGAAGGCACCTGGCGCAGGTTTAACCTGATGGGTGATATGATTGCCATAGAAAATTACCGATGGGGATTGAAAGACGGATCGAGCAAATACTTTACTATGACTGGCATTGAGCGGGAAGAAAGCTGGCGGGCGATGAATCCGGCGAAACAATTTGATACGGTAGATGTGCAGGATGTAATCGACCCAACAAAGGTTGAACAAGTAATAGTTAAAATAAATGGTAACGCATTAAAACATGGTCGATGGCGCTTTTTTGACCCGGCCACCGGACAAATTCTCCGCACCGAAAACTGGTTTTTGGACCAGTTTGTTGAACCTGGCAAAGAACCGGGCAACCCCGAAAAATTGCTTAAAAATGCGGACAGCGCATCGGTAAAAAAGGACAGTGCATCGGTAAAAAACAAGCCCAAAGAGGTACTCAACTTCGAAAAAAAGAACTCCGGCAAGAAAAAAACCAAAATAAGAGACGGAAGAACAGGGGGATAAGGAATAAGGAATAAGGAATAAGGAATAAGGAATAAGGAATATGAAATAAGAAATATGAAATAAGGAAGTAGGAAAACCTTACTTTCTCATTCCTTATTTCATATTCCTTATTTCTTATTTCTTCCGGGCAACCCCATTGCTATTCCTTGCGTATACGGGGGAATAATTGTAGTTTAACAGGAAGGATATTTAAACATACTGCTTCATTTTGCCCCGTGTTACAGATCAAATAATGAGTATGATCAACGGTTGTTGCAACAACGATCGTAATTACCAGCGTATGCTATACGAGTGGCTTTTTGATTATGCCCTTAAAATCAGCTATCGCTATATCCATCAACAGGAGGAAGCCGAAGAAATGGTGCATGAATCGTTCATCAAGCTTTTCAAAAACATCCACAAATTCGAAGCTAACCGCGAAGGGGATGTTGAGGCACTGTTAAAAGGATGGTTTAAAAGAATTGTAATTAATACCTGTATTGATCAGTTGAGAAAAGTGCAGTTGAATATTATCAGCATGGACCAACAAGGCGAACAGGATAATATTACGACCCATCAGGAATCCGGACTTGACAAAATGGCCTATGATGAAATCATAGACGCTATCAGGCAATTAACCCCGGTATACAGAACAGTATTCAACCTGTTTGTAATAGAGGGGTTAAGTCATGATGAAATAGCACAATCCCTGCAAATCAGTGTAGGAGCATCAAAGTCCAACTTATCTAAAGCGAAAAATAATTTGAGAAAAATAATTGCAGAACGCAGTGGAATAAAAACCTATGTCTAATTCAGAGAACGATATCAGGCTCGAGCAAAAGAGCCGGGATGCTGCCAGTGGATATACCCCACCGGGCAAAGCTTCATGGGAGAAAATGGAAGCTGCCCTGGATCAGGTAATGCCAGTTCAGGAAAAGAAAAGACGTCGCTTTCTTTTCTGGTGGCTGTTACCTTTACTATTTATTGGCGCAGGCGCTATTTATTTAAGCTTGCCTAATAATGAAATATCTTCCGCGCAAAAAACCAAAAACATTTCAAATACAGAACCTGGAGTATCACCAGAACAGTCCCAGTCAGTCGACGATAAAAAGGCTGAAACCGATCTGACAACTACTGAAATTGCAAAACAATCGCCCACCACAACAAAAGATGAGGTTCTTAATACTATACCCGAACCTGCATACACCAGACCAGCTACACCTAATCAAAATAAGGTTACACTATCTCAAAAAAACAATGCTGTAAATGTTTCACAAATTCCTGTTTCAAAAAATAGTAACGATGCACAGGTAATAACTGCAGATAAAAAAACAAATACAGCATCATTCGATAAAAAGCAAACAGAGAACCCGGTAACATTGGAGTCTTCCACGCAAAGCAATAAATCGGAATTACCACAAACCAACAAGAATAGCAGTAATGCTCTTAATACAATTAAAATAACAACTGATACAGGCAGCAATAAAACTGTGACTGGCATCTTAGAACAAAAGAACGACAGCAGCGTGCAGCAATCAGTTGTTAAAACCGACACTTTGAATATAAACAACAGCATCCCAAAAACTAATAAATCAACCGACAGCAAATTCAGTTTTGCATTAGTTGGCGGCATGGATGCAAGCACGGTGAAATTCCGTTATTCGAGTAAAGCCGGAATAAATGCAGGCTTTATAACCGGCTATCATTTTAATGAAACATGGTCGGTTCATACTGGTGTATTATTTACAAAGAAAAACTACAGTATGGCCGGACAAGATTTCCATGCACCAAAAGGTAGTTGGGTGGCAAATTATAAATTAACAATGGTGGAAGGATACTGTAACATGTGGGAAGTACCGCTTTTATTAAGGTATAAATTCAATGGTACTGCAAAACGCGGGTTCTTTGTCAGCACAGGTATTTCTTCCTATTTCATGACAAGGGAAAATTATAATTATTCTTATTACTGGAACGGACAACCAATTACGCGTAACAGCAACTACCCAACCGGCAATACCCATTTATTATCGATATTGAAGCTGTCGGCCGGCTGGAGAAAAGCGATAGGTCCAGGCACCAGTATTCTAATAGAACCTTATGTAGCACTGCCTTTATCAGGTTTGGGATATGGCAGTATCAGGCTCAGCAGCTTTGGTTTAAATTTTTCTTTACAATTAAGGCAACCCTACGAAAAGAAATAGCGTATATCTATAAAATCTAAAGCTATTTTATGAAGCAGATACGCCAAACATTAACCATCTTTCTTTGTCTAACAGCATCATCAATCATTATTGTTGCTTGTAGTAAAGGAGGAAGTTCTCCAAGTCCTTCTCCTACCCCACCTTCAACAGGGGGATGCGGATCAAAAAATCTGACCCTTACATTGGGCTCTACCAGTGCTTCTGGTTGTACAGGAGGTACTGTAACAGCAACAGCAGGTGGTAGTACTGGTTTTACTTATAATATTGATGGAGGAACATTTCAAAGTTCTGGCAGCTTCTCAAATGTTGGAGCAGGTGATCACACGATCATCGCAAAAGATAGTGAAGGTTGTACCAAAACTGGTACAGTAACAGTTACAGCAGCTGCAAGTGGACCATTATTTGCTGCTGTAAAAGCAGTAATAGTTGCCAATTGTAATAGTTGTCATACGGGCGCTAGTGCACAAGGTGGACAAAATTTCGGCACTGATTGTAATATCGTTAACGCTGCGGCTCGTATTAAAGCCAGAGCAGTAGATGGCAATCCATCTTTCATGCCTCAGGGTGGACAGCTTAACGCTACCGATAAACAAAAAATCACTAACTGGGTTGCTGCAGGTGGTAAATATAGTGACTGATAACGGGGCTCACTGTAAAATCTAATGCAGTAAAAAAGCAACCTTGGCAAGAGGTTGCTTTTACATTTTTAGATGTCAAATCGCAGATGTCAGATCGCAGATGTCAGATTTCAGATGGCAGATGACTGATTTAAGATGTGGGATATTAGAAATCAAAGATCAAACATCAAACATCTGCCATCTGACATCTGAAATCTGAAATCTGCCATCCTCTAGTATCCTGCTTGGGTGAAGATTCTTTTAAAATAGAAGAAGTGGTAGTCTACACTATTTGCCCAATAATTCCTGGTGTGTCCGCCTTCTCTTTCAATATATTCATGTGGTATCTTTTTTTCTACTAATTTTTCATGCAGTTTACGATTAACTGTAAGGAAGAAATCATCTACGCCACAATCTATCATCATATTCAATTGCCCCTTTGTTAATCCATCTACCAGATTGATTACAGAATAGGCATCCCAGTTTCCGGGTGATGTTTGGATGTCTCCTAAAATACGTTTCAACTGCCAGTTGTTCGGAAATGGTCTTAGGTCTACCCCACCGCAAATACTTCCAACATTTGCGAATAAATCAGGATGTTTTAATGCGAGGTATAAAGCTCCATGCCCTCCCATACTATAACCAGATACAGCCCTTGCTTTCCTATCTGCAATCGTTCTGTAATTCGCATCAATATATGGAATCAATTCTTCGGATATATGTGTATCGTATTTAACCGAATCATTTACAGGACTGTTTATATACCAACTATTAAACCCTCCATCCGGACAAACCACGATCAACCCTAGTTCATCTGCTGCTTTTTTAATGGTGGGTACATCTTTTACCCATGACCGGTAATTGCCACTATGTCCGTGTAAGAGATATACAACAGGATATTTTTTACCGGCTGCTGCATCATAACCATCTGGCGTAATTACTACTGTACGGATGTTTTTATCCATGCATTTGCTCTTAATATCAATTGTATCCACAGTTGCGGAAATCGCAGTATAATAGCTTGCGGGCAACAGCAAAAGAACCAGGAAAAGTTTGCGGATGAACATGTTTTTCATATTGTTTATTTCATAAAAAAACCACCCCGTCAAATACCATTTGAAGCAGGGTGGTTTAGTGTTAGCTGAAATTAATTAGTTTCTTTTTTGCAAAGCATTTTGCATTGGGTTGGTACCCTGTGACTGACCACGAGCCGCTCCATTCATTTTAAAGAGTTGGAACTTAGTAGGTTCAGCAGTTGCGGGCCATTTGTTATTCGCTTCATTGATATCAGCGGTTTCACGCATAGGGTCCTGCTTAATACTTACAGCTTTCTTTTTGGTCATAAACACACGCGTAACTTTATTTTCGTTTTTACGCCATATCTGTGCAGATAAATGTTGTGTTTCAGTGGTACCATCTTCGAAAGTGAATTCTACGATCAGCGGCATTACTAATCCCCCTTTGTTACTGAACGTAATTTCATAGAGGTGCATGTCTTTGTATTTTGCCATTTCTGCTTCAGTCAAAGCCTCAGGAGTACCAAATGAAGGCAGTGTTACTTTGGTATCTGCATCGTATGGCTCAAGTCCACGGGCATATCTCCAGTAAAAATCGCGGAGCGAAGTATCTGCATCTGTTTGGAATACGATGGTTTTATCTTCCCTGTTACGGATTTTTGAAATGTCTTCAAAAGCATTCACCAAAGGTTTATCCAAAGGCACTGTGCGTGGAGCTCCGCCTCTTGCCTGTGGAACTGCATTTGGATCAAACACAGCATAACGTACCGTATCTATGGCAATATCACATGGCTCGATACCATAAAACCATCCTCTCCAGAACCAGTCAAGATCCACTGCACTTGCATCTTCCATTGTACGGAACAGGTCAGCAGGTGTAGGATGTTTAAATGCCCAGCGGCGTGCGTATTCGCGGAATGAGAAATCGAATAATTCTCTTCCCATAATGGTTTCACGGAGGATATTTAAACCAGTTGCTGGTTTTGCATAAGCATTAGGACCAAATTGAACGATGTTTTCGCTATTCGTCATAATTGGTTCCAATTGCTCTTTAGGAGCTTTCATATAATCCACAATACCCCAGGCTGGCCCACGGCGTGATGGAAATTTATTGTCCCACAGTTCTTCAGCAAGATATTCTACAAATGTATTCAAACCCTCATCCATCCATGTCCACTGACGCTCATCACTGTTCACGATCATGGGGAAGAAATTATGTCCTACTTCGTGAATGATTACACCAATCATTCCATTTTTGGTTGCTTCACTATAAGTGCCATCCGGATTTGTACGGCCATAGTTGAAACAAATCATTGGATATTCCATACCATTTGCTGCTTCAATACTTTGAGCAACAGGGTAAGGATAAGGGATAGAGAACTTAGAATAAGACTTTATGGTATGCGCAACAATTTTAGTAGAATATTTACGGTATAAGCCATAGGCCTCTTTACCATAACCACTCATACACATGATTTTCTTGCCTTCTACATACGCAGGCATTGCATCCCACACATATTTACGGCTGGAGGTCCAGGCGAAATCACGCACATTGGTCGCTTTGTAAATCCATGTTTTTTTCTGGGTGCTTTTACCCTGCTCTGCTTTTTTTGCTTCTTCCAGTGTTACAATTTCAACTGGTTCTTTAGCAGTTTGAGCTTTGTTCCAACGGGCAAGTTGAGCCGCAGTTAATACCTGAGGATAGTTCTGGCACTCACCTGTACTTAATACCACGTGGTCACCCGGAACGGTAATTTGTACATTGTAGTTACCAAATGTGAGGGCAAACTCTCCTCTACCAGTAAACTGGTGGTTCTGCCATCCCTGAAAATCACTATACACACAAAGACGAGGAAACCACTGTGCCATGGTAAATAAAGCATTCCCATCTACCATTTCATAACCACCACGACCACCTTTTACCATACGATCTGATATTTTATAGGACCAGTCGAGGTTGAATACGAATTTCTGACCAGGCTTTAAGGCTGTGGGCAGATCAATACGCATCATGGTACGGTTGATGGTATATTTCAGGTTTTTGCCAGTGGCATCTGTGAGTTTGCTGATGATATGGCCATAACCGTTATCGGTTTTATTCTCTTCCATCGCATCAAGCGCATTTACCGATACCTGACGCAATGAACTGGGATCATCGAATCCCGCATTTTTTTGAGAATTATGTTCATTTTCATCCAACTGAAGCCAGATATAAGTAAGTACATCCGGAGAGTTGTTATAGTAAGTAACTGTTTCGCTTCCTTTCAATTTAAAGTTGGCCTCATCAAGTTCAGCCTTGATATTGTAATCGGCCCTTTGCTGCCAGTATTTCGGGCCGGGGGCACCACTAGCGGTTCGATACTCATTGGGTGTTGGTAAAATGGTACCCAATTGTTCAAAGCGGTTGCCGTGATTGGATGTTGGATTATTCATGATATTCTGCGCCTGTGCAGAAACCATGAAAATTGATCCAATCGCCAGTAAAGCAATTTTTTTCATCGGTTGGTATTTATGGTTTTGGTCTTATGGAATTGGCCCAAAAAATCATTTAAAACAATCATTATTCAGGCTTATTACATCTTTTGTTTTTACTGAGGAAATCTTTCTATTGCCATTAAAAGCGCAACTGCAAATGCTCCCCCGCTGATATAGAGAAGGAACTCCCTGCGATTGCACTTCAAAAGATTGACGAATATAAATGAAATGATCAACATTGCCAGTACGATTACCAGTTGACCTACTTCCAAACCCACATTAAAGGCAAATAACTCCCAAATTATGGATGATTGGCGGCCTAACATGCTTTTCAGGTAGTTACTGAATCCCAGGCCATGTATTAAACCAAAAAATAATGCGAAGAAATAAATAAGCGGGAAACGGGACTTAAAATTGAATTTGGTCACAAAAAAGTTACTGATTGCCGTAATAACTATCGTGACTGGAATCAGGAACTCAATCCAGGTTATTGAATAGTTTACAATATTAAATACACTCAAAGCCAGTGTTATGGAATGCCCGATGGTAAATGCAGTTACCAGTACCAGTAATTTTTTCCAGTCGGAGAACTGGTAGCGGATTGCCAATGCCACGATAAAGAGAATATGATCAACTCCAAGACTGCGGCTAACTATATGACCAAATCCTACTTCGAAATAAGCTAAAAACTGATCCATGGCTGATTTGAAAATTTATTATGACCTTTGTATTAGGAAAAGCTGAATAATAAATGGTAAATATACTGATTCAATGGATGTTGGCAGGCATGCTTTCTATGGTTCATCCCTTTTTTATGTCGGTGATAGACATCAACCACAATAACAATGCGGCCTCACTGGAAATAAGTGTACGGGTGTTTACGGATGACCTTGAAAAAACGTTAGAAAAATTCAGTAAACAACAGTTTGATATCCAGAACCCCAAAGACAAACCCCTGGTAGAAAAGAGTTTATTGGCCTATATGACCGAGCACCTGAAGCTTAAAGTAAATGGCAAAGCTACCCGCTTTACCCTGGTTGGTTTTGAGCAGCAATTGGAAAGTACCTGGTGCTATTTTGAAATCGAAAAACAGCCGATAGTTAACCAGGTAGCGGTTGATTGCAGCTTATTGTACGACTATGAAACCAAACAGGTTAATATCATTCATGTAAAATCGAAAGGGATTCAGAAAACCTATAAGATGGATTATCCTAAACAGGATATTTCTTTTACCTTCTAAGTTACTGTTACAATGTAGTTCTGTTCAGATAAATAAGTAATACGCTACGAGGTTAGCGTGGAATGGAACACGGATTATCATGATTTTCAAGATCTATCATGATAAATCCTGAAAATCATGATAATCTGCGTTCTATAAATAGTGCATTTATTCAAACAAAATATTTATTTAAGAACTGACTTTAAATTTTCTTATTCGCCCCATTTAATCCCATTAAAAGCAGAAAGTCTATAATAAGCACCAATCAAAGCTAGCAGCTAGAGGCTAGAAGCTCGCAGCCTATTTCCCTCCATCCATTCATAACATCAAGCAATATTGGACACAAGAATTTTGTCGATACGGTGCTGATCCATATCAACAATTTCAAACTTGAACATTTTCCATTCCAGTGTGTCGCCTGTAACCGGAATTTTTTCGAGTTCATGGATGATAAATCCGGCCAGCGTATCAAAGTCGCGATCGCCTTCCATCATCCATTCTGTTTTGTCGAAATGACTCAGGAAATCATAAAATGGAATCTGGGCATCTACCAGATAGCTGCCATCTTCCCTTGGCGTTATTTCATAGGCCTCATCTTCTTCCTGTGGAATATCACCGACAATGGCTTCAAGGATATCATTCAAGGTTATTAATCCCAATACTGACCCATATTCATCCACAATAAAACAATGGTGAATCTTTGTCTGCTTGAATTTCTCTAATACCTGGTAAGCAGTATTATTCTCGGGAACATACATGGCATCTTTCATCAGGTCGCTGATAGTGCTATCGGGCGCAGCAGCGAATAGATCCTTTAATGAAACCACTCCTTTTATATGATCAATGTCTTTTTCGCAGACCGGATACACCGAATGCATATCTTCCATCACTTCCGACCTTACCTGCAATACGGTATCATCCACTTCCAACCAGATAATATCGCTTCTGTGCGTCATTAAGGAAGTAATGTTGCGGTCACTTAAGTGAAATACCCTTTCTATGATTTCCTGTTCTGCTTCCTCAATTGTTCCCTGTTCTGTTCCTTCGCTGATAATGGCCTTAATTTCCTCCTCAGTAACCTGGTTATCATTCGGCTTCATATTGAGTAAGCGTATGATCAGGTGCGAGGATTTTGTCAGCAACCAGATAAATGGATAAGTAATTATAGAAACGATTCTCATCGGACCAGCCACAGATTTGGCAATTCCTTCGGGGTTACTCAAACCGATTCTTTTAGGAACCAATTCGCCCAAAACAAGGGATAAATAAGTTACAACAATTACAATTAATGTGGTGGCCACGGTACCTGCATAATCAACAGATACACCATACCCCATCAACCAGTTACTCAATGGTTCTTTAAATGTATCGCCGGAATAAATACCGGTTAACACGCCTACAAGTGTAATGCCTATCTGGATGGTTGATAAAAAAGTATCGGGATGATTGGCAAGATCTAATGCCCTTTTGGCATCAGCATCACCTTTCGCAGCCTGGGCCTCAAGCCTTGCTTTACGGGCCGATACCAGCGCTATCTCTGCCATAGAGAAAAAGCCGTTCAGGATTATCAACCCAAGTATGATCAAGATTTCAGTCATAATGTTATCAGTTCAATTATCTTCCATCCAAGTCTATTAAAACATAGGGTATGGTTTCTTTATCCCTTGTTTTTGGGTTAAGAAATGGAAGACTTAACATACTCACGCCGTAATATGTTCCCTCAAATATAGTATTCAGGTCGGGAAACCGCTGTTTAAGGGCTGGAAGACTTTCTTTTTTCGTAAGTAAGATATCTGTAGCATGAATTTGGGCGCTATCTGTAATATGCTTAAAAATGCGTTTCCCGTAAAAATGCAATGCCCGGCTCTCATCGATATTATATTGAACAACCTTTGTTTTATCCACCTTCTTTTCCTCCAGTACGGCTGCTACTGTATTACCTAACTGGTACTTGAGTAATTGCGGATAAAAACCTGATACCAAACAAAGGTTTACACCAATGACAGTAAAAAGGGCCATTTGCAATAGTTTGGGTAATTGCTGAAATGGTTTAATCAGCAGGAACAAATAGCAGACCAGTCCGGTTATGGCCAATATTTTGATGACCAGGTGCATGGCAGGAAAAGGCCAGATCATTAATGCCACAGCGGCAATCCATAATAAGAGAAATAGTATGAGATGTACCCAATATAAAATATTGGTTAATGTTTTATAATTTTTCTCAAAGAGCAGCTGGTAAATAGTTCTTGCAGTCACTATTGCGGCCAATGGAAGCACTACGAAAATATAATGGGGTAATTGAGCCTGACTTCTTGCCAGGATACAATATGTGACGATAAACCCTCCGGTACTGATCCACTCCTCTCCTTTTTCGATCCTGAATTTTTGTTGTATCAGTTTACGAATGGTGAAGATTAATCCGAGTAAGAAAAAAATGATCCAGGGTAAAAAACTCCAGAGCATATTTTCCAGGAGGAAGGTAAAATGATTCATTTCATTATAAACATTCTCACCTGTGTACCTTCCAAAGCTTTGGGTCCAATAGTAAAAACGCAATCCGGATTGAATGGCCCTTCCATGAAAAACTTTACCGGGTTCGAGATCGTACTGCTGGTAGAGGCCAATACTCATAGGAACGAGTAAAATTGCCACTACGATTAATCCAATAATGTATTCCCAACGAAAAAACTGTTTCCATTCTCTTCTCAAAACAAAATGCGGTACAAAGGCAAATACAGGCACCATTAAAGCGATTGGGCCTTTGGTCATCATGCCCCCGGCAATCGCGATAAAACCAAGTAATAAATGTTTCCATTGGTTGGATTGGTACCAGGCGGCCAATTGCCATAAACTGAATGTTACCCAACCCAGCAGCATGGTATCACAACGAACATCATGCGCCATTAAAAAAACAGCCTGTGATGCTGCTAATACAATGGCTGAAAGTTGAGCGATGGTTTTATGGTAAAATATAGATGCCAGTCTGTAAGTGGCATAAATACCCAGTAACAACATGAGTACAGAAGGGATACGATAAGCCCAATCGTGAATGCCAAACAAACGAAGACTTTGTGAGGATAGCCAGAACAACATGGGAGGCTTATCCAGGTAATCCATTCCCAGGTCATACAATTTAAGATATGACCCATTCTCCAGCATTTCCCTGCTCATTGATGCATATTGTGCCGCATCAATATCTATAACGGGTATTTGCCACATGGAGATAATGTACACCACCACGCAGGAGGATAAAATAAAACCAAACAATCTGTTATTCATGAGGTGCAGATATAGAGGGTTGATTGATCTGAATCAATCCGACTTTATTGTTATAATATTTTGCGGTAAGGGTTCCGATGCCGAGTCCTAGTAATGCTCCTACTAAAACATCAACTGGATAATGAACGCCCACATAAACCTGGGCATAGCTAATGGTAGCGGCCCATACAAATAACCACCTGGTCCATTTACCCATAAAATGCCTGGTGGTTAAATACACAAAAACGGCAAATCCAAAATGATTGGTTGCATGAGATGAAGTGAAACTGAAACCACCTGAACAATGTTCGAGTAATAAACGCATTTTTCCAACCAGGGTTTCTTCGTTACAAGGGCGAATCCTCGCAAACCATTTTTTTACCAATGAGCTGCTGGCCTGATCGGTAAGGGTTACATTGATAATGGCAAATAATATCCAGCTCCAGCCCTGTTTACCAAAATTTATGAGTGCGAATACGATGAGAAACAGGTATAATGGAACCCATAATTCTGAGTCGCGCCAAAGTGGTAAAACGGTATCCAGTATAGGATTAGTAAATACGGTATTGATTTGCAGGAATAACCAGGTATCAAGCCCCAGTATCCATTCGAGTATTCGCTGGAAAAATTGTTGGAGTAAGAATGAGTTGGCCATTATTGGATAAAGATAATACAATCTATGTTTTACACAGGTCAGCAGGAATTAATGATCATTGCTTAATTTTAAATACCATGACCCTGTGGCTAAAAATATCCCTCTTATGTATATGCATAGTTTGCTGTAAAGTTGCCTATTCCTCTTATACTGAAGTGCAGGATACTGCTTTAAATCGTGCCATTCTGGAAAAGGTATTATTCAAGGAATATCGTTATGGTTGGGTTGTCGTTAACCATTCAGCTTCCAATGATATGATACAGTCATTTAATGAGCCAATAACCCGGTACAGGAACTTTTACAATAAGCTATCCGATCATTTCAACCTTGGTGAAAAAACACTTGTCGACATACTTCAACAAAATAACTACAAGCTCAATTTTTCCACCTTGAGTAGTCGGATCAAATTAGTTGAACCTCCCAGACACGGTAAATGGATTCATTATTACGATAGTTTATCACACAAGTATAATCGCCCCATCATAACATCAACGACCATCTTATTAAATGATGCGCAGGATCTTTGTCTGGTGTTTTTTCATGCTTTTCAGTCTGGTGGCTCTTCTGCTTTACTAACAAAAAAACAAGGCCTATGGGAACTCTCCTATTATGGCGCTGAATGGTTTGAGTAGGTACGCTTATTCAAACAAACTCATTATCAGACTGTTATTTATTAAGCGCCCCATTTTAACAAATAGCCCCTTGCAGGAATCAAACAAATCGCGTAATTTTCTACTATGAAAACTACACTGCTACTTATTGCCATAATGCTTTTGGGGACCACCGCTATTGGTCAATCGAAAGAAGCCAACAAAGTGCTTGACAGGAAATCTTTCTTTGAACAAAATAATAAGTTTAGCAAACCAATAACTATATCTCCTCAATTATTGAATAAGCAGAAAACTGAGAAGCGGCAAATGAATCTTGCGGATCTCAATTTATTTTATTCACCGGAGAAAAACAGTATCCCGGTTTGGTCGCCAGATAGCAATTATGTTTACAATATGCCTGGCACACATGCATTTGACAGATCAAAATATAAAGTAAGGGCAACTTTTGTGGGAGTAAAAATTGAAGATAAAGCTGCTAAGACTGAAAAATAATTCCTTAATTTTTTCTTGCAATAATAATCATCCTGGGTGAATGATTTACATCATACCTACCAAGTTGGTAATCACCAAAGACCTCCTGCACCTGCATTCCCTGGTATGACATCATATCAGTAAAGTCACCCAACGAAAATTTAGCTACACGTTCTGTATATAAATGATGAGGACTGGTATGTGTCCGATCGGTTATCTGTATCTGTTTAAAAAAATGTTCTTCATCCTGCCATTTGGTTATATGAAAAGATACATCCCCTATATCTGCTTTGAATGATTTTGCCAAATGGTTTTCTGCATAATGCACATTCAGGTAATCGATGATAAAGAACCCTCCTTTTTTTATACTCTGGCTGATGGTTCTTATAGCATTATCATGTTCCCTTCTGGTTCTAAAATAGCCAAAACTGGTAAAAAAATTGAAAGCAAAATCATAATAATTTACCCTGAAAGGCAAACGCATATCATGCTGGTAAAAATGCAGATTTTCTGTTTCTTCTTTTTTTGCAGCGGCAATGGATGCTGCTGAGAGGTCAATTCCGGTAACATCATATCCCATTTCGGCGAGTACCTTGCTATGGCGGCCCTTTCCGCAGGCCACATCGAGCATAAATGCATCAGGAGCAGGCCGGAGATAGTTAATAAGGGTATCTATAAATGCTAATGCCTCCTGATCGTCCCTATGCTGGTACAATAAATGATAATAATGAGAATTAAACCAATCCTTAAACCACGCTTTGTCCGGCATAAAAACACTTTGATGGCACAAAATTACATCAAGCAGGCTTACAAAAATTTTGAATTATGTTTGCAGCCGCTAAAACCCCAAACATGGCATTGATTAAAAGCATTTCAGGCATTCGCGGAACCATCGGAGGAAAGCCCGGAGATACCTTAAGTCCACTAGACGTAGTTCGTTTTACTGCCGCTTATGGCACCTGGCTATTACAACAATCAGATAAAAACAAAAAGATTGTGATAGGAAGGGATGGGCGTATCAGTGGCGCTATGGTTCAGGGATTGGTGGTTAATACGCTGATTGCCTTAGGACTTGACGTGGTTGACCTCGGCCTTAGCACTACTCCTACCGTAGAAATGGCTGTTGTATTTGAAAAAGCAGCAGGCGGCATCATCCTTACTGCCAGCCATAACCCTAAAGAATGGAATGCCCTTAAGTTATTGAATGAAAAAGGTGAATTTATCAGCGGTGCAGACGGAGCTGCCATGCTCGAAATTGCCGCCAAAGATGAATATGTTTTTGCGCCAGTAGACAAACTGGGATCTTATACTACAAATGACCAATCCTTACAACAACATATAGACAGCATTCTGGCCTACCCATTGGTAGATGTGGCTGCTATTAAAAAAGCAAAGTTCAGTGTAGTGCTTGACGCGATTAACAGTACCGGAGCCACGGCAGTACCTGCACTATTAAAAGCGCTGGGCGTAAAAGACATCAGCGTACTAAATGCAGAAGTAAATGGACGTTTCGCGCATAACCCTGAGCCTTTACCAGAAAACCTGCGTGAACTATGTAATGAAGTAGTGAAACAAAAAGCAACACTGGGTATTGCTGTTGATCCGGATGTTGACCGCCTTTGTTTTGTTTGTGAAGACGGTTCTTTGTTTGGCGAAGAATACACTTTGGTGGCTGTTGCAGATTATGTACTGCAAAACAGAAAAGGCAATACCGTAAGTAATATGTCTTCTACCCGCGCCTTAAAAGATGTTACACTGAAACATGGAGGTACATATACCCCGAGTGCCGTAGGTGAGGTAAATGTGGTTACAAAGATGAAAGCTACAAATGCCGTAATCGGTGGTGAAGGCAATGGCGGTATCATTGTACCCGACCTGCACTATGGACGAGACGCCCTTATAGGAATCGCTCTATTCTTAACACATCTTGCAAAAGAGAAAAAATCGGTTAAGCAATTAAGGAATACTTATCCGGATTATTTCATGAGTAAAAATAAAATTGAACTCACTCCCGGATTTGACCTCAATAAAATTTTTGAGCACATCAAAAAGAAATATAGCAAACACCCTATCAATACAGAAGACGGATTAAAAATTGAATTCGAAACAGACTGGGTACATTTGCGCACCAGCAATACCGAACCAATCATCCGTATCTATGCCGAAAGCAATTCCGAAACCGTAGCAGCAAATATTGCAGGGAAGTTGATTAAGGATATACAGGAGGCGATGTGAGATGTGAATTGTGAATTGTGAATTGTGAATGGTCAATTTGCGAGATGTGAATTGTCAATTGTGAATGGTCAATTTGTGAGTATTTATTATTTGGGATTTACTACTGACTACTAACTATTCACCATTCACCATTCACAATTCACTCCCCTCATTCACCATTCACAATTCACAATTCACACCTTACAATTCCTCCCACATTCTCAGTTTTTCGTACTTTTGCGGGATGGAAAGGATTTACCTTGATAATGCAGCAACTACACCGTTGGATCCGGTGGTTTTGGACGCAATGATGCCCTATCTTACCAATCAGTTTGGCAACCCTTCGTCTATTTATAGCTATGGCCGTGAGAGTCGTTTGGCTATTGAAAATGCGCGTAAATCAGTAGCGAAAATCCTTAATGCACATCCTGCTGAAATATTTTTCACCAGTGGCGGAACCGAAAGCAGTAATACTGCTATTACCGCAGCCGTTCGTGATCTGGGATGCAAACACATCATTTCCTCAGTAATTGAACACCATGCTACCACTCATACCGTTGAGCACCTTTACCATACAGGTGAGGCAGCACTCAGTTATGTAAAATTGTTACCTAATGGTCATATTGACCTGGAAGACCTGGAACGTTTATTGGCAGAAAGTGAAGAGAAATGTCTGGTAACCTTAATGCATGCAAATAATGAAATAGGTAATATCCTCGATATCCATGCAGTGGGTGAGTTATGCAAATTATACGGGGCCATTTTCCACAGCGATACCGTTCAAACAGTCGGACACTTCCCTTTCGACCTTCGTAATACACCTGTTCATTTTATTACCGGTGCCAGTCATAAGTTTCACGGACCAAAAGGTGTTGGTTTATTATACATCAATGAGAATGTAAAAATTAAACCATTGGTTCATGGTGGTAGCCAGGAAAGAAATATGCGGGCAGGTACTGAAAACCTTTATGGTATTGTTGGTTTTGCCAAAGCACTGGAAATGGCTACGGCTAATTATGAAAATGACAGTGCCTATATAAAAGGACTTAAAATGTATATGATGGAGCAGTTGAAAAAACACATTAAAGGTGTTGCTTTCAATGGCGATACTTTGGGTCGCTCCCTTTATACTGTTTTAAGTGTAAGCTTTCCTAAGACAGAGAAAAGTGAAATGATTCTTTTCAACCTCGACATCAATAATATATGCGCCAGTGGCGGTAGTGCCTGTACCAGTGGAGCAGATCAGGGCTCGCATGTAATCAGGGCTATTAATAATAATCCCAATCAGGTTACAGTTCGTTTCTCCTTCTCCAAACACAATACCAAAGAAGAGATCGACAAAGTCATTACGCAATTGAAAGAGATGATCTAAACTTCTTTTTTGCTAATCCCATATTTATGTGATTGGGATGAACGGCAGCACTGCCAGACAGCGGAAACTTATCTTCAGGTGTCAGATAAAAAAACTGAACCATGAAGCAATTTATCCTTTCATTACTATGCATTTTTTCAATAGCAACTTGCCTATATGCGCAAGACAGGGGCAATGACTTACCCGATCCTCCTGCCAAGTCTGTTTTTGGTGAAATTGGAGGTCCAGGTCTATTTTCAATTAATTACGATCAACGATTTAAAGGACAGAAAGGTTTAGGATTCAGGGCCGGCATGGGTGGTATTGGGTTTCTTACCTCAGGTATTTTTGCCGTACCGGTTGGCATCAACCACCTGTCCGGAAGAGATGGCCATTATCTTGAACTTGGAGCAGGATTAAGTGCTATTACCATTACCGATGGAGACGAGTTTTTTGACAATAGTAACTCAACCATCTTTGGTTACCTGAATTTTGGCTACCGTTATCAGCCGGAGAAAAAAGGTTTTACTGCCCGTGTATTTGTTTCACCGCTTATTACCGGTGCAGGTGTATTTCCTTTCTATGGCGGCATTTCTGCCGGGTTTAAATTTTAATATCAATAAAGAATAAATCAATGCCCGCTGCTTCTTTACACTTTCAAAGCAGCAGGCATTGATTTTGGTATATACGAATCAAGTTTTTGAATTGGATAAGAGCGGATAATGGAACGCAGATTTATCATGATTATCATGATAATCATGATAAATCCGTGTTCCATCTAAGCAGCATAACAAGTTTACCGGCTATTATTTTGTTACTGGCGTTAAAAGCCACTTCGATTGATGATTTCACATTTTTGGCGAATTTCAATCCTTGATGCGCATTATCTGTAATCATCTTCATTTAAGTCATCATCCTGGTCATCTTCACCAAGTTCAAAATCACCCATATTCATCATACTTCCTATCAGGTCTTTGAAGGCTACTTTACCTTCAATTGTTTTTTTACTAATCAGTGAATAAGCAGCTAATCCATGTAAGACAAATTCCATAAGCAATGCCTGCTGTTTTTCATTGGCCTGTGGGTAATACTTTTTCACGAAGGCAAATAACCCATCAACTTTATACAGATTTTGAATCCTTGCTTCATCTTTACTGTCTATCAGCAAGTCTAATTGGTTACCTCCATCGAACCAACGAATAATGGCTTTGTAAGGATTTTCTATCTCCTTCCCTTCCATTGATTTCTTGCCTGTAGGTCTTTTTCGTTTTGACTGTTCTGGATTGGGGAAATAGGTGATGAATTGTGAACGGATTGCTTTATCAAGTAGATTAAGTGCCACCTGGTAAGGCCCCTCCTGTTCCCCTTCATATACCAGCTCTATTTTTCCGGTAATAGCAGGAATAATTCCACCCAGGTCACTGATCCAAACCTGGGTATTGGTTTCTCCAAACATCAGTGCCCTGCGTTCTGCGGTGCTAACGGCATTTTCCAGTGCAGCAATGGTAAGCCTTGCACTCACGCCGCTTTTCTTATCTACATATTCATTGTTCCTTGCTTCAAAGGCTACCTGCTCTATTAACCTTTTAATCAAGTCGCTTACTTCTACCAGTTTCGACTGACTTTCACTGATAAATGCTTCCTGTTCTGTGATAGACAAAGCATGTTCCAGTGTTTTGGGATAATGGGTCAGAATCTGGCTTTGTATACGATCCTTTAAAGGTGTTACAATACTTCCGCGATTGGTATAGTCTTCCGGATTGGCTGTGAATACGAATAGTATATCCAATGGCATACGAAGTTTAAAACCCCTGATCTGGATATCCCCTTCCTGAAGTATATTGAATAGCGCTACCTGTATTCTGGCTTGTAAATCGGGCAATTCATTGATTACAAAAATACCGCGGTTACTGCGTGGGATAATGCCATAATGTATCACTTCCTCATCCGAAAAACTCAGTTTAAGGTTGGCTGCTTTAATCGGATCGATATCACCAATAAGATCGGCAACACTTACATCTGGTGTTGCCAGTTTCTCGCCATATCTTTCAGATTTATGTATCCAGCGGATAGGAGTTTCATCTCCATGTTCCGCTATAAGATCACGCGCAAACTTACTTAATGGCTTTAGCGGATCATCATTGATTTCAGAGCCTGCAATAATCGGAATATATTCATCGAGCAGGTCTACCATTTGTCTGGCCATACGTGTTTTAGCCTGTCCGCGTAATCCCAGAAACAAGATATTGTGCCTGCTTAAAATTGCACGTTCTGTATCCGGAATCACGGTGTCTTCGTAACCAATTATTCCGGTAAAAACCTGTTCCTTTTGTTGGATAGATTTTACCAGGTTTGCCCTGATTTCTTCTTTAACAGACTTAGACTGGTAACCACTCTTTTTAAGCTGACCTAAAGTATTTATGTTCTGCATCTTCATCATATTATTTTATACTATGCAAGCTTGATTCTCTCTGCGAAAACTTCGCGCCCTCATGTTCTCTGCGGTAAAAAATAACTTCATTGCTTTAAGCGATTTTTCACCGCAGAGAACATGAGAGAAGGAGTTTACGCTGAGGGAATATTTAATAAACTGTTCTTCTTTTCCCGCTTTCAAAATCTTTAAAAATGAATGCACCCAGTTTATCCAGGCTGGCAAAAAATGCTTTGCCATTATTCATTTCAGTAAACTCCTGTACAAATTTCTGCAGGTATGGGTCAGAAGCAATCATGAATGTTGTGATAGGTATTTTCAATTTTTTACATTGAGCTGCAAGATTGATGCATCGGTTTACCACTTTCCTATCCAACCCGAAACTATTTTTATAATACCGGCCTCCTATTTTTAAGCAGGTAGGTTTACCATCAGTGATCATAAAAATCTGTTTGTTGGGATTCTTTCTCCTACGTAGCAGATCCATTGCGAGTTCTAAGCCGGCAACGGTATTGGTATGGTATGGACCAACCTGTAAATAAGGCAGGTCTTTGATTTCAATACTCCAGGCATCATTGCCAAATACCACAATATCTAATGTGTCTTTGGGGTATTTGGTAGTGATCAATTCACTTAATGCCATGGCCACTTTTTTGGCTGGGGTTATTCTGTCTTCTCCATAAAGGATCATGGAATGTGATATATCAATCATCAACACAGTAGATGTCTGTGTTTTGAAATCACTCTCCCTGATCTGCAGGTCATCTTCCTGCATGGAAAAGCTTTCGATACCGCGGTTAATCTGTGCATTACGGATACTTTCCGTAAAATCTATCTGCTCCAGCATATCCCCAAACTGGTAGGGTCTGGTATCTGGGTTAATTTCGTCGCCCTGCCCGGGTTTAAATGTCTGGTGATTCCCCTGTTTACTTTTTTTCAGTTTACCGAAAATCTCTTCCAGGCTTTTTTTGCGGATGGTTTGTTCAGACTTGGCGGTGATTTTAAAATCGCCACTTGCCGGGTCTTCATTGAGGTAGCCATTCTGTTTAAGCTCCTCAATAAAATCGCCCATGCCATACTCATTATCGGTGAGTTGGTATTGTTTATCCAGTTCATTCAACCATTGCAAAGCCTCCCCTGCATCACCGTTGGTATAGGTAAGTAACTGCATGAAAAGGTTCAGAAGCTGATCGAATTTTTGCTGACTGTTTTCGTTGGGATCGAAATGTATAAAACGGTGTCCTATCATCTACTGCAATTTAACAAGTAATTGCCTTGAATGGTTTGCGAAATGAGAAGAAAAAGCGATAGTAAGACAAATAAAGGAAGAGCAGAATCTGGACTAACCAGCTTAAATAAAAAAGGGTCCGTATTACCGGACCCTTATGGTTTATTATACTTTTTTACTACTTATCATCCCCCGAATCCTTCGCCATCATTTTACCGGGGATCTGCAGTCTAGGATTATACATAGTCTGCATTTGTCCGATTGCCTGCAGGTAATTATCTGCTGCACGTTTCTCCTGCTCCATACCTTCGGCTTTTCTGCCGGTTAGGGAATTGTAAAAACGAAGCTGCTGCTCAAGGTCTTTCTTAACTGATGTTGCAACCTTTTCTGCAAGGGTGGTATCACCTGCCAGATAGCAAGCTTCCAGGAAAACCAGTGAGTTACGGTTATGCAGGTTTCCTCTGCTGGCCATTCCATAGGCGAAATTACCTTGATACATCATGCTGTCTACCTGATGTAATACTTTACGGGCATCCTCTTTCCTGTTTTTGGTAGCAAGATCAAGTGCCAGATCAGCATAAGCAGTACGAATACTATTCAGGTGTCTGCGGTTTTCTTCATCGAAGTAAACGCCTGGCAGATTTGCATTACCGAACCTGAATTTATTGGTTACTTTATCGAGCATGTAATCTGTATTCACACGCTGGTTTTCTACGGGTACCAATCTGTAGGTCATTCCATCCCTACGCAGGAACTGGTCAAGTCCCAGACCATCTGTTTGTGGGGCGGTAAAATAAATCGGACGCTGCCATTTATTGGCCGCAATTACGTTGAGTACTGCAAGATCATTCTTCATCAAACCATTCTTCGCAATTTCAAAACGTAATTCATTAACAATGCTATCTGTAGCATTGGCTGTTCCATTTTTAACTACGAAATCGCGGTCTACAGGTACCGAAAGTTTTTTAACAGGGTAACTGTAATCATTTTGCTCATTGTCTTTACCCACATAATTCTTCATCAGGTCGTATAAATCATAATACCTGTTTTCTGGAATACTTGGATCAGGACGGTATTCGATATAATCTCTTTTACCACCTTCTATTTGTTCAGGGGTCCAGATTACATCAATCGGGGCACTTTCGTTCACTTTGTACCTAAGCTGGTTAATGTACCAGTCGATCCCCAATAAACTATAGTTAATAACCCTAACATCTCTTCTAACACCTTCTACTTCCTGTGCGTACCATAAAGGATAGGTATCGTTATCACCGAAAGTGAAAAGGATCGCATTTGGCGCACAGCTTTCGAGGTAATCGCGGGCAAGGTCTGGCGCAAGTTCTTTTTTACTACGATCGTGGTCGTCCCACTCCTGCTGAGCCATCAGTACCGGCACCGCCAATAAACAAATGACCGTTGCAAACATGGCAGACGCACCTGCTTGTTTTACTGCCTTATTCAGCCAGTCTCTTACTTTCAGTACACCTAACCCTATCCAAACAGCAAAGGCATAGAAACTACCCACATAAGCATAGTCACGTTCCCTTGGCTGGTATCCAGGTTGGTTGAGGTATAATACAATGGCTATACCTGTGAAGAAGAACATCAGGAAGTTAACACCAAAATCATCCCCACGTTTTTTGAGGTGATAGAATAAGCCTATCAGACCCAATATCAGTGGAAGTGCAAATAATGTATTGTGCGCTTTGTTGTTTTTAAGGCTGTCTGGCATTAGGTTTTGATCGCCATAAATAAAGCGATCAACCGGTGCGATACCGGTAATCCAGTTACCATCTCTTACATTACCAGCGAAAAGCCCCTGGTTATCGTTTTGTTTACCAGCAAAGTTCCACATGAAGTAGCGGAAATACATCCAGTTCATTTGATATTGCAGGAAGAACTTAATATTATCAGCCTGATTAGGATCACGTTCCCAACTGCCGTCGTTCATGCGGTTAATTCCGAGGAAGTAGGCATAATAATCTGCGTGATTCTGATCATTACTCATATCCCAAACACGTGGGAACACCATTTTATCAGCCGGAGCAAAAGCATATTTTCTATCCTCACCCAGCTCTATGTATTTATCCCTTGCTTTTTGATAACGCATGCCATTCGACTTAAGGTCAACTGGGCGGGCGGTGAATTTTTGACCATATAGCAGTGGAAAATCTCCATATTGTTCACGACCGAGGTAACCCACAAGACTTATTGGGTTATCTACATTATACATATCCACTGAAGGATTGGCATTACTGCGTATCATGGTTGTTACATAAGTACTGTAACCAACCAGCATAAAGCTCACGCACCATAAACCTAAGCGGAGGTATGCCCAGTTTTTGCGAGCAGCATATTTCAGTCCATACCAGATAAGTGCAGCCAGCAATAAGAAGAAAAAGGTAAAACCTGAGAAGAAAGGCAATCCGAAACCATTTACAAACCAACGGTCGAATGTACCCGCCATTTTAACGGTGTATTGAATAACACCAACCTGAACTGCTCCGGTTATAACACATGCCAGAACAAAAAAGATATAGATGCCTCCGTAAACGGCTTTCTTCTGTTTGTTGATTCCTTCAACAAGGAATAACAACCCGATTGCCACGGCTGTACCCAGTATCATTAAACCTGCGAGGGTGCTATCCATGGAAGGATTTCTCTCTGTTACATCCTTATTGGCCATTATCAGTGCCCCAATAAATGCCAGTCCGCCCCCAATAGCTGTTAGACGCAGGAACCATTTGCGGATGATAGTATAATTGAAATTATCTCTCTTCCTGAAATAGTATACCATTACGATAGCAGGAATGGTAAGGAGGTTCAATAAGTGAACCCCGATTGAAAGACCCATCATAAAGAATATGAAAACGATCCATCTGTCTGCTCCGGGCTCATCAGCATGGTTCTCCCATTTAAGAATGGCCCAGAATACGATAGCAGTAAAGAAAGAGGATAAGGCATAAACTTCACCTTCCACAGCGCTATACCAGAATGAATCACTAAAAGTATAAGCAAGTGCACCTACTACACCGGCACCCATAATGCTCCAAAGTTGACCGCTATTAAGCGTATCCGAGGTTTTAACGCCTACAATACGACGTGCAAAATGGGTAATTGTCCAGAATAGGAATAAAATGGTAAAACCACTGGCCAAAGCGCTCATAATATTTACCGCTTTTGCGGCTGCCATGGGGTTATCGCCAAATACAACGATAAATAAACGTCCAAGTATTACAAACAAAGGTGCCCCGGGAGGGTGCGGTATCTGTAACCGGAAACAGGAGCTTACAAACTCTCCACAATCCCAGAAACTGCCCCCGGGCTCTGCTGTTAGAACATACACGGTACAGGCAATAAAACATACTACCCAACCCACCAGATTATTAATACGGGTAAATTGCATATTGGTTTTGGTTTTTTAAGACTGGCAAACATACCTTATTAATCCTAAAATGGAAAATACCGCAGCCCGTTTCCTTTTTTTTAAGAAAACGTTATCATGATGGAATATCCCTCTATTAAAACCCTATTGTTTTTGGGATGTTAGATATCCCATTATGTAAACTTCAAGACCTGAGATTGGATAATTATCCGACCCAGATCCCCCAATAAATACCCCCTACCGGAAATTTCTCCCAAAAGAACATTTGTTGATTTCCGAATTAAAGGGGTTTAATGAAAGTGATACCCTGAAATATTGCATCAGATTCAGTTATTTACAAACGGGAACCTTAAATGAAAAGTACTTCCTTCCCCTACTTTGCTTTCTGCAGTAATACTGCCATGTATGCTGGTCAAAAGTTCCTTACAGAGCATAAGTCCCATACCTGTTCCTTTTTCCCGATTGGTACCATAGGTAGTTTTGGCTTTGAAGGTGAATAAGTTTTCCAGTTGTTGATCCGACATACCAATGCCATTGTCTTTGATAGACACCACAAAGTATTCTGGTGTTTCATAGGCGTCAATCCGGATACTTCCATTGGCTTTGGTAAATTTGATTGCGTTCTGAATTACATTACGCAAAACCAGTTCCATAATCTTAGGATTTCCGGAAATTGTTTTAGATGGATCAATTTGATTTCTTTCGATTCTAATTTGCTTTTTGTCTGCCTGCTTCTCCAGCAGGAGAAGCACACGATCTATTGTTGCACTAATATTAACCGGTTCTAAAATACTTTGTTGCAAATAGGGTAATCTCGACCATTCCAATAAGTGTTCCAGCATTTCGATGGTTCCGTCTACACTTTCTGCCAACTGTTGTCTCAAATCTCTGGCTTCAGCTTCAGAAAGTATGGTCTGTTCATCCATCAGGTTGAGATAACCTCTGATCATCGACAAAGGACCACGGATATCGTGACCGATAATTGAAAAGAGTTTATTTTTTTGTTCATCAATCTTTTCCAGTTGTACCCTTTGCTGCTCATTAATCTCGGCTCTTTTTTTTGCCAGCATCCGTTCACGGAAATAGTTAAACTTAATATAGGTTGTGGTGATATAAATTACCCCAAGACAACAGGTATAAGAGAAAGCGATATCAGTAAAACGCAGACTTCTACTTTCGTAGGTTATTTGTATAAACCTGTGGTTGGTATATTCAAGCCATAATAAGATCAATACTGCGATTATATTAATCAGCATCCAGAGCCGGTTAAGCTTTTCAGGTGATACCACAAGTATTACCATGGCTGCCAATAAAAACAGTAATAAAGTTGGCCCATCTATTCCTGAATTAAAATAATAGTTCAGTATCAAAAAGCCATATCCGTTAATGGCAAATACAAATAGTGCCAATTTATTTTTAAACCTATGCCTGGATAAATAATAAGCGGTTAATTGGCAAGCCAAAGCAAATAGCAGGTAATATGCCATTCCGTTCAACCCAATAAAAAAATCGAATATGCTCGATATGAAAAATATGGGTGAAAGGATTAAGAGGGTGGCATGAAATATCCGTTGCTCCAGGTTAAACTGCTCTGCACTACCCACCCAATAGTTCCAAATATGTTTTTTCCTCGGTACAAGCATATCAAATAAAAACGGATACTTTAATCCTAAGTTATACAACAAAAGGCGGATTAACCGGATTATACTAACCCTATCTGAATTAAGTACTTTTATCTTCGTTAAACATTGTATTTCAATTGTTTATGCAACTTTAAATGGCTCTTAAAACATCCTGTAACCTTTTTTATCTGGAGAAATTTGACTGCGAACTGCAGGTGTTCTATTAATAACAGCTAGTGCATTTACAGCAATCAAATATTTCTTTAAGAAACAGACTTTAAATTTCCTCTCCCTCTTTTATTCCATTAAAAGCAGAAAGTATAAAATAAGCACCCATCAAGGCTTGTAGCTTGCAGCTTGAAGCCTATTTTCCCCGGACAGTTCTGGCTTGCAGCTTGCGGCCTGCACCTTGAAGCCAATTTCCCCAGACAGTAACGCCTGTTAACTGTTACCCTAATTCCCAAATCCTTACTACCTTTGCGCCCCATGAGTCAGAAACGTAGTGTAGCATTCCATACTTTAGGCTGCAAGCTTAATTTTTCAGAAACTTCCACCCTCTCCCGAATGATGGAGCAGGAAGGTTTTGAAAAGAAAAGCTTTGAGGATCAGGCCGATGTGTATGTAATCAACACCTGCTCTGTAACCGATAATGCCGACAAAGAATGCAGACAATTGGTTAGGCGTATACAAAGACGCAACCCGGATAGCTTTGTGGTGATCACTGGTTGTTATGCCCAGCTTAAACCAAAAGAAATAGCCAGTATACCGGGTGTTGACCTGGTGCTTGGAGCCGCTGAGAAATTTAATATAGCCGAACATATCCGGGAACTATCAAAAGGTGATCCTGCACGAATCTGCAGTTGTGATATAGATGAAGTAAGCGGATTCAATGCCTCTTTTTCTCAAAATGACCGTACCCGCACTTTTCTAAAAGTACAGGATGGTTGTGATTATAATTGTTCTTTCTGTACCATTCCTATGGCAAGGGGGAAGAGTCGCAGTGATAGTATTGAAAATGTACTAAAACACGCAAAACAACTTGCAGCAGATGGTGTAAAAGAAATAGTCCTCACAGGTGTTAACCTTGGCGACTTTGGCAAAGGTCCGGATGGTGGCAGACATGAAGAAGATTTCTTCCAGCTTATTCAGGAATTGGATAAAGTGGAAGGAATTGAGCGGTACCGCATATCGTCTATTGAGCCAAACTTGCTTACCAATGATATTATTGCTTTCGTAGCCAACAGCAATAAATTTATGCCCCATTTTCATATCCCTTTACAGAGTGGGAGCAATGAAATTCTTGGACTGATGCGTCGCCGTTATAAAAGAGAATTATATGCTGAAAGGGTGGCACTCATTAAAACATTAATGCCGCATTGCGCAATTGGTGTAGATGTAATTGTAGGATTTCCTGGAGAAACTGATGCTCATTTTAAAGAAACCTTTGACTTTTTACACAGTCTCGATGTGAGCTATTTGCATGTATTTACTTATTCTGAAAGAGATCATACCAAAGCCCTTGAAATCAAACCTGTTATTCCGGTTCATATAAGGAATGAAAGAAACAAAACCCTGCGCAATCTTTCTTATATGAAAATGCAATACTTCACTTCTCTCCATAATGGACAAAAAAGAAAGGTATTGTTTGAAGCTTTTGAAAAGAATGGTATGATGGAGGGTTACACCGATAACTATATTCGCATCACCACCCCCTACCGGAAAGAATGGGCGAATGAGATTGTTGAATGGCAAATAGCAGGTGGGTGATGTCTGATGTCTGATGTCTGATGTCGGATTTGATCTTTGATTTTTTGAATTACTCCATAAATCAAAGATCAAAGATCAATTGTAGCTTTGTAAGAAATACACCATGATCTATGGTCTATGGTCTATGGACCATGGACTATGGTCCCCTCTCTATAGAACCGACAAGTATTCCGCGGGGAATTCTACTACCATTATTTGACCCAGGCTTTCCAGTTTTACGTAAACTTTCTTTTTGCCTCCTCTTATTACTGTCCCTTCATTTCCCATGAATACTCCATGGTTTACCTTGATTTTCATTTCATTCTGGAACCCTTCTTCCGATAGAATGGCAATGCTGGCATCTTTTTCGGCCAGGTATTTTTTAATGGTATCTACTTCTTCATCTTTTATGATAGCAGGCTTACCCAGGTAATGCACAAAATTGAGCACACCGTCTGTCATCAAAACCTTTGTTTTTTCTTCGGGGGCTATGCGTACAAATACATAAGATTTAAAAAGGGGATCTTCAATAATCTTTTTCCGGTCGCTCCATTGACGTTCTACCTTTTGAAGTGGGCACCAGCTTTCAATGCCTTTTCTAACAAGAACAGAATCAATTTTTTTCTCCCAACGGGGCTTAGTATATAATGCGTACCATTTTTTTTCTGGCTCAACGGGGCTAGGCTTCATAAAAACAGGTGACCTTTTTGGGGTCACCTGCAAATTTACTATAATTTGTCGACTTAATTAGTGCACTGAAGCCGTAGCTTTTGTGATTTCGCTGGCTAGCCCACCAATTACTTTAATCGTTTCACTGATATGCATATCTGTTTTAAGTGAACGCAACCATGCCTGATAACGTTCCCCTTTGTTTTTATCCGGGTTATTAAAAAATTTATCCTTATCTACTTCTGCAGGTACTACACTCATTTCCTGACTAAGTCTTAATAAGGTATTATTCTGATTAACGGTTGAACGAATCTGCTTTTGCAGGTCGCGGTATTTATTGATATTCAAACTTGCCGGCTCCTCACCTAATTTAGAAAGCCAAACAAGGTTATCTTTTAAAAGGTTCAAAGAAGCATTTTGTTTTACCCTTTCATTCTCATTTTGAATAACGAGATCATGGCCGTAATCTTTATGCCAGGTTAGGTATGTTGCTTTATTGATCTGATCCCATGGCAGTGCATTAGGAACATCTTTCTCCCTTATTTTAAGGTACTCATAAGTATCAGGTAAAACGATATCTGGTTCTATTCCTTTTAATTGAGTGGAGCCACCATTAATACGGTAGAACATCTGGAAAGTAAGTTTCACTGCTCCCATATCTGTTCTTCCACTATTCATATCAACCACATTACCGAAAGGAACCGTTTTTTGTACCGTACCTTTTCCATAGGTTGAAGTACTTCCAATAACTACTCCTCTCCTGTAATCCTGAATGGCGCCGGCAAAAATTTCACTGGCAGATGCACTTAATTCATTTACCAATACAGCGAGTGGGCCATCATATAAAGTACCGGGGCGCTGATCTCCATAAACATTTGCTTTTCCATCTCTGTCGCGCACCTGAACTACCGGACCTTGGTTGATAAATAGCCCTACCATCTGGATCACTTCATATAAAGAACCTCCTCCATTATTTCTAAGGTCTATAACGAGCCCTTCAATGTTTTCTTTTTTCAGTTTTACGATTTCTTTTGCCACATCTTCAGAACAACGATTTCCATTTTCTCTTTCATAATCGGCATAGAATTCTGGCAACCAGATATAGCCAATTTTTTTGTTCCCCTCATTTACAATAGCACTACGTGCGAATGTTTCATCTAACACAATTTCATCGCGCTGCATGGTTACCACTTTGATGGTACCATCTGTTTTTTTGATGGTGAGTCTTACTTCAGTTCCTTTATTACCTCTGATCAGTTTCACCACATCTTCCGTTGCATACCCTGCAACATCTACCGGATCTGCGGGTCCTTGTGCAACTTTAAGTATGGCGTCGTTTACAGCAATCTCTCCGGATTTCCATGCAGCTCCGCCTGGTTGAACTGAGGCGATCTTAACACCAAAATCATCTTCCGTAAGTTGAGCACCGATGCCATAAAATCTTCCACTCATTTGTTCATCGAAAGATCTTTTTTCAATCGGAGCAAAATAGTCGGTATGGGGATCCATTAAGCTGGTAACAGAATTAATAAAGGTGTTGAAACGCTCTTCTTCTTTCACCGTACTTTTGATTCGGTCGAATCTTTTATTCATGGCTTTTAAAACCTGAGCCCTTGCTTCACTTTCCAGTGCCGCATCTGATTTTACTTCAAAATCTTTTTTGCCTTTGTTTTGCTCACGCTGATCGAGCAGGTCTACATAACGTTCAAGTGTATAATATTTAAGTAACTTTCTCCACCTGTCTCTTTGCTCTGTTTCATTAGCCGCATAAGGTAATTTAGAACCATCAAGCATGGCCGATTCATCTTTTGTAAAGTTGAAAGGCTCATTGAGCAGTTCTTTATAAAGAGCGGTAACTTCTGCAAGTCTTTTTTCGTAAATAACGCCTACAGCAGGGGCAAACTTTATTTCAGCTCCTTTTATTTCATCATCAAGAGTTAGCTCATGTTTCTTCAATGCATCAATATCTGACTGCAGAAAGAAACTTTTATCATTATCTAATTGATCCAGGAATTTCTGGAACAGCTTTTTGGAAAAATCATTGTTGATATTTTTCGGACTATAGTGTTGCGTTTCAAGCAATGAACCTACAGCTGCCAAAAGACGCTGGCGCTGCGATAACGATACATCGGTTCCACCTGTTGTATACCTGAATGCAAAAAACAATGCGCCGAATAAAACAACGGCGATAAGAATCAACCCTTTTCTACGCTTCATAAAATCCTTGATTTTTTTCATGATACTTACCAAAAATAACTGAAAAGACCGTTCAAACGTCGAATCTTATTACCAATTAACAAAGGTTTTGAGGAGTGGTAGAAAGAAAAAAAACACCCCCTACTTATGTGAAAAATGTCGATTTCCCCCTATTTTTGCACTCCCAATAAAACGGAGAGCGTAGCTCAGTTGGTTAGAGCGTCAGTTTGTGGCACTGAAGGCCGTGGGTTCGAGACCCATCGTTCTCCCTGGTAAAACCTATAGGCTGGTACCTTATAGGTTTTTTAAATTTATAGTACATGAGTTATTACCTGGTTCTTATACCCATTATTGCAGCATTCATTGGCTGGTTTACCAACTGGATTGCCATTAAAATGCTGTTCCATCCGCGTTTACCAAAAAAAATACTGGGTATTACCTTTCAGGGTATTTTTCCGAAAAGACAGCAACAATTTGCTGAAAAACTGGGCAAACTGGTTAGTGAAGAATTATTGTCTTTTACTGATATTGAAAAAAAGATCACCGATCCTAAAAATATCCAACAACTGATGCCGGTTGTGGAGAACCATATTGATCAGTTCTTACGCCATAAACTGGCAGATGAAATGCCGATCATTAGCATGTTTATCGGTGAAAATACCATACAACAGCTGAAAGGCACTTTTATGAAAGAACTGGAAACCCTGTTTCCTTTAATTATGCAGCGTTATATGGGGAATTTACAGAAGGATTTAGACCTTGAACGCATTGTAATTGAAAAAGTGGCGGGCTTTTCCACCGATAAATTAGAATCAATACTAACCAGTATTATGTCGCGGGAGTTCCGTTTTATTGAGCGACTGGGCGCCATACTTGGCTTTATAATTGGCCTTTTACAGGTATTACTCACCCTCCTTTCCTAATACACCGAAATAAAGCAGGGTATCACCGACAACTCATCACATAGGGGGTACCATGCATCAAACTTTATCCTTTTAAAATTGTCATACTACCGTCTGTGTAAACAAAAAATACAAACAACATCAACGTTGCAACTTTGCATCATATAATACAACAATAAACATGAGTAAATTTTTAACAAGTTTGGTTTTCGTTCTTTTTTCAGCGACTCTTTTGGCCCAGCCTCCTGCCGGGATGAGAATGGGTGCTGGTGGTGCCGCTAATATGAATATGGGGCATTTCTACGGAAAAATTGTAGACAGCAAAACCAACAAAGGAATTGAGGGGGTTACGGTTCAGATTTCAGGCAACCGTTTTGATACCGTTACCAAAAAAATGATTTCTGGCGTTATCAATACACAAATTACCCGCGCTAATGGCGATTTTAGCTTTGATAACTTACCCGTTTTTGGTCAATTTAAGCTGACTTTCAGCGCTTTAGGTTATGCAAAACTTGAGCAGAATGTCACTTTTGGTATCAAAATGCCCGCCCGTGGTGAAAATGCCCAGGCTGGCGCTATGCAAAATATGGCCGGTATGATCGACAAAGACCTTGGTAACATCAAAATGGAACCGGATGCTACCGACCTTGGTAACGTAACGGTTACATCTACCGCCAAACCACAATTCGAAATGGGTATCGACAGAAAGATCTTTAACGTAGACAAAAACCTGGTTAGTGCAGGTCAGACAGCTACTGAGATCATGAAAAACATCCCTGCTTTGAATGTGGATGTAGACGGAAATGTTACCCTTAGAAATGCTTCTCCTACCATTTTCATTGATGGCCGTCCAACTACAATTACATTAGATCAGTTACCTGCTGATATCATTGAAAAAGTTGAACTGATTACCAACCCATCTGCAAAATTTGATGCGTCTGGTGGTAATGCAGGTATCCTGAATATTGTGCTAAAGAAAAATAAAAAGGTTGGATACAATGGTGGACTAAGAACCGGTATCGATTCCCGTGCAAGGGTTAACCTTGGCGGTGATATCAATATCCGCCAAAATAAAGTAAACGCTTTCCTTAGCGCAAACTTTAACCAGCGTAAATCAATATCCAACTCACTTACCGATCGTGATAATACCTTCACTACGCCAAGTAATGTGTATACAGTTGGTAAAAGCACCAACAATGGTTATTTTGGATTTTTCCGCGGCGGGTTTGATTTCCTGGTTGATAACAGAAATACGATTTCTGTAGCCGCCAACTATAATAAAGGTCAGTTTGATAATGTGAATGAACAAAGGGTTGACTCAACAGTTCAAAATACTTTCACCGGCTACAATAATATCCTGAATAACAGCCGCAGTAATTTTGAAAACTTTGGTACACAACTCAGTTTCAAGCACAATTTTGCACGCAATGGAGAGAACATTTCTGCAGATGCAAATTTCAACTCAAGCAAAAACGATAATAACTCTTTTGTAAGCACCAATACTTATAAAACAGATAATACTATTAAATTCCCTGCTTTACTACAGCAGACTATCGGTAACGGTACCAACAAGTTTTATACTTTACAAACCGACTATGAGAACCCTTTAACCGATGATAGCAAACTTGAATTAGGTGCTCGTATGGCTATACGTGATTTTGGTAACACGAGTAACCAATATCGCTTTGACTATGGTTCTAATAAATACACCCTTGTTCCTGCAATTAGTAACCGTTATAAGTTCAACGACCAGGTTTATGCAGCGTATGCTACCTATAGTTTCAAAGTGAAAAAATTCAGCTACCAGTTAGGTTTAAGAGCTGAAAGTTCTAACTATACCGGTACTCTGTTAAAAACAACCGGAGTTGATTCTGCACAGTTTAAGGTTAATTTTCCTTTGAGTCTTTTCCCTAGCGCATTTATCACTTATAAGATGACTGATAAGGAAGACCTGCAGTTAAACTACTCACGCCGAGTTAACAGACCTAACTTCTTCCAGTTGATGCCTTTCCCTGATTATTCTGATCCTCAGAATATCAACATCGGTAATGCTGGCTTGAAACCTGAGTTCACCAATTCATTTGAAGTATCCTATAACAATGCGTATAAGCGTGGCGCCAACTTCCTGGTTACTGCATTCTTTAAATACAGCACTAACCTGATTACCCGTTACTCTTATACTGGTAAGAATGAACTGAACCCTGCTGATACAAACCTGGTATTCTATAACTCTTACATCAATGCCGACAATAGTATTACTTATGGCCTTGAATTGAGCAATAAAATGCCTGTTACCAAATGGTGGGATCTGACTTTGAGTGCAAACTTATTTAGCGCTAAAATCAATGCAACCATTCCTGGTCAAAACATCAACAATACTGCTCGCGTAAGCTGGTTCGCAAAAATGAACAGCAGCTTTAAAGTAACTAAAACCCTTTCTATCCAGCTTAGCGGCGATTACCAGGCTAAAACTGTATTACCTCCAGGTGGAGGCGGCGGTGGACGCGGCGGTGGAGGCGGTGGCATGATGTGGGGTGGCGGTATGCAGGGAACTGCACAAGGTTACAACCTGCCACGTTACGGAATCGATATTGCTATCCGTAAAGAATGGACCTGGAAAAATGGTAAAAGCGGTTCTTTAACCCTTGCCATGAACGATGTGTTCCGCACACAATTATTTCAATCATACTCTGAAAGTAATTTCTTCCAGCAAACCAGCCAGCGCAGAAGAGACCCTCAGGTTTTACGCCTGAACTTCAACTTCCGTTTTGGTAAATTTGATGCTACCCTATTTAAACGTAAAAACAACAAAGCAGATCAGGGCGGTGGAATGGATATGATGCAGCAGTAGAGAACAGAGGAACAGAGAAACAGAGGAACATCGAATTTCCAATAGAAAAATGTCCAATGTAAAACATCTATAGATATTTTACATTGGACATTTTTATTTACCTAAACATTGGAAATTCGACGTTCCTCTGTTTCTCTGTTTCTCTGTTCCTCTGTTCTTCTGTCCCCTACCTGTTTTTCCCTGTCAGCATGGGTACAAAAGAGAATTCTTCAAAGGCTTCTTCCTGCAGGGTTCCGTCTTCCATTTTAGTGATACGTAACATGCGCTGGTTTTCCCCTTCGTCTACCGGCAATACCATTATGCCTCCTGTTTTCAGCTGAGCAATTAATTTGGGAGGAATAAATGGGGCCGCCGCTGTGATCAGTATCTTATCGTATGGTTGAAATGCGGGTAATCCTTCAAAGCCATCCCCGAAAAAGAATTTCAGGTTAGGGTAGCGCAACTTAAACACAAAAGCACTGTGTTGGTCATATAATTTTTTCTGGCGCTCAATTGTATAAACTTTGGCTCCCATTTCTGCGAGAACAGATGATTGGTACATACTGCCCGTACCTATTTCCAGCACTTTCTCTAGTTTTTTAACCTGCAACAATTGAGTCTGGTATGCAACTGTATAGGGCTGTGAAATGGTTTGACCTTCTCCTATCGGAAAAGCCCTGTCTTCATAGGCTATTTTATCAAAAGCAGAATCGAGAAAGAAATGCCTTGGAATATTATTCATTGCCTCCAGCACAGACTCATCTGTTATCCCCTTTTCACGGAGTAATTGTATCAGTTGGCGTCGGAGTCCTTTGTGTTGGTAGGTATCGTCGAACTTGGGTTTCATAAGCAGTACGAATATACTGCTTCCATTTCCCTATCTGAATTAATTCGTTGGGCTGTGAAAAGAATTTTATTCTGTGAAAATTACCCACAGTTGTTTTCACTAATCGCGAATCACTATTGTCCGGGTAATTTGGCTTCAAGCCACAAGCTACAAGCAAATATTTAACAGGGCCAGAAATAGAAGCCAAGTGATTAGGGGAGATAAAAATGAATATATAAAATCAGTACCTGTGTACAGACCTTCATTGGCATTGGTGTCGAGCGCAGCGTTGACAGACTAAATCATGCGCAGCAGATTTAGTCAGAGGCCAATGTAGTCTGGGAACAGGTACGGGGCCATTCGGCCCAGGAGTAACATTCAATTTTGAACAACAGGGCGCTCGGTTTTATTCATTGCCAAAATGTGTATAAAGTTGCTTTAGCCATAGTTACGACCAATTAAAAAAAACGGTACTGTTTCCAACTTGTGACAAGATGGTTGCTATTAAACCATTTCAAGGCAGTATACTTTTTTTTTACCGGACAGCAATAAATCGCGAATAATCAAAAAGCCACCTGATCAGGTGGCTTTTGAATTATTGTAGTTGCATATCTGCAATGATTCTTTTGATTTTATCCTGCAATAATGCATACCGTTCGTCGAAATCGGCTTTATTATCCAGTTTTGTATGAACACTGAAATAAAACTTGATTTTGGGTTCCGTCCCCGAAGGTCTTGCCGAAATCTTACTGCCATCAGCAGTTATAAATTGCAACACATTACTCTTAGGTAATTGTATGGCCCATGATTCTCCGGTAACCAGGTTTTTACCTGTTTGAAGTTCGTAGTCTAAGACTTCCGTAACCTGTGCACCATCGATGGTAGCGGGTGGTTGTTTTCGGTATTGCTCCATCATAGCAGCAATTTCCTTCTGTCCGTTCATGCCTTTTTTCGTAATGCTGATGAGGTTTTCATAATAAAACCCATACTGCATATACAGTTCAATCATTTTGTCAAAAAGGGTTCGTCCATTGGCTTTTTCATAAGCAGCCATTTCACACATTAATGCAACGGCACTAACGGCATCTTTATCGCGGATTTGATCACCGATCATTAAACCAAAGCTTTCTTCACCTCCAATCACATAATTTTCTTTTCCTTCTTTTTCTTTGATCAGTTCTGCGATCCATTTAAATCCGGTAAGCACATTGTAACAGGCAACACCATTTTGTCTGGCTACTTCATTAATCATACCAGTGGTTACTATGGTAGAGATAACCATATCGTTTGGAGCGGCAATGCCTTTTGCTTTTCTTGCTTCCATCATATAAGCAAAGGCAAGTACTGCAGTTTGGTTACCATTCATCAGCACCCATTCTCCTTTATGATTCTTTACACCAATACCTACCCTGTCAGCATCCGGATCGGTACCAAGCAGAATATCGGCATCCATTTCTTTGGCTTTTTGTAAACCAATGCTCATGGTTTCACTTTCTTCTGGATTCGGATAAACAACGGTAGGGAAATTACCATCAGGAGTAGCTTGTTCTTCCACAACAGTTACATTGCTGAATCCAAAAGCTTTTAAAACCTGTGGCACCAGCGTGATACCGGTACCATGTATGGGCGTATAAACGATTTTAAGATCATGTTGCTTCGCGATAATATCCGGATATACACTTAAGCCACGTACCATATCAATATACGCTTTATCCATATCAGCTCCCATCAATGTAATATTAGCTTCTCCCCCGGTCCATTTAACTTCATCAACGCTGGTAATAGCTTCCACTTCTTTGATTACATTTTTATCGTGTGGAGGAACCAGTTGTCCGCCATCATTCCAATACGCTTTATAGCCATTGTATTCTTTTGGGTTATGTGATGCTGTACAAACAACCCCACCCTGACAACCCAATGTACGGATAGCAAAACTTAATTCAGGTGTAGGTCTTAATGCTTCAAAAAGAAATACTTTAATTCCATTTGCTGCAAATACATGCGCGGTAGTTTCTGCGAAAAAGCGGCTATTATTTCTGCTGTCGTGCCCTATTGCAACTTTGATTTCAGCATTGGGATAAGATTTTTTCAGGTAATTCGCAAAACCTTGTGTGGCCATACCAATGGTGTATTTGTTTACCCTGTTGGTACCTACACCCATAATACCTCTTAATCCGCCGGTACCAAATTCCAGGTTCCGGTAAAAAGCATCGGCCAATTCATCCGGCTGGGTTTCCTGCAGTTTACGAATAACCTCTTTTGTTTCGGTATCATAATTGCCATTTAGCCAGGTATTCACTTTTTCTAATATGACAGCATCCATAGTTTAGTTATTTGAAGTTTTCTGTAACTGAAAATAATCAATTAAGGGCATTTTTTATGCCTTTGTAAATTTCGCTCTAAATCTGATCAGGAAATATAGGCTCCTTCTATTTCGCCATCGGCTACTTCAACCTGAATATGCTCTTGAATAGTTGTGGCAACTGAAAGGCCCACGAAATCGGGTTTTACGGGAAATAGTTTATGCATTCTTTCCACCAAAACAAGGGTTTGTATCGATTTCGGGTGAAACTGCAATAAGGGTTTTAAAGCATAAAGTAAGGTACGTCCACTATTGGTAACATCGTCGGCTATCACCACATGTACCCCATTAAAATCAAACGCACCGCTGATTTCAACATCTTTGGGCATTGATTTATCTAAAGACAAAACAGCAGTTTGTACCTGGATACTAACATAGTTGCGTAGCGCTGTGGCTACTTTCTCTGCGATTACACTTCCGCTGTTTCGGATACCAAGGATAAAAACAGGTGTTTGGTCGCCATTTAAATGCTCTGCCAGTTCAAGTGCCATGCGGTTTATCTTGCGTGAGCAGGCCGATTTATCGAGGATATAATTACGTTCAGGCATGTATCTGTTTTATTAGTCAAATGTAACAACAATAAAAGCAATCAACAATCATTCGGGCAAACTGCCAAAAGGGCTATCTTAGCATTATTAAGTCCTTACATATGCAGTATATCCAGCAAATATTATTCTTATTGATTTCGGCGGTATCCATCTGGTTGTTTGCAAAAAAAGCCGGTGAAATTCGCCGGAATATTTTATTGGGGAAAGATGAAACGCTGAACGATAACCCTTCCCTCCGTTGGCGCAACCTTATTTTACTTGCATTTGGACAGAAAAAAATGTTTTCGAACCCGCTGGTTGCTGTCATGCATTTTATTATTTATGCCGGTTTTATCATTATCAACCTGGAAGTGCTTGAAATAGTGCTTGATGGGTTATTGGGCAAACACCGCTTATTTGCCGATATGTTAGGCCCTGTTTACAACTGGCTCATCAATGCCTTTGAATTCCTGGCCGTTGGTGTAATATTGGTTTGTGTGGTATTTCTTATCAGAAGAAATCTACTCAAATTGAAACGCTTTATCAATAAAGACCTGGACGGATGGCCACGCTCGGATGCTAATTATATCCTAATTACCGAGATCATTTTAATGAGTCTTTTTCTTACCATGAATGCTACCGACCAATTGCTTCAGGTAAATGGCAATGAACATTACCCACCTACCGGTGAATTTTATTTTTCAGGCATGTTGAGTAGTCTTTTTAGTGGTTTGAGCGAGGGAACGCTGGTAGTAATTGAAAGAAGCTGCTGGTGGTTACATATTGTAGGCATTTTTGCCTTCTTGAATTACCTGCCATATTCCAAGCACTTACATATCATGCTGGCATTCCCAAATGCCTATTATGCCAGATTAGATGTGCCTGGAAAAATGAAAAATATGCCCAGTGTACAGAACGAAGTATTGTATGCGATGCAACCTGAACTGGCGCCTGCAGATGCGGCCCCTCCTGCCCGTTTTGGCGCCAAAGATATTTTCGATCTCAGTTGGAAAAGCCTGATGGATGCTTATAGTTGCACAGAATGTGGACGATGCACTGCAGCATGTCCGGCCAATACAACCGGAAAGTTACTTAGCCCAAGAAAGATTATGATGTCTACCCGCGACCGCCTGGAAGACGTAGGTAAAAACATCAATAACAATAAACAATTTGTGGATGATGGCAAATCGCTTTTGCACGATTATATTTCGATTGAAGAATTACGCGCCTGTACCACCTGCAATGCATGCGTTGAAGAATGTCCGGTAAGTATTTCTCCGCTTGAAATCATCCTCGAACTTCGCCGTTCGCTCATCATGGAAGAAAGCAATGCCCCGCAGGAATGGAACGGTATGTTCAGCAACACAGAAAATAATTTCGCCCCCTGGAAGTTTTCACCCGATGAAAGAGATAAGTGGGCGGTACAATCTTAGGAATAAGGAATAAGAAATATGAAATAAGGAATAAGAAATAAGAAATCAGAAAGTGTTTGACCGAATTACTTTCTCATTTCTTATTTCTTATTCCTTATTCCTTATTTTTTTCTTTTAATTCGCTATATGAAACTATCTCCTTTCCCATTTTCCATTACAGACTTCGCCAGTATTGAACCTGAGGTACACAAGGGGATTACCGGACACGCTGAATGGCGTATTTTTTACAGAGATGATATTCGTATAAGACAGGTAATTTATTCACCTGAATACCTTGCTGATCATTGGTGCAGTAAGGGACATATTATTTTTTGTGTGGAAGGAGCTATGGAAACTACGCTTGAGAATGGTAGTGTACACTTGCTTTCAAAAGGACAAGTATATACAGTTGGCGATCAGGCTGATGCTCACCGCACCTATTCAAAAGAGGGGTGCATCCTGTTTATTGTAGATTAATCAAATCCAGGGTTTGTAAAGCATCCGATATAATTGGATGAGGGCCGTTAGGATAAATATCACCCCCATTATCTGGTTCAATGTTTTATTGCTGGTATTGTTCTTTTTAACTAACCAGTTTCCTCCATGTATATATAGGGCCAAACCGGCAATGGTTCCCAATCCGGCACCTACAGTAAAGATGGTATATGCTTCTGTAGTTACGGGTAATACTTTGGTTTGAATCATGGTAGAGGTCCATAAAAACCAAAAGGGAATTTGTAATGGGTTGAGCGCGCTCATGGTTAGTCCGAGTAAAAACCGATGAACTTTATTATCCAGAATAACCGATTTTTTTTCTGTCTGTTGTTTTCTTGCAGAAAGGAATGCCAATATTCCGAGTAATAAAAATAAGGCCACCGTAATCCAGCCCAATGCCACAAACCAAATACGATGTTGCACTACCCAATCCATTCCGGTAAGCGCAAAACGCAGGTACAACATTTCTACTATCGCCACGCCAATGGCAAACATCCAGGCTTTTTTAAACCCTTCCTGAATACCAATCTGGGTAGCAGTAATGCTCATATTACCCAATGGTAACTGGCCAAGAAAACTAATTAATGCAGCTATGAGAAATATATAGGTCACCCTGCAATAATAGTAATAGGCTTCGAATATTTACACCCGTTTATGAAATAAAGCTGTAAGTCTATGGTCTATGGACCATGGACTGGATGGAAACAAACATTCCTATCAGTAGTAGGCTTTGTTATGGCTCATTTCATTTACATTCGTATAAACTTTTGCTATGCAAGTGAAGACCATGGCCGAAATGGCAATGAATGGAGAAACTCCGGAAGTATTATTCTGGGTAGGTTGTGCCGGCAGCTTCGATCAGCGCGCTCAAAAAATCACCAGGGCTTTTGCCACTATTCTCGATAAAGTTGGTTTCAGTTACGCCATTCTGGGTAAAGAAGAAGCCTGTACAGGCGACCCTGCCCGCAGGGCTGGTAATGAATTTCTTTTCCAGATGATGGCATACCAAAACATACAGGTGCTGAATGGATATGGCATTAAGAAAATTGTAACAACCTGTCCGCACTGTTTCAATACCCTTAAAAACGAATACCCCGAGCTTGGAGGTAATTATGAAGTGATCCATCACACCACCCTATTGCAGCAATTGATAGATGAAGGACGCATCAAATTGAAAGAAGGGGGAACCTTTAAAGGGAAGAAAATTTCATTCCATGATAGTTGTTACCTAGGTCGTGCCAATAATATTTATGAAGCCCCAAGGAAGGTATTAGAAGCCCTGGATGCTGAACTGGTAGAAATGAAACGCTGCCGATCAAAAGGACTTTGTTGTGGTGCTGGTGGCGCACAGATGTTCAAAGAAGATGAACCCGGCGATAAACGTATCAACATCGAAAGAGCCGACGAAGCCCTCGCCACAGGTGCCGGCTTTATCGCAGCCGCCTGCCCTTTCTGTAACACCATGATGACCGACGGCGTAAAAAACCGTGAAAAAGAAAACGAAGTTGCAGTATTGGATGTTGCAGAAATGGTGGCACAAAGCATGGACAACTGATCGCTGATGGCTGATGGCTGATATCTGATGTCGGATGTCGGATATGAGGTTTAGTTATCCAACCAATCTAAATCAGACATCAGCCATCCGACATCAGCCATAAAACCCGGCATCTGAAATCTACATTCTGCTATCTTTGCAGTATGGAACTGAACTATCAATCTTTCATCCCGTCCGATTTTCATGCAACCTCTCGTGTGTGGGTTTATCAGTCGTCCAGACTCTTTCTCATTAGTGAAGCATTTGAAATTGAATCTATATTAAAAGAATTTACCGATAACTGGCTAAGTCATGGCACACCGGTAAAAGGGTATGCCAACCTGCTTTTTGGTCAGTTCCTGGTTTTTATGGCCGATGAAACAGCAACCGGTGTTAGTGGCTGTAGTACCGATAGTTCTGTTCGTGTGGTAAAAATGATTGAAGAACGTTTTAAAGTAAGTATGTTCGACAGACAACAGCTTGCTTTTGTTGTAAAAGATAAAATTCAATTGATTCCGCTCGCCCAATTTAGCTATGCGCTGGAAAATCAATTTATCAATCCTGATACCCTTTATTTTAATAACCTGGCAGCTACTAAAGAGGCTTTGCTGAATGAATGGCTCATCCCTGTTAAGAATAGCTGGTTAAAAACGAGGATGAAGACAATTGCCAGTTAAGCGTTCACTGTTTAGAGGTTAGGTTTTAGGTTTTAGGTGTTAGCCATTAGCTGTTAGCCATTGTTGTCCGGGAAAATTTAACTGCGAGCTGTAGGTATTGCGTATGATGGAACACAGATCTTCATGATTTTCAGGATTTATCATGATAGATCTTGAAAATCATGAAGATCTGTGTTCTATTAATAGCGGAAAACCTAAAACAAGCACCAATCAAGGCTAATAGCAAATGGCTAACTCCTAATCCCTCAATTCATCCCATAAACATCAAACTTTTTTCACTTTTTGCAAGGCAGCCTTCTTGTCCTTTGCACTTAGTTTCGATTTTTGCACAATTCTGTTTAACTGATAACTGACTGATAAACGAAAATTTCGGGTATTGCTTGAATTGAAACTCTCCAGGTTAAAATTGGCCCCGTATGTATAGGTTGTATAACGCTGTGTAGTAAATGGATCTATGGCATTGAAGCTCACTATTAACCTCCTGTCGAAGAAACGATGCTGTACACCAAGGTTCATGTTCACATTACTCCTGCTTCTGCCTTGCGGATTAGCGAAATTGCTGAAACGTACACTTCCTTCAAATGTCAGCACATTGCTTGGCGTAAACGTGTAATTGAAACTACTGTAGAAGCTATTACCATCCCGATATTTATAGAGCGTTTTCTCTGCGTCGCTGTATCGGTTCATGGTATAACCCATGCTTGCATTCACACGCAGTTGCCGGCTAAAAGTATATCCGCCCCATACACTGGCTTCGTATTCTCTTCTGTCGGCAATATTCAACCAGCTAACTTCTGTTTTACCACCACCGATTAGACTACGGATAGAATTAAACACATTTTTTAGCCTGTTGTATCCGATAGAAGTATTGATATAATATTTACCCTTGATCCAGCTAAAGTTCCAATCGAAATTATCCGACAAAGTAGGTCGCAGGTATGGATTACCAAAGCGCAGGTTATAGGGATCACTGTAATCGATATTCGGATTCAGTTCGCCAATACCTGGTCTGCGTATGGTTGCGCGGTATACAAGAGATGTGTTCAGTGTTTTATTGAACTCCTTACGCAAGGTGAAATTAGGTAATACATTCCAGTAGCTGTTATCTACGTTACTGCTGTTGCCTTTAATAAAAGTGAAACCCATTCGCGTCTGTTCGGCCTGTGCACCAAAATTCATTCTCCACCCTTTGCCTAATTGTAACCCAAAGCCAGCTCTAATGGTAAATATCTCTTGTCTGAATTCAAAATCGTTACTCAAAATATCATTGGGAATAAACAAACTATCTGACTTACGAAGAAAACTTGTGTTCAGTGAATTATGAAAATAAGATCGGTTATAGGTAGCACCAGTTGAAAAATTGCTCCCTTTTCGCTTTAATGGCTTATTGTAATCAACACGAATGGTTGCAGACCTGTTATAGTTATCAAAGAACTGCGACTGGGTTGAGTCTACTCCTGTCGGAGAAAAATCGGGACGCAGAAACTCCTGAAAAAAACCACGGTCATTATTGTTCTTATTGAAGTTAGCATTCAAAATTACCCGAATAAATTCAGCCGGATTTTTGGCCTTATGTGTATAAGAAGCCGATGCATTATGTCCAAAACCTTCTCCATCGCTGCTATTGGTTCTGGTACTGTACCGATACACCTGTTTATCCTTATTAATATTCGTGTAGGTACTGAAACTTTCGTTATCGTAAAAGTTCAGGTTACCCTGATAGGTGAGGTTAATCTGATTTCTTTTATTCAATTCAAAATCACTCTGAATACGAAGATTGGGTCTGAGATTTTTATTCCTGAATGAACCGGTTGTATTAAAATAATTGGTTGAATCCTTATACAGGTTCTCCCTTTTCGAATAAGAGTTGCCGGTTAAAATGCTTCCCCCGATTCCAGCAGTAATATTGAGTGAAAAGGGTTGAGTTCTGTAACTGGCATTCATCGCAATATTACCTTCACCCCTTGTACCTCCGCTGACCGTGGTCCTGCCAACCCAGCCGATTTTACCTTTTTTAGTAACAATATTAATAACCCCTCCCGTTTCCGTAGCATATTGAGGTGGTGGATTGGTCATAATTTCAATCTTATCAATGCTACTACCCGGCAAACTTTCCAGCAGATCCTGTAATTGCTGGGCATTCAGTTCTGTTGGCTTATCGTCAATGAGTATTTTAGGTTCTTTTCCTTTCAATAAAATTTTACCCGTAGGGTCATTATTGATCAGGGGCATATTCTTTAACAACTCAGCAGTTGTTGCTCCACCACTCAATGCACTCTCCCCTACATTATAAGTAATCTTATCATCCTTATTTTCAATCAATGGTTTCTCTGCATAAACAATCACTTCATTTAAAGCACTGGCCGCATCATTCAATTTTACATCACCCAGGTTAAAATCATAACGCTCCGGACGAAGATGAATGCTGTCGATCCGTGTTTCGGCATATCCAACCATATTTACCAAAAGCCGGTAATAACCCAATGCCAGTTTACTGAATTCAAAAGCGCCATTCTTATCTGCTACCGTTGCAATATTTTTTGAAGTATCCGCTAATAACTGAAGCCTCACATTGGCAAAACCCAGTGGTTTACCCGCATTTGCGTCAAGTATATTGCCGATAATGAGCCCAAGCTGGGCACGGGGTTTATCTTCCGCTTTTTGTGCAATAAGTGGGGAGGTAATCAATAAGATTACCCATATTAAGTAGATTCTCAAGGTTTATCGATTGCAGCCAACAAAATAAAGATAATTGGTAGATGTTCAGCCGGAATTTCGATAACTGGTTATAAACCTTTAGAAATCGGGGAATATTCCATTTTAATGTTCCCCTCATTATATTCGCAGCCATTTTAATGCTTATGTATACGATTTATGGAATTCCCAACTGTGACACTATAAAAAAAGTGTTAGACTGGATGAAAGCAAAGAAGTTTAATTACCAGTTTCACGATTATAAAACAAGTGGTATCAGCAAAAAAGAGTTGAAAAACTGGTGCGACCAGGTGGGCTGGGAAACTATATTCAATAAAAGATCAACCACCTACAAAACATTAGCTCCTGAAGTTCAGGCATCCATAACCAATGCTACCAATGCCATTAAAATCATGGAAGAACATACCAGCATCATTAAAAGACCGGTTATTACCCAAGATAACAAAGTAATAGCAGTTGGGTTTGATGCGGGGAAGTATGAAACGTTGTTTGGGTGAATGGTCAATTGTGAATGGTCAATATAGATTTTGCGCTCTATTGACCATTCACAATTGACAATTCACGCCTACTATTTCAACAGTTCACTCAATTTCTGCAAAAGAATTTGTTCCCTTAAGTCGCGGGCTATGATTTTTCCCTCGGGGTCTATGAGCATGTTGGCCGGTATACTTTGAATACGGTATAATCTGGCTGCTGCGTTGTTCCAATATTGGAGATCACTTACATGGGTCCAGGTGAGGCTGTCTGCTTTGATGGCCTGCAGCCAACTGCTTCTATCCTGATCAAGCGAAACGCCTAATACAGTAAAGTTTTTGTCTTTATAGGTGTTATATGCCAGCACTACATTGGGATTTTCCATGCGACAAGGCCTGCACCAGCTTGCCCAGAAATCAACCAATACATATTTACCTTTAAAGGATGAAAGACTTATTGGATTGCCATCTACATCATTCTGTGTAAAATCAAGTGATTGAGAGCCAACGCTGCCGACTTTTGAATCGGCAATCATTTTCATTACGGTTTCCGCATAAAACCCCTTTTGTGCATCGGGCTGTATATCATTAAATCTGGCTTCCAGTTCATTGAAGCTTTCGTATAATGGACTAACAGCAAATAACACGAAAGGACTAACAGGTGAAGCCGGGTTGGCTTTTACGTAGGCTGCTGCGTCTGATAATACCAAGGCCTTATAGGTATTAAAAACATTGATAAGAGAATCTCTTTTTCGTGGTTCATTAGTGCCATTGATAACACCTGCCAGATTATTCAGTTTATCTTTTATTGGATTGAATTTAACCCTGAAACCTTCATAATCTTTCTGGGCATTTGACCCGGTGATTTTTGCTTTTTCCAAATTGGCAAAATTACCTGTCATACGAATGCTGTCGTTGCCGATAAACATATCAAGCTTCGCCTTTTTGCCTGCAAAAGCAAGTTGTACCAATTCGGGGTGTTGTAATTTTCCTTTTAATACAAACAGCCCGTTTTTTACGGTAGCGGTGGATATGGTTTGCCCATTAATTCCATTAACCAGAAAAACGGTTGTTTTATTTGGCAAGCCAATCAGTTTGCCATAAATAGCATAGTCTGTTTTTCCTACCTGTGCCATTAAAGCCACGGGCATCAGTAACAAGAACCAAATCTTTTTCATCATTATCGGGAATGTCTTTTTTTCAATATATCAATCACAGACCCTAAGTTATGGCCTTTGGCGTTAAGCAAAAGTAAATAATGGAAAAGAAGGTCTGCTGCTTCATTAAGGAAAAGGTCCGTATTATCGTCTTTGGCTTCAATTACCAGTTCTACGGCTTCTTCCCCTACTTTTTGCGCTATTTTATTCATTCCTTTAGAAAACAATTTCGCCACATAAGATTCTTCAGGAGAAGCTTGTTTTCTCAGTCGAATGATATCTTCCAGATATAAAAGAAAATCCTCGCTATGGTTTCTTTCACTCCAACAGGTATCTGCTCCGGTATGGCAAACAGGCCCAAGCGGATGTGCCTGTATCAGCAAAGTATCTTGATCACAATCAACCGCAATACTTTTCAGCTCCAGAAAATTGCCACTCTCTTCCCCCTTTGTCCATAGTCTTTGTTTACTGCGACTGTAAAAAGTTACTTTACCTGACTCTTCTGTTTTAGTAAGGGCCTCCTGGTTCATAAACCCCAGCATCAGCACTTTATGTGTACTAAAATCCTGCACAATTGCCGGCACTAACCCATCTGCATATTTAGCAAAATCTACTTTCATACATTAGTCATTGATAGATCCTTAAAATTCGAGCAACTTTTGAGCCATTAGCTATTAGCCTTTAGCTGTAAGCCATTAGCAATTAGTCACACGAGTTCAAATTAGAATTTAACGGCCTTTCTCCGTTTTTTATTCCCCTTCGACAAACTCAGGGCAAGCCTTATTTCATATTTCTTATTCCTTATTTCTTATTCCCTATTTCTTATTCCTTATTCCCCTTCGACAAGCTCAGGGCAAGCTTATTTCCTCACCCTCACACCTTGCGCTGCAAGATACTCTTTCAGCTCCGGTATACCGATTTCTTTAAAGTGAAAAATACTGGCAGCCAATGCAGCATCGGCTTTGCCTTTGGTAAATACATCGGTAAAATGCGCCATCGTTCCTCCTCCTCCAGAAGCAATTATGGGTACGGGTAAGCTACTGGCAAGGGTTTCTGTAATGTCTAATGCAAAACCTTGTTTTGTTCCGTCATGGTTCATGGAAGTGAGCAATATTTCACCTGCGCCAAGTTCTACCGCCTGTTTTGCCCAGTCGGCACATAATGTATCTGTTTTAACCCGCCCACCATTAAGGTATACATACCAGTTTCCATCCGCTTCCTGTTTCGTATCTATTGCCAATACCACACATTGCGAACCAAACTCTTTGGAGAGGTCTGCAATTAAATCAGGATTCTTAAACGCTGCTGTATTTACGGATATTTTATCCGCACCATTTTGTAATAAAACCTGTACATCTTCCACACTCGAAATACCCCCCCCAACAGTAAAAGGGATATTGATATTTTTTGATATCCTGTTTACTAATTCACTGAGTGTTTTTCTTTTTTCGTTTGTGGCAGTAATATCCAGGAACACGAGTTCATCAGCTCCTGTTTTGGCATACAGTGCCCCCAGCTCTACAGGATCACCTGCATCACGAATGGCTTCGAAGTTGATTCCTTTAACGGTTCGGCCATCTTTTATATCAAGACAGGGTATAATTCTTTTTGTTAGCATGACAATTGAGTGAGACGTTAATTTCCATTAAATACCATTAGCTCTTTTAGTGTGATCCTGTTCTCATAGATCGCTTTCCCAACAATAGCTCCTTTACATCCTGTTTCTCTCAGTATTTCCAGATCATGCATATTACTCACACCTCCGCTGGCAATAAAATGAAGATCCGGAAATTTTTGCAGTACTTGTTTGTATAGGTCTACTGAAGGACCTTCTAATTTTCCATCCTTGCTTACATCCGTACAGAATAACTGCTTAATGCCATGTTTCACATAAGTATCTATAAAATCATAGATCCAGACATCAGTTGTTTCGAGCCATCCGGAAACAGCAATTTTTTCGTCTTTAACATCTGCGCCTAGCAAGAATTTTTCTGCACCATATTTTTTAATCCATGACACAAAGGTCGCTTCTGCCTTAACCGCTAAACTACCTATTGTAGCCAATGCAGCACCTGATTCAAATACAACGGCAAGGTCTGTTTCCTGTTTGATGCCTCCACCAAAATCAATCACCATCGATGTTTTGGAAGCCAGCTTTTCCAGTACTTTCCAGTTTTTCACCTCCCCAGCTTTGGCGCCATCTAAATCAACCAGATGCAATCTTTTCAAGCCTGCATCCTGGAACATTTGTGCTACTTCAAGCGGGTCTTCGTTGTATATGGTTTTCTGGTTGTAATCACCCTGTGTGAGCCTTACACACTTACCATCAATAATATCTATTGCAGGAATTATTTCCATCATTTTCTGGTTCAGATCTTTAAAAAATTAGCAAGAATTTGCTCTCCTGTCTCTGCACTTTTTTCCGGGTGAAACTGCACTCCGTAGAAATTATCCTTATGCAAGGCGGAGCTATATGGTTGTACATAATCGGTTGTTGCAATCGTGTGTTCGCCCAATGCTGCATAAAAACCGTGTACAAAATAACAATAGGATTCTTCGGAGATCCCATTAAACAATGGGGACTTTAAATCATAAATATTGTTCCAGCCGATCTGCGGAACTTTTAGTCTGGTTTCTGCACCGGGCTTAAATTGCCTGACTTCTTCCTCAAAAATATTCAGACAGTCTGTATTGTTTTCTTCGGAATGTTTACACATTAATTGCATTCCAAGGCATATACCGAGCACTGGTTGCTTCAATCCAACAATCAATTCATCCAGTTTTCTTTCGCGTAGGTATTGCATCGCAGTGCTGGCTTCACCAACACCCGGAAATATCACTTTGTCTGCTGCTTTAATGGTCGCAATATCATCAGTAACGGTTGCATTTGCTCCTATTCTCTCCAAAGCATAACGAACCGATTGAATATTGCCCGCATTGTATTTTATGATTACCAGATTCATAATTATTTCAATACCTGATCTAAAAATTGTTTAGTAGTACTTTCGATTTCGTTGCTTTCCTGAATTGCTTTAATATAAGCAGTACCAATAATGGCACCATTAGCATACTTACAGGCTGTATCGAAAGTGTTTTTATCTTTTATACCAAATCCTACCAGTACCGGGTTTTGTAAAGGCACTGCCTGTAATGTTTTCAAATAGGTTTCTACAGCACCAAAATCTTTATCATTACCGGTTGTTGCAGAAGAACTTACTGCATATAAAAAGCCGCTGCTTAATGCATCGAGTTGTATCAGCCTTTCTTTACTTGTTTCAGGTGTAACGAGGAAAATAAAATCCAACCCATGTTGTTTGACTATTTCGCCATACATCGTTTCAAACTCATAAGCTGGCAGATCGGGTAATATGAGTCCATCAACCCCAACCTTCGCAGCATCTGCACAAAAACGTTCAAATCCATATTGCAAAACAGGATTCATATACCCCATTAGCACAAGTGGAATATTTGTTTTGGACCTCAAATCTTTTAACTGCTCAAAAAGGACAGCGATACTCATACCGTTTTCCAGTGCCTTAGTGCTGCTGGCCTGGATTACCGGACCATCTGCTAATGGATCACTATAAGGCATACCAAGTTCTATAAGGTCGGCACCACCTGCCTCCAATGCCAGTATTACCCTGGTAGTATCATTTAGATTTGGATATCCTGCTGTGCAGTACACATTTAATACCCTTTCCTTTTTTTGTTCAAATAGTTTTTTTATCCGGCTCATTGCTTCTTGGTTCTTTATAAATATTGCATGTAAGTTGCCAGGTCCTTATCTCCCCTGCCACTTAAACAGATTACTACCTTGTCTGAAGATTTTAGGTTTAGCTTATCCAATACTGCAAATGCATGAGCTGTTTCAAGCGCCGGAATAATACCTTCGGTTTTGCTAACGTGAAAAGCTGCATTGATTGCTTCCTCGTCTGTGGCACTCAGAAATACACCTCTTCCGGAAGCAAATAAATTTGCGTGTAAAGGACCAATACCGGGGTAATCAAGTCCTGCTGAAATACTATGGGGCTCCACAACCTGTCCGTCAGCAGTCTGCATAAGTAAACTCTTGCTACCATGTAAAATACCCGGTGTTCCCAACTGTGTTGTAGCAGCGGTCATTCCACTTTGCACACCATGACCAGCTGCTTCGACGGCTACTAATTGTACATCAGTTTCATCAAGAAAATGGTAGAATGCTCCAGCAGCATTACTTCCTCCACCAACACAGGCAATAACATGTGTTGGTAATGCATTCCCTGTTTTTTCCTGCAATTGTTTCCGAATTTCCTTACTAATAACGCTTTGAAATTTTGCCACCATATCAGGATACGGATGCGGACCTACCACACTTCCAATTATATAATGGGTATCATTCGGGTGATTGATCCAATCGCGGATAGCTTCATTAGTAGCATCTTTTAATGTTTTACTGCCGCTTGTGGCAGGTATAACCCTGGCACCCAACATTTTCATTCTTGCTACATTCGGTGCCTGTCTTTCAATATCCTTTTCACCCATATACACAATACATTCCATACCCTTCAGGGCACAAACAGTAGCGGTGGCAACTCCATGTTGACCGGCACCTGTTTCAGCTATGATTCTTGTTTTGCCCAATCTGTTTGCAAGCAAAATCTGTCCGATGGTATTATTTATTTTATGGGCACCTGTATGGCAGAGGTCCTCTCTTTTCAGGTAGATAGCTGCACCAAATTCTTTGCTCAATCTTTCAGCAAGAAACAAGGGTGTTGGTCTACCTACATAATCTTTTAATAAAGCTTCAAAAGCCTGAATAAAAGATGGATCATTCATGATACCCAGATATTGTTCACGCAGTTCTGCCACATTCCTGTGCAGCATTTCCGGGATATATGCCCCTCCAAACTGACCATAATAACCCTGACTATCCGGTTGCTGATATGTTACTGTCATTGGTACTTATTTTGTACGATACTCGATCGCTCTTATTATAATTGTTTTATCTCTTTCACAAATTTTTCCACCGCCTGCATATCTTTCAATCCGGGTATGGTTTCAAACTTGCTGTTTACATCTATTGAAAATAAATTCTTCGCTACCGGATCTTTGGCAAATGCTGTGAGCTCGGCAACATCATCAGGACCAATCCCTCCGCTTAAGAAAAATGGTTTCCCGATATTTAACCCCTTGAGCATTGACCAGTTGAATTTCTTCCCGGTACCACCATAGCCCATTCCATCGGTATCGAATAGAAACATGTCGGCTATTTCCTGGTAATCTTTTATTTTCCACAATACCTGATCATCTTCTCTTAGCCTGAATGCTTTGATTACACCAACATAATCGGCAACTTTCTCACAATACTTGGGTGTTTCATCACCATGTAATTGTACCAGGTGCAATCCACAATCATCAACCGTCTGCAACAACTCTTCTACTGGTGCATTAACAAAAACACCTACTTTATTAATATGTTGTCCTTTGATTTTTTTAATCTCAGGCCTGGGCATATGCCTGAATGCATATCTGGGTGATTTGGGATAAAAAATAAATCCGGCAAACTCAACTCCAAAACTATCCAGTTGCATTACTTGTTCGGTATTGGTCATACCGCAGACCTTAATACGCATATTATTTTGCTTTTAATTGATGTATAAAATCAGTAAAAGCAATCGAAGGATCGGCAGTTTTCATAAAATTCTCCCCAATGAGGAATCCAGTAAAACCAGCCTGCCTCAAAGTTACGATAGTATCCACATTACTGATACCACTTTCAGCAATTGCGGGCTTGCCCGCAGGTATCTGTTTAATTAATGATAAGGATGTTTGAATGTCCACCTCGAATGTTTTCAGGTTACGGTTATTCACTCCAATCATATCTACCATATCGTTAATGTGTCCTAGTTCATTTTCATCATGAATTTCCAGTAATACTTCCATACCCAGTGCTTTTGCGCAAGCTCCCAGTTCTTTAACGGCAGTGGTGCTTAAACAAGCGGCTATCAGTAAAATCACATCTGCTCCCATTGCCTTGGCTTCATATACCTGGTATTCATCGATCATAAAATCTTTTCGCAAGATGGGTACTTGGTTAAACCTTGCATTTAACAGATCTTCTGTTGACCCACCAAAAAATTCGGTATCCGTGAGTACAGAAATGCCTGATGCATATTCAGCATAAGCTGCAGTTACTGATGCAACAGTTGCATCGGCATTGATAATACCTTTCGAGGGAGATTTTCGTTTAAACTCCGCGATAATACCCGTTCTGTTTTTATCGGATAAAAATTCCGTGAGTGAAAAGGTTGGTCTAGCAAAGTATGCTTCCTGCTCCAATGCCTTTATAGGCTTTATCGCCATACGTTCTTTTACTTCCAACTGCTTTTTTGCCACTATGGTTTCCAGTATATTCATCTTATTGCAGGTTAATTAAATTTTCCAATGCCTTATACGCTTTTTTACTTTCCAAACTTTCAACGGCAGCAGCATAAGCTGCATCGTAATCAGTGTATCGTCCCGTGCTATATAAAGCCATCGCCGCATTTGCCAGTACAACTGCATGTTGCGCCCAGCTACCTTCTCCTTTGATAATTTTCATAAATAATTTCGCGGCTTCCTCTACTGTATTGCCACCATAGATGTCTTCAGGCATAACCATGCGCTTGCCTAATTGTATAGGTGTCATAATACGCTCACCAGTGTTCGTGATCACTTTCGTATCATTGGTAAGCGATATTTCATCGTATCCATCCAGGCTATGAATAATGGTAAATGCCTTGCCCGTTTCCTGTAAAAGATAGTTATAAATGCGGGCCATCTCCAGGTTGTAAACACCTACTAATTGATAGGCTGGTGAAGCCGGATTTACCATCGGGCCGAGCATATTGAAAAAAGTTCTTACCCCTAGATTTTTTCGTACCGGCCCAACCACTTTCAAAGCCGGATGAAACAATGGTGCATGCAGGAAGCAAATATTGGTGGCATCCAGCTCTTTTTTAAGTTTATCATTATCATTTTTAAAACGATACCCCAATTGCTCCATAAGGTTTGATGCCCCACTTACAGAGGATGCCCCATAGTTACCATGTTTGGCTACTTGCTGACCAGTGCCTGCCACAATAAAACAAGAAAGGGTAGAAATATTGAAGGTGTTTTTTCCATCACCCCCAGTACCCACAATGTCCATGATATTTTCACTCTCAAGGTTAACTTTCACTGAAAGTTCTAACAGTGCATCCCTGAATCCCTGGAGTTCTTCGATTGTAATGCTTCGCATTAAATAAACGGTAATGAAAGCGGCTATTTCCGACTCGTTGAATTGTCCGGCAGACATTTGCAACAATACTTCTTTTGCTTTTTCTCTCGGAAGCGTTTTATGCTCAAATAAATATTGTAATATTTTTTTCATGGTATTTTTCTTCGCAACTTTTAATAAATGATGATCAACGTTTCAACCAGTTTTGTAACATTTTCTCTCCGTCTGGTGTGAGTACGCTTTCTGGATGAAATTGTACACCTTGAACATCGAAAGTTTTATGCTGCAGGGCCATTATATAATTGTGTTTATCCCTTGCCGTAATCTCCAGCTCTTCTGGAAATTCATCTTCACTGATTACCCAACTATGGTAGCGACCAACAATAAATTCATTTTCAAAGCCATCAAACAAATCATTATTGTATTTGTTTTGCCGCTGGTTTGTTAATTGAATGGGTGTAGCTATTCCGTGATATACCGTACTTAAGTTTACCAGCTTACCACCAAATGCCTCTCCGATTGCCTGATGGCCTAAACAAACCCCTAGAATAGATTTAGAAGCAGCATAAGCTTTAATAAGGGGCAAAAGCAATCCTGCTTCCGTAGGAACACCGGGACCCGGTGAAAGAATGATTTTATCAAAAGCAGACACATCTTCCAATGCTATCTGGTCATTTCTTTTCACCGTAACCTTTGCATGAATAATTTTCTCAACCAGGTGAACCAGGTTATACGTGAATGAATCATAATTATCAAAAACAAGAATATTCATGGGGTTGATTTTGGATCTTTGATTTTTGGATCTTTGATTTTTCGACTTTTGACTTTTGACTTTTGACTTTTGACTTTTGACTTTTGAATTTACTACCCTACCTTTTCAGCTATACCAATAGCCGTTTTCAAGGCATTTAGTTTATTGTTTACCTCCTGTAATTCACTTTCCGGGTTGGATGCTGCAACTACCCCTGCACCTGCCTGATAGAATAAGGTATTGTTTCTGCTGAGAAAACTACGGATCATGATCGCATGATTACAACTACCATCAAAACCAATAAAACCGATAGCGCCACCATAATAACTGCGGGCAGTTGGCTCGTATTCATCAATCAATTCCATCGCCTTAAATTTAGGTGCACCACTTAATGTTCCTGCTGGAAATGTTTGGGCCAGAATAGCAAATGGGTTATGCTCTTCCGGAACTTTGCCTACTACTTCACTCACGAGATGAATTACATGGCTGTAATATTGAACTTCTCTGTAATGACTAACCTCCACATCGGTACAGGTTCTGCTGAGATCATTTCTGGCCAAATCTACCAGCATTACATGTTCTGCATTTTCTTTTGCGTCTTCGAGCAGTTGTGCGGCCATTCGCTTATCTGTTTCATCATCTCCTGTTCTTTTGAATGTACCGGCTATCGGGTGTACGATAGCTTTACCATTTTGTATAACCAATTGAGCTTCTGGAGAGGATCCCATCAATTTATATTCGCCATAATCAAAGAAGAAAAGGTATGGTGATGGGTTAACAGAACGTAATGCCCTATATACATTAAACTCATCTCCTGTAAAAGATTGCTGGAACCTTCTGCTCAATACTATTTGAAATACATCGCCACGCAAACAACTTTGCACTCCTTTTGTAACCATTTCACGATAAGCTTCATCTGTCATATTAGATGCTTCCTTTCCGCTTATTTTGAAAGGATACACTGGTACATCCTTACTTCTGATCAATGATTCTACCAGTGGCAGTTCAGAAACAACACCATTGATACTGTTTTCGCATATATACAATTCATCTTTGAAATGATTGAACACAATTACATACTGGTATAACCGATACCTCATTAAAGGAATTACAATACCATCTGTAACAGGTTTTTTCAGTTGAATGGTATCAAAAAATCCAACGGCATCAAAACAACTATATCCAAAAAGTCCCTGCGCAAAAGAGGCTGCTTTTTCGGTTGTTTCACCAGCTACTTCAAATCGTTGCATAAAGTCCCAAACAAGTGAAGGCACTTGCGACTTATTCGTGATGGTGATTTTTTCCGGTTGCTGGGCAGGAAATTTTATTTCCATGGTTTCAGAAGACCTTATTTCTACTCCTGCGATGGCATTGATGCCAATAAAAGAATAGCTATTTTCTGCAGCATGGTGATCTGTGCTTTCCAATAGTATCGTGTCACGAAAACGGTCGCGAATCCTCAGGTAAATACCCACCGGCGTATAAACATCCGCCAAAAGCTTTTTTACGTTAGTTTGAATCTGGATCTTTTTCATTGTTATCTTTTGATGCCTGTCTTGCTAAGAACAAAAAACCCCGACAATTTATGTCGGGGTTTCTGAATATGATTCATACAGTATTGGCAATGCCGCTACAATCCCCGATTGGAGTTTGTATGCCACCACCACTGAATGTTGATAATTTGTTTCATTGTGTTGCAAAAATGGGGATGTTGCTTTATACAAACAAATTTTTTTTCCATGATTGTTCGGTATTTTCAGTGAAATCCAGCTCCAGACATGGCTATTCGTAATTTTTTATGCTTTTTGATACTGTGTTCCGGTTTGCAGTTTGCATCGGGACAATCAACTGATTCTATTATCCTGATCAAGGCCGACAGGCTATTCGATGGTTATCAGTTGCATACAGGATGGGGAGTTTGGATACAGGGTAATAAAATACTGGCTGCAGGGCCCCTCAATAATACACAGGCACCCATTCCCCAAAAAACCATTGAACTCAAAGGAAAAACCCTTTTGCCAGGTTTAATAGAAGGCCACTCTCACCTCCTATTACACCCTTATAATGAAACCAAGTGGGCAGATCAGGTATTGAACGAATCGGAAGCTGAGCGGGTAGTAAGGGCCGTAATGCACGCCAGGGCTACTTTAATGGCTGGATTTACAACCGTGAGGGATCTTGGCACCGAAGGAGCAGGATATGCCGATGTTGGTCTTAAAAAAGCCATAGAAGAGGGCATCATAACTGGCCCAAGGATGCTCATAGCAACAAGAGCTATCGTTGCCAGTGGAAGTTATGGACCAAGACTCGGCAATGAACATCACCAATTAGTCAGAGGTGCTGCTGAAGCAGATGGCCTAGAAGGTATTTCCCGTGAAGCAAGAACACAAATTGGTAATGGAGCCGATCTCATAAAAGTGTATGCCGATTACCGTTGGGGTTCAGATAAAAAATCTTCCCCCACTTTTACTTTGGAAGAACTTCAACAAGCAGTTGCAGTTAGTACTTCTGCGGGAAGAAAAGTAGTGGCCCATGCCAGCACACCTGAAGGAATGAAACGTGCCGCACAAGCCGGGGTTAGTACCATTGAACATGGTGATTATGCAACCGAAGAAACCTTCGACTGGATGCTCAAAAATCAGGTGGCACTTTGTCCAACATTAAGCGCCGCTGAAGCAACAGCAACTTACGATGGATGGAACAAAAAAGACATGCCTCCTACCGAACGAATTGCAGCTAAAATGAAAAGTTTTCAGCTCGCACTTTCCAAAAAAGTAACCATTTGCTTTGGTGGAGATGTGGGGGTTTTTAGTCATGGTGACAATGCCAGAGAAATGGAACTGATGGTAGAATATGGTATGCCTGTAATAGATGTACTTAGATCTGCCACATCTGTAAACGCTAAACAATTTGGATTATCATCTAAAATCGGAAAACTAGAAAAGGGTCTTATTGCAGACATCATTGCAGTAGATGGAAATCCTTTGGAACAAATTAAAGACATCAGGAATATTGTAATGGTAATGAAGGATGGTAAATTTTATGTAAAGCCATAAAACAAACAGGATGAAACAAATTTTGAAACAGTTATTTACTTGCTTCGCCTTACTGATAAGTATTTCCGTTTTCAGTAATCCCTATCAGCAGCCAGATGCAATAGTAGGAACATGGGTTAATGCATCAGGTAAAGGACATATTCAGATTTATAAACAGGGAGATAAATATTACGGCAAACTGGTTTGGTTAAAAGAGCCCAATGATGCGCAAGGGAATCCTAAGCTGGACGTAAAAAATCCAAATGCATCTTTACGTACAAAACCCTTACTAGGCTCCATTATACTCAGGGATTTTGTATATGATGATAAAGAATGGAACAGCGGCAGAATTTATGACCCACAAAATGGTAAAGAATACAAATGCTTTCTAAGATTAAAAGATTCAAAAACACTGAATGTGCGGGGATATGTAGGCGTATCTTTATTGGGCCGGACAGAAACCTGGACACGTGTTAATTAAACTTATTGAAAGAAAAGATATTCATACTACCCTCCCATGTAATCGAACAATCAAAATGGGATCACTGTATTGAAACACACCATAATGGCTTGTTCTACGCCCGGTACGATTACCTCGATAATATCTGCGACCAATGGCATGGACTGGTAGTAGACGATTACAAGGCTGTACTTGCACTTCCCTGGAGAAGTAAATATGGCATCCGTTATTTTTATACTCCACCTTTTATACAACAACTTGGTCTGATTGGAGATATAGCTATTGATGATCTAGAAAAGTTCACCAGGAAAATACGCCAGTTTGCCTGGTATGGTCACCTGAACCTGAATTTTAGCAACCAGTTGATTGCCCAGGCAATGAAAGCGGCTCCTAAAACTAATTTCATCATTGATCTGAAAAAAGGGTACAATGCTATTTATGAGGCGTACAGTGTTGATTTAAAACAAATACTCCGGAAAGAAAATACAACCTTTCAGTATTCAGATAATAAACCATTAGCAGATATTATTGACGAATACAAATCATTGTATGGCCAACGCATGCCACATATCAGTACAGAAGATTTCGCAAGACTGAATATCACCTGTAAACATTTTGCTTTTGAAGGGTCGTGTATAACCAGATCAATCACAACCGATGACGGAAGAATTTTATCTAACACATTACTTTTAATAGATAATAAAAGAATCTATCACTTACTTAATACTACTACGGCCGAAGGACGAAAACTAAACAGTAACCATCATTTACTGGATCTGGTGCTTAAAGAATTTGCTGGCAAGGACCTGATTTTTGATTTTGAGGGTTCGGAAATAGATGGCGTAAAATCGTTTTATAAAAAGTTCGGAGGAACTATCCAACCTTATTTTCAATACCACCGCAATGCCTTCAGAGGAATTTGATATAGCTACTAGCTTCTAGCCTCTAGCTGCGAGCGATAATTGGTGCTTAGTTTAGATTTTCTGCTATTATTGGAATTATCACCGGGCTTGCGAATTTGTTTTGTAAAATTCTACTTAAAAGAAATATTTAATTACCAAACTTACGCTTGTGGGGGCATAGTAAAAAAAGGCTAGCAGCTAGAAGCTTTCCCCCCCTTACAGTAAAGACCTATTAACTACCAGGTGCCTGCAAGCATTTGCTCTGCAATCAGCAAATCTGCGGGTCGGGTGATTTTGATGTTATTGTACTCGCCTTCTATTAAGTGCACTTCATGACCTGCAGCTTCTACTACAGTTGCTTCATCTGTAAACCTGTCTTCATATCTCCTGTTAAATGCGGGAATGATTATCTCACTTAGAAATGTTTGTGGCGTTTGTATAATGCGAACCTTGTTTCTATCGATCACTTCATGTTTTGCACCATGATCTATTCGTATACTATCGGTTGCAGCTATTGCTGGAATAGCAGATCCTTTTTCGATTGTTTGCTGGTAACATCTCTTGATTAATTCACTACTCAACAAGCACCTCACCCCATCGTGAACAAAGACAACAGAAGGTTCATTAATCAGTGCAAGTCCGTTTTTTACAGATTGAAACCGGGTATTACCCCCGCTTGTAATGGAAATGCGCTCAGACGCTCCCAGTTCTTCCACAATAGATGCCCCGGCAACAAGGTGTTCATCAGGTAAAACCAATATTATCGTGAGATCTGACCAGGTTGAAAGAAAGCGGTTCAAGGTGTGGAACAGCACCGGCTGTCCGTTTAACAACAGAAATTGTTTGGGAATTGAAGTCCCCATTCTCTGACCGGTTCCCCCGGCAACAATAACAGCAATTTTTTGCATGGTGCTTACTCTAAAAAAAAGAGGGTCACAAAAGTAACCCCTCCTTTTCTCATGTGTATCAGTCTTACCAAATATAATAATTTACCGATAAAAAAGTCGTTTTCGGCTGACTTTTTTTTACATGGAAGGGGCGTGAATTGTGAATGGTCAATTGTGAATAGTGAGTTGGTTGGGGCAACTTCTTCATAAAACTCTATTACCGGACTTTCGGACCCCGGACTTCCGGTCTTCCATTCTTCACCCCAACAAAATCTCGCATTCCTGCAACAGCTTATCCTTATTAATCGCAGCGGTTCCTACTTCTTCACATACCAGTCCGCCTGCAATATTGGCCATTTCGGCGGCTAAATGCATGTCTTTGGTAGCGGCATAACAGAGTGAGGTAACGGCAATAACAGTATCACCGGCCCCGCTCACATCGGCAATATTCCTGATATGTGTAGGGATGATGCGGTGGTTCTCTTTATCCTGGTAGAAAACACCTTTTTCAGAAAGTGTAATCAAAGATATCTGGTGGTTCAGGTGTTGTTGTAATGTAGTATGTATTTGGTTGAGGGAGGAAAGATCTACCTTATCAACCATCAGGTTCAGGCCTTCTTTAACTTCCTTAAGATTGGGTTTAAATATGGTTACATCTTTGTAGGCAAGAAAATGTTTTTTCTTGGGGTCTACGGCGGTAATAATATTGTTCTCTTTACAGAGGGCAATTACTTTTTCAATAACTCTAAGTGTAAGCACTCCTTTATTATAGTCTTCAAGGATGAGTACTTGAGGTTTTTGTTCCCTGATACATTTACTTACCTGTTCGAGTAAAATATCTTCGGTAGCGGTATCAATATCGCTGGTAATTTCTGCATCAAGGCGCATCATTTGCTGGTTGCGACTCATGATGCGGGTTTTATTGGTAGTTACCCTTCCCTGTACAGCCTTAATATATTGTGTATCGATTTGTTTATCGGCCAGTAAGCCAACCAGTGACTCACCATCTGCATCTTGTCCGATAACCGAAATCATGGTGGTTTTGGCACCAAGAGAGGCGGTATTCAGCGCCACATTAGCGGCACCTCCTACGCGTAATTCCTTCTTTTTTAATACCACTACTGGTACGGGTGCTTCCGGTGAAATTCGGTCTACAGAGCCCCACCAATATGTATCCAGCATAACATCACCCAGTATGGCAACACGGGTATTTGTAAAATCAGTAAAAAGCTGTTCAAAATTCATCAGTCTTCCTGTTTCTTATTTCTGACTGCAAGATAATACAAAGGAATACCAATCAGCGTAATAGCCAGTCCCCATAATGAATACTTTGGCGATGCCCATACCAGTCCTACACAGAACAATGAGGCCATTATGATATAAATAGCAGGTAAAATAGGATAACCAAAAGCCTTATAAGGACGTGGCATATCCGGTTGTTTTTTACGAAGAATAAATATGCCTATAATGGTAAGGATATAAAAGATTACCACGACAAAAGAAACCATGGTAAGCAGGTCACCATATTTACCACTTAAACAAAGTAAGGATGCTACCAGGCACTGGATCCATAAAGCATAAGCTGGTACTGCATTCTTATTCAGTTCTGCAGTCTTTTTAAAGAACACCCCATCCTGGGCCATGGTATAATATACACGGGCTCCAGCCAGGATCAGTCCATTATTACAACCAAAAGTAGATATCATGATCATAATCGCGATAACAATGGTACCGGCATTTCCAAATATCTGGTTGGCTGCTGTAACAGCTACCCTATCATTCTCAGCAAAAGCAATAGAATTTAAAGGCAATACATGCAGGTACATGAGGTTGGCGGTGATATAGATAAGGGTAACGATTAAGGTTCCCAGGAATAGACTTAAACCGATATTCCGTTGTGGGTTCTTGATTTCACCAGCGATAAATGTTACGTTGTTCCATGAGTCGCTGCTAAAAATTGAGCCTACCATGGCTGCAGCTACAGCACCAATGAGTACGGCTCCTGAAATAGGTTTCCAGCCGCTGGGTTGCAAAGCTCCGCTTGCATCTTTCACACCAAAATCTTGCATAGCAGAGAAACCGGTTTGCCAGTTCTCAGCCCAGAAACTTTGCTTTGCCAGCAGGAATCCGAATACGATCAGTCCGAATAAGGAAAGCAACTTGGTAACGGTAAATGTACTCTGAATGATCTTCCCCCCTTTTACACCACGGGTATTGGTATAAGTCAGAAACACAATCATGGCGATGGCCAATAGCTGCGCTGCTGATATTTTAATAAACCCGAGGTCGGCTATGATATTCTGTTCACTTACTTCCGGAATGAGGTAGGCGGTAAAGCGGCTGAATGCCACACCTACTGCGGCAATGGTTGCCGTTTGTATCACAGAGAAAAAGCTCCATCCAAAAAGGAAAGCTACTAATTTGTTATACGCTTCTTTAAGATAAACATACTGACCTCCAGCTTTGGGATACATGGCACTTAACTCGCCGTAGCTAACAGCAGCAGTTATGGTCATAAAACCGGTAATCAGCCAAACAAGCACCAGCCATCCTGCACTACCGACGTTTCTGGTGATATCAGAACTTACGATAAAAATTCCCGACCCGATCATTCCTCCGGCTACAATCATGGTCGCATCAAATAAACTCAGGGTTGGTTTAAAAGAAGGGTTATTATTACTCATATAGTTGTTTGGTTAGAAGTTCAAGATAAGGAAAAAGCTGAGAGCAACAAGTTGGGTATGCAAAGAAGAACGGGTTGGCTAAAATCCGTTTAGAAACGGGTAATTTAATAAAGGGCAGGATTTATTTTTTCCGCAACGTCCCCATGCTTTTACCTGCGGTAATAGCGGGAGACGATGCGGATAAAAAAACGCATGAACCAAAGTCCATGCGTCTTTAAAAATATTGCTAAAACTTGTTGCTTGCAGCTTGTTGCTTGAAGCTTGTTGCTTGCAGCTCAATCTCTCCTACGGCTTCTTCTTATACTTCTCATTCAACCCCTTAATCACATCAGTAGTGATATCATAAGCTGAATCTTTGTAGTAAAATGCCAGTGACTCTGAGTTATTGGCTACAATAAACGCGTATCCTTTGCTGGCATTGTACTCTTTCAGGTAGTCACTGATCTTCTGACGCACATCCAGCATTTTTTTCATACTTTCATCCTGCATCTCATTGTTCATCATCTGCTCTTTGCTATTGTATGTTTTTTCCATCTGCATCAGTTCCTGCTGTTTACTGTTTACCTCAGCCTGGGTCATACCCGGTGCTGTACGCTGCAACTCCTGATATTTAGATGCAAATGCCTCTTTTAGCTGGTTTAACTGACGGCCATTTTCCTGCGCTTTGGTTTGGATAGAAGCACTTACTTCTTTATAATAATCAAAATGAGCCTCTATGGAATCAATTTCAAAATATGCAATCCTGAAATCTCCCTGTGGTACAGCTTTACCTCCTGCTACAACTCCAGACTTATTATTTCCGGACGAAGAGAATTGCAGGTAAAAAAGTATCCCTACAGCAATCAATAAAACAATATTCAAACCAATCGTAAAATTTTTCATGAAGAGAATTTTAGATAATAAAATTAAACCCTTTTATACCCGGTTGTTTTTTCCGGCGACAAGATTAACAATAAATATCAGAATTTAAAAACCCTGTTAAGGTATCTCAATAGGTACCTGAAAAAAAGTAGGAAGCTTTCACTTCCTACTTTTAACATTTATATCCATTTTAACGGACGCTTATTCATCATCATCAAAGCTCATCGCTTCGCGGGTAGTTGCAAGCACTTCATACTCTTCCTTACTTCCTACAATCATGTTCTCGAACTCTTTCTGTCCAGAACCGGCAGGAATCAGGTGACCAGTGATTACATTCTCTTTCAGACCAAGCATTGCATCGGTTTTACCCTGGATAGCTGCCTGACTGAGTACCTTGGTTGTTTCCTGGAAGGACGCGGCTGAAATCCAGCTTTGCACACCCAGTGAAGCTTTGGTAATACCCAACAATACTGGCGTAGCTGTTGCAGGTTTAGCATCACGAACTTCAACCAGTTTTCTGTCTGATCTGCGGAGAATTGAGTTTTCTTCTCTCAATTCACGGAGTGTGATGATCTGACCAGCTTTAAGCTTAGTGCTTTCGCCCGCATCGGTAACTACTTTCTTATCATAGATTCTATCGTTCTCCTCGATAAAGTCGAAGCGATCTTCCAGATCCTCCTCTAAGAATTTGGTATCACCTGCATCAACGATTTCTACTTTCTTCATCATCTGACGTACAATCACTTCAATGTGCTTGTCGTTGATTTTTACACCTTGTAAACGATATACTTCCTGAATTTCATTCACTACATACTCTTGTACTGCGAATGGACCTTTAATTGCAAGGATATCAGCCGGAGCAATTTGTCCGTCAGACATAGGCGTACCAGCTTTCACGAAATCGCCGTCTTGAACAAGGATCTGACGGGTTAATGGCACCAGGTATTTTTTCACCATACCATCTTTCGATTCTACGATGATTTCCCTGTTACCACGTTTTACGTTACCGAAAGCAACCACACCATCGATCTCACACACAATCGCAGGGTTACCCGGATTACGTGCTTCAAACAATTCAGTTACACGAGGCAGACCCCCTGTGATATCTCTCAGCTTACCGAGGATACGAGGAATCTTAACCATTACGTGACCAGCTTTCACTTCATCACCTTCTTCAACAGCGATGTGTGAGCCAACAGGCAGGTTGTATTGTTTGATTTCTTTTCCTTCCACAATGATGGTAGGAATTTTGGTTTTGTCTTTGGTTTCGATAACCACTTTCTCACGGTGACCTGTTTGTTCATCAGCTTCATCGCGGTAAGTGATACCATCGAGTACATTTTCAAATTTGATGGTACCGTTTTGTTCAGCAACGATAACGTTGTTAAACGGATCCCATGTACAGATCATATCACCCTTCTTAACCTGCTGACCATCTTTCACATTCAGGGTTGCACCATAAGGTACGTTATTGGTAATCATCAGACGATCGTTCTTCACATCCATGATCCTTACCTCACCGGTACGACCAATTACCAGTTTCACTTTATCGCCTTCATTGTTCAATATATCTACTGTACGCAGACCATCAAACTGGATAGTTCCATCGAATTTAGCCTGTAAGCCAGATTCTACTGAAGCAGAACCCGCAACACCACCCACGTGGAAGGTACGCAGGGTAAGCTGAGTACCAGGCTCACCGATAGACTGAGCAGCGATGATACCTACAGCATCACCTCTTTGTGTGATATATCCGGTAGCAAGGTTTTTACCATAACATTTCACACACACACCACGCTTACTTTCGCAGGTAAGTACTGATCTGATTTCTACTGCTTCAATTCCTGCATCTTCAATAGCTTTTGCATGGTCAGATGAAATTTCTTCACCGGCTACAATGATCAGCTCTTCTGTTACAGGATGGAAAATATCATGCAATGAAGTACGTCCTTCGATTCTGTCTGCCAGTGGCTCGATGATATCTTCATTATCTTTTAATGCAGTTGTTGCAATTCCACGTAATGTGCCGCAATCTTCTTCAGAAATTACCACATCCTGTGATACGTCAACAAGACGACGGGTAAGGTAACCGGCATCGGCTGTTTTAAGGGCCGTATCCGCCAGACCTTTACGCGCACCGTGGGTAGAGATAAAGTAATCCAATACGTTCAGACCGCTTTTGAAGTTCGACAGGATCGGGTTTTCAATTACCTCGCTTCCTGTGCTACCACTCTTACGCGGCTTAGCCATCAGACCACGAATACCTACCAACTGTTTAACCTGTGTTTTACTACCACGGGCACCGGAATCAAGCATCATGTAAACAGAGTTGAACCCTTGTTTATCATTCTGCATTTCACGGATCAGGGTTTCAGTGATACGGGTATCCACACGGCTCCAGATATCAATTACCTGGTTATAACGTTCGTTATTGGTAATCAGACCCATGTTATAGTTTTCCCATACTTCCTCAACCTCAGCCTTGGCATTCTCCAACAATTCATTCCTCATATCAGGAACGATCAGGTCATTCACGTTGAACGACAAACCACCACGGAAGGCCATACGGAAACCGAGGGTCTTAATATCATCCAGGAACTTAGCTGTTTTAGGCACATCGGTAATCTTGATGATATCACCAATGATCTCCCTCAGGCTTTTCTTGGTAAGAAGGGCATTTACATAACCTACTTCTACAGGTACAAACTGGTTAAACAATACACGACCAACAGTTGTATCGATCAGTTTTTTCACCAGTTTACCACTTTCCCGCACATTCACTTTCACTTTGATATTAGCATGCAGGTCAACGCGCTGTTCATTGTATGCGATGATTACTTCATCCATGCTATAGAAAGCTTTACCCTCTCCTCTTACGATCTCTGTTTCAGTAGTTTTCTTACCCTTGGTAATATAGTACAGTCCGAGTACCATGTCCTGTGAAGGAAGGGTAATTGGTGTACCATTCTGTGGGTTAAGGATATTGTGTGAAGAAAGCATCAGCAATTGTGCTTCCAGTACGGCGGCATTGCTCAAAGGCACGTGCACGGCCATCTGGTCACCATCGAAATCCGCGTTAAACGCTGATGTAACGAGTGGGTGAAGCTGAATGGCTTTACCTTCTACTAATTTTGGCTGGAAGGCCTGGATCGACAAACGGTGCAGTGTTGGGGCACGGTTTAACAATACAGGGTGTCCTTTCAATATATTTTCCAGGATATCCCAGATCACAGCTTCTTTGCGGTCAACTAATTTCTTAGCCGACTTCACTGTTTTCACGATACCTCTTTCAATCAGTTTACGGATAACAAATGGTTTGAACAGTTCTGCCGCCATATCTTTTGGCAGACCACATTCATGCATTTTCAGTTCTGGACCTACCACGATAACCGAACGACCAGAATAGTCAACACGTTTACCAAGTAGGTTCTGACGGAAACGACCTTGTTTACCCTTCAGTACATCTGATAATGATTTCAGCGCACGACCACCTTCAGCTTTCACCGCATTTGATTTACGGCTGTTATCGAACAGTGAATCGATTGCTTCCTGCAACATACGTTTTTCGTTACGCAGGATCACTTCCGGAGCTTTGATCTCCAACAATCTTTTCAGACGGTTGTTACGGATGATCACACGACGATACAGGTCATTCAGATCTGAACTCGCGAAACGGCCACCATCCAATGGCACCAACGGACGAAGTTCAGGTGGAATAACAGGAATGTATTGCATTACCATCCACTCAGGACGGTTAGTGATTCTTGTGCTTGCATCACGGAATGATTCCACAACGCTCAAACGCTTTAAGGCATCTGCCTTACGCTGCTGAGATGTTTCAGTAGCTGCCGCATTACGCAGGGAGAAGCTCAGACCATCAAGATCAATTCTTTCCAGTAATGCATGAACTGCCTCGGCACCCATTTTAGCGATGAATTTCTGCGGATCATCATCAGGCAGGTACTGGTTATCTTTTGGCAAATTATCCAGGATATCCAGGTACTCTTCTTCAGTTAAAAGATCACCCATATTCAGGTTTTCTTTCACACCACCCTGGATAACTACAAAACGCTCATAGTAGATAATGGTCTCTAATTTCTTAGAGCTCATACCTAACAGGTAACCGATTTTGTTAGGGAGACTTTTAAAATACCAGATATGTACAACAGGAACCACCAGTTTAATGTGGCCCATGCGTTCGCGACGAACTTTTTTCTCCGTTACTTCCACACCGCAGCGGTCGCACACGATGCCTTTGTAACGGATACGCTTATACTTACCGCAGGCACATTCGTAATCCTTTACAGGACCGAAAATCCTTTCACAGAACAAACCATCGCGTTCTGGTTTGTAGGTACGGTAGTTAATGGTTTCAGGCTTTAGTACTTCGCCAAAACTTCTTTCCAGAATACTGTCCGGCGATGCCAGGCTGATCGTGATCTGTGAGAATGTTGATCTGGGGCGATTGTCTCTTTTAATGGCCATATTTTAAAGCTTCTAGCTATTAGCTGCTAGCTACTAGCTGTATTTAATTTTAAAAAATGTAGTGTTTCAAAAGCTGGCAGCTAGTAGCTAGAAGCTAGTAGCTGCCTACGCTGTTATTCAAATTTCAGGTCAAGACCCAAACCTCTCAATTCATGTACAAGTACATTGAACGATTCAGGTACACCAGCGCGTGGGATGTTATCACCCTTCACGATGGCTTCATAAGTCTTAGCCCTTCCGATGATATCATCAGACTTCAGTGTAAGCAGTTCCTGCAGGATGTTGGCCGCACCATATGCTTCCAGTGCCCATACCTCCATCTCACCAAAACGCTGACCACCAAACTGTGCCTTACCACCCAGCGGCTGCTGTGTAATCAAGCTGTATGGTCCGATAGAACGTGCGTGCATCTTATCATCAACCATGTGGTGCAGTTTGATCATGTAGATCACACCCACAGTAGCTTTCTGGTGGAAACGTTCTCCGGTTTCACCATCATATAAGTATGTATGCCCGTTTCTTGGAATACCTGCGTCTTTACAGTATTGCTCAATTTCATCGGTGCTTGCACCATCAAAGATTGGCGTTGCAAATTTCACACCCAGACGTTTACCTGTCCATCCAAGGATGGTTTCGTAAATCTGTCCGAGGTTCATCCTTGAAGGTACCCCAAGTGGGTTCAGTACGATATCTACCGGTGTACCATCTTCCATGAACGGCATATCTTCTGCACGTACAATTTTCGCAACGATACCTTTGTTACCGTGACGACCCGCCATTTTATCACCCACTTTCAACTTACGTTTAACAGCGAGGTAAACTTTAGCCAGTTTCAATACACCTGCTGGTAACTCATCACCAATTGAAATGTTGAACTTCTCACGCTTGTAACGTCCGAGTTCTTCATTGTAACGGATGCTGTAGTTGTGCAATAAGGTATTGATCTGATCGTCGGTTTTTGCATCACCAGTCCAACCCAATGGGTTCACGTTCTGGTAATCAATCGCGCTCAGGTTCTTTTGATTGAACTTAGCACCTTTACCGATCAGCATTTCACCGAAGTTGTTGCTTACACCTGCAGAAGCTTTGTCTTTCAGCAAAGTCTGCAATTTGTCTAACAACAATTCTTTGATTGCTTCTGTATTTTGCTGGTGTACTTTCTCAACTTTCTCCAACAGTGCTTTCTCACGGATCTTGCCATTCTTATCTTTCTTAGCGCGCTGGAACAGTTTCTTATCAATCACCACACCTTCTGTACCGTTTGGTGCTTTCAGAGATGCATCTTTTGCATCACCTGCTTTATCACCGAAGATGGCACGTAAGAGTTTCTCTTCAGGAGTTGGGTCAGATTCTCCTTTTGGAGTAATCTTACCGATCAGGATATCACCTTCTTTAATGGTGGCTCCGATACGGATGATACCATGCTCATCGAGATCCTTTGTAGCTTCTTCAGAAACGTTTGGAATATCTGGTGTTAACTCTTCTTCACCCAGTTTGGTATCACGCACTTCCAGTTCATACTCATCGATATGGATTGAAGTAAACAAGTCTTCGCGCACCACTTTCTCACTGATTACAATCGCATCCTCGAAGTTGTAACCCTTCCATGGCATGAATGCTACTTGCAGGTTACGACCCAATGCCAGCTCACCATCTTTTGTTGCATAACCCTCAGTTAAGAAATCGCCTTTCTTCACTTTCTGTCCTTTTTTAACAGCCGGACGAAGGTTGATACAGGTAGCCTGGTTTGTTTTGATGAACTTAGTGAGTTTATACACCTGTAAGTCATCATTAAAGCTGATCAAACGATCGATATCATTTCTGTCGTAACGAACATGAATTTCATTTGCATCAACAAATTCAACCACACCGTTACCATCTGCGTGAATCTGGATACGTGCATCACGAGCAGCTTTACCTTCCAGACCAGTACCTACTACAGGTACTTCCGGACGGATCAATGGTACTGCCTGACGTTGCATGTTCGATCCCATCAATGCACGGTTGGCATCATCATGCTCAAGGAA
>NZ_CAMLMJ010000011.1 GCF_946481145.1 uncultured Sediminibacterium sp.
CTACGTTATCACCTACGTTATCGGCAATAGTTGCAGGGTTACGCGGATCATCTTCCGGGATACCAGCTTCAACTTTACCAACCAGATCAGCACCAACGTCAGCAGCTTTGGTGTAAATACCACCACCCACACGGGCAAATAAAGCAATAGATTCAGCACCCAATGAAAAACCGGTTAATACCTCAATGGTGCGAAGCATTTCTTCTGAATTGGCTGCTGCTTCAGGAGCAAATATTTGTTTGAGGATCAGGTAAACACCACCCAAACCTAATACAGCCAAACCGGCAACACCAAGCCCCATTACAGCACCTCCTGTAAATGATACATTCAATGCTTTAGATAGACTTGTTCTTGCAGCCTGCGCGGTACGTACGTTTGCTTTGGTAGCAACTTTCATACCTATATAACCTGCAACGGCACTACAAACGGCTCCGAGTACAAAGGCCAACGAAATAGACCAATGTGAATGCGGGTTACTGCTTGCCATTACACCCAGTAAAAGGGCCACGATCACTACGAAATAGGTCAAAATTCTCCATTCTGCTTTCAGGAAAGCCATGGCACCTTCAGCAATATAATTGCTGATCTCTTTCATGCGGTCATTGCCCGCATCCTGTTTTGAAACCCAATTAAACTTCAGAAAAGTGTAGAGCAATCCTACAACCCCCATCGCCGGAACGGCAAAAAACAAGATTTTGTCCATAATCAGTTTGTCTGGTAATGTTTATATTAAAAGTCTGCAAAAATAGGGGTAAAAGGGTAAAAAAAACTGTGATTTTGCGGGGTAGTCCATAGACCATAGTCCATGGTCCATGGTCTATGGACTATGGACCATGGACTATTCCTCCAGTTCTGTTGTGTCTGTGCGGCCAGTAAAGGCTGAGGAGAGTTTTTTGGCCTTGTAAATATTGCGGTTATAACGGTTACCCAATACTATTATGGTGGCTGAATCTTTGATATAACGGGTAAAAACCGTGTTATTGCCGTGCCACCAGCCATTATGGTATACAATTTCCTCCGTTGGTGAATTCAATAGCCGCCATCCAAGTCCATAATTGTGAAATGATTTTGTTTCAAAGCTATATGGCTGATATGCAAGTGTTTGTGAGGCTTGATTTACATAAATGCCTTCCTGTAGCGCCCTGTCCCACAAAAACATATCCCGTACAGTGGAGTACACGTTTTTATCACCATAAATACAATCCAGCTTTTCGATGCGATAAGGAACATTATTGTTTTTGTAGGATGGCACATAACGGCCTGTATCTGCCAAACTGAAAACATAGCTGTCGGTCATACCAAGGGGTGTAAATAAACTATCCTTCAAATAGGTAGGGTATGATTGTCCCGTTACCTTTTCAATGATCAGCGCAAGTAGTGCATAGTTGGTATTGCTATAACGGAAAGCCTTATCCGGACCAAATAACGGTGCTGGTTTGTATTTGATCATATAATCCAACATATCCTGATTGGTGAGCAGGCCTGGCTTCAGTGGTGGCATTTTAATGGTACGGGTTCTTCTGACCCAGCGACCTTTTTTATTCTTTACCCTATAGGTTTCTACTTTCCTGTCTACCAGAAAGTAAACATAATTGTTTAATCCGCTTCTGTGGTTCAACAGGAGTTGTACGGTAATATTGGGATAGGGAAAATCTGGGAAGAAATCTGTGACAAAATCATCCAGGTTTAGTTTACCCTGCTCCCTTAGTTTAAGGATGGCCATACCGGTAAATGTTTTTGATACCGATGCCAGGTGGAAAGTAGTATTTGGGGTAATGGGTTCCTTGGTCTTGAAATTGCTGTATCCTTTATAATCCTCAAATAATACTTCCCCATTTTTTGCTACGAGGATACTTCCATTAAATCCTTTATTACCTAACAGTTGTTGGTATTGTTTCTCAATTTCGGCAGCATAAACAGCTTTATTGGTCGAAGGTATCGGCGATACGGTTTCTACCGATTCGTTTTTCGGGGGTTGTGCTGAACAGGCCTGCAATAAACAACTCAAAATAGCGACACCAAAGGTTCTTACGATCATCTGTTAGTATTTCTTCGTGGCGAAAATAAAAAACTATGTGTTATAGAAATGGTTAAAAAGCGAAAGGTTATGCAGAAAATAAAAACATTATTTTCGCTGTATGAGCAAGCAGGCAACAACAAGTTATCCGAAAGAAAGGATCAATATTTTATTTCTGGAAAATATCAGCGATAAAGCTGTACAGTATTTCAAACAACAGGGATATGCAAATGTGCGAAAAATCAGCGGTGCACTTAGCGAAGCTGAATTGATAAAAGAAGTGAAAGATGTACACCTGCTTGGTATTCGTTCAAAAACACAGATTACCGCCAATGTACTCGATGCGGCAAAAAAATTGCAGGCCATCGGCTGCTTTTGTATCGGGGTAAATCAGGTAGACCTTAAGTACGCCACTAAGAAAGGAGTGGTTGTTTTCAACGCACCTTACAGCAATACCCGTAGTGTAGCAGAACTGGTTATTGGTATTTCTGTAATGCTGATCAGAAAAATATCCGACAAAAATATTGCAGCACATAAAGGTATCTGGATGAAAGATGCCAAAGGAAGTTATGAGTTGCGTGGAAAAATATTAGGACTTATTGGTTATGGCAATATAGGCTCACAGGTGAGTGTGCTCGCTGAAGCGCTTGGCATGAAAGTGTTGTTTTATGATACAGAAACCAAATTGCCCTTGGGTAATGCAGTTGCGGCAAAATCAATGAAAGAAGTACTTGGCAACAGTGATATTATTTCTTTACATGTTCCGGAAACTGCTCAGACAAAAAACCTGATTAATAAACAGGCCATCCGAAATATTAAAAAGGGAGCTATATTATTAAACTATGCCAGGGGAGAAGTAGTTGATTTAAAAGCATTGAGTGAGGCAATAAAAGATGGTTCCATTTCCGGTGCAGGAATTGATGTTTATCCATGGGAGCCAGAAAAAAATGGCGATCATTTTGAAACACCTCTTCAAGGATTACCCAATGTTATACTTACACCTCATATTGGTGGGTCGACCGAAGAAGCACAACAGAATATCGGAGAAGACGTAAGCGTTAAACTATTCCAATACCTCGAACGTGGTATCACCAATGGTTCTCATACAGTTCCCGCAATTGGATTGCCACCAGTTGATGGTGCCCACCGTATTCTTCATGTACACCGAAATGTGCCTGGTGTATTGAGTGCCATCAACACTGCTTTATCTAAAAATGATATCAACATTGTTGGACAATACCTCAAAACCAACGAAGAGATTGGATATGTTGTACTCGATGTAGACAAAAAATTATCTAAAAAAGCAGCGGAGCTACTGAAAGAAGTGAAAGAGACGATTAAGGTTAGGATGCTATATTGATTGATAGATGTCAGATGGCAGATGGCAGATTTTTTTATGTCTGATGTCTGATTTGTTGAAGGAGAAGGTGTACAAAAAAATTGTTCACCTTCTCTTTTTTTTATGAAGTACCTAAATAAATCTGCTATCTGACATCCAACAATCCAAATCCGACATCAGCGATCAGCCATCAGCGATTCCTCTGAGTATTTTCCTCCCTCTGCTTCTAAAAGCTGCCGTTTCGCTATCCCATCGCTCTTCAATGATAAGCTTTAATTCATGTTTTATCTCAGGGTATTGTTTGGAGAGATTGAATAATATCGTTAACGAAAAAGCTTTAATGGCAGCGGCGGTTGCCGGGTTCTCAATAAAAGCAAAGCAACAATTCATCAATTCTCCATGAAATTCCTCCGGAATAGCTATCTCTTCTAAAACCCTTACAGCATTTCTTATTACAGCATCGTGCACACCAGGTTCCTGTAGTCGTTTAACCAGTACGCCTATATAGGGAGCAATCATAGATGGCTTATGCCTGGCTGCCCAGCTAACACTCCATGCTGCCCTTTGAGATATTCTGTAGTCTTGAGCTGTATAACAGTTCATCAACTCTTTGAACTGCTTTTTATTTTGAATAGCATAATTGGCAATACGAAGTGCCTGTTCTTTTGAATGTTCCTGCGCTAGCGCTTCCCTGATATTCATAGTTAGTATTTCAATTTATGCTGAAAGACTACAATTTATTGGCTTAACAACTGTTTAAGTTTACGAATTTCGTTGGCATCTGTAAAGTCTTGACTAAAATCTTCAGGTATGAGAGTGTTTGTATAAGTTGTTTGAGATGGTCGCAATATTCTGGCGGAAGTATGAAATTCTTTAGCGCCGGTATAGGTTATCATCTCCTGAATATTAGTGCTGTTAATACCGCTGCCGGGCATTATGATGATTCTGTCATCAGCCTGTTCTACCATTTGTCTTATCAAAGTTTTTCCATCGGGTGCTTTTGGGTGCTGGCCGCTGGTGAGGATTCTTGTACAACCACAGGCAATAATGGTTTCCAATGCTTCAAGCGGATCCTTGCATCGATCAAACGCACGGTGAAAGGTTACATCAAGTGGGTAGGCGAGTTCTACCAGTCTGGCAGTGTTTATTTTATCAACTGTACCATCCTGATTCAATAAACCAAATACCACTCCTTCAAAACCGAGTTCTTTACAAAGTGTAATGTCTTTTGCAATGATTGTAATTTCTTCTGCACTGTGAAAATAATCACCGCCTCTTGGTCGTATCATCGGGAAAATAGGAATGCTTACTTTTTCCCTGGTCGTTTTTAGATAACCGTAAGAAGGGGTAGTGCCACCGTTGGCATAGTTTTCACATAATTCAATCCTATCAGCGCCGGCTTCAGCCGCAGCGATTGCAGTAGCGGTGTTAAACACACATATTTCAAGGGGTAATGACATGTAATTTTTTTAGTTCAATCCTTATTCCTGCTTTGGATTTAAGTCTGAAGCAGGGATAAGGAATTTATCAAATTAAAGGTTTTGCATCAACCAGGAAGTTTTTATCATCAGCATGGCAAACTGCATAATTAAATCCTTTTTGCAATGCATATCCTCCATATTCTCCATTTTTTGCAATAGCGATAAAACCAGCTTGTATGGCTTTAGCTTTTTCATGTCCTTTTGTTTTATATAATCTTTCCATTGCTTTTTTGCAGGCATCTTCTGGCGACAGTCCCTGACGCATCATTTCAACAATGGTATGTGCCCCACAAATACGGATAATGTCTTCGCCTTGACCGGTTGCAACTGCTGCGCCAACTTCATTATCTACATATAAACCTGCTCCGATAATTGGCGAATCACCAATTCTTCCCCTCATTTTAAAACCCATTCCGCTGGTAGTACAACTACCGCTCAGGTTACCATTGGCGTCCAGGGCAATCATGCCAATTGTATCATGGTTCCAATCTCCGTTTTCCAGTTTAGCAGGCACAAATGCTTCCTGTCGTTTTGTGTTTTCAATATTGATCACTGGCTTATACTCGCTTTTTTTAAGCCAGTTTTCGTATGCTTTTTTAGCGGATTCTGAGAGTTCATTTTTTTCCAACGGAAAGCCTTCTGCGACTGCAAACTGTTGTGCGCCTTCACCTACCAGCATTACATGCGGTGTTTTTTCCATCACTCTTCTTGCAACAGAAATAGGATGTTTGATTCTTTCCAGAAAAGCTACGCTGCCGCAGTTGGCGAATTCATCCATTATACAGGCATCCAGTGTAACAAATCCGTCCCTGTCTGGATTAGCTCCCAACCCAACACAGCAGTTCAGGGATGCTTCGGTAACCCTAACGCCTTGTTCCACCGCATCCAATGCTCTTCCACCGGCTTTAAGCACATTCCAGGCCGCCTTATTGGCAGCAATACCTGCATCCCAGGTAGAAAGTACCAGGGGTTTCTTTGCGTTTATTTTCCCCCTAAATGAAGTGAAACCCAGTGCTGTTAAGCCAAATGAGCTTATCTGCAGAAAATTACGACGGTGGAGCATGTGATAATATTTGTTTAGTCGAATGTATGAAAGAGTAGCCAAAAGTGAAAAGGATAAAGTTTCCATTGGTTACACTAGGAAGGTGACAGTAAGATTTATTCGTCTCATGGCCTATGTTGAATAATTCCTGTAAACATTTCCATCCTGTGAAATATGTAATTTATAACGGCAGATGTATAAAGAAAGAAAAAAGGAAACATGCAATTTTGCCTTTGGATGAAGATCTGGTTTTATGCCTGATTTTTTCTCCTTATTTAAATATGTTTTATCAAAATAAGTTAAAGAACAATGTTACGTTTAAACCTGGATGCTACCTGTTAATCGCAATAGCGGGTATAATTTCAATGAGTGCCTGCAAAACAGGTAAAAATCCGGAAGAGTTGGTGAAAGATTCTTTGTTAGCAGATTCGCTGAAAAAAGCAGCAGCAGGAACGGTAACAACTACCACTACCAAAGTAACAACCATTATTACAAGTGGTAAAGCAGTTGTAAATCCACAGAAAAAAAATGGTAGGGGTGAAATTATAGTGGAGCGAAACCAATCGCTTGAAGATGCCTATGCTGGCATGATGATAGAGATGGATACAAAGGGGATTTACTATCGCACAGAAGTTAAACCATCTTATCCGGGAGGTGAGAAGGCGTTGACTAAATTTATTCAGGAGAATATTGTATATCCACCGATGGCTCTTGATAATGGAGCAGAAGGTAATTTGGTGGTAAATTTTGCAGTAGACGAAATGGGTGTTATTTATACACCTTATATTAATGGAGAAGAGGCAGGATATGGGTTGGACGAAGCGGCTTTAAAGGTTGTATCTAAAATGCCTAGATGGAATCCGGGTCAGATTAAGGGACGCAATGTAAAAAGCTATTTCAGTTTACCCATTAAGTTCAGGATATATTAGTCAGTAGTCATTTGAGTCTGGTTTTATAGGTCTGTAGCGATTCTTCATTTATGAGGGATCGCTTTTTTTTGAGGGAATTTGACCGAAATTTTAAAGACTTGACAGGGTAGTTTGTTGCAACTGGATAAATTATTCATTGATGGTAAGCTTACGAATCATTTCATCATTCACAGGATCACTGTAAACACCATAGGCACTGATGAGTATGCCTTTTATTTTATGATCATGAGATTCAATTACATAAAGTATGCTGGAGTTTCCCGGATCTGTATCGCCTTCAAATCGATGGTGTGCTACAATTTCAAATTGAGCTGGTAATAGACAAACTCCGGTTTCAAGGCATTTGATCTGGTCGAATGCAAGGTTAAAATCCGTAGTATATCCGGATGATTTAAGGTCTTTGATCGCTTCAACGAGGTTATCATAATTACGCATATGAACAAGTTACAAAAAGTTCAGTATAATAACTACTTCAATGTTGTATGATTTCAAAGTTTCGTATAGCATTGTTACCCATTTCATCGATAATAGTAATCCTGTGTTTGCCGGGAGATGGGTTGATGGATAATTGATGTATTTTATCTGTCGTCGATACAAACTGTTCATCCAGGTGCCAATACAATTTCATCCCTGCGATTGAGTGGGTAGCTTTAAATATTACATTTCCTCTCTCTCCAGACATTTCAAGCGGTATATAAATTTTGTTGCCTTCTTCCGGATAGATAAAATCCAATATTTTTTGTGTTTCGGGTTCACAACCTTTTACATAAGGTGGTAAAACCTGGTAAGAAGGATTTTGCACTTTGTAATAATATTCCATTGTTGGTGGAAGGGTAAACCAGGATTTATGTTGCATGAGTTGGGGTTCTTCACACTGTGTACTTACCCTGTATTGCCCTGTTCTATCGAGGTGTATAATTCTGCAGTAGGAACAGGTATTTCCTGTAACCAGCCCGCCTTCACCAACCATAACAGTATCTTGTAATGAGCAATCTTTACCTGCTTTGAACCCAGATTTTTTACAGACAGGTATATAATGAAATCCTCCGGCAGGATGTTGAAACCAATTTGATTTTGGAAGCAGTCTGAAAATATCAAACATAAGAGGTGCTGCTGTTTGAATGCCTATAAGTCCTGGTCTGCCTTCGCCAGTGGTATTTCCCATCCAGATAACCACACAATATTTCGGGGTAAGTCCTATTGCCCATCCATCGCGAAACCCAAAACTGGTGCCTGTTTTCCAGGCTATCTTTTGTGCTGAGTTAAACTGACTCCATAAACCTTCTTCATTTGGGCGCATCACTTCCGTCATAGCATTAAACATCTGATACATGGAGGGATAATCAAATAATCTTTGGGTGCTATGCTGCCCACCAATTGGAAGATTCGATTTTTTTGCATCTATATAATTGGGCATGAACCAATCTTTACTATTCCATTGTTGTTTATTTTGCTGCTGGTGTTGGTACATTCTGGCCATGCTGCTATAAACACCCGCCAATTGAAATGGGGTGATTTCACAACCACCAAGAATAAGACTAAGTCCATAAAAATCTGCCGGTTGCCCTAGCGTTTGAAAACCTGCCTGTTTTAACAAGTCATAAAACCGTTGGTATTTATATTGCTGCAACATTTTAACCGCAGGAATATTGAGACTTCTGGCAAGTGCAAGCTGGGCAGGAACAGCACCATCGAAACCAAGGTCAAAATTCTGAGGTGAGTATCCGCCAATCTGGGTGGGTATATCAGGAATCAGTTGTGTTGGCATGATATCACCTCCACTTAACATGGCTGCATAGAGTAAAGGTTTTAAGGTGCTGCCCGGACTTCTGGGCGACTGCAAAACATCTACATGACTTTCCAGTGCCGGATCAGATGGACGATAAATATTGCCCAGGTATGCCAATATATTTCCTGAATTATTTTCAACAACCATGGCGGCAATATTATTGATCTGATTGCCTTTTTGTTGGTCATGGTATTGGTTGGTCAGTTGTATCAGTTGAAGCTGTAATTTACTGTCGATCGTAGTTGAAATACCTGTGGGTAAGTCTTCCTGCACTTTTTCTAAAGAAGCATAATTTTTCCTGAAATAATCCAGCAGGTGAGGAGTAAGCTGTGGTAAAGCTTTTGGTTTACCCGGAAGTGGCTCAAGTTTGGCAAGATCGGCAGTTGTCTGATCAATTGTTTTTGCTGCAACCAGCTTATCGAGTAATTGATTTCTTTTTTGCCATAATATCTCCCGGTTCTTGCCCGGGTGCACCAGTGATGGTGCATTTGGTAAAACAGCCAGTGCGGCCATTTCACCCCAACTTAATAACTGCGCGTCTCTACCGTAATATCGCCAGGCTGCAGCATCCAAACCAACTACATTACTGCCAAAAGGTGCATTGGATGCATACATGGCCATTATTGTTTTTTTACGATAACTGCATTCTAATCGTATGGCTAAAATGGTTTCCTGTAATTTATTCCAGATGCTTCTCCGGTTATTTTTTTTATGTAAGCGGATTACTTGCATGGTGAGGGTACTTGCACCACTATGAACGCCGCCTTTTCCAATATTCTGACGGATGGCCCTTACCATTGCAATTGGGTCTACACCCGGATGGTACATAAATCTTTTATCTTCCTGCACCATAATACATTGCCTGAATTTCTCCGGCACCGTTGGGTTATAAGGAAATCGCCATTGCCCGTCTGAAGCGATTGCTGCGCTTAGTAAAACCCCATTTGCATCCGTTAATACAAAACTAGTGGGAGAAGTAAATAATTTTCCTGGCAAGGCTAACAGAAACCAACCAAATAAGAGCAATACAATCCCTACACTTATCTTTTTTCTGAGCGACCATTTTTTTATTCGCTCTATCAATCGAAAGCTTAAATGTTGAATTTTAGCCAGCATGTTTTTTACAAACGCAATCATTTTCATTCTATCGTAACCCATTTAGCACCTGTACCGCCACTTATTGTATGATCATACATCGCATCGCAATACACACCTGCCCAATAATACTTTCCAAGGTAGGCGGCATTAAGCTGTACATAAAATGTTTTGCTTTCTCCGGGCTTTAAACCAAAATAATGATAGACCCTGTCGTCTCTGATGTCCATATAATCTGACTCTGAAGATTTGAATATACCTTCCTGATCAAATAAGCGGGTATTCAGTATTTCCCATCCTCCGGGGAATAACTGCGATAAAGCCATTTGTGCATAATGACCTCTGTAACCCGGATTTTTGATCGTTACTTTCGCTACAAAATCAGTTCCTTGTTTCAATACCGTAGGATCAATAGTTTCACCTGCTGTATTCATGTATTGAGCTGCAACCTGTAATATCGATGGGTTATTCACCGGTGCTGTTGTGGATGTACTAAAAGGTTGTCCGGTATTAATAATGCGCACATAAAGAACATTTTTCCCATTGTTGTTTATTTCAACGCCTGCTTTACCTGCTTTTCGGTTAAGGTTTAATTGTGATAGGGTGGATGAAGAACGTATGGTACTACGTTGCTCATTATTTTTCACCGCCGCATCAATTTTTATATCTTTTGAAGCATTACTACCACTGTATTTTGCAATAGACAATAAACTATAAGCAGTAGTTTGTGTACTGTACCAATTATCTTGAGATAAAGAAGCTGCAATTGATCTTACCAATTGATCTGCCATTGTTCTTCTATTCATTAATGTAACGGTTTCGAGAACCATTGCCTGGTCTCTTAAACTACTGCCATAACTGGGCCCCCAATCAGTCCTGTTTTCGAAACTGGTTGGTAGTCCATTGATCAGTTCAAGGGCTATTTTTGGTTGACCAATTAACTGATATGCCGCTGCGAGTCGCCATTTTGTTTCAGGGCGAATGAATTTGTATTCTTTCAATTTATTCATTGCACCGAGTTCGGGCGACTTATTCAATGCCAGTAAGTATAAGCGGTAAGCTTGTGTAAGGTCTGAACCATAATAGGGTGCTTGTGTCATGTTCCAGGCATTGGCTTTTTTGCGCTGATAGCTATTCCATTGCTGCATTACAGATGTTGGAACCTGATACCCCATTGAACTGGCTTCAAGGAGAAAATGTCCGGCATAATTGGTGCCCCATTCATCATCATTTCCTCCTGGCCAATAACCAAAGCCACCACTGGAAGTTTGGAAATGTTGTATTTTATTAATTCCAGCCTGGATGTTTTTGGCCATTTCTTTTTTACGCTGATCCGTGAGTTCCATCAATTGTGCCAGATACAATTGCGGAAAAACAGCGGATGTAGTTTGCTCAATACAACCATGTGGATACTGAATAAGGTAGTTTAAATGTTTTTGTAATTGTATGGATGGGATGGATGAAATTTCAAGTGTTGTATTACTGGATATTCCATCACCAATTGCATCAACAATAGATTTCCAACTGGCACCCGGTTGCAAAGTCATTTCCTGTGTCTGTGTAATAACCGGATTCGGGTTTCGGATATCTATTTCAATTTCCTGCGCATCTTTTTCATTTCCTGATTGAGCTGTGAATTTTACTTTGCCGATTCCTGTTTTGTTTTTAACCCTTGCTGTAAATGTAGCCACCTGTTCGCCTGTGCCAGTGAAATTTAGTTCTTGCGTACCTGCAGCTTCAATAAAAGGATTGCTTTCAATTTGTACCCTTACTTTTTTTATTTGAGTACTGGTTGCGAATACGGTTACCGGAATTTGAATTTCTTCTGATGGACCTAAAACCCTTGGCATTGTTGACAATAACATCAGGGGCTTTTTTACCTGGACTGATTTTTCAGCCATGCCAAACCTGTTTTTATTACTGGCTATTACCATTACCCGTGCAGCGCCCATGTACGGAGGTAACTGAAACTGGTGGGTTGTAGATTTTCCATTGGTACTGAATGGCCCCATGAATTTAACCACGGGCTTAAAACGATTGGCCCTTCTTGTTTTTGAAGCAAGCTCGGCATCAGCATCACCACCAATGGTCAATATTCGTTGTAACTCACCTCCCCATGCTCCAATTATGTAATCATAAACATCCCAGCTCTTAACGCCCAATGCTTCTTTGGCGAAAAATGACTGGTGAGGGTCAGGGGTTTTAAAACGGGTAAGGTCAAGCAAACCTTCATCAACAATAGCGATCACATAATTCATAGCATTGCCATTTGCTTCAGCAACAGTGATGCTGCTTTGCTCTTCCGGCTTAAGTACATCTTTTACCCTAATTACGGGTTTTAATATGGTTGCCTTGTCTTCTACCATTATTGGAATTACTCCATACATACGTATCGGAAGATCGTTAACCGTTTGTGCATGTGGTTGTAATAAACTAACATGCACATAAACATTTGGCGACATTTCTTCTGTGGCTACGAAACTGAAATTGGTTTTCCCTTTTTGTGCATCTACCTGAAATGTCTTCAGTACTTTACTGCCGTTTTCAATACTTATGATGGCTTTGCCCGATTCACTGGTAGGGATCGCAATATTTACTTTTTGTCTAGTTTGATAACTTGTTTTATCCGAACTCAGAGAAAGCATGGTGATCGAGCTATTATCCATGCCTTCGGTATTAGGCATATCATCGTCTGTAACATGAAAAACTTGTCCTGAAATATGACCACTTCTTTTATCCTTCACCAGTAACATAAAGCGGCCAAATTCACCTTCCTTAAAGAATAAGGGATAATTACCCTTGCCATTGTTTAACGTGATGGTTTTGGTATTAACGGGTTTATTGTAGCTGTCTTCTGAAAAGTTTTTAAGATCGCCGGAAGCATTATCCCACCACCAACGCCATTGTAGTTTATACAAACGCATTTCCATTTCGGTGTTTCCGTTCACTGGATTGCCATTATTATCAAGATCAACAACCTGAAAGGAATGGGTTTTGCCAGCAGGCAATACACCTGAGTATTCATTACCCTTTGGTGCTTTCAATCCTGCATAACTGGAATAAGGGTGGTAGGGGATGGAGAAATTATCGATACTGAAATTACCTCCTGGTTCAAACACCCTCACCGTTAAATTGGCCGTTAATAATCCCGGTGCCGTTTCTTCCATATTAAAACTCGATTTCACGGAAGCTTGTCCTTCAGCGTTTAGTTTACCATCAAACAAAGTGGTTGATTGTGGCGAAAAGCTATTGGTAGGATCTTCAAAACTATATCCTGTAAATGCCGGGAACGGATTATTGTTTTTATAGAATTGTGCGTCCACTTTTGCTTTGAGTTGTTTGGCAGCGGCCCCAAATAACCATTTTGCTGATAAAGTTCCGGCAACAGGGTTGGCTTTACTCAGGTACTTCATATTATCAAACTGAAGATCGAGTTTCATTCGATTGGGCATGATTGATTCGATTTTCAGTCGCTTACTGAATACGGCACCGCCCACTTTAACTTTGCAGTTCCACCCTCCGGTAGGGGCACTGGCATCAGTCATTAAACGGAATACATGAATACCTGTGTTTGTATAGGGGAGTATTGATTTTTTATAAAGCTGTCCTTGCGGTGTAAATAATTCCAGTTCTACTGGATGCCCTTCGGGTAAGGTTGCCAATTTATCGTAAATCATACAGGTCAGGAATAGACTATCCCCAGGCCGCCATACGCCTCTTTCACCAAAAATAAAACCCTTGATTCCTTTGGTTACTTCTACACCACCTACATCAAATTTCGATACCGGCAGATTGGTGCCATCATCGATACGCAGATAAGTTTTTTCTTTATCCTTTTGTGCGATCAGTAAAAAAGGTTTTCTTTTTGCTTCAATGGTAACTGTTCCGTCACTGCCCGTTGTACCTTTACCAACTACCTGTTGTTGATAATCGAGTAAGGTAATGTTGGCATTGGCAATAGAGGATACGTCTATCAGGTTATGCGCAGCGATAAAGAAACTGTTGTCTGCATTTCGTTTTGCGATAACACCCATGTTGGTGGCGATGACGTTTCTGCTTACAAATCTTTCACCGTTATAGTAAGCTTTGTTACATGGGTTTTGTCTTTCGTTCCAATCATATCCGTAAGGATAATATTCATCATATCGATACCAAAATTCTCTGTCATCGTCTACATCTTCATAATAATAGGAGTACTCATTGATAGCTGTTTTATTGTCTCCCGTTAATTTTTCCGGGCATGCGTAAATAGAGTAGGAGGGCCTGAATGCAATTTTTACCCGATAAATGGCACCAGGATCTGTTTTTATGTATTGATCAAGATCAAGGAAAAAACGATTCTTTTTATGCAGATCAACAGAAGGATCCGTATCGAGTCTTAAAGTAGCTTCTGCAACAGGAGATCCAACACGTCGGAGATCATCGCTTCCATTTAATTGATTATACTGAAGAAAAGAGGGAACATTTGTTTCATAAATTCGTATGATGGATATGTCTACCGCATTCAGGTTAGTCGCTTCAAATGGCATAATTACCTTCCCGCCGCTATTTGGTAAGAACACACCTTGTCCTTTCATTTGAACGGAGGGTAGACGGTTTTCATAAAAGAGATTTCCTGTTAGACTTTTCTGCAGTTTATCACCCCATTCATTTTGTATTCCTGCATTGATATAGATGGTGTGATTGCCTTCCATCTGTCCGCTGTTATAGACTTTTATTTCATTGCGGGAAATGGTAAAACTTAATCCTTCGAGTTGGTTAATGCCAACCAGTCCTTCCAGTACCTGTACTGTTTTCAGCGGATCGCTGAATTGAATGAGGGCATATTGTTCATTACCCTGCACCACCCGCATGTTTATCACTTTAAAATCTCCTGCTGCAGGAATAGCAATGGTTTTATTCCCTTTATAATCTGATTTTATCGGGTTACCGTTCCAGTTGAGCTGAAGCTTTCCTTCACTGTTTTTTCTTTTTATTCCATCAACCTGGAAATCATGTGTACGGGCAGCTTCATTATGTGTCCATTTTATTTTTGTGGTAGATGGGTTGTAGTCTGCCTCAATCATTTTCTCAACCGATTCAACAGATTCAAAATCGGAAGTGATGAGTCTGCCAGTATAACTCATACTGTCTTTGCCATAGCTGGTAAGTCCATAATCTTCTACCTGATAGGCAGGTTTAATGATTTGAATATTGAATTGAAATTTGCTGAATTGTTTGGGGAGATCAATCAGTTTATTGAGGTGAAAAGAAACAGTATATAACTGATCTGGTTCAAATGTTTTTTCCGGAGTGAATTGAATGGTACGTTGATCTGTCCAGATAGCTGTACCATTCACGGCAGGTGAAAATTGAATAAGCTCCTCTTTCACTGGTTCATTGAGTGTATGTGCAACCACTACACCAGCAGCCAGTTTGATGGTGATGGTTGCTTTCTTTGATACTACCCCCGAAGTATAAGCTTCCACATACCTGCTGAATGCAGGATCAATTTTTACCAGTTTCTCCTTTTGTTTACAGGCATTAAAGACTATTGGGAGGCAAGCCAGTATTACAAATAACAGGTTCTTTCCGTTTCTGGCATGTGGGGCAGCAGTGGTAGGTTGAAGCATGGTATACACGATTGTGCAATTGAGCAACAATCATGTATTTAAATTTATTAAAATTCATTTGAAATACTGCGTATACTTCTATTAGTTATACACATAATAATCTGTTAATGTATTGAAGTGGTTACTTGAAATTCAGCTTAGGTTTATCAGGCCCTTTTTCGGTAATTCCAAACTGCCCATCCATTTAATACTATGGCAAAGCCGGTAATGGTAAAAAACTGGGGTAATATATCTTTCATTGTACTGCCTTTCAGCACTACCATCCGCATTACTTCAATAAAATAACTTACCGGATTCAGACGTGTAATCCATTGTGCCCATTCTGGCATACTGCTGATACTGGTGTATAAACCACCCATCAGTACAAATATCATCATGATAAAAAAGGATACAAGCATTGCCTGTTGTTGGGTATTTGAATAGGTAGAAACGAGGAGCCCAAGTCCAAGTACCGCCAACAGGTAAACTGCTGCAAATGCATAGATGGTCAGGAAACTTCCTGCAGGCGTAATGCCATATATTACCCTGGCAATGACAAATCCGAGCGTCATCACTATCAAACCCAAAATCCAGAAGGGGATAAGTTTACCCAGTATAAAATGATGTTTACGGATCGGTGTTACATTGATCTGCTCTATTGTGCCTATTTCTTTTTCCCTAACGATATTGATGGCGGTTAGGTTTGCACCTACCATGGTTAACAATAATACCAGGATACCCGGAACCATAAAGAACTTATAATTCATTTGTGGATTGAACCAGTTGGCATAAGTAATGGCAATTTGTGGTTGGGGCGAAATACCTGAAAATGGCTGAAGTTTTGTCCTGATTTCCTGGTTATAGTCCTGTATAATTGTTCTGATATAGGCAGCCCCTAAATTGCCCTTGGTACCATTAATGGCATTTACTGCGATAAAAGTGTTGCTATTGTTTTCCCGGATCAGCTTTTTTTCAAAAGCAACCGGGATTTCTAAGATCAAATCAGCTTTATCCAATTCTACATCCTGTAATGATTGATTGTAACTATTATTAATGTCGACCAGTTTAAAGTAACCAGATGCGGTTATTTTTTGGATGAGTTGGGTGGAATAGGTAGAATGATCATGATCGGTTACGACCAGATTGATGTTTTTCATCTCATAATCTGCTGCCATTGGCAGGATAATGAGTTGAATAATTGGCATCATAAAGATGATACGCAATATAGATGGGTCGCGAAAAATCTGTCGGAACTCTTTTTGTAGTAAAAATCTTAATGTTCTCATGCCAGTCTGATTTTAAAGTTGCGAATAGCCATGGCAAGGAAAAAAGTACACATGCCAGCTAATATCAAAGCCTCCTTCCAAATAGCGCTAAAGCCTACACCCTTGATCATTACTGATTTTACGATGATATAAAACCATTTTGCCGGTACGATATTCGAGATCACTTGTAATGGACGGGGCATATTTTCAATGGGGAACATAAAGCCGCTGAACATAACAGTTGGTAAAAACATACCCACCAATGAAACGAACATAGCTGTTTGTTGAGAGGCTGCGCGGGAAGAGATTAATAGTCCTAAAGAAAGAGATACCATGGTAAACAGGATACTCATACCTATTAAAAGTAGCACACTGCCTCTTATAGGAACGTCCAATACATATACACTTAATAATAGAATACTGATGATGTTTACAATGGATAACAATAAGTAGGGTACCGCTTTAGCAAGCGTAATGCTGAATGGAACCAAGGGAGATACCAGCATGATTTCCATAGTGCCAGTTTCTTTTTCTTTTACGATGGTAATAGCTGTCATCATTGTACAAACCATCAATAATACCATCGCCATTACACCCGGCACAAAATTGTACGCCCCTTTTAACTGAGGATTGTACAGCATCCTGGTTTCGGTTTGTATCTGGTATTTAGACTGCTGTTGCGGGAAAATATTTCCCTGAAATTGTTGAATGATGGCACTGGCATAGTTTACCATTGTGTTGGCCAGGTTTGGGTCACTAGCATCTGCTATTAACTGTACCTGAGCCAGGTTGGTATGTCGGAGTTGCTCATCAAATCCGGGTGCAATTACCAGAGCCAGCTTAATAGATCCTTTATGAAAAGCTTCAGTTATCTGATCGTAGCGTTGCAGATTTTCCTTAAGCTCAAAATACCTGCTGGCATCCATTTCTTTAACCAGGGCATTGGAACTTAGGTCTTTGGAAAGATCTAGTACGGCAATGCCTTCATTTTTAACCTCATTGGTTAAGGCAAAACCAAATATGATGATCTGCACAATCGGCATACCCAATAAAATGAAAAGGGTACGTTTATCCCGAAGGATATGCAGGAATTCTTTTTTAACAAAACTCAGGAATTGCTTCATAATGCACTGATTAATTATCGTTTCTTTTAGCACCTCTTGCTAACTGCTGGAACACTTCATCCATTCCTTTGGCATTGAATTGTTTTTTTAATGCTGCAGGCGTATCCAATGCAGCGATCACGCCATCTACCATTATGCTTACCCTGTTGCAATACTCTGCTTCATCGAGGTAATGGGTGGTAACAAAAACGGTAATTCCTTTTGCGGCTGCCTCGTAGATCATGTTCCAGAATTCGCGTCGGGTTACCGGATCTACGCCACCTGTAGGCTCATCTAAAAAAACAATATCAGGTTGGTGAAAGATGGCTACTGAAAAAGCAAGCTTCTGCTTCCAACCCAGAGGTAATGCACCTACCAATGTATCTGCCTGTGCTTCAAGTTCTAGTTGTTGTAAAAGATTAGCTGTTTCTGATTTAATATAGGCATCGCTTTTACCATAAATGCCACCAAAGAATCGGATATTCTCTTTCACGGTCAGGTCTTCATATAAGGAGAATTTCTGACTCATATATCCAATCCGTTGCTTGATGGTTTCGTTGTCGTTGTAAATATCGAGTCCGGCAACAGTAGCCTTACCGGAGCTGGGTTTCGACAAACCGCAGAACATTCGCATGGCAGTGGTTTTGCCAGCTCCATTGGCTCCAAGGAACCCAAATATTTCGCCCTTGTCAACTTCAAACGAAATGGCATTTACGGCTACGAAATCGCCAAATTTCTTGGTAAGCTTTTCTGCGGTGATGGCTTTTTCTTTAAGCATGATGTTGCATTAACTGGATGAAACAATCTTCAATATTTGGAATGGCTGATTTCACTTCAATATCATTTCCTAAAAAGGGCAGGGTAGTGCCTGGTTCCAATACGGCATGATGGTATTCGCCAAATGGATATGCGTTTAATATGCCGGGTATGTTTTTTAGTTGTTTTAAGAGTGGGAGCATTTCCGGACTCTTAATCGCTAAAAGTGGATTGGTAAAACCTGCGATAATTGCCGAGGGTGTATTAACCTGTAGTATTTTCCCATTTTGAATTAATGCAACCCTGTCGCACCTGCTGGCTTCATCCATATAGGGTGTTGAAACGATGATGGTAATGCCTTTTTGTTTCAATAATTGCAGCATATCCCAGAATTCATTTCTGGAAACAGCATCTACACCAGTTGTAGGTTCATCGAGAAACAGCACTTTGGGTTCATGAATCAATGCACAGCAAAGTGCCAGTTTTTGTTTCATACCACCAGACAATTTTCCGGCACGTCTGTCTTTGAAAGGAGCAATTTGTTCGTATATATCCTTGATAAGGTGGTAATTGGCTTCAACAGACGCATGAAAGATGGTCGCAAAAAACTGGAGGTTTTCTTCTACTGTGAGATCCTGGTAAAGGGAGAACTTACCGGGCATATAACCTACAATTTTCCTGACTGCCTTGTAATCTTTCACCACATCATAATCTGCTACAGTTGCTGTTCCTTTATCTGCCAGTAAAAGGGTAGTGAGGATGCGAAACAAAGTGGTTTTACCGGCTCCGTCCGGACCAATCAATCCAAATAATTCTCCTGAAGCTATGTTAAGCGATATATCAGACAATGCCTGAACCGTTTGTTTTTTGGTTCCGTATTGTTTAGATACATCCTGAATGATGACGCTGTTGTTCATGCTTTTATTTTGAAAAAGTGATTTCACCGTACATGCCTAGTTTAAGGAAGCCATTGTTCTTTACCCTTATCTTAACAGCGTAAACCAGGTTGGCCCTTTCTTCTTTGGTCTGGATCGTTTTTGGGGTAAACTCTGCTTTATCTGAGATCCAGCTAATAGTACCGGTATGTTTATCGTAATCGTTTTTGCCGTTGTCGGTATACACGGTAACCTGTTGACCAAGTTTGATACCAGGCAATTGGTTTCCGGTTAGATAGGTTCTCAGCGTAATGGTGCTCAGGTCAGCGATTTTGTACAATGCTTTACCTACCGTTGTAATTTCTCCCTGTTCCGCATATTTGTTGAGTACGGTTCCAGAAATGGGGTTGGTGATGGATGCACGTTTGATCTGATCATCTATTTGTTCCGCACGAATTTTCAATGGGTCTGCCTCGCTTAAAATACTGCGGTTTTGGGTACGGATATTGTTTAACTGCACCGCAACCTGCTGTTTGGTAAGTACCATTTGTTTTTGTAGTGCATCGATTTGATAGTTGATATCATCAAGTTGCTTACCGGTAGCGGCATCCATTTTCAGGAGACGTTCAATCCTGTTTTTTTCTTTGGAAAGGTTTTGAAATTGGGTTTCCTGAACCGCTATCTGATCTTTCAGTAATTGTAATTGAGGTTGTTCGTCCATTGTTTTTTGTGAAAGTGCATTGATAGAAGCCTGCACCTGTTCTTTTTGTAAAGAAAGATTCAGTGCATCTACCTGGCCAACAATAGCGCCAGCCTGTAGGGTATCGCCTTCCTGTATGGTGAAAGAGCTGAGTTTACCCGGAATTTCTGCAGATACGAGTACTTCATCGGCTTCAAAAGTGCCCTGAGCATCAAATTTGCTGTCGCCATTTTTGCAGGAGGCGAGGAGAAGGAGTGTAGCTGATCCAACAATTAAGTTTCTAATTTTCATATAGATGTTTTGTAAGTATTGTATTAATGACCGGAAATAAGCCGGAGGTTTGCCTGAGCCTGTAATAATTGTATTTTATGTGTAGCCATTTGCTGACGTGCCTGATCTTCTGCATTTACTTCACGTAGATAATCGTTTGCTGTTATGACTCCATTTTCAAGTTGTGCGCTGGATGCTTCTTTTACAGAAAGTCTTAGGTCGATGATTTCCTGATCGGTGGCAATCAACTGTTGCAATTTTGCGATTTCAGCTTCCTGTTGGGTAAACTGTGTACGTGTTTGCAGCATAAAAGTTTCCTGCTGAATTTGTACGGTTTGCATTTGAATGTTGCTGATCTTTTTCTCTTTAGCAGATGTATAGAAACCATTCAATGACCAGGTAAATCTTAATCCACCAATACCAAATGGTTCGAAAGAATTCTTCAACATATTCAGTCCTGGCCTTCCATATCCAGCCTGTAAAAAAGCACTGGCTTTTGGTTTATTGCGGATATCAATTAAGGAACGTTGTTGTTGGAGTAATTTTTGTTGCTGTTGAAACAGGCCTATCTCCGGACGAACAATATCCGCGGTATCAGCGATTGATGTCATAACAGGTTGCTGCAGACTAATATCTTCAGGCAATGTTTCCTGCATAAATAAACCGAGTACAGAAACGAGACCTTTTCTGGATGCTTTCAGTTCAATGCCACGTTGCAGTGTCTTTAATTTTTCTGCTTTAAGGGCATTGTAACCCGATTTAAAAGCAGTACCATTTTCTACCTGTGCCTGCACTTTTTTCATGCCTGTTTCTATATCGGCTGTAAGCAGTTCAACCTGTTTTAATTGAGCATCTAGGTAGAGTATACTGAGGTAGACTTGCGTAATTCGTTCTTTAAGTTTATAGAGTTCTACTTCCAGTTTCTGGTCTTCAACAACAGCGTTCATTTCTTGTAAAGTCTGTTGTTGCTTGTTGAGTCCACCATCATACAGGAGTTGCGAAACATCGGCGGTTAAACGATACTGGTCTTTACTCAAAGGGGTGATGTTAACACCGGGAAATGAGATGTTCACCGCAGTAACTTCAGACTGGTAGGATGCTTGTCCGTTGATACTGATTTGAGGAAGGAAACCTTTGGTGAGGTTATCGATACTCAGTGCGGCGGTTTGTTGTACCAGTTTTTTCTGCTGTAAGAGGGGATATTTTTCCCTGGCTTTTTGGTATACCGACTCCAGTTGTAATGGTGCCTGGGCAAGTAAATTTACTGCTGGTAGCGTGAGGAGTAAAAAAGTTAACCATTTAGTTAAATAGCGCATAAAAAAAATTATTGACGGATTGCTTGTAAAATAAATTCAGTTGCTGCTTTTTTTCTTTCTTCCATTAGCTGCATAAACTGTTCATTATTAATGTTGAAAAGTGAATTGAGAATGGGTCTGCTTAGAAAGGGGAAAATACAGATCCCCAGCATGCTCATGAGCAGTTGTTCCATCTGGATGGGACGAACATGTCCTGCTTTTATTTCATTTTCCAGTTGTTTTTTGAAAAGGGAAAGGTCTGGTGGACTTCCACTAAACAGTTTCTGGAGAAAGTCATCGGGTTTATTGTTTACCTCGCTTAGTACGAACATGGGAATAAAGGGATTGGTAATTGCCATGGTGATGTATTCTGTGCAGAAGCTTTCTATTTTCTGGTAGAATGAATCCTCAGAGGTCAGGATTTGTTTTACCCTGGGTATAAACCTTCCGGCGCTTTCTTTAAAGATGGTTTCGAAAAGCTGGTCTTTGCTGCGGAAGTAATAATGTAATAATGCTTTATTGATTCCGGCCTCATTTGCGATATCCTGCATACGGGCACCGGCAAGACCTTTCTGAAAGAAGATCTTTCGGGCAGCCAGCAGAATTTTTTGTTCTGTACCGATATCTGTTTGTGTATGATTATCCATATGGTTTAACCAATTAGTTAACAAAGGTAGAAAGGTTTCTGGAAATAATGATAAAGAAATGGAGATATTTTTTGGGAGGCAGATATATAGTTGTATATCAACCAGTTACTCTGTAGTGCAGGTTATGTTTTCATCCACAAATTCTGCATATCAGGATTTAACTATTATCCTATAATTAATATTATGTTAAATGCCGCACGGAACAGGGAAGAAAAAAGCCAACGCTTCTATTTAAGAAACTGCGAGTATTAGTATATTGTAGGATGGAAAATAAGGATATGACAGACAATGAACTTGCAAATCATAGGTCAATGAGAAAGTTTATTCATGGAAAAAACTTCTATGAATGGGCTTCAATAGCTACTACTTATTTTGCAATCATATTTTGCTCTTGGATGAAATTTATTGATGTATGCACTACATCAACTCTTATAGGTGTAGTTATTGGTTACCATATAAAAGACATAAGAAAAATTCACACTTAAACGCTTCTATCGGCTATATAAGCCCCAATAAGGATTATTCCTATAAAGCATAAAGCCGCGATTACAGCAGGGTGCATAATTCGAGTATTAGGCTCGTTTCCCTCGCATGGCTATGAGATTTTTTCTTCCCTGTTCTGCCATCCGTGCTGGAAATTTACCGCTGCGCTAACTTAAAATTTCCGCACCACCAACCCACGCAAGTAACATAATATTGAGTTATAGTAAACGCCCATACCCTTTTGCGTGCATTTCGTGGTTGGGCTGAAATTGGCATAGCGCATAATCCAATAATTTCAGCCCAACCACGAAATGCAAAGGAAATGGGCTAATCCTATAACTAACTTTTATGTTAAATCACACACAAGGTTTAAGAAAGAAAAAAACCTACGCTTCTATTTTTTCTAAGTGCGAGTATTAGCTAAGATTTTCCGAATAGATCATTCCAGTCTATCGAGCCATGGCGAGTAAACTAAACCAGATTAAATAATAAATCCAGCATGTATAAAAAAAGCCACTCAAAAGTGGCTTCAAAAAAATAAGGCTGTTCAGTTAAAACGCCTGCCATAAAAAATGGCTGTCCAGCTTTTTCCCCTGCCTTATCAATATTTTTATAAAATTATTACTTTTTTTAAGGTCCAAAAAAAATATTTATAGCTGAACCACTTCACGCGGTTTATTGTTTTCCATTTTCAATATAACACAACCGGAGTCATTTAGACGAACCGCAAACTGCCCATCAGACAACCTGAAAGTATCAGTAACCATTGCAGTTTTCACGGTTACTTCATAATGGAGTAATTCCATCCAATGAAACTCCGTTACAATATTTAACAAGCCTTCTTTGGTTTGTTTTTGTAAAACGATCCTATGAAAATAATCCCCTTCTTTTTTATGATTCAGAAACCGGAAAAATTTATACAAGCCTGAGCAGGTAATAAGCCAGGCGATAGCGGACGCTATCGTTTCTCTTATATTCTACCTAATCCTATTCTTTTAAATTATTCTATCAATTTGTGCGCACCATACGCAAGTTTGCCAGTCAGTTATTCAATAAAGAAAGCACTATCCTTATCTAAATACAACACAGCCGTAGCGAAATTTTCCTGAGGTGAAGTGAGCGATTTATTTCAAAGAAAAATCAGTTTTTTATTTTGAAGTCACAATTGTTTTGTACTTTTGTTTTGCTGCCGGGTTTGGCTTACATGCCTCTATCGGGTAGCGAAAATCAAAAATATTTGAGCCTCGGTTTGAAACCGGGGCTTTTTTTAACAACTCACTATTCAGTACTCTCCTGGGAAAATTGACTTCTCCATAGGAATCTTTGGACAAGCTACAAGCTGCTCCACAGAGTCCTCCGGACAAGCCTTGATTGATGCTTGTTTTAGGCTTTCTGCTATTAATGTAATAAATGAAGGGGGTATAATTTAAAATTAGCTGGTTAATGAAATAGTTGATTCCCTCTAATGCACTATCCGCTATTAATAGAACGCAGATTATCATGATTTTCAGGATTTATCATGATAGATCTTGAAAATCATGATAATCCGTGTTCCATCATACCCACACCTATAGCTAGCGGTCAAATTTCCCTGGACAACAATGACTCACTATTCACTACTTCCCCCCTAATAATCCGATCTCCCCATTAAATTTGTGTGGAAATACATCCTATATTCCCGTATTTATACGCTATACTACGTTACATGCATATTCTCATCGTTAACAATACCTCCATTCCTGCCCTTAAATACGGAGGCACTGAAAGGGTTATTTGGTGGTTGGGTAAAGCCCTTGTAAATGCCGGACACAAAGTTTCTTACCTGGTAGCGCCAGGTTCTTATTGTCCATTTGCTGATGTATACCCATTTAATCCATCACTTCCTTTTAACGAACAGGTTCCTGTTGACAAAGGAATTGATATCATTCACCTCAATCATGGCGTGAATGAAACGCCTCTGTTGCCACATATTTTTACTATGCATGGCAACATGAATGAGCAGGTGCCTTTGCCTATTAATACTGTGTTTGTATCCCGCAACCATGCCGAACGATTTTGTACTGACTCTTTTGTTTATAATGGTATCGACCCCGATGATTATGGCGATCCTGCCCTCTCCCGCCCCCGCTCCTATATTCACTTCCTCGGCGATGCCGCATGGCGGGTGAAAAATGTGCAGGGTGCTATCTCTGTTTCGCGAAAAGCAAAACTTCCCCTGCATGTAATTGGTGGATACCGTTTCAATTTCAACCAGGGTATCCGCTTAACATTCGACCGTCATGTTCATTTTCATGGAATGCAGGGCGGTGAGGCAAAGAATAATATACTAAGAGAATCAAAAGCGCTTTTATTTCCTATTCGATGGCATGAACCTTTCGGATTAGCACTCATCGAAAGCCTCTATTTTGGCTGCCCCGTTTTTGGCACGCCCTATGGGTCTCTACCAGAAATTATACAGTCTTCTGTAGGCTATCTCTCAGCCAATTCTGCCGAACTTGTTACAGCCTTGGGTAATATCGGTGCATTTAGTCCCAAAGCCTGTCACGAATATGTTATGGAGCAGTTTAGCGCTACTCAAATGATGCAGGCATATCTGAAAAAATATGAAAAAGTATTAAATGGACATACTTTAAACACCCATCCTCCCGTTTTGAAAGAAATACAAGATGAGAAATTCCTTCCTTTCAGTTAGGGGCAAATGGCGCATAGCAAATTGTTTATTGCTAATAGTGATGGTAACTATAGGCTGTTCAAGGAAAATTACGGAAAATGGTATGGCTTCTTTCTATGGTGCAGGCGATGGTTACCATGGACGTAAAACTGCCAATGGAGAAATATTCAACAAGAATAAACTAACAGCAGCACATAAAACCATTCCTTTTGGTACAGTTGTTAAAGTGAAGAACCTGAGTAATGGTAAAACCATCAAAGTTCGCATCAACGACCGCGGTCCCTTTGTAAAAGGCCGAATAATAGACCTCAGCGAAAAAGCCGCAAAGAAAATAGAGATGACAAAGCAGGGAGTTGTGGAGGTGAGTCTCAGGTATAGGAAGAAAAAATAGGGTTTAATGTCAGATGGCAGATGTCGGATTTCTTTGAGATATTCAATTCAAATCTGCCATCTGCCATCTGACATCTGAAATATTTTTATTTACTCCGCAGTTACCTTTATTATCCTCCCCGGTCCCTCAACAGAAACATAGAGATTGCCATCCGGGCCTTCTTTGATGTTGCGGACGCGGCCGATGCCTTCGAGTATTTTTTCCTCAGAAACAATTTTATCACCCTGGACTACTGCCCTGCTAACATGGTTGAACTTTAGTGAGCCCGTGAGTAAACTACCTTTCCATGATTTGAAATTTGCGCTTGTTATGATTGCTAATCCACAGGTAGCAATCGATGGATCCCAATACTTTGCGGGATTGGTAAAGCCGGCTCCTGTTGGACTTGCAGACACCGCCACCCCGTCGTAGTTTTTACCATAGCTTACATGTGGCCATCCGTAGTTTTTTCCTTTTTCCACCAGGTTTAGTTCATCACCTCCCATTGGACCATGTTCATTTTCCCAGATACGATTGTTAACCGCATCGTATGTGAGTCCCTGAGGGTTACGGTGACCATAAGAGAAAACTGTTGAAGCTGCAGTATTGCCCGGCAAGATTGGATTATCTGCAGGAACTTTTCCGTCATCGGTCATCCTATGAACTTTACCCCAGTCGCTCTTTGTGTCTTGTGCATTTTGGTTAGGACTATTAACCCCACCATAGCTGGAAGTTCCTCCCTCCCCTATGCTTAAGTATAATAAACCTGCTTTATCGAATATAATCCTGCTACCATAATGTCCATACCAGTTATTGGGTGTTTTTGTGGTGAAAATTGGTTCAAGGTTAGTGATTGTATTTCCGTTTAGTTTAAACCTGCTAAGTCTTAATAAGCTTCCACCACCAGGGTTATCAATGGCATATGATATATATATCCAACCATTACTGGTATAGGAAGGGTGAACTTTTATGTCGAGTAGTCCGCCTTGTCCATTAGTATTAATCCCTGCGGGTACACCTGTGATTTCAGTAGTGTTCCCAGCCGTTGTATACCGGTAAATTCGTCCACGTTTTTCAGTAAATAATAAATCACCTCCGGGTAAAAAGTCCATTCCCCAAATGATTTCATGGTTATTTACCAGTACAGATGTTTTTAGCGTTGGAGGTGTAGATGGTGTTTCTGAACCGGCATCGGATGATGATCCTTTGCAGGAAAATAACATCACTGACGTAAATAAAAACACACTTATATTTTGTAATCGGTATTTCATATGATGCGCTGTAATGTGGTGAAATGATTGTAATAAATATACGATTATTGCAACAAAAAAGCCCTGTATTTACAGGGCTTTTGTATAGTTAAACTTGTTGGATTAAAACTTACTATGTAAAGCATCAAATTCTTTGAATTTGGCTTCATATTTATCAAAGGCAGCATCATCTTTACCCCTTATTTTATCACGCTTATACGCGTATAAATTAGCCAGCCAGTCAACAGATTTGTTGATCACACTTTTTTCGTTATTGGTACGATCTGATTTATCCTTAAGCAGTGTATATGCTTTTTCAAGCCATTCTATTGCCTGATCTACTTCTTTAGCAATTGGTGCTTCGAGTGCTGCATTTGCTTTAAGAAAAGGTTCAGCCTCAGCTTTGGCTTTAGCATCTGCTGCTGCTTTTTTCTTTGGATCTTTTTCTACTGGCTTTTCTGCATTGATACGTTGAACAGATCTGATATTATCACGAACCTTATCATCCATATCACCGAAATTATTATAGTAGATTACGCCTGTGTTGAATGCTGCGATTGCATTCTTATTATTTAAAGCATAAGCTTTTTTAAATGCATCCAGTGCTTTCTCTCCATATTGGGCCGCGGTGGCACTATCGAGGTCGTCTCTCATTTTAGAATTGGCAAAAGCACTCCCGTATTGAATGTATTTGTTTTCAGTGAGTGTACCTGCCGCCATTTCTTTTGCATACATATTGATTTTATCTTTTACACTATAAGAATCAATAAAATCAATTTCATAATCATCCCATTCTGTATTCAGTGAAGGATGTACTTCTTTTGCTAAAGCAAGGTATTTGTAGAATTGTGTTTCATCTTTTTTACCACGGGTATAGTAATCAACGAGGAAACGATATACATCAACATAATTGGTATCACTAATTTTGTTTTCAGCCAGACGCTTATAGAATGAAGATGCTTTTTCAAGATCCTTGCCATTCTGGTAACAGATTGCTGTATACAGAATAGTTGAAGTATCCATCGCAATATTTACTGATGACCATTTTCTTGAAATAATCAGGTCAATAAATTTAATGGCATTTTCAAATGCACCACCAGCTTTCAAAAATTCTTTGGTTTCAAACAATTTACTACCCTGTTTGATATAAGAATAGTACATGTCGAAATATGGAGTCAGACCATCATTGGCTGTTGCCACAGCAAAAGTAGGATCCAGCTCTTCATATTTTTTGATGGCTGCATCTGCTTCTGCTTCAGCATTAGGGAATTTTTCATTTAACTGTGGGTTATTGAATATAGCTGCATAGATTTTAGCCTTCCACATATAGGTCTCAGCTTTGGCTTGTGCCTTTGGATCGGCAGCCATTTTATCTATTTCAGTTTTTGCATCTTCTATTCTGCCTAATAAAATAGCATTTTTTACTTTTTTATAATCCTGGGCAGCAAGGAACTGCAATGACATAGCAAACATAGAAAGCAATAAAAGCTTCTTCATAATGGGAGGTTTTTATTCTTGATTTTCGTTCGAATTTGTTTCGTTATTATCGGTTGTTTGATCCGGGTTTGTTTCTGTTTCGGCGGCTGGATTTATTTCAGCCTGTTCCTCATCATCTTCTTCTATCTGTGAAATGGCTGCAATTTCATCACCTTCATCAATACGAATCAGTTTAACACCCTGGGTTGCCCTACCCGCTTCGCGGATATCGCTGATGCCGGTACGGATGGTTATGCCTGATTTGCATGTAATAATAAGGTCTTCTTTTTCAGTTACATAGAGAATGCCGACTAAACTTCCGGTTTTATCGGTAACATTAATGGTTTTTACCCCTTTTCCGCCGCGGTTTGTTATACGGTATTCATCAATGGCCGTTCTTTTTCCAAATCCTTTCTCACTCACTACCAGTATGGTTCTGCTGGCATCTTCCTTATTTACACAGATCATGCCAATTACTTCATCTTTCTCATCTTCTACTTCAATACCAGCTACACCTATGGCGCCTCTTCCGGTAACCCGTACTTTTTCTTCTTCGAAACGAATTGCCCTTCCGCTTTTCACCGCAAGCATGATTTCTGAATTACCATCGGTCATCCTTGCTTCGAGTAACTCATCGCCTTCAACAATAGTAATGGCATTTACACCATTTGCACGTGGGCGACTAAAGTCTTCCAAGGATGTTTTTTTGATGATACCTTTTTTGGTACAGAGTACAATATAATGTTGCTGTACAAACTCTTTATCTGCCAGGTTCTTCACATCAATAATCGCTTTCACTTTATCATCACCTGGTAATTGAATCAGGTTCTGGATAGCCCTTCCTTTGCTTTGTTTTTCACCTTCTGGTATTTCATAAACACGCATCCAGTAGCAACGTCCTTTTTCTGTAAAGAACATCATAGTATCATGTGTAGATGCTACAAAAAGATGTTCTACATAATCTTCTTCCCTTGTTTTAGAACCTACAGCTCCCCTTCCGCCTCTGCGTTGCTGACGGTATTCGGATGCAGAAGTACGTTTGATATAACCAAGGTGTGAAATGGTGATAACCACATCTTCTTCCTCAATTAAATCTTCAATACGCATTTCATCGGCGAGGTATTGAATCTCACTTTTACGGGCATCACCAAATTGCTCTTTTATTTCCAGTAATTCTTTACGAATTAGTGCATAACGTAAATCTTCACTGGCCAATAAAGCTTTCAGATCTTTGATGGTATTGATTAAACCATTGAACTCTTCAATGATTTTTTCTCTTTCCATACCTGTAAGACGCTGTAAACGCAGCTCCAGTATGGCTTTGGCTTGTGCTTCAGAAAGACCTTCAGCCTGAGTATATAGTTCATTGGTAAGATCACTGAACAGTTCCTGTTTGAGCAACCATTTGCCTTCTTTACTTTTTGCAATCAGGCTCTCTTTTGCTTCATCAGGCGTACGGCTCGCGCGAATCAGTGATATCACTTCATCCAGATGATCCAGTGCTTTGAGGTAACCTTCCAGAATATGAGCTCTTTCTTCCGCTTTTCTAAGCTCAAATTTTGCCCTGCGAATCACCACATCCATACGGAAGTCGATGAATTCTACGATCAGGTCGCGTAAACACATGATCTTTGGCTTCCCCTTGCTCAGTGCCACATTATTGATACCATAGCTGGTTTGTAATTCAGTGTATTTATACAACTGGTTAATCACCACCTGTGCAACAGCATCGCGTTTCAAGTCAAGCACAATACGTGTACCTTCCCTTTTATTACTTTCATTGTTTACGTGTGCTATACCTTCAACCGTTTTATCGATCACCAATTGTCCGATACGATCGGTTAATTGGTCTCTGTTTACCTGGTAAGGCACTTCAGTAATGACAATCTGTTCCCTGCCACTGGCTTTGGTATCTACATGACATTTACCACGCACAACAACACGGCCTCTGCCGGTTAGCAATGCCTGGCGTACACCTTCCATTCCATAAATCACGCCACCTGTTGGAAAATCCGGAGCTTTAACAATACTGATTAATTCTTCACCAGTAATTTCTTTATTGTCGATATAGGCAACACATCCATCAATTACTTCGCTCAGGTTATGTGGCATCATATTGGTGGCCATACCTACGGCAATACCTGATGAACCATTTACCAATAGCTGAGGAATACGAGAAGGAAGAACAGTAGGTTCCTGCATCGAATCATCGAAGTTCAGCTGGAAGTCAACCGTTTCTTTTTCAATATCATCCAGCATTGCCTCTGCAATCTTCTGCAAACGGGCCTCGGTATAACGCATGGCAGCCGGTGGATCACCATCCTGGTTACCAAAGTTACCCTGACCATCAACCAAGGTATAACGCATGGTCCAGTCCTGGGCCATCCTTACCAGGGTATCGTAAATGGATGAGTCACCGTGTGGGTGATACTTACCCATTACCTCCCCCACAATACGGGCAGATTTTTTATAAGGTTTATTGCTGTTGTTGCCCAATTCATTCATGGCATATAAAACGCGGCGGTGAACCGGTTTAAAGCCGTCTCTCGCATCGGGTAATGCCCTGCCTACGATTACCGACATAGAGTAGTCGATATAGGCCGTCTTCATTTGTTCTTCGATATTAACCTGAATAATCCGGTCGTTATCGCTGGTCTGTTCAGGTAGCAGGTTTTCTTCCATATTCGCTTATCTCGTACTTAATTTTTAAAGTATCTCCGGCCGGGATAGACCCCTGAATTTTGCCGGTTGGCGAAGATAGTTTTTTTGAGGGGTAAACAGGGGTAAAATACCCTGTTTTTTGGCCTGTTTTATCCACAAAGGGGCATAAAAAAAAGGCCCCCTAACCCACTGCCCTTAAAGCAATGATTATGGGGCCTTTTTTATGGCTAAAAGGGGGTGTTTTAATTCACTTTTTTGATGTCTGAACTGCCACTTTTTGATGTCTTGGTTTCAGTAGGACTTCCCTTATAATACACATCGCTGCCACCACTGGCATTGGCTATAATCGATTTATGGACGGTTATATTCACATCGCTTCCGCCTGATGATACAATATTGCAGTAATCAGTACTTAGCTGGTAGGCATTTACATCACTTCCTCCGCTGGCATCAATTTTAATACGCTCTGTTTTACCACTCAGGCTTGCATCACTTCCTCCGCTGGCAGAAAGTTTTATTTCAGTACACGAAAACTGACCTTTCAGATCCGATCCCCCGGAAATTCCAATAGATAATGTTGCTGCATTAATCATTCCCTCACAGAATACGTCAGAACCACCAGATGCCTGTAATTTTTCCAGTGTTTTTACAGATACATAGGCTTTAAGCTTACGGTTTCTCCAACCATCTGTCCATGACCAGCCTCCATTTTCCTTCTCATAATAAATTTTCAATACACCATCCACCACTTCAGTAATGATTTTGTCCCTGTAAGAGGTTTCTGAAGCACTTACGGCAACTGCTTCTTCATTACCCTGCGTCAGGTATAAGTCGATACCATGTGATACCCTTATTCCCGTAAAATTCTTCAGGTTACGTTGCTGCGCATTGGCATCTTTAATGGTTTTTTGCGACCAGCCCTGTGCACCTATAGTGCAGAGTAGCAGAAAGACAGCTATCAGTTTTTTCATACAGTTTTTTTTAATGAAACGCAGGGGAAGGGAAATAGTTACAGGCAGTTAGGGGTTAGCCATTAGGTGTTAGGCGTTAGGTATTAGTATTAGTGTGTCAATGCCTAATATAGGTAGACCTAGGGTTAGTTAGCCAAAGCTAATGGCTAATGGCTAACACCTAATGGCTAATCCCATAGTTTTCTTAGCTTGCAATCATGTCGGCAAATACACATTTCCTTGTCTTTGGTGCTGGAAAATCAGCTACCGTTTTAATTGAGTACCTGAAAAAACTAGTTATTGAAAGAAATTGGTCACTTTCCGTAGCCGATGTTGATTTAATCGCCATCCGTCAGAAGTTGGGTGAAGGCAATAACCTGCATGCAGTTGAAATCAATATTACAGATGCTGATAAAAGAGGGAAGCTTATTCAATCAGCCAATATCATTATTTCACTTATGCCCCCTCATCTTCATTTGCCTATTGCAAAAGACTGTATTCAATTCGGAAAACATTTACTGACCGCTTCCTATGTTGATCCGGCCATACGGGAAATGGCTAGGCAGATAAAAGATAAAAACCTGCTCTTCCTCTGTGAAATGGGACTCGATCCGGGTATCGATCATATGAGTGCCATGCAACTCATTCAAAATATCAAAGCAAAGGGTGGTGAGATCAATTCATTTTATTCACACTGTGGTGGATTGGTAGCGCCTGCATCTGATGATAATCCCTGGCATTATAAAATCAGTTGGAACCCAAGAAATGTTGTATTGGCGGGAAAAGCAGGTGCATTGTACAAAATGAATGGGACAGAAATTAAGCTTGACTATACCGAAATATTCCATCAAAGTGGTACGGTAGACTTTCCTGAATTGGGACAACTGGCTTATTATGCAAACAGGGATTCCCTGAGTTATACAACACTCTATTCATTAACTAATGCCAGAGATTTTCTACGTACTACGCTTCGATATCCCGCATTTTGTAAAGGTTGGGCTGCATTGGTAGATTTAAAGTTGACAGATGAAGATTACGAATACGATACCCGCGACTTAACCGTCAAAGATTTTGTTGAAATGCATATCAATCATCATCAACTTAACCCTAAATGGAAATCTTTTATTGCAGATCCGGTACTTAATGAGCAGTTCAGATTTTTGGGGTTATTTGATAGTACGCCAATCAAAAAAGAACTACATACTCCAGCAGCAATACTCCAATGGCGCATGGAAGAAAGTTGGTTATTGAAACCAGAGGATAAAGACATGATTGTGATGATGCATGAAATCACCTATTCTTGTGATAATAAGCAATATAAAGCTAACAGCAGTTTAAAAGTAATCGGGGAAGACTATCTCAGAACTGCCATGGCCAAAACTGTTGGTTTGCCACTTGCCATTGCTGCGGCATTAATAGCTGATGGACAATTAAAAGAAACTGGTTTGCATATCCCCATCATTCCGGCAATTTATGAACCAGTGCTTTCCAGTTTGGAAAAAGAAGGGATTCAATTCCATGAAGTATTATCTGAATTAACCCCCGCTAAATAATCCCTATTATTTCTTCTTCTTCTGAACCTTGGCTTTGGGTTTATGAGTTAAAGTACCTTCTGCAGCAGCTTTGGCTGATTTGGGTGTTTTCTTTTCATCGCCACCAAGTACCCATTCATAATCAAGCTGTCTTTTTTCAAGATTAGCAGCTACCACCCTGATCGTTACTTTATCACCCATTCTAAAAGTACGTCCGCTTCTATGACCTACAAGGCTATAATCACTTTCCACCAACCTGAAATCATCATAGTCAGTTAGGCTTAATAAACTAACGAGTCCCTCACATTTATGTGCCACTGTTTCAACCCAAAAACCGAAACTGGCTACACCACTGATAACCCCTTCAAAAGTTTCTCCAAGGTAATCGCGCATATACTCTACCTGTTTATACTTGTTACCTGCCCTTTCACATTCCATTGCAGCCCGTTCGCGATCGCTGCTGTGCTTACATTTCTCCTCCATTTTCTTATCGATCATGGGCTTGCCCTGCAACACTGATTGCAATACCCTGTGAACGAGTACATCTGGATATCGCCTGATGGGTGAAGTAAAATGGCAATAGTGTTCGAAAGAAAGACCATAGTGACCAATATTCTCCGTTGTATACACTGCTTTTGCCATGGTTCGGATACCCAGTTGTTCTAAAACATGTTGTTCGGGTTTGCCTTTCGCAGCTTCAAGCATTGTATTAAAGCTTCTGGCAATTGATTCAGGCGAGCTTAGATCGAATTTGTGTCCGTATTTTTTGGCAAAATCCATAAACGGTGCCAGCTTTTCCGCATCAGGCTGGTCGTGTACCCTGTAAGGAAAAGGAATCCCTTTTTTATTGATCTGAATCTTGGAAACATTCTCTGCAACAGTTCTGTTGGCGAGTAACATAAATTCTTCAATCAGTTGATGAGCTTCTTTGCTTTCTTTTACAACAATGCCTATAGGCTTTCCTTTTTCATCGAGCTTAAAGCGAACTTCCTGCGATGAGAAATTGATGGCTCCCTTGCTGAAACGTTTTTTTCGCATACGTTGTGCGAAGTCATTTAACAGCAATATTTCATCCAGGTATTTGCCTTCTTTCTTTTCAATAATTTCCTGCACATCTTCATATGTAAAACGATGATCAGAATGAATGACCGTTCTGCCTAACCAATATTGTTTTACTTCTCCTTTTGTATTCATCTGGAAAATGGCAGAAAAGGTGAATTTATCTTCATGGGGTCTTAAGGAACATAATTCATTTGATATACGTTCCGGCAACATAGGGTTTACCCTGTCTGGAAGATAAACAGAAGTAGCACGTTTGTAGGCTTCTTCATCCAGTTCTGTTTCCGGGGATATGTAATAGCTCACATCTGCAATATGTACGCCTATTTCATAAATTCCGTTAGATAATAAGCGAATCGAAATAGCATCATCAAAATCTTTAGCATCAACAGGATCGATGGTGAATGTCAGGATATCTCTGCAGTCTTTTCTTTTCTTAATTTCTTCGCTATCCAGTATTTCCGGTAAACGCTCTGCTTCCTCTAAAACATCTTCTGAAAAGAATAAAGGGAACCCAGCCTGTGCCAGCAATTCTTTCATGGCCGCATCGTTCTCATCTTCCGGTTGCATGATACTCACAATTTCTCCTACCGGTTTCTTATCTTCTTTATCCCATTTTACCAATCTGGCTACTACCCTGTCTTTGTGTTTTGCCCCATTCAATGAACTAAGGGGGATGAACAGATCCGGCATTGGTTTATCTGTGTCTGGTACAAAAAAGGCGAAGTTGGTAGACAGTTGCACATAACCTATGAATTCGGTCTGCCTGCGCGAAACCACTTCTGTAATTTTTCCTTCTTTTTTACCGGTACGACCATTTTCTTTTACCACTTTCACGCGTACAACGTCGCCATTGAGAGCGTTCAAAAAATCACCAGGGCGTACCAATACATCACCGGTGCCATTTTCTATCACAACATAGCCCATACCAGAGCGGGTTACTTCAAGTTTACCTTTAAGTAACTGTGCCTGTGAGGGCTTTGATTTCTGCTTTTGTTTTTGTTTACTTTTTTTTCTACTCATGTCATCGGCTTGAAGCTAAAGTTCCTGATAAAATCAGTAACCATCGCATTAAATTGTTCACCTTCTCCAAACAGGAACTCGTGCCTGATTGGTAACACATACATCGGAAGATTGGCTAATTCGTCACGGAATTTCATGAGGCGAACCGCATCTTTTTCAGTAGTCAGGATGATTTTGTCTTTTGCATGAATTTCATCAAACTTTGTCCTTATTTCATTCAGGTCATCTATAGAGAAAATATGGTGATCAGAATAGTCCTGTTGGTAATAAGTATGTGTTCTTTCGAGAAGATAATCTTTCAGTGGTTTTGGATTGGCAATACCACAAACCAGTAATACCTCATCGCGTGGGGTTAATAACCATTCGTCATCGTAATTGAAGATATGATAAGGAACCCCATAAGCAATTCGGGTAAAAAATACTTTTTGGTCGGCATTGGGTTGAAGGCTGCGAATGATCTGTTGTTTTTTTTCGTAACTCAGATCCTGCGGACATTTTGTAACCACTATTACAGAAGCTCGTTTTGCAGACGCTTTTTCATCGCGTAAATCGCCTGTTGGCAGGAAAAAATCCTGCATGTAAATATTGCTGTATTCTGTTAATAATATATTGAACCCGGCTTTTACCGAACGATGCTGAAAAGCATCATCGAGTATAATTGCCTGCAGGTCTGAAACATCTTGTAGCAATTGCGGAATAGCCACCAATCTTTCTTCACCCACAGCCACAGGAACATTCGGAAATTTCAGGTGAAACAACATGGGCTCATCGCCTATTTCAAGTGCCGTTGTGTTATTTCCTGCCAATACATATCCTTTTGTTTTCCGCTTATATCCCCTGCTAAGTGTACCGACTTTGAATTGTGCGCTAAGCAGGTACAGCAAATATTCAACCATGGGAGATTTACCGGTACCACCAACAGCCAGGTTACCAACACAGATCAGTGGGAAATTAAATCCGGAAGATTTGAGGTATTGTTTATCGAACATCCAATTCCTGATGCGTATTACCAAACCATACAGCAGGGCAACTGGCAATAATAGAACTCGGAACGATTTAAGAAAAAGGGTATTAAAATTCATAGATATCCTTCGGCGTAATACAGTAATTCAAAGGTACATCAAATTCATGGGTGTCGGAGATAAGGGGAATGGGTTCGAAATAGCTGAATCCTATTTTAACAATATCTGGTTTGCATTCAGGTAGAAAACGATCATAGAACCCCTTACCATACCCTAATCTATAGCCATTTTCATCACATAAAAGCATTGGGACGAATATGACATCAATATCCATGGGGTCTAATACTGGTTCATAAATGGGCTCTTCAATGCCCCATTCATTTTGTTGGAATATGGTAGAATCTGATACCAGATGTGCAGAAATGCGATGTTCCTGCAAATTGCTAACCGGGTAAGCGAATTGTAAGCCCGGAAGAAAATGTTCTAAATATGACTCAAATAACGCAACATTCGGTTCTCCATATTTATCCATGGGCATATAACTCATCAGAATTTGCCAGGGGTCAAGTGGTAAACGCTGCAATTGAATGAGCATGAGATCATCCATGATCATCCTTTCGCGCGCAGATAGTTGTTGTCTTTCTGCTTTGATTTTTTTTCTTAGTTCCTGTTTAGTCATTTGAGGTTACAATACCGATGCTAAATTGTTTTTCAGCAAATCCGCATAATAACGGATGGTATCAGGATTTTTTTGTTCAAGGTAAGGAATTGTTCCCAGAGAAGGATAGCCTGTCCACTCAACAATTTCCTGTTCATAATCGAGGTATTGATCACTAAATATCCAACCGGCCACATCAATTCCATGCTGCTTACAGTAAGCTGCAGTCAGTCTGGAATGATTGATACTTCCAAGATAATTACGGCTTACCAAAATTACCTTTGCATTCAACCGTTTAGCAAGATCGGCAACAGTTTCATTCTTATTCAATGGCACCAGTAATCCTCCTGCACCTTCAATAATCAATTGCTTACTACCTAGTGCACCAAGTATATCGGTGCATTGTTTTTGAATAACAGATAAGTCAATTTCCATCCCTTCTTTTGCCGCTGCTATATGTGGAGATGCGGGCATTGCTAAACAATATGCTTCCTTGTGTATTACTGTATTGGCATTGCTGATTAATGCAGCCACCGTTTGGGCATCTGTACCATCTGCAAAGCCAGCCTGTACAGGCTTCCAGTAATCAGCATGCAATGCTTCAGTAACAATTGCTGAAACTAATGTTTTACCAATATCGGTACCAATGCCGGTTATGAGGATGGGTTGGCGCATATTGTGAATTGTCAATGGTGAATTGTCAATGTCCAGATGTGAATTGTCAATGGTGAATTGTCAATAGGGAGTAATTAATATTCTTTAATCACCCGTAAAATTGACCATTCACCATTGACAATTCACATCTAACCATTCACACTATTAAAAAAGGAAAACAACGTCGTTCCATAATTTCTTTGAAAACTGAATCCCTGGAATTTCTCATAATTGTTCCTCGGTGTGTGTTCGAGCACAAAAAAGCCACCGGGTCTGATCATTTTTTTCGCTACAATTATTTTCGGTATTTCATCAATGGTGCCCAGTGCATATGGTGGGCCCGCGAATATGAAATCAAAGTCTTCAGTGCAGGTATTTAGGTAGGCAAAAACATCCATTTTAAGGATCTTATGGTTTTCCATACCCAACATGGTCGCATTATTTTTTATGAAACCATGCATGATCGTATCTTTTTCTACAATGGTAAGATCAGCCGCCCCTCTTGATGCCAACTCATAACTGATACAACCTGTGCCCCCAAATAAATCAAGTATTTTAATGCCTTCAAAATCCATTCGGTTTTGTAGTATGTTGAATAGACCCTCTTTAGCTATATCTGTAGTTGGCCGCGTATGCGGCATGTTTGCAGGTGGACTTATCCTTCGTCCACCCCATTTCCCTGAAATAATCCTCATATGATTGAATTAAAGAAAGGGGTAAAAGTATGTGGATGATGTGATTCAAGCATACCCGGGAGTAGTAATGATTCAGGAATTTGCTTAAACTGTCTGTTTACAAAGAGCATCTGTAATTTTCGGTGTAATTCGCCATGCGGTTCTATAAACCCACTCATCTCCAGCATAATATCTTCTGGTTGTAACTGGTACTCTTTCAGTAAAGCTAGTATATGATAGCCTATATCTTCCGGACAGCTATAATCGTATGTTTGGATGAATTGAAGTTGATTATTATCCCATAATGTTACAATAAAGATTGACTGATAAACCTGTAAGAATAACAAATGTGGTGTTTGGTTTTGCGACAACGATTCAACTATTTCAGTATAAATATGCTTGAACTGATAAAGGTGAAAATGTCGGAGAGCCTGCTCGTGGATAGATTTCTTTACCCGGTAAACATTCATCATCGGCTTTTCCGTATCCAGTTTATCGTGTTTGGTGTCGTCGGTATAATTATCTCCGAATAAAAGGGCTAAAAAATCTTCACCCGCGGCATTACTTGATTTTTCAACTGGTATCATTACAGCCTCTTTAAAATTACAAGTAATGAAAACCTGATCAAAATGATGCTCAAGCAATACGGAGTTTCGCTTTATTTCAAAAAAAACATCGCTCCAATCGTTTATATCATCAGCAAGCTCAAAAAATTCGAACGCATAAGGTTTTCCGTCAGCTATCACCGCACAGGCTACATGAACGGGCGCAATATCCAGTCTTAAGGTTTTGCCATTACCCGAATCAATTCCAGCGGGATGATAAAATGCAATTGTTTTTTGGGCCATTGTTCGATTATTCTTTGCAATGATATAAAAAAAGACCCTGAGTTCAACACCTGTTTTAATAGTAGCTTTGCGCGGCCCATGGCTTCCGCAGGATCAAATATTAACTTACAGGTGTCTGTAACAAACAGGCAGATATTGTCAATCGCATTGCCAATATCGGCTTCTATTGTTGTTCCTCAGATCAATTTTATCACAAATAATATTTTCCTTGGCGGACTTGGACAGAAAGCATTGGGTGTAGCGGGCATTACAGGCGTTTATTACCTCATTTTTGCTGTTATTGGAAATGGGCTGAATAACGGGCTTCAGGCGCTTATATCCAGAAGAGCCGGTGAAAACCGTATTGATCAGATAGGAAACCTATTTTTCCAGGGTATTCGCATTTCTCTGATACTCTCATTATTTGGTATCCTTTTTACCTGGTTTTTTGCCCCTATTTTATTTCGATTCGCCCTGCATGATGCACAAAGCGTTAAAATGGCTATTGAATTTCTGAACATCCGTATGCTGGGACTGCCTTTTTTGTATATATACCAAATGAGAAATGCATTACTAGTGGGCATCAATCAGAGCCGATTACTGATTATAGGAACCGCAGTAGAAGCTTTCACCAATATCTATTTTGATTATGGGTTTATTTATGGCAAATTGGGACTCCCCGAATTAGGGTTTAATGGGGCTGCTTATGCATCCATCATATCTGAAATAGCGGGGTTGCTGGTTATTTTTTTGGTGATACACAAAAAAGGACTAGGACAAAAGCTCGAATTGTTTAAAAATATACAATTCGACTGGATCAATGTAAAATTGATTTTGCGTATCTCCTTCCCTATTATAATGCAATTAGCAATCAGTGTAATTAGCTGGGAGTTTTTTTATATACTTATTGAGCACCATGGCGAAAGGGATCTAGCCATCTCGAATACCATGCGAAATATTTTTGGATTTTTTGGTTGTTTTACCTGGGCATTCGGAGCAACCACCAATAGTATGGTAAGCAATATTATTGGTCAGGGATTAGAACATCGCGTTCCTGAACTGGTCAATAAAATAATGAAATGGAGTTTAGGTTTTGCCGTTTGTGTATGTATTATTCTAAATCTATTTCCTCATACATTTCTTTCCATATACGGACAAGGAGAAGGGTTTATTGAAGCAGCTATTCCGGTTATGCGAATCGTGTCTTTTGCATTGGTATTAATGGCTGTTTCAGTAATCTGGCTGAATGCAGTTACCGGAACGGGAAATACAAAAGTGAACCTGTACAGTGAAATAGCAGCAATATGTCTTTACTGCATTTATGTATACATCGTACTTGAAAAACTTAACCTCCCCATTGGCTGGGGTTGGGCAAGTGAAGGAATATACTGGACTACCCTGCTCATCCCTTCTTTCTGGTTTATGCGTAGCGGTAGATGGAAGCTGGGGAAGATCTAGTCCATAGACCATTGACCATGGACCATGGTCTATGGACTATGCACTACAAGCTTGTAATCAATTGTTAAATAACACTAATACATTCCTACTATATTTTATTTGTCTTTTCTTAGTAAAAAAATGCGATGAAAAAAACACTATTATGGATTTTGGGAACTGTGATTACATCGGCCAGCTTTGCTCAATTTCAAAAAAATGACCGATTATTGTCTGGTCAGGTTTTCTTTAATAATGGCGCTGAAAAAAATTCAATCTCCAATACAAAAGTTACTGGATTTAGCACAGGTATAAATCTCTCTGCATCAAAATTCAGCTCACCTACAAGATTTAATAGTATTCAACTTTCTTATTCTAATACAACAAATAAACAGGAAAGTGGAAGCAATATCAATAAGTTCTCCTATAACCAAATAGGGCTTGCTTTAGGACATACCATGCTTTCGCAACTTGCCAATAGATTTTACCTGAGCTTTCCCTTTACCGGAGGTTTTAGTGTGGGGAATGGCAAAACTAGGAACAATAATGTATTGTCATCTTCCAGTAATTCTTTTTCAGTAGCAATCTCTGCTAATATGGGTTTATTATACCAGACACAAAAAAGATGGGTGTTCATGGCTAATATCATATCGTTAGGACAGATATCTTATAATAACGCGCGGACAAAAGCATATAACAATGCCGGACTGGTAGTGAGTGATGTAAAAAACAACAGTATTAACTTCACAGGAGGTTTCAATGGTACACCATTCAATAATCTTTCGATTGGTGTCGGGTACCTTATCCGTTAAAATAACCAAATTTAAAAAGCCACTGCATTTAGATAGCAGTGGCTTTTTAAATTATGCTCCTTTTAATTTATTAATGAGATCTACGTATTGCTGCATGGCGTCGTCTTTTGTCATGCCTTTTAGTTTTACCCAGGCTTCATGTTTAAATTTTGCAACAAAATCGAACATGTTTTCCGGGCCTGCATCATTATTATCACCTTCTGTAGCTTGTTTATAAAGCGAATAAAGTTTTAACAGGGTTTCGTTATCAGGCTTTTCTGTTAGTGTTTTACTGTTGGCAACGGCCGTTGTAAATAGATCCTGTAATGACATAGTTAGGGTTTATATTCTTAATTATTATTGCATTGATTCCAACAATTTGGCCCCTTCGGCTTTTAAGCCAATGTCGTCTCCGGTACGCGTAGGTAGCTTCACCAGTTTATTCAATACTTCAATGGCTTTTGCGGGTTGTCTGCTTTCTTTATAAGCTTTAGCAAGATCCAGGTAATTGGCTACAAAATAGGGTTCAAGTGTTTTACATTTTTCCATGTATTGAATCGCTTTATCCAGATCGCTAGGTGGTAACCCACCGTATAATAGCTTCACAGCAGCTTTTTTGAAACCAGATAATGTTACCATCTCATAATGCCATTTGCCCATGGTATAATTTGCTTTGGCATGTTCAGGGTTTATTTGCAGTGCTTTTTCGGCATACTGTAGAATATCTTTAACGTAGGCAACCACTTGTTTGTTTTCGGTTTCAATATCCGTCATTTTCCCTGATGCCATTGCCATAGCATAGGCAGCGTCGGCCTGTGTACTATCTGCCTGCCAGGCTCTTTTTGCGTAAGATAAAGCCGTTTCATAAAACAAGCGCTTTGTTTTTTTATCTGTTTGTTTACCTCCGATAGAAGCACTCAGTTCTGCGGCCCTAACCAGTGCCTTTATTTGTGTCGGCTCTGTTGTGAGGATTTGTTTGTACTTCTCTAATGCTTCATTGTCTTTCTGCACCCTTTCCAGGTTGCTGGCTTCTTTATACAGAATATTAATGTCCTGCGCAGCAATTAATTGTACGGAAAGCATTATTACTGAGAGAGTGAACCACTTTTTAAAAAAAATCTTCATGCTTGAATGTCTTTTCGGTGAATGGAAAGTGAAACACCTGTAGCTCCGATAAAACCTGCTATAGGTGGATGCATTTTCCGAATAGCAATATTCACTTCTTCAGCCAGAGAAAACTGTGCCAGAATATCTGATGCAATATTAGAAATCACTGTTTCCAGCAATGGTGTAGCCTCTTGCATATGTTTCTTCACCAGTTCGAATAAAGATACATAGTTGATGGTTTGCTCCAATTCAACAACGGGTAATACAGGGGGATGATAGTTAACTGTCAGATCAATGATAAAATCATTCCCCAACACTTTCTCCTCTTCATACAACCCGTGGTATGCGTGTAACTGTAGTTGGTGGAGATGGATGGAAAGCATATATATGAAATAAGAAATAAGGAATGAGAAATAAGGAATGTGAAAGTAGGGAGAAAAAGGAATTGGGTAGCAGAATCTCACTTTCTCATTCCTTATTTCTCATTCCTTATTTCTCTGTTTCTCAGGCCAACCCTTTGGATGTAAGATAGCGTTCTGCATCGAGTGCGGCCATGCATCCGCTGCCTGCGGCGGTTACAGCCTGGCGGTAATTTTTATCCTGTACATCGCCGGCGGCAAACACACCTTCCAGGTTGGTTTTGGTGGTGCCAGGAATAGTTTTTATATAGCCTGTATCATCCATATCGATCCAACCTTTAAAAATATCGCTGTTGGGTTGGTGACCGATAGCAACGAAAAATCCGCTGATAGGAATTTCTTCTGTATTACCAGTTTGGTTATTCTTAATGCGAACAGCATCTACTTTTTTCTCACCCAAAATTTCATCTGTGTCTGTGTTCCAGTACACTTTAATATTTGGAGTATTTAGCACACGATCCTGCATTACTTTACTTGCACGCATCTGATCTCTGCGAATAAACATGTGTACAGTGGTGCAGAGTTTCGACAGATAAAGTGCTTCTTCAGCAGCAGTATCTCCTGCCCCTACGATAGCAACATCTTTTCCTTTGAAGAAAAATCCATCACATACTGCGCAGGCACTAACCCCAAAACCATTTAATCTTTGTTCACTTTCCAGTCCCAGCCACTTAGCTGATGCGCCAGTGCTGATGATCACAGCATCTGCTTCGATCCATTTTTCTTCATCTATTTCAATGCGATAGGGCTGCTTGCTGAAATCTACTTTTGTAGCCAGTCCATAACGTATATCTGCACCCATACGTGCAGCCTGTTTCTCAAAATGTACCATCATTTCCGGCCCCTGAATACCTTCAGGATAACCCGGATAGTTTTCTACTTCTGTGGTAATGGTGAGCTGTCCACCTGGTTGTATACCCTGGTATAATACGGGTTTCATATTTGCACGGGCTGCATAAATTGCGGCTGTGTAACCGGCAGGCCCTGAGCCGATAATCAATACATGTACTTTTTCTGTTGCTTCACTTGCCATACTGTGTGTTTTACTTATTAGACGAACAAATTTATAGAACCCTTGCAGTTTAAAATGCTGGTTTTACACAGTATCGTCTATTTGGGGATAATAAGGCTTTTATATTGTGATGCGTAACCGCAAAAAGCCCCTAAAGCGCCATTACTTATGTTGCCAATTACCTTTCCAGGAGAAGAAAAGGGATTGCCGATGGATTGAAAATTGAATTCCCAGGTTCGCCAGAAATCAAAGGTGGGTTTTGATATATTACAAAGTTTTATAACGGCTGTATCACCTTTGGCAAAAAAGCCATACTCCTTGAAGTCTATCTCCTCGTTCCTGTTTACGCCTTTATCAATCTGGATATCATAAGTTTTTCCATCAATAATATTATCGTCGAAAACAGAATTACCACCGGGAAAATAAGGTTGGTTGTTTACACTGGTGAAATAACGGATATAGTTTCCAAGTCCGGGAGGGTCAGTTACCCTGGCCATAATAACTACCTTGGCGCTATCTTCATTATTAGGTGCTTTCTTCCACCAAAGTGAGTCGATCGTTTTTGTAAGCAGGGGTATTTCTGTTTCGCTGGTATAGGTATTACCATCTACGGTTATACTTAATTTGTACTTTTTACCTTGTTGACCAGTTAATGGTTGCGAATTGAGTGGATCATTGCTGTAAAAAAAGATACGGTTACCATTGGAACCTCTTATCTCAAATTCTTTCATCGGATATACCGTATTTCCTTCCTGAATGGTTACGGTGGCATTGTGTACAAAAGAATTAGCTAATTCTGCCGAGTCGATGGTGGTGAAGAAATTGAGTGATTTACTTAAAAATATAAGTGGAGGGCGATTAGTTTCAATTTCTGCGTCTACTACAAGTTTGGGGCTTGCGGCTATTGGAGATATATCAATGTCTCTCTCACATCCGGTCATTGCCATCCATACAAACAAAGCTCCAATCAAGCGTTTCATGCGGCAAATTTACTTCAAAACATATGATAAAATAATCATAAAAAAGCCCTTCCAAAAGTGAAAGGGCTTTTTTAGAAACTAAATAGTTATTAGCCTAGATAAGCTTTGAGGGCATTGCTATAACGTGCTTTTTGCAAGCGTTTGATAGCCCTTTCCTTAATCTGGCGGATACGTTCTTTGGTAAGATCGTATTTCATACCAATTTGTTCAATGGTTACACCGTTTTCACCATCTAGACCAAAATACGCGTTAACGATTTCGGCTTCGCGTGGACTAAGTGATTTCAGTACCCTGCGGATTTCTTCGCGGAGTGAATCTTTCATCACATCATCATCTGTGTCATCACTACCTTCCAATAAGTCACCCATGGCTACATCTTCAGCTTCGTGCACAGGGGCATCCAGTGAAGTGTGACGGGTGTTGCTTTGGAAAATGTTGTTGATCTCGGTCTCACTCATTTCCAGGATTTCAGCAAGCTCTTCTGTTGAAGGCTCACGCTCATGTTCCTGTTCAAAAGCCATATAAGCTTTATTGGCTTTGTTGTAGGTGCCAATTTTGTTTTGAGGCAGGCGGACCAATCTGCCCTGCTCTGCCAACGCTTGTAAAATGGACTGGCGAATCCACCATACGGCGTATGAGATGAATTTAAAACCCTTGGTTTCATCGAAACGCTGGGCTGCTTTTATCAAACCGAGGTTTCCCTCGTTGATCAGATCGCTAAGTGAAAGGCCCTGGTGCTGGTACTGCTTAGCCACAGATACCACGAAACGTAAGTTCGCCTGCACCAATTTGTCGAGTGCTCTCTGATCACCCATCTTGATTCTTTGGGCCAGTGTTGTTTCCTCTTCAGGGGTGATCATCGGAATTTTCGAGATTTCCTGTAAGTACTTCTCAACGGCTTGTGAATCGCGATTGGTAATCTGTGTTGCAATTTTGAGCTGCCTCATGTTGTGCTATTATCTATTTATATAAACGACTATTAGACCCCTAATGTTGCATAAAAGCTGTCGACTGATACGTTAAAATTTTGCACCAAAACCGCTTTCAGAAGCGTGCAAAGTTACGAATCAGCCTTTGAATATGCCAGTTTTTGTGGAAAAACTTGCTTAAATGGGCAAAAAAATCGGCCATTTAACTAATTCTACCCTCTGCAATCGATTGATCCACAGCTTCTTCTATAAGCTGGGCTTCCCGCAGCTTTTTAAGTTTGCGGCCATATGCCAGTTTGGTAAACAATACAAACAGTACCGGTACCACAAAAATGGCCAAAGTAGTAGCTGCCAGCATACCGCCAAAAACAGTCCACCCTATCGTTTTCCTCGATTCTGCGGCAGCCCCACTTGCAAAAACCAGTGGTAATACCCCAAGAATAAAGGCAAAGGAGGTCATTATGATCGGTCTTAATCGTAATTCCACAGCCTGTAAAGTGGCATGTACCACTTCAACCCCCTTATCCACCCTCTCCTTGGCAAATTCCACGATCAGGATGGCATTTTTAGCTGCCAGTCCAATCAAGGTTATCAAACCAATCTGCGCATAGATATTATTGGTAATTGAAGGCAGTAATGTAAGAGTTAAGATTGAACCAAATGCCCCAATCGGAACCGCAAACAATACTGAGAATGGAATAGACCAACTTTCATACAATGCTGCCAGAAACAGGAATACAAACACAATGGAAATCGCAAAAATATAAGTGCTGCTTCCACCGGCTTTTATCTCTTCCCTGCTCATACCGGTAAATTCATACCCATACCCTGCTGGTAATTCTTTAGCCGCCACTTCTTTAATGGCCTCAATGGCTTGTCCACTGCTGAAACCAGGTTTAGCCGAACCATTTATATCTATAGACCGGTAAAGGTTGAAGTGCGTAATGAGCGCAGGGTTTTCGATTACTTTTGTTGTTACCAATGTATTTAATGGTATCATACTACCCTGGTTATTCCTTACATAATAATTTGCCAGTTGCGCTACAGATCCACGGAAACTGCTATCAGCCTGTGCTACCACCCTGAAATTTCTTCCATAGAGGTTAAAATCATTTACGTAGCTACTTCCTAAAAGGGTTGACATCGTACTATAAACTTCGGCAACTGATACACCAAGTTTTTTGGCTTTTTCTTTGTCTACATCTACCTGATAAGCAGGTGTACGGGTTGAAAAGAAGGTATAAGCCATGGCAATTTCAGGTCGCTGGTTTAATGCACCCAGGAATTTTCTGGTCACCGCTTCAAATTGCTGGATATTATCCGTACTGGTTGTTTGCTGAATCGCAAAACTAAATCCGGCACTTTGTCCAAGTCCCGGAATCGCTGGTGGTGCAATTGGCAATACCCTTGCTTCTTTCACATTGGCAGTTCGTTTCATTATTTCTGCAATTACTCCCTGCAACTGCAGTTCTTTGCTCTTTCTTTCTTCCCAAGGCTTCAGGTTTACGAACATCGTACCTGTATTAGACTTGTTTGAAAAGTTGAGGATGTTTAAACCAGCCAATCCACCTACCACTTTAACGGCAGGAATATCCTGCACCCTGGCCATCAGGTCTTTCATCATGGCGATATTTCGCGTTGTTGAAGTTCCTTCCGGCATTTCATAGGTAACGAATAAGCGGCCCTCATCTTCGGTTGGAATAAATGCAGATGGTTTGTTTTTGAATAATATGAACAGCCCCGCAAATAAGCAAACCATCATAATTAAAACATATGGTGTTGCTTTTATCCATTTACCTACACTTCTTCCGTATCTTCTGGTAACTCTTCCGAAACCATTATTAAAGCTTATAAAGAAACGATCGAGCAGGTTCTTTTTCGCATCGGCATCTTTTGATGGCTTCAGCATAATACTGCACAAAGCAGGAGTTAGTGAAAGTGCCACAAATGCAGAAATTAAAACAGATACGGCAATGGTAATAGCAAATTGCTGGTAAAGTCTACCCACTATACCTGGAATAAACCCAACCGGAATAAACACCGCTGCAAGGATTAATGCAATGGCAATTACCGGACCTGATATTTCCTTCATGGCTTTTTGTGTGGCTTCTTTGGGCGACATCTTACCATGATCAATATTATGTTGCACTGCCTCCACTACCACAATTGCATCATCCACCACAATACCGATAGCCAATACAAAGGCGAATAAGGTTAGTGTATTAATGGTAAAACCAAAGGGAACAAAAAGTATAAATGTACCGATCAATGAAACCGGGATGGCTAAAACGGGTATTAAAGTAGCCCTCCAGTTTTGCAGGAATAAAAACACCACAAATACTACCAATAATAAAGCTTCAATGAGTGTATGCATTACCTCATTAATCGACACTTTTACTACAGAAGCGGTTTCGAGTGGTATCAGGTAATCAACATCTTTAGGGAAGGTTTTGCGCATATTTTCCAATGCCTGAATAACCCCATTATACGTATCTAATGCATTTGCTCCGGGTGCCTGGTATATCAGGATAAAAGCACAAGGCTTACCATTTACAAAAGCATTGGATGAATAATCAAACTTACCCAGTTCAACCCTTGCAACATCTTTCAGGTAAACGAGACTACCACTTACTGGTTGGGTCTTTACAATAATTTTTTCAAACTGCTCTTTGGTATTAATGCGGCTATTGGTGAGTACACTATATTCAAACACCTGTGCACCCGGTTGTGGATTTCCTCCTACCGTTCCTGCGGCTATTTGTAAATTCTGTTCAGTTAACGCAGCATTAATATCTGCTGGTGTGAGCGAAAGTGCAGCGAGTTTTTGTGGATCAAGCCAGATACGCATTCCGAAATCATCTGCACGTGCTACAATATCCCCCACTCCCTTCACCCTTAATAAGGCGTCTTTCAGGTAGATGTTAGCATAGTTCCCTAAAAACAATGCGTCATGTGTACCATTTGGAGAATACAAGGCAAGTGCAATCATAATGCTTGGATTACGCTTGCGTGTTGTTAATCCTAATCTTTTTACCGCATCTGGCAAAGTAGGTTCTGCCACTGCTACCCTGTTTTGTACATCGAGTGTAGCAAGGTCAATATTGGTACCCACTTCAAATGAAACAGTAATACTACTCTGTCCGCTACCAGTACTGTTACTGTTAATGAAAGTCATACCAGGAGTACCATTCACCTGTGTCTCAATAGCTGTTGTAGTAGTTTGTTCTACTGTTTGGGCATCGGCACCAAAATAGTTACCACTGATAGCAACAGTTGGTGGTGTAATATCCGGATACTGAGCCACCGGTAATGTGCTCAGAGAGATAAGTCCAACCAGCACAATCACAATCGATACTACGATGGCTGTAACTGGTCTTTTTATAAATATATCTGCAATCATGCTTTTCTTTTTATGTTAATCCACCCTATTGTTTTGCTGGTGCAGCAGTTGGAACGGTAATTTTCGTTCCTTCACGTAAATTCTGTACACCTTCAACAGCAATCTTTTCACCTGCCGTTAATCCATCTGTCACAATAATGCTTTTACCAATCTGTTTACTTAGTTTGAGTTTACGCTGATTTACGGTATTACTATCTGTTACTACATACACAAAAAATTCACCTAATTGTTCCGTAATCGCTTTATATGGAATCAATACTGCCTCGGTATTTTGCTTATTTAATACCCTTACGAGTGTAGTCATACCAGGTTTCAGTAAGTCTTTCCCATTTGGAAAACTCAACCTTGTTTTTATTGTTCCTGTTTGTGGATTTACGGCCCTATCGATCAGGCTAATTTTTCCCGTATAAGGATAGATATCATTTCCAAATGCAATCGTAAAAGTGGAATCTGTTGAACCTGTTTGTTGTAATTGAGAGAAGCGATATAGGTCTTGTTGATTTACTTCAAAATCTACCGCAATAGGATCATTGGTAGATACTGTATTTAAAATCGTTTGTCCTGCCACCACTGCTGTTCCTTCTTTTACCTGTGATATACCGATTGTTCCGGTAAAAGGGGCATAAATTGTGGCGAAGTTAACACTGCTCTTCGTGCTGTTTAAAGCTGCTCTTGCTGCTTCAACCTGCTTTTTAGCAGCGGCCAGTGCGGCATCGGCATAATCTACCTGTTGCTTGGCAATCGCATCGTTTTTATCCAGTTCATGGTAGCGATCTGCATCTTTTTGTGCCTTTATGAGGTTGGTTTCCTGCACCTGAAGATTGGCCAGTGCCTGCTGGTAATTGGCATTGTATACCTGGGCATCGATAGAATAGAGTTTTTGTCCTTTTTGAACCCTATCACCATCTTTAAAATAAATACCGGTAATATAACCACTTACCTGAGCACGTATTTCAGTTTGGTTAAGCGCTACAACAGTGCCGGGATATTCATCATGAAATACAGCAGCAGTTGTCTCAACCGTATCAATAGTAATAGCTACTGCTGGCGGTGCTGTAGATGCCTGAGTAGTAGGTTGAGGGTTTCCACAAGCCATTGCTCCGGTAATGGCGCATATAATGATGTAGTAGTTTTTGTTCATGGAAAACATAATATAAGATTGCTTGAATGAATTAATAATTGATTTGACCTAAAGCTCTTTTAACATCAACCTTACTGGCCAATACCAGGTAAAGCGCATTGTAATAATTGATTTGAGAAGTGCGCAGGTCGGTTTCTGCAGTAATTACTTCTAAATAGGTTTTTACACCTGCTTTGTATTGCAGATCAATAATACCATAAACCTCTTTTGCCAGATCAAGGTTTTCTTTTAATGCAGTGAAATTACTGTAGCTGGCTTTGTAGGCAGCGAGTGCCTGGGCATATTGTGTGTTTACAGTTTGTTTGAATTGAAGTATATCAAGTTCTTTTCTTTTAATCTGCCAGCCTGCCTGATCAATATTGGCTTTACGTTTACCACCCTGTAAAAGAGGGAACGATAATGTAAGTGCCGCAAAAGAGTTCGGAAAATTATTGCTATATAATTTACTGAACTGGTTGTTCTGATAATTTAGGTTATAGGCTCCATTTAAGCTTACCTGAGGAAGGAATGACCATTTCTCATATTGCAGGTTTGCGTTGAGTAGTTTTTGTTGGGTTTGCAATAAAACATACTCTGGTCTTGCTGTTGCATCTGCCACCTGAAGTGTGTCTAGTGATACTTCCTTTTCCAATAATAAACTATCGTATTGGATAGGTAAAGAAAGACTGTCAGGATATCCCATCAGGTTTTTCAGGTAGCTGATTTTTGCTTCAAGGGCAGATTGGTTGGCAGACCTGGTTGCACGTGTATTGTTTAATAGAATGGTCGCCCTTTTATAATCGGTTTTATCAGCAATGCCTGCTTTATATTGATTGGTGGCCACTGCCAGACTGTTCTGAATGCGAGTAATATTTTCATCTGCCACTTTTATTTGCTGCATAGTGGCCAATACATCGTAAAAGGCTTTGGATACACCAGCAACCAGTTCTACTTTGTTTAATCCTGTTTGTTGTTTGGCCTGGTTGCGTACGTCTGCCTGACTCCTGTTTGCCAATAATGCATCGCGATTAAATATATTTTGTGATACATTGAACTGGGCATTAGAGGTATTATTTACACCAAGTCTGATAGGGTTACCGCCGATAATATTGGTCGGCACCTGAAAATTATGTTGCAGGCTATAATTGAAATTTAACTGAGGATACCAGGCGGAAAGTTTGTTTCGCAAAGTTGTTTCAACAATTTCCTGGTCAATTTCAGCCTGCTTAATTGTTGGCTGGTGTTTAAGTGCATACTGTATAACCTGGTCAAGTGTGCCCTGTGTTAAATAAAGAGGGTCGTTATTTGTTTGACTATAACCAATCAGGCTCGTCCATAATAATAAATTCATCAACAATATCCTGTAGCAGGAACGTATTTGTAGCATCATAAGTTTTTCTTTTCGCTTTTCTGGAATGGCGACAGGTAATCGTAAGGCGTTTTATCTGCAGAAGTCAGCAAAACTTCAATTGAGGGTTACAATTTTGAAGAAAATGCGTGTAAAGGTATAAAGGAATGATTCATAGTTGCAACATTATTTTGTCAGATTTTCATAATTTGGATGAGCGGAGCATGTAAATATTGCTTTCGCTTACTTAGACCTTATCTTTGAGAACTATGATCGATTTTCGGAGCGACACTGTTACCAGACCTACCCCTGGTATGAAAGAAGCCATGTTTGCGGCACCCATTGGTGATGATGTTTTTGGAGAAGATCCTACCGTTAACCAACTGGAAAAATTTAGCGCAGCCTTATTTGGAATGGAAGCCGGGCTGTTTTGTCCCAGTGGCACAATGACCAATCAGATTGCTATTAAATGTCATACCCAACCAGGTGATGAAGTGATATGTGATTTCTTATCGCATATATACCAATATGAGGGCGGAGGAATTGCTTTTAATAGCGGTTGTTCAGTTCGTTTGCTGGATGGAAACAGAGGCAGGATTACTGCAGACCAGGTTGCAGCTGCCATTAACCCCAACGATATTCATAAGCCGGTTACCACACTTGTATCACTTGAAAATACAGCAAACAGAGGCGGTGGAAGTTGTTATGATTTTAATGAAATACAAGCAATTAAATCCGTTTGCTTAAAGCATAATTTGAAGTTGCATTTAGATGGTGCAAGACTTTTCAATGCCCTGGTTGCTAAAAATGAAACCTGCAAGCAATACGGAGAAGTGTTTGATACAATTTCCATTTGTTTAAGTAAAGGATTAGGCGCTCCTGTTGGAAGTGTGCTATTGGGGCCTGCAGATTTTATTCGCAAAGCCAGACGATTTAGAAAGGTATTTGGTGGAGGTATGCGTCAGGCTGGATTTATGGCTGCTGCTGGTTTATATGCATTAGAGCATCATGTGGCCAGGTTACAAGAAGACCATTCACATGCACAATTACTGGTAAACGCATTAAAGGAAAAAGATTTTGTCGGGGAAATTCTGCCCGTTGAAACCAATATCATTATTTTTGAGGTCAATGGACGCTTCACCGCCCCCGATCTGGTGACAACCCTCCAACGATCCAATATTCTTGCCATAGCCATATCTCCTACCCAGATCAGGCTCGTGGTACATTTAGATATTACACCTGCCAAAATTCAGGAAACACTAAATGTTTTAAAAGCCCTATAGAACGATTGTTGTATTAGCAAGGATTAAAAGTATTTAAAAGAGCAAGCAAACACATGTTACCTAAGATCAACCCTACGAATACGCAGGCATGGTTCCTGTTGCAGAAACATTATGAGGAAGAAATGAACCGCAGGCATATGCGAGACCTGTTTGCAGCCGACCCGGATCGATTCAAAAAATTCTCCCTTGTTTTTAATGATATACTTTTTGATTATTCCAAAAATATCATCAACCAGAAAACACTGCAGTTATTACTGCAACTTGCGGACGATTGCAAACTGAAAGATGCCATTCACGAAATGTTTGCAGGCATCAAGATCAATGAAACAGAGCACCGTTCCGTTTTACATACTGCTTTGCGCAATTTTTCTGATATGCCCATCCTGGTAGACGGTAAAGACATTATGCCGCATATTCAAAGGGTACAGGCGCACATGAAAACATTTTGTGAGGAAGTACACAGCGGTAAACACAAAGGATATACAGGCAAAAAAATTCGCTTTATTGTTAATATAGGAATTGGTGGTAGCGATCTCGGACCAGTAATGGTTACAGAAGCACTCAAACCTTATTGGAAGAAAGGAATAGAAACCTTCTTTGTAAGCAATATTGATGGTACGCATATCAGCGAAGTGCTAAAACTGGTTCGTCCGGAAGAAACATTGTTCCTTGTTGCGTCTAAAACATTTACTACACAGGAAACCATGACCAATGCACATACTGCAAGAAACTGGTTCCTTGAAAAAGCCGTTGATGAAAAACATATTGCCAAACATTTTGTGGCACTTAGTACCAATGAACAGGCCGTAACGTCATTTGGCATTGACAAAAAAAACATGTTCGAATTTTGGGATTGGGTTGGCGGTCGTTATTCATTGTGGAGTGCAATCGGATTATCTATTGCACTGACCATCGGCTATGATCATTTTGAAGATTTATTGAAAGGTGCTTATGCTGCTGACGAACATTTCAGAAAAGAAAAATTTGATAAGAATATTCCCGTATTGATGGCTTTATTAGGTATCTGGTACACCAATTTCTTTGGTGCACAAAGCGAAGCTATTCTACCTTACGACCAATATTTACACCGCTTTGCCGCCTATTTCCAGCAGGGAAATATGGAAAGTAATGGCAAGAGTATCGATAGAAGCGGTAACCCGGTTAACTACAGCACAGGCCCTGTAATCTGGGGTGAGCCCGGAACGAATGGCCAACATGCTTTTTATCAATTGTTGCACCAGGGAACACCATTAGTACCTGCCGACTTTATAGCCCCTGCTATTAGTCATAACCCAATAGGCGATCATCACCAGAAACTATTATCCAACTTTTTCGCTCAAACAGAAGCATTGATGAATGGTAAATCTGAAAATGAAGTGAAGATTGAATTGATGAAAGAGGAGAAAAATCAGGAGGAAATAAAAAAACTTACCCCTTTTAAAATTTTTGAAGGAAATAAACCTACTAATTCAATACTGGTAAAAGAGGTAAATCCATTCACTTTGGGATCACTTATTGCATTGTATGAGCATAAGATATTTGTGCAGGGAGTAATCTGGAATATATACAGTTTTGATCAATGGGGTGTTGAACTAGGCAAACAATTGGCCAACCGTGTGTTACCAGAATTGGCGAATGAGGATAAAATAAATTCCCACGACAGTTCTACCAACGGTTTGATCAATGCTTACAAACAATTCCGTAAGGTATAGTATGGAAGATATAATTGTTCGTCATATTGAAGCCGGCGATAATACTGCAATGGCTAAAATTATCCGTAATGCCCTGGAAGAATTTGGTGCCAACAAGCCAGGCACTGTATATTTTGATGAAAGCACCGATCATTTATTTGAATTATTTCAAGCCGAACCTTTAAGTGAATATTTCGTTGCAGAAAAGGAGGGTATTTTATTAGGAGGTGCCGGCATCTACCCTACTGAAGCTTTACCGGAGGGCACTTGCGAACTGGTGAAAATGTATCTATCTCCGGCTGCCCGCGGTTTAGGATTGGGCCGTGCTATGATAGCAAAATGTATTGAGGCAGCAAAAGCAAAAGGGTTTCATCAAATTTACCTCGAAACCATGCCAGAGCTAAAAAAGGCCGTAAGTGTATACGAAAAATTTGGTTTCTCCTATCTCTCAGGTCCAATGGGCAATAGTGGCCATAATGGATGTGATATATGGATGCTAAAAAAAATATAAATAGGCATTAGGAATCAGGAAACAAGAAATTCGATAAGGTTATACAGGTTTACCAGTACAACACTTTTCTCCACTCCGTTTTATATTTCTTATTTCTTATTCCTTATTTCTTATTAAAAAAGCCGGTCAATCGACCGGCTTTTTCGCAGTTGGTTTTGGTGTTTTTTTACCATTTGTCTACTTCTTCAGAAGCAGTGGTAGAAGCAGCGGCAGCATCGGTTATCGGAGTAGGTGCTTCTGCTACTGGAGCAGTAACTACCTCTTCGGTTTCAGTTTCGCCAGCAAAGCTGTCGTTCTGACCCTCAGTGCCCTCTACATCATCGTATTCATGGTTGAATGCGTCGAAATCAAAATCAGGCATTAGATCCGTTTTCACATAATCAACCGCTTCTCCTAATGCTTTAATGAACTTGTTAAAATCTTCTTTGTACAGGAAGATTTTATGTCTGTCGTAACCATTGTTATCAAATCGCTTACGGCTCTCGGTAATTGTCAGGTAATAATCATTACCACGAGTAGCCCTTACATCAAAAAAATAGGTTCTTCTCTTTCCAGCCCTGATTCGCTTGCTGTAAACACTTTCCATTTTCTTGTCGTTGTTCTCGTACGCCACAGTTGTTGTTTTTTGGTTATCTGATTTTTAATGCCTGACAAATATAGGGATGTTTCGGAATTACCAAAATTTTATAGAAACTAAATAGAAATATGTCATAAGCCAGATGGGACAAGCTTTTGAAAGCCGGCAACGGTACTTTATAAACCAAATTTTCTGGACGCATCATTCAATGCATCTTCGATGAAGAACTTATTTATCCGCAGAAACAGTGTTTATCTCTGTATTTTTTGCAGCATCTGTAAGTTGCAGTCTGTACAATTCTGCGTAGTAACCGTTTTGATCTATTAAAGATTGATGGGTACCAGATTCTATTAATCTACCGTTCTCGAGTACAATAATCTTATCGAAATGGAAGCTGGAAAATATCCTATGAGTAATGATAATGGCTGTTTTATCATGTAAAAATCGGTAGAGGTTGCCAATGATCTCAAATTCTGTTTTTGCGTCTACCGCACTGAGACAATCATCAAAAACGATGATCTCTGGATTTTTAATCAAAGCCCTGGCAATTGATATCCTTTGTTTCTGACCGCCACTCAAGGTTACTCCGCGTTCCCCTATCATCGTTTTATATCCATTACTGAAACCCAGGATTTCCTTGTGAACACTTGCAAAGTTGGCTGCCTCTTCAACCATGGTGGTGGTAGCAGGTTCCTTTAAACCAAACCCTATATTGTCGTGTACGCTGTCGCTGAATAGAAATACATCCTGCTGTACATAGCTTATTTGCGAACGTAACTGGGCAAGACTAATAGATTTTAGTGGTTTCCCTCCTATTTCAATTGACCCGCTGTCTGGATCAAAGAATCGAAGTAATAGTTGTGCCAGTGTTGTTTTACCGCTTCCTGTTTTACCCAGCACCAATACTTTTTCTCCTTTTTTGATAGTAAGATTAAAATCCTGCAATGCCTTGATTCCAGTATGCGCGTAGGTAAATGAAACCTCTTTAAAATTGATATCCCCGGTAACTGCTGTATTACTTGCTTCTTTACTGTCGGTAATGGTAGGTTTGGTATCGAGGAACTCGTTCAATCTTTTTTGTGAAGCAGCTGCTCTTTGTATCATACTGGCTGTCCAGCCAATTGCACTAACCGGGAAAGTGAGCATGTTAATATAGATCACAAATTCAACTACCAAACCTACTCTTGTTGGATCTTGCAATGCCTGCATTCCTCCAATAAAAATGGTGATCAGGGTGCTTAACCCAATCATTAAAGCCATGCTTGGAAAGTAAATTGCTTCAACTTTTGCCAAACCAATAGCATTTTTCTTATACGATTCACTATTTTTCTGAAAAAAGCCCATCATTGCCTTCTCCTGAACGAAAGATTTGATAACCCGGATACCTGAATAAGATTCTTGCGCATTGGTAGTTAGATTGGCCAATAGTGCTTGAATTCTTTCACTTTTGCGATTAATAATGCTGTTTACCCAGTATATGGTAATGGCCAGAATTGGCAATGGTGCTAATACATATATAGTAAGCATAGCATCTTTCCGAAACATGTTTACCACACAAAAGCCGATTAAACTAATCAGGTTAATCAGGTACATGATAGCCGGCCCCGTATACATCCTTACCCTGCTAACATCTTCTGTCATGCGGCTCATTAAATCACCGGTACTATGTACCTTATAAAAACTGGTATCTAATTGCTGGTAATGCTGAAAGATTTCATTTTTCTGGTCATACTCAATATGACGGCTCATTACGATAATAGTCTGACGCATAAAAAACATCAGGATACCACGTAAAATGGCCAGAAGCAGTATTACAATACTACAGACTGCTACAAGCCAGGTAAAACTAAACTTCGAATTAGTGATCCATTGAATAAAAAGGGTAACGAGGGAATCGTTTACTGGTCTGCTGGTGACTGCTTTTGCACCGGGCAATTGCTGTTGAACAGCACCAACCACATACCCTGTAATCTGCGGTGCCAGTACAGCAAAATAGTTGGAAAGCAATACAAAAAAGATACCCAGAAAGAACCGATACCTGTATTTCCAGAAATATTTATTAACCGCGGAGAGTTGCTTCACTAATATGGCCGATTTAAACGCAAAAATAAAGCGACCAGTCCAAGTGTGAGGTAATTTGTTATAAGTGGAATTGTTAGAGCAATCATAAAGTAGGTTTTTAAAGCTGCAGGCTTCAAGCAGCAAGCGGCAAGCTTTAATTGGTGTGCATTTAGGAAATCCTGCTATTATTCATATAAATATTTAGACCTGTTTAAGAAATAGTTGGTTGTGTAAATTCACTATTTGCTATAATTAAAACACGGATTTTCATGATTTTCAAGATCTATCATGATAAATCTTGAAAATCATGAAAATCTGCGGTCCATCAAACGAGATGCCTGGAGCTCTTTTAACAACAACACTTACATTTGCGGCATGTTAACCAGTGAGGAAGAGAACTTTATTGTTTTCTGGGAGAAAAACCGGATACAGCAAAAACATAGTACAAGGCCATTTATGATAGGGCTTTCTGCTGGTTTTGTATTTGGTATAGGTGTTATTGCGGTGCTTTATACAGGATGGTATGAAAGGGCAAATATGGTTGCCAATGCCAGATTAAGCTCATTTGTTTTTTTGCTCGCTATTATGGGAATATCCTTTTTTATGGCTTTTGTATATCGCAAATTCAGATGGGAAAGTCGCGAACAACAATACAAGGAGCTCCTAGCAAAGAAAAAAGCCCTCCAAAAAAATAATTCTTAAGCAGCCCCACGGGCAAAAAAATGGTCTAATAGGCAAATAGATGAATATATCCATGAAAAGAACTTTGTTGTTATTGAGTGTCGTGATTTTTTCGCTTCTCTTATCCTGTGGCAAACAGGAATCTGGTTGTCAACCCAAAACACCTGCTTCAGAAAAGGCAGATATGGTAGCATTTTGCACCAATAATAATATTAACTATACAGAGCATTCCAGTGGTATTTTATACCAGATTATTACCCAGGGGTCTGGCAATACCCCTACCGTAAATAATACGGTATCAACTGTGTACACAGGCAAATTATTAAACGGAACGACCTTCGACGCCACCGCAAATCCTGTAAGCTTCTCGCTGGGTGGGGTTATTGAAGGCTGGAAAATAGGTATCCCACTCATTCAGAAAGGAGGTCGGATTTTAATGGTAATCCCTTCGGCTTTAGCTTATAGCTGCACTGGTTCCGGATCGATTCCGCCTAATAGTCCATTGTTTTTTGATGTTACACTGACAGACGTTAAATAGGTTTATCGGCTGATGAAAACAGTGCTATTTTATAAAATCTGTTGATAAGACGGGTTATCATTCCGTATCTGCATATCTATATGTATTGTATATCAATCTGTTAGAAGATTTTCCAACCCAAAAAAGTCAAACTTGGCGGAACTGAGAAATTTCATTACCATTCCCCTATCTTTGCCGCTCTAAAATTTTTTGTAAACCCTTACTAATATGCAACTGAAAGGTTTAGTGCGATTTTTTGCGATTGCCCTGATTTTAATCTGCCTCTACCAGTTATCTTTTACCTGGTTTGTTCGCAGTCATGAGAAAGCCATGGACGAAAAGGCTCAGGCCTGGATTTCACGTTTCCCTACCCCTGAACAAAAATATCCGGGTAATAAGGAACTGCAGGCTATTTATGCTGATAGTATTGCAGAAGTGAAGAAAGACAGACTTCAGCGCTTATTGGATAGTACCAAAGACACTAAACTGGCTTTTGGACTTACCACTTATCGCAGTGCCAAAGAAAAAGAACTTATGCTGGGTCTGGATCTCCAGGGTGGTATGAGTGTTACCATGGAAGTTGGATTGGATGGACTGATTAAGTCGCTCGCCAATTATAGTAAGGATGCTGTATTTAATAAAGCGCTGGAAACAGCAGTTGCTCGTAAGGCTAACAGCGGTGCAGATTTGATTACGCTTTTCCGTGAGGAATACAAAAAGCTTAATCCTTCTGGCAACCTGGCCCCTTTCTTTGCTACAAGAAGTAATGGTAAGGTCAAATTTGATGCTTCTGACGACGCAGTTACAAGCTACCTGAAAGACCAGGCAACGGCTGCATTTAATAATACTTTCCGCATTTTACGTACACGTATCGACCGATTTGGCGTTGCGTCTCCGAATATTAACCCAGATCCTGCCAAGGGTATCATCAACATTGAACTTGCTGGTGTTAACGATAAAGAGCGTGTAAGATCTTATTTACAATCTACCGCTAACCTTCAGTTCTTTGAAGTATATACTTTTGAGAGCCGTGATTTACAGGATGGTTTGGTTGCCGCAGATAAAGCTGTGCAGGATTACCTGAACGGAACTACTCAAAAGACAACAGATACAGCCGCAACTGCTCCTGTAGCAAAAGATGCAGTGGACACCACTAAAACAGGTACATTATCTGATTTAGGTAAAACCGGCGCTACTGCTAAAACTGCTGTGCCTAAAGACAGTCTGAATCAAAATCCACTTGCGCGTTTGATTCAGTTCTCTCAACCATATGCTGATCAGGCATCTGGCAGAACTATATTCCCTGCTGCTTTAGGCTATATTCAGTCGAAAGACACAGGTACTTTAAATGATTACCTGAAACTTGATTTCGTAAAAAACAAGTTCCCTTCTAACCTGGTATTCATGTATGGTAAAACTGAATCTTCAGATGCCAGCATGAAAGATATCCTTGCATTCTATGCAATTAAAACATTGGATAACGGCCAGGCAGAACTGGAAGGCGATCATATTTCAAGTGCATCACAGGATTTTGATGAGCGTGGTAAGATTGCTATCAAAATGAATATGGATAAAGTTGGTAGCAATATCTGGGCTAAAATGACCACACGTAATGTGGGCAAGCCAATTGCTATCGTTCTGGATAATTTCGTTTATTCAGCTCCCAATGTAAATGATCCGATTACTACTGGTAATTCTCAAATCAGCGGTAGCTATACCCTGAAAGAAGCACAGGATTTATCTGAAATACTGGAAAGTGGTAAACTTCCTGCTCCTGCAAAAATTGTACAGGAACAACAGGTTGGTCCTACCCTCGGTAATGAATCTGTAAAAGGTGGTGCATTATCATTTGGTATTTCATTCCTGGTGATTTTTATCCTGATGCTGGTTTACTTTAACACCGGCGGATGGGTTGCGAATATTGCCCTTATCCTCAACTTATTGTTTACAGTAGGTATTCTGAGTGCATTAGGCTTTACGTTAACCGCTCCTGGTATTGCCGGTCTGGTACTAACCATCGGTATGGCAGTAGATACCAACGTAATCATCTTCGAACGTATCAAAGAAGAATTAACCAAGGGTAAAGGATACCAGGCCGCTGTAAACGATGGTTACAAGCGTTCTATGGCTCCTGTACTTGACGGACATATCACTACCCTATTAACCGCGATTATACTTGCTTATTTTGGTCTTGGTCCGGTATTAGGTTTCGCTACCACACAGATCATTGGTATCTTATTATCATTGTTCTGCGGTATCCTTGTTTCACGCCTCATTACAGACTGGTACACAAATAAGAACCGTCACTTCGAATACTTCACCAAGCTTTCAAGAACTATTTTCCAGAAAACATCATTCAAGTTCATTGAATACAGAAAAGTTGCCTACACCATTTCAGCAGTAATTTTTGTGATGGGTGTATCAACCTTCTTCAATGGTTTTGATGAAGGTGTAGAATTTGCGGGTGGTCGTAGCTATACTATTAAGTTTGATAAGCCAGTTAATGTTGAAGCGGTGCGTGATGACCTGAAAGTAGTTTTTGGTGAATCACCGATTATCAAAACGGTTAACAGCAATAATCAGCTTAACATCACTACATCGTATAAAATCGAAGAGTCTGGCAACAATGTTGATTCATTGGTAGAAAGCACCTTGTTTACCGGGTTACAAAAACACCTGCCTCAAGGACTAAGCCTTTACGATTTTGAAACCAAGTATAAACAGAGTTCACAGACGGTATTACCTACGATTTCTGATGACCTGAAAGCTGGTGCGACTAAGGCAACCATTTTCGCGGTAATCATAATCTGTCTGTATATCTTCATCCGTTTCCGTGACTGGAGATATTCATTGGGAACCATTTTCTCACTGATGCACGATGTATTCGTAACATTGATTGTGTTCAGTTATGCTCGTAAAATTGTTCCTTTCCCACTTGAAATTGACCAACATTTCATTGCGGCCATACTTACCGTGATCGGTTTCTCAATGAATGATACCGTAATCGTATACGACAGGATCCGTGAAGACAGTGGTATATTAAAAGGTATGAATAACTCCTCTATCATCAATAAAGCGATTAATGAAACATTGAGTCGTACCGTAATGACTTCATTAACTGTGTTCCTGACACTGTTGATTCTGTTCATCTTTGGCGGTGAAGTAACCCGTGGTTTCTCCTTCGCAATGATGATTGGTGTAATCACCGGTACTTATTCATCCATATTTGTAGCCGCTCCAATCCTGGTAGATTTTGCAAAAGATAAACCACTGGGTAAGGCTAATAAAGAGAAATAATCTTACAGAGAGAAGATAATTTAAGAAGAGGTTGTTCGAAAGGCAACCTCTTTTTTATGGCAGATGGCAGATGTCAGATTTCGGTGTAAACACTATTAAATAATTAAATTACCTTGCGTTTCGAAAAATCTGACATCTGACATCTGATATCTGACATCCTAATTTATACTGCAAATGAAGTTCCGCAGCCGCAGGTTTTGCTTGCATTGGGATTGGTAAATGTAAAGCCCCGGCTGTTTAAGCCGCCTTGCCAGTCAACTTCCATTCCATAGAGGTATAATTGATGGCTTTTATTCATAACGCAGGGTATTCCTTCAATTACAAAATGCTCGTCTTCATCTGTGGGAAGATCGAATCCTAAAACATAAGTCATACCACTACAACCTCCACCCTTCACACCAACACGAAGAACCTGGTTTTGGTCGAACGAAGGTTCTCCCATCAGGCGTTTTATTTCAAGAATGGCGCCTTCTGTTAAACTTACGGGAGTACTGGTTACTGTATTCATAAATCATTAATTCTATGACAAAATTACGAATGATTTAATAAACCCGGTTTTTTGTCGTTTTCGATTCCCGAAAAACCCATTTTTAGCCTTTTCTGGTATATAACGGTCAATTCAATCAGAGAGCCTATTTTTGTCGAAATTCGCTTACATGATGGATACTACGATGTTGTTAACCGTGGTGATTGGTTTAATGATTGCCGGCTTTGCAGGATACCTTTTTTATCTTCAGAGAAAAAACCAGCGTGAAGAAAAGCAAGACAAAAAAGGCTCCGTTGAACTTCAGTTACAGGCTTATGAGCGTCTGACCTTGTTAACCGACAGGATTGCCTTACCAAATCTTATCAGCAGACTGGGCACTCCGGATATTCCTGCTAAAGACATGCAATTCCTTTTAAGCAAACATATTAAGGATGAATTCGATTATAATATCACCCAACAGATTTATGTAGTTCCCGAAATCTGGAATGCCATTAAAAACCTTAAAGAAAAAAACCTTTTACTCATTCATCAGATAGCGGCTACACTTCCAGATAATGCCCCGGCCTCCCTATTAAACCGTGCAATACTGGAATACCTGGTGAACGATCCTAAATCAAATCTTCATGAAATAGTCAGCGAGGCTTTAAGTTATGAAGCCAAGAAATTATTGTGATGATGTGAATGGTCAATTGTGAATGGTGAATAAATTGACCATTCACACCCCAAACTCTTGCCAATGAAAAAAATAACTACTGATAGCGGAATAGAAATAAAACAGGTATACCAGTCTGCGGATAATCCTGTAACAAATTTGGAAGCACCCGGAGAATTCCCTTACACAAGAGGCGTACAGCCAGATATGTATCGTGGTAAATTATGGACGATGCGTCAGTACGCTGGCTTCTCAACGGCAGAAGAAAGTAATAAACGGTATCATTATTTATTATCACAGGGGGTAATGGGTTTAAGTGTGGCGTTTGATCTTCCTACTCAAATTGGTTACGACAGCGATCATCCGCTTGCTGAGGGAGAAGTAGGAAAAGTAGGTGTGGCGATTGACAGTCTGGAAGATATAGAAACCCTTTTCAAAGACATACAACTTGAACAGGTCAGCACTTCTATGACCATCAACGCTACTGGTTTTATTTTATTGGCTTTTTATGTTGCACTTGCCAAAAAACAAGGTGCGGATCTGTCTAAAATCAGCGGAACCATCCAAAATGATATTTTAAAAGAATACGCTGCCAGAGGCACCTATATCTATCCTCCAAAACCATCGATGCGTATCATCACCGATATTTTCGAATGGTGCAGTAAGGAATTACCTAAATGGAATACCATTTCTATTTCAGGTTATCATATTCGTGAGGCAGGAAGTACAGCGGTGCAGGAGATTGCATTCACACTCAGCAATGGGAAAGCCTATGTAAAAGCAGCACTAGAAAAAGGACTTGATATCAATGTATTTGGAAAACGACTCTCCTTTTTCTTTAATGCGCATAATAATTTGTTTGAAGAAGTGGCCAAATTCAGGTCAGCCAGAAGAATGTGGGCACAAATGATGCGTGAACTAGGTGCTACAGATGAAAAAGCAATGATGCTGCGCTTTCATACGCAAACTGGTGGAGCTACCCTAACTGCACAACAACCTTTGAATAATATCTGTAGGGTAACCATCCAAACCCTCGCTGCAGTATTGGGTGGAACACAGAGTTTGCATACAAACGGGTATGATGAGGCCTTAAGTCTGCCTACAGAAGAAGCCGCCAGGATAGCACTTCGTACCCAACAAATTGTTGCTTTTGAAAGTGGTGCCCCCGATACCGTAGATCCACTGGCTGGTAGTTTCTTTATAGAAAACCTTACCAGTGAAGTGGAAGAAAAAGCATGGCAACTGGTACAAAAAATTGATGCAATGGGTGGCAGTGTAAGTGCCATTGAAGAAGGGTTTATGCAGGATGAAATAGCCAAGAGTGCCTATGAATACCAGCGGAATATTGAGAGTGGAGATAAAATAATTGTTGGCGTAAATAAATTCCAGGTAACAGAAACCAATTCCACACCGGTATTTAAAATTGATGATACCATCCGTCAGGTACAATCCGATAAACTTCAAGTGCTTAGGGCTAAAAGAGATAATGACCAGGTTAAAAAAGCGCTTGAAGCAATCAGTCAGGCTGCTGTGTCTGGTGAAAACCTGATGCCGTTAGTCATTCATGCAGTAGAACAATATGCAACCCTTGGAGAAATTTCAGATACCCTCAGAAAAGTTTTTGGAGAATACCAATAAGCATTGCCTCATGTATCAGACAGAATTGGTTACCAATGCCAGACAGATTCAACAGATCGCTGATTTATCGGCCACAAACTTAAAATCTGCTGTTGATGAAAATACTAAAATTGAACAAGGGTTCCTTACCTGGGAATACAACGTGGAATTGTTATCTGCCATGCATGAGATAACGCCAAGTGTTATCGTTACTTATCAGGGTGATGTTGTTGGATATGCATTAACTGCCACACATGCTATGGCAGATGTTCATGCTGAAATGAAAGTAATGCTCCAAAATCTTTCAACACTTCAATACCTGGGCAAACCCCTTAATGATTACCGGTATTATATGATGGGACAAATCTGCATTGCAAAAGCACATCGCGGTAAAGGTTTATTTGAACAGCTATACCAGCATCACAAAAAAGTATACGGACAGTCCTATGATTTCTTACTGACCGAAGTATCCACATCCAACCACCGTTCACTACGTGCCCACGAAAAAGTAGGCTTCAAAACCATCCATACTTATTGGGATCATGCGGATGAGTGGGATGTGATAATTTGGAAATTTGGAAATTTGAAAATTTGAAAATGAGGGAATTTTTTATACTGTGCATAAAAATGTTCATTGTAAAAATTAGTTCTTACACTCCATATTCCTCATTTTCAAATTTCCAAATTTCCAAATTTATAATTAAGAATTCCCGAAAACCACTATCAACGCATAAATAACGCCGGGTAGCCAGAATAAGAGTGTTAGCAGTAAACTAAGCCAGAACTTTCCATTTATTTCGCCCTGGTGTAAGCCTACGGCTAATGGTGGGAGTATTACACAGAGGATACCTAGTAATACCTGATTGGTACTCACTTCTCCCCCGGCTTTCTTGGTGGCTTTGTATTCTCGAAGCATTTTCTTTACTTCTTTCATCCTGGCTTTTCTTTCGGCTCTGGTCAGGCTTTTAAATTCACGCATTGCGTCTTCAACCACGATATCATTCATAACTGGCTCTGTGGTTATAGCGGCCGAAGTATCCGTATTACTTGTTTTGGAGGTAATTACACTGGCTTGAGTAGTAATCGTTAAACCAAGTGCAATACACAGAAGGGTAAAGATTTTCATACTTGATGGATTTAACATTGAAAATACGACATTTTTAATTTGCTGGAAAGGTCATAATCTCTATGTATATTGCTATTCTGTAAACAAATTCACTTTAACCAAGGCTAATTACATGAGAACTATTTTATTCAGTACAGCATTGCTGATAGGCACAGTAGTGACGGCGCAAGATTTACCCGCTACTTATCCTCAACTGGTAAAAGATATAACCCCTAAACTGGTTGAATGGCGCAGACATTTTCACCAGAATCCGGAATTGTCTAACCGTGAGTTTAAAACAGGTGCCTATATCGCCGATTACCTGCGCTCAATAGGGTATGAAGTAAAAGCCAATGTTGCGAAAACAGGAGTTGTCGCAGTACTCAAAGGCGGCAAGCCTGGTCCTGTAGTGGCATTAAGAGCAGATATAGATGCGCTGCCTGTTACAGAAAGGGTAAATATTCCATTCGCATCCAAAGTAACTACTTCTTTCAATGGACAAAACGTTGGCGTAATGCATGCCTGCGGACATGATTCACATACTTCCATTTTAATGGGAACTGCTACTGTTTTAAAACAAATGCAAAAAGATGTTCCGGGAACCGTTGTCTTTTTATTCCAGCCTGCTGAAGAAGGTGCTCCAGAAAATGAAGAAGGTGGGGCATCATTAATGGTTAAAGAAGGCGTATTGAATAACCCTAAAGTTGAAGCGGTTTTCGGAATGCACATAAAATCAGAAGTACCTGCCGGACAACTACAATATAAAACCGGGGCATTTATGGCTTCGTCAGACTGGTTTCGCATTAAAGTAAAAGGCAAAGGCGCACATGGTTCAAAACCCTGGACTGGCGTTGACCCTATTGCCTCGGCAGCTAATATTATTGAAGGATTACAACAGATTGTTAGCAGACAAATGGAACTTACAAAAGCTCCGGTGGTAATTAGTGTGGGTTCTATTCATTCCGGTGTTAGAAATAATATCATTCCGGAAGAATGTGAATTGCTCGGCACCATCCGTACACTCGATAGTAAAATGCAGAAAGAAGTACATGAACGCATCCGTAATACAGTAAAACATATAGCAGCTAGTTCTGGTGCAGAAGCGGATGTATTTATTGATACAAAAACCCTGGTTACCTACAACGATCCCGCATTAGTAAAACTAACCCTTCCCTTTTTAGAAAAAGCGGCTGGTAAAGGCAATGTAGTTGAAAGAGACTGGGATACCGGCGCTGAAGATTTTTCTTTTTATGGGGTTGATATTCCCAGCTTTTTCTTTTATCTGGGTGGAATGCCTAAAGGCATGGATCCGGCTAAAGCATCTTTGCACCATACACCCGATTTCTATATTGATGAAAGTGGATTTGATCTTGGAGTGAAAGCTTTTTGTCAGTTGGTGTTTGATTATGCGAAGGCTAAAAAGTAGATAAACTATTTATTGCCACAGAGGGCACAGAGAAACACAGAATCATTCAGTGGATTTCAGTGCCTTCAGTGGCAATAAATTTTAAGCATAATTTCTCGCCCCAAACAGCAAACTTCCAATCCTAACCATTGTACTCCCCTCTTCAATTGCAATTTTATAATCACCACTCATGCCCATGCTGAGGATGGCTGAGGTAGGGTAGCTGGTGGCGGTTTTGATCAGTAGTTGGTGCAAGTATTTAAATTCATTCCGTACTTTGGTTTCATCCTCACTGAAAGAAGCCATACCCATTAAACCACCTACTTTTACATTCGGGAATAATTCTAACTGAGCCATTGCTTCAGTCAATTCATGCTCATCCATTCCAAATTTAGTCTCTTCGCTCGCTATATGAATCTGTAATAAGCAATTGATAATCCTGTTATTTTTAGCTGCCTGCTTATCAATTTCCTTCAGCAACTTTAAACTATCAACACCATGAATCAGGTGAACAAAAGGTGCGATATATTTTACTTTATTGGATTGTAAATGTCCAATAAAATGCCAACGGATATCCTGAGGAAGTACAGCCTGTTTATCTACCAGTTCCTGAACATAGTTCTCGCCAAAATCACGTTGTCCTAATGCATATAATGCTTGAATATCTTCAACAGGTTTGGTTTTACTAACTGCAACCAAGGTAACTCCATCAGCAGTTAATGCTGCACTGAGTTCCTGGTACTGCTCAACATTTACGGACATAGCAGAAATTTAGAGCGAAAATAGTGAATTGTCGGGTGTGAATTGTCCGGCGTGAATTGTCAATGGTGAATGGTGAATGGTAATAGGAAGTTATGAGTAATAAAATTTTATTATTGACAATTCACCATTGACAATTCACACCCGACAATTCACGCCCTGCTCGTAAACATTGCTTTCACAAAATCGGCAACAAGATAGCTGATCATTTTGCCGGTACCGTGTCCGCCGCGGCCGTCTGATAATTGTACGGCGCCCTCGCAAATATGGAGATAGGCCACTTTGCTGTCGGTTGCAGTGAAGTTGATATATTGACGGGCATGAGCCAGGGAGATACCTGCCGGACTAGACGCACTGCTGATACTGTTTTCAATTACATCCATATCTAATTCAATTCCGCAGTAAGTATCTTCGGTAAAACCAGTGGCATGTGCTACTGATTGCAGGAATGTTCTTTTTTCATGGAGAAAAATATCTTCGTAACTGATACAATCTATGAACGGATTATTCACCATATCCATCCATACATTTTGAGGGAGATAGTTTTCATGATAGCCGATTACACAGTATTTCTCCAGGTATCCGTCAGCTTCAGCATAGGAAAATCCATTGCCACTATGCCGGCCTTCCATGGGTCTGAAATCTGCATGTGCATCGAGGTTAATCGCATTGATTTGTGCTAATGGAATTATTCCGGATTTATACAACCCTTTTGCCGCTCCTTTGATACAGGGGTAAGCATTATTATGTCCACCTCCTATTACAATCGGAATTTTTTGGTTCTGGGTGATTAGGTGTATCAACTGCTCCACTTCATCATCAATCATATTTACGGCATGTCTGTAGGCGGCTAATTGTTCATCGTATCCCTGCGCATTTGAATCGATGAGTTGCTTGGCTTCATTAAAATCAAAGTGACCAATTAACAGGATACTACTTCCTTCAAAAAAATCATTACTCTGTGTATTTAAAAATGCTTGCAAGAAAGCAATCCATGCAGAATCACAACCTCCCACACCCTGATTTGCCAACACGCCAATATCTTCCGGAATACCAATCAATACAAAAGGCGCACTCGACTGCCTGATAGCTGTTTCCAAATCAGGCGCATGTTGTAAAACCTGTATCCGCTCCCCGATTTTTGTCTCAAACCGACGGATGCGTGTAACAGACAGGATATCCTGCTTATTATAAATTTTCAAATGTGGCAGTTGCAAAGCGTTGGGTTTTGTAGTTGAATATACGGAAAACTGGGAAAAAGTGAGGGGTGAATTGTCAATTGTGAATGGTCAATAGCACGATATATAAGTATCAACCAAACTAATTAGTCCCCATTCCCCATTCACAATTCACCATTCACAATTCACTCCCATTCACTAAAACCCGGTCAATTAAATTCGATCCGAAAGCATAGGGAATATAGGCTATTGACGGAATAGGTTTAGTTATGATGAGGTTTGCACGCTTGCCGACTGTAATGCTTCCTACTTCTTTTTCGAGTCCCATGGCAAATGCACCATTAATAGTGGCCGCATTAATGGCTTCTTCGGGTAACATTTTCATTTGAATACAGCTCATCGAAACAACGGTATTCATGTTGCCACTTGGACTTGATCCTGGATTGTAATCAGAAGCTATGGCAACGGCCGCTCCTGCATCTATAATGCTTCTTGCAGGCTGGAAGGGCATGCGAAGAAAATAGGCTGCTGTAGGTAAGAGTGTACCAATAGTATTGGATGATGCCAATATATTGATAGTCGTTTCATCCATGGTTTCTAAATGATCTACAGATACAGCATTCACAGCAACACCTGCCTGCACTCCTCCTGAAAGGTTTAGCTGATTGGCATGAATTTTTGCCTTTAATCCATATCGCTTACCCGCTTCACAGATGCGCATGGTTTCTTCCTGACTGAAAAAACCTTCCTCGCAAAAAACATCTATATAATCTGCCAACTGCTCTCTGTCGATTGCAGGTAACATATCGTTGATGATTAGGTCGATATACGATTCATGGTCTTCTTTAAATAATACCGGATATGTATGTGCTCCCAGAAATGTAGCTTTTACCGGTATCGGGAGGTGTTCTTTCAAACGACGTATTACGCGTAACATCTTTAACTCAGCATCCAGTGATAAACCATATCCACTTTTTATTTCAATAGCTCCGGTTCCTAAAGCAATAAGTTCTAGTATTCTTTTTCTGGCTTGTTCATAAAGCACATCTTCTGTTGTAAGGGCCAGTTTATTTGCTGAGTTCAAGATGCCTCCCCCTTTTGCAGCTATTTCTGCGTAACTAAGTCCTTTTAACTTATCTACAAACTCATCTTCCCTGCTGGCCGCAAATACAGCATGGGTATGACTATCACACCAGCATGGCAATATACTTCCTCCTTTAATATCGAGTACTTCAGTTGCGTCCGGACAAATATCCATGGTGCCAAAATCTGCAATACGTCCATTGATGATCTGTACCCATGCATTATTCAGCACGGGCAAGTTTTTTAAAGCTTCTCCCCTTAATAATTCAGGATGCTTGCGAACATTTATGAGCTGATGAATGTTGGTGATTAGCAAATTAGACATACCAGCAAATTAAGGAAAAACATATTGCCTTGAAATGAAATTATTGGCAATGATTAATCACCCTGTCGGTTATCCTAAGTTGTAAATAAACGATGATTAACACCAATAATGAATATGTTACCTTCGACTAATTCAAAACTATTAAGCAGGTGATAGCAAGATTGACCATAGTAAAATATCCTAAATGGATGGGATGGGCAGGTTTTTTGTCGATGGCATTGTTTCGTATTCCATTATGGTTAAGCAGTACACACAGCTTTTGGAAACTGATGGGTTGTGGAAGGAATGGTAGTTTCGATAAAACACCCGACTGGCGACAATGGGCTCTGCTTGAAATATGGGACGCCAAAACAAAACAAGGAACCCATCCCCGATTCATACAACTATGGTGGAAATTCTTCGGTTGCAATAAAAGAATATTACTGCTTAACCCGATTGAAGGTCATGGCACCTGGGATCATAAACATGTATTCGGAACACTGCCTAAGAAAAGTTTGTACAATGGGAAGATCGCCATCTTAACAAGGGCCACCATCCGGATCAATAAGCTCAGCCGTTTCTGGAGCCAGGTAGATGCTGTAGCACAGAAAATGGCAACAGCTCCTGGCTTTCTTGGCTCAGTAGGTATTGGTGAAGTACCATGGATCAAACAAGCCACATTCAGCATATGGGAATCAAAAGATGCTATGACCAGCTTTGCCTATAAAATGCAGGAGCATGCAGAAGTAGTCAGGAAAACAAGAAGCGAAAACTGGTATAGCGAAGAAATGTTCGTCCGTTTCCAAATCATTGATAATGAAGGAGATCTGAATGTATTATCGCCAATTAGGGAAAATTCGTAACTTTATACTATAGATGCATCATTGCTCGACCATATCATTACTTACCGCACATTTTGCATGGATGTATCGTGGTCTTAATTCAATGCCCGACCACTGAGGTCGAAATATTTTCCCTTTCCCCGTTAGCATTACTTTATTCATTTAATTCCGTTCTTACATGGAACATACATTGTTTGTTACCTCAGAAATAGGTACGTTAAAACGTTTATTGGTACATAGTCCTGATAGTGGTTTAGGAAAAGTAGTGCCTTCAAAGGCGCAGGACTGGTTATTTGAAGATATCGTTCACCTTGATACCATTCGCAAAGACGAATACGATTATTATACAAAGCTGCTTTTGTATTTTCTTGATCCGGGAAAAATAAAGGGAAGACTTAAAGAAGTGGATCAGGATGACAGAAATTTTTTCAAACCGGATTCACCTTCTTTTCATAAGTCAGACAAAGTAGTTGAATTACAATGTCTGCTGGCAGAAATATTGGAAGATAAAAATATCCGCTCTCAATTAATAGCATCCGTAGCTGCACTTGAAGGATGTACTTTTGAAGTACAGCAAAAGCTATTTGAATATTCAGCAGTGGAGCTTTCCAAAACTTTTATCTCTGGTACTTCGATCGATAAAAAATTGCTTTTTGCCCCAATTCCCAATTTTATTTTTACGCGTGATATCGGCATTACCATCAAAGATCATGTGCTATTGAATAAGCCTGCAAAAAAAGCAAGAACCAGGGAAGCCCTTCTATCCAAATACATCTTTTTCCATCACCCTATGTTTGCAGCCTGGCAGAAGAATATCATTGAACTAAACGATTCGAACCAGGGCTTTCTTATGCCCGAGGAAGAAGAAGATGATCGAAAAACAACCCTTGAGGGGGGGGATATAATGGTGGTTAGTCCAAAGCATTTATTGGTAGGTATCAGTGAAAGAACATCTGCAGAAGCCGCAGCATTGATTACCAACCTGGTGTTTGAAAAAAGTTTAATGGAAAAAGTCTCCATCATACGCATTCCTAAAAAGCGTGATTACATGCATATTGATACTGTTTTTACACAGGTTAAAAAAGATGTATGGGTGATGTTGGGTAATTTTTCACGTAAGGCAGTGAAACATGAAGACGATAATACCATTGAAAGAATATTACAGGTAAAGAAAGAAGAGAAAATAAAGATTACCCAATTTCATAAGAAATGTCCAGATAACCCCACCATTTTCGATAGCCTGGAAGATTTACTGGTAGATATCAGCGTAAATGATTTGCATTGTGAAAACGAAGTGCGTTTTATCTTCTCGGGTAATAATGAATTCCCCTATAATGCAAGGGAACAATGGACAGATTCCTGTAACCTGCTTGCGTTGAAAGAGGGTGTTGTATTAGGCTACGACAGAAACGACAAAACCACAGAAGCTTTTCGCAAAGCAGGATTTACGATTGTACATGTAAAAGATTTATTAAACCAACTGGAAGCTGGCACGGTGAGTCCGGAATCAATTACTGATACACTGATATTAATGCCATCAGCCGAACTCTCCCGTGCACGCGGAGGATTTCACTGTATGAGTATGCCGCTTTGGAGAAGCGAGGAGGGATAGGGATGTGAATTGTGAATGGTGAATGGTCAATAGGTAAAAATTCACCATTCACCATTCACCATTCACACCTTGCTCACCAATAAACCGATCCCCTATGCAAACAACATCACACCTGCTCATGATAAAACCCGTTCGATTCGATTTTAATGCGGAGACGGCGGTTAATAATAGTTTTCAGCAATATTCACCTGATGATTCTATAGCTGAAAAAGCTGCAATGGAATTTGATCAGTTTGTTACTGTACTTACAAATGCCGGTATTGATGTAACGGTTGTACAGGATAGTCCTGAGCCACATACACCTGATTCTGTATTTCCTAATAACTGGATTTCCTTTCATGATGATGGCACGGTGTTTCTTTACCCCATGTTTGCTGAAAATCGTCGTCTGGAAAGAAAGCCGGCAGTAATAGAAGCCATTAAGCAAAAATTCATTTTAAAACAAACCATTGACCTTACCAGTTTTGAACATAGTCATTTGTTCCTGGAAGGTACTGGAAGTATGGTGCTGGATCGGGTCAATAAAATAGCCTATGCCTGTTTATCACCAAGAACAGCTATTACTGTGTTAAACAACTGGGCAGAAAAAGCAGGTTATAAAGTAATTGATTTTATAGCTGTTGATAATAATGGTTTGCCTATTTATCATACCAATGTGATGATGTGTGTGGCAGACCAATATGCCGTTATCTGCTTGGAAGCTATACCAGATATAGCCAAACAAAATATGGTGAAGGATGCTTTATTGAATTCGGGCAAAACGATTATTCCAATCAGTTTTTCTCAGATGAATCAATTTGCAGGTAATATGTTACAGGTTCAAAATAATGCCGGCAATAAATACCTTGTAATGTCTAGCCAGGCTTATAACAGTCTTACAGAAACCCAGATCAAAGCCATAGAAGCATTTAATCCAATTCTACATTCAGGCATTAAGACTATTGAAACCAATGGAGGAGGAAGCGCAAGGTGTATGATGGCCGAGGTATTCCTTCCACTTAAATAGGAAACAGCGTTTTGAGATTTTGGGGTGTCTAATATACAGCACATGGCAAAAGCATCATTAAACAGGCTGATTTACGAAAAACTGGAAGAGCAGGTTTTGTCCATTCAGGAACAACTGACCAGACCTGTATTTCTTCAGTATGCCGAGTTATTAAAAATGCACCATGATGGACGTGTTATATTTTCAGATTCGGAAGATATTGAGTCCATTCTGTCTGAGAAAGCCAATGATATCGGGGCCCAAAATGAATTTGCAGCATTTATGGATGCTCATCAAGTAGATATTAAGCAAGCAGTACATTACTTAAAACAGGAACTTAGGGAATGCTTTTCGGAGGAAGCAGCAAGACAACAGTTTAAAAAATCTGGCGCTGTTTCATTTTCTTACGATTGGTACTTTCATTATGATTCCGGCATAAACTTCTTCAAAGATATTTTCTCCTACCCCATTATACTTGAGCCAAGGTACCTGAACCATGAATTACCGCCCGATCATTACGATGCATTTGCAAAGGGCCCGGATTTTTCACCAGTATGGCCTGATTGCAGTGAATTGATTGAGCGGACAGATTTAGATGGCGACTTGCTAAACCTCGGAAGTCAGTTAATGAATTTTTACCAATACCAATCACGACTATTCCTGCACCTCGCACTTCGTGAAATGGATGAGGCTGGGGAATTGTCTTTTATTCAAAAAGATCCTTTTATCTTCTACATCGCAGAACATGATAGCGAGGAAATGACACTGTATGTTGTTTGAAATTAGCTATCAATGCGAATCAATTTTGTAAAATATCAGCTAAAAGATATTTGATTGCTGTCAATGCACTTCCTGTTTTAAATAGAACACGAATCTTCATGATTGTCAGGATTTATCATCAAGATCCGTGTTCCATCCTTCTAGTGACTTCCAATTTGAGGCTAAATTTCCCAAGACTGTATTGGCTTGCAGCTTGAGGCTTGAAGCTTGAAGCCATAAACCTTCCCTATCCACCAACCCTGCCTCTTTCAGCATCGGAAGATCCTGTGTTACGCTGAGCAAGACTTTTACCTTTATTAAATCGGTAAGAGAAGGAAAGTGTAAATACCCTTGAATCTAAATAGCTTTTCCAGTTTGCAGTGGAATTTTGAATTCCTTTGATGTTTCCGCCAGGCTGATTGGTATAAAGAAAATCATTCACACTAAAACGTACTGTTCCTTTTTGCTTTAAAATCTTTTTAGCAACCGCAGCTCTTACTGAACCTACAGGTATAGTAACAAACTGTCCTACATACACACTGGATTGATAATTACCTCCCAGTTCAGCCGACCATAATGAATTGATTTGAAAAATATTCACCGGCCCTACATAAACATAAGTTCCTTCGTTCAACAAATTTTGCTGATAGAGTGTTGCGGTAAATTTATTTTTAGTTAGCTCAGTATACATTTGAAGTTTCCACCATTTAGTAATCGGTACCATGCCACTTAGCGATGCACTGAAAGAAACCTGTTTACCGAAATTGCCGGGCCTGCTGTAAAAAATACCATTTTTCTGTTCAATAGTTTCCATAATCAGGTCATTGACAAAACTATATTGTAACGAAAAGGTATAATTTCTTTTATAAGTATAACTCAATTCTGTGTTGTAGGAAAATGTAGGCTTGAGGAACGGGTTACCGCCATATAAAGTGTACCTGTCTAAGGGGTAGGTAAACGGATTCATATCCTGATAATTTGGCCTGTTGATCCTCCTTCCAAAATTAATATTGAGCAAATGATTTTCGGTTGTATCGATCTTATAGGATAAATAAAAGGTCGGGAAAAGATTATTGAAAGTACGTTTGAAGGAAGAATCTGGTTTACCCGGAGTACCATATTGAAGGCCCCTGATCTCTGTATTTTCATATCGAAGTCCAACTTTGCTGCTAAACCTTTTTTTATCGATACTATAGGTCAGATATGCGCCATTGATATTTTCTTCGTATTTAAAATTATTCGAAAACTCTGTATTCAAAGAAAAGCCGCCACCCGCTTGTTCATCATAAAAGAGGGCATTGTTATTGGTTCTGATGATACTCGTTTTTGCTCCAGCTTCAAGCGTTCCTTTAAACAAGGGTTGTGAATAATCAGCCTGAGCAGTAGTTATTTCAATGGAAGCGGGTAAATCAGATATCAGATTGGTTCTTCCTGCGATGGTTTGATCAGGATTGTATACAATATTTAACAGGCTATTGTCCTGATCTGAACGATACTTAAGATAATCCGCATTCACGGTGAGTAACTTTGATTTTCCATCCAGCTTATATGCTAGGTTAAGATTGGTTCCTATATTATTGAACGACCTGTTGCGGTGAGCATAAGCAGAAACTGTATTAATAAGGTCACCATTACCATTACTGATAACTGCATCATTCTTTATATCTTCTTTATTTCTGTTAGACACACCGGTAATAACAATACCCATGGTTAAGTTTTTATTGGCATAATAATCCACTCCGGCTTTATAATTAAATCCACGTGGCATTCTTTTTATGAAAGAACGTTGTGTAAATGACGATTGAAGGATACCTGATGGAGAGAAATATTGTCTTTTTAAAGTAAGATCCTGATACGTATTATTAATAGCACTACTCAGGTTAGTAAAGAAATTAAGTTTATTGATCCGGTAGTTTAAACTAAAACTATTATTACTTCTCGCATAGGTACCTTGTCCATAACCAAGATTAACCGCACCGTTGAATCCGCTTATTTTAGATTTCTTTAGCCGGATATTTATTACACCACTGTTTCCCGAAGCATCATAACGGGCGGGTGGGTTAGTCATGATTTCAATACTTTCAATGTCGCCAGAAGGCAGGGATCGCAGGTAAGCTGTAAGGTCTTGCTGAGACATATAAGTAGGTTTATCATCGATAAAAACTAAAACACCTGGTCGACCTCGCAAGCTGATATTACCATCGGCATCAATTTGAACGGCAGGTGCTTTCTCCAGTACTTCTAATGCTGTTGTTCCTGCATTACTGATGAGTGCATCCGGATTAACTACTACCCTGTCGGATTTTCGTTCAACAAAACTTTTGCGGCTACTTACTACAACTTCTTTCAGTTGATTTGCAACTGGTTTTCCCAAGCTTATTTGCGGAAGGTTAAATGCAGGTTTTGAGTCATCAATATTTACCGGATTTATTATCAGTTCTTCATAGCCATTGTATTTTACCTGGAGAAAATAATTTCCGATATTAATATTGGTTAGCACAAAAGCTCCTGAGGCATCTGTAATACTGGTTTTAACGAGCAATGAATCCTTTGAGCGGTATAAAAAAACATTTGCACCATCTGCTTTGGTTCCATCAGCAACGATTACAACACCTGTGATTATTTTCTTACTATCCTGTGCAAAGCCAATTGCAACTACAACCAATGTATAAACAAGCATACCTGCCAATCGATTTACGAACATATTATTTAATTATTTGCCGTAAGTAAATGCATATCCCAACGCAGACATGTAGTTTTTATATTAATGGTAACAAGATCAGAATCAATAATCAGGATGATAGCTGAAACCCTTATTCAGCAATGGCATGTATAAATCCGAAAACAAATAGTTCTACAGGAAATAGCTGTATTTATTTATTGGCAGGTATATAAATTGATCAGACAATCGAGTTGATCGGTGAGCATATGGATAAGAAGTCCGATGGCAATAATTCGGCATTTGGGAACAAATAGCAAAATTACATACACAGCAATAGCCGGGTAACTATGTAGCGGATGGAAATTAATACTACATCTGCAGGCATCAAATAAAGGAGTGGCGAGCAGATGATCGAGATCAATGAGCATGGTTAACCATAAGATCAGTGTTGCTCTTTTCCAATATTCTCTGAAAAAAATCCATGAAATAATTACCGGTAATCCGAAATGCAAAAAGTAATGTAATATGGTTTGAAATAAAGGCATGTATTAATTCAGAAAAGTTAACTTAAGCAGTTATTTATAATAATAACAAGGTTTTTCCGATTGCTTCTCTTAATTCGGTATTTACGGAAGTACTTGAAGCAAAATCGTTCCACCTGCTTATAACCCTCTTTACCTGATCAATGATAGAGGCCGCTTTTTTGATATTCATATTTTTGGCCACAGCCAGCAGATCGTCTCTTGTAATATTTAGTCGTTTGCCATTTATACTGAGTGAATGTTGACTTACCCATGAACTATCGGGACGGTAAGCATGGCAAAGGTCAAATGCAGGTGCAAGTTTCCAGCTACCGTTTTTATCCATTACAAAGGAGAAGTTTTTGGTATGGTCATCACAGTTTTTTGCCATCACATTAAAAACCATTCTTCTGAATAGTTGTTCAGCATCTGTATAGGGGAGTAAAAGACTGCGCATGGTTTCGAATAGCTGTTCGTAACTGAATGAAGTAATTTCATTAAAATCATAATGGGCCATTGAGCAAAAACTTTGTACGTGTAATTTTTCATTACCGGGTAAACGATCGAAGCGTTTGGTCATGAAATGCGCCCGATTATTTTCTTCGAGTAATCGGCATTCCATCATTTCAATACCTGCTTCTTTGGCCATCAGGTAATAGGCCATTTCTACCCTTCCATATCCGGAAGATGAAACTAGTTGTTGATCGGTTACACCATCAAATTTTAGTAGCCAGTGACTAAATCCATTGGGCACATCTGCCTGACCAGACCTTATTTCACCGGTATCCGGATTAAATGCCACAACTGCTTTTGCCCTTGCTCCCCCTGCTGAAGAGCCAATTTTTAAGATATCTGTCAAAGCCTTCGCTTCATCCGCACTTAGTTTGGTATTGAATTCCTGCCTGCCCGATAAAATTTCCTGTGCCATATTTACCAGTCCATCCAATTCAATTTTTGTAGCAGTTTTATTGGCGGTATAAAGTCCAGGTTCAAATTCCAATGCACCCATTCCCCTTTTCCCAATAAAGCAAAGAAGCTCTACGGGGTTCATACTATTTGCTGGCCGTCCATTTTTAGAAAGCCATGCGTTGATTAGACTATTACCGTATTTATCGGGTAAGACATCTGCCAACAATCCGGGTAATCCTTTGAAAGTAATACTGTCTCTCAGTTCCGGAAATGAAAATATCCTGCCAGAGGCATTTGCTATGGGCATTTTTATTGGCGATAAGTTCCATTGCTGATTCAGAAATGAAGGTTCATATTCGAAGGAGGCAATACCTGTTTGATCGTCCCAGGCAATGGCTCCAACCCGCTTGTTCCAGATATGTATAAAAGCTGTGGTGATCATTACCAATCTGATTTTTGTTGTGAATCTGATTCAGTATTTTTTCTACCGGCTCTTTTTCTTTTTTGCTGATCCATTTTCGCCAGTTGTAAGGGACTTATTACTGGTTTTACTTCGAAATTTTGCAGCAACTGTAATTGTTGTAAAGCCCTTAATACCTGAATGAATGACAACAAGGTTCCGCCCCCTCCTCCTTCAATCTGAACAAGTGTTGAACGGTTGATGCCTGCAGTTTTTGCTACTTCCTGCTGTGTTCTATTCTGTTGCAAACGTGTTTGTTGCACAAAACTACCCAATTGAACCAGTATAGCAGGATCACTGAAAGAATACCAATTCGTGTTGTTATTTTCCATCATTAAAGGCATTAATATTAGATAATGTTGGCTTATCTCAACAATACAAAGATATTAAAAAGATGGAAAATTCCATCATAATAATTAAAATAATGACTTATTGGTGGAAAAATTAGTCAAAATAACAATAAAAAAAGGGTTTCTCCATCTTCACCCACCTGTGCTAAGGCTGCGGTGGATGAAGGTGGAAAGAGAGATTCGAAATATTATCAATTCCCTTTACCCAACAACACTTTCCCTAACAATTGGAGACTTAGGTTATCAAAAATCTTTGTTTGAAGGCGACTTAATCTTATTCCGTATCTGATCAATTAATTTATTAAAATGCTCATTTAACTCCTCCATAGTTTTCCGACTTGGTTTATTGTTGATCTTCAAAAGATTTTCAGCCGATATAGGGTTACCTGATGTTCCAGTATAAACAACTATATCGTAAATCTTGATCCTCACTTTGTTTTCCCTTGAACTTATTGCGATGGTATAATTAGCAGTATTAAGAATCTCAGTCATGAGCATTCTATAAGTGAATTTAGTTCTGCCTTTACCAACTATTTCTCCATTTACTTTATCATCAATTTGTATAACGGAATTTGCATCTACAAATGATTCCACAACTGCAAGTTTAGCATTATCAAAAATTACATTTTTTGATAATGCTAATGAACTATCAATAAGTTCATAGACAACTTTTCCATCTTTAGTTGGCAATTGTGAAAAAGAATAGAAGAATATGTTCAAAAACAATAACATCAGTAAAATTTTTCTTTTCATACTCATTTTTTTGTAATGTAAGATAATATGGATAAAATCAACGCTTAGGGAAGCCTACAAAGGGATGAAGACTCACTTTAAACACTAAAGATTGATTATGCAACTGACTAGGATAAAAATAATTCAGGTGGGTAAAACAGTAGTTCTTTTGTTCGAATCTAAATCTAATTCATAAGGAATTAAAAACTGATCAAGTGAGGAGCTTACAAATTCTACTGGAATAGTACGAGGGTTCGACAAAGTGCTTTTTTCTTCATGTTTATGAAAACCAACAAAAGAAGAGACAAATAGGTCTCGAATTTCTAGGGCTTTGGGGTCTTGGATATAAACTTTTCTTATTGTTTTTTTACAAGCATTAATTAACTTTTTGTCTATTTCTCTATTGAATAAAGGGAATGAATATCCAATAATGACAAGTATCTCAGTTTGCCTCATTATCGAAGTAGCCTCATCAATAATATTATTTTTTCTTTGATGAAGCATTAAAAAATCTTCTCTGTCTTCCCATGCATAATTAAATGACTTTATATCTTCATCCAGTGACGAGGCATATTTATTTGCCAGCATTACTATAACAGAATTAGTCCTTATGTTTTGTCGTACTATCTCATTAGTTTCAGAATCAGGTATAGGAATTTCTATAAAAGGTTCAAAAGAAGTTAAGCCAGCAACTCCATTAAGCTTAACAATCGAAAACTCTGAAATATCTATAGCTGAATTGCCTTCAATATAAGATTGGGTAGGAATTATTTGTAATTGCTTTTGTATTTCATTGAACTTATAATTTGGTTGATATTCTTTATAAGCCAGCTCAAATTGAATATCATAATTCCACGTAACAACCTTAAAATTTGGGGCTAGTGATAAGTTACCCCTTTTATTATTAATTATAGTTGCTATGAAGCTATCGTATCGTTTATCGGGTAACTCCTTATCCTGACCTTCCCTAATAAATACTCTATGTATTAATTGCTCAAACATAAAGTATACAATCAGTATTTTTTTTAGCTTAATTAACTCTGCTTCCTTTTCCTTAATTAAGTAAAATTTTTTGGCTAACGTGTCTACAGTTTTATGAGAATTCATTTGAGATTTTAGCCATTCTAGATCAGTTATAAGTTTTTTTGCATTTTTTTCACTAAAGTTAGCACTATAAGATAATAACGAGCTATTAACTGTATTATTTATGAACTTAATAAACTGATCTATTCCAGCTGGAAGTTCATTAATTATAGGTAAGCAATTAGCACTTGCTCCCGCTCCTAATAAATATGTGATTTTTTTAGGGTCTTTCATATCAACTAAGTAAAATACTAATCAGAAAATACTCTATCCAATTATAGATATAGGTTCAATAAGGGTATCTACAATATTAACTAAAAAAGTTATTTATCAATTATACTAGTCGATCATACCTAAATTCATTTTTTTCAATATGAGTCATTAAAAAGGTTTTTCTTGAAGATTTTAATGCTAATCAGAGATTGAATAATGCAAGAAAATTGGTTCCATTATGGTTACCAAATATTACAGGTATGGACACTAAAAAACCCCTGAATTACAGAGGTTTTAGTTCAATTTAATAACAAGTGCGGAGAGAGAGGGATTCGAACCCCCGGACCTTTGACAGTCAACGGTTTTCAAGACCGCCGCATTCGACCGCTCTGCCATCTCTCCGCGGCAAAAGTAAGGGTTGAAAAATTTCTACCAAAAAATATTCAAAAGATTATCAAAATAAACAGATTAACAAGGAGTTATACCAGGTGGCCTGGGCTCATCCACTCATCCAAATTAAAACAGCGACTTGAATTTTACATGATAAATTAACTATATTTAAGACTTAAACTAACAACCATGACCCGTAAACTATTTCTACTCGCAGGCGCATTTTTAAGCCTGTCTGTACTTTTCTCTTTTTCATACAAAGCAGCTAATTTCTCTGGCACCTGGAACCTCGATGAGAGTGCCAGTGAACTGGGACAATTTGGTGCAAGATCTGCTGCGTCTAAAATTGTCATTGAACAATCAACTGATGCATTTAAAATGGTGCGCTCTGTTACCGCATTCGATGGTAGCGCTGGGGAAATTACCGAAAACTATACAGTAGGAAAACCCGTAGAAAATGCAGGTATGATGAACAGTAAGAAGACCGGTACCCTTTCCTGGGATGGTGAACAAAGTTTTAAAATAGACTTTGACCTCAAAATGGAATTTCAGGGAAACAGCTTTGAAATGAAAGGCAACGAAAAATGGGAAATCAGCGCCGATGGAAAAACATTAACCCTCAGCAACCACCTGTCTACTCCTCAGGGAGATTTTGATACTAAGGCGGTTTATAAGAAAGGATAGTTTTGATGTGAATGGTCAATGGTGAATTGTCAATAGAGAGCATTACTTGCAATTTTCTATTGACAATTCACCATTGACCATTCACTACTCACTATTCACTACTTTCTCCACTACCACAAGATCAGCTAAGTCTACGTTGATGGGGAGTTGGCCTACCTGCACAATGGCTCTTTTGCCCCTGATCTCTTTTACCTCGCCTACCTGGTAATTCTTTTTCAGTTTAACCATTGAGCCTACTGCAATAAGCTGGTTCAATTCTTTGTATTTCTGGTCTACTTTTTTAGCAAGTTTGTTTACTACAATTGCTTCTTTTTGTTTAAAGAGCAGGTTTTGCAGGTTTTTGATTACATCTTGCTTGTTTTCAGCTTTTTTCCAGTCGAGCACAATTTGCTTCAACTTACGTTCCATGTCTTTCAGGTACGCCAAACGCTCCTCGGTAATACGATTCTGGTTCTTCAGTAATTCTACCTGTTGACGATGCCTTTCTTTGTCCATTACCGTCTCCATCTCCTTTTTCAACCGGTCATTTTCACGCAGGAGTTTGTGTAATTGCTTTTTCTCCTGCTCTAATTGCTGCAGGTCTTGCTCTGTACGGTTTAATAAACGATCCAGTTTAAAATGATCCTCATCCACCAATTTTCTTGCCCTGTTGATGAGGTGCTGAGGTAAGCCAATTCGCTCAGCAATGGCAAAAGTGTATGAACTGCCCGGCTTGCCTACAATGAGTTTATACATTGGTTGAAGGTTCACTTCATCAAACTGCATGGCCCCATTGATGATACCCTGTGTTCTGTTAGCCATCACTTTCAGGTTAAGGTAGTGTGTGGTAACAACCCCAAATGAATGTCTCCTGGCCAATTCTTCCATAATCACTTCTGCAAAAGCACCACCCAGGTTGGGATCACTTCCGCTACCTAATTCATCAATAAAAAACATGGTTTTACCATTCGCAGACTCAATGAAATATTTCATGTGCAGTAAATGGCTGCTATAAGTACTCAGTTCAAACTCTAAATTTTGTGTATCCCCAATATGAATAAACAATTGCTTGAAAATACCCATCTGCGAATCAGGACTAACCGGCACCAGTAAACCACTTTGGAGTAATAGCTGGTTTAGTCCAATGGTTTTCATCGTAACCGTTTTACCCCCCGCATTCGGGCCACTGATAACCAATATCCTGTTTTTATCATCCAGGGTAAGGGTTACCGGAATGGTTGCTTTACCACTTGTTTTATTATACAAATACAATAATGGATGATAGGCATTGATTAAGTGTATATGTGCTTTATCTGATAACTCAGGTAATTGACCATTCATGTCAATGGCCAGTTTTGCTTTTGCCCTGATAAAATCATATTCTCCGGCAATCATCAGGTACTGTGCTAGTAATGAAGCATAAGCAGATATGCGTGATGTAAGTTGGCGAAGTATTCGCTGAACCTCTTTTGCTTCTTCGTTTTCAAGCGAGAATACCTGGTTATTGAGGTCAATGGTTTCTTCCGGCTCAATAAATGCTGTCTTGCGACTATCACTCTCTCCATGCAGAATACCTTTTACCTGTCGCTTATGTTCTGAGAACACAGCTACTACCCTTCTTCCATTACTGAAACTTTCGTCGATATCAGCCGTATAACCCGATTTGGCGAGTTTACTGATCACTTTCTCAAACACACGCCTCAATTCATTCCGCTTCCGGTACAGACTCATACGGATTTTATTTAAGTCATCAGAAGCATTATCTTTTACATTTCCCTGTTCATCTATTACTTCATCGATCAGTGCAATAATTGCTTTTTCATAATAAACCCCTTCTATCACTTTTGCCATTGCCGGGAAGGCCATTCTTTTTTCGGGATCGAACCAACGAAAAATATTGGCGGTGTTTTCTGCCAATTTTCGAATTTGTAACCACTGCTCTCCGGTAATTAATGCCCCCTGTATACCTAAAAGCTTTATTTCTTTCTGTAGTGGTTGTGCAAAATCGTTAGGGAAATATTGTGCCTGCTGAAGAATCGACTTAAACTCGAAACTTTGTTTCAATTCCAGCTCTATGTATTCTTTTCGGGTATGTATGCGCAACTGGGCAGCCTTTTCTTTGGCATATACTGTTTTACAATACCCTTCCAGCAAAGCACGTACTTTGTCGAATTCCAGTTGTACCAAGGCTGTTTCCGGGTATAAGCGCATAGTGTTTATTTCAGGCGCAAAGGTAAGGGGGGAAATTTTGATCTTTGATCTTTGATTTTTTGATCTTTGATTTTAGAGATTGGACTCCTTAGGCATTTTTGAATTTTGACTTTTGACTTTTGATTTTTGAATTGTATCCCAAAGCTAAAAAATTAACAATACAGGTTTTAACAGCTTTTTTGTAAGTACAGAACATATATATAGTCTAATCTGTTATACTACCAATTACGTAATTTTATTAAAACAGGAAATATGCGAATGGTCATGAGTTTACTGGTACTGGGATTTAGCCTGGTATCTTGCGCCCAGCAACCCGCAACAAAATCAAATAAGATGAACACTAAGATTAACTATGCAGGCATCGAAACAGATACTGCAACTTTCGGAGAAGGATGTTTTTGGTGCACAGAGGCTTTTTTTCAACGTCTTGACGGTGTATTGGAAGTAATCAGCGGTTATGGAGGAGGATTTGTTGAAAACCCTACCTACGAACAGGTTTGTGATAAAAATACCGGACATGTGGAGTTGGCAAGGATTGTTTTCGATCCTAAAAAAATCAGTTATGATGAATTACTGGAAGTATTCTGGAAAACACACGATCCTACTACTCCCAACCAGCAAGGCAATGATATAGGCCCGCAATACAGGAGTGTAGTGTACTACCACAATGCATCTCAAAAAGAAAAAGCTGAGAAATATAAGGCCCTGCTCGACAAAAGCGGCGCATGGGATGCCCCTATCGTCACCACAGTTGAGCCATTTAAAAATTTCTATCCCGCAGAAAACTATCACCAGAACTATTATAACGACAACCCTAATCAGGGTTACTGCAGGTTTGTAATCAGACCTAAACTGGAGAAATTTGAAAAAGTGTTTAAGGATAAATTGAAGAAAAAAGGGTGAGATGTCATTTGTGAATTGTCAATGTATTATAGTGAGTAATGCAAATCATGGGTTGAAATCTGCCAAAAAGAGAAAATCATCCATAGAGGGAGTTTTGACGTCATTAAAGCAGACTCCTATAAAATAATCGCTACTAATCTTATTTGGCTGCTTAGGTAGAACACAGATTTATCATGATCTATCATGATTATCATGATAAATCTGCGTTCTATTGCCCGCTTATTGAATTTTTACTTTTCTTAGCTCCAGCAGATTTAATGCATTGGCATGAAATCCGCTTATATTGGGTTGAACGAAATGAATGGCCATGTCATACCAGATTGGGATTACAGGTGCATCATTAATGACCATCTGATCCATTTTGCGATAGAGTGTATAGCGAAGCGAATCATTTGTCTCGAGTAATGCCTGCTCATATAGCTTATCGAATTCCGGATTCTTATACCTTGTATAATTTGGTGGGGCCGGGTTCTTGCTGTAAAACATCGCCATATAATTTTCCGCATCAGGATAATCAGCTATCCAACTGCCACGAAAAAACAAGGCTTGCGACTTAGCGGTTTGTTCAAGGAGTAGGCTTTTTTGAATTACTTCTACCTGAACCGGAATACCCACTTCCTCCATTTGTTTAGCCACAAAACTGGCGATATCTGCATAGATGGGAATGGTGAGTAGTTTTATCTCTGGCAATTTCCTGTTATCTGTAAAACCAGCCTGCTTAAGCAACTTCCGGGCAATTTCAGGACTATAATGATAGCCGTTTACCGAGTCTATATTTTTTGAAGGTAATCCACCCGGAACAAAGCCAGACTCAGCAGCAATACCAATTGAATTACGCATATACATCATCAATTGTTGACGGTTGATTGCATAGTTCATGGCTTGTCTTACCAGCTTTAATTTAACCGGAGAATTTTTCACCAGTGGATTTTGGTCATCTACCAATATGCCAAAATATTCCGTGTTGAGGTAGGCGGCTTTATTAAGTAATAGCTTACCCTCCCACTCCTTCCGTAACAATCCTTTTTTAGTTAATAATTCATCTTTAAAAGAAGCATCAATATCATTGATAAAACTAAGTCTGCCCTGCCTGAATTGCAGAAACTCCGTTGCTTTATTATCGAAGAAACTTATCTGTATTGCATCCAGGTAAGGCAAGGGTTTGCCTTCTTCGTCGCGTTCCCAGTATTGTTCGTTTTTATGAAATACCAGGGCCTCTCCTTCATCCCATGATACAAATTTAAATGGTCCGGTACCACAAGGATTTCTCCTGAAATCTTTGCCATATTTATCCACCGCTTCTTTTGGAACAATGGAGCAATATTGCATACTTAAAATACCCATAATGGGGTGAAAGGGCCGAAGTAACTTTAATTGAAATGTTGAATCGTTTATTACCGTAAATGGTTGATCGTTATCTATCCTGTTATTAAAAATCCATGCCCCACTGCTGGCAGTATTTTTATCTATTATTCTGCCCAGGCTAAATGCAATATCGCCAGCACTCATTTTTCTCCCTTTCCCACCAGGAAATATATTGCTATCATGGAAATAAACATCTGTACGGAGGTGGAAAGTGTAGGTTTTGCGGTCTTGACTTATATCCCAGCTTTTAGCAAGTGATGGAACAATATTTAGGTTGCTGTCTATTTCAACCAATGTATTGTAGACCTGGTGAATGGCCCACATGATAGACTGATTCTTAGCAAATGCAGGATCAAGGGTTGCTATTCCGGTTGTTTCATTATAATAAAAGACTTTTTTGTCTGACTGAAGTTTCGTGTTGCAACCCGTACCTATTACCAGGTAAGCACCGATAAGTATATAAAAAAAAGTTATTGTATTACTGATTGCTTTCATCCTGCCCCGAATATCCTATTTTAGCCGATGATAGCAAAAGGGTATTTTAAGAACGCAAATAAAGCGCAAAGCATTAACGCCAATCTTAACTAGCTAAAGGAATGGGAAGTATCAGAAAGCAAACCATCATCTCCAGTGTGCTGATATATATTGGCTTTCTGGTTGGCTTTGCCAATCATTATTTATTTACTTTAAAAGGCTCTTTTACTGTTGAGCAATTTGGACTAACCAGGATTTTCTTTGATTTTGCCCAAAACATGATGGCATTTGGCGCTTTAGGCGTTATTCCTGTCATTTATAAATTTTACCCTTATTACAAAGACAATCTCGAAAAAGAAAAAATTGACCTGATGAGTTGGGCAATGGTTGCCGCACTTATTGGGTTTGTTATTGTATTGCTCAGTGGTTTGGTTTTTCAACCCTATTTTGTAAAGAAATTCATTGAACGGTCACCCTTGATTGTTGAATACTATTATTGGATGTTTCCATTTGCAATGGGGATGTTGTTCTTTTCGATAATAGAGGGTTTTAGCTGGGCTTTGCAATTATCAGTTGTCTCCAATTTTTTAAAAGAAACTGTTTTCAGGATTATTACAAGCGTCCTGATACTCTTGTTTTATTTTAAATTGATCAGTTTTGAGACATTTATCTACATTTTCGCTTTTCAATACCTGGCCATTTTCCTTTTTCTCCTCTTTTATTTGATAAGAACCGACAACCTGCATTTCAATTTCAACATCAGTCTGGTAACGAGAAAATTCTGGAAGAAGATATTAGCCATGCAATCTTTATTGTATGGAGGAACTTTAATAGCCTCGGTAGCCGCAACTATCGACAGTTTTATCATTGCCAGTATTATTGGACTAAAAGCCGTTGGCATTTTTGTGTTTGCGCAATATGTGGCTAATGTGCTCCAGGTACCTCAAAGAAGTATCCAGGCTGTATCCTCCAGTTTCCTAGCCAGGGCGTGGAAAGACAAGAATTACACAGAAATTAATCGTATTTATTCTCGTTCCTGTATCAATTTATTATTGATGGCATTGTTTCTGTTTGGCAATATCTGGCTTAATGTTAGGCAAGGTATTAATGTATTAAATATTCAAGCGGAATACCTGGATGGAATGAATGTTTTGCTTGTATTAAGTATGGTACGTATAATCGATGCTGGTACAGGATTAAATGCCATGGTTATTAATACATCTACCCTATGGCGTTTTGATTTTATCAGTGGTGTTATCCTAATCGGGTTAAGACTGCCACTTACTTATTACCTTATAAAACATTATGGCATATTGGGATCTGCCATTGCTGAATTAATTGCTTACGGAACCTATAATTTCATTCGGTACGAATTCCTCCGGCGAAAATTCAATATGCAACCATTTAATGCAAAAACGGTTTATGCCATATTACTTAGTGTGGCAGCATATGGCGTATGTTATTTTGCTTTTGGAACATTAAATGGTTGGATATCCATTATCCTCAATGGTATTGTGTTCTCCAGTATCATGATCGGAGGAGTATTCTATTTCAAGCTAACTCCCGACGCCATGCAACTGTATCATGTGGTAAAACAAAAACTCAACCCAAAAAGAAATCTTTGATCTTTGATCTCTGATCTAGGATTTATTTTTCATAGAGCAAATTCATTATTTCAAATCAAAGATCTAAGATCTAAGATCAAAAATCCGACATCAGCGATCAGCCATCAGCCATCAAAGAATCACGTATTCCCCTTTTTTGTTCACCGAAATCAGGGGAAGTTTTTTGTGTTCTTCGAAGAAGTCGTACACTTCTTTTAAACGTGTGGAGAATTTTTGGTAGTCGCTGTCTTCTTTGCTATTCCTGGAGAGGTATTCCTGGCTCCTGTTATTGCTGAAACGAACAGGATAAATATGTACGGGGATAAAATCCTGTCCCTGATTACGTGCATGCGATGCGAGCACATAGAGTTCCTCGATCTGGTCGTTCTGTATAGGTATACAACCAACAGTTACACAACTTCCATGGATAAAAATATCGCTGCCCGGTTTAATAGAATCACTTAGTAAAAGGTCTGATGCATTCGGATAATTCAACCCAAGGGAAAGATGATACATGCTTTTGGGGTTGAACTGATTAATATAATAAAACCCTTCCGGAACCTGGTAATCACCCTCAATTCGTTTAGGTCCAAGCGTACCCGATAAAGCACATATCTTGTAGGTTTTGAACAACTTATACGGTTCTGCTGAAGTATTTCTTACCCATACTTCCAGTTGACTATCATACTTGAAACTACGTACATAGATATCTTTTGCCGGCCATTGCAATTTAGCCGCAGCAAACTGTTTTTTGAGGGTATCTTCCTTGGTCTTTATCGCACCGGCAACCCTGGGAAAAACTCGCTGGTAATCAATAAAGCCATTTTGGGCCAACACAAAACTGGCTATAAAACTGAAAATAATAAGGAGCAGGGATCGCCGCATAGCTGCAAAATAATAAAACGATTGATACGCTGGTTTCAATATCCTGTTAAAGAAACGAAGTTTGGAGAGGATTATTGTTTGCGACCCTTGCGGCTGGCAGGACCATAGACAATAGTCCATAGGAAAACATTGTATTAAAATACTATGGTCTATGGACTATCGACCATGGTCTAGCGCCAGCAGCGCTACAAATTACCGCGGCTTTCCTGCTCTCTTTCGATGGCTTCAAAAAGGGCTTTGAAATTGCCCTTGCCGAAACTTTTGGCGCCCTTGCGCTGTATTATTTCGAAGAATAAGGTTGGACGGTCCTCAACGGGTTTCGTGAATATCTGTAACAGATAACCTTCATCATCCCTGTCTACCAGAATCCCTAATTCTCTCAGCGGAGCAAGGTCTTCGTCGATATGTCCTACCCTGTCTAAAAGATCATCATAATAAGTAGTGGGAACTTTCAGGAATTCCACACCCCTGTCCTGGAGTTCTGTTACTGTTTGAACAATATCATTTGTTGCAAGGGCCACGTGTTGGCAGCCTTCTCCATTATAGAAATCCAGGTATTCTTCTACCTGCGATTTTTTCTTTCCCTCGGCCGGCTCATTGATTGGAAACTTAACAAATCCATTTCCATTACTCATTACCTTACTCATCAGTGCAGAGTATTCGGTAGAGATATCATTATCATCAAAACTGAGGATATTTTTAAAACCCATCACATCTTCATAAAATTTCACCCATGGATTCATCTGGTTCCATCCAACATTGCCTACACAATGGTCAACATATAGGAGTCCTGTTGGGGCTGGATTATAATGACTGTTCCAGGCTTTATAGCCAGGTAAAAATGCACCTGTGTAATTTTTTCTTTCGATGAAAAGATGCACGGTATCTCCATAGGTATGAATACCACTCATAACCAATTCACCATCATTGTCGGTAAATTTTTGTGGCTCCATATAACTTTTCCCTCCCCTTTTGGTAGTTTGATGCCAGGCATCAGTAGCATCTTCCACTTTGAGGGCAAGTACTTTAACGCCGTCGCCATGCTTGTAAACATGATCTGCAATAGGGTTATCGCCACGTAATGCTGTTGTAAATACAAAAGTGAGTTTGTTTTGTCTCACAGCATAACTGGCCCTGTCTTTAACACCAGTTTCAGGGCCGGCATAAGCCAGGCTTTGAAACCCAAATGCTGTCTTATAAAAATGGGCAGCCTGTTTGGCATTGCCTACATAAAATTCTACATAATCAGTGCCCTGTAAAGGCAGAAAATCTGTGGTAATATCAGGAGAAACCATGGTATTGGCGCTTGTTCCCATACGATAAAATTTAAGGATGAATAAATAAAACGGCAGAGGTTATCAATCAGATCGCCGCATCCATAGCCAATGCTTCCATAAGCAGGCAATAGCAGAATCGCTTGTCGCCAAAGATTTTATGTGGATAGTCGGGAAGCATGCAACAAAATTAGGGGATTCTGCCTGCCATTTCGTATTTCTCTGTTCCTTATTTCTCTGTTCCCCCCTTATCTTCGCTGCATGAAAGCAGGAATACTTGGAGGAGGCCAACTGGGCCGCATGTTATTACAAGCCGCGGCCAATTATACGGTAGAAACTTATGTTCTGGAAAACGATCCTAATTGTCCCGCGGCCCATTTATGCCACCATTTTGTTCAGGGTAATATCAACGATTTTGACACGGTTTATCAGTTTGGGAAAGACCTTGATGTATTGACTATCGAAATTGAATCAGTAAATGTTGATGCCCTTGAAAAACTGGAATCGGAAGGTGTGAAAGTATTTCCTAAACCATCTGCAATTCGTACCATAAAAAACAAAATACTGCAGAAAGAATTTTACCAGCAAAACGACATCCCCACTTCTCCATTTGTGGTAACCCAAACACTGGCAGAAGTTCAAGAAAATATCAACCTGCTTCCTGCAGTACATAAAATTGGTCAGGGTGGTTATGATGGTAAAGGTGTACAGATTATTAAAGCAGAAGATGATATTCCTAAAGGCTTCGATGCCCCGGCGGTACTAGAGAAAATGGTACCGATTGAAAAGGAGATCGCTATGATTGTTGCCATGAACGAAAAAGGAGAAACTACTTTATACCCTCCCGCAGAAATGGTATTCGATCCGGTATTGAACTTATTAGATTACCAGGTTAGTCCGGCAAAACTCCCCGAAAAAGTACTCTGGAAAGCAGAAGCCATCGCTCTTCGTGTGGTAAAGGCCCTTAATAGTCCAGGATTATTTGCAGTTGAATTATTTGTTGACAAACAAGAAGAAGTATTGGTTAATGAAACAGCCCCAAGGGTTCATAACAGCGGGCATCATACCATTGAAGCCAATTATTCGAGTCAATACGATATGCTCTGGCGCATTATGTTAGGCTACCCATTAGGTAACCCTGATGCCATACTTCCCTCTGCAATTGTAAACCTCTTAGGTGCTGAAGGATTCAGCGGAAATGCATTTTATGAAAACCTCGAAGAAGTATTAAAAATGGACAATGTCTTTGTTCATCTTTACGGAAAACAACAAACCAAACCAGGCCGTAAAATGGGACATGTAACCATCATCCACAAAGACTACCAGGATCTTACACACAAAGCGAATAAAATTAAGCACCTGTTGAAAGTAAAGGCATAACGGGCTTTGATGATGTTAGATCTCAGATGGCAGATTTTGATCGCTGATGTCTGATCGCTGATGTCGGATTTGGATATTAGCTGTTAGGGGTTGGGTTGTTGAATTAAGTAGATTGTGTACTTAAACTGGTTGTATACTAAACATTGTATATTAATAAATGTAGCTTTAATCCTATTACTGCTTTCCCAAATCCGACATCAGCGATCAGACATCAGCCATAAAAAACCTACCATCAGACAACCCTAAATCTCCCCTATCCTTTTTTAACCGTGAACGGTTTCAGAAACCCTATGCCTATTAGGCTTTTTGTTTGAAGTCCGGGAGAGTTTTTGTTGGGGCCGAATAGGCGAACGTCGTCGTCGTAAATCAAATCCAGACTATAGGTAGCAGAGAAGAATTTATTGATTTTGAATGAAAAGAGGTTGGTCATAAAGAAGTCGATATTCTGCGCTTTGTTATTGTAATTGGAGAACATATCAAGCCTTGCTTTATAGGTAATGTTTTTAGCAATCGTATTGTTATAGTTTACGGTTGCAAAAGTACCTATCTCATTAAATGAATTCTTGCCAATTGGCACACCATATTTACCTAATGCTGAAAGACTTTTATTCGCTACGATTGTCCACCTGGATGTTAGCGGTGATACGAATACAGAAAGTTTGGAATTGGGCTTATAATCAAAACCCACAGATAGGATTACGTATGCCGGAGAAAGGAATGAAGAAGCTAATGAAGGAACCCCGCCAGAAAATGTATAACCATCAAACCACTGTGAACGAAAATTAAACAGACTTGAGAGGAATATTTTACCAATGCTGTCCATTTTATAACCATACTTGCTCAGGAAATCAAAACGGTCATCATTCTTACGCCCTCCTAAGCTTGTTGTTTGTACATACCCAAGGTTCATATCGAAGTTATTGTCCCAGTAATGCCTGCCTTTCTTTAAAAAGAAATAGGTATTAAAATAGGAACTAACCGCAAGAGAAAAATTATCACCACCCGCAGCCCAGTTACTCAAGGAGCCTTGTGATAAATTTGCACTTAATAATCCACCCCTTTTCCAGGTCCATCTGCTGGTATCTGCTTCTTTCTTAATGGTACGGGATGTTTCGCTTCTGAGCTTATTAACAACTATATCCTGTGCTAATCCTGCCTTAACAATTACAATTAAAAGCAGGCCTAAGATCCATTTCTTCATGTGTTTTGGGCATTTACGCTGCAAAACTAATTGATTAACAGAATTTTCAAGCTTGAAAACCTGTCAAACTGGCACAAAAACCAGACAATTTTGTTAATTTTGCATTTCTTAAATTCTAAGATTCATGGATGTATTGGATATAGGGGAAAAAGTACACGACGAAGCTCGCCAGGGAGAAGCATTTAGTCCATTTACAAATGACCCCAATCGGTATTCGAAATATTTCTATATAGAAAGTTATGGTTGTGCAATGAATTTTGCGGATAGTGAAGTAATTGCCTCCATACTAAACAACGCAGGTTTTGGTGCTACAAAAAATGTAGAAGCCGCTAACCTGATATTTTTAAACACCTGTTCTATTCGCGAAAAAGCGGAGCAAACGGTTCGTAAGCGTTTAACTGAATTTCGCAAGCTGAAAGAGCGAACACCCGGTTTATTGATCGGCATGTTGGGTTGTATGGCCGAAAGACTAAAAGCCCAGTTATTGGAAGAAGAAAAGCTGGTTGATATTGTAGTCGGTCCGGATGCTTATAGAAGTCTGCCGGCACTAATCGAAGAAGCTGAAACCGGACAGAAAGCCGTGAATGTATTATTGAGTCGGGAAGAAACTTATAGCGACATCGCTCCGATTCGTTTAGATAGTAATGGTATCAGTGCATTTGTATCGATCATGCGTGGCTGTAATAACATGTGTAGTTTCTGTGTGGTACCTTTTACAAGAGGAAGAGAAAGAAGCCGGGATGCCAATTCAATTTTACATGAAGTAAGCGAATTGGTGAGCAAAGGGTATAAAGAAGTTACTTTACTTGGTCAGAATGTAGATAGTTATTATTGGATCGATGAGCAAAAAGATGAAACAGTAACTTTCGCTTCCCTGCTCGAAAAAGTTGCACTGGTAAGTCCGGACCTTAGGGTTCGTTTCAGTACATCACACCCGAAAGACATTACAGACGAAGTATTGCAAACCATGGCCAGGTATGAAAATATCTGTAAGTATATACACTTACCTGTTCAAAGTGGTAGTACGAGAATATTGCAATTGATGAACAGAACCTATACACGTGAATGGTATATGTCCAAGGTTGATCGCATCAGGGAACTATTACCGGAATGTGGTATCAGTGCAGATATCATCGCTGGATTTTGTACTGAAACGGAAGAGGATCACCAGGATACACTAAGCATCATGCGCTATAGTGGATACGATATGAGTTATATGTTCTTCTACAGCGAAAGACCAGGAACACTTGCTGCAAGAAGGTACAAAGATGATATTCCAGAAGATGTTAAAAAAAGACGCTTACAGGAAATCGTAGACCTGCAAGGTGCATTATCGAGACAAAGCAATCTAAATGACCTGGGTAAAACATTCAAAGTGCTTGTAGAAGGAAATAGCCGTAAAAGTGATGCAGCCTGGATGGGCAGAACGAGCCAAAATAAAGTACTCGTATTCCCCAAAATTGATCCGAATGAAAACCTCAAAGGCAGCTATGTAACGGTCAAGGTTACAGATTGCACCAAAACAACCTTGTTGGGGGAAAGAGAGAAGGAATGAAGAATATTCAATATCCAATTTCCAATATCCAATATCGAAATTGAGCGTGACAGTGGGGTGTTAATTGTTATTAGTGAGTTAGTATAGAAACATTAAATCTGACATCTGAGATCTGAGATCCAAAAATCAAATCAGACATCAGCCATCAGCCATCATCAAATTAATCTTATGGATCTTCAAAGTATAAAAAACAGGTTTGGGATTATAGGAAATGCGCCGGCATTAAACCATGCGCTGAATACTGCTGTGCAGGTTGCGGCTACTGATCTTACGGTGCTTATTGTGGGTGAGAGTGGTGTGGGTAAGGAAGTTTTTTCGCAGATTATTCATGCTTTATCCGCAAGAAAACATAACCCCTTTATAGCAGTTAACTGTGGGGCAATTCCGGAAGGTACCATCGATTCAGAATTGTTTGGACATGAAAAGGGTGCTTTTACCGGCGCGGTAGACAGCCGCAAAGGATATTTTGAAACGGTTAGTGGCGGTACCATTTTCCTCGATGAAATTGGTGAAATGCCATTGGGTACCCAGGCCCGATTACTACGTGTGCTAGAAACAGGAGAATTCATTAGGGTTGGATCTTCAAAAGTGCAAAAAACCGATGTGCGGGTAATTGCCGCAACCAACCGTGAATTATTAGAGTTTACACAAAAAGGCAGATTCAGGGAAGATTTATATTACCGTTTAAGTACCGTCCCTATCCGAGTACCTTCTCTGCGCGACCGGAAAGAAGATGTGCTCTTACTTTTCAGAAAGTTTGTAGTTGATTTTGCCGAGCGCTATAAAACAACCCCGGTACAGTTGGATGATGACGCAAAAACCCTGTTAATTAACCATCCATGGCAGGGTAATGTCCGCGAATTAAAGAATATTGCAGAACAAATTTCTGTGCTTAGTCAAACAACCCAGATATCTGCAGCAACACTTAGCCAGTTCTTACCAGATCAGGCTAAATATTCCAGAATGCCTGTTTTGGCGGGACAGTCAAACAGCGGATCTGGAGAGTTTGCCAATGAACGTGAAATATTGTACAAGTTGTTCTTTGATATGAAGAAGGATGTTACAGAGCTGAAAAAAATGTTCCTGGAAATATTGCAGAATCCTTCACTGGCAGGTTCTGCGGCTAATTTTACCAGAGATTCATTACTGCAGGATTTTCAATCGAACAGCGAACTTCAACCGGTAATGAATAACAGTGCTCCACAACACCAGATACTACCTGCGAACGGTCAGCCGGTAATATTGCATGATGAAGATATTCATCACCATGAAGAAGTAGAAGAATCGTTGAATATTATGGATAAGGAAAAGGAACTTATCCTGAAAGCATTAAAAAAACACAAGGGTAAGCGTAGAGATGCCTCGCTTGATTTAGGCATCAGTGAAAGAACCCTTTATCGGAAACTAAAAGAATACGATATTGAAGAATAATTAAGCATGAAAAAATCAAACGGATCATATAATATACATGGTTTTCTTACCCTGATACTGTTGACTGTATTATTTGCAGGCTGCAAAGTGCAATACAAATTCAACGATGCAAGTATTGATCCCAAAGTAAAAACCATTAAGCTCAACTTTATCGACAATAAAGCATCGTATATCAACCCACAGCTTAGTCCAAAGCTGAATGATAAACTGCAACAAAAAATAACCAATCAAACCAAACTCACCCGGGTAACCACTGATGATGCACATTATATAGTTGGAGGAAGTATTACTACGTATAACGGTACACAAACCGTGGGTGTTAGCAACAGACAAGCCAGTACCAACCGATTAACAGTTACCATTCATATCATCTTCAATAAAACACTAGACAACCAGAAAGAAGAATTTGATGTAAGCAGAAGTTTCGATTACAGTGCCAATTTAGCTTTCAATACAGCAGAAGCGCAATTATTAGATGAAGTAGTAAGAAATATGGTTGATGAAATATTTAACCGACTTTTTTCTAACTGGTAATCAATTAGTACATTTATCGCTACGAATTAACCCATTTAGAACAGTGGCAGGTTTAACTGCTTCTTTAAACTGGCTTAAATCAACCAATAGAAACAAATGAATGCCATCCGGGAAAAAGCTTTATTCCACTTAACAGGTCAGTCTTCTGCTGATTTTGTACCTGTTGATCAATTGGAGGCATTGGTGAAGTCGTACCCCTATTTTGCACCTGCACAGGTATTATACAGTGCCAGACTCAGGCAATTGGGTAATTCGGCTGCTTATGAAAAGTCTATTGGCAAGTCTTTATTACATATTCCCAATGCACTATGGTTTCAATATATCGTAGAAGTGGATGCCAGGACGGAAACGGTTGGTATGCCGGAAACTCCGGTAATTGATAAGCCGGTTCATAAAAATATTTCCATTCCTTCCATAGAAGACGTTCAGGATATTATCCGGGCCATAGATCCCCGGAAAATACCCGACAACCCTCCTGATGTAGACGATACTGATGCAGTTGATCCGGATGATACAGAGGCCCTCCCCCTACCCGATGCAAAGCTTTCAGATCTGTTATCGGAACAATTGGCCGATTTTAAAAAACCGGTTAAGGAGGATGAAAAGCTGGAAATTGAGACCGAGAAACTCCATACCATCGATTATTTTGCTTCTCAGGGCATTAAAATCGATCTGAGTAGTATTCCACAGGATAAGCTCACGTCCCAACTCAGGAAATTTACCGATTGGCTAAAGCAAATGAAGCAGGCAAACCCGTCAAATACAGACCTGGGAACCGGCTCCGACCTTGAACAGGCTGTGGCGCTGATTGCGGAAAATTCCAATGAATCAAGGGAGGTTGTGACCGAAACCATGGCCGAAGTGCTCGAAAAACAGGGGCAAACTGAGAAAGCAATCCAGCTCTATATTAAATTAAGTTTCATAAATCCTGAAAAATCCGCTTATTTTGCGGCCAGGATTCAACATTTAAAAGGTATATAAAATGATCATTCTGTTTCTTGTTCTGATTGTGTTAGCCTGTGTGGCACTAGGCTTTGTTGTACTGATTCAGAACCCCAAAGGTGGCGGCCTCTCTGCCAATGTGGGTGGCCTGACCAATAACTTTATGGGTGTTAAACAAACAACCGATGTATTGGAGAAAGGCACCTGGATCTTTGCTGCCATTATTGCTGTACTTGCACTTGTTTCAAGCCTGTTCCTGAAAGGTGGTTCAGGGGTTGATAATTCTGTATTACAAAAAGTAAATACAACTACCAGCCAACCTGCTCCAACGCCAACTGTTCCTGCAAATACTGCAACAGCTACACCGGACACTGGTAAGAAATAACCATAAAAAATATTCATTCAAAACCCTGCCTGGAGTACAGACAGGGTTTTTTGTTTAAATTGATGTGGTAAAACATCAACCATTAATTATTGGCATATTTATTGGCCTGAAATTGCTGGATAAAATCAATCTTTCAAACACATGAAACGGATATTGGCCTGGGCCTTTTTACTGGCGGTTTTTGTAGGTTCTGTAGCTGCATGGCTCCTTTTTGGGAGTACCACCAATTTTGATGAAAAGAGTCGCTATTTTATCATTCGGGAAGGACAAACAGATAAAGCTGCAGTATTGGCCCTTTTAAAAGATGAAAATATTGTATCCCGTACAACTGGTTTGCAAATAATCGGGTCATTAACTACCCTCTGGCCAAAGTTGAAAGTGGGTAAATATGAAGTGAAGAAAGGTCAGTCGGCATTTAGTATAGCAAGAATGCTTCGTAATGGAAAACAGGCTGAGCTTAAACTGGTCATCAATAAAATTCGCACAAAAGCAGATCTTGCTAAATTGATAGGCAAACAGTTTTCAACGGATTCTGTCCAAACAATGGCATTTCTTTCATCTAATGATTCTTTGATTCAATTAGGTACAGATACTACTCTTTTGTTTACACAGATAATTCCAGATACGTATATTTTTTACTGGAACACTCCTTTGATTAAAATCATGCGTAAACTAAAAGACCGTAGCGAGCAATTCTGGCAACAAAATAACCGGCTCGCTAAAGCGCAGTCTAAAGGGCTAACACAAACCGACGCATATACCCTTGCATCAATTGTGGAAGAAGAAACCAATTTCGACAGTGATAAATATAAGATCGCAAGTGTTTACCTGAACAGATTGGATAAAGGAATGCCCCTTCAGGCATGCCCTACGATAAAGTATGCGATGCAGGACTTTACCATTACCAGGATCTACGAAAAATACTTATCGAATCCTTCTCCTTACAACACCTATCGTAATAAAGGATTACCTCCTGGCCCAATTTGTACCCCATCACCCAAAACAATCGATATTATTTTAGAAGCGCCAGTTACTGATTATCTTTTCTTTGTAGCTAAAAGCGACTTTAGTGGTTATCATCATTTTAGCGCTAATTATGAAGAGCATAATAAATATGCAAAAGAATACCAGCGTCAGTTAGATATCTATATGGCCAATAAAAAATAACGACATTTTGATTAAACTACAACGAATCATCATTTCCTGGAAACCTATTGCTTTTGTAATTCGCAAAAGCAAAACCCTTTTAATACCAGGGTTTCGTGGACTTCCATTGTATGATGTGGTTGTGTTCTTTTTCAAACAGATTAATAAAGTGGGTTTAAATGAAAGGGCCTCAGCTATTTCATTTAATTTGATCATGGCATTGCCTGCTGCACTATTGTTTCTTTTTTCGCTTATTCCCTATTTTCCCGCATCCATCAATGTAGAAAAACAAATACTGGGGTTATTTAAGGATATATCGCCAGGTACAGAAACATACGAGTTCCTGGATAAAATTTTAGCTGATTTACTTGATAAACAAGTCGGTGTATTCTCCTTCGGATTTCTGTTATTGATTTTTTATGCTTCAAATGCCATGATTGGTATTATCAGAACTTTCGACAGATCTATTCAACAGCAGAAAGCATTTATATTTCACCAGCGCTGGAGAGCTATTCAATTAACCGCCATTCTAATTTTGTTAGTGCTTGGGTCGTCTATCGCTTTAATTGGACAGGAACAACTTTTGAAACTCCTGAAAAACTTATTCAACATACGATCACAATCACTTCCATTCTGGAATGTTTTACGCTGGCTGGTAATTATTGCGCTGGTATTTTATGGAATAGCTTTTACCTATAAATATGCTCCATCAGTTACCAAGAGATGGAAATTGGTAACTCCAGGCTCCTTACTAGCTACATTTTTAACCCTGATTACGACTATTATCTTTTCTTATTGGGTAAGTCTATTTGCCAATTCAAACTATAACCGAATTTATGGTTCAATTGGCACTGTATTGATTCTCATGCTATTGACTTATATCAATTCGTTAATTTTGTTAATTGGGTTTGAACTTAATGTTAGTATAACTTATCTTACAAGAGAAGCTGAACTCAGACAGCAAAAAGAAGCTGCTAAAGAAGTCTGATTTTTACACATCCAAAAAATAAGTCAGTCAATTTCTAACCTAATTAAAGTATACCTTATGAAAAAACTGTTTATAACAGCCTTGTTATTGGGTAGTCTTTTATCGCTAGAAGCCCAATCTCTATCCATTGGAGCTGATTTACCAATGGGTGATGTGAAAATGAAAGATGTTTCAGGAAAAGAAACGAGTATAAAAAATGAGTTTCAGCAAAATGGTGTATTGGTAATGTTCTCCTGTAATACATGTCCTTATGTAGTTAAAAACCAACAACGCACATTAAACCTGGCAGCTTATGCCAAACAAAATAATATTGGCATTATCCTATTGAATTCGAATGAAGCATCCAGAGATGATGATGATTCATTTAGTGCGATGCAGGAATATGCGAAAACCCAAGGGTATGATTTTGCTTATGTAGTTGATAAAGATTCGAAAATTGCCAATGCATTTGGCGCAACAAGAACGCCAGAGATATTTCTTTTTGATGCCAAGGGAAAATTACAATATAAAGGAGCCATAGATGATAACCCTTCCGATGCCGGAAATGTGAAACGTGTACATAGTGTTGAAGCCATTAATCAGCTTGTTAAAGGGCAATCCATTACAGTTCGTGAAAGTCGTTCTGTCGGTTGCGGCATTAAACGAAACTGATTCAATATCAATAAATTGTAAAAGCGGATTATTTAGGTAAAAAAAATATCCGCTTTTTTTATGGAAAATAATCGTTCAGGCATCCAATTAGTAACCAAACTACTGTTATATGCGACCCATTCTTATCATCATTATGCTGGTATTAATCGCTTATGCACTTGCTGAAGGGATAAACTATGGAAGCACAACTGGCATTGTATTAGCAACCTGCAGTCTGATTGCCCTTGTTTATGCCATTTATCTTACTACGCGTATGGATAAACAGTTAGAAGAATCTGAAAATGATTACCAATAGTTTATTGCGCAGTCAATGCGTTTAACTCCTGTATAAACTTTTGTTCCGGTAATTGCTGCGCAAAAAACTTCCGGTATTTTTTCTTTTTATTTACCATTAGTGTAACTGGGATAGCTCCATCCCACTGTTTGTCTATTTTAGGACAAAAAACATCGGCATCTGTTTCATCAAGCCAGATGATGGTAGAGCTGTAATTATTTTTCTTTGCAAAATCGGCAATTCCTTTTGGATAGTCGTCTGCAAAATCCAAACTCACCAGTAATAATTTTACCTGTTGATCTTTGTAAGAAGCAACTGCTTTTTCGAACCAGGGAATTTCTTTGATACATGGAGGGCACCAGGTTGCCCAAAAATTTACGACCAATGGAACAGAAGTTGTATCAATGATTTTCTGCAGGTCCTTGATCTTGACTTTCTGAATATTTTTTTGTTGCGCTTCTGCCTGGTTTAATAATAAAATACAGGCAAAAAGAAAGCATATTTTTTTCATTTTCAACTTATATAAGTTTATAGAATTACTCGACCCCGACAGACAGAACTAAAACCGTATTAAACTAAGTTTCTTCTTCATATCCCCATTCCTGTAACAATTGTTCTTGTCTTTCAGTAGACATAGACACCTGGTTATACTGTCCAGCTATTTGCTTTTGACGACAGGCTTCATAAATACTTACAGCACAAGCTACAGAAATGTTCAGGCTTTGGATAATACCCATTTGTGGTATGACGAAATTGCCATCAGCAAGAGCCCTTATTTCATCGCTAACACCTGCATGCTCATTGCCGAATACAAGTGCAATGCTTTCCGTAAAATTAATATCATAAAGACTTATCGCATCTGAAGCAAGATGGGTGGTTAATATTTTCTTATAGTTCTTTCTTAGGTCCTGAAAGCAGAGCTGAGCATCTTCATACTGGTGTATGGTTAACCATTTAGCGGCACTACTGCTGCTTTTAGGTCCAAATTTCAAGTGTCGGGGGATTTTGGTGTTCAGAATATAAATATCCTGTATACCAACCGCATCACAAGTGCGCATAACGGCGGAAATATTATGTGGATCCTGTACATTTTCCATAACAACAGCCAGATTCGCCTGTCTGTTCTGCAGAACCCGGAGTAATTTTTCTCTTCGTGCTGGCGTCATAACCCGAAAGTCGGTACTAAATCAGAAATAGACAAAAGAATGTTGAATAACGAATCATTGCTGTCAGGGGATAAAACAGCTATTAGCTATTAGCCATTAGCTTTTTTGCTATGAATTTAACCATCTGCGAGCAGAACCGAGACAATTAAATACTTCTTTAAAGTAGGGTTTTTACAAAACAAATTTGCAAGGCTTATCATTTATTCCATTTATTAGTAATTAGTAGATAGTTTAAAATAACCGCCAATCCTGGCTAACAGCTAATGGCTAACAGCTAAAAGCTGTTTTTTACCAGACTATATTGAATAACGAATGATGAATAACGAAAGAGGGGTTGTGCTTTACTTCAACGTTCATCATTCATTATTCATCATTCGACATTATCATTGCCTTACCATCTACCGCGGCCGCGATCGTGGTCTCTCCTGTCTCGACGGTGATCGTCGCGGTCATATCCTCTTCTTTTATCAACAATTACTACCGGTGGTCTGTAGGCAGTGTATTGACGGCCATATCTTTCCCGGTAATATTGAGGGCGGGCGAAAGGATTTGGGTCGTTGATCACCACTTTATTACCGCGGTAAAGATCGAATCCACGATAGGCTCTTGGCAATTCACTCACATATATCCATCTGCCACGTTCGAGGTATACGAAACGGCGTTGGGGAATATTATAGTAGACATCGATTTCGGGGAAATAGTAGAAATCTCCCGCATAGTTACCAGGCAAGCCCCAGGCTGGTCGTTGACCAATATTCACGTTGAGGTTTACCCTCACTTGAGCTTCGGATGTGTTGATCAGTAATACTGATAATACAATGGCGATGGGTAAAATTTTCTTTTTCATGACTAATCGTTTTTAGCGTTTAAATACATGAAACTTGCCGATGAATATTGCAGGTAATCCTAACACTATTATGGCTCATTTCATGGTTTGTTGGTTTATACATTATATAAGCCAAACGCAATGCCAGAAATGGCCACAACTGTTATAAAAAAGTGAATGTGGAAATAGCTGAATTGGCGTACACCGATTAAATCAGTTGTACACCGAATCCCGGTTTACCGGTTAATTGAACTTTACCAAAATCGTAGTTAAGTCCTGATGCAATATCTTCTGCCAATAGCAATGGCCCATCCATATCCACGTAATCCAGTTGTGGTAAAAACTGGGCTATTGCAGCAGATCCAATGGTAGATTCATTCATACTGCCCATCATTACTTTTAGTCCCAGTGTTCTTGCTTCCTGAATCATTCTGATTGCGGGGGTAAGTCCACTGCACTTGGTAAGTTTAATATTGATTCCATGAAAATGACCGGCACATTTTTTTACATCATGTTCCGATACACATGATTCATCCGCAAATAAAGGAAGTGAAGATTTTTCGTATAAAATTTTCATCCCCTCCCAATTATCTTTTGCCAGTGGTTGTTCAATGAACTCAACCCCTAATGTTGCCAGTTGAGGAATTTTGCTCAATGCCTCTTCGGTTGTCCAGCCAGCATTGGCATCAATCCTGAAACTTGCATTGGTGTATTGTCTTAATGCCTCAATAATGGCTATATCCTGAGGAGTGCCAAGTTTTATTTTATATACGGGCCATGGGTGGGCTTTCATCTTATTGACCATCACATCAATAGTGTCGATGCCAATCGTATAATCTGTTTCAGGTGTATGATCCCACTCAGTATTCCATAATTGGAAAACAGGTTTCCCCTTCATCTTACCAAAAAGATCCCAGCAGGCCATGTCGAGGGCACAAACCAAAAAAGGGTTATTAGGAAGCAAATGATGCAGATAATGCCAATATCGTTCTGGCTCCGTAAGTGCAAATTTTTCGATCATTACCCTGTGTTTCTCAAGATCGGCGATCATTTCCTCTACGGTAATATTGTAATAGGTAATAGCAGGCGCTTCACCAAAGCCCACAAATGGGCCAAGTTCAAGGGCCACAATTAGCGAAGGCTGGTGTGTTTTGGTTCTTCCGTGAGAAATGGTAAATGGGTATTGAAATGGCAGATTGATTGCCCGATAACTCAGTTTCAAAGGGATTGATTTTGGAATCGCAAATATAATAGATATGCCCTAGTGATGCCTATTGAATTAATAAGTGCCGGATTTTATTCAACAGATTATTGTTATGATGGCTAATGACTTGGTATTCGGGTGTAACTGGATTTACGCAAAATAGACCATAGTCCATAGACCATGGTCCATGGTCAATATTCTATGGACTATGGTCTATGTACTATGGACTATCGACTATGGTCTATGGACTATGGTCTATGGACCAGCTTCTCAAAGGATGCAACTAGGCTCTCCCACTTGCCTTTACAAAGCCATGTATTTCCTCTGTGAATAGCGATTCTTTGAGTAATTCTTCTATACTTATATGTAAGCGGTAACGCCAGTAATGTTTAGGGTTTGCCGGAACATTGATTCTTTCGGAATTGGGATTTTCACGTCTGAGTACTGCATTCATGCCAAGTAAGTCTTGTAGCTGAAATACTGCCCACATTGCGGGTGAATTTAAATGTTGCAATACAATGGACTGATTGATCCAGGCTTCGCAGTAATTCGGTGCTTCGCCCCACTGACCCAATTCGTGGTTGTAAAATTGCTGAATCTTTTCCTTGTCTTCTTCCCACCATCCACGGATTGTACTCATGTCGTGGGTTGATGGAGTCACCACACTGAGGTATGGAGCATCATTCGGGTGAAAGAAAGTCTTCTTAGGATCTTTTGGCATCCTTTGAATTTCCAGGCTCAAAAGTCCGAGTTGACGCATTACATCAGGTACACAATCTGGTACCATTCCAAGGTCTTCTCCACATATCAGCATATTGGTTACCCGTTTCAACGCAGGGAGTTTTTGCATGGCTTCATTCTTCCAGAAATCATCCTGACGACGATAGAAATAATCTATGTAGAGCGATTTAAGTAAACCCTGTACATGTGCATCAAGATAGCGGAAAGATGAGGTATTTTCTATACCGATACGAAAATGAAATGAGTCATTGCTTGCTTCTGCTGCAGGGAACAATAACACATTACTGATCAGGTCATACAATCCTTTTTTTACTTTTTCATGCTGCTCATCCTGTTCAAGTGTATTAAAATAGGCTTCCACTTGTCGTTGTGTAGCAAATGTTGGTTTAAGGCGATAAAATCCTTCCCCATCCGGTTCAAGGAATTCTTTTTTTACCAGGTCATTATCATAACCAAAAAGTTCCCATAATACATTTTCGTTGATAAAAGGCTGGGTAAAGCGATGGTGATCGAACGAAATTCCTCTTTGTTGAAATTCATTGATATGAACAGGAATAGCGGGAACAAAATGTCCCATAATGCCTTCAACCGCATGCATTGGAATACTCCATATACGGAAGAAGCCGAGAATATGATCGATTCGGAATGCGTCAAAATAATCGCTCATTTGGGCGAATCTTTGCTTCCACCAGGCAAATCCATCTGCCTGCATTTGTTGCCAGTTGTAAGTAGGGAAACCCCAGTTTTGACCAGCTACAGCAAAATCATCAGGTGGCGCACCCGCCTGTGCATCCATGTGATATAATTCGGGATGCTGCCACGCATCTGCTCCATGTCTGTAAACGCCAATTGCAATATCTCCTTTGAGTATGATGCCGTTTTGATGAGCATAGGCGGTAGCTTCTTTCAATTGCAGATGTAACTGGTACTGTATATAATAATGAAGGGCTATTTCCGGATATGCGGCCGTATCAGCAGCAGTTAACGCATTGATTTCTTCTTCACGAAAATGCCTGTAAGCAGGCCACTGGCTAAAATCAACGGTGCCATATTGATCGCGGAGATAACAAAACGCAGCATAAGACTGCAGCCAATGTTTATTTTGATTAAAATAGTCCTTAAAACCTTCTGTAGCTAAAGTTACTTGACCTTTTTCAGCATAAACTTTTGTAATCAGCTTTGTCTTGAATTTCAGTACAGCCTCATAATCAATTTCTGTTAATGCATTCAGTTTTGCTTTTTCAACATTGATTTGTTTCTGAAGTTTTGCGTCATCCGTAACCAATGCATCCAGGTTCAGGTAAATGGGATGTAATGCAAAGGCAGAAATAGCGGCATAGGGATAAGAATCCATCCAACTATGGGTTGCAGTAGTATCATTAATGGGCAAAAGCTGAATCATTTTCAACCCTGCTTTAACGGCCCAGTCAACCATCAGTTTCAGGTCGGTAAACTCCCCGATACCTAATCCATGTTCTGTTCGAATGCTAAATACAGGAATGGCTACCCCTGCTCCTTTCCAATTGCTTTCAGGCAAAACAGCAAAGCCATCGTGTACTATCGTGAGTTTATCTTTTTGAGCTACTTCATGCAGTATGCGATTATTGCCTTCTTCAAAGCGAATAAATTTCTGCTGGATTATATCAAAGACTCCGTATTTATAAGCAATGGGAAATCCATCCTTATTTAAGTTCAAGGCAGTTTCATAATAATCAGACCCTGATTGTTTTGATAATAACACAGGAGATGCTGTATCCCAGAAACCTAAAGTATTACTACTACCTACAAGGCAAACCGTTTCCCCCTTTTTTAATAAGGGCGTTTTCACACGCATTATATGCGTATACGATTTTGGTTGATCAATTTTGAGGAAAGTGTTATTATCCTTAAGTAATACCTGTTTAAACGGTTCTGTATAAAAAGCATTTTCAAAATACCCGGCATAGTTCCAGGTATCTATAATATGCAAATGGTTCACTTTTGTAGTGAGCAGGTTGAATGTTTTGTCATTACCCCAATCCTGTTGTATAGAACCATCCGCATTTCGAAGTACATAATGATAGGTAACTTCTCCTGTACAATCTGCTGATTCAAAAGGAAGCGTTAATACCCAGTATTCTTCATTAAAATATTGCATGGGAACGGCCTGCTCTACCTGATCACTTCCCAATAATGGATGATTACCCAACACGAGTAGGTCTTGTCCGAATGATGTATTAAATCGTATTTGAAAAGTTACATGTTTAACCCCTGACTTGGGTTTGGCTGGCTTTTTTGCGGCCTTTTTAGCAACAGGCTTAGTTTGCGCAGACCTTTTAAGGCTAGATTTTTCTGTTCCTTTGCCGGTTATGGGCATAGGTTTACCTTTTGGTGCTGCAATCGTTTTTTTAGTAGTAGCCACTTGAGCTGGTTTTGGAGTCACAAAGTAGTTATTTAATGTGTAAATACAACACAATAATTCAATAATAGGCAGGCAAAACTAAGACTACCAGCTTGATTTAATAAGGTCGGCTGCTTTTTCTGCAATCATAATAGTAGCAGCATTGGTATTACCGGAAATTATTTCTGGCATAATCGACGCATCTACAACCCTGAGGGCTTTGATCCCATATACCCTTAACTGATGGTCAACAACAGCGTCGGCTCCATTTCCCATTTTACAAGTACCTACAGGATGATATAAGGTTTCCAGGCTTCGGTTGATGTGTTGGTGTAGTGCTGCTTCATTATCCGGATTCTTGGGCAAGTTTATTCCGTCTATGCAATAGGCATTCATGGCATTAGTGCGCATTAATTCGATGGCTTTTTGTAATCCTGCCAATAGTTTATCACGATCATTTTTTTCACTTAATACATTAGGATTGATAACCGGATAATCTTTTGGGTTAGCAGTTTTTAAACCAATGGTTCCCCGACTTTGTGGTTTCAATAAAATTGCTAAAATGCCAATACCACTCTGTTTGGGAAAACTTTTCAGGTTATAGATATCCGTGCTATAATCGTCTGCAATACCAACCGGAACAAAATGAAATTGGATATCGGGTCTTGTGGATTGGCTATCTGATGCTATGAATGCATTGGCTTCTATAGGACTGTTTGCAAGAGGGCCATTCTTCATTAATAAATGTTGTAAAAAAGCCATGCCCATTTTAACCGGCGACAACAGTGCATTACCAGTAGGCAAAATAGTTTGGGCACCAACACCTGTCCACACATGATCTTGCAGGTTTTTACCAACACCTTCTAAATGATGTAAAATATTAATTCCAGCTCTTCCCAACTCTATCGGGTCTCCAATACCGGATAACATTAATAATTGTGGGGATTGAATGGTACCGGCACTTAGTAGTACTTCTTTTTTGCAATTGATGCGTTCAGTGCCAGTTTGTCCAGACATCACTTCTACCCCAACGGCCGTTCCATTTTCAATTAAAATTGATTTTACCTGGCAACCGGTTCTGATAGTAAGATTTGTTCGCTTCTTTGCAGGCTTTAAAAATGCAGTTGCCGTGCTTTGACGCATATTATTTCTGATGGTAAACTGAAGTAAGGAAGCACCCATTTGATCAGCACCATTATAATCATCGTTCCTGGGTATACCCACTTCCTCGCAAGCCTGTAAAAAAACATTGGATAGTGGGTGCGGTTGCATAGACTGAGTAACAGTCAGCGGCCCTTCCCAACCATGGTATTCACCACCAAATTGCAGGTTGTGTTCCGATTTTTTGAAATAGGGTAATACTTCCTCGTAAGACCATCCACTGTTACCCATAGCTGCCCAATCATCAAAGTCTGCCCGATTACCCCGAACATATGCCATTGCGTTGGTTGAGCTACTTCCTCCCAATGTTTTACCCCTTGGTATATATAAGCGTCTGTTATCAATATTCTTTTGAGGAGTGCTCCAGAATGCCCAGTCTACCTCTGATCTATGCAGCTTTCCATAAGCACCCGGAATATGTATTTCTTTTTTGGTATCACGCCCACCTGCTTCCAGTAATAATACCGAACAGGCTTTGTTTTCAGATAAACGATTGGCCAGTACACAACCCGCTGATCCAGCACCGATGATGATGTAGTCGAATGACATAAACGAAATATTGCAGTTGGTTTCGAATTTTGCTCAAAGGATCCAATCACCAGCGATAAAGCCAGTTTAACAACAGTTTGATTGCTGTTCCGCTAAAAATAAACGAAATTGTCTGCTATACAAGCTTTCAGGATAGATTTGATCATAATACAACAGATGATCCATGTTTATCCATCAATCCCAACCCCTATCTTTGTAAAAACTAACAATTGTTCGTATGACTGATCTGGCATTTAACAGGAATGAAGACTGGATGAAACTTAGCACAGTACAGCTTAATCAACACATGGAAAAAATTAAGCTGGGCGGTGGGAAAAAATCAATGGAAAAACAAAAAGAACGCAACAAGTTAACCGCAAGGGAGCGTATTGAATATTTATGCGATAAGGATCAACCCTTTGTTGAAATAGGTGCTTTTGCAGGTTTTGAAATGTACCAGGAAGAAGGTGGCTGCGCGGCAGGCGGAACAGTAGCAGGTATTGGTTATGTGAGTGGCAGACAAGCTGTAATTGTTGCCAATGACCAAACTGTAAAAGCCGGTGCATGGTTTCCTATTACTGGTAAGAAAAACCTGCGGATGCAGGAGATTGCCATGGAAAACCGTTTGCCGGTAATTTATCTGGTAGACAGTGCAGGTGTATACCTGCCGATGCAGGATGAAATATTTCCAGATAAAGAACATTTTGGCCGCATATTCAGAAACAATGCCCGTATGAGTGCTATGGGTATTACACAAATAGCGGCCGTAATGGGCGCTTGTGTGGCCGGAGGGGCCTATCTGCCAATTATGAGTGATGAAACATTGATGGTTGAAGGCAACGGAAGCATATTTCTGGCAGGTGCCTATTTAGTAAAAGCTGCAATTGGGGAGGATATTGATAATGAAACATTGGGTGGTGCAGTTACACATACCGAAATAAGTGGTATTGCTGATTATAAGTTTAAAACCGAAACAGACTGCCTCGACCACGTCAAAAAAATGATGTCGAAACTGGGTAGTCCACAGCAAGCCGGATTTAACCGAATTGCGGCAAAAGCACCTGTAAAAAATCCAGCAGAATTATATGGAATAATACCAGAAGGAAACCTGAAACCATATGATATGCTTGAGATTATCGAGCGTATTACAGACAACAGTGAATTTGAACAATACAAACAGGATTATGGCAAAACCATTCTCTGCGGATACGCCCGTATTGAAGGATGGGCCGTTGGTATTGTAGCAAACCAACGTTTGATCTGTAAAAATAAAAAAGGTGAAATGCAGATTGGCGGTGTTATTTATAATGATAGTGCCGATAAAGCCGCAAGGTTTATCATGAACTGTAACCAGAAAAAAATCCCCCTTGTTTTTTTACAGGATGTAACCGGTTTTATGGTAGGAAGCAGAAGCGAACACAGTGGCATTATTAAAGACGGTGCTAAACTGGTGAATGCTGTTGCCAATTCAGTTGTTCCAAAAATTACCATCATTGTTGGTAATAGTTATGGTGCAGGAAATTATGCCATGTGTGGTAAAGCCTATGATCCTCGCTTTATTTATGCTTGGCCCTCTGCAAAAATTGCGGTTATGGGTGGAGAGCAGGCTGCCAAGACTATGGCGCAAATACAGGTTGCAGGTTTAAAAGCCAAAGGCAAAGAAGTGGATAAGCAGGAAGAACAGGATTTATTGAATGAAATAAAAGGGAGATATGAAAAACAAACAACTCCCTATTATGCCGCTGCAAGACTTTGGGTAGACAATATCATTGACCCGATTGAAACCAGGAAAGTAATTGCGGAAGGACTGAATGCCGCCAACCATAACCCTGATATGGAAACTTTTAAAACAGGTGTTTTTCAGGTTTAAATGCAATATAATTTAGCTGCAAGCATTAGATAAGCGTAGGATGGAACACGGATTTTCATGATCTTCAAGATCTATCATGATAAATCTTGAAGATCATGAAAATCTGTGTCCCATAAACGGGTTATTTGCAGTCCGAACCTTGTCAGAATGACTCCTGCTTTTGATTTAAACGTATTATCTATAAACGGTTAACATTCTTGGCTTGAATCCATTTACTTTGCGATCAATAATTATACTATGTCTTCATACCCAATTTATACGGTAGATGCTTTTACCGATCATGTATTCGGAGGAAATCCGGCAGCGGTTTGTCCACTTAAGGAATGGTTACCGACAGAAACCATGCAACAACTGGCCGCAGAAAACAACCTTTCAGAAACGGCTTTTTTTGTACAAAGAGCTGATGGTGATTACGATATCCGCTGGTTCACGCCTGAATTGGAAATTGATCTTGCCGGACACCCTACACTAGCTACTGCTTATGTATTGTTTTATGAACTAGGATACGCCAAGACCACCATACAATTCCATAGCAAAAGTGGTCTGCTAACGGTTTCCAGGAATAACGATCTGATGGAAATGAATTTTCCTGCACGTATGCCGGTTGCTTGTGAAATTCCAGCGCACTTACTGGAAGGTTTCAGCATTAAACCTAAAGAAGTATTGCGTTCCCGCGATTATTTCCTGATTTATGAATCGGAAGAAGAAGTATTAAATGCGGTGCCTGATTTTACGAAACTAAACCTGGTAGAAACGCTCGGCATTATTATCACTGCAAAAGGAAAAGAAACAGATTTTGTATCCCGCTTCTTTGTACCTAATTCTGTTATTGGGGAAGATCCTGTTACCGGTTCTGCACACGCAACACTAATTCCATATTGGGCCAATACATTAAACAAAACTAGTTTAACAGCAGTTCAACTCTCTAAACGAAAGGGACATCTCTGGTGCGGATTGCAGGGCGATCGTGTTACTATTTCCGGCAAAGCAGTTTTATACATGAAAGGAACATACAGGATACAATGAGTGAAAAGGAAAAGCATCAATTAATTATATATACAGATGGTTCATCCAGGGGTAACCCGGGGCCGGGTGGATATGGTATTGTTTTGATCTGGGGAGATAAGCGAAAAGAAATTTCAGCAGGATACAGACTCACCACCAATAACCGAATGGAATTATTAGCGGTGATTGTTGCATTGGAATCTCTCACCAAAAAAAATATCGCCGTTACCATTTATACCGATAGCCAGTATATTGTAAATACAGTAGAAAAAAAATGGTTAGACAACTGGATCCGAACAGATTTTAAAGGCGGCAAAAAAAACAAGGATCTGTGGTTACGTTATAAAGCAATTGCCAATCATTTCAAGGTACGTTTTGTTTGGGTTAAAGGTCATGCCGATAACCCCTGGAACAATCGTTGCGATGAGTTAGCAACATCGGCTGCAGATGGCAATCATTTGTTGGTGGATGAGGAATTTGAAAATTTGAAAATTTGAAAATTTGGAAATGGGTGATGCTTTTATTGCCAATAGTCGACTAGATATCAGTTTTTAATCAAAAAATAAATTGTTAGAATAAATCATTTGTGTCGAAGACACAAATATTCATCATTTTCAAATTTTCAAATCTTCAAATTTTCAAATTATATGCATTCTCTCTCTTCCTGGAGTGGTGGTAAAGACAGTTGTTTTGCTTTGATGAAAGCAATGGAAGCAGGGTTAAAACCTGCTGTTCTTTTGAATGTGATGAACGAGTCGGGAAAAATTTCCAGGAGTCACGGTATCCCTGAAAACATACTGAGGGCGCAGGCTGCGGCAGCAGGCCTACCTATACACCTGATCAGCAGTAGTTGGCAGGATTATGAACAAAATTTTGTGGCAGCACTACTTTATCTAAAGACAAATTATCACCTAACGCATGCTGTGTTTGGCGATATAGACCTGCAAGCACATCGTGATTGGGAAGAAAAGGTGTGTGGCAAAGCAGGGTTAGAAGCCTATCTCCCATTATGGTTAGGCGACAGAAGAAAGCTTGTGTTTGAAATGATGCAATCAAGTATTGAGACTATGATTGTAAGCTGTAATTCTATCATGGGGCCATCCTTTTTAGGTAAAACCATTACACCTTCTTTGGTAGATGAATTAGAAGCGCTTGGAGTTGATGCATGTGGTGAAAATGGAGAATTTCATACACTGGTGTACAATTGTCCGCTTTTTTCAGATGCACTTAATGTGTCTGTTACCAATAAAATGGAGCATAAGCAATATTGGTTCTCGGAGCTTGTACTCACATAAAAAAGCAGCTTATCAATCGATAAGCTGCTTTTCAAAAAGGATTTATAACCTTATTTAATTAGTTCTGCCTTATTTTTTGATTGGGTCAACAGGTAATGGCCACCGAATAGTATTGCGGAGAATACTACTGTAGCTATTAAACTGTTTCCGTAAAAAGGTAATGCATCGGTGTAACATTGAATTAAACCTTCAAATGTCTTTGTACGGTTCAATCCACCGCCGCCAGACCATACCATGAAATTTGATACGAGGAAAAAAGTAGTTGGAGAAGCGAGGGAACCCAACAATACATGCATAGGTTTTCCATTTCTCAATAAAAATCCAAAACAGGTTAACCCGGTAAATAATAGATAGTTCTGCCATTGACCACTATAAAAGCCTTGTATTTCAGTTAATCCGTTTACATATAATGCCTGATAAAGCAAATCTGAAAGAAACATTGAAATCAATGGTATAATAAAAGCCCATTTTTTATCTTTTACAAATAAGGCCCCTGCAAATAACCCAATGGCAAATTGTGGAGCAAATCCCCAAGGCCTGTTTGGCATTGCACGATAAATAGCACTTAGAAAAACAGTAAGTACGATCGAAATAATTAAGGAACGGTTCAATTTCATTGTAATGAGTTTCAGCAGCAAAAATAGGTCTTATCGGTAAAGTTCAGCCCTCAATTTTCCTCATTTTGTGCATAAGCATTTTTGAATGGAACAAATGCTTTACATAATTGGGTTTTACCTGAGGTTTGAAAATGGTAATCCTGACCCGGAAAAACAATAAAAGCCTCTCCTTTTTTGCGCACTAATTGATTATTTATGATTACCCCTCCTTCCATCACTATCCAGATTTCAGGTCCGAATGCATGGTCCTCAAATGTTCCTGACTCGGCTAAAGAAACATGTGTAAGGCCAAAATCCGGAACAGGAAATTCAAAAACCGTTTCCCCATCTTTTAGTTTGGTGCCTTTTAAAATCTGAGGTATTACAGGGTCAAAACTGGTATTAGCCAATAATTCAGCCACATCAATGTATTTGCTGGTTAATCCACCCCTTAATACATTATCACTGTTAGACATTAATTCTACATTTTGTCCTTCGAGGTATGCATGTGGAATACCTGCCCCCTGAAAGATGGCTTCTCCGGGTTGCAACTGTACTATATTGAAAAAATAAATTGAGAATACGCCTCTGTCGATGTCCCCAGCCGGGTTTGTATCATGGTAATATTTTGAAACCCACCAACCCGGATCGTTTTTGGTAAGAATACCATCTTTCTTATTACGTATCTCTCTTTTAACCAAGGGCATTAAAAGGTTGGTTACGGATGCCTGATCCATTTCCATGATAAAACTGTACAATGACTTAATTCCTTCCTTTTTGAAAAGAGGCAATAGTACCTGAAATTCGTTTACAGAATCAAGTGTAGCTGCTAGCTTTACTTCATTTTTAAATCCATGTAATAGCCAGAACTCACTGATAGCCAGCATAACTTCTGGCTTATGATTTTCATCCTTGTAATTTCGATTATATGCATTTCTGGCTATTCCGAGATTATCTTCCCTTGCATAACCCGCTTTAGCGACTTCTCTGGTTGGATGCACCTGGATTGAAAGCATTTGATTTACATCCAGTATTTTCAGAAGGTATGGCAAGCCACCAAATTGTGCCAAAACTGAAGGTGAAAGAGCCTGTTCAGGATTTTGATTAATCAGATCCGTCAAAGTAAATATTTCGTTTTGAACGGTCACCGATGCTAATCCAAGTGGATGAACCCCCAGCCAATATTCTGCAAAGGGTTTGTTTTCTTCATTTTTTATCCCCAAAAGAGCAGGCAAAAAGCTAAAGCCACCCCACTCGTAGTGCTGCACTTTACCTTGGATGGGAAGAATAGTATACGACGATTGCATAACAGGATTTATAGATGAAGTAACGTCGAAAACAGCCTAAATAATATATCAGTAATAAGTTTTAACAATCTATGGCAAATCATAACCAGCAAATAGGGCAGCAAGGAGAAGAAATTGCCTGCTCCTATCTTAAAGAAAATGGGTTCGAAATTCTGGAGCAAAACTGGCGCTTTAAGCATTGGGAAGTAGATATCATTGCTTCCAAAGCCCGAAAACTGCATTTTGTTGAAGTAAAAACAAGAAACTCTCACCGATTCGGTAAACCGGAAGAAAGCATAACAAGGGAAAAAATGAACCACCTGAAAAATGCTGCAGAAGCATACCAATTACAAAATCCCAGTTGGAAATACCTCCAATTTGATGTGATAGCTATTACGCTAGTAAATGGTATCGCAAAAGAAATATTTCGAATTGATGATGTTTATTTCTGAAGATGCTAAATAGTTTGTATATTTAATGTCTAAACACTGAATATTGTCTTTTCAAACCCTTAATCAGATCTTAGGGAACAGTGCAACCACCCAAAAAATGCCTGCTCTATTTGTAGGACATGGAAGTCCTATGAACGCAATTGAATACAATGAATTCTCTACTGGCTGGCATAATATCACGAAAGAAATTCCAACTCCAACAGCCATACTTTGTATTTCGGCTCATTGGGAAACCCGGGGAACATTTGTTACAGCTATGGAAAAGCCATCTACCATCCATGACTTCTACGGCTTTCCTAAACCACTATTTGATGTTCAATACCCTGCACCTGGAAGTCCAACTCTTGCAGCACTCACACAAGAAATTGTTACAAAGGAAGTCATACAACCAGATTATAAATGGGGATTAGATCATGGATGCTGGAGTATTCTGAACCACATGTATCCTAAAGCGGATATTCCTGTTGTTCAACTTAGTATGAATCAACTACAAAAACCGGAATGGCATTATCAGTTTGCCAGAGAATTGACGGCACTTAGAAATAAAGGTGTTTTAATTGTTGCCAGCGGAAATATGGTACATAATCTCCGGATGATCGACTGGCATAAACCAGATTCAGGTTATGATTGGGCAGTTGAAGCAAATCAGCAATTTAAATCGATGATTATACAAGGCGATTACCAGCCGTTAAGTAACTATACTATGCTGGGCAAAGCCGTACAACAATCGATTCCTACACCAGAGCATTTTCTTCCTTTATTATACCTGCTTGGACTAAAATCGCCAGAAGATAACATGCATTTTTTCAACGACAAGACCATTTTTGGTTCTATCTCTATGACTTCAGTTTTGATGGGATAATGAATTAGATATTAAAACCGCTCCATCATTTTTTCTACCATCTTAAAAGTGGCCGGACAATATTCAACGTTTTGTTGATGTACGTGAATATATTCTACCATTTTCTTTTTCTTCAAATGAGGGAACCCGGCACAATCAGAAGGCCTTACTTCATAAATCGCACACATATTGGTAGACATATCCAGGAACTGACATGGTTGTTTTTTATTCATCCAATCACCATCCTCTTCATCAAAGTATAACCATTTCTCTTTAAACTCCTTAGGCGACATGCTGAAATGAGTGGCTATTCTTTTAATATCCGTATTCGTAAAAGTGGGGCTCATTGTTTTACAACAATTGGCACAGGATAAGCAGTCAATCTCCTTCCACACTTCTGCATCAATTGTTTCAGCAATCTTATCCAAATGTCTGGGCGGGTTCTTCTCAATTTTACCTAAGAATTTTTTAAATGCCTTCTGGTGATGTCGTACTTTCTGTTTAAACGAACGGAGATTAATCGGCTGCATGTACAGTATTAAAGTGTTTGGCTTGCAATATCGGTGAGCAGCGGCGTTATGCCAAATCATTTTATACAATGTAGGATTAGGCACAGGTTCTGACTTATGGCAGTTTAGACAATAGTCCATAGACCATAGTCAATAGTCAATAGTCAATAGTCAATAGTCAATGGTAAACGCATTGATTCAAATAATAGTATTAGATTCAAATAAGTTTCAATCAAGACTAGGAGCTAAAGCATAACTGAAAATATCATTACCGCTGATGAATCCTTATTTTTACCTTGGTAAAAATCAAAAGCATTCCATTTTCAAATCTTCAAATTCACTAATTTTCAAATTATATGTGGGATGCCTATAAAAAAGGATTTAAAGCATTTTTACGGCTGGAGAAATCGCTGAGCGATTTATCTGTGGAAGCTTATCTCCGTGATGTTGAAAAACTTACCCAATACCTTTTACTTAACGAAAAACAAGTAGCTCCTTCCGGAGTTGTTTTAAAAGATCTTCAGGGTTTTGTAAAGTGGATCGGAGAACTTGGCATGACCGCCACTTCACAGGCCAGGATCATTTCTGGAATCAGAAGTTTTTATAAATACCTGCTTACCGAGCAATCCATACCCGTTGACCCATCTGCGTTATTGGAAGCACCAAAAACCAAAAGGGCATTACCCGATGTTTTAAGTTTTGAGGAAATTGAACTGATTATCCAGCAAATAGATTTGAGTAAACCAGAAGGTGGTCGCAATAAAGCCATTCTTGAAACCATGTATAGTTGTGGTTTACGGGTAAGCGAAGTGGTAGGATTAAAGATTTCCTGTCTATACCTTGATGTAGGTTTTATAAGGGTAATCGGAAAAGGTGATAAAGAAAGATTGGTACCAATCGGTTCAGATGCCATTAAGTGTATTAAAATATACAAAGAACAAATAAGGGTGCACCAACAACCCCAGCCTGGCTTTGAAGATATTTTGTTCCTGAATGGCAGGGGGAAGCATTTATCAAGGGTAATGATATTTTATATTATCCGGGATCTGGCCCAGAAAGCCCGGATAAACAAACAAATTTCCCCGCATACATTCCGTCACTCTTTCGCTACCCATCTGGTAGAAGGTGGCGCAGATTTAAGAGCTGTGCAGGAAATGTTAGGGCATGAAAGCATCACCACTACTGAAATTTATACACACCTCGATCGGGATTTTCTTCGAAATACCTTACAGCAATTCCACCCTGCCTTTAAAAAAAATAGCCTTCGTTAACAAAGAACAAGCTTTATTGAATGATTTTCGGGTAGTTTTGTGACTCTAAAACAATTATCAGTATGAAAAAACTTTTATTGCTTGCCGCTACTGTATGCAGCATCAATGCGTTTGCACAAATCAATATGCCCCAGCCCAGTACTACTCAAACCATAAAACAGGCTTTTGGCATGGGAACAATTGAATTAACCTATTCAAGACCAAATATCAATGGCCGCAGTTACCTGAAAGAAGGCAGCGACCTGGCTCCACTTAATGTAATGTGGAGAACCGGTGCCAATGCAGCTACCCGTCTTACTTTCACCGATAATGTTACAATTGGCGGTAAAAGATTAGATACAGGTGCTTATGTATTATACACTATCCCCGGAAAAGACAATTGGGAAGTTATCCTAAACAAAGGTTTATCTAACTGGGGTACAGATGGATATAAAGAAGCAGAAGATGTGGTTAGATTTAAAGTAAAAGCCGATAAATCAGCAGGTAATACCGAAACGTTTACCATGCAATTTGCCAATATCGCTCCGGAAACCTGCGATCTGACTATTATATGGGGTGGTACTTCTGTACGTATTCCCATAAGTACAAACATTAAAGATCGTATTCGTGCTCAGGTAGAAAAGGCTTTAAGTGCCGAAAAGGTAAATCCAAATGCTTACTTCCCTGCTGCTAACTTTTATTATGAAATGGATAAAGACCTGAATAAAGCATTAGTAGCAGTTACAAAAGCAACCGAATCAAATCCGAACGGTTTTTGGATGTTTCTTTTAAAGGCCAAAATTCAGCGCGACCTGGGAGATAAAATAAGTGCGAAAGCCAGTGCAGAAAAATGTATCGAATTAGCCAAAGCTGCTCCCACACCAAACTTAGAATACGTAAAACTCGGCACAGAGTTGATCAAAAAATTATAAGTAAACACTTCGAGTCTAATTAATAAAAGAAGCCGCCCAAAATGAGCGGCTTCTTTTATTAATATACTAACTGCTCCGTCCGTAAATAGGTTGACACAAAAACAGTGTTACCGTTATGAATAAAGG
>NZ_CAMLMJ010000012.1 GCF_946481145.1 uncultured Sediminibacterium sp.
TGAGGCAACCGGGACTATTTTTTAATCTGTCAACTTATTTACGGACGATTCAAAAAGCTAATTAAGCTTTTGCAGTTGTTTTCTTAACTGCTTTCTTTACTTCTTTTGTTTCTTTCTTAGCATCTTTACTGCAACAGCTTTTACCTTCTTTGCTGCATTCTTTTGCTTTGGCACATTTTTTTCCATCATGCTTATGATCGCCACCGGCAAATGCTGCACCAGAAACCAGGAAAGCAGCTACAGCGAGTACAAATACTTTTTTCATATGAAATCGTTTTAAAGTTTATATGTATTTACCAAATATAAGTATTTGATTGGTTAGATTCCTGTTAAAAGCGTTTTTGACGGGTTTTTACCTATAGGAAGATATTCATCGCAGAGGACCTGCAGCTTTGATAGCTACTTATAAGTGTAACTTTTAGCAGGGAGAAAGGGAGAAGGAGAGTTTTTTAGTGACGGTTAACAATGCGGCGAAAACCGTCTTTTAACAGAGGGGTATTGAAGTTGATAAGGTAGCCTATTTTATGCTTGGATAGTTTCAGATAAGTAATAAGTTGAGCTATATATACTGGGTTCATTAATTCAGTTGCTTTTACTTCTATTACAATCTTGTTTTCTACTAGAATATCCATCACATATGCTTTGCCGAGTGGAACTCCTTTGTAATTGAGTTCAATGGGTACCTGCAGTTTAATGTAAAGATTTCTTAGCCTTAACTCATGTGCCAAAGAAATTGCATAAGCAGACTCTAATAGACCCGGCCCTAATTCACGATGAACTGTTATTGCAGCATCTAATATAATGCCTCCAATTTTAGTAAATTCGATATCCTCCATACGACTCTACGCCAACTCCCTTTCTCCCTTTCTCTTTGTTAAAAAAGTTTCAGAAGTCAACGCAATAAAACTAAACAGTCGAAAGGGTAAAAAATAGCGTATAAATACCTGTTTTTACAGCTTCTTTTTAGCGAGGATGGAGAAATCTGTATCTTCTTTTACAATGGTATTTTCGAGGACGCCAATACCATCAATTTCCATTTTTACCACATCGCCAGGCTGCAACCATTGTTCCTGGTAATTGGGGTCGTTGAGTTTTCCGGTACCATTGAGTTCAAGGAAACAACCAGTTCCAACTGTACCACTACCAATTACGTCGCCAGGGTGTAATTGCACACCATAAGCACAACGTTCAATGATTTCAGCAAAGGTCCAGTCCATATCACCGACATTTCCATTACTTACCTGTATACCGTTAACCCAGCATTTCATACCCAGGTTCCAGTTTTTACCTATATGGCCGGGTTTTGCCGGAATTTCAAATGCTTCGAGTTCATCAAGGGTAACCAGACATGGGCCGATAACAGTAGAAAAATCCTTACCCTTTGCTGGTCCGAGGTTCAGCAACATTTCTTCCATCTGAAGCCTGCGTGCACTCATATCATTCATAATCATTAAACCGCCAATATATTGGTCAGCTTCATCTGCCGGAATATTTCTGCCGGGCTTACAAATAACAATCGCAGCTTCAAGTTCAAAATCAAGTTTTTCAAAATGATCAGGCATGCAATGAATATCTCCGGGCCCTTGAATGCTGAGGTGGTTGGTAAAATAAAAAATCGGATACTGGTCAAATTCTGGTATCATCTCTACTTTTCTGTTTCTGCGGGCAGCGGCCACATGTTGACGAAAAGCATACCCATCTCTGCAAGAAGTAGGAAAAGGAATTGGAGCAAGTACTTGCTGGTCTTCTATTTTAACACCCTTTTCTTTGCTGATTCGCCCGTCTTTAATAGCCTGATTTACCTGTTGCGCAATCGGAAACATATCATCCCAATATTGGAGAAACATCGTCATGGTTGATGGTAATTCAGGATGGATTAGGTCACAATCAAATAAATAACCATCAACAAGAAAAGCAAGTTGATCACGCTCATCAGATAAATAAGAAACCAGTTTCATAGTACAATCGTTTGAGGGGCGAAAATACTTGAAATCTTTCTGCTAAATGGATTTTCTCTTTCATGAAATGAAAGCCTAGTGTAAAAGTTGTATGTGGAGGCTGATTAAACTGGTATCTTTAGTCATAGAAAACAAGTATATGCGTAGGATATTATTACTGGCAGGAATAGCACTCATAATAATGAGTCAGGCATTTAAACAGACTGAAAAAGAAGAGAACTGGATACGCATTAACCAGCTAGGTTATACGCCGAAAGGTATAAAGGAAGCTGTTTGGTGTAGTAAATCAAATACACTCCCTGAAGAAGTGGAGCTTGTGGATGATGCCACAAAAAAAATAGTATATACCGTAAAACAATTAAAAGCATTTGGTTCTTACGGACCATTCAACCAAACATCCCGGATCAGGTTTACAGATTTTAAAGTAAATGGCCGTTATTTTTTGCGTGCCGGAAATACCAAGTCCCCTGTTTTTGCAATAAATGATACTGTTTATAAAGGTGCTGCAGATTTCTGTCTTCGTTATATGCGTCAGCAACGCAGTGGGTTTAACCCATATTTGAAAGACAGTTGTCATACAAGAGATGGTTATACTTTATACGGTCCAATGCCAGACAGCACCTATATTAATGTAAGTGGGGGATGGCATGATGCAAGTGATTATTTGCAATACACTACCACTTCTGCCAATGCTGCATGGCATTTGCTAAAAGCCTATAAAAACTTCGGAGAAGTTTTCGGGGATGAAAAACAGGCGAATGGATTAGAGGGAAAAAATGGTATAGCAGATATATTAGATGAAGCTAAATGGGGACTTGATTGGTTATTGAAAATGAACCCTGAAGATAATATCATGTTCAATCAGTTGGGTGATGACAGGGATCACATGAAAATGCGTATTCCTAAAGAAGATACCAACTATTATGGACGTGGAATTGAACGGCCTGTATACTTTGTTTCGGGGAAGCCTCAGGTAAGGGGAAAATTTATGAATGCCACTACCGGCACTGCCTCTACTGCTGCAAAATTTGCCAGCACTTTTGCCTTGGCTGCACAGGTATATCAGGAAAGAGATGCGGCATTTTCAAAAAAACTTATTCAAAAAGCAGAAGCAGCTTATGGATATGGTAAAAAATATCCCGGTGTTGCGCAAACAGCTTCGGTAAGGTCACCCTATATATATGCAGAAGGTAACTGGACAGACGATATGGAGCTTGCAGCTGCTACCCTTGCACAAACAAAAGGTGTAAAGGGTGAAACATACACTGAGGATGCATTTACTTTTGCGTTTCAGGAACCCGTTACACCCTGGCTGGGGAAAGATACTGCCAACCATTACGAATGGTATCCTTTTGTAAATGCTGGCCACTTTGTGCTGGCCTACGGTGCAGTAAGCAGTAACAAAAGAGATTCCCTACATGATTTTTATGAAGCAGGTATTAAAGCAGTATGGAATAAGGCAAAGCAAAATGCATTTTATCGTGGTATACCCTTTATCTGGTGCAGTAATAATCTAACCACTTCATTTGCCATTCAATGCTATTGGTATCGCATTATGACGGGCGATAAAACTTATGCAGCATTGGAACAGGCGAATATCGATTGGCTTTTTGGCTGCAACCCATGGGGCACCAGTATGGTATATGGTTTGCCATCCTGGGGCGATACACCAGCCGATCCTCATTCTGCATTCACACACCTCAAAAAATATCCGATTGATGGTGGTTTGGTAGATGGCCCGGTATACACTTCTATTTACAAAAACCTGATCGGTATTACCTTGAATGAACCGGATGAATATGCTGCATTTCAAAGTAATCTGGCTGTATACCACGACGATTATGGCGATTACAGTACCAATGAACCAACGATGGATGGTACAGCTTCACTGATTTATTTACTGGCAGCGAAAGAACATGAAACAAGACCCATAGCTGGTAATGAGTGGACAGCCTATCCTCCCGTAAATCCGGATTTCACCATGGAAGAGCTTGCGATTGTCAGAGGCGATGTTTCTAAAAAATCAATTGCACTAGTGTTTACAGCCGATGAATATGCAGAAGGCTTGCCAGCTATTTCAAAAACACTGGACCAACAAAACATAAAAGCATCTTTCTTCTTCACTGGTCGCCTTTATCGCAATAAACAATACCAGACTGCGATTAAACAATTGTTTCAGAAACAACATTACCTGGGGCCACATTCAGACCAGCATATATTGTATAACGACTGGAACAATCGCGACAGCATGCTTGTAACAAGAGATTCTTTAGAGCGGGATTATAATGCCAATTTACAAGCAATGAAAGATATTGGAGTGGAAAATAACAGCCCGTTCAGTTATTTTATTCCACCCTATGAATGGTGGAATAAACGCATTGGTAAATGGTATGCAGAACAACTCGTGCGGTTGTTTAGTTTTACGCCTGGCACCAGAACCAATGCAGATTATACCTGGCCTGAAATGGGGGCTGCTTACAAATCGAGTGAAACACTTATAAAACTGCTACGCGAATTTGAGGCAAAAGAAACACTGAATGGAGCCATACTTTTAATACATGCAGGAACAGATCCAAGAAGAAAAGACAAACTGTACAATCAGTTATCATCAATTATCAATGAATTGAAAGCGAAGGGGTATACATTCTGTACCATCGATAAATTATAAACCTTATTGGTTTTTTGTGTTAAAATAGTACACAGTATTATCGACATCTACAATATTGATGTTGTTTTCCGCAGCCCATAATTCCAGGTGGGGGTGCCCGGAAGCCTCCCAGTTTATATAAGTCTGAATAAGGTGAAGGCTGTATGTCAGTTTTTCTGTCCAACCTTTTTTTAAAGCAGGCGATATCAATTGCTCAATTTGCAGTTGTACCCTTTCTCCAACTGCTATGCTGTCGGCCGGATTGCCAATAAAGCATTCGGGGAAATGGTGAAGTGAAAAATCAATCAATGCCATCCACTCTTCTATCAGGTAACTCCTTGCAAGGTCATCTGTAGGGTTGATGGTAATTGCTTTCTCAAGGTGCGCTTTGCTCTTATAAAACCTGCCATACCAGCGAAATGGGTTGCTGTCGGAAGGTGAAGTTTTACACCATTTATCCAAAGCCGGTTCTACCAGTTTTTTACTGAGTGGTTGCGGGAAAGGTCCGTAATTAGCTTCTGGTATATTTTCAAACAAGGGAAAGATGAAGTTGAGAAAATCAATTGTTGCTTCGGTAGACCATCGTGAAGCGGCTTCCAAAAATTTATCCATTTCATGCAAAGCCTCTTTACGTTTCCCCTTTTCTTTTTCAAAGCAGTAATTGGCATAATGAGTCCATGCCTTATTTTTTGCAGCTATAGTGCCAACGGTAATTAATGCACGATTTTGTTCTGCTGTAATCATGTATCTCAAAATGTTTGAAAGAGTTGCTAATGCATTCGTTTCTGCTAGCTCTTAACCGAACGCATGCGAAGATGTCTGGTTTTGATTAAATAGATGCAAAAGCTAATCGGACCTAGTACCGGAATAAATATTAACACAATAATCCACTGCCATAATTGTTTCTTATCATGCGTATTTTTTCTGGTAAGCAAAACAACGGTTATTATTAAAAGTATCAGACTTATGCAAGCGAAAAAAGACCAAATAAGAAGTATGGGATCAAATAAATTAAGTTCCATTTTCAGGTAGATGATTGCAAGGAGTTGTACAACTGTATCACTAAAATACGAATAAGGTTTCAATCTTTACACTTCTTACCCAGGGGGGATCGAGGAGGGTAATGATATTTGCAAGTACGGATATGTGTTATGCAGGCTTGTAATTTCAGTAATGTTTTCCTGAATACATCTACAGGATAATAACAGTATTTCAACACTTCAAAACACTAATATGTGTTGTGCTGTGTTGTTGATGTGTTGATGGTGTGTTGATGATACGGATAAATCATTGATAATGTGCGAATTAGAATTGCATGTTTTATAGCGGAAATTGCCACGAAAGAGCTATTAAAGCCAAGCACGTAAAAATTCTCTTTTGCCGCACAGTATTGGCTTGCAGCTTTTTTTTACCGGATGACAATGGTCACCATCGCTCAACTTCCGATTCGCCCCAGTCTTTCTTACTGTATTCATCCCTGCTTTTACGTTTAGCTTCGAGGCGGTCAATAATCATTTGTGTAATCAATGTGCCTGTATGCGCATTTGGGTTGGTTGCAAGCATGTTTTTTAGCTTGGCTTCGCTGATATCCAGCCGGTAGAGTATCTGGATAAGCCTTGGGAAGTCTTGGCTGATCAGTGTTTCGATGTATATAGCCAAGTCTTCTTTGCTGAGTGATTCAAGCGGAATCAGTTGATTTCCCGGATCCATATATAAAATTACGACATTATCCGACGAGATTGGCATTGACAGTCAATACTTTGTAAAATAATTTATACAAAAAGTAAAATAAACTTGACAAAATGAAATGTTCATTTTACTTTTGTCAGATCAAATCATTTAAAATGAAACAAATCAAATTATTTCCGCACAGGTTTCAGCGAATAGGATACTTGTTGCTGGTACCTTTTCTGGCTCTGGGTATTGCTAACATGTTTTTTGAATACAATGCCAGCTGGCTTCAGTTTAGTTTCTTTAAAACACCCAAGCTCGAGTTTTTTGGCACGCACAATTTTACCGATGAACTGGCAGCTGTGGGCCTGATTATCAGTCTGGTATTCATTGCTTTTTCAAAGGAAAAAATTGAAGACGAAGCCATCCAGTTTTTTCGTCTCGAAGCCCTGCAGTGGGCAGTTTATGCCAATTACCTTGTTTTGGTGATCAGCATTTTAACCGTTTATGGCAGTGAGTTTTTCCAGGTGATGACTTATAATATGTTTACCGTACTCATCATTTTTATACTTCGCTTTCGTTATGTATTATTTCAATATAATAAAGCCAGTTTATGAAGAACAAGATTAAAGTGCAGCGGGCCATTCACAACCTCACACAGGACGATCTGGCCAGAAAAATTGCGGTGAGCAGGCAAACCATCAATACCATGGAAGCCGGAAAATATGTGCCATCTACAGCCCTGGCCCTTAAAATGGCCAAACTTTTCGGGGTTCCGGTAGAAGAACTTTTTGAACTGGAAGAAGGAGATTAAAAAAAACCACCATTTTTTCCAACCTTTTGCTGTAACATATCTCCTTATATGGAGTTTAGTAAATATCATATACCTCAGTGTACATGTTAGGGTCTCTTTTTGCTGTATTACCTGATTTCTACCCTGGAATCTGGTTGCAATAATGGAGAATGGCTGTATCTGGGTAAAAGAAAATCAAATGCTTAATATTAGAAAATGGATCCCGCTCTTGATGCTGTTGTTTACAGCCGCTACAGTGGTTGGAGCTATTACGCTATGCAAGCAGCCTTCCTGCACCGGAAAAAATAGCAATCCGGAAACATCAAGATTTGAATGGATGGGTTTGCCCTCAGTAGCATACCTAAGTATTTGAATGGATGATTTCCTATTAATTAATTGTTTAAGAGAAATGCATCATCATGCGTAACAGGATTTTCATGCTTATACTTAGCATGTTGTTTTCAGGCATCTTATCCGCTCAGACGAATTCAACCGGATCAATTAGTGGAAAGCTGATTGACTCAGCTTCAAAACAACCCATGAACCTTGCTACCGTTTCTGTATTCAGGGCTGTTGATACGGTTTTAATTACCTACAGACTCAGCAGTGAAACAGGAGAATTTAAAGTATCCGGATTACCATTGGATGTTGACTTGCGCATGGTAATATCCTATTCCGGTTATACTGTATCACGCAAGGAATTTAAACTAAGTGCGGATGGTAATAGTTTAGATGCAGGTACTATTTCAATGGCACCGAATAGCGGACTTACACTGGATGATGTATTGGTTATTGCAGAAAGACCACCAGTTGTGGTAAAAAAAGATACCATCGAATTTAACGCAGCATCTTTCAAAACACTTCCTACCGCATTAGTTGAGGACCTTTTGAAGAAATTACCCGGTGTACAACTCGACGCAGATGGAAATATCACCGTGAACGGAAAGAAAGTAAACAGGATAATGGTGGATGGGAAAGACTTTTTCGGCGGCGACCCTAAAATGGCAACCCGAAACCTGCCTGCTAACCTGATCGATAAAGTACAAGTATCAGATGATAAAGATGAACTTGAACTCAACCCCGATAAAGCGAAAGCGGATGTTGGTCAGGTGATTAACCTCAAATTGAAAAAAGCGATTAAACAGGGTATGTTCGGTAAAGCATATGCTGGTAAAGCAGATGCAAACCGTTATGAAGCAGGTGGGATAGTAAATATGTTTCGCGATACTTTGCAGGTGAGTGTTTTGGGTTTTAGTAATAACCTCAATAAAGCTGGCTTTGGTTTTAATGATATACGATCATTGGGAGGCTTCGACAGAAGCGGCATCAATTCTATCTCAATCAATGGTAATGGAGGTTTAAACGTAAATGGTATCTCCTTCGGTGGAACAGGTCAAGGCATTCAGCAATCTGGCGGAATTGGTTTTAACCTGAACAATGAATTCAAAAAAGGACTTACACTCAATACCCAATATTTTTACGGTAGCCTAAGGAACGATATTGCTGAATTAGAAAACAGACAGCAATTTTTCGGCGATACTATTTTAACCAGCCGTACCAATAAATCTGAAGTAGCTTTTTCTAAAACACACAGACTTGGATTTGGACTTCGTTGGAAAATTGATACTACTTCAAGAATGGAATTCCGTCCGGTATTAACTGTGGCAAATAATACAAGCGACAGACTTAGTGATATCAGTACAAACAGCAGTGTAGATGGCTTATTGAATACAAGTTCAAATCTGCAGACTTCTAAAGCAAGAGATCTTGGATATAGCCATGTATTGAGTTATTTTAAAAGCTTTAAAAAGAAAGGGCGCTCGTTCAATTTTGTAAATTCTGTACAATTGAACGCTGTAAATACAGATCAGTTTAATAATGTAGCCAATATATTTTATCCAACAGGCTCAAGTAATATAGATCAGTTGCGCGATCAGGAAAGGGCTAATTTTTCAACAAGCACTAACCTGAATTATGCAGAACCACTTCTGAAAGACCTGACTCTGCGTCTTGGATATAATCTTACCTTTTTTGAAAACAAAGATGCATTAGCTACCTATAATAAAGATGCAGGAAGCGGTAAGTATGATGTTATCAATAGCCTCCTTACCAATCATGTAGAAAGAACCAGTTGGAGAAATAATTTATCGAGCGCCCTGAATTTCAGGTATAAAAAACTTAGTATAACAGCCAGTTTAAATTTTCTTTGGTTAGATCTGTTCAATCGCTATGTATCTATTGGGCAAAAACTTGATCAGCATTATAATTATATTTTACCCGGAGCAAATATTAGCTGGAAAGAATTCAACCTCAGCTATAATGCCAATGTGAACCCTCCTGGTATTAGTGATATACAGCCAGTGCCAGATAATAGTAATCCCCTGTATATTGTAAAAGGTAATCCAAACCTTAAACCCGGTATATCTCATGGTTTTAACCTGAACTTCTTTAAGAATGTTACCCAAAAACAGATGTTTATCAGTGCTTATTTAGGCGGGTATATAGGTAATAATGGTGTAGTCAGAAGCAGGGATATTGCGCCAAATGGTGTGCAGACTACTACTCCTTTAAACGCAGATGGTATCCATAATTTTTATACTAATTTGTATTTCAACAAACAACAAAAAGTTAATCAAAAATTTTCGTTCAATTATGGTACTGGATACAATGTGAACTATACAAGGAATTTCCTGATCATCAATTCTAAAAAGAGTTATGTTAAAACCGTTGATTTCAATCCTTTCATCCGTACCGGTATAAACTTGAATGATAAATTTGAATGGAATATCAGCTATAGCAGGAATTATAACAACTCTTACTATGAAAGCAACGAGTTCAAAAATTTGAATGTTGAACGCCAAAGTCTCAGTTCTGATATGGTAATCCGATTACCTAAAAAATTTGTATGGGAGCTGACACTTGATCATCGTTACAATTCTCAGGTAGCACCGGGTGTTCAAAAAACGATATCATTACTGAATGCCGGACTCACCTATCTTTTCCTGAAGGATGATAATGGCCAATTGAAGTTCTCTGTATCTGATTTACTCAATCAAAACAGATCAGTTTATCGCTACTCATCCGAGAATTTTATTACCGACAAACAGGTGAACATTCTCCAGCGTTATTTTATGCTTACGTTTACTTATAATATCAGAAGCTTCGGTGCGGCAGGAAAGGGTGGAGGAAATAAAGTAGGTGGAAGACAAAGTTTATTCTTCTTTTGATGCAACGACCCCTGCGCTGAACCAAATTTCGGAGCAGGGGTTTATTTAATATTTCTCTATAACGCCTAAACCAAAAAGGGCAAAATCATATTTCACAGGGTCAGCAGGGTCAAGTTCGCGCAGATAATTTGTTAGCTCAATGGCTGCCTGCCAGTCCATCTGCTTTCTGTCTAATAATTGAAATCGTTTGGCAACCCTTGCCACATGTAAATCAATGGGACAAATAAGCTCAGCGGGTTTTATTTTCTGCCAGAGGCCAAAATCAACCCCATTTTTATCTTTTCGAACCATCCAGCGTAAGAACATATTCAATCTTTTGCAAGAAGAGCCTTTGTATGGTGTGGCAATATGCTTTCTTGTTCTGTTTGGTGCATCTGGTAATGAAAAGAAATAATCATGAAATACGGTTAACCTGATTTCCATCGAATCTCCTTTGGTCGTTACAAAAGCATCTTCGAGCGACTCGTATTGGTTGTAATGAAATTTCAGGAAGGCAATAAAATACAACAGATCGGTTGTATTAAAAGTCCGGTGTTTAAATTGGAGTAATTGTTGAAGATCTTGCTCGCTATGATGCATACAGAAATGATAAGGCTCATTTCCCATTAATTGCATCAGCTCAAATGATTTTTGGATTATAGTTGTGCGGTTACCCCAGGCAAAAATGGAAGCAAAAAAACCTGCGATTTCAATGTCCTGTTTTTTTGAAAAATAATGGGGAACAACTATAGGATCATCTTTGATAAAGGAGGGCTGATTGTATTGCGCAACCTTGCTATCAAAGAAATCTTTTAAAGATGCTTCGCTGTTAACTTTCATTATTCGCTAAGATAAAGAGAAATGCTTCCGAGATGGTGGTGCTGGGCTGTGAGTGGAGTTCTTAGTCCATAGTCCATAGTACATAGACCATGGACTATGGTCTATTCCTCACCTCCATCCATCCCCATCCAAAATATTACCAATACCTCCTAAAATACTTCCCTCTTCTTTTCTACTATAAGTGCCGTAGGCGAGGATACGACCGGCAAGGCGGCTGATTGGCAGGGTTTGAATCCAAACTATGCCTGGTCCTCGGAGGGTAGCGAAGAACAATCCTTCACCTCCGAAAATGGTATTTTTAATGCCTCCAACGAATTGTATATCGTAGTCGATTCCTGAAGTAAATCCAACAATACAGCCTGTATCTACTTTCAACATTTCACCTGGTTGTAACTGTTTTTGCACAACATGTCCGCAGGCATGCAAGAAACACATTCCATCACCTTCCAGTTTCTCCATGATAAAACCTTCACCGCCAAACAATCCTGTTCCTAGCTTACGCTGAAATTCTAGTCCTACACTCACACCTTTGGCAGCACAGAGGAAAGCGTCTTTTTGGCAAATCACTTTGTTTTGAAACCTGGACAGATCAACCGGAATAATTTTACCCGGATAGGGGGAGGCAAAACTTACGGTTTTAATTCCACCACTGATATTGGTAAATGCAGTCATAAAAAGGTTTTCACCAACAAGAACCCTTTTTCCGGCATTGAGTAGTTTACCCAGCAAGCCACCTTGTTGTTTACTGCCATCACCAAACAGGGTTTCCATCTGGATACCATCTTCCATCATCATAAACGCCCCAGGTTCAGCAATAGCAGTCTCATTCGGATCGAGCTCAACCTCTACATACTGCATTTCCTCCCCGTAAATTTTATAATCTATTTCGTGGTTTTGTTTCATGAGTCAATTTTTATTATAAGTAGTATATTTTAAAAAAATCTTACAGTAATCTGTGAATCTGTGGCTTAATTCATTTGCCACAGATTCACAGATTACAACACTAGTCTTTTGTATTGCAATGATTTTTCATGGAAGTTTAATAATAAACCCAATTTTAATTTGGAAACAGCCAGATAGTTTAGCACTTGTGCCTGGTGTTGTTCAATTATTCCAGCTTTTGATTTGATTTCTAAAATAATACAGTTGTCAATAACAAAGTCGGCAAAAAATTTATGTGGTAATATGATGTTTTTATAGGTAACATTATATTCCTTTTCTCTTTCATATAAGATGCCTTTGCATTGTAATTCGTATTCAAAGGCATCTTTATAAACGATTTCTAAAAACCCTTTACCCAGCAAGCGGTGTATTTCCATTGCAATGCCAATAATCCTGTAAGATAATTCTTGTTGTGGGTAAGCTAAATTGTTGTAAGTATTCATATTATTTTTCTTGGAAAGCACAGAGTTACACAGAAAATAGTAAGTATATACCGCAAAAAAAACCGCCCCTGAGAGCAGGGGCGGCGTGGATTATTACCAAAACCAACTGTAAAGACTCTTTAGAACCAGCTACCTGTAAAAGCCTGGTTAACCGTTGCCACATTTTTCAATCTTTTCTCACGTTTCTTTCTGGCAATCCTGTTTCTGATCAGTGCTGCAACCATCAGGAACAAGAAGATAATTGTCAAAGGTGGTATACCCATAAAGCTGATCCACTTACCTCCAAACATTCTGCGCATTGGTCTGCGTAAACGTTCTGCAATAAGGTACATAGCCGGTACAATAATCAACGTCATGAAGAAAGCGAATGCAAGACCAAAGATGATGGTCCAGCTTAATGGCTTCCAGAATACAACGTTATCACCACCAAAGAAAATTCTTGGATTCAACTCTGAGAACAGTGTAACAAAGTTGATGTTGAAACCAACAGCAATCGGAATAAAGGCGAGAATAGCAGCAAGAGCGGTTAACAATACCGGAATGATACGTGTTTTACCTGCTTCAATAACAGCTTCCCTGGTTTTCATACCCCTTGCTCTCAACTCATCAGCAAATTCAATTACGAGGATACCGTTTTTAACTACGATACCTGCAAGACCAACAATTCCCAATCCTGTCATCAATACCGATACTTCCATTCCAGTGATGGTAAACCCGATGAACACACCGATCACACTGAATATAATTTCAGTTAAGATGATGACTGGTTTACTTACACTGTTGAATTGTAGTACAAGGATCAACAGAATAGAAGCTAATGCAATAAGTAGTGCTTTGAAAAGGAATGCACCTGTTTCTGCCTGTTGCTCACCCTCACCTGTTTGCTTAATAGTTACACCATCCGGTAAACCTTTAAAAGCAGTGATGTGTTTTGCAAGTTCCTGGTTTACGGCAGTTGCATTATAGCCCTCTGTTGTTAAAACGTTTGAACGTAGGGTGATCAGTCGTTTCTGGTTCTTTCTTTTTACACTTCCTAATGTACTGGTAGGTTCTACCTTAACCAGCGCACTGATAGGAATATGCTTAACCGCACCACCAGCAGCCATATCACGGAATGAAATACGCATGTTTAACAGATCGGTTAAACTTTTACGTTGCATTTCATTGTTACGTAATTGAATTTTATATTCTTCTTTTCCTTCTTTTATTTTAGATACTTCCCTTCCAAATAAAGCCGTACGTATTTCCATGCCAATCTGTGCGGTAGAAACACCTTCAATTAAAGCACGCTGTCTGTCAACTATCAAAGTAATCTCCGGATTTTTCAAATCAATATCCATCTTCAGTTCCTCAACTCCGGGCACCTGAATAGAATCAAGATAGTTTTTCATTAAGCTGGCACCTTTGATAAGGGCATCAAAGTCCTCACTGGCAATTTCAATATTGATCGGAGGATCAGTGGGAGGCCCACCATTTTCCTGATCAACACTGATTTCTGCACCAGGAATTCCTTTCATTTGAGCACGAATCTGATCAAGGAATGGCCTTGTAGAAACACCATGTCTTTTTTCAAATTCCACAAAAGATACCTGAATTCTTCCCAGCTCACTTCTTGTACTTCTATCGCCCGCGGTAGGGTCACCTGCGCCAACAGCTACGTTACTGATGATACTTTCAACAATCGGATTATGTTTTCCGTTTTCTGTACCAAGCACTTTATTTACACGGCCCTCTAAAATTTTAGTGATAGAATCTGTGTATTCAACATCCGTACCTACGGGTAATTTGAGGTACACAAAAATCTGGTTAGGATCACCTTTCGGGAAGAAAGTAACAGGGATACGACCACTGCCAATAGATCCCACAAATAAGAACATTGAAATAAAGAATAAAGCAATCGTACCTAACAATAAATGTACAGGTCTCCATCCATTCAATGCCCAACGAAGAAGGCTTTCATAATGACTCATGATCCATGGTAAAGCCTTGTTCTGGAAATTATGAATAGCATCATCCAGTATATAACGGTTTAATACCACCAGTATCATGAAGAATAATAAAAGATTACCCCAGAAAGTAGCGCCTGCAACGTCTAGTAGAATACCTAAAACAATGGCAATCCAAAAACCTTTCTTTCTGAAAATCGCACTTTTGGCTTCTTTCACATCGCTTTCAGGATGGTTCATGAAGTCAACAGCGAATATGGGGTTCATGATAAATGCTACCACCAGTGATGCTGCAAGTGTAAAGATGAGCATGGTAGGGAGGTAAACCATGAATTTACCAATGATACCTGGCCAGAAGAGTAGCGGGAAAAACGGTGCCAGTGTAGTAAGTGTACCTGCTAATACAGGAATAAATACCTCACCAGCAGCAATTCTTGCAGAGAATGCTGTGCTAAGTTTACCTTTTCCTTCAATAAATATCCTGTGTGTATTTTCTATCACCACAATGGCATCATCCACGATAATGCCCAATCCAAATAATAAGGCAAATAGTACGATGAAGTTTAGGGTAACATGGGTGCCAACAATCAGATCGGCTCCCGGTAGAAATACAAATGCCACAAACATACTCAGTGGAACAGAAAGGGCCACAAAGAAGGCATTAACAACACCCATAAAGAACATCAATACAATCAATACCAGCACAAAGCCAATGATGATTGAGTTAACCAGATCGTTGAATGAAGTACGTGTTTGTATACTCTGATCACCTGTAATCACCACTTTCATATCTGTGGGATAAATCACGCTCTTACCTTCTTCTACTATCTTCTTTACTCCATCACTTGTTTCAATCAGGTTCTCACCACTTCTTTTGATGATATTCAGTGTTACCACATTTTTACCATCTAAGCGGGCATAACTTTCTTTCTCTTTGATGGTATCAATGATATGGGCTATATCTTTTAAGTAAATAGGGGCTCCATTGGTATTTCTTACGATAATTTGCTGGATATCAAAAGCTGTTTTGAGCTGACCTTTCAGTTGAAGGTTTCGTTTCATGTTGCCAACTTCCAATAAGCCACCAGAAATATCAACATTTTCACGCTGTATAGCAGCATTAATGTCATCGAATGTAATGCCCGCGCTTTGCATGCGATAGTTGTCTACATTTACCTGAAATTCTCTTTCCGGCGCACCAACGAGGTCTACCCGATTAATTTGAGGAAGATCTTCCAGCTTGTCTTTCAGGTCATCCGCATATTTTTTCAACCTTGGCAGGTCATAATCACCACTAAGGTTTACATACATGATCGGCTGCTCACTAAAACTTACTTCAAGAACGGTTGGTTCCTGCGTAAGGTCTGTAGGCAGATCCTGCTTAGCTTTATCAACCGCATCCTTTACTTTCTGTAAAGCAATATCTGTTTTTACATCCGTATCGAATTCTACCATGATGGCAGAAAAGTCTTGCTGGGATGTACTTGTAAACTTTTTAATTTTCGCACCTGTGATACCTTTAATCTGTTTTTCGATCGGTCTGGTAACCAGGTTTTCTATGTCTTTCGGAGAGTTACCTACATGTATGGTCTGAACATAAATAGTAGGGATAACAATATCCGGAAATTGTTCTTTAGGTAAGGTTACGAATTGGAATATACCCGCAAGACTCACAAACAACATCATCAGGTAGATGGATGTTTTATTTTTGATACTCCAGGTAGTCGGCCCAAATTCTTTGAACTTACCTTTTATATTTTCTAATGCACTCATACAATTAGTTTAAATGATCTTCAATCTTTCAAAAGGCATTAAGTTGATTACTTAGTGCTGCTGATTATAACCTGTCCATCGTATAAGCTCTGGTAGCCATCAATGATCACAAGGTCTCCGGATTGTAATCCAGACTTGATTTCAAGTTTATCACCATAAAATTCACCTGGTATTACCATTTTCTTTCTGGCAACCATTTTACCTTTTTCATTGGATGCAACCATTACATATTTACCTTTCTCATCATTTTGCAAAGTATTCAGGGGAACTACTATTACATTATTAACAGCATAATCCTGAATTTGAACCATTGCAATCTGATTTGGTCTAAACTCTTTGTTATTAGGCACTTTTGCTTCTATGAAGAAACTACGGCTGATAGGATTAATGATTTTACCAGAAACACCAACACTCGACTCAACTGTTTTTTGGATATCAGGTAAAGTAATACGGAGTTTAGTTCCTTTACCAACCCTGTCAAGGTAATTCTCCGGTACTTCTGTGGTTACCTTAAGGTTGCTGGTATTCACAATTTTAATCTGGCCAGAGCCAACAAAAAGTTCACCCACACGAATGTTTACATCTTCTGCCACACCACTTACATCGCTGTAAACGGAAGTGAATTGTAATTGTTCTTTAGATATTTTAACCTGCTCCTCTGCACTTTTCAATTGGTTCTCGAGGGTTTCAACATTATTTTTTGCGGTAATCAGTTGTACTTCAGTACCAATATTCTGATCCCAGAGGTTTTTTTGTTTCTGGTACAATGTTTTTGCAAAAGATAACTGGGTTTTCAAGGTTTCGAGTCCTTTTTCAGCGGCTAATAAACTTTGGCGGGGTAAAGCGTCATCAAGTTTTAAAATGAGCTGACCTTTTTTCACTTCGTCGCCACGCTTAATAAAAAGTGCTTTTACCTGGCCACCACCACCTCGTGGGGTTACGAAAGAGATATTTTCAGATTCGATTTTACCCTGTAAATCAATATAGTGGGTAAATGATTCTGGAGCAATAGCAGCAAATGCAACCAGTTTTGCATTTTCAGGTTTAGCAGAAGAAGGGTCTAGTTTTACAATCAATGCTTCCAGCTCACTGATTTCACCTTCAATTTTTTCTTTTTGCTTTTTTAATTCAGCAAGCTTTGCTTTCTGTTCTTTTGCTGCTCCGGAACCTTCCGAAGTACTTGCACCACAGGAGGCAAGGGTAACAGTAGCAGCCAATACTGCAATAGAGAATATTTTTTGCATATAGTTAGGTTTATTGGTCATTATAATTTTCCAATTGCTTTTAAGTAATCTACCCTGGCAATAATTGCACTGTACAGGGCACTGATATAATTTGTTTGTGCTGTTACGAGGTCGGTTTGAGCGGCCGTGATCTCCGTATTTGATCCGGTACCGACTTCATATTTCTTCTTTGTTTGATTGTACACGCTTTCTGCCAGTTGCATATTTTTCTTTTGGAAATTCATGGTAGCAATAGCAGTTCTGAAATTCACACGTGATTGAGCTACTTCGTTATCAATAGTTAATTTCAGGTTGTCGAGCTGGTTTTCGGTTTGCTTCAATTCGAAACGGGCTTTTTTGATGCGTGCATCTTTTCCGAATCCATCAAAAATGGGAACGGAGATATTCAATCCGATGAATGATGTAGTAAACCAATCGCCTTTACCAAAAAAGTCAAACTTATTACGCTGAGCATTCTTGGTATAAGAACCTGATAACGAAACGGTAGGCAGATAACTTAACTGGTAACGCTTAATATTGAATTCATTTAATTTTTTACCCAGACTCAGGTATTGAAAATCCTTTCTGTCTGTGTAATTATAAGCTGTATCCAATGTAAAATCACGGCTTATCTGGTCTTCGGTTAGTTTATCAACTAAAACCAGGCTATCAGTAACAGGCATTCCCAGTAAGGTTTTTAGTCCCATGTATCCAAGGTCAATACTGTTGAGTGCTTTTAATTTCTCTGTTTCAAGATTAGCCACCTGTACAGCTATTTTATCCAGATCCAGTTTTTCGGCAAAACCGTTTTTGTAAAGCTCTTTAGTGTCGTGTTCCAGTTTGCTTAACCTGCTGATATTAGCATCGAGTAAATCAATCTGGGTTTTACTAACAACCAGTTGGTAATAGATTTTGTAAATATTGGTCTTGATCATTTCTTCGGTTACTTCTTTGTTCTTCGCCTGGAATTCCATAGACGTTTTTCTTGCCTGAAGTCCGATAAATACCTGACCATCAAATAACAACTGCTGGAGTTGCAAAGTAGCGGAGGCATTGTATTTAACCCCAAACCGAACGGGAATAAAAGTACCGGGTGCACTACCAAAAAATTCACCTGGTAGTAAGGATACTGGTAGTTGTAAGTAATCATTACCAGATAAGGTACCACTTACGGTAGGCAGTGCTGCCGAAGTAATGTCGCGATTGGTTTGCTGTTGTACCTGAATATTTAACAAGGCATTTTTAACCTGCACATTGTTTTTATAGGCATAATCTACACATTGCTGAATGGTAAATTCATGGCGTGTAGCATTTTGAGCAGATGTAATTGTACTAATTACCAGCCCCAACAGTAAAACCATGTTTTGTATTTTTCTTCGTTTACTCATAGTTTACTTTTTAGTCTTTGTTGCTTGTATTTTTGAATCAGTTTAAGTCCTTTGGCTGATGCCATCCCATAAAGAAAATTATCCGTTATTTCTGCGATAATCTGTGCGGCAGTGAACTTTGAGGGGGGGAAGCTTTCTGTGTCGAACATCAGGAATATCGTAGCAAGTCTGAATCGGGTTAGTATTTCTACATTGATGTCATCTCTGTATAATTCATCTTTAATTCCCCATTCAAGATTCGATTTTATGAGGTCATAAAAGAATTTGTTTTTATGATCAAGAAATTTACGATAGGCCTTCGGATGATATTTTTCAAGATCAAACATCACGGAAGGGTTCATGTGTTTCAACATTTCGAGTGCGCGGTCGATTGTCATAAAAAGTTCATGGACCGCATTTTCACTCGATTCACGAAAGCAAGTGCAATCCGTTTTACTTTTTTCAATTTCAATTCCGATTGCTCCTTCAACCAGTGCATCTTTATCGGCATAAAACTGGTAAATGGTTTTTTTGCTCATGCCCAGGTGGTTGGCAATCTCATCCATACTCACACTGCGCAGGCCATAACGCATGAATAATTCATGTGCTTTGGTTAATATTCTTTCTTGTGTTTCCATACGCGTAATTCGGGCGCAAAACTATGGAAACTTTAAACGTAACCAAAGTTTCCATGTTTTTTTTGGATTAAATCTGTGTTAAACGGTCACAAAATCTGATGAATGAAATGCTTATAATCGTTAGTTTTTTGCCTTTCCCAACCGTTTAAAACGGTTGATTTGTATAATTCTTAGTTATTTTACATTCTAATAAGACCCAATGAACTTTAAAACGATCATCCGTATTTACGGAAAAAAATTGCTACAATTTTTCTTCCAGGGACTTATTGTACTGGCTCCAATCGGTATTACGCTATGGGTGGTAATTGGACTTTTTACCTGGATAGATGGCATTTTACCTAATCTTATTCATGCACTGTTTCCGAGTTTATTAGAGAAAGATGCGGCTGGTAACCTAAAAAGCTTGCCTGGACTGGGTTTTGTTGTAGTAATAGCACTGGTATTGTTGGTGGGTTGGATATCTTCTTTATTTGTTGTTGGAAGGCTGGTTACCCTGCTTGATACGGTGTTGGAGAAAACGCCGGGTATAAAATTTATTTATTCCTCTGTAAAAGATTTTCTGGAAGCTTTTGCGGGTAACAAAAAGAAATTTGATAAACCTGTACTTGTGAATGTAGATGCTCCTGATGTTTGGAGGGTTGGATTCATTACCCAGCAATCAGCAGCAGACTTTGGTATGGAGGATCATGTAACTGTTTATGTGCCACACTCGTATGCCATATCCGGCATTACTTATATAGTATCTAAAGACCGCATTAAACCGTTGCATGATGTAAGTGCAGCTGATGCCATGAAATTCGCAGTATCTGGCGGCGTAACGGATGTACATGAGTAGCTATGGTCCATAGACCATAGTCCATAGACCATGGTCCATGGTCCATGGTCTATGGACTATTTCCTACCTTGCGGCTTCAAGCAACCGAAATGAGCGTACATAATTTTAATTCCGGGCCTTCTGTACTGCCTAAAATTGTTATGGAGCAGGCATCACAGGCCATTCATGATTTTAATGGTACTGGTTTATCTATTCTGGAAATAGGTCACCGCACCAAACATTTTCAGGCTGTAATGGATGAAGCAATCTCTTCTGTTAAACAACTGATGGATTTAGGTGATGACCATGAAGTATTATTCCTTCATGGTGGTGCCACTACCCAGTTTATGCAGGTGCCGATGAATTTGTTGGATGATGCTGCCACAGCGGCCTATCATATTAATGGTATATGGGGTAAAAAAGCGGCCACTGAGGCAAAACTCTTTGGGAAAGTGGAAATTGTTGCAGATAGTTCAGACAAGAACAATACTTATATACAGAAAGATTTTGCAATTCCAGCGAATGCGGCTTACCTGCATTTAACCACTAACAATACTGTTGAAGGAACTCAGTGGCATCAATTTCCTGATACCAATATTCCCTTAGTGGCAGATATGAGTAGCGATATTTTTTGCAGACCAGCTGATTACAAGCGTTTTGGGTTGATATATGCCGGCGCTCAAAAAAACATGGGAGCTGCAGGTGTAAACCTGGTAGTGATTCGTAAAGACCTGCTCGGTAAAGTAAAGCGTACAGTGCCAACGATCATGGACTACCAAAAACATATTGCTGCCGGTTCTCTGATGAATACCCCGCCTGTTTTTGCTGTATATGTAAGCATGCTAACCCTGCGATGGATAATACAAGAAGGCGGTCTTGCAGAAATGCAAAAAAGAAATGAAGCAAAAGCAAACCTATTATACCAAACCATCGATAGCCTTCCCATCTTTAAGCCAACGGTGGAGAAAGAAGACAGAAGCTTGATGAATGCCGTATTCTTCCTGTCAGACCCAACTTTAGAACCTGAATTCCTTGAAGTATGCAAAAATGAAGGGATGATTGGTGTAAAAGGCTACCGCACAGTGGGGGGCATTAGAGTAAGTATGTACAATGCTTTGGCATTGGAAAGCGTAGAAGCTATCTGTGATCTGATGAAAGACTTTTCCCTAAGAAAAGGCTAATATTTTTATAAGCGGTAGAAGTGGCATTCGGATTTTTCCTAATTTTGGACCGAAAAACGATTTTGGTCGAAAAATGATATTGTCCGCAAAAGAAGAGATCGTTAAAGACGACATCCTTAAAGAAGCACAGAAACTATTCCAGCAATTTGGTCTTAAAAAGACCACCATGGAAGATATTGCCCGTTCCATGGGAAAAGGGAAAAGCACACTTTATTATTATTACTGCAGCAAAGAAGAAATTTTCGATGCGGTAATCAGTAAAGAAATGAATGAAGTGTTTAATGAGGCTAAAGAAGCCACTGAAAAAGCCAGATCGGCTGAAGAAAAACTACGGTCGTTTACCATTACAAAAATCAGGGCACTTCAAAAAAAATCAAACTTATATAAAGTAGTTAAGGGTGAAATGCAGGAGAATATGCGCTGTATGAAACACCTGCATACCGAATATGACCAACAGGAAGTAAAGCTGGTAACAGATATCCTGGCATTTGGCGTAAAGAGTGGAGAGTTTGCTACATCCCTAAAAAAAGAATTGGGTATCCTTCCTTTAATTATTGTGAGCTCATTGCGTGGATTAGAGCGTGATCTGTTTGCGGGTAATAAATACCCCAAAATGGAAACCCGTATCGATTCTATTGTTAATATAATGGTGAAGGGGTTAAAAAAATAAAATTGGTTCTGAAACGTCCCGTCACAGACGGGACTATTTTAATAATTGAGAAAAACGATTACATGAAAACACAAATACAACCCGCAAGCGGAAAATTAGGCATACTGCTGCCGGGGTTAGGAGCAGTCGGAACCACCGTAATTGCTGGTGTAATGGCTGTAAATAAAGGAATTGCACAACCAATCGGAGCATTGACCCAAATGGGAAATATCAGGTTAGGTAAGAGAACAGAGAACCGTTACCCGCTTATCAAAGACTTTGTACCCCTGGCACCATTATCGGGTGTGGTTTTTGGAGGATGGGATGTGTATAGTGATAATGTGTATGAAGCTGCCATGAATGCAAAAGTGCTGGATCCATTATTGCTTAATGCTATCAAACCCGAACTGGAATCAATTAAACCCATGAAAGCGGTGTTTGATAAATCCTATATCAAAAACCTGGATGGCACACATATTAAAGAAGCTGCCAGTAAATGGGATCTTGCCAATGAAGTAATCAGTGATATTGAAAACTTTAAATCGGCTAATGGATGTGACCGTATTGTTATAGTATGGTGCGGTTCAACAGAAAAATATATAGAACCTTCTGCTGTTCATGAAACCATTGCTTCCTTTGAAGAAGGCTTGCGTAATAATGATCCTGCTATATCACCAAGTATGATCTATGCTTATGCTGCCATTAAAATCGGCGTTCCCTATGCAAATGGCGCACCTAATTTAACCTGTGATATCCCTGCATTGATAGAGCTTTCAAAAGAAACGAATACACCTATCGGAGGAAAGGATTTTAAAACAGGCCAAACATTGATGAAAACCATACTGGCACCAGGTTTACACGCAAGGGCGCTGGGCGTTAAGGGTTGGTTCTCTACCAATATATTAGGTAACCGCGATGGTTTAGTATTGGATGATCCGGATAATTTTAAAACCAAAGAAGTATCTAAACTAAGTGTACTGGAAGATATATTCCAACCTGATATTAATCCTGCATTGTATGGTGATCTTTACCACAAAGTGCGCATCAATTATTATCCGCCACATGGCGACAATAAAGAAAGTTGGGATAATATCGACATTTTTGGTTGGCTAGGTTATCCGATGCAGATTAAAATCAATTTCCTGTGTCGTGATTCAATTCTTGCTGCACCAATTGTACTCGACCTGGCTATTTTTATGGATCTCGCAAAAAGGGCCAATATGAGTGGTATCCAGGAATGGTTATCCTTCTATTTTAAATCGCCACAAACAGCACCTGGGTTGAGACCTGAGCATGATATCTTCAAACAACTCATCAAATTGCAGAATACATTAAGGCATATTATGGGAGAAGATTTGATCACGCATCTTGGACTTGATTATTACCAGGATTTGGTAGAGGCTTTATGATGATTAAGATGCATAAAACAATTGCCAGTCTCTTTGGTATTGGTTATATAAAAGGAGGTGGAACAATTGCTGCGGCAGTTTTCTGCGTGCCTTGGTATCTGCTCCGTGAATCGGAATCATTTGGAATTGTAAGTATTATACTTACGCTAATGGTTACCGTGATAGGCATTTGGACGGCGCAGTCTGTTGAGAAAGATTGGGGTAAAGACAGCGGAAAGGTGGTGATAGATGAAGCAGCAGGAATGATGATCAGCCTGCTTTTTGTTCCACCAACCTTACCTTATATAATAACAGGATTTGTACTGTTTCGAATATTGGACATAACAAAGCCATTATTGATCAGAAAAACAGAATCGCTGCCGGGTGGATGGGGTGTAATGTTAGATGATGTGATAGCTGGCATATATGCAAACCTGTTATTACACACAATTATGTGGTTAAATATTTTTTAATTGATGGTTACTTTTGTAAAAGCACAAGCTGCTTCACTGGCAGCTACCATTGTTGATTTTACTGTTTTCATTTTATTGACAACAGTGTTCAGTTGCTGGTACCTGGCTGCAAGTATAACTGGAACCATCTCTGGAGGTATTGCTAATTTTTTACTGGGTAGGGTATGGGTATTCGAAGCCAGGGAAGGCAGGGTTCCTATGCAGGCATTTAAATACCTGCTGGTATGGGCAGGTAATTTGTTACTGGTTACAGGAGGCGTATTTGTAGTAAAAGAATATATTGGCCTGGCACCCCTAACCTCAAAAATTATCGTATCTCTAATTGTAGGGTTCACCTATAATTATATGTTACAAAAAAAATTCGTGTTCAAATAATAACAAAAAATGAAAAGTAAAAGAGCAGTTGTAAGGTGGGTGTTGCCGGTTATACTGATGCTGTTTGGATTTATGCAGGGTATGGCTCAAACTGTTATCACCGGAAAAGTGGTAGATGCGGTAAGCAAAACACCATTACAATATGTAAGCGTCGTATTTAAAGGAGGAAGAGGTACTGTTACGGATAGTCTTGGACAATTTACACTCCGTTCAAATGGTAATATCAATATCATTATTGCTTCTTATGTAGGATACCTGAATGTTCCAAAAACCATTATTCCTGGGAAGGAGCAGACCATTGATTTCGAATTAGAAGTTGATCCTAAGTCCATCAATAACGTTACTGTATCAACCAATAAAAGAGCCAAATACAGAAACAAAAACAATCCGGCAGTAGACCTGATCAGGAGAGTGATTGATAATAAACCCCTGAACAGACCGGAAAAGTATGACTATGTTGAATACGACCAGTACGAAAAACTGGAAGTCTCACTTAGTAGTGTACCAGAGAAACTGGCCAATAACCGAATGCTTCGTAAATACCAGTTTCTTTTTGAAAACAGGGATACGGTTAAACTGAAAGGAAAAACTTTGTTACCTGTTTATCTTGAAGAGAAACTAACCCAAAAGTATTATCGTAAAAAACCGGAAAAAACAAAGTCGATTGTAAGAGGAGAAAAAAAGGTGAATTACGGTGAATACATCGATAATGATGGTGTAAGCCAATACCTGAACAGGTTAATCATGGATGTAGATATCTATGATGATAATATACCATTATTCACCTATCAGTTCCTGAGTCCGATTGCAGATCTTTCCCCAACATTTTATATGTTCTATATCCGTGATACCATCACAGATGATAGCGGAAAGAAACTCATTAAAATGTATTTCACTCCAAGAAATACCAATGACCTCCTGTTTCGTGGTAATATGTATATCACATTAGATGGTAACTATGCGGTACAAAGGCTGGATATGTTCCTCAGTAAGAATGTAAACCTCAACTTTGTTCGGGAATTACATATCGATCTTGATTTTGAACAAAACCCGGATGGACGTTATCATTTAAGCAGAAGTAATGTAATGGCAGAAGCCGCTGCCACCAAAGGTGCAAGTGGAGGATTCTTTGGAGAAAGGACGGTTTCTTTTAAAAACTATAAAATCAATGAAGCAAAACCTGATACATTATACGACGGACCTTCATTGGTAAAAACTGATAAGGTAGATAAACTCCCTGATAGTTTCTGGGAGCAGAACAGGCATGATACACTTAGTGGAACTGAATCGAAAATTTACTCCAATATTGATAGCCTGGAGAAAATGCCCTCATTCAGAAGAACCATGGCAATCGCAACTTTCTTATTTTCAGGGTATACTTCATTAGGGCCGGTAGAAATTGGTCCAGCCGCTGCATTCTATGGATTTAATCCCATAGAAGGTTTTAAACTAAGACTCGGTGGCCGAACTACACCTAAACTGAGTAAACGTATTTATTTTGAAACCTATGGTGCATATGGCTTCAAAGATGAAAAGTTCAAATACTTTTTTGGAACTACCTATTCTTTGAACAATAAATCAATTTATACGTTCCCGTTAAAATTTATCCGGGCCAGCTATCAGCATGATACAAAGATTCCTGGTCAGGAACTACAGTTTGTACAGGAGGATAATTTCTTCCTTTCTTTTAAAAGAGGTAACAACGATAAATGGATTTACAACGACATATTCAAGTTAGAGTATGTTCATGAACTCCGGAACAGACTTTCCTATACACTTGCTTTTAAAAACTGGCGACATACTCCTGCTGGATCTATTATTTATAATAAAATAGTGAATGGTAATGTGGTGAATGTACCATCTATTAATACCTCAGAATTTTCTGCCCAATTGCGCTGGGCACCAAATGAGCAATTCTATCAGGGTAAAGTGTTCCGTATTCCTATCATTAATAAGTATCCCATTTTTACCTTGCGTTTTACAGCAGGTGTAAAAGGTGTATTTAAAAGCGAATACAATTACCAGAACATTAATCTGAGAGCAGAGAAAAGAGTATTCATGTCTCAGTTAGGATATAGCGATGTAGTATTAGAAGGTGGATATACTTTCGGAACTGCACCATATCAGTTATTAACTGTGCATAGGGCTAACCAAACTTATGCATATCAACTGAATTCTTATAACCTGATGAACTTCCAGGAATTTGTAAGTGATCGTTATGCTACTTTATTGGTAGATCACCATTTTAATGGTCTCATCTTTAACAGGATTCCTTTATTGCGTAAATTGAAACTAAGAGAGTTACTGTCGATGAAGATTATTTATGGAGGCATTAGCGATAAAAACAATCCCGATAAAAATCCGGATCTGATTAAGTTCCCTACCGCTGCAGGTGTGCCTACAACCTTCTCACTCAGCAAGAAACCATATATTGAAGGAAGTGTGGGTGTTGGTAATATCTTTAAACTTTTCAGGGTAGATCTGATCAGAAGATTTAATTATAAAGAAAATCCAAATATCAGTACATGGGGAGTAAGGGCACGATTTAAATTTGATTTCTGATTTAGTACTTAATTTGCGTCATCAAATAAAGCATGGAAAAAGTTCCTTTAAGAATTAAACTTCAAAAAGCCATTTATGTTGTTATCGACCCCTTCGTTAAGGGGTTGATTAAACTGGGCCTTACCCCTAATATGGTAACGCTTATTGGGTTTGTATTAAATATTGGTGTTGCTATAATATTTATTGAAGGGGGTGAAAGAGGCCACAGAGGCGATTTATCTTATGTTGGATGGGCTGGTGCATTGGTGCTATTTGCTGGTTTATTTGATATGCTTGATGGACAAGTAGCCCGTCTTGGGAAAATGAGTTCCTCTTTCGGTGCACTGTTCGATTCAGTATTAGACAGATATAGTGAATTGGTCATGTTCCTTGGTATTTGTTATTACTTAATTGCCCATCATTATTTCCTGAGCTCATTATTTGCATTTATTGCCATGATCGGGTCAATGATGGTCAGTTATACAAGGGCAAGAGCAGAAGGTTTGGGTATTGAATGTAAAGATGGATTAATGCAACGTCCTGAGAGAGTTGTATTAATAGGTGTATCTGCAATTGCATGTGGTATAGCCGGTGAATATATTGGCGGCGACTGGAAATGGTATGTTAGTGGAATAAAGTTTCATGTGCTTGAAACCATGTCAATCTTTACTCTTCCACTTACACTAATGGCTGTATTAACCAATATAACTGCAATTAATAGGTTACGTAGTTCAAAAAAAGCATTAGATGCAAAAGATGGACTAGTGAAAGCATCCCAAAAAATGGGAGCCCCTGCGTTGATCATTGCTATTGCCTCAATTTTTATGCTGGCACCCCTTAGTGAAACAAAAGCACAGGGAGAAACACCAGGTGCTAATGCTCCAACCCACCGCACAGCTATTGAGCCTCAGGATACCTTCCCGGTGCCTAAGGGGAATAGTAAACAATTATTTTACCTGCAGCGAACTTCAAACACAAACACTATTGTTTGTGAACTGAGGTATAATAAACAGGGTGAAGTAGACGAAGATGATCCTGTGCATGTATTTTGGATTCGTTATCCGGAAGGCGGACAGAAAAAGGAACTATCTTATATACAGCGTGTATTTGCCTATGGTATAAAATCACAGGCGGTCGGAAAGGATTCCTATAAAATACATTTTGTATCCTATAAAAAACGTCCGCTATACCTGATGCGTTCCCCAAAAGATAACCAGTTCAAGGTATATACTACCATTAATAACCAGCAGGCAGTGCTTACACGTATTTTTATCAAGATTGATGGAGGTACTTTCTGGTCGCCGAATGTAGTGTATATGGAAATGAAAGGGATAGACGAACAAACTGGTAAAGAAGTAATGCAAAGATTTAAACCCTGATATGACAGGTAAGTCTACATTAAATGAGTCTTTTTTTTCGGTAAGGCATGTGCTGGCAACTACCCTGGCATCGCTGACTTATTTAGTACTTAGTTATTGGTTGATTGGTTATAAACAAGATCAGTTGACACTGGTGTTGTTATTTAATATTTGCTACTATCTCTCTCGAATAACCAGGAAATTTATTTTAGGGTTCTCCATTTTTATTATTTTCTGGATCATTTTCGATTTCATGAAAGCTTTCCCTAATTATCAGTATCAACAGGTACATATTGGAGATTTATATACAACGGAGAAAAGCCTTTTCGGTATTAATGAACATGGTAAATTACTTACCCCGAATGAATTTTGGTTGGCTAATCACACAACATGGCTTGATATAACAACTGGTTTTTTCTACCTCAGTTGGGTGCCGGTACCATTAGGTTTTGCTGCTTTCCTTTTCTTTAAAAACAGAAAATGGTTCTTACAGTTTTCACTTACTTTCTTATTGGTAAACATCATCGGCTTTATTATTTACTATGTGTATCCTGCCGCACCGCCATGGTATATCCAGGAATTTGGGTTTAATTTTCAAGCAAATACACCTGGTAATACTGCAGGTTTAGGCAGGTTTGATGCATACTTTAACGTACAGGTATTTGAATCGTTATATGCTAAAAGTTCAAATGTATTTGCGGCAATGCCATCATTGCATTCCGCATATCCTTTAGTCGTATTATTTTATGGATTGAAATTCCGGTTAAAGTGGATCAATATCATTTTTGCAATGATTATGGTAGGAATTTGGTTCTCAGCAGTATATACGAGTCATCATTATGTGCTGGATGTATTAGCTGGTATTTTATGTGCAATAACAGGAATAGCACTTTTTACCTGGCTTTCTGAAAAACAATCGTTTGTTAAACGGGCAATTGAAAAATACACGCTTAATATAAAGTAATGCCCCCGGCTTTCATAACTTTTCTTTTATAATTATTTACGGATATTTGCGCAATGGCAATTATTAAACCCTTTCGGGCATTACGTCCGCAACCACAGTTGGCTAAGCAAGTAGCCAGCAGACCCTACGATGTATTAAACAGTGCAGAAGCTAAAATAGAAGCACAAGGAAATCCAAGTTCTTTTCTGCATATCACCAAAAGCGAAATAGATCTGTCAGACAGTATCGATATTCATGCTCAGGAAGTATATGAGCAAGCGAAAGCAAACCTGGATGCATTCATGAAGCGTGATGTGTTGTTTCGCGAATCAAAGCCTTGTTACTATATCTATCAATTAATAATGAACGGACGCTCGCAAACAGGACTTGTATGTGTGAGTAGTATTGATGATTATGAAAATGATATTATTCGTAAACATGAATTTACCCGTCCGGAAAAAGAGCAGGATCGTATAAATCATATCCGTATTTCCGGAGCACAAACAGGCAATGTTTTCCTGGCATACAGAAGTAACGCATCCATGGATGAATTAATTTCAAAGTGGAAAGAAACTAAGTCTCCCGTTTATGATTTTACTGCCGACGATGATATTCAACATACGATCTGGATTGTAAATGATACGACTGTATGTGATCAGATTACCCAGATTTTTCAAGAACAAATACCCTATACCTATATTGCTGATGGTCACCATCGCGCCGCATCTGCAGCAAAAGTTCGTAAGGCATTAGGAACCAATGCAGGTCCTGAAGCGGATTATTTTCTTACCACATTGTTTCCTTCCAATCAGTTGCAAATAATGGATTACAACAGGATTGTTAAGGACCTTAATGGGCTTTCAACCGCTGATTTCATCAAGGCATTGGAAAAGGATTTTGATGTTCAACTTAAGGGTGCCGATGCTGTTAAACCAGCAACATTGCATGAGTTTGGCATGTATTTGGAAGGTAACTGGTATATATTAAATGCAAAACCGGGAACTTACGCTGATGATCCTATAGGTGTACTTGATGTAACCGTTTTACAAAATCATGTATTGGATAAAATATTAAACATAAAAGATCCAAGAACCGATATCAGAGTTGAATTTGTAGGGGGAATCAGAGGGTTATCTGAATTAGAGAAAAGAGTAAATAGTGGCGATTTTGCTGCAGCTTTTAGTTTATATCCGGTTACTATTGAACAACTTTTTGACATCTCAGATAGTGGTAATGTAATGCCACCCAAGAGTACCTGGTTTGAGCCAAAGTTGAGAGATGGTCTGCTTACCCACCTGATTGGTGAATAAATTATTTTAAAAAGAGGGCTATGCGTATTGTTATACTGTTTGTTTTTTTGCTTTCAAGCTGGAATTTAATGGCACAGGAACCTGGAAAAAAACTTCAGGAAACCGCCAAATCCATGCTGATGCAGGGCGACTTTGAAAATGCTGTGGCCGTATTAGAATCAGCAGCAAAACAAGCTCCTGGTGATATTTCCATCCAGAAGGACCTTGCCTATGCCTGCTACCTCAAACGCGATTTTGGCAAATCGATACAGGTCGGTAAAATTTTGGCAGAAAGGTCCGATGCCGATGAGCAGGTTTTTCAAATACTAGGGTTGTCATATAAAGCCATTGCTGCCTATAAAGAAGGAGCACGTTTGTATAAATCAGCCTTGAAAAAATTTCCAAACAGTACCATCATCTATAATGAGTATGGAGAGCTGCTGGCAATGGATAATGCAGTAAGTGAAGCAATTGAACAATGGGAAAAGGGTATTAAAGCAGATTTGAACTATAGTAGCAATTATTATAATGCCTGCATTTACTATACAAAAACTAGTAATTGGTTGAAAGTAGCACTTTATGGGGAAATCTTTGTAAACCTGGAAAGTTTTACGGAAAGAACTGCCGAAGTAAAAAAGGCACTGCTGAATGCATGGCAAAAAATGTTTTTACCAACGGTTGTGTCACAGTTATTGAAAAACAATTCTACTGCATTTGAAAAAGCTGTGTTGCAAACAATTGAAAAAATAGTTCCTTCAACAAGTGCAGGTTTTCAACCAGAAACAAGCACATCTATCCGCTCTAAATGGATGCTCGACTGGTTTAAAACTTATACAAATTACCCTTTTGCACTTTTTGACCAGCAACAATATTTTATTCGGGAAAATATGTATGAAGCCTATAACCAATGGTTATTTACCGAATCTGTTAACCCAGATGCCTATAAAATTTGGAAAGAAACCCACGCAAAGGAAGCAGCAGCATTTGAGGCTTACCAAAAAACAAGGTTATTTAAATTGCCTGCCGGGCAGTATTATTTCTAAATAGGGGCACAAAATTGGCAAAGAAGCCTGTATCAAGCGATACGGGCTTTTTTATTTGTTTGCTTTTACTTAAATTACTCTTATAAACTAACTACCATGGAGAATCAAAAAGATGAAAGACTTTGGCGAATTGCCAAAAAACGGGCCTCCTTTAAAAGAAACCTATACGGATATATTGTTATTGTAGCTTTTTTGTGGGCCATTTGGTGGTTAACCTATGGGAAGGAGCATGGATTTAAAGGCAATATATGGCCAATTTGGGTGATGTTGGGTTGGGGTATAGCTTTGGGCTTCCAATATTTTAATGCATACAATGGTAGTGTAACAGATATTGCCGAAGAGGAATACGAAAGATTGAAAAAGAAGGAATGATTATCAGGGTTTGATTTTTGAACTTTATTGAAAGATTGCCATATGACTGTAAAACGACTTTTTGATTGTCTTGAACACCAGGCAAAGCATTTTCCTAAAAAAGATATGCTTGCAGCCAAAGAAAATGGCGAATGGGTTTCTTATAGCACTGAGCAGGTAACTGATATCGTAAATAAGTTTAGTGCAGGGTTATTGCAATTGGGTGTAAATGCTGGCGCTATGACACCCGAATCGAGTCATAAAATTGCTATTATCAGTAATAACAGACCAGAGTGGATATTTACCGACCTGGCTGTTCAGCAAATCGGCGCAATTTTAATTCCTGTATATCCTACTACCAGTTCACATGAATTGGAGTTTATTCTTAATGACGCCAATGTTCAATACCTTTTTGTAAGCAACGCTGAATTACTTGAAAAAGCGAAAGCAGTAAAAGAGAAAGTACCTTCTATAAAAGACATTTATACTTTTGAGAAATTAGAAGGGGCAAAATATTGGAAAGAAGTTACAGCGTTGGCAAATCCCGAGCTAATCGCTAAGGTAAAATCAATAAGTGCGTCAATTCCTGTTTCGCATCTTGCTACAATAATTTATACCTCAGGAACAACAGGTACGCCAAAAGGGGTGATGTTGAGTCATAAAAATATTTATTCAAACCTTCAGTTTTCAAAAGAGAGTTTTCCTTTTAATGATGCGCCAGACTCAAAAGTATTAAGCTTCTTGCCGCTAAACCATATTTTTGAAAAAACAGTTACCTATATCTATTTATACAGTGGTATTAGTATTTATTATGCTGAAAGCCTTGAAACCATTGGAGATAATTTGCGTGAAATAAAACCAGATGGATTTACCACTGTACCACGACTTCTGGAGAAAGTATTTGAACGGATTATGCTCAAAGGAAACGAGCTGACTGGAATCAAACGCAAACTGTTTTTTTGGGCAGTAGCACTCGGTGAAAGATATGATAACTTAAAAAGCGGTGGATTATGGTATAATATCCAATTGTCGATCGCCAATAAACTTATTTTCAATAAATGGCGGGAAGCTTTAGGTGGAAATGTATCATTTATTGTAACAGGTGGAGCCGCTTGTCAGGTAAAATTGTTGCGCATTTTCAATGCTGCAAGAATACCCGTGTATGAGGGCTATGGACCAACAGAAAACAGTCCGGTGATTAGTGTAAACAGACAAGCGAAAGGGCTAACCAAATTCGGAACCGTAGGTCCGGTAATCAATGGTGTAACCTTGCGACTCGCTGAAGACGGAGAAATTTGTGTATCAGGTCCCTGTGTGATGGAAGGCTATTATAAAAGACCCGATCTTACAGCCGAAACAGTTATCGACGGCTGGCTACATACAGGTGATATTGGTGTAATCGAAGACGGCAAATTTTTAAAAATTACCGACCGCAAAAAAGAATTATTTAAAACAAGTGGTGGTAAATATGTAGCACCACAACCCATTGAAAACAAACTAAAAGAAAGTGCCTTTATTGAACAGGTAATGGTCGTTGGTTCTGAAAGAAAATTCGTAGGTGCATTAATTGTTCCGGCCTTTGTTACCCTAAAAGAATGGATGAAAGAAAAGGGTATTAATTATACAACAAACGAAGATACCATACATCATCCCCGTGTTTTGGAATTATACCGGGAAATCGTAGAGAGCTATAATGCTAATTTTAACCATGTAGAGCAAATTAAAAAGTTTGAATTACTACCACAGGAATGGACAATAGATACCGGAGAAATGACACCGAAGCTTAGCTTAAAAAGAAAAGTAGTCATGGAAAAGTTCAAAACTGCTATAGAACATATCTATTCCTGATATACTTTTACGACTTAAACTTCGCGATTGATCCCCGATTTAGAGGGGTCATGTTTGACGATATATTGTCCTTTTTAAATAAAGTTGTGCCCAATGATTGAATCAGGTGTTTATCGAGCTATGATTGAGAATGCGCTTGATGCTTTCTTTCTTACCGACATAAATGGTTTTGTTTATGATGCAAATAGTGCTGCCTGTGAAATGTTCGGATATACCCTGGAGGAAATAAAAGGGGTGGAACGAAAACAAATTATTGATCTCGCTTCCCCTGGATTAGAAGAGTACCTTAAAATAAGGGAAGAAAAGGGAAAAGTTACCTGTGAATTGATTGGAATAAAAAGTAATGGTGAGAAATTTCCAATCTGGGTTTCTTCAGTGTTATTTAATGAATCCTCCGATAATCCTAAAACATTTACCATTATTCACGATATCACAGAGTTAAAGAAAAAGGAAAAGCAGTTAGATGAATTAGAGATGAACATGCGGGTGGTGATGAATAATACTGACGAGCTTTTTATTGTTCTGGATAAAGACCTCAAGATTATTAATTTCAATAAAGCAACAGAAGAAAAATCCAAAAAGCTACTTGGAGTTCCTTTTGAAAGAGGAAAATCAATTCTTGATAGTGCAAGTCCGGAGCGGGTAGCATATCTAAAGGAATTATACACTGATGTTTTAAATGGAGCGGTTCGTAACAACACGGTTGAAATTCCGCCTACAGATCAACATCCCAAGGTTATTGTGGAAATCCGTTATGCGCCTATTTACGATAATGGAAAAGTCACCGGCATTATCATTAATATTCATGATGTAACAGCTGCAAAAGAAAAAGAAGCAGCCTTATTAAAGGCAAATGAACGATTCTTCTATGCAACGAAAGCAACAAATGATGCTATTTGGGACTGGGATATCGAAAATGATAAAGTGTTTCGGGTGGGAGATGGATTGAAAACGATGTTCGGGTATGAGTTAAGTGAAGCGGAAAATGACCAGCAATTTTGGACCAAGAGGGTTCATCCTGATGATCTGGGAAACATGATTGAAAAAAGAACGGCTATTCTTTTCCAGACCAGAGAATTATACTGGGAGGATGAATATAGGTTTCAAAGGAAAGATGGCACTTATGCATACGTCTTTGATAAAGGCTATATCATTCGCTCTGAAGATGGAAAGCCGGTAAGAATGATTGGCGCAACACAGGATGTGTCTCAACGTAAAGAATCAGAAGCTTTGTTGCTTGAATTAAACAACCGGATGAAGAAAAGGGCAGAGGAACTGGCTAATTCAAATGTTGAACTGGAAAGGTTTGCTTATGTGGCATCGCATGACTTACAGGAACCCTTGCGAATGATTACCAGTTTTTTACAGTTGTTTCAGAAACGCTACAAAGATAAAATTGATGCCACTGCCGATCAGTATATTCATTTTGCCATTGATGGTGCCGAGCGAATGAAAGTGCTGATAATGGATTTACTCGATTATTCAAGGGTAGGATCAAGTGTGGAAGTATTTCAGGAAGTAGATCTTAATGTATTGCTGGGTGAACTACAGGAAATGTTCACCAAAACCTGTGAAGAAACCAACGCTATCATACGGGTTAACAAAATGTCGGTTGTAAAAGCCAACAAAACCCAGCTGTTTCAACTTTTCCAGAACCTGGTATCCAATGGCTTAAAATACCATAGCGATCAGGCTCCTGAAATAGAGATAAGCTACGAAGAAAAAGAAACAGATCATCAATTCGTCATAAAAGACAATGGTATTGGAATAGACCCTATGTTTCATGAAAAAATATTTGTTATTTTTCACCGGTTACACAGTAGAACCGAATATGGGGGAACGGGTATTGGTTTGGCGGTATGCAAGAAAATTGTTGAACGACATGGTGGCAGAATATGGGTGGAATCAGCGCCTGGAAAGGGAAGTTCGTTTTATTTTACCCTGGCCAAGCGAATATAGCCCTGGAAAATATTTATTTCTTAAAATGTTTAGTATCTTGTTTATTCACCGTGTTCATCGTTTAGGAATTTGTACTCATCAATTGAACGCTCATGTCTGAAAGCAATCAAGCATTGACCATATTGATCGTAGAAGACAACCCCGGCGACCTGTTCCTCCTGGAAGAACTGTTAAAGTCATCTTCAATACCTATTGGGCGATTAATCAAAGTTTTAAATTCAACTGATGCAATTAAAACCTTACAAAATGAAAACGTCAACCTCGTTTTATTGGATCTGAGTTTGCCAGATAGTAATGGACTACAATCTTATGAATCCATTAATGAATATGCGGCTTCAATACCTATAATTGTACTTACGGGCCTTATTGACATGGAAGTTGCTCTTGAAACCATGGCAAGCGGCGCACAGGATTACCTTATAAAAGGCGAGTTTGATGAAAAACTACTCGATAAATCAATACAGTATAGTATTGAAAGGAAAAAAAGTCAGGAAAACCTCAGGGAAAGCAATGAGCGATACAAATTTGTTACAAAAGCTACAAACGATGTAGTATGGGATATGAATCTGGAGACCAAAAGAATATTATGGGCAGGTGAAAGTCTGAAAAGACTTTTTGGGTATGAACTACCAGATGACGAAAGTGATTTTGAATTTTGGTCTTCTAAAATTCTGGAAGAAGAACGAGATAGTGTAGTACAAAGATTATTGACGGCTTGTAATGGTACCGGAAACGAATTGTGGAATGATGAATACAGATTTAAGAAGGCCGATGGCACTTATGCTTATATACTGGATAAAGGATACCTGATATACAAAAACAATAAGGCCATCAGAATGATTGGCTCAATGCAGGATATTACTGAAAGAAAACTAGCTGAGTTACAGGTTGTAAATAGTGAAAGAAGGTTTCGTTCATTAGTTCAGAATGGATCAGATATGATTAAGATTCTGGACAAAAAAGGTGTGTTCACTTTCGCAAGCCCGAGTGTTGAGCATGTACTTGGCTTCTCTTTAGATTCAATTGTTGGGAAAAGTACATTTGAATTTATTCATCCTGATGAAATTGAGGAAATCAGGAGGCAGTTTGAGATTATTAAACAAACTGATTACCATGAAATTCAATATTTCCGTTTTAAAAATAAAGAGGGTGAATGGCGCTGGCTCGAAACCAAATTAACCAATTTACTGGATGATCCTGCAGTAAAAGGTATCGTATCTAATTCAAGGGATGTTACAGAAAAGAAAAAAGCAGAAGAAGCTATTCGGGCTTCAGAAGAAAGATACCGTAACCTGTTTTTTAATAACCCAATGTCAATCTACATATGGGATATTAATACTTTTGAAATCCTGGAAGTAAATGATACTGCACAAAGGGAATATGGTTATACAAGAGACGAATTCCTGAAATTATCTACGCTCAACCTCAGAAATGAAGAAGAAATACCCGGTTATAAGGAGTTTGTAAAGAAGTTTGCTTTTACAGGTAATGATACGATTATGCGTATTATCTGGAAACACCTTAGAAAGAATGGTGAGCAAATTTTCATGGAAGTATTTTCCCAAAAAATTGAGTTTAAAAACAGGAAAGCTGTAATTGCACTGGCTAATAACATTACAGATAAAATAAAACTTGAGAAAAAACTTGAGGATGAACGTAATGCCAAGCAAAAGGAAATAACAGAAGCTGTAATCCGTGTACAGGAGAAAGAGCGTTATGAAATTAGCCGTGAACTACACGATAATGTAAACCAACAGCTTACCGTTGCTATGATGTATATAGCAACAGTTGAAAAAGGTAGCGAGAATGCAGAGGCCTTATTAAAACAATCATCCGGATTTATTTACAATGCTATTGAAGAAATCAGAAAATTATCTAAAGCACTTGTTACACCACTGATCAAAGATTTTGGTTTATGTAAAGCTATAGATGGCCTGCTCGAAGACATACTCGTGACTAATACCATGCACCTTGATTTTTTCTACAATGATTTTTATGAAGAAGATATCAGTTATGAGTTTAAACTGAATATTTTCCGGATTATACAGGAGCAAATGAATAATATTATTAAGCATGCCAATGCAAAGCAGGTGGTTATTGAACTATATCGCGATACCGAGATTAAACTTTCCATCATTGATGATGGAGTAGGTTTTGATCCAACCTCAAAAAGAAAGGGTATTGGTTTAAATAATATCCAAACCAGAACAGAATTATATACGGGAGAAATGGAAATTAAATCAGCTCCAGGTTCAGGTTGTACCGTACGTATTAAATTTCCTGTATCAAACGAAATTCTTTTGTACAAATAAAAAACCTGTAGAAATATCCTTGGCTAATTGTATATAATACAAATCTAGGGTTGAAGCGATCAGGGGTATGGTCCATGGTCGATATTCCATGGACCATAAGAGCGATCCTTTTATTCTATTCCTGGTTGTTTAAGTTTCCAGCCATTTTTAGCTTTTTCAACATCAACCATTTTCTTAACATCAGACAGAAGTTTCTTTGCATCATATACTATCCCATCCTTAATAGTAAACCGTACACCTCCTTTTCGTACAATCTTATTATCCTTTGTCAATTCAATAGCGCCAGTACCATATAATACCTGTAGATTTTTTAATGGATTAGCATCAACGATTATTATATCTGCAAGTTTTCCAACTTCAATGCTGCCAATTTCTTTTTCCATGCCCAATGCTTGTGCGCCATATAATGTTGCTGAACGAATTACCTCTAAAGGATGAAACCCGGCTTCTCTTAATAATTCAAGTTCACGTATATAGCCAAATCCATAGGTTTGATAAATAAATCCATTATCTGAACCTGCTGTAACCCTTCCTCCCCTGTTTTTATATTCATTAATGAAAGTCATCCACAACCTGTAATTATTTTTCCATTCCACTTCCTGTTCTGTTCCCCATTCATGCCAGTATGAACCATGACTTTGGTAGCTTGGTTCATAGAATTTCCAAAGAGAAGGTAATGTATAATCTTCATGCCACTCCGCTCTTCTGGCCCTATGGAGGTCTCTATTTGCTTCATAGATGTTGAAAGTAGGATCAAGCGTAAAGTCAAGTGAAATGAGTTCATTCATTACTTTGTTCCAATGATCAGAATATGGCGCAGCAGCCTGTTTCCATAATTTACCCGCCTCTTCAAAGCGATGTTGCTCATTGTTATAATTATAGTCAGGCGGATAATTTTGAATGGTTTTATCTGTGAATAAAGCCTCTGGCAAACCATACCAGTGTTCCATACTAGTCATACCAGCCTTAGCTGAATTCAACACATTCCATCTTGCTACATCTGTTTGTGCATGGTGGGCAGTAGAGCGAAGTCCAAGAGCTTTATTTTCACGTATCGCCGCATCCATAACTTCCGGAGATGCACCAAAAAATTTAATGCCATCAGCGCCTTTTTTTGCATTCTCCCGAACCCAGTTACGCGCTTGCTCCGCATTGGTAATCGGGCCACGATTACCTTGTCCGAATGCCGTATAAGCAAGTATTCTTGGAGCGGTAATGGTATTGGCTGCACTTTTTCTTTTATGTTCCAGTACCCATTCTAATCCATTTCCAGCTGAAGGGTCGCGGATAGTAGTAATACCATGGGCCATCCATAACTTAAATACATATTCCGCAGGTGTACCTTGCGCGGTTCCTCCGATATGACCGTGCATGTCAATTAAACCAGGAAGGGCGTACATGCCCTCGCAGTTCAATTCTTTTCCACCCGCTTTTAGTGCAGGCCTTCTGTTCTGATTAATAGGCAAGCCTGGACTTCCTACTCCCTGAATTTGCACAATACGATTGTTTTCAATTACAATATCTATTGGGCCCATGGGGGGAGCACCAGTTCCATTTATAAGTGTAATTCCACGAATAATCAACTGTGTGTAAGGCCCATCTCCATCTTTAACTTCAGGAGCTTTGGTTATTTGAGCCTTAGCTGAAATTAAAATAAGCGGAAGGGTAAAAGCAAGCAGTAGTAGTTTCTTCATAAACGGCAATTGAGTATGAATATAAATTTAAGTTTGTGAAATCAAATACTTCTCTCTGATAACTTGTTGTACCGGTATTCCCTCAATCTTACTTTCCAGCCATGATATAACATCCAGATACATAAATGCTCTGTTCTCCAGGTTGTTTTTCTCAAGGGGCTTTAATTTCTGAAGCAAGTTTTCAAATTGGGGCTTTAATTTTCTGGGCGTAAGTTTAAAGGACTGTTTAAGAAAGGAAAATATTTCAACCTCTACAGTGCTGAGGTTTTGCATTTTTGCCATAAACCGGTAAACAGATTTTAGCAAATATTCTAATAAGTCGAAATTCCCTAATTCATAATGTGCAATCAGGTGCAGCAAGCGGGCATAACATTGTAAATCGGTCCGAAGATCAACTTTAAGGTTGATGATTTTATTCAGGTAATCAATACTTTTTTCATGATTTCCCGAACCAAAATACAAGGAAGCGAATTTGTAATAGAAAACCAGGATGCGATGACGGTCGAGGTAAATCTCGTATTCTTTTAATTTCTCCTCTATTTCTGGTACAAGCGATAAGCCTTCTGTAAATGTGCCCTCCATAAAATGTTTATTCAGCTTCGCCGTATAGAGGTATAGAAAGGTTTGTATAAGGTTATTATGGTTATGCTGAACAACAGGTTCCAGGGTAAATCTTTCAAACTGAAGAATTGTTTCTCCGAATTTTTTATGGTTCCGTAAATCAAAATGTGCGCTCAACAGGTTATGCATACCTTTGATATAATGAGCGGTCTCAACTTCGATCATCTTTGGCATGGCGTTGAAAAGATCAACCCATTTCTGGCAATACCTGTAATACAGCAAGAAATCCTGTACAATAAAACCATACCAACAATAACATTGATAACGGTATAATTTTTCATAAAACCCATCGCAGCTTTTAACCTGTTCTAATAAGCCCTGATCAAAAATATGGTCAACTTCAGCTCTGTCCTGGTCATTTCTAACATGTCCGTTTTGTATATACCAACTATATAAACGAAGGGATAGATCAGATAACTGTCCGATCAATTTTAGTCTTCCATTAATTTCTTCTGATTCCGCGCTTAGTTTTTCTGCCCTGTCTTGCATACTTCTGGTAATATGCAATGCCTCTATTTTTTTCTCGAGTATTATTACTTGTAGTATATAAGTAACCTGCTGATGGTTACGGGCCATGTCTTTTATTTTGTCCAGCACTTTCAAACTCTGCAGGTATAAACCTTTGTTGTAAAGTAGTCGGGCAAAATCTAATTGCTCATGTAACTGAAGATCAATATTTTCTTCTTTTTTTAATGAGCGGAGAGAGGTTAATACTTCCTGGTATAATCTGGCTTTCAAATTTGAAAGCTGCTGTTTTTGTATGCCGGGGTGTTTTTTTAACAGCAAATCTTCATCATACTGCTTCATTTTATCCAAAGCATCGAACAATTGCACCACTTTTAAATCTCCAGAACCGGTGGAATGGCTTTTCATATGGAGCTTAAAATGCCTTTTTTCGGCCGTTTCGAGCGACTGAATCAGTTGAAAAAGCGTATCTGTACTTCGGTTAGGCATGGTAATTCGTACTTACAAAAATCCTTTATTATCAATGGTTTCGATCGATTATAAGCCCTTTATACAGTGTAAAATAACATCAATTTTGATCTGTTTGGCCTTTATAAGTCTTATAAATTCGAAGATAAGCAGGCTGATGGTTTGTTAATACAGGCAATCGTTAACAAAATCATACAGCTTGCTTTTTTATCCAAACTATAAAAAGAACAGGGAATGGGTCAGCAGGTTTATATTTTCGATACCACATTACGCGATGGTGAGCAGGTTCCAGGTTGTAAACTCAATACAAAGGAAAAACTGGAATTGGCACTCAAACTGGAAGCATTGGGTGTTGATATAATTGAAGCCGGTTTCCCGATTTCTTCTCCAGGCGATTTTGAATCAGTAGAACAAATAGCAAAAGCAGTTAAAACAGCTACAGTTTGTGGGTTAAGTCGTGCAGTTCAAAAAGACATTGAAGTAGCGGCCCAGGCTTTAAAATATGCCAAACGTCCACGTATACATACCGGAATTGGTACTTCAGATTACCATATAAAAGCTAAATTTAATGCTACCCAGGATGAAATACTGGCAAGAGCAGTACAAGCTGTAAAATGGGCAAGGAATTTTACCGATGATGTTGAATTTTACGCTGAAGACGCAGGCCGTACTTCTAATGAATACCTTGCAAGGGTAATCGAAGCTGTAATAGCTGCTGGTGCAACAGTGGTAAATATTCCTGATACTACTGGTTATTGCCTGCCTCACCAATACGGTGAAAAAATAGCTTACCTGAAAAACAATGTATCTAATATCGATCGTGCAGTAATATCCTGTCACTGCCATAATGATCTTGGACTAGCAACTGCAAATGCCATTGCTGGTGTAATTAGTGGTGCCAGACAAATAGAATGTACCATTAATGGATTGGGAGAAAGAGCAGGAAACACTTCATTGGAAGAAGTAGTAATGATTCTTCAACAACATAAAGACCTTGGCTTTTATACAAATGTTCAGTCGCAACAATTAAATCCTATCAGCAGAGAAGTGTCTGATGTTATGCGTATGCCAGTTCAGCCAAATAAAGCGATTGTTGGTGCTAATGCATTTTCGCATTCTTCAGGTATTCACCAGGATGGGTTCCTGAAAGATGCACAGACTTACGAAATTATTAATCCGGAAGAAGTAGGAGCTGAAGGAAGTAAAATTGTTTTAACAGCAAGAAGTGGAAGAAGTGCCCTGGCACACCGTTTTCAAAAATTAGGTTATCAGTATAACAGAAATGATATTGATGTTTTGTATCAGTCTTTTTTACAGGTAGCAGATAGAAAAAAAGAAGTAGAGGAAAGTGATCTGCATGCAATGGCTCAGGCATATAAACAAGAGCCTGCAATAGCATAGGATTTTCTCATCAGCATAGTTTTAGTTTTTCAGCCTGGCATATTAATGCCAGGCAATTTTAAAAATTGTATGGCAAAGACATTATTTGAAAAAATTTGGGACAAACATGTTGTCAAACAAATTGACGGAGGACCGTCTGTATTGTATATTGATAAACACTTCATTCATGAAGTAACAAGTCCCCAAGCTTTTAAAGGCATCGAAAAAAGGGGGCTTTCTGTTTTCAGGCCAGACCAGGTTGTAGCAACAGCAGATCATAATGTGCCAACCCTGAATCAACACCTTCCTATAAAAGATGAGTTATCTCGTATTCAGGTGCAGCAGCTTATTGAAAACTGCAAAAAGCATCATATCGAATTATACGGACTTGGACATCCATTTCAGGGTATTGTACATGTAATCGGGCCGGAACTTGGCATAACCCAGCCAGGTATGACGATTGTATGCGGCGATAGCCACACTTCTACACACGGCGCATTTGGTGCTATTGCGTTTGGTATAGGAACCAGTGAGGTGGAAATGGTATTTGCTTCTCAATGTCTGATGCAAAGCAAACCTAAATTGATGCGTATTAATATTGATGGGGCATTGAATAAGGGGGTTGTATCAAAAGATATTATTCTGTACATCATTTCAAAAATATCAGCCAGCGGAGCTACTGGATATTTTGTTGAATATGCAGGATCGGCTATAAGGGATTTATCCATGGAAGCCAGGATGACGATCTGTAATATGAGTATTGAAATGGGCGCACGTGGCGGAATGATTGCCCCTGATGAAGTTACATTTAACTACATGAAAGGCAGACAGTTTGTACCCTCAGGTGATCAATGGGAAGCAAAACTGTTGGAATGGAAAGAACTATACAGTGATGCTGATGCAAAATTCGACCTTGAAATAAATATCAATGCCGGAGAAATTGAACCTATGATTACCTATGGTACGAATCCTGGCCTCGGTATCGCCATCAATGGCGCTGTGCCAGTTGCGGAAACTATTCCGGATGAAGGAGAAAGAAACAATATAATCAAGGCTTTGCAATACATGGGTCTGGAAAGTGGTAAACCATTATTGGGAATGCCTGTACAGCATGTTTTTATTGGTAGTTGTACCAATTCAAGAATTGAAGACCTCCGTATGGTAGCTTCATTGGTAAAAGGTCGCAAAAAACATGAACAGGTGCAGGTAATGATTGTACCTGGTTCACAACAGGTATCCAAGCAGGTGCAGGCTGAGGGATTGGATAAAATATTTAAAGAAGCTGGTTTTGAAATTCGTCAGGCAGGATGCAGTGCCTGTCTTGGTATGAATGAAGATAAAATACCAGCAGGAGAATATTGTATCAGTACCAGCAACAGAAACTTTGAAGGAAGACAAGGAGCAGGAGCAAGAACCTTACTGGCAAGTCCGCTTACAGCAGCAGCAGCGGCCATTACAGGAGTAGTAACAGATGTTCGGGAATTAATATAAGCTTTTGACTGCCGTTAACTGGTAGTAAGAAACGCAAAATTTAAAAATGAATAAAGTAACAACCATACATAGCAGATTCGTTCCGGTAACTATCGAAAATGTTGACACGGATCAGATTATTCCTGCACGCTTTTTAAAAGCTACAACAAGGGATGGATTTGGTAAGAATTTATTTCGCGACTGGCGTTATTCAAATGATGATGAACAACAACCCAAAGCAGACTTTGTGTTGAACCAGACGATATATTCAGGTGAAATTTTGGTAGCCGGTAAAAATTTTGGTTGTGGTTCATCCAGAGAGCATGCAGCATGGGCCATCAAAGACTATGGATTTGCAGCAGTTGTTTCCAGCTTTTTTGCTGACATTTTTAAAAACAATGCCCTGAATAATGGATTGCTGCCTGTTACAGTAACAGAAGCATTTCTGCAACAGATTTTTGCACAACCCGCTACTTCAACTTTAACGATTGACCTTGCAGCCCAAACGATAACTATTGATGGTACCGGAGAGACAGCATCGTTTGATATAAACAATTACAAAAAAACATGTCTGTTGAACGGATATGACGATATAGATTACCTGATTAGCATTAAACAGGAAATCGAACAATTTGAAAAGGAACGCATATAAACTATAAACTACCCGAGCCATGAATAAAAAGATTGCCGTAATTCCAGGAGATGGTATTGGTCCAGAAGTAACCAACCAATCCGTAAAAGTATTGGACGCAATAGCCAAACGATTTGGTCATCAGTTCGATTACCACTATGCCGTAATGGGCGCTATTGCTATTGACCAAACAGGAAATCCATTACCTGACACCACCATTGAAACCTGTTTGCAAAGCGATGCAATATTATTTGGTGCAATCGGAGATCCAAAGTATGATAATGATCCGGCAGCGAAAGTAAGGCCAGAACAAGGATTATTGAAACTTAGAAAAGTGCTCCAGCTGTATGCTAATATAAGGCCCATCGATACCTACAAAGCTTTGCAACACATGTCGCCACTTAAGGCAAAACAATTGGAGAATGTTGATTTTGTCATCTTCAGAGAACTTACAGGCGGTATTTATTTCGGGAAAAAATCAATACAGGAAGATGGTAAAGTTGCAGTAGATGAGTGCACTTATTCAGTAGAAGAAATTGAACGAATAGCGCAACTTGCATTTCAATACGCAAAAAAAAGAAGGAATAAACTTACACTGGTAGATAAAGCCAACGTCCTGGAAACATCCAGACTTTGGAGAAAAGTAGTGCAAGAGATAAGTGCCCAATATCCTGAAGTAAGTGTTGATTATATGTTTGTAGATAATGCTGCAATGCAGATTATTCTAAATCCGGCGCAATTCGATGTGATACTGACTGAAAACATGTTTGGCGATATCATCAGCGATGAGGCAAGTGTATTAAGTGGATCATTAGGATTATTACCCTCTGCTTCAGTTGGTAATACGGTTGCATTGTTTGAACCTATTCACGGATCATACCCGCAGGCAGCAGGAAAAGATATCGCAAACCCTTTAGGATCAATACTTTCAGCAGCAATGCTTTTAGACCATTTTGGGCTTCAACAGGAAGCAACGGCGGTTAGGCAGGCTGTAGAGTGGACACTGGTAAATGGGTTTGTTTCAAAAGATATAGATCCAATTAATAATTATTCAACCACTGCTATTGGCGATCTGATAGCAGATCATATAGAAAGAAATAAGGGAGCTGAAATAGAAACAAATACCAGCCTAAATAAATCAACGATTATTTAGTAGTTAAATAAAAAGGTTAAAGAAGTGCGGCAAAATACCCATGGTATGCGCCGCACTTGTTGTTTATGAACCAGTGATAACAAACGCTTGTTCGCTAAATGACAAATGGTTTTAAAAATAAATAACAGAGTTCTTTGTTTTTTTCGAGAGGTGGGACTATCTTCGTTTTTCAAGAGTACCACTCTATGTTAAGAAACGGAATCAATATTGTCAACAGCATCAACACGATTATTATTGTGGTTGTCATTATTATTATTCCCGCACTAACTGGAGGAGGAGCCCTTATGTAACTATAAAAAAACGAATAAGCATACAGCCCCGCCTCCAAAAGGCGGGGCTTTTTTATTTACAACAAAACAAACAATATGTATTACGGCGAGTCTACGGTACTTTACTTTAATGGGGAATTCCTGAATGCAAAAGATGCAAAGATCGATCTGTATAGTCAATCGCTCCATTATGGTTATGCCGTATTTGAAGGTATCAGGTCTTATAAAACAGAAAATGGCACAAAAATTTTCAAAGCTAAAGAGCACTACGACAGGCTTCGATACTCCGCAGAAGTTATGGGAATACCATTCGAAACTTCTACAGATACTTTAACGGAATTAACCTACGAAGTACTTAGGCTTAATAATTTCAGTGATGCTTATATACGACCTGTTGTGCTATGCTCACCCAATATGTCTCTCTCTAAAGGGAAAGAAAGCTATTTGACAATAACAGCATGGGAATGGACAAATGGCTACCTGAGTAACCAGATGCGCATCATGACCTCCTCTTACCGAAGACCAAATCCTTCAGGATTCAAGATAAATGCAAAAGTATCCGGCCACTATGTAAATTCTATTCTTGCCTGTCAGGAAGCAAAAGATAATGGCTACGATGAAGCATTGTTACTAGATATAGAAGGCAATGTAGCAGAAGGCCCTGGTGCTAATGTGTTTTTTGAAAAAGATGGCGTATTGTATACACCAGCCGCAGGAAATATTTTACCCGGCATTACAAGAGCAACGGTATTGGAACTGTGCCAGGAACTACAAATACCGGTACAAGAAAAGAAATGTTCACCAGAAGAAATGAGAGGAGCTGACAGTGCATTCTATTGCGGAACGGCTGCTGAAGTTGTTGCATTGGAATCAATGGATGGAGTACACTTTAAACAACCATGGGAAAATAGTTACGGAAGCCTGTTACAGCAGGCTTATAAAGCAAAGGTTTTAGAAAAATCATTTACAAGAGAAACAGTAGAAGCATAATAGTATGAAGGAACTCAACAAATATTCCAAAACAATTACACAGGATGTAACACAACCTGCTGCTCAGGCTATGTTTTATGGCATTGGTCTTACAGAGGAAGACCTGAAAAAAGCACAGGTAGGCGTGGTGAGTATGGGTTATGATGGTAACACCTGTAACATGCACTTGAATGATCTTGCCAAACTGGTAAAACAAGGTGTTTGGGATAATGATCTGGTAGGCCTCATTTTTAATACTATTGGTGTAAGTGATGGAATGAGTAATGGAACCGATGGTATGCGTTATTCATTGGTAAGCAGAGATATTATTGCTGATTCAATTGAAGCTGTTTGTGGTGCACAATATTATGATGGTATTATCGCTCTGCCAGGTTGCGATAAAAATATGCCCGGTTCACTTATAGCAATGGGTAGATTAAACAGACCTGCCATAATGGTATATGGAGGAACAATTGCACCCGGTCATTATAAAGGACAAGACTTAAATATCGTTTCTGCTTTTGAGGCACTTGGTCAAAAAATTGCTGGGGACTTATCAGAAGCAGATTTTAAAGGCATTGTGCAACATGCTTGTCCTGGTGCAGGAGCCTGTGGCGGCATGTATACCGCTAATACCATGGCATCTGCTATAGAAGCATTAGGAATGAGCCTTCCTTATTCTTCCTCTAATCCTGCATTAAGTGACGAGAAGAAACAGGAATGTCTTGAGGCAGGTAAAGCAATTCGCCATTTGCTTGAACTGGATATCAAACCAAAAGATATCATGACCCGTAAAGCTTTTGAAAATGCTATTACGGTGATCATGGTGTTGGGTGGAAGCACCAATGCTGTATTGCACTTAATAGCAATGGCAAAAGCAGTTGATGTAGCACTTACCCAGGATGATTTTCAGCACATAAGCGACCGTATTCCTGTATTGGCAGATTTTAAACCAAGCGGTAAATACCTGATGCAAGACTTGCACCAATACGGTGGTTTGCCTGCCGTGATGAAATACCTGTTGCAAAAAGGGATGTTACATGGTGATTGTTTAACCGTTACCGGGAAAACATTGGCCGAAAATCTGGTAGATGCACCTGAATTAAATTTTGAGGCACAAAAGATTATCCTGCCACTCGAAAATCCTGTCAAGCAAACAGGTCACCTGCAAGTATTATATGGTAATCTGGCTGAAAAAGGAAGTGTTGCAAAGATCAGTGGGAAAGAGGGAGAATTATTTGAAGGACCTGCAAGGGTATTCGATGGAGAACATGCTTTGATCGATGGCATTAATACTGGAAAGATCAAAAAAGGAGATGTGGTTGTAATACGATATGTTGGTCCAAAGGGTGGACCGGGAATGCCGGAAATGCTGAAACCTACATCAGCCATAATCGGTGCAGGATTGGGGAAATCTGTTGCATTAATAACAGACGGAAGATTTAGTGGCGGCACCCATGGTTTTGTGGTAGGCCATATTACACCGGAAGCTTATGACGGCGGACTTATTGCATTGGTGCAGGATGACGATATGATAGAAATCAATGTAGCCACAAAAAAGATGACACTAAAAGTGACTGAATCAATATTGACAGAAAGAAGAAGGCAGTGGACAAAGCCTTCATTGAATGCACGAAAGGGCGTATTGTTTAAATATGCTCAGGTAGTAAAAGATGCGTCCGAAGGTTGTGTAACTGATGAACTATAATGAATAACATTTATAACTGAAATAAAATGGAAGCAGCCGAATTGGTTAAAACCTCTGCAAAACAAACAGAAACCACCACATTAAGTGGCTCTCAGGCAGTACTGGAAGCATTCATTGCTGAAAGTGTGGATACTGTTTTTGGATACCCGGGTGGAGCGATAATGCCTATATATGATGCGTTATACGACTACCATGAAAAACTAAAGCATGTATTGGTCAGACATGAACAAGGCGGTATTCACGCAGCACAAGGATATGCACGTTCCTCGGGGAAAGTAGGAGTGGTATTTGCTACGAGTGGTCCTGGTGCAACCAATCTGGTAACAGGATTGGCTGATGCGCAAATTGACAGTACACCTTTGGTATGTATTACCGGGCAGGTATTTGCTCATCTGCTAGGTACCGATGCATTTCAGGAAACAGATGTGATAAACATTACTGCTCCGGTTACTAAATGGAACTACCAGATTACTGATGCGGAAGAAATTCCCGAAGTATTGGCTAAAGCATTTTATATAGCAAAAAGTGGCAGGCCTGGCCCTGTATTGATTGATATCACCAAAAATGCACAGCTCCAAAAATTTGTCTATAATGGTTATAACAAGTGTAATCATATTAGAAGCTATCGGCCAAAGCCAATCGTTCGGAATGAATTTATTGAAGAAGCAGCTAAACTTATTAATGCAGCAGAAAAACCTTTTGTGGTATTTGGTCAGGGTGTGATACTCGGAAAGGCTGAAAAGGAATTTAAATGCTTTATCGAAAAATCAGGAATACCTGCAGCTTGGACAATACTAGGACTTAGTGCTCTGCCAACAGATCATCCGTTGAATATGGGGATGTTGGGTATGCATGGAAACTATGGTCCAAATGTTATGACGAATGAATGCGATGTACTGATTGCCATCGGTATGCGTTTTGATGATCGGGTTACTGGACGTCTGGATAAATATGCAAAACAGGCTAAAATAATTCACCTCGATATCGACCCCTCTGAAATTGATAAGAATGTAAAAGCAACAGTTGGCGTTTGGGGTGATTGCAAAGAAACCTTGCCATTACTTACGAAACTGGTACAGGCCAAAGTGTATCCGCAGTGGGTGGAGAAATTTAAAACCTTTCAGCAGGAAGAAGAAACACAGGTAATATTTGATGAATTACATCCCGATACAGAGCAGATGACGATGGGTGAAGTAATTCGGGTGCTTAATGAACTAACCGGCGGAAATGCTATCGTTGTAAGTGATGTTGGTCAGCACCAAATGGTTGCATGCAGATATGCACGCTTTAATGAAACAAGAAGCAATATTACATCCGGTGGATTAGGTACCATGGGGTTTGCGCTACCTGCAGCGATCGGGGCAAAATTTGGCGCACCATCTCGTACCGTAGTTGCAGTAATCGGAGATGGGGGTGTACAAATGACTATTCAGGAATTAGGCACCATCATGCAAACAGGAATCGATGTCAAAATATTGATCCTTAATAATCAATTTCTGGGTATGGTTCGTCAGTGGCAGCAATTATTTCACGATAAACGCTACTCTTTCGTTGATATAGCCAGCCCAGATTATGTAATGGTAGCTAAAGGATATGGAATAGCTGGTAATTCAGTGAATCAACGCGAACAATTGAAACCCGCACTCGAAGCAATGTTGCAACATGATGGATCTTACCTGCTGGAAGTAATGGTAGGAAAAGAAAACAATGTATTCCCAATGGTGCCACAGGGTTGTAGTGTAAGTGAAATCAGATTAAAATAATTGTATGAATAAACAGGAATTTACCATAACCGTATATACCGAGAACCATATTGGTCTCTTGAATCGTATTGCTATTATTTTCTCCAGAAGAAAAATAAATATCGAAAGCCTGAATACTTCACCTTCTGAAGTAGAAGGAATACATCGATTTACTATTGTAATTGATGAATTGGAGGAAGTAGTTAGAAAACTTGTTCGACAAATTGAAAAACAGGTTGAAGTTTTAAAAGCATACTACAATACCAATGACGAAATCGTTTGGCAGGAGCTTGCCCTGTATAAAGTATCAACCGATGAAATTGCGGAAAAAGTAAAAGTAGAACGATTACTGCGCGAGTATGGTGCAAGGGCGGTGGTAATCAGGAAAGATTATACCATTTTCGAAACCAGTGGTCATCGGGAAGAAACCAATAAGCTGATCGCTGTTTTAGAACCCCATGGACTGATAGAATTTGTAAGAAGTGCCAGGGTAGCCATTATTAAAGCAAGCAGAGGATTCCATGAAAAAATAAAAGAGTTCGAAGCCCGTGATCCGGGTGAGGAAGTCATTGAGAATGAGTACCTGGGTAAAAGAGAAGAAGTATTTACAATGTAATAATAATAACCACCATAAAAACTTATAAAACAAACATCATGGCAAAATTAAATTTCGGCGGCGTAGAAGAGAATGTAGTTACCCGCGAAGAGTTTCCACTCGAGAAAGCACAAGAAGTTTTAAAAAATGAAACTGTGGCCGTAATTGGTTATGGTGTTCAGGGTCCTGGTCAGGCATTGAACCAAAAAGAGAACGGCATCAATGTTATCGTAGGACAGCGTAAAAATTCCAAAAGCTGGGATAAAGCTGTTCGCGATGGTTTTATACCGGGAGAAACATTGTTTGAAATTGAAGAAGCACTGGAACGCGGAACAATTATTTGCTACCTGCTCAGTGATGCAGCACAGATTAAATTATGGCCAACAGTACAAAAATACCTTACACCCGGAAAAGCCTTGTATTTCTCTCACGGCTTTGGAGTAACCTATAAAGAGCAAACAGGAATTGTTCCACCTGCAGATGTAGATGTATTCCTGGTAGCACCAAAAGGATCAGGCACATCATTACGTCGTATGTTCTTACAAGGGCGAGGATTAAATAGTAGCTACGCTATTTTTCAGGATGCAACGGGTCGTGCGTTTGAAAGAGTTGTGGCGCTTGGTATAGCCATCGGTAGTGGTTATTTATTTGAAACAGATTTCAAAAAAGAAGTATACAGTGATTTAACAGGAGAAAGAGGTACACTGATGGGTGCTATTCAGGGAATATTTGCAGCTCAATATCAGGTGCTTCGCTCAAAGGGTCACTCACCTTCTGAAGCCTTTAATGAAACGGTTGAAGAACTTACCCAATCCTTGATGCCATTGGTTGCTGAAAACGGAATGGATTGGATGTATGCAAACTGTTCAACCACTGCACAACGCGGAGCATTAGACTGGTGGAAAAAATTCAGAGATGCTACCCTGCCTGTTTTCACTGAATTATATGAGAGTGTAGCAGCAGGAAATGAAGCAGCAAAATCTATTGAAAGCAACAGTAAACCAGATTACCGTGAAAAACTGGAAGAAGAGCTGAAAGAGCTACGAGATAGCGAGCTGTGGCAGGCTGGTAAAACAGTAAGAAGCCTTCGTCCGGAAAACCAGAAAGTGGCAGAAGTCGCAGAAGCTTAATAATTGAATTCACAAGGTCCTCTTCTAAAAAGAAGAGGACCAATTATACTGGATATGAGTACAGTAACAGCATTTAACCTTGACTATCAGGCAGCAGCGGATCGGTTAAAAAAAGTAGTGAATAGAACACCGCTTACATTTAACCAGGCACTGTCGCGCAGATATGGTTGCAATGTATATCTCAAAAGGGAAGATTTACAGGTTGTACGCTCCTATAAGCTCCGTGGTGCGTATAATATGATGAGTACTTTAACTCCAGAGCAACTGGCACAAGGAGTTGTTTGTGCAAGTGCCGGCAATCACGCACAAGGATTTGCATATAGTTGTAAACTGTTAAACGTGAAAGGCGTTGTATTTATGCCCATCATTACACCTAACCAGAAAGTGAGTCAAACAAAAATGTTTGGGGAAGGTTTTGTAGAAGTGAAACTGGTGGGAGATACTTTTGATGATTGTGCAAATGCGGCCAAAACGTATACGGCTGCTCATCAAATGACCTTTATTCCTCCATTCGATGATCTGCGGATCATTGAGGGACAGTCTACAGTTGGCATTGAAATACTGGAAGATCTTTCTGATATCGACTATTTATTTGTTCCGGTAGGTGGTGGCGGATTAAGCGCTGGCGTGGGGAGTTATTTTAAAACATTTTCACCCAGAACTAAAATAATTGGATTAGAACCAGAAGGGGCTCCTTCTATGACAGAAGCTTTGAGAAACGGGCAACCTGTTTTGCTTAATGAAATTGAACGTTTTGTAGATGGAGCTGCTGTAAAAAGGGTAGGCGATATCACTTTTAATATCTGTAAAGATGTTTTAGATGATATGAAACTGGTGCCAGAAGGAAGGGTTTGCTCAACCATTCTTCGTATGTATAATGAAGACGCTATCGTAGCTGAACCCGCAGGAGTACTATCGATAGCTGCACTTGATGACTATGTAGATGAAATCAGAGGTAAAAATATTGTTTGTGTAGTAAGTGGCAGTAATAATGATATTGACCGCATGCAGGAAATAAAAGAAAGATCACTTCAGTATGAAGGACTGAAACATTATTTCCTGATCAGCTTTGCTCAAAGACCAGGTGCCTTAAAGGAATTTGTAAACTTTGTGTTAGGTCCGGATGATGATATTACCCGGTTTGAGTACATGCAGAAACATAATAAAGAAGCAGGTCCGGCATTGGTAGGCATTGAATTGAAATCAAAAAAAGACTACCATTTACTTATTAATAACCTGGATAAACATCAGATTAATTATACTGAGCTCAATAAAAACGATCATCTTTTTGGATACCTTGTTTAATTTCCACAAAACTATACTATCTTTATAGAGTAATGCAGGCGCAGTTATCATATCATCACTTCTCACAAACAGTTTCACTGTTTGCTGCTGCTATTATTACTACAACAACAACCCTGTAAAGGGTTAACTATTTCCATATCATACCTTGGGTCTTTTGACTGTTTTACCTAAAACAGTTCTGTCATTTTCTTTTTTCATTTTCAAAATATTTTATGAAGGTTCTCAAATTTGGCGGTAGCTCAGTAGCAAATGCAGCGAATATTGAAAAAGTAATCAATATAGTATTTGATCAATCTGCAACAGAGAAAAAACTGGTGGTAGTTTCAGCATTGGGTGGAGTTACAGATAAACTGTTACAACTTGCAGCTCTGGCATCGGTTGCCGATGAGGGGTATAAAAAGGTTCTGGAAGAAATAGAACAAAAACACCTTGAATTGGTAAGGGCATTGCTGCCGATACAACAACAAAGTGCTACATTAAGTCTTGTAAAACAACAATTAAACGACCTGGAAAGTGTTTGTGATGGTGTTTATCTCCTGAAAGAATTATCACTCCGTACACAAGATAAAATTGTAGGATATGGCGAGCTTCTATCTTCACTGATTATTGCTGCGAAATTTCAAACACTTGGTAATCAGCAGTTGTGGGTTGATTCAAGAAACCTCATCGTAACAAATTCAAATCATTCAAGTGCCTTGGTTGATTTCACCATCACTAACGAAAGAATTGTTTCCTGGTTTAAAGCAAATGAATCAAATTATTATATAGCGCCAGGTTTTATTGCAGCAAACCTTGCTGGACATACTACCACATTAGGTAGAGGCGGTTCTGATTACACAGCCGCTATTTATGCAGGGGCACTTGATGCTTCAACACTGGAAATTTGGACAGATGTAAGTGGTATGATGACTGCGGATCCCCGTATGGTTTCGAATGCAAAACCTATTGCCCAGATCTCTTATCAGGAAGCAATGGAGTTATCTCATTTCGGCGCAAAGATTATTTATCCGCCAACGATTCAACCTGTTATGCTGAAGAATATTCCTGTCTGGGTAAAAAATACTTTTGAACCGGAAGCACATGGTACATTAATAGAAAGCCGTTCATCTTCTACAGGGGAATTTATCCGGGGTATATCAAGCATAACAAGTATTAGTCTTTTAAGTTTGGAAGGTAGCGGCATGGTAGGAATACCCGGTTTTTCAAAACGATTGTTTGAATCACTTGCGAATGAACAAATCAATGTAATCCTTATTACACAAAGTTCATCTGAGCATTCTATTTGTGTGGGTATTAATGAGGCGGATACCTTAAAAGCAAAAAGAGCAATCGACAACGCTTTTAGTTTTGAAATACAGACAGGGAAAGTAGATCCTTTAATCGTTGAAACCAATCTTGCTATTGTGGCACTCGTGGGCGAACAAATGAAAAGTCATCCGGGTGTAAGTGGAAAAATGTTTGGCTCACTTGGGCGTAACGGTATTAATATTCGTGCTATAGCACAGGGCTCATCAGAAAAAAATATATCTGCAGTAATAGCCACGAAAGATGTTCGTAAAGCTATCAATGTATTGCATGAAGCATTTTTTGAAACCAGTTATAAACAACTCAATGTATTCATAGCTGGTGCCGGTAATGTTGGAAGCAAGCTGCTTAACCAAATAATGCAGCAACAAGAGGTGTTAAAGGAGCAACTGAACTTACAGTTGCGGGTTGTTGGGATAGCTAATAGTAAAAAAGCCCTGTTTGCAGAACAGGGTATTGAGTTGAATCAATGGCAATCATTATTAAATGACGCGCCTGCTTCTACCATTATGGATTTTGTGCAGCAGATAAAGGATAAAAATTTAAGGAACAGTGTGTTTGTAGATGTTACTGCAAATGAATCGGTAGCTAGCGTATATGGCAATCTGTTAGAGAAAAGTATTTCCGTAGTTGCTTGTAATAAAATAGCCTGCTCTTCAGATTATGCAGCCTACAAAAGACTGAAGTCATTGGCACGTGAATACAATTCACTTTTCCTGTTTGAAACAAATGTAGGTGCAGGATTACCTGTTATTGGCACACTGAATGATTTATTAAGGAGCGGTGATAAAATTAATAAGATCAAAGCGGTTTTATCCGGAACATTAAACTATGTTTTTAACCATTACGATGGCACAAAACCATTTGCAGAAATCGTTCGACAGGCACAGACCGAAGGATATACTGAACCAGATCCGCGTCTTGATTTAGGCGGAACAGATGTAATGCGTAAAATAATGATACTTGCGCGAGAAGCTGGACAGGTTCTGGAAATGGATCAAATTAATAATGAGTACTTCCTACCAGCGTCATGTTTTGAAGGATCAGTTGAAGATTTTTATGCAGAGATGGCCAATCAGGAAATGCATTTTAAAACATTATTTGAAAAAGCTTCAGCAGAAAATGCCAAGTTGAAATTTGTGGCAACTTATGAAAATGGCAGAGCGGGTGTAGGACTTGAGCATATTCCGCCAACATCTGATTTTTATCACTTGTATGGGAAAGATAACCTGGTATTGTTTTACACTGACCGCTATCCTGAACAGCCTTTGGTAATTAAAGGTGCTGGTGCGGGTGCCGATGTAACTGCATCTGGGGTTTTCGCAGACATTATTCGTGTAGCAAGAATATAATTTATGCAAGTAGGAAAACAAATAAAAGTACATGCTCCGGCAACTGTAGCCAATATGGTATGCGGTTTTGATATCCTGGGTTTTGCAGTGAAAGAACCATATGACGAAATGTGGCTAAGTCTAAAAGAAGAGCCCGGGATTACTATTATCAATAAAGATCCATTCGGTTTACCAGTACATCCCGATAAAAATGTAGCAGGAGTTGCCTTACAGGCTATGTTGTCAGTTTTAAATGTTTCGGTTGGCTTTGAATTAGTGATAAACAAACACATTAAACCCGGTAGTGGCGTTGGATCAAGTGCAGCAAGTTCAGCAGGGGCAGTAGTTGCCGCGAATGCTTTGCTAGATAATATGTTTACCAAAGAAGACCTGGTAAGATTTGCCATGCACGGTGAAAAACTGGCTTCCGGAGTAAAGCACGCCGATAATATTGCACCTTGTATTTATGGAGGTGTAACCCTGGTTAGGTCAATTCATCCGCTTGATATTATACCACTTACTTCCCCTCCTTTATATATCACTATTGTACATCCGCAGATCGAAGTACGCACTGCCGATGCGAGAAGTATTCTAAAAAAACAAGTGTACCTGAAAGATGCAATTAAACAATGGGGAAATATAGCAGGGTTGGTAGCTGGATTATTACAGAGCGATTACTCTTTGATAGGACGTTCGCTGGAAGATGTATTGATAGAACCCGTAAGAAGTATACTTATTCCCGGCTTTGATAATATAAAACGGAAGAGTAAAGAAGCTGGCGCATTGGGTGGCGGTATATCCGGATCCGGCCCATCAATATTTATGCTAAGCGAAGCGGAATCAACCGCCCATCAGATTGCAGAACTGATGCAGGACGAATACCGGCTATTAGACCTGGATAATCATACTTACGTAACAACACTAAATACTACCGGAGTAGAAATGGTGAATTTATAAAAGAGAATATGTATGCGTTATTATAGTTTAAACAAACAATCAAAAGATGTTGATTTTAGAACTGCTACCATCCAGGGGCAGGCACCTGATAAAGGACTCTATTTTCCTGCAGAACTACCAAAGCTGTCGCCATCGTTTATTGCAGCTTTGCCTGATTTGGACCGGGAAGAACTGGCTTATGAAGTGATGAAGCCTTATGTGGGAGAAAATATTCCTGCTAATGAACTGTATTCGATCATTAAAGAAACAATCGACTTTCCATTTCCACTGGTTCAATTGAATGAAACATATTATTCGCTTGAACTATTCCATGGACCTACACTGGCATTTAAAGATGTTGGGGCAAGGTTTATGAGTAGATGTCTTGGTTATTTTTCAAAAGACAGACAAACAAAAACTACGGTACTTGTAGCAACTTCCGGTGATACTGGCGGAGCGGTTGCAAATGGGTTTCTTGGTGTGGAAGGAGTAGAAGTGGTTATTCTATACCCATCCGGTAAAGTTAGCAATGTGCAGGAATTACAACTAACTACCTGCGGCCAAAATATTACGGCCTTAGAAGTTCAGGGAAGCTTTGATGACTGCCAGGCCATGGTAAAAGAGGCATTTATGGATTCAACGCTTCAAACCAGCTTAAGTCTTACCTCAGCAAACTCTATTAATGTTGCACGCTGGCTTCCGCAACAACTGTATTATTTCTTTGCCCTGCAACAGTGGAAGGATAAATATACCCCCCCTGTTATAGCCGTTCCCAGTGGAAATTTTGGCAATATCTGTGCAGGCTTATTAGCCCGTTATTCAGGATTGCCGGTTAATAAATTTATTGCAGCTTGTAATATTAATGATACGGTTACTCCATACCTTGAAACAGGTGTATTTAAACCTAAGGCTGCTATTCAAACTATTTCAAATGCAATGGATGTGGGTAATCCAAGCAACCTGAGCAGGATTATTGAACTATTCAAGCAGGAGGGTATAGCCATTCAGGACATAGTACAAACAGCCTGTGTTACGGATGCAGCAACCATGACTTGTATGCTGGATGTATATAAAGATTATGGTTATACCCTTGACCCGCACGGTGCTGTTGCTTTTGCAGCGTTACAAAAATTATTGAAACCTGGTGAAAAAGGGATATTCCTTGAAACTGCGCATCCTGTAAAATTTCCTGATACGGTCACCAGGACTATCGGCAAATCACCGGAACAGCCTGCCGCGATAGAACCACTGTTTAAAAAGGAGAAAAAAAGTATTCTAATGCATGCATCATTTCATGCCTTAAAAGATTGGTTGACGGACAGATAAAAATTAGTGATGCTTTGCGTTGAAGTAAACAATGAAAGTGCTTCCTTTATCAACGTCACTTTCAACTGTAATGGACCCACCCATGGCTTCAACCTGTGTTTTTGTAATAAAAAGGCCAACTCCTTTGGCTTCTTCGTGACGATGGAATGTTTTATTAAGACCAAATAATTTGTCACTATGTCTGTTGAGATCAATACCAAGCCCATTGTCTTTAAACCTGAGTATCAGTATGCCGTTTTCAAAGAGTGTTTCAGCAAATATTACAGGAGTACGCTGTGGCGATCTGTATTTAAGTGAATTAGACAGAAGGTTTTGCAAAATACTTTCCAGATAAAGTCTCGGATATTCAATGGCCGGAGCTTTGGTAAAATTGTAACTCACCACAGCTTCTGTTTCCATGATCTTCCCGATCATACTATCCCGTACTTTTTTAAATATATCTTCAAACAGTAATGATTCCCTTTTTCTGCCTGTGTCTTCCTGTATTTTTAAGGCATCAACCAACTCATTCAATGTGGCGGAAAGATTATGGATAACCGTTTCGAATTTTTCGAATAAAATTGCCCTTTCTTCTTCTGTCTGGCTTTCTTTATACAACCATAATAATGAGTTAAGGTTGCTTACGGGAGAGCGTAAGTTGTGTGATGTGATATGAGCGAAATTCAGCAATTGCTGGTTTTTTTGCTGTAATTGAAAAGATAGTATTTCCTGATCTGTTCTTGATTTTCTTATATCAGAAAAATCAGTAGCCATACCACAAATTGCGAAAACCTCATTGTTTTCATCAAATAAAGGGAATTTGTTAATCAGGAGTGTCTTTGAACTTCCGTTAAATACTGCAGTTGTTTCAGCCGTTTGCGATTCCTTTGAAGCTATAATGGCTGATTCGTTGCTGACCAGTTTGGAGGCAAAGTCTTCCGGAAAAATTTCAAAGGATGTTTTACCAATGATCTCATTAATTTGCATATCAAAATCTTCAGCAAAACGTTTGTTGACCAGTAAATATATTCCTTTGATATCCTTAACAAAAATTGCAGCATCTGCATTATTAATAATACCTTTTAGGAGTTGCTCACTTTTCCATAGTTCATTCTTACTATCCTGGAGTGCATTTACTGACTCGTGAAGCTCGTCGGTCCTTTTTTGTACAATCAGCTCAAGATTTTTATTAAGATCAGATATCTGGTCTTCCGCTATGTTTTTTTTGATATTGATTTTATTAAGCTGTTTTGCAGATAGTGCAATGCTTATTAATCCTATAAGAATAAATACTGTGGTTAATGATATGAAGCCAAGTTCTACGCTTAGAATACCCTTTTGAAATAAATATACCCTGAGTGCACTGATTAATATTACCGTGATGGTTAAGGCGGGAAATAATTGGCGGGCCATGATATTTCCAACCCCATTTCCTGTAAATAAACCGGTGAACCCTAATTTTTCATTCCATAGCGAAGCAGCAATTGAGCTTATAAAGAATATAAGCGCTGTGTGAAAAGACATTGTTTTTAGGGTTGGTATTTCACTAAACACAGGAACTTTTAAAAGAAACCCAATGATCACAAGGGAGGATATCAATGTAATTGTATGAAAGCAATATTGGGCGAATTTTCTCAATGACTCTCGATGTGACTTCATTATTAAAAAACCGATCCCAAAAAGTATAAAAGAAAATGAAGCACCATGCGCCATTCGTCCGGGTGGATAATTAGTTGTTCTGGTGATAAAATTATCTTTTACAAAAAATTCGTCGATGCCCAGATCGGCAGCTATAAAAACTTGTAACAGGGTTGTAAACCCTGTTAATATTAATATAAGACTGAATACAAGTTTGAGTGTATGCCATTTTTCAACTGTAATAGCAATTAATATAATATTCGTAAGTATGAATAGTAAAGCTGCATTAAATTTCATTTCCTGATGTCCGGGCAAAAAGCTGGTAAGGGTTGGAATGCGCAGAAACCAGCCTAAAGCTACGATGGTGCTTAGTATAAGACCAAGAACTGCTGCCAACCTGATATACTTTTTTTTGTCGGCTAAATTCATGAGAGAGAAAGCGTTTGTAAAGTGATTTTAAAGGTAAAGTAATAAAAGTATTGCAAGAATTTTAATCTGTTATGGCCTCACCTTGCCCATTAATAAGCCAACAGATCATTTTCAGCAAGATTTGTAAGGATAATATTTAAGTCCCGTCCATTAGTTTTTACCATCATCAAGAAATTAAAAGTAAATTATATGAAGCCGTTTAGCATGAAGCTTAAATATGCATTAATAATTACCGGCCTATTTAGTATAGGAATTCTATTTGGTCAGGATCAAGCTGTTAGAACAAAAAACTTTAATCTGTCGGGTCAGGGAATTGCCATTGAAGGATATGATCCGGTGTCATATTTTTTAGAAAAAAAACCTGTAAAAGGGAAAAAAGAACTGGCTGTATATTACCAGGGGGTTAGCTATTGGTTTAGTACTCCTGAACACAAGGCTTTATTTCTTAAAAATCCAACTACTTATGAGCCGGCTTATGGAGGTTGGTGTGCTTATGCGATGGGTGCAAAGGGTGAAAAGGTAAGTATTGATCCCGAAACGTATAAAATAGTTAATAATAAGCTTTACCTCTTTTATAACCGTTTTTTTAATAATACCCTGAAAGAGTGGAATAAAGATGAAACTAACCTCAAATCAAAAGCTGATCAATCCTGGAATAAAATCATTCAACAATAATTTATGCAACCAAAACTACAAACAATTTTACAGTGGGTTCTAAGGTTTATTGCCGCCATTATAATGCTGCAAACCTTATATTTTAAATTTTCTGGTGCTGAAGAATCGGTTTATATATTTACCCAAATGGGTATAGAACCTTGGGGAAGATATGTTACTGGTATTGCGGAACTTATTGCCTCTATCTTAATTTTATACAAACCACTTACCGCATTTGGGTCACTTATGGCAGTGGGCATTATGAGTGGAGCATTGGTTTCTCATATTTTAGTACTGGGAGTAGTGGTAAAGAATGATAATGGCTTGTTATTTTCCTATGCCCTGATTGTTTGGCTTGCCTCAGTAATACTTGCCTGGTTAAACAGGGCTCAACTAGTCGATTTTCTTAAAAAATTTAAAAAAGGCAATTGATTTACTTTATATTGCTATAGCAGGTATCATTAAAGTGTCGGCAGGATTTGAACTTTAGTCGGTGAAAATAGGCGCTTCAATAGAAAATTGCCTGGAAAATAGGGTTTTCATAAAAGAACACTATTTTCACCGGAAAGATGATAAATACAGCAGGCAAAACCTAGTTGTATAAGAAATCGTATCTAACTTATAAACAGTTGAAAGAAAAAAACTGATTCTACCAATTTTAAAAAGATAGAACCCGTTAATATGCAAATTGCCTACGCTATTAAAAATGTATTTGTTCAGTTACATGAAACATTAGATAAGTTAACCCCTGAGCAATATACTGCCTGCAGTAAATCTCTTTTTAATGCTACTATTGGACAGCATGTAAGGCATATTGTAGAGCTTTTTCAATGTCTTGAATCAGGGTATGAAACAGGCCTGGTTAATTATGAAAAAAGGAAGAGAGATAAAGCCATTGAAACTGACAAAGATCTGGCCATCTCATTATTGCACCAGATCAGTAACAATCTTATACGTGCTGATAAACCCATTCAACTCGAAATGAGTTATGATGATGTGTCGAATGAAACAATCAATGTAGAAAGTAACTATTATCGGGAAGTTGTTTATAACCTGGAACACACTGTGCATCATATGGCCCTGATCAGGGTAGGTGTTGGTGAATTATCAGATATTATCCTTCCTGAAGGCTTTGGTGTAGCCACTTCTACTATTAAACATAGGGAAGCATGTGCACAGTAACCTATATCCCGCTCCAAAATAAAGTACTACTTACCTCTAATCGCGATGAAAAAGGAACACGCGAGAAGGCCATTCAACCTGGCATTACCAGTTATGGCAACAAAAAACTTCTTTTCCCAAAAGATGCTCAGGCAGGTGGTACCTGGATAGCGGCATCTGATGCCGGATCGATCATGGTATTGTTAAACGGTGGTTTTATTAAACATGAACCTGCTGCACAATACAGGAAAAGCAGAGGCCTGATATTCCTCGACATTTTAACGGAAGAGAAAGCGATTCCCGCCTTTAAAAAAATACATTTATTAGGTATTGAACCATTTACACTGGTAATTTGGGAGGACGATAAACTATTTGAATGCAGGTGGAGCGGCGAGGAAAAATATATCCGGGAAATGGATGCAACAAAACCCCATATCTGGTCGTCGGTAACATTATATACATCTGATATCATACATAAAAGAGAACAGTGGTTCAATGAATGGTTAACACAATTTCCGCAACCAACTGTTTCAGATATTCTTTCATTTCACCTATTTGGCGGAGAAGGAGATAAAGAGAATGATATTCGAATGAACCGGAATAATACCATGTTTACGGTAAGTGTAACAAGTGTTGAGTGTAATCGAAATAAGGCAGTAATGCATTATGAAGACCTTGTTAGCCAACAAAAAACGGAAGCTTCAATTGCATTTGTTCAGGAACAACCGGTAGCCTAACTTTCCCTCATGTTATTGATCAACAAGCTAAAGGATCATCCATTATTTATAAAAATATTTCATTGGGAATATTGGCCTTTTGCGGTGCTCTATGCACCTATGTATCCCTATTGGTTTTGGCTTTGCCTTAAAGCAAGGGCATTCTTCTTTATAAATGCCGCAAACCCAACTATTCGAAATGGAGGCTTTCTAATGGAAAGCAAAAAAGAGATCTATGATCTTCTTCCTAAAGGCACTTATCCGGAAACCTTATTTTTTGCTGTAGGCACTGAAGGTAATATCGTATTAAATAAGGTAAAGAATGTCGGTATCGCTTATCCTGCTATTGCAAAACCTGATATTGGAATGCGTGGAATGAGTGTAAAAAAGATCGAAAATGACCAGGAGCTACTTGAATATGCAAAAAACAGCAAAGTAGATTTTTTGGTTCAGGCCTATATACCTTATGAAGACGAACTAGGGATATTTTATTGTCGCATCCCTGGTGAGGAGAAAGGAAGCATTACGGGTATCGTTGGAAAGGAGTTACTGGCGGTTACCGGAGATGGTTGTTCAACCGTAGAGAAATTATTACTACAAAACACCAGATTTATTCTTCAGTTGCCTGCATTAAGAAAAACAATTCCAACTGAATTATCGGTTGTACTACCAAAAGGGGAACGAAAAATATTGGTTCCTTATGGCAATCATGCCCGGGGGGCGAAATTTTTAGATGTCAGCTATCTCGCAGATGAACAGCTAAGTAAAACAATTGATCAACTGGCAAAAAAAATCAACGGATTTTATTATGGCAGAATGGATGTCAGGTACGATACAATTGAAGCATTGAGGGAAGGAAAAAACTTTTCAATCATTGAATTAAACGGATCTGGCAGCGAACCAACCCATATTTATGATCCGTCACATTCTGTTTTCTTTGCGTGGAAGGAAATTATCAGGCATTGGAATATAATGTACCGAATAAGCAAAATCAATCATAAAAATGGGGTGCCTTATATGACCAGAAGCGAAGGATTGGCAATGCTTAAAGCCAATCGTCAGTTGGTAGAAGATATTTCCTGATTTTCTTACTTACCCTTTCCCAAAATGATTTTCAAGATCTATCATGATAAATCCTGAAAATCATGAAGATCTGTGTTCCATCATACACGAACTTATAGCTCGCGCACAAATTTCTCCAGTCATTAATAATTTACATGGCAAAGTTCCCCCGATAAAGTAATTTGCGCGCACAAAGTATCGAAGCTATATGTTACAAAATGCAAAGGCTTTTCTGTTCGATTTGAATGGAACCATGATTGATGATATGCATTATCATAAACAGGTTTGGTTTGATATTCTCACCAAAGACCTGGGTGCTGATTTAAGCTGGGAACAGGTAGCTTCTCACATGTACGGGAAAAACGTAGAATTATTAATCCGCATTTTTGGTCCAGATAAGTTTACACCAGAAGAAATGGATCGGCTATCAGTAGAGAAAGAAAAAAGATACCAGTCACTTTACAGACCTCATCTGGCACTACTACCCGGGTTAGATATTTTCCTTGATCAGGCAAAAGCAAAGAACATTAAAATGGGGATCGGTTCTGCTGCTATTTTATTTAATATTGATTTTGCGATAGACGGGTTATCAATCCGACATTATTTTGATTCTATAGTTGGAGCCGAAAATGTAAAAGACAGTAAACCCGATCCTGAAACCTATTTAAAAGGAGCTGCTGAACTGGGGCTCAATCCTGCCGATTGTATTGTATTCGAAGATGCACCTAAAGGGGTGGAAGCCGCTTATAATGCCGGAATGAAAGCAGTAGTATTGACTACGATGCATACTGCGGATGAATTCAGTGAGTATCCGAATATCCTTACATATGCAAATGATTATAAAAGTTTAATCCCGCTGCTGGGTTAACTTTCAAAATAAAAGGGGTTCTTTTCGGAACCCCTTTTATTTTGAAAGCTGGTAATCAATTACCAGAATCTTACATACAATGCGGTAAGCAGTAACAATGTTATAATGATTAAAACTAAAACGGAGTTACTTACTTTAAACATACCTTTCTCGAAAATGAATGCTTTCGGATTAATTTTTGGTCCGCCAAGGCTAATACCAATCATTAATGCCATGGTAAAGAAGAAAGACCAACCCATGTTAATGAGGAATGGTATTTCAAATCCACCTTTTCCATTTGGATAAGCTGTATACAGAATGGTTTCATTACCCAACAATGCTGGAGCATAGTTGTTGAAGAATACAGAAAGTACAAAACCACAGATTACGCCCGCGATGGCAGCAGCACCAGTGGTTCTTTTCCAGAACATACCCAGTATAAACATTGCGAATACACCAGGACTAATAAAACCAGTGTATTTCTGAATAAAGGTAAATCCACCTTCACCACCAATACCTAATGTATCGTTCCAGGTAAATAAAACACTCACAATCATTGCAATAAAAATGGTAAGTCTTCCTGTCCACACCATTTTCTTTTCGTCAGCGGAAGGTTTCAGGTATTTTTTATAGATATCCAGGGTAAAAATGGTTGAGATGCTGTTAGCCTTACCTGCAAGGGAAGCAACAATTGCGGCAGTTAGTGCGGCAATAGATAATCCCTTTAATCCACTTGGCAAGAAGCTAAGGATAGCAGAATAGGCACCGTCTTTACTACCTCCTTCAAGTTGAGGAAGGTGACCATTTTTATATAAAACATAGGCTGCAATACCAGGTAACATTACAATTACCGGCATCATCAGTTTTAGTAAACCTGCAAATAAAATACCTGTTCTGGCGGTTTGCAGGTTAGCGCCAAGTGCACGTTGTGTAATATATTGGTTACAACCCCAATAATTTAGGTTAACGATCCATTGTCCCGCGAAATACATTGCTATACCGGGAAGTACGAGGTATTTATTAATTTCTTCCTGAGTGGCATTTGGACCAGGTTTATCAAGAATCATGTGAAAGTGATCGGGAGCTTCCTTGAGCAATGTGTTAAACCCAGCGATCACATCTTTACCCAAACCAAATTTTTCACTCACGATCAGTAATGCCATATAGGTTGTAGCCAGACCTCCGATGATTAGTACTGCAACCTGTATTACATCTGTGTAACCAATTACTTTCATACCGCCCAGGGTAATTACCAGTGCAAATACTGCCAGTAATACCATGATCAGGTGAAGGTATTGCCCACCAACCAAACCATTGATAGCAACTGCTCCGAGATAAAGAATGGAAGTGAGGTTTACAAATACATATAAGAATAGCCAAAATACCGCCATGATCAAGGCCACCGTTTCATTATAACGGTTGGTAAGGAACTGGGGCATGGTAAAAATCTTATTCTTAAGATAGATTGGCATGAACCAGATGGCAATAATGATTAATGCCAGGGCTGCGATCCATTCATAGGCAGCAACTGCAGTTCCTACAAAAAAGCCCTCTCCGCTCATTCCAATAAATTGCTCCGCAGAAATATTGGAAGCAATCAATGAAGCGCCGATGGCCCACCAGGTAAGTGAACCTTCTGCAAGGAAGAAATCCTTGGTATCGGTTGTTGCTTTCTTCTTTCGAAGGTAAATCCAGTACCCATAGCTGGCTACAATGATAAAGTAGAACAGAAAGACAATAATGTCAATGGTGGCAAGTCCTTTCATTGGTTTTTGGTTTTCGTAGATTGTAATTTCGCTTTTTATTGATAAAATTTATCATTCCAGCGTAATTCATTTTTAAATTGATACAGTTTGGTATTATTATTTATGCATACAAACTCAATTCCAGCCATTCCTGCAAAGTCTTCCATTTGCTCAGCATTGATATTCTGGGAGTAGCAGGTATGGTGAGCGCCTCCGGCCAGAATCCAGGCTGCGCAGCCATTATGCATGTCTGGATAAGGCTTCCAGAGAACCCTGGCCACTGGTAGTTTCGGTAGACTGCTGATTGGAGCCACTGCCATTACATCGTTCACCAGTAAACGGAAACGATTACCCATATCAACAATAGAAGCATTAATGGCAGGCCCTGATCCGGAGTTGAAAACAAGTCTTACAGGATCAGCTTTACCCCCAATTCCCAGAGGATGTATTTCACAGCTAGGCTTACCATCGGCAATTGATTCACAGATTTCAAGCATGTGGGCGCCAAGTACGAGTTTATTATCCGGGTTAAAGTGGTAAGTATAATCCTCCATAAATGAATTGCCCCCTTTCAATCCACTACCCATTACTTTCATGGCACGAACAAGTGCGGCAGTCTTCCAATCGCCCTCTCCTGCAAACCCATAACCCTTACTCATTAAACGCTGGGCTGCAATACCAGGTAATTGTTCAAGTCCATGAAGATCTTCGAACGTGGTTGTAAAGCCTTTAAAATTCCCTTGCTTGAGGAATCGTTCGATACCCAGCTCTATTTTGGCTGCCGCTTTTAAGGAAGCATGTTGGGCCGCCCCCTTTTGCAAGCTATCCATTAATGTATAACTGGCGATGTATTCTTCTACGAGCGAATTAATATCACCTTCGGTTACTTCTTCCATTACCTGTACCAGATCACCTACACCATAAGTATTTACTGAATAGCCAAACTTTATTTCTGCTTCTACTTTATCGCCTTCAGTAACGGCAACAAAGCGCATATTATCTCCGAAGCGAACAAAGCGTGCACCCTGCCAATCATTCCAACCGGCTGCGGCTCTTATCCAACCATTGATTTTTTCTATGCATTCAGGATCACTCCAGTGACCCACTACTACTTTCCGCTCAATACGCATACGACTCATGATAAAACCGAATTCTCTGTCACCATGTGCACTTTGATTCAGGTTCATGAAATCCATATCAATGGTAGCCCAGGGAATATCACGGTTAAACTGTGTATGAAAATGCAACACAGGTTTACGTAATATTTTTAGACCACCGATCCACATTTTAGCCGGAGAGAAAGTGTGCATCCAGGTAATAATACCAATACAGTTTTCGGTATTATTTGCTTCCTGGCATATTGCATATATTTCTTCTGATGATTTTACAGTAGGCTTATAAACTATTTGAACCGGCATGCTAGGCGTTTGGTTCAAGGCGTCGGCAATAACGGTAGAATTTGCTGCTACCTGCTTAAGAGTTTCTTCACCATACAAATGTTGGCTTCCTGTAACAAACCAAACTTCCAGTTGCTTCAGATTAATCATGTTGATTGTCTTTGTTGATATAAATATTATTGGCCATAGTAAGAATCGGGGCCATGTTTTCTTTCAAAATGTTTTTTAATAAGTGCGTCTTTTAAAACAGGTGCTTTGGGGTTAATCTGCAAAGTGAGGTAAGCCATTTTTGCAAGTTCTTCCAATACTGCTGCATTATAAACTGCTTTGTGAGCTGTTTTACCCCAGGTAAAAGGCGCATGATTTCCAACCAGCATCATTTCAGTTTCAGCCGGGTCGAGCGATTTTTCTTTGAAACAGTTAAGTATTTGAAAACCGGTTTCGGTTTCATAGTCACCCTTAATCATTTCATCGCTCATAGGTGCTGCACAGGGAATCGATGCTGTTGTATGATCAGCATGAGTAGTACCAAAAACCGGGATATCCATTTGTGCCTGGGCCCATGCTGTTGCATAAGTAGAGTGTGTATGAACGATGCTGCCTATTGCGGGCCAATGTTTATATAATACCGCATGGGTTTTGGTATCGGATGAAGGACGCAGGTCTCCTTCCACCACATTGGCATCAAAATCTACGATGACCATTTTATCAGGACTTAATTCTTCATAAGGAACGCCACTGGGTTTTATAGCAAAAACATTGAGCTGTCTGTCTACCACACTTACATTACCAAAGGTGAATAGTACCAATCCAAGTTTTGGTAATTGCATGTTGGCATCGTAAGCTGCCTGTTTTAAATCATTGTATTTACTCATGCTATTCTATTTAAATACAGTTGCCTATTGTTTTTGTGTATGTGCTTCGGTAAACGCACCGGCTTGCTGATAACGCTGATATCTTTGCTGGTAGTAGTCAATTTTATCTGCCTCGGGAGTATAGGTAGCGTCGAAACCCTGACCCATGGCTTCCATGGCCTCTGATACTTTTTCATAAACACCGGCTGCTGTTGCTGCGAACATAGCAGCACCCAATGCACATGTCTGTTCGCTCTTATGAATTCGAATCGGCATATTCATGATATTGGCCATCACCTGCATGATATATGGTGAACGTTTAGCAACGCCACCAAGACCAATCAATCCTTTAACCGGAACGCCTTCACTGATAAACCTGTCGACAATCATTTTTGCGCCAAAGCAGGTGGCTTCAACGAGTGATTTAAAAATGGCAGGTGCATCTGTTCCTAAATTTAGTCCATGTAAACTACTGGTTAAAAACTGATTGGCGTCTGGTGTTCTTCTTCCATTGAACCAGTCCAAAGCAAGTTCATCATCTGCCTGTAAGGGTAGTTTGGAAGCTTGTTCTGATAAATAAGGTATTAATTTATCTGCTAGTTCCTGCTCCAGTAAGGCAGCAGTTTTTTCATCTAGTAAAGCGGAAGATGCGATCAGTGTCTTTATAGGTTTTAGAATTAATTCCCTGAACCATGCATAGGTATCACCAAATGCAGACTGGCCAGCTTCAAGGCCAAGCATGCCAGGAATTACAGAGCCATTTACCTGTCCGCAAATACCTTTAACGGTTTTATCGCCCAGGTCTGCGCCCGGCGCAACTAAAATATCACAGGTTGAAGTACCCATAACCTTACTGAGGTGATATGGTTCTATTTGTCCGCCAACCGCACCCATATGTGCATCAAAAGCACCAACAGCTACTATAACTGTTTCCTGAAGACCTAGTTTTTCTGCCCATTCTTTTGAAAGGGTTCCTGCAGATTGGTCAGATGCATAAGTGGCAGTGCCAAGTGTATCGGCATATCCATCTAATAATGGATCGAGTTGCGCAAAAAAGCTATTGGGTGGGTATCCATTAAAAGCCTCGGCCCATAAGCCTTTATGTCCTGCAGCACACACACTTCTTTTCAGGTTTTCAATACCATTACCTCCTGTAAGGAGGAAAGGAATCCAGTCGCAATGTTCAACCCAGGATACACAAGCTTTTCGAACAGCTTCATCTGTTCTTAAGATATGCAAAAGCTTGGCCCAAAACCATTCGGAGGAATAAATACCTCCAACGAACTGAAGATAGTTTGTCGTAATTTTTTTCGCGTGCAGATTAATTTCTGCGGCTTCCTGAACGCTGGTATGGTCTTTCCATAATACGAACATAGCGTTCGGATTTTCTGCAAATGCAGGGTCCAATGCCAGTGGTTGACCTTTAGCGTCAACCGCAACAGGCGTAGACCCGGTGGTGTCGATACCAATCGCAACAACTTGTCCGGCAATTTCAGGCCCAGCTTTCTGAAGGCAACTGGTAATAGTTGCGGTAAGTCCTTCTATATAATCCAACGGGTGTTGTCTGAATTGACTTTCAGCCGCATTGCAATAAAGTCCTTTTTTCCAGCGGGTATAATGGTGAACAGCAGTGGCAATTTCTTCACCGGTAGTAGTGTTAACAATAATCGAACGAACAGAGTCGGTACCGTAATCTACACCAATTACGTAGTTATCTTTTTTCATTTGCAAGCAATAAGCGTTGTCTAATTCGTGTCAAATTAACACTTAAAAATTGAAAACAAAAAAAACAGGAAGAATTTTTCCTGTTTATTTAAGATTGCCCGGGTTTGGTATCAGGTTCAAAAAGGCATGAAAATTAGCTGCATAGCGCCTTTTATCTAGCTTATAGTAAAATGCGCCTTTTTTGGAACTTTCCTTGTCTTTGTCTTTTTGTTTGATAAGTAATTTAGTAGACTGTAATTTTCGGCTAAAATTGCGTTTATCGAATTCATAGTCGAAAATGCCTTCATAAAGACTTTGTAATTGAGGAAGGGTGAATTTCTCTGGTAAAAGCTCAAACAGGATGGGATGGAAAGCTGCTTTATAGCGCAGTTTTTCCTTTGCCATATCTACCATTTGCTGGTGGTCAAAAATGAGTTTGGGTGTATTATTTATCGGAAACCATTCGGCGTGATAGTCTGCATTTAATTGTTTTTCATATTTATGAATATCAATTAAAGCAAAATAGGCTACTGAAACGGTTCGCTCAATCGGGTCACGGTTTACATCACCAAAAGCGTATAGTTGTTCCATATAAACGCCTTCAAGACCGGTAAGTTCATTCAGGATACGGGCAGATCCTTTGGCAAAATCTTCATCTTTTTGGATGAAACCACCCATCAGACTCCATTTACCTTTCTCGTATTCCAAACCACGTTGTACCAGTAGCAGTTTTAACTCGGAACCATCAAAACCAAAGATGATACAATCTATGGCAACCAATATGCGTGTCTGTTTGTGATACCTGACCATATTAATAAGCTATCTCAAAAGCGTTAGTACTTTCATCCAAAATAACAAATCTCAGGATAAAATATAAGTATTCCGCAAAAAATAATAAGTGTTTCTTTTACAATTAATATTTTTTGGCTATTTTGGTTCAAGTTTTAAGGATATTTACACCGATTGCAAACCAACCATCTCCGCCATATGAAAAAGATACAATTCTTAGTCGCTATTTCAGCCATTATTCTCTTTACCTGTTGTAAATCTGGTTCAACTGAAACCGAAGCCAGTAAAGACTTTCCAATTGATACTACAGCATTGAAAGCTGCTTATGAAGCTACTGTTGACGGAAAGCAGGTAAAGTTATTTATCCTTAAAAACAGCAAAGGGGTTGAAGCAGCAATTACCAATTTTGGCGGAAGAGTGGTAGCATTGGTTGTTCCGGATAAAAATGGTGTAATGACAGATATTACACTTGGCTACGATAGTTTGAACCATTATCGCACAAGGAGTGAAACCTATTTTGGGGCTTTAATCGGACGTTACGGAAACCGTATAGCCAAAGCAAAATTTTCGCTAAACGGCAACAGTTACCAGCTTGCGGCAAATAATGGTGTAAATAGTTTGCATGGTGGTCCTACAGGTTTTCATAACCGTGTATGGGATGCTGTGCAGCCAGATGAGCATACCCTTGAACTAACTTATGTATCTCAAGACGGAGAAGAAGGATACCCAGGTAACCTGACTGTTAAAGTAACTTACACATTAACTGATGCTAATGAGTTAAAGATAGATTATGATGCAAGTACGGATAAAACAACCGTAGTGAATCTTACCAACCATGCCTATTTTAATCTGAATGGACAAGGCAATGAAACCATCACCGATCATATGTTGATGATTAATGCGTCAAACTATTCTGCGGTAGATGCAACCCTTATCCCGGATGGAAATCCTGTAACAGTGGAAGGCACTCCATTCGATTTTAGAACAGAAAAACAAATCGGCAAAGAAATCGGTGCAGATAATGCCCAGATTAAAAACGGACTTGGCTACGACCATAATTTTGTTTTGGATAAAAAGCAGACTGATGCTATGGAAAAAGCTGCATCTGTATATGCACCATCAACCGGCATTCTTATGGATGTATATACAACCGAGCCAGCTATTCAATTCTACAGCGGTAATTTCCTGGATGGGAAACTCATTGGTAAACACCAAAAAGTATATGGACATCGTTCCGCTTTCTGCCTTGAAACGCAGCACTATCCTGATTCTCCGAATCAGCCATCATTTCCTTCAACCACATTAGAGCCCGGAAAAAAATACCAGACAACTACGATCTATCAGTTTGGAATCAAGAAATAACAAAATAGATTGAGGATTGGTTAATATCTGAAAATAACAACCCCGCAAGGGGTTGTATTTTTAAGTGATTGTCATACTTGGCAAATCAAACACTGCATGTACATCGGATTTTATATAAATACCGGTAAACAGATCATTCATAAATTTTGAACAATGCTTAGCTCCAAAAGTAAATTCTTTGTTGCTGGATTTTTATTGTCAGTAGGTAACCTGAAAGCGCAGGTGAAAGACTATCCAATCCAGCCCGTAACATTTAATCATGTACATGTACATGATCAGTTTTGGGCACCACGTATTACTACCAATGCTGAAATAACCATTCCTTATGTTTTACAGAAATGCCGCGAAACAGGAAGGGTAGATAATTTCCTGAAAGCAGCTGGTAAAATGGCTCCAGAAAAATTAACAGAATATCCGTTCGACGATTCAGATATATTTAAAGTAATAGAAGGTGCGGCATATGCATTACAGGTAAAATTCAATCCGGATTTAGATAAGTCGGTTGACTCACTCATTGCTATAATTGCCGAAGCCCAGGAACCAGATGGATACCTGTACACTTTCCGCACAATGAAGCCCGCGAAGTTACATCCCTGGATCAGTCCAAAACGCTGGGAAAAAGCACCGGACCTAAGTCATGAGTTATACAATGCCGGGCATTTATATGAAGCAGCAGCAGCGCATTATCTTTCAACAGGAAAGAAGAATCTCCTCAATATTGCAACTAAAAATGCAGACCTGATTGTGAAAGATTTTCTGCATGATAAAGCACCTTATTTTCCAGGTCACCAGGTAATTGAAACCGGCTTATCAAGACTGTATCGTGTAACAGGAAAAAAAGAATACCTCGATCTGGCTAAATACTTTTTAGATATCCGCGGTAATAATGAGATTAAAGGTTCACAATATAGTCAGTCACACAAACCAGTAGTACAGCAACACGAAGCTGTTGGTCATGCAGTACGCGCTGCATACATGTATACCGGTATGGCAGATGTGGCCGCACTTACAGGAGATGCATCTTATATAAAAGCCATCGATGATATCTGGTCGGATGTGGTAACAAAGAAAATGTATTTAACTGGTGGCATCGGTGCTACAGGAGCTGGCGAGGCATTTGGGGCTGCATATGAACTGCCTAATATGTCGGCTTATGCAGAAACATGTGCTTCCATTGCCAATGTTTATTGGAACATCAGGATGTTTTTATTACATGGTGATGCCAAATATGTTGATGTAATGGAACGTGTGCTTTATAATGGAGTGCTTTCAGGCATTGCACAGGATGGAAAAAAATTCTTCTACCCCAACCCATTGGCATCGATGGGGCAACATCAGCGTAGCGCATGGTTTGGTTGCGCATGTTGTATTTCAAACGTAACACGTTTTATGCCTTCTGTGCCAGGTTATGTATATGCGCAGGATAAAAATAATGTTTACGTAAACCTGTTTATGACCAATGAAGCAGATGTATCATTACCGGCAGGTAAATTGAAAATTGCCCAGGAAACTGCCTACCCATGGCAAGGTGGTGTAAAAATTACTTTAAATCCAGAGAAAGCATTAGAGTTTGCCCTGAGGGTAAGGATACCGGGTTGGGCCAGGCAGGAAGCAGTTCCCGGCGACTTATACAAATTCGCTGATCAGCAACAAAAGGATATTCAGATAAGCATCAATGGGAAACCAGTAAGCTATTCACTTGAAAAAGGCTATGCGGTGTTTAACCGTACATGGAAAAAAGGGGATGTTGTAAGTTTTAATTTACCCATGGATATTGAAAAAGTTCTTGCAAATGAAAAAGTAAAAGATGATCAGGGAAGATTTGCATTACAACGCGGCCCATTGGTTTTTTGTTTAGAAGGTCCTGATCACTCAGATAAAGTAGTACAAAATATAGTAGTACCTAAGGAGGCATCACTAATGGAAACCTTCAATCCAGATATGCTGAATGGCGTTTTATTGTTGAATGGAAAAGGTAGCGCAACAAGCAGGCAACTTAATACAGACGCATTACTTAAAAAAGAAGAACCGATCAAAGCCATCCCCTATTATTCATGGAATAATAGAGGTGCCGGCGAAATGGTAGTCTGGATTCCTTATGTTGAAACAGCAGCACGTCCAAAGCCAGCACCAACAATTGCTTCAAAAAGCAGGGTGAGTAGTTCTATTAATAATCCAAGAATGTTGAATGCATTGAACGACCAGTTTGAACCATCCAGCTCAGAAGATAAGTCGGCATTATACCTGCATTGGTGGCCTAAGAAAGACACGGAAGAATGGATTCAATATGATTTCGATGGGGAGCAAACTATAACTGAGTCACAGGTGTATTGGTACGATGATAGTCCCTTTGGCGGTTGCAGAATACCAGCTTCCTGGGAAATCTTGTACAAGCAGGGTGACAAATGGGTTCCGGTAACAACTACTACATCCTATGAAATTGCTAAGGATAAATACAATACGGTAAAATTTAATCCAGTTAAAACAACCGCCGTTCGTATGAAAATTCGCTTGCCGAAAGAACATGCTACCGGTGTACATGAATGGATTATAAAATAATTTCAAGCAAATGACTATGGGTGTGATTTCATCTTTACGATTAACGATTGCAGGAGTTTTTTTATTACCGGTTGTATATAGTAATGCGCAGCAAAAAGCTTCCATGAAAATATTCACAGATAAGGTAAAGAATACCGTATCACCAAACCTGCATGGTATTTTCTTTGAAGAGATTAGTCATGGTGGAGAAGGAGGTTTGTATGCGGAGATGATTCAGAATCGTGGATTTGAAGAAAGCCGGATTCCTCCGGGATCAATTGTAGAAGATGGAATACTGAATGCCAATCCGGAAAAAAAACCTCATTATAACCTGAATGGCAAAGCAAGTGATTGGAGAATGCCTTGGCCTGTAAAAACGACAATGCCCTATTGGAAGTTAAGCGTAGGTGAAAATGCTAAAATAAATGCAACTATTTCAACTGACCAGCCACTTACTTCTGCAACACCACAATCCGCACTTTTAAAAATTGACCAGCTATCTGGATCGGGTAAGGATTATTTTGTGAATGAAGGGTTTTGGGGTATGGATGTGAAGAAAGGAGAGTCATATCTGCTGAATTTTTATGCGAAAACAAATATTGATTACAATGGTCCATTAACAGTGGTATTGCTATCTTCTTCCGGAAAGGAAATAGCTGCCTATACTTTCCCCTCTGTTAAAAGTGATCAATGGAAAAAATACAGTTGTACTTTAACCGCTAATGAAACGGATGGTAAATCAAGCTTTGCATTCAGGCTTGGATCAACAGGAACAATTTCATTTGATTTTGTATCACTGTTTCCTAAAAAGACCTTCAAAAACAGATCAAATGGCTTGCGTGCAGATTTAGCACAATACCTTGCAGATTTGAAGCCTGCATTTGTACGTTGGCCGGGAGGTTGTTTTGTGGAAGGAGTAAATGTGGAGAGTGCTCCTAATTGGAAAAATTCAATTGGTCCTTTAGAGAACAGACCCGGAACTTTTAGTGTATGGGGTTACTGGTCGAGTGATGGTTTTGGATACCATGAATACTTGCAATTTTGTGAAGACATACAATCTGATGCCCTCTATGTTTTTAACGCAGGAGTATCCTGTGAGTTTAGGAGTGGAACATTTATCAGCGATGATAAAGTACAGGCTGTAATTGATGATGTTTTAGATGCAATTGAATACGCTGTTGGCCCTGTTACTTCTAAGTGGGGTAAAATACGCGCACAAAATGGTCATCCAAAACCCTTCCCGCTTAAATATGTTGAAGTAGGCAATGAACAGCATGGTTCCTGGTATGCAAAGAGGTACAACCGTTTTCATGAAGCCATAAAAGCAAAATATCCAAATATTAAAATAGTATCCAGTATGGGTATCGGCGATATCAATCGTCGTACGCTAGATAGTATTAAAACAACAGATATAGCAGATGAGCATGCATACAAAAGTGCATTCTGGTCTTTCACCAACTACGATCATTTCGATCAATATAAGCGTGGCGATTATGAAGTATATGTAGGTGAATATGCAACCAATGCAGGTGTTGGAAATGGTAATATGCAGGCTGCATTGAATGATGCAGCATATATTCTTGGAATGGAAAATAATGGTGATCTGGTAAAAATGTCGAGCTATGCACCCTTATTTGAAAACGTAAACACCCGTCATTGGCCGGTAAATCTCATAAAATATAAATCTGACAGCAGTTTTGCTCGGATATCCTATTACACGATTCAACTGATGAACCAACAGCGATCAGATGAAAACTTTGTTATATCGTTAAAAGAAACGGAAGCTACAGTTAAAAAACCCAAAAACAAAGGGGGTATTGGATTGGCAACCTGGGATACACAAACGGAATACCGAAATATTACTGTTGCACAAAATGGTCGTACTGTTTACCAAAGTGATTTTATCAATAAACCCGAAGAGTGGGAATCTATCAGAGGCAACTGGCTGGTGAAGGATGGGGCTATGGCACAAACAGCGCAGGGACCACAGCGATTAATGATATTGAAAAATCAATCATTCGATACCTATACGTTAACACTGGAAGCAAGAAAAACAGGAGGAACCAATGCCTTTATTATTCCTTTTGCAGTAAATGGTACTGGTTCTATGTTAAGGGCTCATATCGGGGCACTTGTAAACAATAGCACCATATTTGAAATTGTAAACGAAAATTCGGTTGCGAATATATCACAGGCTAAAAGACTTGCAAAGCCCATTGAGACAGGCAGGTGGTATAAAATCAGGTTAGAAGTAGGTTACGATAAAGTAGACTGTTTCCTTGATGATGAATTACTCTTGTCTTATACAGAACCCAAAAAACTGATTGGTATAGCAGGCCGTGATAAAGAAACAGGAGACCTGATTATTAAAATGGTGAATGGCAATGAAGAAGATTTTGAAACAACCATAGAACTTGATGGTGCTGTTAATGCAACAGGGGTCTATACCAGCTATACCATCTCATCAGATCAAACAAAAGCAGAGAATTCTTTCGCAGAACCTAAGAAATATATTCCGGTAGCTATGAAGAGTAAAATGCAGACTACCAAACAGGTAGTGCATAGTTTCCCTAAATATTCAATAACGGTATTGCGAATCCCCACTAAAAAATAATATCATAATGAAAAAGTTGTTGCTATTTACTTCTTTGTTAGCTGTTACAGGTCTACAACTGAATGCACAACAAAAATCACTGGCTGCTTTTGCTCCTTCCCGTGATGAAATGCTGGTTAGGTATAAAGCAGCTAATGAGAGAGATAGCTTGGCAAGAAGAACCGCATTTAAGCTGAATGTAAATCCAATTTGGAGTGGACCTTCTGCATTTTGGTATAGAAATGCATTGCCAGACAGTCAATCAGAATATATTTTTATCGATCCCGTTAAACAAGTAAAACGCCCTTTGTTTGACCCTTCAAAAATGGCTGAGGCAATAAAAATAGCGGAGGGGAAAACAGTAGATGCCAATCGTCTTCCAATAAGGAATGCCTATTTATATCCTGACGGAAAAAAATTGGCGATATCCTTAGGTAATAAATTTTATGATGTAGACCTGGCATCCTATCAGGTGTCGAAAATAGATTCATTGCCTGTTGATAAAACTGAATATCCATCCTTAACAAGGGTCGCAGGTCGATGGCAACGTAACCGGGGAGCAAGAACATCTCCTGATAAACAATGGAATGTATCGGTAAAGGACTACAATATTTATTTAGAGCCTGCATCCGGAGGTGCGGCTGTGCAATTCACAACCGATGGAACAGCAGCCTTGCCTTATGGAGACATTACCTGGTCTCCGGATAGCAAGTACCTGGTAGCTTATAAAATTAAGCGGGTAGTTGATAAACCAGTATACTATGTACTTACATCAGTACCTGGCACCACCCGTGGAGAAATGAAAGAGCGTCCGTATAAACAACCTGGTGATGATTTTTCAACTTATGAAATGCATGTAATAAAAGTTGCAGATAAGTCGGTAGTAAAAGTACAGACAGACATCATCGATTTTTTTGATGCACCAAAACTAAACTGGAATAAAGGAGATAACGATCATTTTATGTACGAAAGAGTAGATCGTGGTCACCAAAGATTCCGGATCATCGAAGTGAATGCCAATGATGGCACTACTCGGAACCTGGTTGATGAAAAGACCAACACATTCATTTATGAACAACGCATTTTTACTTATTATTTACCTGAAACAGCAGAGATAGTATGGGTAACGGAAAAAGATGGTTGGAGACATATTTACCTGGTTGATGCCAGGAAAGGAACGGTAAAGAACCCAATCACAAAAGGCGAGTGGGTGGTACGTTCAATAGATAGCGTAGATGTGAAGAGACGGGAAATCTGGTTTCAGGCGAGTGGTATGAATAAAGAAGAAGATCCTTACTTCCTCCATTATTATCGTATTGGTTTCGATGGAAAGAATATGGTAACCTTAACTAAGCCTGGATTTAATCACCGGATTACCTGGTCGCCGGATAAGCAATATTTTGTGGATACCTATTCAACAGTTGATCAGCCTCCTATTACTGTACTGGGGCGGGTTGCAGACGGAAAGCAACTAATGGAAATTGAGAAAGCGGATATCAGTAAACATCGTGCAGCGGGTTTCAGGTTACCAGAGCCGTTTTATGCAAAGGGAAGGGATGGTGTTACCGATATCTGGGGAATAATTTGCAGACCATCAGATTTCGATCCTTCAAAGCGTTACCCTATTATAGAAAATATTTATGCCGGACCACAAGATGCGTTCGTGCCTAAATCGTTTAGTGCTTTTGGCGAAATGCAAAGTATGGCAGAACTAGGTTTTATTGTTGTGCAGATCGATGGAATGGGTACTGCAAACAGATCCAAAGCTTTTCATGATGTGTGCTGGAAAAACCTGGCTGATGCAGGCTTCCCGGACAGAATCTCGTGGATGCGCGCACTGGCGGCAAAGTATCCGCAAGCCGATACTACGAGAGTGGGTTTATATGGAACATCTGCTGGTGGACAAAATTCGCTGGGTGGTTTATTGTTTCATCCTAACTGGTATAAGGCTGCTGTGTCTGCCTGTGGTTGTCACGACAACCGGGTAGACAAACAATGGTGGAATGAGCAATGGATGGGTTATCCGATAGGCAAACATTATGAGGAACAATCAAACATTACCAACGCGCATAAATTAAAAGGTAAATTATTGTTGATTGTAGGTGAAGCTGATACGAATGTGCCGCCTGAATCAACTTATCGTGTTGCAGATGCTTTGATTAAAGCAAGAAAGACATTCGATTTTCTCGCGGTACCCGGAATGGGACACAGTGATGGCGGACCTTATGGCAGGGTCAAGAAAAGAGACTTCTTTGTGAAAAGCTTGTTGGGTGTTGATCCACCAGATCGTAATACCGATGAACTGACAGTAGAAGACTAAATAAAAAAAGCAGCGACTCCATTTGGGTCGCTGCTTTTTTTATACGGTGGTCGTTTCTTCGTAAGTACTTCGGAAATAATCATCAACATATTCGCTGGGCGATTTGCCGATTACTGTTTTGAATACCCGGTTAAAATTGGTAACAGTATTAAAGCCACAATTATACGCGATGGTTGAAATGCTTACACTATCGTTATCTCCAGTTGTTAGTTTTTTGCACGCTTCATTGATCCTGACTTCATTCAGGAAGGAAACGAAAGTGTGTAAGGTTCTTTTCTTGAAATAACGACAAAAAGCTTGTGGGGTCATGTGTGCCTGTTGGGCCACATCTTCAAGGGTAATATTTTTAGCATAATTTGCCATAATATAATGGTATATATGGCTTAACCTGATTCCATCATGCTCACTAACTGTGGTGAGGTTTGAAATACTCGATAATTCTTTTAACCTTGGTATGCTGGTAAATTTTTTGAATAAATCGATGAAGGCAAGCATCTGATCTGTCCCCGAGTTTTTACTTACCTGCTGAATTCTATGCGAGATATCGGATACCTGTTCTGAAGGAACAACAAACCCGTTATTGTGTTTTTGTAGGAATGTTTGAATATGTTTCATTTCCGCCAAATCAAAAAGCGAAGCGAGTTTTCCATTGGGATTAAAGTGAATAGTAATGGCTTGCACTTTGCGTTTGCTTTTCGGAGAAAAATACATGGGGTCGCTCTTGAAAACATGTGGCTGATTCGCACCCAGGTAATAAATTTCGTTAGGGCCAAATGAATACATGTTATTATCTACCACTAAAGTGCCTTCGCCTTTTTGTATCCAGGTTAGCTGGATCTCATCATGTCTGTGCAGATGAGGATAGAAATAAGGCAGCAGGTCGTGTTGGACGATGATGTTTTTATCACCTGGAACAGGAATGGTAAATTGTAAAACTTTCATCAGAAACGGTTTTAAGTGTTTCAAGAAGAGAAATATCCTATTTTATCTCTTACCAGTACTTAAGTCTACTTAGACAGTTAATATACTAGATATGCTGCGTGTAATTCAGATTTAATAAACCATTACATATAAGCTACTGAAAAGACTGGGAAAGATTAAATTTTATTTAAATTCATCCTTAAATCCAATACAGGTATATTTAGTGTCAAATTAACGCTTAATATTAATATATTTGAAAAGGATAAAAAGCGGTTTTTTTCGGGAAGATAAAATATGCGGAACAGTGCTTCTTTAGACTGAATTAAGCTTTTTATAGAACGATCTTCTAAAATGACCGCTCAGGTAGTAAGAAAAGGTGAAATACAGGGTTTGTGTTAAATAAACGGGAGATAGGGAGGTTTTGTTTTATAAATTTAAACAAGGAACAACTTAACGCATTTAAACATCCTTTTCAACAGAGATGCTGTGGAAATGAAGTGAGCTGAATCTGAAGTAACCAAATATGATTAAAAATTGTATGGGCATAGTAAATAAAAGATGAGATAATAACCGGTATCATAAGCGTAAATAAAAAAGCAGTTAAAATCTGTATAGAATTTATTAATACCGAAAAACAGGCACGCAAAAGTTCCTGTTAGTTTTGCAATAATAAAATAAACTGTATGGCTAAAGTAACATGGAAGGGTGTTTATCCTGCACTCCTGACTCCATTTAAAGCAGATGATTCTGTAGATTTTGAAGTGTATAAAATCAATCTACAGGCACAGATGGATGCAGGTGTTGATGGCATTATTTTAGGTGGTTCACTTGGAGAGGCAAGTTCTTTGTCTAATGAAGAGAAAAGGGATTTATTGTTTTATTCCAAAGAAATGATCCCCGACGATTTTCCTGTAATCATCAACATCGCAGAGCAAACAACCAAAGCTGCCATACAATTGGCAAAAGATTCAGAAAAAAATGGTGCAGATGGACTGATGCTCCTGCCCCCAATGCGTTATAATGCTGACAGCAAGGAGACGCTGGAGTATTTCAAAGCTGTGGCTAAAGCTACTTCTCTGCCAATTATGATTTATAATAATCCGGTTGACTATAAAATCATGGTTACACTGGATATGTTTGAGGCAATGACGCCGTATGAAAATATACAAGCGGTGAAAGAATCTACACGTGATATATCGAATGTTACACGTATGATTAATCGTTTTGGTGATCGCTACAGTGTTCTTACAGGGGTTGACCCATTGGCAATGGAAAGTCTTTGCATGGGAGCCCATGGGTGGGTCGCTGGTCTGGTTGACGCATTCCCTGCAGAAACAGTAGCGATTTTTCATTTGGTAAAAGCAGGCAGGATCGAAGAAGCACTCAAAATTTACCGGTGGTTCCTGCCAGTACTCGAATTGGATATTCATCCAAAACTGGTACAGTATATTAAACTGGCAGCCCAATATACAGGTATTGGCACAGCACATGTTCGTGCACCACGCTTACCACTCGAAGGAGAAGAATTAAAAGCTGTATCAGCGGTAATTGAAAAAGCATTGGCAAACCGTCCTATATTGCCTGATTATTTAAACCTGAAAACTAAGAAGGATGCTGCATGGGCATAATATAATCGGATATGAATCAACCAAAAAGGGAGCTGAAACATTTGAATCTTTCAGCACCTTACAAGGAACTTTACTCCCTGGTTCGTTTCATATAGCAACAGAAGAAGAAGTTGAAGCAGCTATCGCCAAATCGGTAGCTGCTTTTGACATATACAGTAAAACAACTTATCTGCAACGCGCCATATTTTTAGAAACCATTGCAGAAGAAATTTTATTGATTGGAGACAATTTGCTGGAGCGTGCAAACCTTGAAACAGGCTTGCCACTTGCCCGATTAACGGGTGAGAGAGACAGAACCATGAATCAATTAAAACTTTTTGCCACTCTTTTGCGTGAAGGATCATGGGCCGATGCTGTTATCGATACTGCTTTACCAGACCGAAAACCACTCCCAAGATCTGATATACGCAGATTATTACAGCCAGTTGGCCCAGTAGTGGTTTTTGCTGCAAGTAATTTTCCTTTTGCATTTTCTACTGCAGGCGGTGATACCGCCTCTGCACTCGCTGCAGGCTGTCCGGTAATAGTAAAAGCACATAGTTCACACGCGGGCACCAATGAGTTAATGGCAACTGCAATACAGCAAGCTGCTAAAAAATCAGGAATGCCTGATGGGGTGTTTTCTTCACTTAATGGAGAAGGGGCCACACTTGGACAAAAACTAGCTATGGAGCCGGCTGTTAAAGCCATTGGTTTTACCGGGTCCTATCGTGCTGGTATGGCATTGTATGCTACGGTTACACAAAAAAGAAAACAACCAATCCCATTATATGCTGAAATGAGTAGCATAAATCCGGTTGTATTATTACCAGAAACATTGGCAGCAAGAATAAGTGAAACGGCAGCCTCTATCGCAGGTTCGATGACACTTGGTGTTGGTCAGTTTTGTACCAACCCCGGACTTTTATTCCTGATCAAATCCGATGCTTCGGATGCATTTGTTGAATCACTCATTGCTGCTCTTTCTAATGCAGCCCCGGGAACCATGTTAAATCAGGTAATCTGTAAATCCTATTATAGCGATCGAAATAAAACAGGTGGAGCGAAAGGGGTTAAACAGTTGTACGCTGGTGAAGACCTTTCTGCTAGTTATAAAGCTAGTCCTGCATTGTTATCCGTAAATGCTGCTGATTTTATAGCTGATGAAAACCTGCAACAGGAAGTGTTCGGTCCATGTTCAACAATCGTGGTATGTGATGATAAAACACAACTTAACGCTGCTTTGCAATCTTTACATGGACAGTTAACCGGTTCTGTATTCGGTAACACCGAAGAATTACTACTATTTAGTTCAACGATCGATATTTTGCAACAGAAGGTTGGAAGACTAATCTTCAACAATGTACCAACGGGTGTTGAAGTATGTCATGCTATGGTACATGGTGGACCATTCCCTGCAACCACAGATGCAAGAACTACTTCTGTAGGAACTGAAGCAATCAGAAGATTTGTGCGCCCTGTATGTTATCAGGATTGTCCACAAAACCTTTTACCCATTTACTTACAGAATGCAAATGAAGCAGGCATAATGAGAAAAGTAAATGGCGAATTTACCAGAGAACCAATTGTTTAGTTTTTGAACCTGATGTTTGCTAATGGCGCATAAGAAATTTTTCTGCATTGATGCTCATACCTGCGGTAATCCTGTTAGACTGGTAGCCGGCGGTGGTCCATTATTGGAAGGGAATTCCATGATGGAAAAACGATTACATTTTCTTGCTCAATACGACTGGATAAGAAAAGGACTCATGTTTGAACCCAGGGGACATGATATGATGAGTGGGAGTATACTTTACCCGCCTCATGATCCTCAAAATGATATTGGTGTATTATTTATCGAAACAAGCGGCTGCTTACCTATGTGTGGTCATGGTACAATCGGTACTATAACCATTGCTATTGAAGAAGGACTTGTTATTCCCAAACAACCAGGTCAGCTTCGCATTGAAACACCTGCTGGACTTGTACTGATTGAATACAAACAAGAGGGGAAAAAAGTACAATCTGTAAAACTTACCAACGTTCCGGCATTTTTATATGCCAGTGATTTGGAAGTTGAATGTCCGGATCTGGGTCCGATAAAAGTTGATGTGGCTTATGGGGGTAATTTTTATGCAATCGTAGACCCTCAGACAAATTTTCACGGGATAGAAAACCATACGGCAGATCAACTTATTTCATGGAGCAGGGAGTGTAGGAAAAGATTGAATGAAAAATACAGTTTCATTCATCCTGAAAATGAAAATATCAAAGGATTGAGCCATTTATTATGGACAGGTAAAACATTATCGCCTGCATCAACTGCACGTAACGCTGTTTTCTACGGAGATAAAGCGATTGATCGTTCACCTTGCGGCACAGGAACTTCAGCGAGAATGGCACAATGGTATGCAAAAGGTAAATTAAAGAAGGGGGACGCGTTTATTCATGAAAGCATTATCGGCTCAACTTTTACCGGAAGAATAGAAGCAGAGACAACCGTTAACGGACAGCCAGCTATTGTTCCAAGTATTGAAGGATGGGCAATTGTAACTGGCTATAACACCATCATCATTGATGATGAAGACCCCTATGCACACGGTTTCCAGGTTATATGATTATTGAACTGATTTATTTATGAAAGTTGTTATTATAGGCGGAGGCATTATCGGACTAAGCTCGGCATACTACCTGGTTCAGGAAGGTTGTGATGTTACCATTGTAGATAAAACAGACCTAAGCGATAGTTGCTCATATGGTAACCTGGGAATGATTGTTCCCAGTCATTTCGTGCCTTTAGCCGCCCCGGGTATAGTAGCTCAGGGAATCAGATGGATGTTTAATTCAAAAAGTCCTTTTTATGTAAAGCCGACATTAAGTGGACAATTGATTAACTGGGGTTTAAAGTTTATCAAATCGGCCAATGAGTCGAATGTAAAAAAAGCAGAAAAACCACTCACCGATATTAACCTGCTAAGCAAACAACTTTATGAAGCACTGAGCAAGGAACCTGGTTTTGATTTCGCTTTTGAAAAAAAGGGAATCATCATGTATTATAAAACAGAGAAAGTAGCAGAAGAAGAAATTCATCTCGCTGAAAAAGCAAGATCAATGGGGTTGGATGTTGAGGCACTTTCTGCTGAACAGGTACAGCAACTCGAACCAGATGTTAAATTAGATGTATTGGGTGGTGTTCATTATCGTTGCGACGCACATTTGTATCCAAATAAACTGAATGAACAATTGATCCATTATCTTAAGGAGAAAAGAGTTCGTTTTGTTACTGGTAGTGCCGTAAAACAGATTAACCGAAAAGGGAATAAAATAATATCCATACAGGCCGGGGATCATTTACTAGATGCAGATGTATTTGTAGTGGCAGCAGGTTCATGGATGCCGCAATTATTACAAATGGCTGGTTTGCATTTACCATTGATGCCTGGCAAAGGGTATTCATTCACCCAAAAAATTACCAGTAACCAGTTACAGGTACCTGCGATCTTATGTGAAGCACGGGTTGCCATAACACCGATGGGTAAAGATCTTCGCTTTGGCGGCACGATGGAAATCGGGGCAATTAATGATAAAGTGAACATGAACCGGGTGAAAGGCATTGTGGAATCAGTACCCGCTTATTTGCCAGGTCTGAATTTAAGCATGCCTGAAGAGAAAGAAGTGTGGTATGGGTTTAGGCCTTGTTCGCCGGATGGACTTCCCTATATTGGCTATGGAGCGAAATATGACAACATGTTGTATGCGGGTGGCCATGCAATGATGGGACTTAGCTTAGGTCCTGCAACCGGTAAACTGATTACAGAATTAGCATTAAGAAAACCTACAACTATTGATATAAAAGCTTTTGACCCTGCAAGATTCGATTAATTGTCAAAACCAAAAATGCTATATGAAATACGCCATTACGATTGCTAATTCAACTGCGATGTTAATGGGCTGAATTCATGTGGCTAAAATCAACAAAAGGTTAACCCATGAAAAAACACACCTACTCTTTACTGCTATTGCTAACTGCAGGCACAATGTGTACTACAGTACAGCCAACAATGGCACAGGTATCAAAAGAAGCTTATGTTCCTTGTCAGGAAATGCCTTCCCTAATACAAGGCTTTGCAACAGATAACAGAACATTGAACAGGTTTTACACCCCTGCTGTAAACAGCCGCGGTGGTGGTGGTTTTGGTGGCGGTGGCAACGATGCAGTAGGCTCACCTGAAAGAAACCAACGTTTACAGCAACTGGTAAAAGATTACCAGAAAAAACTGGCTGCGGTGAATTTTAAAGGACTTTCTCAAGAATGTAAAGCAGATTATATTCTATTTAAAAGAGACCTGCAGGCTAAGTTAGAACAACTGGTAGCCGAGGAATCAGAAGTAAAAAAAATAAGCAAGTGGATGCCCTTTGCAGATAAAATATATGCACTGGAGCAAACACGTAGGAGAGGACACCAAATCAATGGAGAGCAGGTGGCTAAAGAATGGGCAGCTATCATCAAAGAACTGAAAGAACTGCAGGTAAAACTGAAAGCAGAAAAAGTAATTGATCCAGAATCTGTCTATACTGCCGGTGAATTGATCAGCAATATAAAACTGGCTGCACAGAGTGTATTTGAGTTTTATAATGGATACGATCCCATGTTTAGCTGGTGGGTACCAACTGTTCATAAATCGCTTGATGAGGCCCTCACGGCTTATGCAGGAGTATGGAAAAGCAAAGCCAACAGCGGACTTACCGCTACCGATAACAGTGGTATTGTTGGTGTACAGGCAGGTAGAGATAACCTGGTAAAGCAATTACAGCATGAAATGATTCCTTATACACCTGAAGAATTGATTGATATTGCGAATAAAGAATTTGCATGGTGTGATGCGGAATTGTTGAAAGCATCTAGGGAAATGGGTTTTGGTGATGACTGGAAAGCAGCTCAGGAAAAAGTAAAGAATGCTTATGTACCGGCAGGTCAGCAACCGGAAGCTATTTTGAAGTTATATAACGAATCGATTGATTTTCTCAAAAAGAATAACCTGATCACCATTCCACCATTGGCCGAAGAAACATGGGGTATGATGATGATGTCGCCCGAGCGTCAATTACAGAACCCGTTCTTTTTAGGTGGATCAGATATCATCATTTCTTATCCTACCAATACCATGGCATATGAAGACCGAATGATGAGTATGCGTGGCAATAACCCACATTTCTCTAAAGCTACCGTACACCATGAACTGATTGCCGGTCATAACCTGCAACAATTTATGAATTCACGTAACAGAACCTACCGCAATTTTGGTACGCCTTTCTGGACCGAAGGATGGTCGTTATACTGGGAGTTGATTTTATGGGACATGAAATTCGCAAAAACACCGGAAGATAGAATCGGTATGCTTTTCTGGCACATGCACCGTTGTGCAAGAATTATCTTCTCTCTTAATTATCATATGGGTAAATGGACGCCACAGCAATGTATCGACTTTCTGGTAGACAGGGTTGGACATGAACGCGCCAATGCAGAAGGAGAAGTACGTCGTTCATTTACAGGTCGCTATCCGCCATTGTATCAATTGGCTTATTTAACAGGAGGCAGACAGTTTTATGCGCTTAAGAAAGAGTTGGTAGATAGTGGTAAAATGACCTACAAGCAATACCATGATGCTATTATTACCATGAATGCTATGCCGGTTGAAATGATACGTGCTATTCTTACCGGACAGCCTTTGACGGAAGAGTTTAAAACAAACTGGAGATTTTATAACGAAAAATAACACCAATCATAATCCATTTAAAAGCATCCACCTTATTCTGAAACCCTAACTTTCAGCATTAAGTGGATGCTTTTCAAATATTTTCTGGTTCAAGGAATGCTTAAATGAGCAATCCATTACTGCCTAAATATTTAATGAATGTTCGGAAAAAGATGGGTTGTAGTTATAGGTTGCCTGGTGCTTGCAACATTCCTGTTTCAATTTTGTATGCAGGCAAAACATGCCATGCCTAAAGATCCTCGGGGTATTGGTTATGCAGGTTCATCATCCTGTGGTAATTGTCATGCTGCAATTGTAGACGCTTATAAGCAAACAGCTCATAATCGCACCACAAGTTCAGCTACTGCAGAAAATATAGCGGGTAGCTTCCAAGCTGGCGAAAACCAGTTTCATTATACAACTGATGTAAAGGTTTTAATGGAAGCACGTGAAGGAAAATTTTTCCAGACAGCTTTTGAGGCTGACCAACAAAAAGCCTCATTTCCCTTTGATATTGTAATTGGATCAGGAAGAAAAGCCCAGACTTATTTGTATTGGCAAGACAGTAATGTGTACCAACTGCCCGTTAGCTATTCGATTATTGGTAAATGTTGGGTGAATAGTCCAAATTACCCAACCGATAGGGTTCGTTTTGATCGCGTAATTCCGGTCGGTTGCTTTGAGTGCCATGCATCTTTTGTTGAGCGTACAGGAATGCGCGAAGAAAAGGGATACCGGGTAGATCAGTTAAACCCTAATTCGGTTATATATGGAATAGACTGCGAACGATGCCATGGTCCGTCTGCTGCACATGTTGCTTATCAACAGGAACATCCAGCGGAAAAACTGGCTAAATATATTTTGACTTATAAAGAACTTACCAGTACACAGAAGATAGAGAATTGCGCTACCTGTCATTCAGGGTTGCGGGAACCTATTCGTTCTCCTTTCCTTTTCAAGCCAGGTAACTTGCTGAAAGATTTTTACCGACCCGATACTGTTAAACAGGAACCTGCGAAGTTAGATGTACACGGAAACCAATATCAATTATTGATGGCGAGCAAATGTTACAAGGGAGCGGTAGAAATCATGTCGTGTAATACCTGCCATAATCCACACAAAACAGAAAGAAACGATCTCAAAGTTTTTTCAACACGCTGTATGAGTTGTCATCAGCAGAATAGTAAGCAGTTCTGTAAAATGGCACCCAAACTGGGAGCAACTATCGTAAATAACTGTATCGATTGTCATATGCCGGCAACGCCCTCTAAACTTATTAGCCTGCAAACAGAGCAGGCGGGTAATATTGCCAATTTGGTTCGCTCGCATTTAATAGCGAAATATCCTGATGCTACAGTAAAGTATTTAAAAAGTGTTCGGGATTAGTCTGCGAAAAAATAAACCATAAAACTTTGTAAGAAATCGACAAATAGTGATTTTAAAAATCGCTGCATCAAAATGTTTGCAAAAATTAACCTTCCCTTTTCCTTTATTAACCAATAATCCTCTTTTGTGTAAAACATCGTACAAGCCAGTCATATAAGTGTTCATTTGACACAACCCTTGTATATCAACGCTTTCAGATGTATAATTTAAACTGGTTAAAATACGTTTAGGATTAGTTAAAATATTAGCCGGAAGCGTGAAACTTAAAAAATAATTTTAAGTGTCAATTTGACCTTTAATAAAACGCTTGCGTATGAAAAATCTACTTGGATGTTTTCTGCTTCTTTCGCTGCTGTTTACAAATGCAGCGACTGCCCGTTTGGGAGGACCCCCAAAAACAGTTACGGGTGTAGTTACGGACGCTTCTTCTGGTGCACCTCTTCAGGGTGCAACGGTATCAGTAAAGAATACTGCTACAGTTACCAGTTCAGATGCAGATGGTAAATTCAGTATTACAGTTCCTTCAGATGATGCTGTTGTGGACATCAGCTTTGTTGGCTATGTTACACTTTCATTGCCTGTAAAGGGAACCAATTCCTTATCCGTAAAACTTAATAAAGACATTAATAGTCTTGATGAAGTAGTTGTGGTAGGTTATGGAACACAAAAGAAAGGCGACCTAACCAGCGCCGTTGCCAGTGTTAAACAGGAAAGCTTTGTTAAAGGGTTTGTGCGTGATGCGGCCCAGTTAATTCAAGGTAAAGTAGCCGGTTTATCCGTATCTACTTCTTCTGGTTCTCCTACTGCTGGTACACAAATTCAATTACGTGGTATTACAACGCTGAATGCTTCAACAGCGCCATTAGTATTGATTGATGGAGTTCCCGGAAACCTAAACTCGGTTTCACCGGAAGATATTGAGTCAATTGACGTTTTGAAAGACGGATCTGCAGCCGCCATCTATGGTACACGTGGTACCAATGGTGTAATACTAATTACTACCCGTAAAATACAGGGTGGTGGAAAATCAGTGGTGGAATACAATACCTATGCAAGTATTCAAACAATCGCAAGACGTCCACGCTTCTTGAATGCAGAAGAGTTTCGTCAATTCAGCAAAGACGGCTATCCATTTATAGATTATGGTCTGAATACAGATTGGTTCAAAGAAATTTCAAGACCGACTCCATTCAGTCAAACCCATAACCTTACATTCCAGGGTGGTAACAGACAAACCAGTTATACAGCGAACATTAACTACCGTAACTGGGAAGGTATGTTCCTAAAATCTGTAAACCGTCAGTTAACACTAAGAGCAGACGTTAACCATACTATGTTAGATGGTAAGGTGAAAGTAAACCTGAATGTTATCAGCCGTCAGCGTAATGATGATGGTGGATTCAATAGCTATGTTTACCGCCAGTCTGTAATCCGTAACCCTACGGATAGTGTGTATGATTATCAGGGTAACTGGAAAGAACGTAATATCTATTTCTATGATAATCCACTGGGATATATCATGGAAACACTCGCTAGAAACGAATCACAGGAAACCCGTTTGTCTGCAAGCGTTACAGCAAATATTGCTCGTGGGTTAAATGCTAAATTATTGGTTGCTAATGTTAAAAGCGAGTCGCTATCTGGTTTCTCAGAAACCAAGAAACACGTTTCTACTACAAAAAATGGCAGAAATGGTAATGCTTCCAGAAGCACTAGTGCAAGCGAGGATAACCTTTTAGAGTTTACTTTGGATTACACCAAAAGCTTTGGTAAACATCGTTTAGTAGCCCTGGCTGGTTATAGCTATCAGGATGCTCAGGATGAGGACTTCTCTGTATCGAACTGGGATTTTCCTACAGATGAATATTCTTACAACAGACTTCAGGCAGGTAATGCTTTAGGAAGAGGTGAAGCTTCTATGAGCAGCTTCCAGTCATCAAGCAAACTCATTGGTTTCTTCGGTCGTATCAATTATAATTTCAGCGATAGGTATTTATTGTCTGCAAGTGTACGTCGTGAAGGTTCATCTAAATTTGGCGCCAACCATAAATGGGGTACATTCCCGGCTATTTCAGCCGCATGGCGTGTAAAGAACGAGTCGTTCCTTCGCGATGTTAAGTTCATTCACGATTTGAAAGTACGTGCTGGTTTTGGTGTTACAGGTATTGCTCCGGGAAGTTCTTATCTGTCTCAAACAAGTTTGAATTATGGCACACGTTTCCTTGATAACGGTGTATGGATCCAATCTCTCTCACCTGTTCGTAACCCTAACCCGGATTTAAGATGGGAGAAAAAAGAAGAGGTGAACTTTGGTATAGACCTTTCTATCCTGAAAGGCCGCCTGAGCACTACTATCGATATATACAAGCGTACTACCCGCGATATGTTGTATAACTACAGTGTTCCTGTACCTCCTTATTTATTTAACAGCATCCTTGCAAACGTTGGTGTGATGGAGAATAAAGGGGTGGAAGTATTGATTAATTACAATGCTATCCAGAAAAAGGATTTCTCTTGGGAAACAAGTGTAAACTTTTCTACCAACTCAAACAAGCTGGTTAGTTTATCAAACAATCAGTTCAGAACTACTGCTAACTTCTTTACTGCAGGCGGTACTGGTGAGCCGGTTCAGGATTATACCCACCGCGTAGATATCGGAGGTCCAATTGGTAATTTCCATGGATACAGATCAGTAGATATCGATGCAAATGGTTTATGGATCATTGAAGGTGCAGATGGTAAACCTAAGCCGTATAGCCAGGCGCGTCAGGAAGATAAAAAAATCCTGGGTAATGGATTACCTAAGTATTATGCAGGTTGGAACAACACCGTTCGTTATAAAAATTGGGACCTGAGTGTATTGATGCGTGGTGCTTTTGGATTCCAGATCCTGAACTTCCAGCGTATGTTCTACGAAAACTCTCAACCTCAGATTCTTGGCAACTACAATGTGCTCTTATCTGCCTTTGACAAAGTATATGGCAAAACCAGACTTACCAACTCACAGGCTTATGTAAGCTACTATGTAGAAAATGGCGATTACTGGAAAGTAGATAACATCACTTTAGGTTATAACGTAAACCTGAAGAGTAATAAATATGTAAAATCATTGCGCATTTATGCATCAGGATTGAACATGTTTACCATAACTGGTTATAAAGGAATCGATCCTGAAGTAAACAGAAGTGGATTAGCTCCAGGAAACGATGAGCGTGATAAATATCCAACAACACGCACATTCACTTTAGGTGCATTGGTAACATTATAATCTGAAAAAAGAAACGCTAAATCATGAAAAGAATAAATAATCATAAATGGTTCCTTGCAGCAGCGCTTGCTGGTACCATGTTAATGAATAGCTGTACAAAGCTAGATGAGGAAGTATATTCTGAATTGCTCGCACAGAATTTCCAGGCAACTGCTAAAGATGTTCCGGCATTGATAGCTCCCGTTTATACTGTACTGCGTGCTAATACAGCAAGCTGGCAAGGACTTTTTGACCTGCAGGAAGAAGCAGCCGATCAGATCGTAACTCCAGCCCGTCCTAATGGTTGGGTTGATGGCGGTACCTATCGCCGTATGCACGAACATGTTTGGACACCAACCCAGGGTCAGCCAAATGGCTTGTATAATCGCTGTTACTCAGGTATCAACAATGCGAACAGGGTATTGTTCCAGATTGAGTCAGGTGAAATACCTGTTCCTACTGGTAAAGAAGCCATTATCGCAGAATTGAAAGCCGCACGTGCTTACTATTATTACCTGTTACTCGATAACCATGGCAATGTGCCTGTTGTAACAGACTTTAAAGACACGAGTCTGCCAGTGCAAAAAACACGTCAGCAGGTATATGATTTTGTAGTGAAAGAATTTACTGATGCAATTCCCAATCTGTCGCCTGTTGTTTCTAAAGCAACTTATGGCCGTATGACACGTTGGGCGGCAAAAGCATTCCTGGCGCGTGTTTATCTTAATGCAGAAGTTTATACCGGTACAGCTAAATGGGCAGAGTGTATACAACAATGTAATGATATCATCGCAGCAAATGCATATAGTCTTACAACACGTTATAAAGACAATTTTGCTACCAACAACGACACTTCTCCAGAAATCATTTTTGCCGTACCTTATGATGAGATTTTTGCAACGGAGAATAACATGCACATGAAAACCCTCGACCCACTTATGCAATTGGTTTACCCAATGCAGGTGCAGCCTTGGGGCGGTAACTGTGCAGTTCCACAGTGGATTGATACTTATGATACCGATGACCAGCGTTTAAAAGATACCTGGATCATGGGACCTCAGTACAATGCTACAACAGGTGCGCTGGTAATCAACTACGTGAAAACAGTAACCAGTATCGCATCCAGTACCTCTAACCAGGGTTTCCGTATTGGTAAATACGAAATCAAAGCAGGTATGCGTGGTGGTTCTAGTGTTGATTTTCCGCTGATGCGTTATGCAGATGTTCTGATGATGAAAGCTGAATGTTTGCTCCGCACAGGTGATGCAGCACAGGCAGCAACTATTGTAACACAGGTACGTCAGAGAAATTTTGGCGGCAATCCGGCCAAAGCAATTGTAACTGGTGCCCAATTACAACAAGGCAGTAGCTACTCTTATGGCGAGTGGGCCAATGGTGCACAGACAACTGTAGAAGGTGGTGCAGATATTCCTTTCGGAAGAATGCTGGATGAGTTAGGATGGGAATTTGCCGCAGAAGCAAAACGCAGACAAGACCTGATCCGTTTTGGTGTATTCCATAGAAAAAGCTGGTTCTCTCATAAACCATCAGCTACATTCAGGAATATCTTCCCAATACCGGCTAACTCTTTGCTTACAAATACAAATTTGAAGCAGAACCCCGGCTACTAATTAGTTTTTTTTCTCATAGTCTAGGTTTAGGTTTTAAGCAATAGCAAGGCCTGCAAAATATTGCAGGTCTTGCTGTTCAATACCTGAGTATCTTCACGAGAGAAAAGCATATTATATGAAATACCTAATCTTATTTGCATTTGTTTCGATTTTTTGTGCTACAACTGTTGTTGCACAAAACCAGCGTTCTTTAACCAAGGTCGATACACTGAGAGGAACTATTACCCCCGAAAGAGCCTGGTGGGATATAACACGGTATGATCTGGAAATACAACCAGACTATACCACTAAAACTTTAAAGGGTTCCAATACCATCAGTTATACAGTTGTACAAAAAAATGCAGGTAAAAAAATGCAGATCGATTTAAAAGAACCACTGCAGATTAATGAAGTAACCGATCAGCAAGGAAAGAAATATAGTTTCAATAAATCAGGCTCTGTTTGGTTGATTGATATGCCTAATCAGCAAAAAGGATCAAAAGGGAAAATCACCATCCGCTATAGTGGCAAACCACATGAAGCCATCCGTGCCCCCTGGGATGGTGGGTGGACTTTTACCAAAGATTCGCTTGGTCGCCCATGGATGACAGTTACCTGTCAGGGAGGAGCCGGCGCATCAATCTGGTATCCCTGTAAAGATCACCAAAGTGATGAACCCAATAATGGAGCGTCATTAACCATGCGTGTGCCTGATACACTGATGGCAGTGGGGAATGGTCGTCTTAAAAAAACAACACCGCATGGCGACGGTACTACGAGTTACAGATGGGAAGTAACCAACCCGATCAATAACTATAATATCATACCCTATATTGGTAAATATGTAAACTTCAAAGAAGAATACCAGGGCGAGAAGGGCAAGTTGGACCTTAACTATTGGGTGCTTGATTATAATGAGCAAAAAGCAAAAAACTATTTGCCGAAGGAAGTACACAATACCATGAAAAGTTTTGAATACTGGTTCGGTCCTTATCCTTTTTATGAAGATGGATACCAATTAATAGATGTACCACATACTGGTATGGAACACCAGAGTGCAGTTGCTTACGGAAACTGGTACCAACCAGGTTACAGAAAACGCGATGGCTCAGGAACCGGATGGGGATTGAAATGGGACTTTATCGTTATTCATGAAAGTGGCCACGAGTGGTTCGGAAATAATATTACATCAAATGATCTTGCTGATATGTGGGTGCATGAAGGTTTTACCAATTACAGTGAAACATTGTTTATTGATTATATTTTCGGTGAGCAGGCAGCAAATGAATATAATGTAGGTATTAGAAATGGCATAAGAAACGATAAGCCAATCATACCTCAAACTTATGGCGTAAATGCACAAGGAAGTGGCGATATGTATCCGAAGGGAGGTAATTTATTACATGCAATAAAACACAGCCTCAATAACAATGAAAAATTCAGACAGATACTTCGCGGATTAAATAAAGATTTCTACCACCAAACCGTGAATTCAACACAGGTAGAAAATTATATTTCAAAAAAAGCAGGTTTTGATTACAGTAAAGTATTTGACCAATACTTAAGAAATACAGCAATTCCAAAATTTGAATTTCAGGTAAATGGTAATGCAGTGAGGTATAGGTATACCAACTGTATTCCTGGATTTAATCTTCCAATCGTATTAAAGAGCAATGAAACTGTATTAAAGTTATTGCCAACTGATGAATGGAAAACAACAACAATGCCCGCTAATGAGCTTTCGCTTTTATCAGCAGATGCAGTGAAGAAAATGTATTATGTAGACCCTGTACCAATAAAATAAATCATCAAAATTCGGGATCAATGAAACACATTCGAATCTCTTTTACAAAATTGTTGCAGGCCATCTTATTGTTTGGTGCCGTAACTACTGTAAAAGCGCAACAGTCAATAACCAGCAAACCCAACCTTGCATTGGTAGCTAAAACAAGCTCGAGTCGCGGAGGGTTTGGGGTCGATGCATTGAATGACCAGAAAACACCTGTTAATACTGGTAATAACCGTGGTGGATTTAACAATAACAATAACCGTCCTCCCCGTGCCAATATCTGGGTGCAATACGAATGGCAGGAGCCGGTTAGTACAAGTGAAATAGGCTTATTCTGGTGGAACTTCAATAATAATGTTCGTTTACCTGAACAATACCGTATTTCTTATTGGAATGGATCTGCTTTCGTTCCTGTTGAAAATGCACAGGGAATGGGTAAAGAAAATAATCAATACAATACAACTACTTTCAAAGAAGTAACCACAACGCGTATGCGTATTGAGCTCGATTCAGCAGATCGTGGGGTTACTACTTTATTAGAGTGGGTGGTAGCAAAATCGCCGAACTCAGCCAATCCAAAACCACTTGTTTCGGCTGGTATAGACAGAGACCTGATCATTAATGGTAAAACATACCTTGATGCATCGGTTAAATCTGTTTCTCCAGTTTCTAAAATTGAATGGAAAAAAGTATCAGGACCAGGTAATGTTCAGTTTAGTGATGCGGGTTCTCTTAAAGGGACTGCAAGTTTTAGTGCAGTTGGTGATTATGTTCTTGCTATGACCGCAACTGAGGGAAATCTCACACAAACTTCTTCGATTAATGTAAAAGTACATAACCCACCACCGGTGAACAGACTGGATGTGGTCTACACCAAAAAATATAAAATCGATAATAAACTCTGGAACGATCGTGCAAAAGCCATGATCGTAAACTGGATTCCTTATTGTATTGCACAGAATGAACGTACAGATTTAACCATTGGTCAGGGTGGACTCGATAATTTTATAGAAGCGGCTAAAGCAATACGCGGAGAGCCTCATGCCCGTCATAAAGGATATGTATTCTCTAATGCATGGGTACACCAAACAGTTGAATCAATCTGTATTGCTTTGATGGTTGATCCTCAGGGTGATAAAGAAATTATAGCTGCTCAAGCCAAAATGAAAGAAGCATTGGAAAGATGGATACCCATCATCCTTGCTGCACAGGAATCAGATGGATACTTGCATACAGCTTACACTTTGCGTGATACCACACGTTGGAAAGAACGCTGGGCGCCTCGCAACCGCGGTGATCATGAAGGATATGTAGCGGGTTATTTTATTGAATCTGCTATTAACCATTATACATTAACCAATGGTAAAGACAAACGCTTATACGATGCTGCTAAAAGACTAGCCGATTGTTGGGTAAAAAATATCGGTACTGGTCCGGGACAAAAAGAATGGTATGATGGTCACCAGGAAATGGAGCAGGCATTGGTTCGTTTTGGACGTTTTGTGAACGATATGGAAGGCAACGGCAAAGGCGACAGTTATGTGAAGCTGGCCAAGTTCCTGCTCGATAGTCGTAAAAACGGCTCAGAATACGATCAAAGTCATGTTCCCGTTCAACAACAGTATGAAGCAGTAGGTCATGCGGTAAGGGCTACTTATAACTATTCTGCTATGGCAGATGTGGCGGCTGAGACAGGCGATGTGGATTATCAAAGTGCAGTAATGAGTTTGTGGAATAATATGATCAATAAAAAATATTATTTCACCGGAGGTATCGGAAGTGGAGAAACATCTGAAGGTTTTGGTCCGAATTATTCATTACGCAACAATGCTTATTGCGAATCCTGTTCAAGTGCCGGCTTAATTTTCTTCCAGTATAAAATGAACCTGGCATACCACGATGCGAAATATGCCGACCTCTACGAGGAAACCATGTACAATGCATTGTTGGGCTCATTAGACCTGGATGGCAAGAATTTTTATTATACCAACAGGTTATCAGAAGCTCAGCCAAGAGACCCATGGCATGTATGTCCTTGCTGTGTAGGAAATATTCCACGTACATTATTGATGGTGCCAACCTGGACCTATGTTACTGACCCTAAAGCTATTTATGTAAACATGTATATCGGAAGTACCATAAATGTTGAGCGTGTTGCAGGGACAGATATTGAGATGATACAGAAAACCAATTATCCCTGGGAAGGTGCAGTAGCTATTACGGTGAATCCTAAAGTAAGCAAAGAATTTACGGTATATGTTCGTGTTCCAAACAGAACAACCAGTGAATTGTACACGCCTGATAAAGAAGTAAAGGGACTGAAATACCTGAAAGTGAATGGCAAAGCTGTTCCTGTGGTAATAGAAAAAGGATACGTGGCAATTAAGCGAGTTTGGAAAAAAGGGGATAAGATTGAACTGGAAATGCCAATGGAAGTACAGAAGTTTTATGCCGATAAAAGAATCGAAGCCAACCAGGGTCGTGTGGCACTGCGTTTTGGGCCATTGATTTATAATGTGGAAACTGCAGATGGACAAGACATTAACAAAGCCATTGATACCAAAAAACCTTTGGCGATCGAATGGAGAGATAATTTCCTGAGAGGAATGATGGTGATTAAGGGACAGTGGGAAGATGGTACACCATTGGTGGCTATTCCTAATTATGCCCGCACTAACCGTCTTGATGGTAAAGAGCCAGCAGCAGTAACTACCACCTTGCCTGTAGAAGCCAATGAGCCACCGCAGCGTATACAAAACAGACCACTGGCTTCTCAGATATGGATTAAAGAGAAAGGAAAGAACTAATTCTCATACACATTTTGTTTTGGCGTTTTTCGTTAAGCCTGTATTCGTTAGAATGCAGGCTTTTTTAATGCATTTATGGTTGAATGTAAAATTGCAGTTGTTGTTAGTAGGAGCTCTCGTGCTTCTGAGTCTAATTGCAGAACCAACACAGGCAATTCGATATAGAAAATTCAAAATCGAGTAAAGTTTTTCGAAATTTTATACAGGCGGTCTTTTTAAGTGCATCTTGGGGGTTAATTTCAACAGGTATTATTCATCATCAACTCAAGTAATTTCAATGGCATACGATACAAAACTGGCAGACAGGGTACGGGAATACCTTGCACAGGTTACCTCACTTAATATTGAAGAGAAGGAAATGTTTCGAGGAATTGCGTTTATGGTTAATGATAAAATGTGTGTAAACGTAAGTGGTGACAATCTGATGTGTCGTTACGATCCGGTTTTAACGGAAGAACTGGCAGAGCGAAACGGATATTTGCCCATGATCATGAAAGGAAAAGAAATGAAGGGGTATTGTTATGTTGAGCCAATCGGTTTTAAAACTAAAAAAGACTTCCAATTTTGGATAGGGATCTGTCTCGACTTTAATGAGAGAGCAAAATCATCAAAGAAACGATCCAAATCCTGATATACTTTAGATAGAACAGAACCTTTCCGCGCAAGATGTATTTCATGTTGGCGGTTACGTGCATCTTTTCACTTATTAGGCAACAACCGTATCTTTGGCAAAACAGCTAAATGACGATTTACTTAGCACTAACCGTACTTATTTGCCTATCTGCAGCATTTGCCTATATCAATCAGCGGTTTTTAAAACTGCCCTTTGTTATAGGGTTATTTTTTCTATCAACCATTTTGTCAATTGGTGTAATCAGTTCAAAACTTTGGCTCAATATTCAAACAGAACAAATTCAAACCTATATTGAACAGGCGCATCTTGATAAGATCATCCTCAATTACCTGTTAGGCTTTTTATTATTTGCTGGTGCTTTACATACCAACTGGAACAACCTGAAACAGCAGATTAAACCCATTGCCGCATTTGCAGGTGGGGGCGTGTTGCTGTCTACAATAATTATTGCGGGACTTTTTTATGGGATCACCCAGGCATTTGGTCTGCAGGTAAGTTTTATTTACTGCCTACTCTTTGGCGCATTGATTTCTCCTACAGACCCCATTGCCGTATTGGGTATTCTTACCAAAGCCAATGTGCCTAAAAAAACAGAATACACTATTGTAGGTGAAAGCCTGTTTAACGATGGTGTTGGAGTAGTGGTATTTATTGCTTTATTAGACACGTTAAATACCGGGGTATTCAGCTTTGGTCATTTCGGCTGGCTCTTTGTACAGGAAGCCATAGGCGGTATTGGTATGGGATTGGTATTTGGTTATTTTCTGCACCTGCTGTTAAAATCAATAGACCATTACGAAACAGAAATTCTGCTTACACTGGCATTTGTAATGGCTGGCTATGGATTGTTTAACTATTTCCATATTTCCGGTGCATTGGCCATGGTGGTAATGGGTTTGATGGTGGGTAATTTCAGGCAGGAAATTGCCATGAGTGATACCACGCAGGAATACGTGCATAAATTCTGGGAACTGGTAGATGTAATACTCAATGCCATTTTATTCATCCTCATTGCATTTGTATTGATTGTGATAGACTTTGAAACCAAATATGTACTGGTCGGCTTAATCTCCGTATTTATTGTATTGGGGTCCAGGTTCATCATCGTTTACTTACCACATCTGGTTTTCCCCAGACTCATGAAACTAACCAATAAGGAAGCTAAAGTAATCAGTTGGGGAGGTCTGCGTGGCGGACTTTCGCTGGCATTGGTGCTTTCGTTACCGGATAGTGAAACCAAAAATATTTTATTGATCACCACTTATTTCTGTGTGCTCTTCAGCATCATCATTCAGGGGCTGACGATAGAGAAAGTGGCGAAGCAGGGTTAAAACAACCTTCTGCTTTGGATAGGCATCTACATTTTACTTAAGGTTTACGCTAGGTTAAACCTTTATGGAACCCAACCATTCTCCCCTTTTACTGTTAAATTTGTACCTTATTTACAGATTATGCAGGCATATTGTCACTCACTTACGGAATATAAACGCTTAAAGACTAGGGAAGTACGTATCGGAGACTTGTTGATGGGTAATTTTCATCCCATCCGCCTACAAACAATGACCACCACGGATACCATGGATACGTTGGCAACCGTGGAACAGAGCATCCGTTGTATTGAAGCAGGGGCTGAACTGGTAAGAATAACTGCCCCCAGCAAAAAAGAGGCAGAAAACCTGCTACATATTAAAAATGAGCTAAGGAAAAGAGGATATAACACACCTCTGGTGGCCGATATTCATTTCACCCCCAATGCCGCTGAAATAGCTGCCAGAATAGTAGAAAAAGTAAGGGTGAACCCGGGTAATTATGTTGATAAGAAGAAATTCGAATTGATTGAATATACCGATGCAGATTACGCCGAAGAGATAGAAAGGATTCAGGAAAAATTTACGCCACTGGTTCGTATCTGTAAAGAACATGGTACCGCCATGCGTATCGGCACCAACCATGGTTCTTTGAGCGACCGCATCATGAGCCGTTATGGTGATACACCGATGGGTATGGTAGAAAGTGCGATGGAGTTTTTACGTATAGCCCGGTATGAGAGCTTTCACAATATTGTACTGAGTATGAAAGCCAGTAACCCACAGGTGATGGTACAAGCCTATCGCTTACTGATTCAGCAAATGGATGCTGAATTTGGCGAATGTTATCCTCTGCATTTGGGTGTTACAGAAGCTGGTGATGGTGAAGACGGTCGTGTAAAAAGCGCTGCAGGTATTGGTACTTTATTAGAAGATGGAATTGGTGATACTGTTCGTGTAAGTTTAACAGAAGACCCCGAATTTGAAATACCGGTTTGTAAAGACCTGGTTAAGAGGTATACAACAAAAACAAGTACGGCATCCCCAATACCTGCTATTGAAAAAATACCTTACGATCCGTTTAATTATAAGCGCAGAATATCCATCGAAGTAGGCAATATAGGAGGTAAACAAGTGCCTGTTGTAATAGCCGATCTGAGTAAAGCAGGGGAGATCGTTCCGGCTACTTTGGAAAGGGTCGGGTACCAATACGATGCAGCTACCGATAAATGGAATATCAGTGATACTGCTGCTGATTATATTTTCACCGGCGATCAACTACTCGATTTTGCTTTGCCAGGCACATTAAAAGTGATTGTTTACCCTCAAGCCTGGAAACTGGCAAAGGATCAGTCCAAATATTTTCCTATAGATGGACTTGACACTTATCTCTCCGGAAATATCAAAAGTGATTGGCTGAATTTTATAATGATTGATTGTTACAATGATGGAACAACTGTTTCAACAAATGCTCTGGAGCAAATCGCTAAAGATACCACTGCTGTTCTTTGTTTAAGCAGTACCAATAACCACGCCATGCCATCGGTGCGGAGAATGCTGATGGAACTGGAGGAACAAAAAATAAACAATCCGGTGGTATTGATAGTAGACAGCAACTGGCAAACAACGGATGAGCACTTAATTCATTATGCAACCGAAGCAGGAGCATTATTATTAGATGGGTTTGGAGACGGTGTATGTTTTGGTATGACCACAAACAGCTACCAGCAGGCTTCTTCAGCCAGTGCAGATACAAGTGGCAGGAATTATATCTCTAATACATCCGTAGAACAATTCATTAATTCAACCGCATTCAGCATATTACAGGCAACACGTACGCGTATTTCTAAAACGGAATATATATCCTGTCCAAGCTGTGGCCGAACTTTATTTGATCTGCAGGAGACCACTGCAAAAATTCGTTCTGTTACCAACCATTTGAAAGGTGTGAAGATTGCCATTATGGGTTGTATTGTAAATGGTCCGGGTGAAATGGCAGATGCAGACTTTGGCTATGTAGGTAGCGGTGTTGGAAAAATTACCTTATATAAAGGCAAGGAAGTAGTAAAAAGAAATGTAGCCAGTGAGGTGGCGGTAGATGAGCTGATTAATATTTTAAAAGAAAACGATGCCTGGGTTGAGCCGGCATCATAAATAAGAACCCTGCGTAATCTCTTTTTCTCTTGTTCTCTGCGGTAAAATAGCTTATATTATTATCGTAAGTTTTTCTTCACCGCAGAGAAGTGAGAGCGCAGAGATTACGCAGAGCGAAAGAAGCGATTATGCAAACAGATTTTTTAGTTATAGGATCAGGAATCGCAGGTTTAACTTATGCACTTAAAACGGCGCGTCAGTTTCCTGATAAAAAAGTGACCGTAATCACCAAAACCCAGGCCGATGAAACCAATACCAAATATGCCCAAGGCGGTATCGCAGGTGTTTGGGATGAGAACAGAGACAGTTACGATAAACATATTGAAGATACCCTGATAGCTGGTGATGGCTTATGTAATGAAGCTATAGTAGAAATAGTCGTAAAAGAAGGTCCTGAACGCATCAAAGAAATAATTTCCTATGGTGCGGAATTCGATAAAAACGAAAGCGGCGAATATAGTTTGGGTAAAGAAGGTGGGCATAGTGAAAACAGGATATTGCACCATAAAGATGTAACAGGGCAAGAAATGGAGCGGGCATTACTGGAAGAGCTTGCTCAGGTAAAGAATATTGAATTGATCAATCATTGTTTTGTCGTTGATATACTAACTCAACACCATTTGGGATACCTCGTTACCAAATCAACAACAGATATTACCTGCTATGGCGTGTATGTGTTGAATCTCCATACCAATCAAATTGAAAAGATACTCGCAAAAGTTACCTTACTCGCCACTGGTGGGTGCGGACAAGCATACCGTACCACTACCAATCCTAAAATTGCCACGGGAGATGGTATTGCAATGGTTTATCGTGCGAAAGGGAGGATAGAGAATATGGAATTCATACAGTTCCATCCAACTGCCCTATATGAACCAGGTATATCCCCATCTTTTCTGATTACAGAGGCAGTAAGGGGTGATGGGGGTATTCTCCGAAATAAATACGGTGAAGCATTTATGGAAAAATATGATTCCCGTAAAGATCTTGCACCACGTGATATTGTAGCACGCGCTATCGATAATGAAATGAAGCAAACAGGTACTGAACATGTTTACCTCGATTGTCGCCACATGGATAAAGAGAAATTTATTCATCATTTCCCCAATATTTATGAAAAATGTCTGAGCATTGGAGTAGATGTTATGCAACAAATGATACCTGTTGCTCCTGCGGCACATTATAGTTGTGGTGGAATTAAAACGGATGAATGGGGAAGAACTTCTATCAGAAACCTTTATGCATGCGGAGAATGTGCCAGCACAGGCTTACACGGCGCAAATCGTTTAGCAAGTAATAGTCTGCTGGAAGCAATGGTATTCGGACATCGTTGTTACCTGGATAGTATAGAAGCAGTTGTAAATATTTCTTTTGAAACTACCATTCCCGACTGGAAAACAACCGGTACAACAGACCCAAGAGAAATGATCCTGATAACGCAGAGTCTTAAAGAATTACAACAAATCATGAGCGATTATGTCGGAATCGTTAGAACTGATGTGCGTTTGGAGCGTGCTATGAAAAGACTCGATTTATTATATACCGAAACAGAAGCATTATACCGGTCAACAAAAGTGTCGCCCCAATTGTGTGAATTACGAAACCTGATAACAGTGGGTTACCTGATAGTAAAAGGTGCGCAATTCAGAAAAGAAAGCAGGGGCCTGCACTATAACACTGACCACCAGGGCAAAAGCGAACTGCTGCAGAATATTATTTTGTGATCGTTGATTTTTTGATCTTTGATTTCTTGATTTGAATTCAAAGGCCAAAAATTCAAAGATCAAAAATTAAAAGATCAAAAATTCACCGAATGTACCCCATTGTTTACGGACTATTTTACCTTTTATCGTTATTGCCCTGGCGTATATTGTATTTGATCAGTGACGCTTTGTACATGCTTGTGTATTATGTTATCGGCTATCGGAAAAAGGTAGTGTTTGATAACCTGAAAATTGCTTTTCCGGAAAAGACAACAGCCGAAAGAGAAAGAATAGCGAAAGATTTCTATCATAATTTTATTGATAGTTTTATTGAAATCATCAAACTGTTATCTGTTTCCGAGCAAAGGTTCAGGAAAAGATTTACCATCAACATTGATGTACTGAATGATTTATATGCCGGTAACCAGAATGTAGAAATTGTTTCCGGACATTATTTTAACTGGGAGTATGCTAATCTTGGGGTTTCATTGGATAGTAAATTTCCCTTTATTGGTGTCTACATGCCTTTAAGTAACAAAGTATTCGACAAATTAATTTATCGCCTGCGTACCAAATTTGGTAGTCTATTGGTACCGGCAAGTGAATTCAAAAGCAATTTTCACCAGTATGCAAAAAACAGGTATGCATTGGGTTTGGTAGCAGATCAAAATCCTGGTAATCCGGGGAAAGCATATTGGACCAATTTCTTTGGTAAACCTGCGCCCTTTGCAAGAGGGCCGGAGAAAGGTGCTAAAATGAACAATACCGCGATTGTATACGCTCATTTCTATAAAATAAAAAGAGGCCATTACCGCCTCGATTTTGAACTGGTAACAACCACCCCTAATGATTATCCGGATGGTGCCCTAACAAAACTACTGGTAAAGAAAGTAGAAGAATCTGTACGAAAAATACCCGCGAATTACTTATGGAGCCACAGAAGATGGAAATGGTCACATGAGGCAGGTAAGTACGGGCATTTAATGGTTTAAGATAAATGTCGGATGTCGGATGTCGGATGTCGGATGTCGGATGTCGGATGTCGGATGTCGGATGTCG
>NZ_CAMLMJ010000013.1 GCF_946481145.1 uncultured Sediminibacterium sp.
TGTCTGATGTCTGACATTTTTTGGAAATGCAAGGTACAATAATTACTTAATAGCGGTATAGGCCTAATAACTAAATCCGCCATCAGCCATCCGACATCAGCCATCCACTATCAGCCATCCGAAATCTGCCATCCGCCATTTCTCAATACTTCAGTATGTCTCTCACAAAATTATGATACTCCGAAAAGGAGGGCAGGTTATTATGTCCGCCGCCTTCGATGCGTATAAGGGTAATTTTGTGCGGGTTAAATTGTTGGAGTCTTTCACTATGGGCAATTGGAATAAGTCTGTCTTTTGTGCCGTGAATGATATAAGTATGGCAGTTAACTTTTTGTATCCATTTATCGGTTCTTAAATGAAAACGAAGCACATACTGAATGGGTAAAATGGGCAGAAATCTCTCGGCAACTTTTTTAAAACTATAATAAGGTGCATCCAGAATAAGGTAGCGTGGCTGGTTATCTGATGCAAGTTTGGCGGCAAAGCCGCTGCCCATGCTTCTTCCGTAAACAAGGATATGGTGTTGCTGGTATTTTTCGCAGAGTTTTTCATACACATGTTGCATATCAGACAACATATCTTTCTCGGTCCGTTTACCAGTGCTCTTGCCGAAACCACGATAATCTACCAGTACCACATCATAATCATAGCGATAAAAATCCCGGGCGCATTTGGCCCATCCTTTTATGCTTCTTGTATTGCCGTGTAAATAAAGTATCAAACCTTTCGGTTCGGGTCTGTAAAAATGAAGTCCATTAATGCGTACACCTGGAGCTGGTTCAAAAAAAAGTTCTTCAAAAGGAATATCATATTGAAAGCGAAAATCCTGTTTCAGTTTCTCTGGTTTAAAAATAAATCGCTCCTGCACCAGATAAGCAATTAGTGAAAGCACAATGATACCCGATATGATGTATAGCAGGATGAGCAAAACAGTTATTTACTGTAAGATCGGTAAAAAAAGCAATCAGAAGATAGTAGTCGGGGTATGTTTTGAAATCAATACTGTTGAGGTATATAGCTGCAAGCTGCAAGCTGCATGCCTTTATTGGTGCTAGAATTAAGTTATCTGCTAATAACCGAACATATCCGCCATCAGCCATCCGACATCAGCCATCCACTATCAGCCATCCGAAATCCGTTTCCATGCCTCAATCCCCCCTCTTAGGTTCACGAGATTGGTATAGCCGAATTTTTCTTCCAGTTTTTGAATGGCGATCTGGCTTCGGATACCCATTTTGCAATACACAATAACTGTGCGGTCGGTTGGGATGGTTTGATGCAGTGAGATAACTTCACCCAATGGTACTAGGCTGCCACCAATATTAAATGCTGCATGTTCATCAGGTTCTCTGACATCCAGCAAATAAACCTCAGATTGCTCAAGCAATTTCTTTAATTCATGGGGTGAAATATGTGTCATTCTAATTCACTTCCTTCAAAATATACCCGCTTTAAATTGAGCTGGGATACAGGCGCTACGATCAGCGGGAATTTTTCAATGGTAACATTACTAGGATCGAGTCCGAAACCTCTTTCTTCGCCAAGACTGATCTCTTTGAGCCAGAAATATAACTTCATTACGATACGTTCAAAGAACGGAAGTTCATTATCCTGACTAAGGTATTTTTCCAGTACAATAAATTGAAAATCACCAACCACATTGTTCTTTTCAAGACTTTCATAGCGACTGGTAATATTTACTTCTTTGTTGTTTACCAGTTCTTCCACTACTTTTCTAAACATCAGGTTAATGCGTTGTTCAACGCGGAAACCGAGTCTGAATTCTACGCGGATAATATCGTTTGGAATGATATGTTCTACTGAAAACTCACAAGTGTATGGATCATCTAATACATCCACATGTACAAACCAATAAATATCTGCGCGCTTTGGTTTTTTGTTTAGAATCGAATAGATGATTTTGTGCTCAATTTCTTTTGGGTTATTGGCACTGGTCATATACACCAGATGGGTAGCATATTTAGGAATGGTTCTGTCGTTACTTAGTTCCTGAATCATCGGTATATAATGTTCGAGTCGTACAAACTCAACATACCTGTTTTTAATTTTCCTGCTACGGAACCACACATACATTACGGCAAATAATCCACCACCTACAATCAGGGTTACATAACCTCCGTTCATGAATTTTTCCAGGTTAGCTACCAGGAACGAAATTTCAATGGCCAGGTAAACCAATAGGTAGAGATAAATCCATGCCGGAAGAATCCTCCTGCTAACCAGAAAATTGGCGAAGAGAATTGAAGTGCTGATCATACACATGGTAATGGCTAAACCATAAGCAGCACCCATATTGGCTGATTTCTGGAAGTACAATACAATGGCCACACAACCAATAAATAATAAAAGGCTGATTCCCGGAATGTATAATTGACCCTTTTCTTCTGTTGGGTAATGTATTTTCATTTTGGGCCATAGGTTCAGTCGCATGGCTTCACTGATCAATGTAAATGATCCTGAAATCAATGCCTGGCTCGCAATAATTGCAGCAGTTGTTGCGATGATGATACCTGCCAGTTTAAACCATTGTGGCATGATACCGATAAAAGGGTTAAACCCTCCTGCAATTAATTGTTCGGGAATTGGTCCGCCTTCATAGTTAGCCAGTAGCCATGCACCCTGTCCGAGGTAGTTGAGGATTAAGCACGACTTCACAAACACCCATGAAATGCGGATATTTCCTTTTCCGCAGTGCCCTAAATCGCTATACAACGCTTCGGCCCCGGTAGTACAAAGGAAAACAGCACCCAATAGCCAGAAACCTTTGGGGTAATTGGTGAGCAGATCTACCGCATAATATGGATTAAAAGCTTTGAAAATAGCGATATCATCAAGCAAATGAATAGAACCCAAAACAGCCAGCATAGCAAACCATACAAACATAATAGGGCCGAAAAGCTTTCCTATAGAAGCAGTTCCGAATTGTTGCATGAAAAAGATAAGCGAGATAATGGCTATCACAATACCAACAATGGTACTGGTTTGGATATGACTGAGTGATGGTAATTGTTTCAGACCTTCAATCGCCGAAGTTATAGAGATGGGTGGGGTAATGATACCATCAGCTAAAAGCGCGGCACCACCAAGCATGGCCGGTATGACCAACCATTTTTTTCGACGCCTTACCAATGCATATAAACTGAAAATACCACCTTCACCCTTATTATCCGCTTTTAGCGTAAGTATTACATACTTGAAAGTGGTTTGCAGGGTTAAAGTCCATATTACACAGGATAATGAACCCAATATGAGTTGCTCATTAATGACTTTGCCATGAATGATTTCATTGAGTACGTAGAGCGGGGAAGTACCGATATCTCCGTAAATAATGCCTAATGCAATGATGAGTCCTGCAGAAGTTACCTTGTTTAAATTCTTGCTCACGCCAGACAGATTCGACCTTTGTGCCGAAATCTTTAACAAATGTATAGGAAAAAACAGGTAAGTATAAATACTTGGCACCTGTTTAAATTTTATTCGCAAAAGATATCAGAAAGCATTTTCGGGCAGGGGGAATCAGTGTTGTCAGGGAAATTTGGCTGCAAGCTGCAAGCCGCAAGCCACAAGCCACAAGCCACAAGCTTCAAGCACCAATCAAGGCTTGCAGCTTGTGGCTTGCGGCCTGCAGCTAAAATAACGCCCGATTAAGGGAGAAATTAAGATTTATTTCACCTCCCAGGGGCAACGAACCTTGCTGCTTTGGCGTTCTAATGGTATATAACACAGCAGTAGGATAAAGGCTGGTATAGAAGCCCTATCTTATTTACTTAAACCTTACTTTTGAAATAATTAAAAAGGGTGGGATGAAAAAAATTGTCGTATTAATCGCAGGAATGGTTTTGCTGGTTTCAACCAATCTTTTCGCACAGCAGATTACTTATTCTGAACCCGACCGGGAAGATGCCCGAGATATGGGGTTTGAAGTGATCGGAAAAATGAATGGTAAAATACTGGTCTATAAAAATTACCGCGATTTGAACTTTATCTCCGTGTTCGACAATAACATGAAAATGGTGCAGAAACAAAAACTCACCTATCTCCCCGAAAGGATGCTAAGTACCGATTTCCTTATTTATCCCGATTATGCTTATATGTTTTATCAGTACCAGCGGAGAAACGTAGTATATGCAATGGCGGTAAAACTTGATGCAAATGGAAATAAAATAGGAGACCCCATTCAATTGGATACTACAACTAATATGCGATCGTCTTCTACTAAAGTTTACTCACTCATGTCGAGCGATGATAAACAGAAGATCATGATTTTTAAAATCAGTAGTCAGAATGAAAAAATGCATATACTCACAACCCTGCTGTTTGATAAAGAATTAAACCTCCTTAAAAAAAGCAGGGTAGGGGTAGATATGCCTCAACGAAATGATTTTCTTTCAGAATTCATCATCGACAGCGACGGCGATCTTGCCTGCATCAGGGCTTCAGGCACATCGCAGAATGATAATATCAATAAAGTAACACTTGTAACAAAGAAAGCCGGTGAAGACAATATCAGGATGACGGACCTTTCTATAAAAGGCATTTACCTGGATGATATCCGTATTAAAGCCGATAACCTGAACAGGCATTATATCATTACCTCCTATTACAGTAAACTGAGAAGAGGAAATATTGATGGTTTATATTACTACCTATGGGATAAAGATGCCCAGAAAGAAATGTTGAATACTACCACCTCTTTCAACGATGAATTCAGAGCTGATGCAAAGGGAGACGGTAACCTTAAAACGGCATTCAATGATTTCTTCCTGAAGAATATAATCCTGCGGAAAGATGGCGGGTTCATTGTTATTTCAGAAGCAGCATATAGCAGCACAAGGGGTAATACCTTGAGCAGGTGGGATTATCTATACGGTTCACCTTACTGGTCACAATTAGATTATTATTCATGGAATAGTCCATTGGGTTATTACCCATGGTGGCGTTCACCATCCTTTAATACGAACCTTACAAGGTATTATGCAGATAATATAACCGTGATATCTTTTGATCCTTCAGGCAAAATGGAATGGAGCAATGTTATCCGCAAATCACAATACGATGATAATACGGATAATTTTATCGGATTCGGTATGTTAAATGCGGGTGATAGACTCAATTTCCTCTTTAATATCCAGGAAAAAAGAGATAATGTGTTATCCGATCAAAGTATATCGCCTAATGGACAAATCAACCGTAATCCCACTTTTAAAAACTTGGACAGGGGCTATAGCTTTATGCCGCGCCATGCCAAGCAGGTGGGAGCAAGGCAACTGATTATTCCATGCCAGTACCGTGGGTATACCTGTTTTGCAAAAATTGATTATTAACCCTTTTATCACTGCACGTGGTCTTTTTATTTCGCGATAAATCATTTATCAATATTTTCTTCTTAGCCGTTTTAAGTATCGGCATTCATTTTCATTTTTTGATTGAAGCCCCATTGATAGATACCAACAGTGGTAGCAATGATGGTTTATTATCAGTTGTTCTCGATCGGTATATCCAAGGATTACCTGCTGCAGTACGTTTTTTATTGTACCATGCATTGATATTAGTACAGGCAATCAGACTCAACCTGGCGATGAACGAATTGAGGATGTATCCCAATACAAGTTTTGTTCCGGCAATGACCTATGTACTAATGACGGCCCTGGTACCACAGTGGTGCGCTATTTCACCAGCATTGGTAACCAACTCGCTGGTCATTTGGATATTTATTAAACTTAGCCGGCTATATAACCACCCAAGCCCTAAAACCCTTTTATTCAATACCGGACTTATAGCCGGACTAGCCGTGATCTGTTACCATCCGATGGCCATTCTTATTGGGGTGGTGCTGTTTGCATTAGCGGTGGTTAGACCTTTCAGACTGGCAGAATGGCTGGTATTGTTAATCGGAATTGTATTGCCTTACTATTTTGTTTTCTCAGGACTATACCTAACCAACCGATTACAGGTTATTGGAGAATTGTTGCCTGATTTTTATATAGGTCTGCCAGCAGGGTCAAATGACAAATTATTGATTGCGGGCCTGTCTAGCTTAGCTTTACTGCTCTTATTCGGACTATTTTTCTGGCAGGTAAGTATTGGCAGGATGGTAATTCAAATAAGGAAAAACTGGGGCGTAATGATGGTGATGTTGCTCACCTTATTACCTGTTCCCTTTATTTTCCAACTAGGTGGCATTGAATCTGGTTTATTATCGCTCGTACCAATAAGTGCATTCGCAGCCAATGTATTTGGGAATCCCAGGAATATGAGCCTACCTAACCTGCTTTTTATTATCGTTCTGGGTGTAATAGCCATGTATAACTGGCAAATACTTAAAAATTAAAATTAGCCCTGTTTTAACGTCATCCGGCTTACCTTTGGGGTAATAATTGGTAATTTTTTATCATAACATTTCTATTCACTAAGCCATTGCTGGGTGGATCATCAAAACCATAATTAATACTCCATGAAATTCGGCGTTGTAGTTTTCCCGGGATCTAATTGCGACAGGGATATGCAGGACTCATTACAGAATGACCTAGGTAAAGAAGTAATCATGCTTTGGCACAAAGACAAAGACCTGAGTATGTTTACTACGGATGACTGCATCATCCTTCCTGGTGGATTTTCTTACGGTGATTACCTCCGCTGTGGTGCAATCGCCCGTTTTAGTCCTATGATGCAAAGTGTAATTGATTTTGCGAACAAAGGAGGTAAGGTTTTAGGCGTTTGTAACGGGTTCCAGATTTTATGTGAAAGTGGTTTATTACCCGGTGTACTTTTGCAAAATGCCAACCAGCAATTCATTTGTAAGAATGTTTATATCAAGCATAATGATGGTGAAGCCTTAAAAATTCCAATTGCGCATGGTGAGGGTCGCTTTTTTGCAGATGATGCCACATTGGATGCATTGGAAGCTAATAATCAGGTTATTTTCCGTTACTGCGATGAAAATGGGAAAATTGATCCTGCACATAATCCAAATGGTGCAGTAAGAAATATTGCAGGTATTCGCAATGCCGGAAACAATGTTTTTGGCATGATGCCTCACCCTGAAAGGGCAACCACCAACTCACTCGTTAACCTGGATGGCAAAAAAGTATTTGAAATACTTGGCCTGAATTAATTTGTAAGGACTTCAATTCGTAACCGTCTACACAACCACAACAGTATGAAAAAGCTATTTTATATTTTATTTTTTGTAATGCTGGTTAATAACCTGTCTGCTCAGATCAAGGATCCGGTTAGCTGGACTTTTGAAGCAAAGAAAAAAACTGCGGATACTTATGAAGTAGTACTTTCTGCCAGTATACAGGGTAAATGGCATATCTATTCCCAAAAAACAGGTAAGGGTGGACCAATACCTACCAAAGTAACTTTCAAAACGAATCCGCTGGTTACTAAAACAGGCGAGGTGAAAGAAGTTGGTAAAGTCGAAAAAATCTACGATGAGATTTTTCAAACAGATGTATTGTATCTCTCCAATAAAGTACAATACGTACAAACTGTAAAGATTAAAGGCAAGGCTAAAACTAATATCGCAGGTACTATTGAATACATGGTTTGCGATGATACCCAGTGTTTACCTCCCGCTAAAAAAACATTTGATATTAAACTTCTGTAAGACCCATTTATCAGGATGAAAAAAATTGTAAGCTTATTGCTGTTCTTCCTAACAGCAAGTCAGGTTTTTTCTCAGGAAACGAATTTGTTGCAGTGGAAAATTTCATCCAAAAAGATAAGTGAAGGCGTTTATGATATCAGCGCAAAAACTTCCATTCCTGCTGGCTGGTTTCTTTATGGAATCAATCCAAGTGTTGAAGGACTTGAGTCATTAAAATTTAGTTTTTCGAATGAAAATACGGGTTTAAGTGGTGCGCCTTCAGTGGAACAAAAAGCGATTACTGAAAAAGATCCCATTTTCGACGGTAAAGCATTGAATGTTTTTACCGGCGACATTACCGTAGTACAGCGTATTAGCATCAAAGGATTTGTTCCTGAGAAACTTCCTGTAATCATTGGCTCAAGTCTTAGAAAAGCCGATGAATTTAAAACAGAAGAAAGTACGGGTGAAGTTACTTTAGAGGGAGGTAAAGCTATTACAGCCTCCGCTGCCCGCATAAAAATTCCAAGCATCAATCTGGCCAGCCCGGTAAATAATTGCGGTGCAGACAGCGCACCGATAGCAGATAATGGCGTATGGACCATTTTCTTACTTGGGTTTCTTGGTGGACTTATCGCATTGCTTACCCCATGCGTATTTCCGATGATACCTGTTACGGTTTCTTTCTTTACCAAGAAAGCATCTAATAAAGCACAAGCAATACGGAACGGATTACTGTATGGTTTTTTTATTTTCCTGATCTATGTTTTGGCAAGTGTTCCTTTCCATTTATTAGGAAATGTGCAGCCAGAGATTTTTAACAGCATATCAACCAACTCCTGGTTGAATATTATATTCTTCCTCATCTTTATTGTATTCGCCATTTCATTTTTTGGTTTTTTTGAACTTACCCTTCCTTCAAACATTGCGAGTAAAGCTGATTCAAAAAGCGGACTCGGAAGTTTAGGTGGTATCTTCTTTATGGCCGTTACATTGGCAATTGTTTCATTCTCCTGTACCGGTCCAATTCTGGGTTCTTTGTTGGTAGGATCTTTAAGTGGAGGTGCCTGGCAGTTGACATCCGGATTAGCCGGTTTTGGTCTTGCACTGGCATTGCCTTTTGCTTTATTTGCCATGTTCCCTAATTGGCTGGCCTCACTGCCAAAATCAGGTGGCTGGCTCGACACGGTTAAGAAAGTACTCGCATTTGTGGAAGTGGCATTGGCCTTTAAATTCCTTTCAAATGCTGACCTAGTAATGCACTGGGGTATACTCAAGCGTGAAGTGTTCATCGGTATCTGGATATTAACAGGAATCGGTTTAACCCTGTATTTATTTGGCATACTTCGCTTGCCACATGATTATAAGGGAATGAAGATTACCACCGGTAGGAAATTTGTAGGTGTTCTAGCATTACTGTTTACTCTTTACCTGGTACCAGGTGTTACTGCCACAGAATATGCCAACCTGAAATTACTAAGTGGCTTTCCGCCACCTTTGAGTTACAGTATATATGGTAAACAAAATGTGCATGGAAAAGGACTGGAACCCAATGTGATCAATGATTATGAGAAAGCATTGCAAATGGCGAAGGATCAGCATAAACCTCTTCTGATAGACTTTACAGGCTGGGCATGCGTAAACTGTCGTAAGATGGAGGAAAATGTTTGGACCCAACCAGAAGTGTACAATTATATCCGCGATAATTTTATCCTTGTGTCTCTTTATGTCGACGATCGGGAAAAATTACCCATCGAACAAAGGTTTACCTATACAACTGCTGACGGAAAACAAAAGCAACTAATTACCGTTGGTGATAAATGGGCCACTTTTCAGGCTGAAAACTTTAATCAGGTAACACAACCACTCTATGTAATCATGGATACATCCGAGCGATTACTAAATCATCCGGTAGGGTATACACCAGATGCTGCTAAATATGTGGAATGGTTGAAATGTGGTAAAGAGGCGGCCAAACAATAAAAACGGAATTAAAGGATAATCTGTTTTTCCGTCATCATTTTTCTGAGGTTAATTAAGCCATAACGCATTCTTCCCAGGGCAGTATTAATGCTGCAATTGGTGATTTGCGCAATTTCCTTAAAGCTAAGGTTTGCATAGTGCCTCAAAACGATGATTTCTCTTTGTTCATCCGGTAAAAGATCAAGCATACGGCGTACGCGCTCATGACTTTGTGCACGCATCAATTTAGCTTCAGGACCTTCATCAGCAATTTGAATCAGTTCAAAAATATCCTGGTTATCGCTGGTTTTAATAGCAGGTGCTCTTTTTACTTTCCGGAAATAGTCAACACAAAGATTATGGGCAATTCGCAGGGCCCAGGGAAGAAATTTACCTTCTTCAGTATACCTGCGGTTTTTTAATGTATCGATGATTTTAATAAAAACATCCTGAAATAGATCCTCGGCCAGATAACTGTCTTTCACAAAAAACAGGATGGACGAGAATATCTTGTCCTTATAACGATTTACCAATACCTCAAATGAGTTGGCATCTCCATCCTGGAAGGAACGTATTAAATCAATATCAGACACTTGGTCTAATGTTTTCATGGTTAAGGCTTTTGATCGACAGTTAAAACAGGATATTGGGTATTAAAACCTGACCTTACACCCGGATATAAATACCGGATGATAAAATGGTTATGTTAAATTATACATCTTTTATACCCGGTTTTCTTTTGTGGATACATTGTTTTTCAAGCGGATGGTTATACACATTTTTCACATTTGTTTTATAATTTGAAAATTTGAAAATGGGCTAATTTGAAAATGATTACGGGTCTACCCTGTGTATAGGCAAAATTTGCGTCTAAAGCCCCCTCATTTTCAAATTAGCCCATTTTCAAATTTTCAAATTTCCTTATTGTACCTAAATTGCTACACTTATGGCAACAAAGAAGAAAGAGGCTGGTACGGTAATGGAATTAAAAGGTAATGCTGACGATATCCTGGTAAAAGGGGCCCGTATGCATAACCTGAAGAATGTTACGGTAGCTTTTCCAAGAAATAAATTGATCGTAGTAACCGGTGTTTCAGGAAGCGGGAAATCATCCCTCACCATCGACACCCTTTTTGCAGAAGGTCAACGCCGTTATGCAGAAAGTTTAAGCGCGTATGCCCGTCAGTTTATGGCAAGAATGATTAAGCCAGATGTAGATTACATTAAAGGGCTCTGCCCGGCTATAGCCATAGAACAAAAAGTTATAACCAGAACGCCTAGAAGCACGGTCGGTAGTATGACCGAGATTTATGATTATCTCCGACTGCTTTTTGCACGTGCAGGTAAAACAATCTCACCTGTTAGTGGAAAGGAAGTAAAGAAAGATGATGTTACAGATGTGGTCGCAGCAATTAAAGCAATGCCTGCCGGAGAGAAAATATTGATACTGGTGCCATTTAAACAACATGCTAACCGGGATACCAGGGAGGAGCTGAATATTCTGATGCAGAAAGGTTTTTCGAGGATTTGGACAAAAGTAAATTCAGCGGGTGAGGTGTTGCGGATTGAAGATTTATTGGCATTGAACGACAAAGAGCTTCACCAACAGTTGACGCCAGTTAAAAAAACGAAAAGCAATGCATCTTTTCCGGTTTATGTACTAGTTGACAGAATCGTTACCAAAACCTTTGAAGAAGAAGACTTACATCGATTATCAGATTCGATAAATACAGCATTTTATGAGGGAGAAGGTGAAATGTACCTTGAGGTAAATGGAACCACCCTCCATCATTTCAGTAATCGCTTTGAACTTGATGGCATTGTTTTTGAAGAACCGGTACCGAATCTTTTTTCTTTCAATAACCCATATGGTGCCTGTCCGGTTTGTGAAGGTTTTAGTCAGGTATTAGGCATTGATACGGACCTCGTTATCCCCGACAGAAGACTGAGTGTGTATGAAGGAGCGGTAGCACCCTGGAAGGGTGAAAAGCTGGGATGGTGGCGAGATCAGTTTGTGAAAGCCGCAGGTGCCGCTGGTTTCCCCATTCATAAAGCCGTAGCTGAATTAACGAAAGAACAATATCAGCAACTATGGGAAGGCGTTGGCAGTGCTTATGGTATTGATGACTTTTTTAAAGAAGTAGAACAAAACCTCTATAAAGTTCAATACCGGGTTTTACTTAGCCGTTACCGCGGACGAACAACCTGTACCAGTTGTGATGGTTACCGGTTAAGAAAAGAAGCACTCTATGTAAAAGTAGGTGGCAAGCATATCGGAGAACTTTGTGAATGGCAGGTGCGCGACCTGAAAACCTGGTTTAATAACCTTACACTTTCCGATCACGATGCGCAAATTGCCAAACGTATTTTAATGGAAGTACACCAACGCCTGCAAACACTTTTGGATGTAGGTTTGGGTTACCTGACTTTAAACCGGCTGGCTAATTCTTTAAGTGGTGGTGAAAGTCAGCGTATTCAATTAACACGTAGCCTTGGAAGTAACCTAACCAATTCCTTATACATTTTAGATGAACCTTCTATAGGTCTTCATTCAAGAGATACCGAAAGACTAATTGGTGTATTGAAATCATTGCGCGATTTAGGAAACACAGTGGTTGTAGTAGAACATGATGAAATGATGATGCGTGAGGCAGATCATATCATCGATATGGGCCCTTTGGCATCACATCTTGGCGGGGAAGTAATTGCTGCGGGTAATTACGATGAAATTATTCATAATCCTCAAAGCCTTACAGGTAAATACCTTACCGGCGAACTAAAGATTGATATTCCTGCGGTAGTAAGAAAGTGGAATCGTTTTATAACAGTTGAGGGGGCAGCACAAAATAACCTGAAGAATATAACGGTACAGTTTCCATTAAATACACTTTGTGTAGTAAGTGGTGTTAGTGGAAGCGGTAAAACAACACTGGTAAAACAGGTACTTTACCCGGCGTTAAGAAAAATGAAAGGCGAGCCCGCTGAGAAAGTAGGGCTGCATACAAAAATAAGTGGCGATACGGAATACATTTCACAGATCGAACTAGTTGACCAAAACCCAATCGGTAAATCATCGAGAAGTAATCCTATTACTTATATAAAAGCGTATGATACCATCAGGGATCTCTATTCCAAACAGGGATTGGCGAAAATGCGTGGTTTTCAGGCCAAGCATTTTTCTTTTAATGTAGATGGCGGTCGTTGCGATGCATGTAAAGGAGAAGGTGAACAGGTAGTAGAAATGCAGTTCCTGGCAGATGTACATTTAACCTGTGATGTTTGCGGTGGTAAGAGATTTAAGGAAGAAGTACTGGAAGTACATTATAAAAACAAAAGCATATTTGATGTGCTGGATATGAGTGTAGATGAGGCCCTTGAATTTTTTGCTGAGGAAAAAAATATCCGCCAGGCAATACAGCCGCTGCACGATGTAGGTCTTGGATACATCAAACTCGGACAAAGCAGCGATACCCTAAGTGGGGGAGAAGCACAGCGTGTAAAACTGGCCAGTTTTCTGGGTAAAGGAAAAGGCGCAGGTCGTATGCTTTTTATCTTTGATGAACCTACAACCGGATTGCATTTTCATGATATCAAAAAGTTACTGGCATCCTTCCAGGCGCTGATAGAGCAAGGTCATTCACTTATAGTGATTGAACACAATACTGATGTCATTAAATCGGCTGACTGGCTGATAGATATGGGGCCGGATGCGGGGGATGCTGGCGGACAGGTGGTATATGCTGGTATTCCTGCAGGGATTAAAAAAGTGAAAGAAAGTTATACTGCGAAGTTCCTTTAAAAAAAAATGCCGCATCTGCATAAAGCAGATGCGGCATACAAATATGCAGGGTTTGTTTTTACCTTAATCTGTCAACACTCTTCACCAGCTTTTCATCTTTTCTGATTGCAAGGATTGCCATTAACAATAATGCAGGAATGGCAAAACTGAATACAGCAGTTAGTGCAATCGCACCCACATCATACTTTTTTGTGAATACAAAGTAGAGGATAATATTCAGTACGCTAATCGCAAATCCGGCTAAGCCAATACGTTGCTGAAGTGGTCTGTTATTATAAAGAAAAATTGCTACCAGCGACACAATAGCCACAGCAACAGTTAAAATCATCAACAATGTGTTGGTGGTAGCAGAAAATGATTCAGCAGGTGCCGTACCTACACTACCCACATAAAATGGTAGTTTCAAAGTAGCAAACCCACAAATACTGGCACCCAGTAACCACAAAGTTTGTACACGTTGTATCATACTTTAAATTTAATCAATTTCAAAACCAACTTAAAAAATCAAAATTCAAAAATCAAAATTCAAAAATTCTTCTGTTTTCTAGCTCATTTCCGGGTATAAAACAAACTGGCTCATAAATTCGTTTACCTGGGCTTTTACTTCTTTCAGTTTGGTTTCGTCATCGGCATTCATAAGGCTGGTATCGATAGCATTTACTACAAATTCCATGTCTTTTTCAATCATTCCTCTTGTAGTAATTGCAGCTACGCCAAAACGGATACCTGAGGTAACAAATGCGCTTTTGTCATCGTAAGGTACCATATTTTTATTTGCGGTGATATCTGCATGCCCCAAAACCTGTTCAGCCTTTTTACCACTGATGTTTTTGTTTCTCAAATCGATCAGCATCAGGTGATTATCTGTGCCGCCGCTAATGATTTGATATCCTCTGTTGGTAAATGCTTTAGCCATAGCCTGTGCATTTTTTTGCACCTGCTGCTGGTAGCTTAGGAATTCAGGCGTTAATATTTCACCAAATGCAATAGCTTTTGCGGCGATAACATGTTCCAGCGGACCACCCTGTGTACCAGGGAATACGGCCATATCAATGAGGTTACTCATTAAACGGAGATTTCCTTTAACGTCTTTCAGTCCAAAAGGATTTTCCCAGTCTTTTTTCATCATGATTACGCCACCTCTTGGTCCACGTAAAGTTTTGTGTGTGGTAGAAGTAACAAAATGACAATGATCAAAAGGATCAGATAATAATCCTTTGGCGATAAGTCCGGCTGGGTGGGCAATATCAGCCATCACAAATGCACCTACTTCATCTGCTACTTTTCTGATACGGGCATAATCCCAATCACGACTATAGGCACTTGCTCCGCAAATAATTAATTTAGGTTTTATGGTTCTTGCTCTTTCTTCCAACATTTCATAATCAACCAATCCGTCGTCTTTTTTAACGCCATAAAAATGAGGTTGATAAAGTTTTCCGCTGAAGTTAACTGCAGAGCCATGAGTTAAGTGTCCACCCATGCTGAGGTCTAATCCGAGTATGGCATCTCCTGGTTGAAGGATTGCCAACATCAGCGCAGCATTTGCCTGTGCTCCACTGTGTGGTTGCACGTTGGCATATTCAATATTGAAAATTTCTTTTAAACGATCGATGGCTAATTGTTCTGTCTGGTCAACAATTTCACAACCCCCATAATACCTGCGACCCGGATAACCTTCTGCATATTTATTGGTCATAACATTACCCATGGCCTGCATTACCTGTAAACTGGTAAAGTTTTCAGAAGCAATCAGTTCAATACCACGGCGTTGACGTTCGAGTTCTTGTTTAATCAGGTCGAATACGAGGGTGTCTCTTTGCATGTGATGAAATTTGGTGCAAATATAGGATTTAGCGGCTAGCTTATAGCTCATAGACCATGGTCAATAGTCGATGGTCCATAGCCATTGCTGTCCGGGGAAATTTAACCGCGAGCTGTAGGTGTCGCGTATGATGGCACACAGATCTTCATGATTTTCAGGATTTATCATGATAGATCTTGAAAATCATGAAGATCCGTGTTCTATTAATAGCAGATAGTGCATTTACGACAACCAAATATTTCTTTAAGCAACTGACTTTAAATTTTCTAATTCGCAAGCCCACCTTTAATTTCATTAAAAGCAGAAAGCTTAGAATAAGCACGAATCAAGGCTTGCAGCTTGCGGCCTGCAGCCAATTTTCCCCGGACAGTTCTGGTCCATAGCCAGTACCCCTTCATTCAACACCTGATGCTCATTTTCAGCTTTGAGGGGTAGTTTTAGCATTTCTGCTGATGGTAATATTTTATGGTGTAAATGGGCAGTTTAATGTATAAATGATAATGTAAAAAAGCGTTCGGTACTTTCAATCGGCTAAATTTCCACAATAATTGTTCAATGCTCAGATTTTCCTATTTTCGGCCTCTTGATGAAGTGTCATATTTACATGATTTAACAGCATAGTGCATTCGGGTTCATCAAAAACAACCTCCCATGAAAGCAATCATACCAGTTGCCGGTGCCGGAACCAAATTAAGGCCACATACCTATACCCAACCCAAAGCCCTGATACCTATTGCAGGAAAAACAATCCTCAGTTATATCGTAGATCAACTCAGGGAAGCGGGCATTAATGAATTTATTTTTATTGTTGGGTATTTGGGTGAAAAAATACAAGACTATGTAAAGCAAACCTATCCCGATATGGTTGCTCATTTTGTTTACCAGAATGAAAGACAGGGTACTGGTCATGCAATAGAACTTACCAGGAGTATTGTTGGAGACGATGAAGTATTTGTGGCATTAGGTGATACCATCTGCGAATACGATGTAAAGGAAGTGGTGAATAGTCCATATAGCATGCTTGGAATTAAGAAAGTAAATGATCCACGCAATTTCGGTGTAGCATCTGTAGATGATGAAGGGTTTATAGAACAAGTGGTAGAGAAGCCTTCTATCCCGAAAAGTAATATGGCTTTAGTGGGCTTGTATAAAATTAAAGAGACTCATTTCTTATTTGAATGCCTGCACCATATTTTCAAACAGGATATTAAAACCTATGGTGAATACAATCTTACCGATGCATTAGATTGCATGATCAAACGCGGTGCAAAGTTTCAAGCTTTCAAGGTAAAAAACTGGTTTGATTGTGGTAAAAAAGAAACCCTCCTGGAAAGCAATGCAACATTGCTCAAAAAATTTGGTGGAAACATTACAGACGGTCACAATTTTAAAGATACCATCATCATACCCCCTGTAAGTATTGCCCCTGGTTGTGAAATTTCAAATGCCATCATCGGTCCACATGTGGCTATTGGTGCAAATACTACCATCAAACATTCCATTGTTCGGGATAGCATTATTGGTTCTTATACCAATCTCTATGAAGTAGTACTCGACAATTCCCTCATAGGCAGCGACGCATCCGTTAAAGGCCTCAGCCGTAGTTTGAATATTGGTGATAATACGGAGATAGACTTTGGGTAATTTGAAAATTAGGCAATTTGAAAATTTGAAAATGATTCAATCAAATTATTTATGATTGGGTATAAAATATATATTTTGGGTACTTAAAATTAATCGATCCGGTCATTTTCAAATTTTCAAATTCTCTAATTTTCAAATTAATGAACAGAATCACCACCTTATTCGGCACCCACTACCCCCTCATCCAGGCTGGCATGATTTGGGCAAGTGGGTGGAGACTGGCAAGTGCGGTGAGTAATGCCGGTGGACTTGGCCTGCTAGGTGCTGGAAGTATGTATCCGGATGTATTACGTGAACATATTCAGAAATGTAAGGCTGCTACCGATAAACCCTTTGGTGTAAATGTGCCATTGCTCTATCCTGATATTGAACAGTTGATGCAGATTATTGTGGAAGAAAAAGTACCCATCGTTTTTACCAGTGCAGGAAATCCTAAAACCTGGACTGGATTTTTAAAAGAAAAAGGAATCAAAGTTGTACATGTGGTGAGTAGCAGCAAGTTTGCAAAAAAAGCTGAAGAAGCCGGTTGCGATGCGGTAGTGGCAGAAGGATTTGAAGCAGGTGGACATAACGGTCGCGAAGAAACTACCACCATGGTTTTAGTACCTGCTGTTTGCGAAGCCGTTAGTATCCCTGTAATTGCAGCAGGTGGCATTGCTACCGGCAGACAAATGCTCGCAGCAATGATATTGGGTGCAGAAGCTGTTCAGATAGGGAGTCGTTTTGTGTGTACACCCGAAGCTTCTTCGCACCTCGCATTTAAAGAAGCAATTGTAAATGCCCAGGAAGGAGATACGCAGCTTGCTATGAAGAAAGTAGTACCAGTGAGACTTTTAAAAAATAAATTCGCTCAAGAGATCAGAGAGGCAGAATTAAGAGGCGCATCAGAAGAAGAACTCAAAACTATATTAGGTCGTGCCCGAGCCAAGAAAGGCATGTTTGAAGGAGATATGAACGAAGGTGAACTAGAAATCGGACAAGTAAGCGCAATTATTCATGATATTAAACCAGCGAAGGAAGTTGTGGAAGAAATAATGACGGAATTTGAAAATTTGAGAATTTGAGAATTTGAAAATGAGCACAATTCGTCATATAAAAGCAAAGCTTTTACATGACGAATTAAATTTATGGCGAAGCCATGAATGCAATCATTTTCAAATTTTCAAATTGACTAATTTTCAAATTGTATCAATCCGCCTCCGGCAAATTATAAGCCTTCCATTCCTCTGCATTCGGTCCATAAATACCAGGAACTTTTAGTCCGGCCATTCGCATTAAAACGGTTAATTGTCCGCGGTGGTGTATCTGGTGAACAACTGTTACCCAAAGCGCAAAACCTTTTTTCCAGCTTTCACCATACATGGGTGTTTCTTCCTGTAATGTATCGTCGGTCCATTGATCTATGCCCGACAAAACTTTATGGGTAGCTGCGGTATAAGCAGCAATCATGTCTTGCACTGTATGATATTCTTTTTTCTCGAATTGAATGGGTAGGGTAGCTTCCCAGGGAATGCCATCGGCACAGGCAATTATGTGATTCACCATTCGCTTAATGTTTCTGTAGTCGCCAAATGAAGAAGCCTGCAGACTTTCATCGGTTAACATTTGCAAACATTGCAATGTTGCTTCCGATTCAGTGTTCCAGATGGATTTAAAATGAGAGATGTTGGAGAACATGATAATTTGAAAATTTGAAAATGGAGGAAAAAACTATTTTGAAATGATTTATTTCTCCTATAAAACTAGTATTTATTCATGAACACTAAAAAAGTAATAAAGCTAATGTTATCCAACATTTTCAAATTTTCAAATTGACTAATTTTCAAATTGCTTACTTCTGTAAGTAAAAAGAATTCGCTTGCGACACACAGGTAACAACCAGGTCGTTTATGCAAACATCCTCAGGTAATGTGGCAGTGTAATAAGTGATATCTGCAATATCCTCTGCCTGCAATGCTTTGTAGCCATCATATACTGCGTCTGCTTTAGCATCATCGCCTTTAAATCTTACAATAGAAAATTCAGTTTCTGCCGCACCCGGATGTATAGCGGTTACTTTTATTCGATAAGGTAGCAGGTCGATACGCATGGCTTTGCTGATGGCATCTACTGCATGTTTACTTGCGCAATAGGCATTGCCGTCTTTGTACACTTCTTTCCCTGCAGTTGAACCGATATTGATGATATGTCCTTTTTTTCGCTCCGTCATAAAAGGAACAACAGCCTTTGTTACATACATGAGTCCTTTTACATTCGTATCAATCATGGTATCCCAATCATCAAGGTTGGCATTTTCAAAACTGTCTCTTCCTAATGCTAATCCGGCATTGTTCACTAAGACATTTATATGCTTCCATTCATCAGGTAAACTGCAGATTGTTTCCGTAACTTTTTGGCGATCCTGCACATCAAATATGAGTGGCAATACTTTAACCGAATATTTTTCTTGCAGATCAGTTGATATATCCTCTAATCGGTCTGCTCTTCTGCCCGTAATGATGCAGTCCCAACCAACTGAGGCAAATTTGTATGCAATGGCTTTTCCAAAACCAGATGTAGCGCCTGTAATGAGGATAATATTATTCATGAAGCAAAGATAGTGAATAGACCATAGTCCATAGTCCATGGTCCATGGTCTGCACTACCGTATCAATACCAGTGTCCCTTTTCTGTAAATCCGATTACCCAACTGATCAGTTCCAACAGCTTCATATACATAAGTACCTGCGGGTTGTTTTACGCCACTGAATGTGCCATCCCATCCTTTGCCTAATTCTGAAGTGGAATATAGGAGCTGTCCCCAGCGGTTGAAAACGCGGAAATGTTGCAATTGTGCTATACCAACTCCAACAGGACGAATAATATCATTCAATCCATCTCCGTTTGGTGTGAATGCATTTGGAACGTATAAATCTGGCCCGTTCTTGAAAACACGCACCAATACATCATCTTCTGCGAAACATCCGCCTGCACTTGTTACACGGGCGATGTACCGGATAGAATCTACGGTTTCCGGAATGGTTGCTATTGGTGCATCGGTTGTAGGGTCATTTAAATAACTGGTTGGCCTCCACAAATAACTGATTCCTCCGGAGGCAGATAACTGAATAGGTCTTCCTGCTACCACAAAAGTATCCCTGCCAGCATTGGCATTAACGAGAGGTGTAACTACAATCGTAACTGTATCTGAAACAGGTCTGTCGCAGCCAATGGTGTCAATGGCTGTTAACACATATTGGGTAGTTCTTGATGGACCTGCAATCGGGAACAATGTATTGGCATTGATAAGCGAATTAGTTGGCGACCAGGCAAAACCTGCTCCCACAATATTTCCAGACAACTGAACCCTGTCACCAAAACAGATGATGGTATCACTACGAACGGTAGCTTGCGGATAGGGGGCAACCAATACAAATACGGAATCTCTATCCTGACAATAACCAAGATTGGCCGTTACATAATAAGTAGTACTAACTAGAGGTTGAACCTGTGGGTATTTACTATTGGCAGTTATTGGTATACCAGTAGAAGCCGTCCATTGATAACTCAATGCATCGCTTTCGGGACTTAGTGTAAACTGATCTGTTCTGCAGATGGAAGTATCAGGTCCAAGTTCTACTTTAATAAAATCTAACACGTTTACAGTGACCGTATCGGTGTTAATACAACCGTTATCATTTACCGTTACAACATAGCGAGTTGTATCTACCGGATACACTAATGGATTGGGCGTGTTGTTGCCAGACATTCGACTGATACTTGCTGCTCTGTCCGGAACCCATGTTACAGAACCGTTACCTACAGTGGCATTGAGTCGTAGTGTATCAATACTACAAATTAATGTATCGCGGAATGCAAGGTTTACAATGGGCTTATCTAATATGTTTACTGTTTTAACGATAGTGTCTATACAACCTTTGCTGTTTGATGTAATCAATCGAACCTGAACAGCCTGAGGGGAACTATATTTCCAGGCAGTATCTTTTCTGGTAGAAGTATCAGCTGTTGTAGTAAGATCACCAAGATCCCAACGCCAACTGTTTACCACTCCATATGCAGTAGTTGTTGCATCAATAAAATTATATGTGTTGAGGTAGCAGGTGCCTTGTACATTGAAGTTGGGTACAAAGCCTGGATATACGCGAACCTGTGCAGTAGTTGAATCCTGGCAACCACCAGCATTGGTTACTTTTAGCTTAAGTGTGAAAGTGCCGGTATCCGCATAAGTATGAGTTGGAGTAGGGTTTGAAGATACAGGTACATTTGCTTCACCGAAATCCCATAGGTAACTAGTGATGTTTGCGCTAGTTGATTCATTCTGGAAATTCATGGTAAAACCATCACAAGTAATATAGGAGGGTTTTAAACTCGCTGCTGCTACAGAACAGTTTGCCACATTAACATGGATTTCTTTTCTTGTTGTACCAATCAAAACACCATTTCTGTATTCATTTACACAAACTGATACTACGTAAGTTCCGGTAGCTGCTGGTGCTATACCTGAAATAATACCAGTTATCGGGTTTATTGAAACAGTACTACCTAAAGGTGTAGTTCCACTGTAGCCAGGTAAATAAGTTACTTGGGGGTAAGGTGGTTGACTAGGAATATCTGGCTTAGGGTCAGCTGTAGGTGTATTTACACCATCACAAAATGAATACGACAAACTATCTCCGTCAGCATCAGTTGCACTAAAATCGAAAGTGAAAGGAGCGCTGAAGCATAATAATACAGTATCTTTCTGTACGAAGGAAGGATTACTATTTTTAAAATAATCATTACCTCCTAATACGCCTGGCATCGTTGTAGTATAGGTAACACCAGTGTTACTTCCACCGCTGACAACGTTTACGATGTTCGCAATTCTGCAACATCTTTGAACAGCCAACGTGTAGCCAGTTGGAGTTGTCAGATTCGGCAAATCAATAGTCAACACATAATTATCAATTCTATAATTTACCCGAGGGTCTGGTGGGTTAGGGTTAATGCAGGGGTCGTAGTATTTTTTTGATGGGAATTCCGAAAAGGAAAGAGGAACTACTACTCGTGTAAATAATGCCCCATTGGGATTATATATCCCTAAGTTAATACTTTGGTCAATTTGGTTTGGCATAGAGGATGAATCAAGGTATTGCCTAACTGTGATCCTATATTTTGAAGTATTTGCCGCTGCACCATCACCCAAATATTCATATTGTATCCAACCTCCTTTCAGGTGGTTGGCTTTTGCAAATCCTGCAATGAAACAAATACATAATAAAATAGCTAGTTTCTTCATGAACTGATCCGGGCAATGTCAATTAGGGATTTGTCAATAATACCGTGAAAATACAACCCTTACCATTTGCAAAATCAACAGTAGCTGTTTTTAACGGGTTAACAACAGCTACTGAAAGATTAATATGGGGAGTTTTTTGCTGCTTTATTCATCAAATATTCGACGAATCAATGATTTTGACACATAAGGCGGTAAAACTGTTGCCTGAATAACGGTTTTAACCAGACCTTTTAACGAATAAGTACTACTGTGCCCTTTTTGAAGATGGTTTTGCCTGTATAATCACTCCCTTGAGCCATATATACATAAGTGCCCGCCCCTTGGGGAACGCCCTTAAAACTTCCATCCCAACCCTGTCCTAATGCACTTGTACTATAAAGTAGCTGACCCCAGCGGTTATAAATCCTGAAATATTGTAAATCGGTTATTCCAACGGTAATCGGTTTGTACAAATCATTAAGCCCATCCGCATTAGGCGTAAAGGCAGTTGGTAACAATATATCGGGTTTCCCTTTGAACACTTTCACTTTAATATCATCCTCTCCATAACAACCGCCAAGGTCTATTACTCGCAAACGATAAATAATCGAATCAATATCATCCCCTAAATGAACAACAGGATTCAGGATATTGGTATTACTTAAACCCAATGGAGGCTGCCAGTTAAACTGATTACCAGATGAAGCAGTAGCCTGTAATTGGAGTGGCTGGTCTGGTACAATAATGGTATCCCTTCCGGCATTTACTTTGATAAATGGGATTACACCAATTCGTATGGAATCTATAACGGTCTTTGGACAACCGGAAGTAGTATCCCGAACCGATAATAAATAAGTAGTGTTTTGGGTAGGGCCAGCAATCGGATTTAATAGTGTGCCATTTAATAGAGACTGAGCAGGTGACCAACGAAAATGTGTACCCGTATAACTTGCCAATAATTGAACCCGATTCCCATAACAAATAACGGTATCATTGGTAAGAATAGAAACTTTTGGATAGGGGGCAACGGTTACTGTTATCTGATCTGTTGCCTGACATCTCCCAAGATTGCCGGTAACCGTATAAGTTGTTGTTGTAACTGGTGTTGCTGTCGGATTTTTTATGTTGGGATCACTAAGCGATACAGCAGGTGTCCAAACATAAGAACTCGCAATGGATGATGGATGTAATATAAATGCATCTGTTTGACAAATAGTCGTATCTGGTCCAAGTTGAACAGAAATATAATCTACCACATTCACAGTAACTGTATCCGTATTTACGCAACCGTTTTCCAACATCGTTACAATGTATTTACTGGTATCTTTGGGAAATACAATCGGGTTGTTGGTATTGGATAAAAGAATATGGCTATTAGGTGCCCAGTTAAAGGATCCGTTGCCAGTTACAGGTATTCTCAAACTATCAATGCTACAAATGACGGTATCTTTAAAAGGCAAACCTATAAAGGGTTTATCTCTAATAGCAATTATTTGTCTTGAACTGTCTATACAACCCTTACTGCTTTCAGATACAAGTAAAACCGACGCATTAAAGCCACCACCAGGATATTTATAAGATGGATTTCGAATGATTGAAGTATCAGCAAGTGTTGTATCTACACCAAAATTCCATTTCCACTTATTTACTACGCCATATACAGTTGTAGTTGCATCTGTAAATGAATATGGATTTTGAAAACAACTACCACTACTGGTAAAATTGGTTTTAAAACCAGGATATACCAACACTTCTGTGCTGTCGTTGCCAATACATCCTTCCGGACCGGTTACCGTTAAACGAACCATGTATTTTCCTGTATCTGCATAAACAAATGTTGGGGTAGCTTGTGAGGAAAAATTAAAAGGGGAAGTAGGTACGCCAAAATCCCAGGCATAAGAAGTAATGGCAGATGATGTTGAACCATTCTGGAATAAAACGGTGTTATTATCGCATTTAACAATTCTATCAGGTAGATCTGCTTCAATAAGATCGCAATCATCTACTTTAAGGATAAAATCCTTTCTATGTTCCGCAATCGGTTTTCCGTTGCGCCATTCTGTGATGCATACACTTACTACATATTGTCCACCAGGAGGGGCAATCCCAGATATAATGCCACTAACCGGATCTATACTTACTTTATCGCCTAACGGTAGACTTCCAGAGAAGGGTGCAGCATAGGATAATGGATCGAGTGTTAATGATCTGGGTACTGCTGTATTATTACTGCCACTCGCTGCAGTAAAACCTTCACAAAAAGAATAAGTTAGTACATCATTATCAATATCTGTAGCGCCAAAATCGAGTACAAATTTTTTGTTTGTGCAAACCAATGCAGTATCGCGTACACGAAACTGCGGACTGCTGTTATGTTCTCCATCAGGAAGTGCAGCAGTTCCTGGAATGCGGGTAACATAATTACTGCCAACACTCAAGGGGATAGCAAGGTTTGAAATACGATCTACCCTGCAACAACCAAGCCTGGATAATACATAGCCATTTTGGTTATTAGGTAATGAAACTATATTCGTAAATATTGCCACCTCATAACAAACCTGAGGGTTTCCAACCAGACATTGAAATAGTTCTGTTTTTAAACGAATTTTCTCTATAGTTCCCTGCAGTGGAAGAGACAGTTCACTCACTAATGTGCCATTATCATAAATACCCACATTTACACGCTCATTTTCAAGAATAGGAGATACAGTAGCACAGTCTTTAAAAAGTCTTAAGGTAATGCGGTAAGTACTGGTATTAGGAGATGGCCCCGACCCAAGGTATTCATAATATAATTCACCCCCAGCAACATGGCGAGCCATAGCTGAGAGTGTACTCAGTGCAAAAATAATTATGAAGAAAAATTTCTTCATAAGAAGTAGGTAAACTATTGTTGAATGAATCTATTGAGTATTTCATTAAGCCTTTCTGTTGCTTCCCACATGCCCATATGTCCTATTCCCTCAAGTATATGAATATACGATTTTAATGGCAGATGGGTTTGCTTTAAAACATCATCCAATGGCGCAGCCACATCTTCCGTACCCATTACGAAAAGTACAGGTAAAGGGTTGCTTTTGAGTATGGCAGTATTGTCGGGGCGGTTCCTCATCGCCTTGTAATAAGCCTGTAAGACAGGTGTTGAAAAGGACGATGCTTTTTCTATCAGTGATATTATTTCATTATAATGCTCTTTCTTAAACTTTTCTCCAAAAAGATTGGGGATAGTGTTTTTGAGGAAGGAAAAACCCCCATATTGTTCCATTAATTCAATACCCCTTAACCGGTTTTGTTTTTTTTCTTCACTATCAGCAAATGCAGTGGAATGTATTAAGCCAAAACCCTTTAACATGGATGCATGCTTACCCGCAAATGCAAGGGTAATATATCCTCCCATACTATGCCCAAGCAGGTAGCAAGCATCAATTTTTTCTGCTGTTAAAAGATGATAAACAGATTCCGCAAGTTCCTCGATAGAAGCGGTGAATGGTGAATGGTGAATGGTGAATGGAGATGCATTATTGACAATTGACAATTGACCATTCACCCCTTCCCATTCAGAGTTCCCCGTTCCAGGAAGATCCGGAACTATCAACATGCAATGATGTTGAAGAAACGCTACCTGCCTCTCCCAGATACTGCTGTCTTCTCCAAACCCATGCAACAGTACTACGGGGATACCTTGTCCATAAATTTTATAAGTAATGGTGCCTCCGGGCCAGTTTGCGCTTTTTAAGATCATATACGTGGTTTTATAAACCTGTCACTTAATTTCCATAGGATCAATAAAATGCTAAGCGCAACTGCCAGTTTGTATAAATAATCACCCCACTTAACATAGGCTGTCGAGCCTGTAACAATTGGTATATTGTATTTTATGGTACTCATTTTGTTCCAGGGTTGGCGTTCAATAATAGTACCTGTTGGATCTATAACTGCAGAAATGCCTGTGTTGGCACTTCTGGCAATCCACTTCCTTGTTTCAATAGCCCTTAGTCTTGCGTATTGTAAATGTTGTTTGTGTCCTGGTGTATTACCCCACCACCCATCATTGGTCATGATGGTGAGTATATTTGCGCCTTTTTGAACATATTCACCTACATATTCTCCGTATACACTCTCATAGCAAATAATTGGGGCAGCAATATATTTGTTACCTGGAGAAGTAAATACTGCAGCCGATGCTGATCTGCCATATCCACCTGTTGTACCTCCAAACTGCTCAAAAACAGGTGCAAGAAAATTGAGGAATGTTGGTAGCGATTCTACACCTGGTACAAGTTTACTTTTGTTGTAGAATGAAATGGGTTGTCCATTTTGAATATGTACCGCTGCATTAAAAGCATCATAATAACTACCATCTCCTCCTGCTCTTGCAGTAGGCGTAGCTTTGGTGGGTCCGTAATTTTTGAACGTTTCAATTCCTGATACAAGGCTTATTTCCGGGTGTTCTTTGCTGAATGCAAAAACCGGTTGGTAATATGGATTATAGCTTATGTTATTTTGCCAGTCAGCAATACTCATAGCTGTTTCGGGCCATAATACCATCCTGGTATTACTGTCTATTGCTTCTTTGGTTAAGTTGAGTAAGGATTGAATCTGTTCTGCGCCAGTTCCTGCATTAAATTTTCCATATGGATCAACATTGGGTTGAACAATAACCAGGTTTGCCTGATTCACTTCTCTTGGTAACACAGGTTTTACAAAATAGGAAATGAGTAATGGGAATGTGAGTCCGATTACAATAGCCCATATGAGTTTTTTAGGCAGGTTTTTTTGCTGATAGGATAACCATGTCTCATACACCAAAATATTCATCAGCATTACCCATAAAGTACCACCTTGTACACCCGTATATTCATACCACTGAACGGTATCGGGATAAGCGGCGAATACATTACCAACCGTGAGCCACGGCCAGCTCAATTGCCAGTTGTGATGAATATATTCAAAACACATCCAGAATGCAATGAGCGAAAAGTACCCGGCTATTTTTCCTTTCTTTTTCAAATGAAAATAACCCCACCAGGGAAATGTCATCAGCATGCTGTTAAACATGATGGCCGCGATGGTACCTACATCTGTTGAGTTCCACATCCACCAGGTAGTACCTGTATTCCATACCAATAAACCCCAGAAGGAGACACCAAAAAAACCTGCGGCTGTTTTGGTCTTTTCAGCTGCCATTAACAGTGGTACTAAAGCAACAAAAATTAAGGGCATCAATGGCGATACCGGCCATGCAGCAAAAAGTAATAATCCACTTACCGTTGTTAGAATGAAGGCTGATTTTTTCAACTTGGAAAATTTGGAAACTAAGTTCGGAATAAAAAACAAAAGAGCGCCGCATTGTATGGGCGCTCTTTTCGATCTGTATGTGATTTTTTATTTACGGCTGTAATTAGGGGCTTCTTTGGTGATATCTATATCATGCGCGTGACTTTCTTTCATTCCCGCATTGGTAATTTTCACGAAAGTTGCCTGTTGTAATGCTTTGATGTTTTTAGCGCCACAATAACCCATACCTGCTCTTAGGCCGCCTACATACTGGTAAATGATTTCGCTTAAGCTTCCTTTGTAAGCTACGCGTCCTTCAATACCTTCCGGAACAAATTTTTTGATATCGTCTTCAACATCCTGAAAATAACGATCACCGCTTCCCTGACTCATGGCACCTAAACTTCCCATGCCACGGTATTCTTTGAATTTTCTTCCTTCATAAATAATGGTGTCTCCCGGACTTTCCTGCACACCTGCAAATACACTTCCCATCATTACCATATTGGCACCTGCGGCTAAAGCTTTTACCATGTCTCCGGTATAGCGAATACCACCATCGGCAATTACAGGAATACCTTTGGTTTTTAAAGCCTGACTAGCTTCCATAATGGCAGTTAATTGGGGAACACCAGCGCCGGCTACGATACGTGTTGTACAAATAGAGCCCGGACCGATACCTACTTTTACGCAATCTGCACCAGCATCAGCAAGTGCTTTGGCACCTTCGGCTGTACCTACATTACCTGCTATAATCTGTAAGTTTTTGAAATTTTTTCTCAAAGCTTTTAAGGCTTCCATTACACCCTTGCTATGTCCGTGTGCGCTGTCGAGTGTAACTACATCTACTCCCACGTGTTGCAAAGCTGATGCACGATCCATGAGATCACGGGTGATACCAAGCGCTGCACCAACCAGTAACCGGCCTAAATGATCTTTTACGGCATTAGGAAAATTACTTAGTTGCATGATGTCGCGGTAAGTAATCAACCCGATTAATTTACCTTGTTTATTTACAACTGGTAATTTTTCAATTTTATAAGAACGTAATATTTTTTCTGCTTTTCTAAGATCTGTTCCTTCAGGTGCCGTGATGAGGTTTTCTTTGGTCATCACTTCCTTCACTTTTCTTTTCTTATCTGTTTCAAAACGCAGATCTCGATTAGTGAGTATACCTACCAGTTTTTGGCCGGCATCAACAATCGGAATACCCCCGATTTTATTTTCTTTCATCAGTTTAAGGGCATCGCCAATAGTAGCATCAACCAATAATGTTACCGGATCGATGATCATGCCACTCTCACTTCTTTTTACTTTACGAACCTGTTCGGCCTGCTTTTCAATACTCATATTTTTGTGCAGGATGCCTAAACCACCTTCACGTGCAAGGGCTATAGCCAAACTAGCTTCTGTTACGGTATCCATTGCCGCAGACAAAATGGGTACATTAAGCGTAATGGCTTTTGTTAACTGGGAACGAATGTCAACTTCGCGGGGAAGAATTTCACTGTAAGCCGGCATCAGGAGTACATCATCGAAGGTGAGCCCTTCGCCAAATAACCTGGAAGCGGCAGCGGTGTTACGGGGAGAAGATTTTCTTGTTGCCATGTGCAAAGATAGTGCGTAAGGTATATTTAGTCCAAAAAATGATTTTTTTCATAGACGATAGTCCATAGACCATAGTCCATGGTCCATGGGAGAGAAAGAAAGTTTAGTGCTATGGACTATGGACCATGGTCTATTAACTCAACCTGAAATATTTCCCTGGATGCGGGAGTATGATATTCTGTAATTCAAGGCTAAGAATGGCGGCTGCCATTTCGGAATTACTGAGTTTGGATTGCAGGTATATTTCATCAATGTGAAGAGACTCTTTTGCCTGAAGTAAATCAACAATGATTTGTTCCTGCGAACTGAGTTCGTGGAATAATTTCTTTTCTGCGCTTTTTTTCTTTTTTATTTCCATCCATCCCATCGCTTCGAGAAAATGGGTACTACTGATAAAAGGGGTTGCTTTATTTTCAGCAATCAACTGCAAACAACCACTGCTTTTGGCATCATTGATACGACCCGGTAGGGCAAATACATCACGGTTATAATGGAATGCCAGATCTGCCGTTATCATACTACCTCCTTTAATGGCTGTTTCTATAATCACCGTAGCATCAGACATGCCAGCTACAATTCTGTTTCTTTTTGGGAAATGATGGCGATCAGGTAATTCATCAAACATAAATTCTGTAAGTAGTCCGCCCCGCTCAATCATTTCCGATGCAAGTGATTTGTGAAGTCCGGGATAAATAGTTTTAAAACCATGTGCCAATACGCCAATGGTTTCCATCTTTTGTTGCAGGGCTGCTTTATGTGCAATGGCATCAACGCCGTATGCGAGACCACTAATTACAGTTACCTGAAAAGGTTTCAATGCCTGAATCAGTTGTTCAGTGGCCCATCTTCCGTATTCAGTGTGATGTCGGCTGCCAATAATACTTACCATTCTATTATGATTCAGGTCGGCATTTCCTTTATAAAATAATACCAATGGTGCATCCGGACAATTACGAAGTCTCCTCGGATATTTTTCATCAGTAATAAAAAGTAGTTCAATATTTTTTGCTGCTATGGCTGTGAGTTCATTTTCGGCGAGAGAGTGGTCCTTAAAATTTTTTATCTGTCCGGCCCTGTAAGTCCCAATTCCTTCCACTGCAGCCAGGTCTTTCAACCTTGCACTGAAGATGGCAGTAGCTGAACCAAAATGATCAATGAGGTATCTGGTAAGAATACTGCCCAGATCCGGTATTCTTGTAAGCGATAATTGATAAACCTGTTCCTGTGTATACATCCCGGCAATGTCCAAAAAATGCCGTTCAAAAAGATCAGGTATTAATGCATAGATTTTTACTCAGAATAACTATTGTTTACATTGCTTTCGGGGGAAGTTTGACAGCGAGCTGTAATTGTTTCGTATGATGGAACACAGATCTTCATGATTTTCAGGATTTATCATGATAGATCTTGAAAATCATGAAGATCCGTGTTCTATTAATAACAGATAGTGCATTTACGGCAACTAAATATTTTTTACGCAAATGAAGTTGAATTTTCTCCCACCTTTAATTCTATTAGATGCAGAAAGTCTAAAATAAGCACCCATCAAGGCTTGTAGCTTGCGGCTTGCAGCCCTTCTTCCCATCCATCAATAATTACAACCCTGTTACCGTAAAACTTGTTCTTCTGTTTTTTGCTCTGCCTGCTTCTGTATTGTTATCTGCAATAGGCTGGGTGTCGCCATATCCTTTATAAGTTAATCTTGAAGCATCAATTTTCTGCGTAATCAGATAATCAACGATTGCTTTTGCACGATTTGTTGAAAGCAACATATTGTCTTTTGCATTACCTGTATTATCCGTATGACCACTGATTTCTACTTTCAGTGTTGGATTATCCTGCAATACCTGTACTAATTGCATTAACTCTGCCAATCCTGTTGCAGGTAATTCATAACTATTAACCGCAAATAAAATATTGTTGAAGATGAAACTTGCATTCAATTGAACAGGGGAAAGCTGTATATCTTTTTGATAAGTGCTATCTGCTTCTTTTCGGCTAAGCGCATATACTTCACTATAAAACAAATAACCTTTTCTGTTTACCGTGAAAGTATAATCTTTACCTGTTGGTAATGTTATCAGGTAATCACCCATTTCATCTGTCTGTACCTTCATCAAAACCAGGTTACTGTTGTTTTCTGTTAACTCAACAGTAGAGGGTATTCCTTGTTTGGTTTTGCTATCGGTTACTTTTCCTTTTACATATAAGGTTCTGTTCGGTCTGATATTCGGGCGAAGCTGAAAACTATATAGATCAAGGTTTCCACGGCTATCGCTTCTGTCGCTTGCATAATAGGCGGTCAAGCCATCAGCGGATACAGCTAAGCTTCCTTCGTTTTCAATGGTATTTATCGGGTAGCCCAGATTTTCGGGATTACCCCATTCGCCTTTTTCATTTTTCCGTAACATGAAAAGATCTGAATTGCCGTAACCTGGAAGTCCATCAGAAGTATAAAAAAGTGTTTGATTATCTGCATGAATAAAAGGAGCTAACTCATCGCCCGCAGAGTTTACTGCTGGCCCCATGTTAGTTGCTTTGCCCCATCTTCCATTTACATCACGAACCGACATATATAAATCTCTGCCACCATATCCTCCGGGTCTGTTGCTGCTGAAATACAATATGCGTTTGTCGGGACTTAATGCCGGAGAGCTTTCCCAAAATTCTGTATTGATATTTGGTCCGAGGTTTTGCGGTTCGCTCCAGCCCTGTGGGGTATTTTGTGAAAGATAGATATCATAACCGCCAAGACCAGGACCAGAAAGATTACCTGCAAACAACAACCATTCCCCATCCTGCGAAACAGTGATAGCTCCTTTTAGTGGTTCAATATTAATATCACCATTGATCAATTCAGCTTTACCGAAATTTTTGTTTGTCATAGTGCTTTGCATGAAATCTTCACGCTGGTCGCCTGTTCTTCTTGTAAAAACAAGTAAACTATCTGTTACGGTTACCGAAGGATAGTATTCGGATCTTGGACCGTTAACACTATCGCCAAGGTTTACCGGTGCAAATTGATAATCAGTTGCAGGATGTTGTTGCGCATATTGAATAGCAAATTGGTAAGTAGCTTTTCTATACGTTGCACTTTTGATTCCACGCTCACTTAAATTTGGTATAGCAAGAAAATTATTTACGGCGGCAAGTGCTTCTTCAAACCTGCCTAATCCTGCCAGGTTAATAGAGTAGGGAAGATGATATACATTAAAATATTGTGGATCCTTTGCTTTTACTTTTTCATATAAGGTTACTGATCGCTGGTATTGTTTAAGTTCACCCATAGCACCAGCCAGTGATAAATAGGCGTCTAAAAAGTTTGAATCAATGGAAATGCAGGCTAATAAAACAGGTACTGCATTTTTTGTTTCTCCATATTTAAGGAAATCGATAGCTTTTTCATATTGGGTAAGTGCTTTAGGGTTTACCTTTTCAGGATCGTAGCCTTGTGCAATAGTATTAGCTGTACTAAGAATAAAGATTATGCTAAAGAGAATATTCCGGTTTTTCACCCGTGAAAGTTCGGAAAAATCAGGAGAGCGGCTTGTTAAAATTAAGTTTAAGGAACATTAATAAACTTATGCGTTTGTAAGCTAAGTTCCCATTGGGGGTGGTTTTTGATATACTCAACAATCAGTGGTGTAACTATTGAAGATTTATCCCATTCAGGCTGTAAATAAAGTTTACAATCTGGTTTCACTTGTGCGGCATAAGTTTCCGCCCATTCAAAATCATGTTTATTGAAGATTACTACTTTTAGTTCATCAGCGAGTGGAACGATGTCGGGAATAGGTGCTTTGAATTTTTTTGGAGAAAGGCAGATCCAATCCCAGCTACCACTTAGTGGAGAAGAGCCGGAGGTTTCAATATTGGTTTCAAATCCTGCATCATGTAATGCAGTGGTTAATGCATCGAGTTGATGCATTAATGGCTCACCGCCTGTTATTACGGCCAGCCTGCCAGGATATGCAGCAGCAGCAGCTACCATATTTTCAACAGTTAGTTGAGGGTGTTTTGAAGCATCCCAACTGTCTTTTACATCACACCAAACACAACCTACATCACATCCACCAAGTCTTATGAAATATGCGGCACGCCCCTGGTGAAATCCTTCACCCTGCAAGGTGTAGAACGCCTCCATAACGGGCAAGGTAGTATGTTGATGGTTGTTGCTGATGGGGATGTTTTTATTTAGGGGATATTATATTTTGGGTCCATAGTCCATAGTCCATGGTCCATGGTCCATGATCTATGGTCTATGTTCTTTCTGCTCGTAGGCCTGCATGGTATTTTTCAGCAAACCTGCAATGGTCATTAGGCCAACACCACCTGGAACGGGAGTAATGGCGGATGCTTTGGCGGCTACTTCATCATAGGATACATCTCCTTTGATCCTGAATCCTTTTTTGGCAGTAGCATCTTCTACACGGGTAATGCCGACATCTATAATTACCGCACCTTCTTTAACCATATCTGCTTTCACAAAACCCGGAATACCAAGTGCAGCTACGATAATATCTGCCTGCAGACAAAGCTCTTGTAAGTTTTGGGTATGTGAGTGACAAATAGTAACGGTACAATTGCCTTGTTTAATGTTGCTGCTTAATAATATACTCATGGGGCGGCCTACAATATTGCTTCTGCCTATTACTACTGCGTGTTTTCCTTTTGTTTGAATATTAAAATGTTCAAGCATCAGCAATATTCCATAAGGTGTGGCAGGAATAAAAGTGGGAAGTCCCTGTACCAGCTTACCTACATTCACCGGATGAAATCCATCCACATCTTTAGCGGGGTTGATGGCTTCGATTACTTTTTGTTCACTGATTTGTTTGGGTAAGGGCAACTGAACCAGTATACCATCAATGTTTGGGTCGTTGTTAAGTTGTTCGATGGTTTGAAGTAAGGTTGCTTCTGAACTCTGTTCATCAAGTCTGATCAAAGTTGATTCAAACCCAGTTTCCTCACAATTTTTTACCTTACTTGCCACATAGGTTTCACTTGCGCCGTTATTGCCCACCAGGATGGCCGCAAGGTGTGGTTTTCGTTTGCCTACAGCGGCAATTTCCGCAGTTTTAACCTGAAGTGATGCTTTTACGGCTGCTGCTGCAATTTTTCCATCTAGTACTAACATGGCGCAAAAGTATTCAAATAAGGGGTACTTCCTTTTTCAAAGTAGAAAGAAATTAAACTAATTATAAATTAATTTAATGTTTTTCAAAAATTAGCCTTCACTTAAGCAAATTTTGCTGTTTTTTCCTGCTAAATCCTATATCTATCCAATTTTTTGACCAGCTATTCTATAGTAGTAATCAGACAATTGATTAAATATGTCAGATTTTTACATACCAAAAAGGTCTTTTTATAAATCATTGAAAATCAATCACTTTGTTGATAATGTTAAAGAAAGTAAAATTTTTTTTATTGGTTAATGAAAAACATCCCTAACTTAACGCTCAGAAATTGTTAATTTTTTTAACAATCATCCTTCATTCTAAAATTACGCACATGAGAAAAAGTCTAACACTGTTAGCTGCTGCTTTGCTGTGGACACTATCCAGCTTTGCACAAACAGTGGTGGTACAGGGTCAGGTTTCTGACGACAGAGGACCGGTACCAAATGCCACTATTCAAGAAAAAGGCACTACAAATGCCGTAAAGGCCGATGATTTCGGCAAGTTTACCTTAAGAGTTAAGCAGGGTTCAAAAGTTACTGTTTCAGCCGTTGGCCATGAAACGTATGAGTTTACTGCTTCATCTGCTTATCAGAACATCCAAATCAAAACACTGGCAGGCGAACTGGAAGAAGTATTCGTAACAAGTGCCTTCGGTGTAAAAAAATCACAGCGTACAACACCATTTAGCTCACAGGTAATCAGCGACGAAAAACTGAATGTTATTCGTCAGCCGAACCTGAACAATGCACTTGCCGGTAAAGTGGCTGGTGTTCAGTTCAGGGGACAGTCTGCTGCCAAACTGAACGACCAGGGTTTCCTGCGTATTCGTGGTGGTGGTTCATTGACTGACCAGGGTGCTATATATGTTGTAGATGGTACTATTACTAACTCATTCGACATTAACCCGGATGATGTAGCTGATATCACTGTATTAAAAGGTGCGAATGCTACTGCTTTGTTTGGTAGCCGTGCTGGTAACGGTGCAATTGTAATCAGCACCAAGAAAGGATCAAGAAGCAAGGGTATTGGTGTTGAAGTAAACCAGTCTGTTACTTTCGACAAAATGGCTTACCTCCCTCAGTACCAGAATTCATACGGTGGTGGTGATGGTGATTGGTTAACTTTTAACTATGTTGCTGGTATGCCAACAGAATGGCAGGCTTTGAACGGAAAGCGCTACCGCGATTTCACGGATGATGCTTCTTGGGGTCCGAAATTAGATGGATCAGAATATATTCCCTGGTATGCATTCATACCTGGTCATGCACGTTCAAGCAAAACTGCAAGCTTTACGCCTCAGCCAAATAATGCTAAGGATTTCTGGAACACTGGTGTAACATCTAATACCAACGTAAGTTTCTCTCATAATAATGGAGCAGGAACAAGTCTTCGTGTATCTTATACAAACCAAACTATCAAGGGTACACTTGAAAACAGTAAATCTCTCAGAAACTCATTGAATACTTCATTCAGTATGGATCTGGGACAATATGTTACTGTAGGTGCTAACATCAACTATACCAATCAGCGTATCAGTGGTGATTTCGCTGATGGATATGCAAATCAGTCTGCTGGTAACTTCAGCCAGTGGTTCCACCGCGATCTTGATATCGATATCATGCGTGAACTGTCTGGTTTAAAAACACCAATTGGTACTTTTGCTTCATGGAACTTCCGTCGTAATCCGGGTTCATGGAGTGCTGCTGCACCAAGAAACAGTGTTTATTCTGCAAACTATTGGTATAATCCGTTTACTTATTTTCAGAATATTGATCTTACGCAAAGAAGAGACAGGCTTTATGGTGATGTAAACCTGACTATTAAATTCAATAAACACTTCAAGTTTAAAGGTGCTGTTCGTAAAGACCAGTTCAGTGGTGGTGTGGAAAATATCTTCCCTTCAATCTTGGAAACTTCTGGTAGCCAAACTGGTTTATTGGCAAGTTATGGTACCAGCACAACTGTTAATGGTGAGTGGAACTTTGAAGGTGTTGCTACATACACACAGAAATTCGGCGACTTAGACATCACTGCAAATGTGGGTGCTAACAAGCTGAATATTCGTAACAGAAATGTTGCTGCTAATACAAATACAGGTCTAAACGTTCCTGATCTGTATGCTATCAGCAACTCAAAAAATGTTCCTACTATTACGAATGGTAGATCAGACCAACAAGCTAATTCACTGTTTACATTTGGTGATATTGAGTATAAAAAATACCTCAGTTTAACTTGGGCATTCCGTAACGACTGGTTCTCTACGCTGCCTAAAGGAAATAACTCATTGTTATCTCCATCTGTAGGTGCTTCATTTGTATTCAGCGAATTCACTAAGAAAATTTCCTGGTTAAGTTTTGGTAAAGTATATGGTTCATGGGGTAAAAAACCAAAAACCCTCAATCCTTATGCACTTAACCTGAACTACTCTGTAAATGCACTGTTATGGGGAAGCAACTTCCTGATGTCTACACCAAATGGTAGTCCAGATGCAAACCTGCAAGGTGCATTAACAACTACCTGGGAAGCTGGTGTGGATTTACGCTTTGCTAAAAACAAAGTTCGTTTGAATGTGGTTTACTACAATGAAACCAATAACAAAGAGCCTCTTGCTGTAACTGTAAGTGGTGTAAGTGGTTTCACCTCACAAACCATCAATGCAGCTTCTGTAAGCCGTTCTGGTTTAGAAGTTGAATTAGGTGTGAGTGTAATGAAGAAAAGAAACTTTAGCTGGGAACTTAATAAAACATTTGCTTACCTGTTAGATAACAAAGTAAATGCACTTGCTCCTGGTTTAACAAGCTACACACTTGCTGGTGGTTCATTCGGTACTCGTTTTGCCCGTGCTTTCCACTTTGTGGGTCAGCAGTGGGGTATGTTAAGAGGTGGTGGTATCAAGCGTAATGCTGATGGCCAACCATTGATTACAACCAATGGCTTCAGTGGAGGTTTGGGATGGTATCAGGCTGAAACCAACAAAGATTGGGGTTCAGTTGTACCAAAACTGACTGGTGGGTTACAGAACTTTATCTCTTACAAAAACTGGAATGTTGGTATGACCTTCGATTACCAGGTAGGTGGTAAATTCTTCTCACTTTCTGAAATGTGGGGTAACTTCTCTGGTCTGATGGCTCCAACTGCTTCTATCAACGACAAAGGAAACAATGTTCGTGAAGATGTTGCTGCAGGCGGTGGTGTTCGTGTAAGAGGTGTTGATGCTGCAGATGGTAAAACTCCTGTAGATGTGTACATCAGTGCATACGACTATTATCACCAGTTCTACTATCAGCAAATTGCTGAGCCATTTGTACACAGCTTATCTTTCGTGAAACTCCGTGAATTAAGCGTAGGTTATGCTATACCAACGCAGAAACTGGGTAAAGTAGGAAAGGTATTCCAGGGTGCATCTTTATCAGTAATTGCGCGTAACCTGTTCTTTATTTACCGCGACAGCAAAAACTTCGATCCATCTGAAATCAGTGGTGTACAAGGTGAAGACGGTAACTTACCAGGTGCTCGTTCAATCGGATTTAACTTAAAACTTAATTTCTAAAACCCTATAATATCATGTATATGAAACAAGTGAATTTAAAAAGAGCCGCGATGGCATTAGGGGTTTTTGCTACCTTATTAACGGGTTGTAGTAAAGGAATTGATGACTTCGGTAATATCAATGCCAATCCTAATGCTACTACTGTACCTATTACATCTGCATTGCTTACCAACGTATTGGCAGGCGCTGGTGGATATATTTGGGGAAATGGTATCAATACCCAGGCGGGCCTGTACTGTCAGTATATGTCTGAAACCCAGTACACCGATGCTTCAAGGTATGCAACACCTGTAATTAACTGGGATGGTACTTATTCAGGTGATCTTTATGATCTCCAGAATATCATCAATGTAAATACCAATCCTGATACAAAAGCTGCTGCTGCACAGTTTGGTTCTAACAATAACCAAATTGCCATTGCACGTATCCTGAAAGCTTTCAATTTCTGGATGCTGACAGATGCTTATGGTGATATTCCATATTTTGAAGCTTTGAAAGGAAACGGAACCATTGCTTATGATAAGCAAGAGCTCATTTATCCTGATCTGATCAAAGAATTGAAAGAAGCAGTTGCTCAATTTGATGGTGGACTTACCGTTCAAGGTGATGTTCTCTACAGTGGTAATACTACCAAATGGAAAAAGTTTGCTAACTCACTCATTGCTTCAATAGCACTGCGTATGTCTAAAGCAAACCCAACATTGGGTAAAGCTGAATTTGCTGCTGCTATTGCTGCAGGTGTAATTGATAGCAATTCTGATAATGCTGCACTGGTTTATCCAGGCGGTAACTATCGTAACCCTATCTACAACTATTATGTAGTTACACAGCGTTTCGACTTTGCAGTTAGCCAGACTGTTACAGACCAGCTTACCGCTAAGAACGATCCTCGTATCAATGTGTATACCAGCAATGCTAAAGGTTTTCCTTATGGTTTAACTCGTGCTGATGCTTTGGCATGGCAGACTAGCAACCCAACTTTTGGATTCCTTTACAGCTTTACTACTACACCTCAAACCATGCCTATGTATCTGATGACTGCGGGACAGGTTTACCTGGCTCGTGCTGAAGCAGCTCGTTTAGGTTGGACTACAGAACTGGCAGCTACTAACTATGTGGCTGGTATTACTGCTGAAATGAATCGTTGGGGTATTACTAATACAACCACAATTGCAAATTACCTGGCTCAGACAAATATTGCTTTAACCGGTACTGGTACCGATGCGCAAAAAATTGCAGAGCAAAGATGGTTAGCTTACTATCCTGATGGAAATCAGGGTTGGGCTGAATATCGCAGAACAGGTTTCCCTGCTATGGCTCCTGTTCCAGGTTCTACAAATGCGGTTCCAAGACGTATTCCTTACGGAACAAACGAACCATTGTACAACCCAACCAACTATGCTTCTGCGGCAGCGAATTACAATTCTAATTCAATGAACGCAAAAGTTTGGTGGGATAAATAGTGCGATAAATTTGGAATTGTTGTATATTCCAATTGAATAACTAGTCACTCGTTTTCAGTTTTTATAGTTTATCATGCACATGAGAACGGCCGGTAGTAATACCGGCCTTCTCTTTTTTGGGCTACAAGCTACTAGCTGCAAGCAACAAGCTTCAAGCTACAAGCCTTGATGGTTGCTTATTATAGGTTTTCTGCTATTAACGGAATAAAATTGAGGGGAGATAATTTAAGGTCAGCTTATTAAAGAAAGATTTCGTTGCCGTAAATGCACTATCTGCTATTAATAGAACACAAATCTTCGGGATATATAATGATGGATCTTGAAAATCATGAAAATCTGTGTTCCATAATACGCTTGAATTATCAAAGCGACCCCTCGGAGCAACTCGTGTTCAATTTTCCCTACTTTTGTTCTTCATAAAGAACGATATGGAACAACAACCCAATAATCAACTGAATATCGAAATCAGTGAAGAGATGGCTGAAGGTGAATATGCAAACCTGGCTATTATTACCCACAGTAATGCCGAATTTGTAATCGATTTTGTAAACGTAATGCCCGGAACTCCCAAAAGCCGTGTAAAATCCCGGATCATCTTTACGCCTATGCACGCAAAGCGTTTCATGAAGGCACTGGAAGAAAATATCGAAAGATTTGAAGCAGCCAATGGTACTATTCAAGACCTTGAACATATTGAAATACCCATGAATTTCGGTGGTCCAACGGCGCAGGCGTAAAGTAATAATCGGAAGTTTAGCTGCAAGCTGCAAGCCTCAAGCTACAAGCTATGCATATGACGGGACACAGATTTTCAAGATTTATCATGATAGATCATGAAAATCCGTGTTCTATTAATAACAGACCGTGCAATAACAGCAATCAACTATTTCTTCAACAAGCTGATTTTATATTATCTAATTCGCAAGCACGCTTATTTATTTCATCAATAGCAGAAAACCTATAACAAGCAGCCATCAGGCTTGCAGCTTGCAGCCTGCCGCTTGCAGCTATTCCCACGCATTACAAAAGCCCCTCATCAGCAAAACTGAAATACCCATCCGTACTTACAATAATGTGATCGAGTAGTTTGATATCAAAAAACATCGCGGCATCTTTAATTTTTCCTGTAATCTGCTCATCTGCTTTACTGGGTTGTAAATTCCCACTCGGGTGGTTATGGCATAACAAGATCGATGTAGCATCGTTTAAAACTGCTTTTTTGAGGAGTAAACGAATATCAACAACTGTTGCAGTAATTCCCCCTTCACTAATCGTATCCATGGAAATAATTCTATTTCCATGGTTCAGGTAAAGTACCAGGAATACTTCATGCCCTTTATGTGCAATTTTTGCCCTTAAAAACTCAGCTACATCCTTGCTGCTTTTTACCACTTCTTTTTTAACAATAAGCTGGTGTCTCCTTAATCCTAATTCCAATGCGGCAGCAATACTAATAGCTTTTGCAGCCCCAAAACCTTTGATTCCAAGTTTACACATCGATGGAACGGAAAGATTTCCCATGCTATTCAGGTCGTTATTGCAATGTTGTAAGAGTTCCTTGGCCAATGAAAGAGCAGATTTGCCAGGAATGCCATGGTTAATGAGAATGGCTAATAATTCTGAATCACTTAGGTTTTCGGCACCTTTCAGGAGCAATTTTTGCCTTGGCTGGTCGTCTGAGGCCCACTCTTTAATTGTATTTCTTTGCATGGTAAAAAAAATGAAATTTTCAAATTATTATTTCTTCGGCGAATCTCTATCTTCGCCGCATATTCCCTCGATTATGAATCCATCTGTCAAGATTTTCTCCGGCACAGGCTCACAGAAGCTCGCCGAAAAAATCGCCCAACAATTTGGTGCACCTATCGGTAAAATCAATATCCAGAAATTCAGCGACGGCGAGTTCCAGCCTATTTTCCTGGAAAGTATCCGTGGCGATTATGTTTTCCTGGTTCAAAGTACCTATGCACCAACCGATAACCTGATGGAATTACTGTTGATGATCGATGCAGCTAAAAGAGCCAGCGCATATAAAATCATCGCAGTTATCCCATATTATGGCTTCGCCAGACAGGATCGGAAAGACAAACCAAGGGTTGCAATCGGGTCCAAACTTATAGCAACTCTGTTGGAAGCAGCCGGAGCGGATAGGGTGATAACGATGGACTTACACGCAGCACAGATTCAGGCCTTTTTTGACGTGCCTGTGGACCATCTTGACAGTTCGGCAATTTTCATCCCATACATAGAACAATTAAAACTGCAAAACCTCACTTTCGCTGCACCGGATGTAGGAAGTACAAACAGGGTGCGCGAAATAGCCAGCTATTTTAATGCAGAAATGGTTATTTGCGACAAACACCGTAAGCGTGCCAATGAAATAGCCAGTATGGTGGTGATAGGAGAGGTTACTGGAAGAGATATTGTTCTGGTTGATGATATCTGCGATACAGGTGGTACCCTCGCTAAAGCAGCAGGGTTATTAAAAGAAAAGGGAGCAAGAAGCGTACGTGCCCTGATTACCCACCCTGTACTGAGCGGTAAAGCCTACGAGAATATCGAGAACAGTGTGCTGGAAGAATTAGTAGTATGCGACACCATTCCTCTAAAACACGATTCTCCAAAAATAAAAGTCATTTCAGTTGCCGACCTCTTCGCCATTGCAATCAGAAATGCCTACGAAAATAAAAGTATAACCAGCCTCTTTATCCATTCACAATTGAAGGGGAGAGGATGATGAGTAAGCTTTAAGCTGCAAGCCATTGCTGTCCGGGAAAAATAGGCTGCGAGCTTTTAGCCTCTAGCTTCTAGCCATGATTGGTGCTTGTTTTAGTTTTTTTGCTATTATTTGAATAAATGGCAGGGCTTGCGAATTAGAAAATTTTAAGTCAGTTACTTAAAGAAATATTTGGTTGTCATAAATGCACTATCTGCTATTAATAGAACACGGATCTCCATGATTTTCAAGAACTATCATGATAAATCCTGAAAATCATGAAAATCTGTGTTCCAACATACGCTACACCTATGACTCGCTGTTAAATTTCCCCGGACATCATTGGCCCTAACTTTCATCTGAAAAAACTATATAATACTAAATTATCAGATTGATAATCAATAGTTTATATTCTATTTTGATATTATTTATTTGCTAGTAGCTAGAAGCTGGCAGCTAGTAGCCAAAAATCGAAGATTTTCCCGTACTTTTGCCGTCCAAAATTTTAAACATGAAAACAATTACAATCGAAGGACAACTGAGGACCGAACATGGCAAAAAAGCCGCCCGCCAGATTCGCTCTCAGGAAAACGTGCCAGGTGTAATTTACGGGGGTGCACAGGAGATTAATTTCTACGCTCCTGCAAAGGCTTTCAAGCCCTTAGTTTACACAAGCGAATTCCAACTGGCAGAAGTTAAAGTAGACGGCAAAACTTTTAAATGTATTCTGAAAGATCTTCAGTTCGACAAAGTGGATGATTCATTGATCCACGTTGACCTGCTTGAACTCGTAGACGACAAAAAAGTAGTTGCTACTTTACCACTCAAATTTGTTGGTACTTCTGTAGGTGTTAAAGAAGGTGGTAAACTGGTTACCAAAATGAAAGCACTGAAAGTAAAAACACTTCCTAAAGACCTGAGAGAGAACATCTCTGTTGATATTACCTCACTTGAACTGAATGGCAATATCCGTGTAGAAGATGTAATCGCAGAAAACATGGAAATCCTCAACTCTCCACGTATTCCTATCGCTTCGGTGGTAATGACACGTCAGTTAAAGCAGGAAGAAGCTTCTGCTGCTAAAGAAGAGAAGAAAAAATAATGGGTATCTACTCCAATATTTTAACCCCGGTACAAAATGCCGGGGTTATTTTTTTATATAGTAGCTGGTATGGAAACATAAAAAACGGTACCCTTGGGTATATTCGTTTCTACCCATATCCGGCCATTGTTTTTTTCTACAAACTCTTTACAAAGTTTTAAACCAAGACCGGTCCCTTTTTCATTCAAAGTACCTCTTCGTGAAATGATATTTGCTGCGGAGAACAACGCATCGCGGGTTGCTTTATCCATGCCATCACCTTCATCTGCAATGGCAATAATTGATTCGTGGTTTAAAGTGCGGTGATTTATGTGAATTGTTCCATTTTTATAACTGTACTTAATTGCATTAGACAATAAGTTTCTTAAGATAATCTGCAGGTGATTTGGATCTACCCATATCGGGCCACCTTCCGCACTAATTTCCACCTTCAAGCCTTTATTTTCAATCTCAGCCTGAAGCATGGAAAGCACCTGGTCCAAACCCTGCCGGAAATCTATTTTTTGAGCAGCAACCTCAATGCCCTCCAATTGACTATTACTCCATTGCAGTAGGTTGTCAAGGCCACCCTGTAATTGTTTTACATTAAGTGAGATATGATCCGTTATTTTAGTGAATTGCTCATGCGTAAGTTGCTGCTGCTTCAACAGATCTAGTGTACTTTTTAATTGGGCAATCGGTGATCTTAAATCATGCGCAATAATAGAGAAGAGTTTTTCTTTTGTCGTGTTTGAATCAGTCAGCTCATGATTTTTCTTTTCTAAACTTAGCTGACTCTGCTCAAGCTGGGTCTCGTAAAATTTTTGCTCAGAACGATAAAACATCAACCCCAGAAAAGAAAGGATAATAGCACTGGTCATATTAATCAATACCCTCGAATGAGGTAATTGCTCTAACATCCAGGGAGTAGTATCGGTAAAACGGAGAAAAATAAAGCAGGCAATGGTAAGTATAGAAAGCCATATTATGGTTGAACTTTTCTTGAAAATTAAACTAATAACTACCAGGTTGGTTATAAGATAATACTCATTGCCATTTTGAAATTTTATGGCGCTAAGACATAACACACTGGTAGATAAAATAGTTAAGACAATGCGGGCTATATGAGCAAAACGAAAATAATTGATGACCAAAAAAATCATTCCTCCTATAAAGTTTAAACTCAACAATCCCGAATTCCAGTAATGCCCTTCAGACAGATTAATAAAAATAAAAACAAGACTATGTAATGAGCCTAGCATCACCATGAAGTTCAATACGCGGGTCTTTTTTCTCTCAATCGCATCAAACTCCACGAGCACACCAATATTGATGATCTTGTTAAAAAGAGGAGGAAATTTCATAGAAAGGGGTACTTCGGATTGAAAATTATAATATATCATTGAAATCCCTTCTTTTTATTTGAGTTACGGATCAAATGGTTGGGTTATTTTTGTATATACTATGAACAAGTTTCTGATAATCGGGTTAGGCAATATTGGTGATGAATACAAGCATACCAGACATAATATCGGGTTCGATGTACTTAGTGCCTTCGTATTAAAACACAATGGCTTATTTAAATTAGACAGGTTGGCCGAAATAGCCGAAGTAAAGTGGAAGGGTAGAACATTTATCTGTATCAAACCAACTACCTACATGAACCTGAGCGGTAAAGCATTTAAATATTGGATGGATCGCGAAAAAATTGAACTGTCTAATACTTTAACCATTGTTGATGACCTTGCCCTGCCATTAAGTAAACTCAGGTTGAGAGGTTCGGGATCCGATGCGGGTCATAATGGGCTAAAAGACATTCAGCTAACATTGGGTACCGACCAGTACCCCAAACTTCGGTTTGGTATTGGAAATGAGTATCCTAAGGGCAAACAGGTCGATTTTGTATTGGGTAAATGGTTGCCTGCAGAACAGCCTGTTGTACAGCAGAAAATCGATAAATCTGTTGAAATAATCGAGTCGTTTGCTACAATTGGACTGGAAAAAACAATGAATATGGCAAATAACCTCAATTTTTTATAATATACATTTGCGTTTATTCGTTCTCAGTTTCAATATTATCCTTAATCCTCTTTTGAAAAGCCCAACCCTATTCAGTCAGGGTATTTGATTGATTTCTGGTAATATTAAATTAATGTGTATGAAAATTTTTTGTGTAGGCAGGAACTATGTGGCGCATGCAGCAGAATTGGGAAACGCTGTTCCTGAAGAGCCGGTGATTTTTATGAAACCTAAATCGGCACTACTTCAACCCAACACACCTTTTTATTATCCGGCATTTACCAATGAACTTCATTATGAAGGTGAACTGGTATTGCGGATTTCTAAAAATGGTAAATACATCCAGGAACATCAGGCAAATCGTTATTACGATGCGGTTACAGTTGGTATTGATTTTACCGCACGCGACCTGCAGGCTGAACTTAAGAAAAAAGGATTACCCTGGGAAAAAGCGAAAGCCTGGGACCAGTCTGCCGTAATAGGTAAATGGACACCCATTCAACCCGATACATTAAAATCGCCCTTGCAGTTTTCCCTGCATAAGAATAAAGAAGTGGTGCAAAATGGGGATACTGCTAATATGATTTTCAATTGCGATTTTATCATCGCACATATCAGCCAATATTTTTCTTTAAATATCGGCGACATGATATTTACCGGCACACCTGCGGGTGTAGGTGAATGTGTAGTTGGTGATATACTGGAAGGTTATCTGAAAGAAGAAAAAATGTTTGAATTGGAAATCAAATAACAAAACCCACCAGTTAATACGATTGATGCTTACGCCAGAAATATTATTGCAGGCATATAAATACATGGTAACTGCCAAAGCCATGTGCGACACTTATGATGCCAACCGAACGATTTGTAAATATGTACATTCCACCTCACGCGGGCATGAAGCCATTCAACTGGCTACCGGTATGCAGTTATTGCCCTGCGATTGGGTGAGCCCTTATTACCGCGACGACAGCATTATGCTTTCAATAGGGTTTCAACCTTATGAACTAATGCTTCAACTCCTGGCAAAAAAAGAAGACCCGTTTTCAGGAGGTCGTTCTTATTATTGTCACCCCAGCAGTCGCGATGAAAAACGCCCTTTTATCATTCACCAGAGTAGTGCAACAGGTATGCAAACCATACCTACTACCGGACTGGCACAGGGAATACAGTATCTGGAGCTAACTGCTTCTGATAAATTGCCTAAAGCTGATGGACAATTACCCATTGTTGTTTGTTCATTGGGAGATGGAAGCGTGACAGAAGGTGAAGTAAGTGAAGCATTACAGTTTGCTGTACTAAAGCAATTACCTATTATATACCTCGTACAGGATAATCAATGGAGCATCAGTGCATCTGCTGAAGAAGTAAGGGCTATGAATGCCTATGATTATGCTGCAGGATTTAAAGGGTTGAAAAGATGGCAATGTGATGGCAGCGATTTTATCAGGAGTTATGAAACGATGGCTGAAGCCATAGAATATACGCGTACTGAGAGAAAACCAGCATTGGTTCATGCTAAAGTACCCTTATTGGGTCACCATACCAGTGGGGTACGCAGAGAGTTTTACCGGAACAGGGAAGACCTGCTGAAACATGGCTCTTATGATCCCCTTCCAAAACTTCGCCTCTTATTGGCAGATGTTGGAATAGCCGAACACCAGATCAGTATCATCGAAAAAGAAACAACAGAAAAAGTGCTGGCCGATTTTCAACGAGCACAGTTATCTCCTGAACCAGACCCGTCAACAGTTGAAGAACATGTATTTGCACCAACGCCGGTACGCGAGGAGAAAGGCCAGCGAGCCCCAAAAAATGGCGAGAAGGTATTGATGGTTGATGCGGCACTTCATGCCATTGAAGAGTTGATGGAAGCTCATCCTGAAGCCATATTGTATGGTCAGGATGTAGGAGCCCGCTTAGGTGGTGTGTTTAGGGAAGCTGCGACGCTTGCAGATAAGTTTGGTGATCACCGGGTATTCAATACCGCTATTCAGGAAGCATATATAGTTGGTTCAACAACTGGCCTTTCGGCACTGGGTATAAAGCCAATGGTAGAAGTACAGTTTGCGGATTATATATATCCAGGTTTTAATCAGTTGGTAACAGAATTATCGAAATCATGCTATTTATCGAACGGTAAGTTTCCGGTGAGCATGGTTTTAAGGGTGCCTATTGGTGCTTATGGTGGCGGTGGTCCTTACCATAGCGGAAGTGTAGAAAGCACATTATTAACGATTAAAGGCATCAAAGTAGCCTATCCTTCTAATGCAGCCGATATGAAGGGCCTGATGAAAGCTGCTTACCATGATCCAAATCCGGTAATTATGCTGGAACATAAGGGACTCTATTGGAGCAAAGTGCCAGGTACAGAAGAGGCTAAAACAGTGGAACCTGATAAAGAATATATTTTACCTTTTGGTAAAGCAAATGTGGTATTGGCTGCAGATCCGGAAAAAGTGAAGAAAGGGGAAACGGTTTGCGTAATTACCTATGGGATGGGTGTTTACTGGGCCAAATCTGCGGCCCAAAATTTTGCCGGCCAGGTTGAAATACTTGACCTGAGAACCCTGTTTCCATTGGATGAGGAGCAGATATACCAAATGGTTAAAAAGCATGGAAAAGTATTGGTATTGAGCGAAGAACAGCAGAATAACTCATTTGCCGAAGCACTGGCACTACGGATAAGTAACCAATGCTACCATTTCCTGGATGCCCGGGTGGAGGTATTAGGCTCACTAAATTTACCGGCAGTACCCATAAATCTGGCCCTTGAAGCTGCCATGTTGCCCAATGCAAATACTGTATCGAATAGGATTGCGAAAATGTTGGCATACTAAGACCAAACCCCTATATTTGCACCCCGTAAATGAAAATTTACAAATGGCGGGGTAGCTCAGGTGGTTAGAGCGTTGGATTCATAACCCAAAGGTCTCGGGTTCAACTCCCGATCCCGCTACTCGTTATTTTCAAAAATAATAAAGAAGCCCCTACACAATGTAGGGGCTTCTTTATTATAACCATCCTTCTAGAGATACTTACAATTTAAAATATACGTTCAAAAATCATTATATAAGTGATCCATAAAAAAGGGCCTGACTTGCAGGCCCCTTTATTGCTTAATACACAAACCACTATAGAACAATCATTTTTCTGGTAATGGTCGCTGTTCCATTTGAAATAGTAACAGTATACATACCTCTGTTAAATCCTTGCTGCAGCCTGATTTGTCTGTTTACAGCCTGTAATTTTTCAGCAGTATAAGTTGCCCTGCCTCCGATGTCTGTTACTCTCACTGATAGAGACTGTCCGTGAAATACTTCCGGTACTATCAGCGTAACAGTTGTGTTCGCGTTCACTGGATTAGGGTACAGTATAAATTCTTTATCATTAGTATTTTCTGTTATTGTTTCTTTGGTTGTTACTGCTACTGTTTCTTTAGTATTGTTTGTTTGTTGTACCGCTTGTCTGAAAACAATTCTATCAATAAATGGTGCATCAGAACCTGTAGGGCGGAGTTCAATGGAATTGATACCTTGTATCAGACTTACCTCAATGGTTTTCATTTTTGGAGCTCCTCCATTAAAACACCATGCACCTGATGTGATAAAGCTTTGTGTAGTAAACGGCTGTGCATTCACAGATAAACGAAGATTACGGTCTACTGCTGTGATGTAATAAACATCCATCAGATAATTACCACCCTCAGCTGCCAGTATATTGTTGAAACGAATTGCATTTCCTGTAGCTGCCAGCATATTCACCAATGCGCCATTTGAAGAAGTGTTGCAAGTAACGATAGCGCTAGCACCTGCCAATTCTGCTGTTTCAGCTTCGAGTGACAATCCATTTACGTCTGCTCTTTCTAATTTTATTTTATCGATGAATGGAGCATCACCACTAAATGGTGTAATATCAATATTGTTGTTGCCTCTTTTCAGGATCACAGTTGTTTCATAAATAGCAGGAGCACCTCCATTGAAACACCATGCACCGGATATAGCCACTTGTTGTCTACCCATTATGGTTCCATTCACAATCAATCTGAATGATCTAACTGCTGCACTGATATAAGACACTTTCAATTTATATGCACCTGCAGATTCAGCTACGATCTGATTAAACCTCACACCATTGGTATTCACGTTAAATGGATTCACCAATTTACCATTTGATGAAGTTGAACAGGTGACAATACTTGCATTACCTAGAATAACAGCATCTTCTGCTTCAAATTCAAGCTTTGCAGACAATAATAATACGTTCGGATCTGTGTTCTCAGGATTTTTTCCTTTGCTTACAACCGCTAATCTATCTACCTGCACACCGCCACTAGCAATAGCTATTCTTACATTATGATCGCCGGGCTCTAAGAAATAGCTAAAGCCTCTTTCTTCACTACCATAACTGTAATGAAATTTTTTCCAATACCATTCGAAAGTGCTATTCGTTAAATTATTCCATTTTCTGAATGATTCATGATCAACAGAGATCCATAAGCCTGCACCAGTGTTTAATGCTTGTATCTTAGCCCAAATATCATACTCATCAGCAGTAGTAACATTCACTGTGAATGACAATACTTGATCAATTCCTTGCGGAGCATCGGTTGAGGTAACACCGGTTTCGCTTTCTGTATAAGCACCGCCTTTTGCGTTCGTTGTAGTTTTGGTTTGCCAATGAACACCTTTAACTGCTGCTTCTGCTTCATAGAAAGTTTCAATATTCGTTGTGGTTAAACCCCATCTTAATTCAGAAGGTGTGCAATGACCTACTTCTTTTTTCAGGGAATCAAAATCAGGTAGATCATTGGTGATTACTACTTGATCTAAGAGAATATTACTATTGGGAAATTCGAGTGTAAGTCTATGTTTCCCTTCACCCAGATCATAAAAACGCGGTATTTGAAACCATGTAAATGATGCACTGGTGAGTGGCGTGATATTTTCTACTGTTTGGCCATCAACAGCTATGCGAATAGATCCTGTTCCTACCGATGCAGCGTTCAGCCAAACACGGTATGTACCTGCAGTTGCCAGATCAAATTCAAAATGTACTTGTTTAGCAAGCGCGCTTTCTCCTACTAAATTATCATCACCGCGAATATATAGTCCATTAGATACAGTCTCCTGTGCATGGATGGTCCATTTATTTCCTAAAGACTTTCCACACTCAGCTTCAAACGCAAGCGTATTGCCTGATACAGCAACAACAGGTAACGTAAGATCAAGATTGTTACTACATTCCAATGTAGCTTGTGGAATAGATGGAACAGAAGTATGATTTTTATATACCTCACCAATATTAGTTAAACTTCCATCCGCATTTAAATAATTTGCACTCTCCACCGGATTCTGTGAGTTGGCTGCATTGGGCTGGAAATAGGCATAACGTTCTACAAAACGAAGTGTATCCAAGTAAGGTAAAGCCAGTTTTAAAAAGTCTTCTTGAATAGAATTCGTACGATTTGGATTGGCATTGAACTCTGTGATCCAGATCGGTAGTTTATAAATGTTATAAACGTTATTTAAGTACGTTTTGAATCGAGCAAAAATTTGTTGTGCACTTGCATTTGGACTGGTAGCCGGATTGCTCCCCCAATCGTACCAATGTACTGCTACAAAATCAAAGCGAACATTTTTCTCTTTGGCAATGCGTGCAAACTCAAGTAGCCAGGTAGTAGGTCCGTTTTCTCTCGGTGCCGGAGTACCCAGTCTCAATCCCATTGACATTAGATTTTCATAATAAGCAACTGCAACAGCAGGCTGACAAAGGTTATTGTATTGTCCGGATTCGCCACTACAGTTATCAGATTCATTAAATCCAAGAGCATGTGTTGTTTTTTTCTTCGCAATCATTTGGTTGATTGAAGCGGGTGAGGCACCACCTGCACCCCATGCCATAGGTATATACTCATAATTAGGTTGTGAACTACTTCCAAGTCCCCAATTGTAATACCATCCTGCATCTAACTGCGGATAGCTGCCACCGGTCCCTTTTTTTGTTACCCAATTCCAGGGTACTACTCGAATGAAACTGATATTACCTTGTAAAGCAATATCAATATTATTGATGACCATATCTGCTTCAGAAGCAATGTACACTTTACCCTTGCCGGTTCCATTTACATTGTTAGCGAAACTAGCCATATAACCTCTTTTCAAAATAAATGATGATATCGCATTATCTAGACCACCGGGTATAGTTGCTCCCTTGTAAATAATATCTTCTTTGATCTCAGCAGCATTACCTAGTTGTTGTGAGCCACTAAAGATTTTTAGTACAGTAAAATTGCTTGCATAAGGTCTGATCACCGCACCTGTTTGATAGTATTGTTGTATTCTGAAATTCTGATCCAATGTGCCTGCAACATTTTTAACGAGGATACTGCCTGTTTTCGTAGCGAGCTGATCAGGATTTTGTTGGTGCATATATACCCATGAGGCGGTATCTAAAAAATTCAGTACCAGTTGAGATGAAAAAGCTCCGGTTCTGAAATGTACAGTACTCTCACTTAATAAAGAAAGTACACCTTGATTGAGACTTCCTCCATTGATAGACAATTGCGTAGAAGATATTGTCAACCCTTTCTGTGCACACGCAAATACGATCGACCCATTGGCATTTACTTGTCCGGACTCGATCAGCATATTGTAATCGATCGGCATTCCAGGTTCAATACTGCCAGCTTTGGGATACTTATCTTTTGTAGGTTCGTGTTGACCTCTGCAAATAGCGTATGGGAAAGAATTTGCGCCGGGTAAACAAATCGGGCTTACTCCCGGATTACCAGGTGGATTTGGTTTTTCATTGGTAATGCGCCAGTTCTTTTCATTAAAGAAATCCTGGTTCTCTTCACCTGTCCAATAAAGGTATTGTGAAGAAGCATTGCAAGGATTCCCTTTTTGTGCTTGAACAGTAATAGTGCATAAGAGTAAGCAACAAAAAGTGAACAAGACGAAAAGAGTTCGTTTAGGGGTGTAAAGAGGATACATGGCAAGTTTAGTTTTGGTGAATTTTGCTTGTATCAAATTTATTTTAGCCATTTCTTAGTACTGAGGGCTTATTTGGTCAGAAAAGAGGTCCATTTGTTTTTTTATTGAAACTTATCTTTTGGGTATGTGTTTATGCGGTTTTATTCATGAACTGAAACATTTGTGCCCCTTGAATGAATGTTTATTTTCCTAAAACTGGTTTCTGTTAGGCTAATTTTAAAGTACGATTCAAAAATTTAAACAGAACCTGCAACTGGCAGCAAAGTCTTGCAGGATTGTACATACAATTGTCACTTATGATCATTCGAAATGTAGTAGTGCTTCTTATAATAATGGCCTCTTTGTCTGTTGTAGATGCACAAACAAAACTTCCTTCTTTTTTTTCTGATAATATGGTATTACAGCAAAAAGACTCTGTAGCTATTTGGGGAACCGATGCTCCCGGAAAAAAAATTACAGTAACGGGTAGTTGGGGAGCATCTGTAACCACAGTAACAAATACAAGCGGGCATTGGAAACTAAAATTACTTACAACTCAAGCAGGAGGACCTCATATTGTCAACGTTAAAGGAAGTTCAGAACTGACTTTTCAAAATGTGCTCTTAGGGGAAGTATGGTTTTGTTCTGGACAATCAAATATGGAAATGCCAATGAAAGGTTTTGCGGGACAGCCAATTATAGGCAGTAATGAAGCCGTCTTGCAATCGCGTAATGATCAGATTCGTTTCTTTCACACACCTAAAACGCCGAGTTTATTACCTGTAACAGATGTAAAGTCTACCTGGAAAAAAGCAGAACCTGCTAACACATCGGAGTTCAGTGCCGCTGCTTATTTCTTTGCAAAAAAAGTACAATCTGTTTTAGGTGTACCTGTAGGCATCATTCAGTCTTCGTGGGGTGCATCTACGATTGAAAGCTGGATGGATAAAGAGTCATTGGCATCATTTCCTCATGCTATCATTCCTGATACGCTTCCAAAGATTACGCCGAATAGAGAACCTACTATTATGTTCAATGCTATGTTATATCCCTATATCGGTTACACTATTAAAGGTGTATTATGGTATCAAGGAGAAGCCAACAGAGAGAATGCTCATCAATATCAGGCATTGTTCAGCACCATGATTCAGTCATGGAGGGCACATTGGAAGCAAGGCGATTTCCCTTTTTATTTCGTACAGATCGCGCCATTTGAAATGGGAAAAACCAATGCTGCATTTTTACGTGAAGCTCAACTTAAAACCATGCAATCCGTTTCCAACACAGGTATGGTAGTAACCTTAGATATCGGTGATAGAACAGTGATTCATCCTCCGCAAAAAGAGCAAGTAGGAAATCGATTGGCTTATTGGGCATTGGCAAAAACATATCAAATCAAAGGCATTGGTTTTGCCGGTCCGGTGGTAAAAATAGCAATGCCAAATAAAGAAGGCAGGATGGTATTAACTTTTGAAAATTGTCCGAATGGCTTATCTAATTTTAATAAGCCCATGACTCAATTTGAAATTGCTGGTGAAGACAGTGTGTTTCATCCCGCTACTGCTATGATCAATAGGGATAATCCTAAAGTGTTAGTGGTGTGGAGTGAACAGGTAAAAAGCCCCAAAAGCGTACGCTATGCTTTCAAAAGCTGGACAGATGCTTCACTGTTTAATACTGAAGGGTTGCCAGCATCTTCTTTTAGAACAGATGATTGGTAGTCTTAGCAACTGATTTGCCATAAATCCCCCTCATTTTTGAAATATCCGTTGCTATAAAGGTGATTCTTATCAAATAAATTTGATATCTGTGATACTATTGATTGTTGGTTTAATAACAGTCATATTCATCAACCACTTCAACCACTTGCCATGAAGATCAAAGGGTTCCTTTTTTTATTATTAGCGATGATGATTGGAGTATCTTCTTCAGCAACGAATTATTATATCAATTCTCAATCCGGTAGTGATACCAATGATGGCAAGAGTAAGCATCGACCTTTTAAAACAGCAATTCCTTTACGTGCAATCCCATTACAGCCGGGTGATTCTATTTTGTTTGCAACCGGATTGCGATACACCGGTATGTTGTCTTTATCGGATGTGAACGGAACGCAGGATCGTCCTATTGTTATCAGCAACTATCGTTTTAGAAGCGATACTACAAAACCTATACTAGATGCAGGTAATGATCTTAATACAATACACCTTAAGAATACTTCACATATTCAGGTAACACAACTTGAGTTAACAGCGATGACTCCATATGGAAAAAGTGAAACAGGTAAGGCTGAATTAAGATGTGGTATTCTGGTAGAAACAACCAAAGAAGAAATATTTCAGAATATTGTGTTGAAACATTTGGTAGTACATGATGTGTATTACAATGAGCCCGGTTTCAAACGTTCCGAAGCTGAAACAAAGTCAGCGAATGGCACACAAAGCTATGGTTGGGGTATTCGTTTTATCAACCAATCAAAGAAGGGAGTGATGAAACAATTATCTGTATCCTTTTGTAAAGTCTACAATGTTAGTCATACAGGGATCAAGATTACGGCACCTGCTGAAGGTATCAAGGGTATGGAAGTTAATAACAACGAAGTATTTGATACGGGAGGTCCGGGTATGCAATTTTCTGGTGTGAATGACGGACATATTCATCACAACAATATTCATCATTCAGGTTCTATAAAGGATACGCGTAACTGGGGCCGAGGCAGTGGTCTATGGACCTGGAGTTGTTCTGATATTTTAATCGAACATAATCGTTTTGAATATGCCAATGGTCCGGGTGATTCAGCCGGTGTCCATATTGATTTCAATTGTAGTCATGTAGTGGTACAATATAATTTCAGTGCCAATAACGCCGGTGGATTTTGTGAAATACTCGGAAATAATTACAACTGCTCTTATCGATATAATATCAGCGTGAATGATGGATATCGTGTTAAAGGAAAAGATGGTGCTTTTCAGGAAGGAAAGATATTCTGGTTGAGTGGGTATCAAGGCGATAAACAAAAACCTACAGGTCCATTCAATAGCTACTTTTATAATAATACTATGTATGTTGGATCGGGCATTGTTCCCAAAGTAGCGATCAGTGCTACTGCCAGCGGAATACTGATCATGAATAATATCTTTTATTTTGAAGATTCTGCTGTAATGGTTGCTGGTGATCAATTCAAAACCGATGCTAATCTCCTGCAATCAGGTAATACCATCTTCAATAATAACTTGTTTTTGTACGCACATAATTGGCCAGCTGCTTTTCCCATTCAGGATGCACGTCCTTTAATTGGTGATCCGCAGTTTCGAAAAAAAGCGGGTTTTGCATTGGTGGACTATCACCCAAGAAATACGAAAATGATTAAGGATAAAGGTATGGTGATACCGAAAATACCGGGAGATAATGTTGGTATTAAAATAGGGTTGGATATGGCAGTTGACATTTTAGGAAATAAGATCAAAGGCAAGCCTGATATCGGGGCTATTGAATTGCAATAATAAAGGAGTATCACTTTAGACCTAGCATATGAAAAAAGTACAGCGATATTCTATTCATACTTGTTTACGTAAAGTTTCTCATCAGTTGGTGATATTGATCCTTTGTGGAATATTCATGTTAGGTAATACAAGTTTTAAAATCACAACTAATTTATCAAAGCCTAATATCATTGTAATACTTATTGATGATGCAGGGTATGCTGATTTTGGTTTCATGGGCTCCAAAGATTTATTAACACCTAGGCTCGATGAACTAGCTAAAAAATCTTTTCGTTTTACTGATGCCCATGTTTCAGCTTCTGTTTGCAGTCCGTCAAGAGCCGGGTTATTAACAGGCAGATATCAGCAGCGTTTTGGTTATGAATGTAATGAAGGAGAAGGTTATACAGGAATTGATATTCAACAAACACTACTTCCCAAGAGATTAGTAACAGCAGGTTATGTAACAGCCGCATTTGGCAAATGGCATCTAGGTTTCAAACAGGAACAACACCCCTTGTCTAATGGCTTCCAATATTATTATGGATTTTTGAGTGGTGGCAGAAGCTATTTTTATAAACCGGATAAGGATGATCGCCCGGGTGTGCCAACTGCTTTATTAGAGAATCGTAAACAGGTAGCATTTGAGGGGTATTTAACGGATGTGTTAGGAGATAAAGCAGCTGACTTTATTCATGAAAATAAAAGCAAGCCATTCTTTATGTACTGGGCACCCAATGCAGTACATACTCCTCTAGATGCTGATCAAAAAGATTTAGAGAAGTTTCTGGGTCATCCTCGTCAAAAGTTAGCCGCAATGACTTTTGCGTTGGACAGAGCAGTAGGAAAATTATTGGATGCATTGCAGCAAGATCAATTACTCGATAATACCCTTATCTTCTTTTTAAGTGATAATGGAGGAGCACATAATAATCAATCTGATAATTTTCCACTAAAAGGATTTAAAGGCAATAAATATGAAGCAGGGCATCGTATTCCATTCCTTGTTCATTGGCCTGCTAAGTGGAAGGGGGGCACCAACTTTACCGGACTTAGTTCATCACTTGATATTTTTCCAACTGTTCTGGATGCGGCAGGAGCTAAGAGTGATGCATTCGCCGGCTTAGATGGTGTAAGTCTGATTCCTTTTTTAACAGGTACAAAGAAAGGCTCACCACATGAAGAATTGGTTTGGCGTAAAGATGGAGCTACTGCAATCAGAAAAGGAAATCATAAGCTGATACAGTTTCGTGGATTGGAAGATCGCTTATATGATCTAAGCAGTGATCTTGGAGAAACACGTGATATCAAATCAACGAAGCCCGATGTTTACAGTGATCTAAAAGCAAGATTTGCGCTTTGGGAAAAAGATAAAATGAACCCTATTTGGACTGAAGGAGCATTGTGGGATAGTATTACGTTGATGATTCATGATGATCTTATGAACAATCGAAAGGTACGCGTTCGTAATCCTGAAGAATTAGAAAGGTTTCGTTCAATAAAAAATAAATATTAGCCCTGATAAATACAAAAAATCATGTTTACAAAGCCAAAACATGAAAGAATTTCAAAACATAATCAACGCCTGAGTATAAAACTGGCTATTATTTATATGTTATTGATTCTTTTATTTATTTTTCTGATCGTTTTGATCTGATAAGTCACGAAGGCTGGATCTGAAATTTAGATGACTGTTAGATCTATATGAACTTAACTCTGAAGATTTGCTTGCTGCTATTGCCAAATATACTTGTGCATTATTACTATGTGTATGGTCATTGTATCCCTATGCACAAACGAGTAGTTCCTTTATCAGTATTTCTGATGAGTTGGTCAACAATGAAGTAACTTCTGTTATTCAAGACAAAAATGGTTTCATCTGGTTTGGCACCAGAGGTGGTTTACAACGATTTGATGGTTATGATATGAGCTTACTCAAGAACAATTTTGAGCAAGGTAATAATCTATTGAGTCAATCCATTGAAGTCTTACAAAATGGTAAACAGAATACGATTTGGATCGGTACTAAGTCGGGTGGATTGAGTTCTTATGATCTGAAGACAGGTAAGATTACCAATCATGTCAATCAGATTAAAAGTGCGGCAGGATTTAATAGTGATTATATACTATCGATATTGGATGCAGATGATGAAAAATTATTTATTGGAACCTGGAAAGGATTTCAATACATGGATAAAAAAACGGGAAAGTTTTTCATCATTAATACCAATTGGAAAACTTTCGATATCCAATCTGATGGGCAATTGGGTTACTGGGTAGCGACCAGCAGTGGTTTAAAGCATTTGAATCGCGAGTTAAAAAATGATGCATCATACAACTTTGATAAAACCGGTATCAACATTACATCCATTGTTAGAGATACGAAGCGAAATTGTTTATGGTTAGGTAGCTGGGATCAGGGGTTGATACGTTTTGATCTAGAGACAAAGAATTATACCAACTATCGCCATCAGAAAAGTGATCCGCTCTCGCTAAGTTCAAATAATACGTATCGATTGGTATTGGATTCAAAAGGTATGTTATGGGTAGGTACTTGGGGTGGAGGACTTAATAAATTCAATCCGGAAACAACGAGATTCGAAAAGATTGAGTTGATTATTCCCGGATTATACACGAATGACAATCAGATCATTCTAACCATTATGGAAGACCCATCCGGTTTATTATGGATTGGGACAGATGGTGCAGGTGTATTCAAATTTGATCTCAATCAAAAAAGGTTTATCAATATTGGCTATGATCAAAGAGGGAATGGGTTACAAGCCAGTACACATGTATTATCTGTATTTGTGGATCGGTACAATAAACTTTGGTTAGGAACAAAGGGTGGGGGGATTCATTATTCCAAAGATTGGAAACAGTTCAAGACTGTGTCATTCACGGAAAAATCATTTGCACAATCAGGATCAGGTGTTTATGAGTGTCGTTCTTTCATGGAAGACAATGATTTTCTGTGGATCGCTACTAATAAAGGATTGATTAGAATATTGAATCGCTCAACAGCCGTTGGTAACTATGATATTTACACACCTGATGCACAGAATGCGTCACTTGCAAGCAGAAAAAAAATTAATGCAGTAGTAAAAGACAGTAAGGGGAAAATTTGGATTGGTACGCAAGAAAATGGTTTAAGTTGTATCATTGGATTTGATAAGAATCAACAACCCATATTTAAAAATTATTTACCTGATTTTGGGAATAAAACTGCGCTTCAAAATGAACGTATTAGTTGTTTGTTGATCGATTCTAAACAAAGATTGTGGATCGGTACCTATAAAGGACTTCATCTCTATCATCCTGAAACTGATCAGTTTCAAGCTTTTATTCAAAATATAACGCCGGGTAAAAGTATCAGTAATAATACAATCCTTTGTTTGTCTGAAGATTTGCAAGGAAATATTTGGGCGGGCACACAATCAGGATTGAACAAGATAACAGGCATTGACGGTGATCAATTAAATGTGATTCCTTTTACTGTTAAAGATGGACTGCCTAGTGATTATATCCATGCTATTCAACCTGATCAGCGAGATTATATTTGGGCTAGCACCAATAAAGGAATCATTCGTTTCCATACCACTAAACATTCTTTTGGTGTATTTGATAAAAGAGATGGTATACGATCAGTAGTGTTTTCTGAGAATGCTTCTTATAAACACAAACAGGGAAAACTATTTTTTGGCGGATTGGAAGGACTTACTTTTTTTGACCCGGATAGTATCAGGATCAATCGCTTTGTTCCTCCCATCTATTTCACGAGTCTGACTATCAATAATCGTCCGTATGAATTTGGAAAAACAAGAGCAGACAGTGCCATTCTGGATCGGCCATTTTATGAAACAGATGCAATTACACTTACTTATGAAGAGAATATTTTTTCTATTGGCTTCTCTGCACTTGACTATCATGCCCCTGATAAAAATGAATACATGTATAAGCTGGAAGGCTTTAATAAAGACTGGGTGTATGCAGGGAGTAGTCGTTTGGTGTCTTTCACCAATTTAAAAGCAGGTACGTATTATTTAAAGGTAAAAGCTACTAACAGTGACAAAATATGGAATGACCAATATCGAGAATTGAAGATCACGATTCTGCCTCCACCTTGGAAAACATGGTGGGCTTATTCTATTTATGTGGGTATTTTCCTTTCCTTATTATGGGCTACCAGATACCTAGGTTTAAGACAAGCTGCATTAAAGAATCAGCTAATGATTTCCCGAATGGAGAGAAATCAAGAAAAGAATTTGTCTGACTATAAAGAACGATTGTTTACCAATATATCACACGAGTTTCGAACGCCATTGACATTGATTCTAGGCCCACTGGAAGATTTATTGCAAAGAAAAAAAATGGATGGTATTGTAGAAAAAAATCTGAAGTTGATTCAAAAACAATCCAAGCGAATGCTGAGAATGGTGAATCAATTGTTAGATTTTCAAAAAGCAGAAGCTGGAAGTATTATTCTAACACCTCAGCCGGGAGAAATAATTTCTTTTTGTTATAACGTATTCTCGCTTTTCGAAGATGAAGCTAAGCGAAAAAATATGCACTACACTTTTCATTCAGATGAAAGGTATTTCTCATTCTCTTTCGATCCGGATAAACTTGAGATCGTGATCTTCAATATACTTTCCAATGCTTTTAAATTCACACCTAATGGTGAAAATATTAGTGTAACCGTGAAGCGTTTGGGGGAAAAGAATTGTCAAATCATTATTCAGGATACAGGCTCAGGAATTGCATCAAATGAGCTGAACGATATCTTTAACCGGTTTTACAGAGGTAAGAAACATGATGCTACTACCATTTCCGGTACAGGTATTGGACTTTCCTTTGTGAAGGAGTTGGTAGAATTACATGGGGGTAACATTCAGGTAGAGAGTGATGGGGTGAAAGGCAGTACTTTTACTGTCACGCTACCTCATATACCGATCCATGAAACTACTTTAATGTATAATGATGAATCGCTGAATCCCATAATGAATCCATTACAGGAAATACTTGTAAACCCCATACCTATGCAAGAAGAACAGGAACAAATCTCCACTGAAACAGAACAGCCCATTATTCTCATTGTTGAAGATGAGTCTGACATGCTGCAATATGTTTATGATATCATCAGTCCGTCATTTAGTGTGGTAACAGCTACCAACGGTAAAGAAGGATTACAAAAAGCACTAGAAGTAATTCCTGATCTCGTTGTAAGTGATGTAATGATGCCGGAGATGGACGGTATTGAATTGTGTAAGCAACTAAAATCAGATAAAGGGACTTCACATATTCCCATCATTTTGCTCACAGCTTTATCTGATATGACCCATCATGTACAAGGGATTAGAGAGGGAGCGGATGTATATCTTCCTAAACCATTTAATTCGCAATTATTATTGGTGCACATACATAACCTGATCAATTCTCGAAACATGTTGAAGGAATTGTATGCTAAGAAGGTTTTTCTTGGTTCCGGGAATTTTGAGATCAAATCTTTTGAAGAAGAATTTTTATTCAAGTTGGTAAAACTGGTAGAAGATAATATATCAAATAGTCAATTCAACAATGACGAACTAGCTAATATGATGTTTATGAGTAGGTCAACATTTTATCGTAAACTAAAAGCAGTGACCGGTATGTCAGGAAATGAATTTATTAGAACTACAAGACTGAACTATGCTTCTAAATTATTAGCCAGTGGCAAATATTCGGTAACAGAAGCAGCCTTTGAATCAGGGTTTAATGATATCAAATACTTCAGAAAGCGTTTTCAGGATCAGTTTGGAGTAACACCTTCGGAGTACAAACATTAATCACACATTATTATAGGGGGCTGCTACAAAAGCCCCCTTTTTTTGGAAATTATAGGTCTTCTCAAAGCGATATTTTAGCTATGTGTTCTTTTCCCTAAAGGAATGAACGATTGTAGAAGTCATATAATTTATTCAAATGAATCAAAAGGGTATAGTCACTTTTTTACGTATATCTGTCTCTTTTATAATGCTGTTTTGGATGACAGCCAATATTCATGGGCAGTCTAATGGTAATATTTGGGAAAATCCACAATGGGTTGAAGAGAACAAAGAGAAGCCTCATGTGCCTTTCATGTTGTATAGCAATAAAGAAAGTGCTGTAAAAGATCAGTATGCTGCATCTCCTTATTATCGCTCTTTGAATGGTAGATGGAAATTCAGTTATACTGACGATTATCAAAAAAGACCACCCAATTTTTATGCGGCCTCTTTCAATGACGCAGCATGGAAAGAAATTACAGTTCCATCTAACTGGGAACTTCAGGGCTTCGGATTACCGATCTATACCAACATTATTTATCCTTTCCCTAAAAATCCACCCTTTGTGGGAAAGGATAACCCGGTAGGTACTTATCGTAAAATTTTTTCGATACCAGATACTTGGAATGGCAAGCAAGTCATTTTACATTTTGGGTCTATTACAGGTTGTGCATTCATTTATGTGAATGGACAAAAAGTAGGGATGAGTAAAGTGTCAAAGACGGCTGCAGAATTCAATATTACCCCCTATATCAAAAAAGGCGATAACCTATTAGCAGTTCAGGTATTTCGCTGGCATGATGGGAGTTATCTGGAAGACCAAGATTTCTGGCGTTTAACAGGTATTGAACGAGATGTCTTTTTGTATGCATTACCTTCAGTGAGTATCTGGGATTTCTATCTCAAAGCAGACCTTGATGCCACATATCAAGATGGTATTTTCTCGGGTGATATTACTATCCGAAAATTTAAAAATTCTTCGCCGCAACTAGTAAATGTACTTGTGGAAGTAATGAATAAGGAAGGAAAAACTGTATTCAACCAAACAAAGCAAATGCAATTGGGGAGTGACAGTTTGCAAGCTGTATCTTTTAGTGGAAATATTCCTTCACCTGCAAAGTGGACTGCAGAAACGCCCAATCTATACCAATGTGTATTGACACTTAAAACTGCAAACGGTATGGTGTTGGGAGTAACCAGTGCTAAGATCGGATTCAGAAAAGTAGAGATTAAGAACGCACAGTTATTGGTGAATGGGAAAAAAATCATGGTACATGGTGTAAACAGACATGAGCATGATGAAAAATTGGGACATGTGCCAACCAAGGAAATGATGATCAAAGATATTCAGCTGATGAAGCAGTACAATATCAATGCAGTTAGAACAGCACACTATCCCAATGATCCTCTTTGGTTAAAACTCTGCGATGAGTATGGTTTGTATGTAGTAGACGAAGCCAATGTAGAAATTCATGGAATGGGATCTATTACGCCAGGAAGAGGGGTAGATACTACCAATCACCCTGCGTATCTATCACAATGGGCATCTTCCATTTTGGATAGAATTGAGAGAATGGTAGAACGCGATAAAAATCATGCTTCCGTCATTATCTGGAGTTTAGGTAATGAAGCAGGAAATGGAAAAGTATTTTATGATGCTTATGATTGGCTAAAAAAGCGAGATACCTTCAGACCAGTTCAGTTTGAACAGGCAAATGAACAGCGGAATACAGATATTGTTTGCCCAATGTATCCTTCCATACAATACATGAAAAAGTATGCGGCAGACAAAAGCAAGACAAGACCTTTTATTATGTGTGAGTATTCACATGCCATGGGTAATAGTAGCGGTAATTTTCAAACCTATTTTGATATCATAAGATCAAGTCCAAACATGCAAGGGGGGTTTATTTGGGATTGGGTGGATCAGGGAATACTCACAGATAATGGCTTTGGTAAAAAGTATTGGGCCTATGGGGGAGATCTTGGTGCCGGACATTTACAGAATGATGAAAACTTTTGTGCGAATGGTTTAGTTGCTGCAGACAGATCACTACATCCGGGAATCTTTGAAGTCAAAAAAGTATACCAGGATATTCTCTTCAGCGATATTGATTGGAAAAATGGGAAGATTCGTATTCATAATGACTTTGCATTTACAGATTTATCAGGTTATCATTTTAAATGGGTTTTATTAAAGAATGGTATTCCTGTTCAGTCGGATAGTTTTTCGGTGAATATTCAGCCCTCTCAACAACAAGAAATTCGCTTACCATATACAGTCAAAGATTCAGATGTTGAAATGGCATTGAGCATCTACGCTTTTACAAAGAATGCAACACCATCTATTCCAGCCAATCATGAAGTAGCAAGAGAACAGTTCATAAGTAAACCGGTATTTTTTTCTAACCGCACAAGCGCTGATGGTAATTTGAAAATAAGCAGGAAAGATCAACTGATCCAGTTTGAATCAGGAAAGGTAAAAGGTAGTTTTAATGTGAAACAAGGTAAGTGGATGAGTTATCTTATTGACGGGAACTCTTTGATTCAAAGTTTTCCGGAACCTTATTTTTGGAGAGCACCAACTGATAATGATTTTGGTAACCAAATGCCGAAAAAACTAGGGTTCTGGAGAAATGCACATAATATGCTAGAGCTAGATTCTGTACAAGTGCATACACAAAATAAGGAAGGGTTATTGATCGAATGCCATTATACACTCAAAGGGCTTGATATACCATATTCAATTGAATACCAGGTATTGAATAATGGCGCTATCAAAGTAAATGTGATGATGAGTTTTGAGAAGAAAAGTCCGATGGAAATACCGCGTTTCGGAATGCGTATGTCATTGCCGAAAATGATGGAGCAAATTCAGTTTTATGGCCGAGGACCTTGGGAGAATTATGCAGACAGGAATACAGCATCTTTCATGGGTGTTTATCAACAAACAGCAGCAGAGCAGTTTGTAAAAAACTATATCAGGCCACAAGAAAACGGATATAGAACAGACGTTCGTTGGATCAATTTTTCAAACAAAGACAATCAAGGTATTCGAGTTACAGGCTTGCAACCTATTTGTTTCAGTGCTTTGCCTTATACTGCGGAAGATCTTGATCCGGGCTATACCAAAAAACAACAGCATCCTTCTGATTTGAATGAAAATGACTTTTTATCGGTCCACATTGATCTTGGGCAAAGAGGGTTAGGTGGAGATAATAGCTGGGGTGCTTTACCACATGAATCGTATCTTTTAAAAGCAGGTAAATATCAATACGGCTTTATTATAGAACCTTATATAAAATGAGTACCATGAATAAAATATGGGTGGGTTTTGTACCTCTGTTATTGTTAACAGGGATGCTTTCAGCACAAGGAACAGTGAAGTCAAAGCCTAATATCATTCTAATTTATACAGACGATCTTGGTTATGGTGATGTAAGTAGTTATGGCACTTCTGCTATCCCTACTCCCAATATCGATAGATTAGCGAAAAAGGGGGTTCGATTTACGAATGCTCATGCTACATCAGCAACCTGTACACCTTCGCGTTTTTCTCTATTAACCGGTAAGTACGCATGGCGTAAAGAGGGAACAGGGATTGCTCCGGGAGATGCTTCTCTGATTATACCTGTTGCTACTAAAACTTTACCGGGTACTTTACAACAAGCGGGTTATCACACTGCTGTTATCGGTAAGTGGCATTTGGGTTTGGGAGATACAAAAGGAGTTGACTGGAATGGGAAAGTCACGCCGGGACCACTGGAAATCGGTTTTAATTATTCTTTTTTAATACCGGCTACAGGAGATCGTGTGCCTTGTGTGTTTGTTGAGAACCATGAAGTAGTGAATCTCGATAAAAATGATCCTATCAAAGTGAGTTATGTTGGACCTGTTGATCCGAATGCACCTACCGGAAAAAAGAATCCTGAATTATTGAAATTACACCCTTCGCATGGGCATGATATGACCATTGTTAATGGCATCAGTAGAATTGGATATATGTCTGGAGGTAATGCTGCTCTCTGGAAAGATGAAGACTTTGCAGATATTTTGGTGAAAAAGGCCAACGCATATATCACCCAACAGAAAAAAGGTCCTTTCTTTTTGTATTTCTCTACACATGATATTCATGTTCCAAGAATTGCGCATCCAAGGTTTGCAGGTAAAAGTGGATTCGGCCCGAGAGGAGATGTGTTATTACAGCTAGACTGGACCGTTGGTGAAATCGAAAAGATCTTACAAGAAAATGGGTTACTTGAAAATACTATGATCATCTTCACAAGTGATAATGGTCAGGTGATTGACGATGGCTATAAAGATGAGGCAGTAGAAAAATTAGGTAATCATAAACCCGGCGGTATTTATCGTGGAGGAAAGTATAGTGCATTCGAAGCTGGTACTCGTGTTCCTTTTATTGTGAGTTGGGATGGTGTGATGGAAGCAGGTAAAGTAAATGATGCGATGTTCAGTCAAATTGATCTATATGCGAGTTTAGCAAGCTTAGCAGGTGTGGCGATTGAATCAGGACAGGCACCTGATAGTAAAGATAATCTGCCTGTGTTGTTGAATAAAAGTAATGAGTCTCGTACTTTTTTGATCGAGCAGTCATTGAATTCAACTTTATCACTACTGATTGGTAACTGGAAATATATTGAACCCTCTAAAGGTCCTGCCATAAATAAAGACACAAATACTGAATTGGGAAATTTGCCACGACCACAATTGTATGATCTATCAAAAGATCCGGGTGAAACAAAAAATCTGGTAGAGCAATATCCGGGTAAAGTAAGTGAAATGAAGCTTATTTTAGATTTGTTGAAACAAAACAATAAGTAATGCAATTCAAATGCTCTTTTCAGAACTATCAGCAGTTGGGGCCATATATGTTGCTTTTGATATTATTAAGCCTTTCAGCTTGTGATACTCCTAAAGACAAAGAGCAGTCTGAAATTGTAAAAGAAGAAGCTGTTAGCTGTCTTCAGGTGCCGGTAAGATTTGGTGCAAAGTCAGGAGATGCAGGTCTGCTTGTATTTGACGATGACCCATCTGCGGCAGAAATGGTATTGGTTCCTGCCGGGGCTTTTGATATGGGTGCGGATAATGATCAGGCAGCTCAGGATGAATATCCTAAACATCGTGTCGAGGTTGATTCATTTTATATGGATGCAACAGAAGTGACGAATGCACAATTTAAAAAGTTTGTAGATGCAACAGGTTATATTACAACAGCAGAAAGAAAGCCTGATTGGAATGAATTAAAAAAGACATTACCTCCCGGAACACCTAAGCCTGATGAATCATTATTAGTGCCAGCATCATTGGTATTTAAAGCCACAGGAGGTCCGGTAGATCTTCAAGATTATTCTCAGTGGTGGAATTGGAAAGAAGGCGCTAATTGGAAACATCCTGAAGGTCCGGGAAGTGATTTGAAAGGAAAAGAAAATCATCCCGTAGTTCATGTGAGTTGGTATGATGCGATGGCATATTGTGAATGGGCAGGTAAGCGTTTGCCAACAGAAGCCGAGTGGGAATATGCTGCAAGAGGAGGGGTATTGAACAATATTTATCCATGGGGTAATGAACCTGTTAACAATGGAAAATCTAAGACAAATAGCTGGGAGGGGAATTTCCCTTATCATAATGAACAAAAAGATGGGTTCTTTAAAATGGGGCCTGTAAAAAACTATGCCTGTAATGGTTATGGATTATTTGATATGGCAGGTAATGTGTGGGAATGGTGTAGTGATTGGTATGATCATGATTATTATCGTGCACTTGAAAAAACAACTACACGTAATCCAAAAGGTCCCGCTAAAAGTAATGATCCTGCAGAACCCTTTGCAGTTAAAAAGGTATTACGTGGTGGAAGCTTTTTATGTAATGATAGTTATTGCAGTGGTTACCGAGTTGCAAGAAGAATGAAAAGTAGTCCGGATACAGGATTGGAACATACAGGCTTTCGTTGTGTAAAAGATATCAAATCTTCATCCTGAATTTATGTTTAGAGCCATCTTATTAGGTATTATTTGTTGTTTATGTTTTTCTCTAGTGATCGCACAGAAAAATACAGTTAAACCCAATATACTGATCATACTGGCAGATGATCTTGGCTGGGCTGATCTTTCTTGTTATGGGAGCAGTTTTTATGAAACACCTCATCTTGATAAGTTAGCAAAAGAAGGTACAAGATTTACACAGTTTTATGCTGCTAGTCCGGTTTGTAGTCCAACCCGTGCAAGTGTACTCACAGGAAAATATCCCAATAAAACGGGTGTTACAGATTGGATCACAGGAAGACAAGCAGGAGGTAAGGCAAAACCTTATGAAAGATTGATTGGCCCTGAAACAGCATATCAGTTATCATCGGAAGAAAAAACCATTGCACAATATGCTTTGCAAAATGGATACACTACTTTTTTTGCGGGTAAATGGCATTTGGGAGAAACCGAAAACGATTGGCCTGAATCTTTTGGGTTTCAAACCAATAAAGGAGGATGGAGTAAAGGATCTCCTACTGGAAGAATGAATGATAGTACAGGTGGTTTTTTTGTTCCATATAAAAACCCACGTTTGTCTGACGGCCCCACAGGTGAATACCTAACCGATCGTTTGACAAACGAGTGTTTAAATTTCTTGGATCAACAAAAAGATCAACCTTTCTTTTTGTTCTATTCATTATATGCAGTTCATAATCCACTTCAAGCTCCCGATAGTTTGATAAAAAAGTATAAAGTCAAACAACAAACATTAGGGCTCACTCCCGCACAAAGATTTGCAAAAGATGAACCTTGGATGCAAAATGAAAATGAATGGAAAAGAAGATTGGTACAGGATCATCCTGTCTATGCAGCCATGATGGAAAATATGGATCAGAACATCGGGAAGATACTTGCAAAATTGGAGCAATTGGGACTGGATAAAAATACCCTCATCATTTTTACATCTGATAATGGCGGACTAAGTACAGCAGAAGGTAGCCCCACAAGTAATGCTCCGTTACGAGCAGGTAAGGGGTGGCTGTATGAAGGCGGTATTCGTGTTCCTATGATTATGCGATGGCAAGGAAAAGTTCCGGAAAACAAGGAAATTGATTGGCCGGCTATCAGTAATGATATCTATCCAACAGTAGCGGGGATCATGAATGCGCGATACAAAACTGAATCTGCGATCGATGGGATCGATCTTTTACAATTAATGCAGAGGAAAAAATCAGATCGAACTTTATTTTGGCATTATCCGCATTATAGTAATCAAGGGGGTAAGCCGGGATCGGCCATCAGAAAAGGACATTATAAAATGGTCTACGATTATGAGACAGACAGTATGGAACTTTTTGACCTATCTAAAGATCCATATGAAAAGGAAAATATTATAGCCAAAGAACAAGATCTAGCGATAGACATGAAGAAAGAACTATTCCAATGGCTACAAAAAACAAAGTCTGCTTTCCCGAAGAAAAATCCTTTATATCAAGAATAAGGTTAAGTTATCGTTCGAATCACCTTCTTTGTTTAATCATCTCTGTTAAAGTGTAATACAAATCTGAACTTTTGCTTGTTTTTGCAATTTTATGCGACTATTCGGACTATAAATCCTTGAACTGATTATACCTCTTTTTTGAAGCAAGCGTATACCTGATAAGCGAAATAATGTTACTTACTTAGTACTTGTAATAAAAAACCTAAACCAAAACAAATAACGATGCTTTTGCCAAAGAGAAATCTGCTTACACGTATAGGTTTATTTATCTTTCTCCTATTCACTATGACCGTTTCTGTTTTTGCACAAACGACCACTGTAAGTGGTACTGTTGTGAATGCATCAGATAATACTCCATTAGCGGGTGTTTCTGTTGTTGAATCAGGTGTGAATAAGGGTACTACTACCAATCAGAAAGGTGAATTCAAACTAACCGTGTCGAAATCAAACCCTGTATTAGTCTTTAGCTATGTAGGATTTCAAGACTATACCGTAACCTGGGATGGTTCTGCTACTATTAAAGTATCGATGGAACAAGCTGCATCTGCTTTGCAAGATGTAGTAGTGGTTGGTTATGGTACACAGAAGAAAATTAATCAGACCGGTGCCGTACAAACCATGCGACTGGATGATGCGGTAAACCAGCCGGTAACCAATTCAGGTCAATTAATGTATGGTAAATTCTCCGGTGTACAAATTACACAGGGTAGTGGTTTGCCGGGTGCAGATGCTTCTTCAGTAACCATCAGAGGTGTGGGAACTTTTGGTTCTACAGCACCATTAGTAGTCATTGATAATATTCAGTATACTGGTTTAGAAACTTTCAATAATCTTTCTCCCGCAGATATTGAATCTATTTCTGTATTAAAAGATGCATCTGCAAGTGCAATCTATGGTGCGAGAGCAGCGAATGGAGTGATCGTTGTTACTACTAAAAAAGGTAAGAGCGGATCTATGAGTGTTGTATACAATAGTTATACAGGATTCCAAAAAGCAACAGTGGTGCCAGAATATCTTGATGCAGTAAATTATGCAAAGCTGAAAAATGAAAGAGATGTCAATCAGAATGGAACAGGCACCCCTATTCGTTATTCTGATGCGGATATAGTGGCTATGCAAAGTGGCAGTAACCGTGATCAATATGCCAATACCAATTGGGCAAAAGAGATCCTCAGAAATGCACCTATTCAGAGTCATTATGTAGCATTCTCCGGCGGTAATGATAGAACTACTTATCGCGCTTCTTTAGCCTACTTAGGACAGGAAGCTATTGTAAAAGGAAAGTTCAAGAATGATCGCTTTAATATCTCTTTGAATATTAATTCTAAAGTGAAAGATTGGTTGACCATTTCTAATGTGACCAATGCTTATTGGACAAAATTTAAAGGCCCTGTAGGTGGTGCTGATGCTATTACCGGTGAGAACGGTATTATCAATCAGTTTCAGCGTTCTGCACCTACAGTTCCTGTTTTTTACTCGAATGGCGCATACGGAATTGTGGATGGTTCTTATTTAAAAGTGAATGCAAGTTTCCCAATTCAGAATCCGATTAGAAGAGGTTTTCTTGGGGATTATATCAGTGATGAGATTAATATTTCAGATCGCTTTGGTATTAAAGTTGATTTTACCAAAAATCTCTCATTCGAAACCAGTGGAAGTATCAATTTGAATTATACCAATGTTTCCAATTTTAATCCTGCAGAGAACACTTTTGATTGGGCAGGAAATATTGTTCAGCAGAATACTGTAAACTCTTTGACCAATAGTACCAATTTTAATTATCGTTTACTGAATGAAAATATCTTACGTTATAGCAAGCGTTTTAACAGTAAGCATGATCTGACAGTTTTATTGGGTCATTCTCTGATCTATAATCGCAATGATGGATTCTCAGGAAATTTACAAGGGTTCCCTTCTAATGCTATTCAGGAATTCGATGGCGGTGGTGTATTGAATCCAAGTGTTTCCGGTAGTGCTTCAGAAGAAGCTGTTCAGTCATTCTTCTCTAGGATCAACTATGTATACAATGGTAAATATCTTTTTGAATTCAATATCAGAAGAGATGGGTCTTCCAAATTCGGTCCTAATAATCGTTATGCAACTTTCCCTTCTGCTTCTGCAGGATGGAGAATCAGTGAAGAGCCTTTCATGAAAAAAGTAGATTGGATCTCTGATCTGAAATTGAGAGGTAGCTGGGGTATTACCGGTAATGATAATATTGGCAACTATATTTTTGATCAAACATATAATAGCGGACTCGATTATTATCTTGGAACCAGCAATATCGTAGGAGCTGTAGCCATTACCAGATTAGCTAATCAGACCATTACATGGGAAACCGTAAAACAATATGATATTGGTTTAGATGCGGGATTATTTAAAAATAGATTGACATTGTCAGCAGATTATTTTGAGCGCTTGAGTTCAGATGTGTTATATGCAAACTTCCCGATTCCAAGTACTATTGGTGTTACCAACCTTGCTGCACAGAATGCTGCGAGCATGGTAAATAGAGGTCTTGAGATCACTGCCAACTATCGTGGTGTTATTAAGAAGGCAGTTAACTATAGCATAGGAGCTAGCTTGAGCAAATTCGCAGACAATAATGTAACTGGTTTGGGTGATAGAGGTCTCGAAACCATTAATGCCGAGAGTATTATTAGAATTGGTGCACCTTTCAATGCGTATTATGGTTATCAGGTAATAGGCATCTTCCAATCAGCTGCTGAAGTAGCTGCTGCTCCTAGACAATTTGGTAGCGTAAGAACTGCACCGGGTGATTTCCAATACGCTGATTTATCAGGTCCCGGAGGAAAACCGGATGGTGTGATCGATGCATTCGACAGAACTATCATTGGTAACCCATTCCCTAAAATGCTGTACAATTTTAATGGAACCCTCAATTATAAGAACATAGACATGAGCATCCTATTTGAAGGGGTAAGTGGAATTGACAGATTACTAAATGACAATGGTCAATTACCATTCGAGGGTGACAGAAACAATGTATTGACTTATTGGATCGACAGATGGACTCCTACTGCACCCTCTACTAAACTTCCACGTGTGGGTGGACAAAATAATCAAGTAGTATCTACTTTCTATGTGGAGGATGCCTCTTACTTGCGCCTAAAGAATCTAGAAATAGGATATTCTATACCAACATCTTTCACACAGAAGTATGGCATATCTAAATTAAGAGTGTATTTGGGAGCACAAAATCTGTTAACATTTACCAAGATGAAAAACTTTGATCCTGAAAGAGCTCGTGGTGGTAATAGTGATCAATTGGTTCCTCTATATAAAGTTTACACATTTGGCGTAAATCTTAAATTTTAATCAGCATGAAAAAGTTTATCATATTTATATACATTGTTGCAGTAGCAACCGGATGTTCGAAAAGCTTTCTTGATAAGCGCTCTTTGACACAGTTGGGAGAGGCTAGTTTCTGGAAAACAGAACAGGATGCAGTATTAGGCGTTAATGGTATTTACGAGGTATTACAAGATCGAGTATTATTCAGTGGAAACTTGAATGGAACAGCCGGTTTACCTATGTATGATACTTTTGGTGATAATGCCTATAACTCATTCAAGTTTGAAGGACCCGGCAATTTCATGTCGGCTAATATTGATCCTTCCAATGCTTTCTTTAGTTCATTATGGGTATCCTTGTACAAAGGGATAGCCAGAGCAAATAATGCTTTGGAGAACATGGATAAAATTCCAACAACGGCAATGTCGGATTCCAGTCGTAAAGCATTGCGTGGACAAGCACTCTTCCTTCGTTCATTATTTTATATGCACCTGGCAATGTATTTTGAAGATGCTCCATTGATCTTGAAAGTACAGACATTGGCAGAATCTTATGTACCTAAGAATACATATCAGCAGTTGTCTACTCAGATTATTAATGATCTTAAAGAGGCAATTACTTTATTACCTGTTAGATATTCAGCAGCACAATATGGTTACGCAACCAGAGGTGCGGCACTCGGCATGTTGGCTCGATTCCAATTATACAATAAGGATTATCAAGGTGTGATGGATGCGACTGCCACTTTGTTAACAATGGGATATGCATTGAATACAAATTATTCACAACTGTTTACAGAAGCAGGAGAGTTTTCAAATGAGATTTTATTTTCTGTAAGATTTTCTCAGGATGCTTCGAATAATGGCGAACTATTTTCAGGCACTTTCCTAGCGGCACCGAAGGTAGATCAGCAACCGATGCCTAATCTGGTAAGAGATTATTATTGTACAGATGGAAGGCCAATCACAACTTCTCCATTATATAGTGCTGCAAATCCAAAAAATAACAGAGATCCTCGTCTTACAGCATCTGTTTATTTCAGAAATGATATTTTCATTACAGATCTTAATAGGGCCTTTACAGGTAACACAGCTACAGGTTTTGGATTGAAAAAATACATTCGTACTGCTGCTTCAGCTGCAGGTATTGGAGTGTTCAATCCGGGTGGACAAGATTTTATCGTGTTGAGATATGCTGATGTATTATTGATGCGTGCAGAAGCTATGGTAGAATTAAATCAATTAGCTGGCGCTTATGCATTGGTAAATCAGGTGAGAGCGCGTGTGGGTATGCCTACAGTACAGGCTGTAGAAGGTAGTGCTTTAACACAAGCTGCATTCAGAGATGTAATTAGACATGAAAGACGAGTTGAACTTGCATTTGAAGGATTGAGATTTTATGATCTGAAGCGTTGGGGAGCAGTTCAAGCAGCATTTCAGCGTGTAGCAGTGGATAATATCGCAGGATACGGTGCTACTTTCCGCAATAAACGATCTGAAGTTTTCCCGATACCGTTGAGTGAGTTGAATGCAAACTCTCAACTAACACAGCATCCGGCATGGTAGGGTAGCCAGCTCATTTGTATAAACAATAAAATTTATCTGGATCTGTTCGGTTTTGTACGAGGAATTCAACAAAATTCCTCGTACGCTAAACCTTTTGCTTATTCCGAAAAGATAATAAGAGGTTTACAGCTGTACTAAATAAATATATTCATCATGAACCTAGCTGCTTCACAACTGACATCTCTGTTTCAGGAAGCTTTCAATAGCACTGAAACACCCTTGATCGTCAGATCGCCGGGTCGTGTGAATATTATTGGTGAGCATACCGATTACAATGAAGGCTTTGTATTGCCTGCAGCTATAGATAAAGCTGCATATATCGCTATTACGTTGAGATACGATGACGAAATACACCTTTTAGCGCATGATCTGAATGAAAGATTCACTATCAAATTAAATGAACTGAAACCTATTGGTGATGTAAGTTGGCCAAATTATATTTTAGGAGCAGCAGCACAATTTCAGAATATTACTGGTACACAACTTAAGGGGTTTAATGCGTTGCTGACAAGTGATGTACCTATTGGTGCTGGTTTATCTTCTTCTGCAGCAGTAGAATGTGCCACTGTTTTTGCATTAAATACATTACTGTCTTCTGGCATTGACCGGGTATCCATGGTAAAAATGGCACAAAAGGCTGAACATGAATATGCAGGTGTACTCTGTGGAATTATGGATCAGTTTGCTTCTATGATGGGTAAGAAAGACCATGTAATTAAGCTCGATTGTCGCTCGTTGGATTATACTTATGTACCCTTCCAGTTACAAGATATCAAAGTGGTTTTACTGAATACCAATGTCAAACATTCTCTTGCTTCTTCAGAATATAACACTCGCAGACAAGAATGTAATCAAGCAGTTTCGATCATTCAACAGTATATTCCTTCTGTTCGGTCTTTACGAGATGTTACAGAAACAATGTTAAATCAATATGTCCAAGATGATCATCCATTGGTCTATCAACGGAGCTTATTTATTGTACAGGAGATACAAAGGCTACAGGATGCTTGTATCGATCTTCAGAAAGGTGATTTGTTTGCACTTGGGAAAAAAATGTATGCTACGCATCACGGACTTAGTGCTATGTATGACGTGAGCTGTAAAGAGTTGGATTGGCTGATTCAATTTGTAGAGGCAAGAAAAGAAGTGATTGGGGCCCGAATGATGGGCGGAGGATTCGGAGGGTGTACAATCAATTTGATTAAAGAAAATGAAATTGAAAAATTACTTACTGAAATAAAGCCTGCATACGAGACAGCCATGGAACTTCCATTGACTTATTACATCTCTTCTATTGAAAACGGAACTGAAATTGTTCAACACAGATAGTATGGAACATTTTGATCTTAAAGAACATTCACACACTCGGTATAATATTCTTACCGGAGAATGGGTTTTGGTATCTCCTCATCGTACTAAAAGACCCTGGCAGGGAAAAGTAGAAGCAGTGTCTGTCAATGACCGACCTGCTTATGAGCCAGAATGTTATTTGTGTCCCGGAAATAAAAGAGCAGATGGTAGCTTGAATCCTGTTTATGAAGACCCGTTTGTTTTCACCAATGATTTTTCGGCTTTACTTCCTGATACACCAAGCGGTAGCATCAATTTGCAGGGACTTATCAAAGCAGAAAGTACAAAAGGGAGGTGCAGGGTTATTAGTTTTTCTCCTAATCATAGTCTTACGTTGCCACAATTGAGTGAGCAACAAATACAAAAAGTAATCGAACTCTGGTGTGATGAGTTTGGCAATATTGCAGCTGATCCATCGATTAGATATATACAGATATTCGAAAATAAAGGGGATATCATGGGGTGCTCTAATCCACACCCACATGGACAAATATGGTCTCAAAATACCATACCGGTTGAAATTCATAAAGAAACTATATCGCAATATTCATTTTACAATGAAAATGGACATAGTCTACTACAGGCTTATTTGAATCTTGAATTAGAGCTGAAAGAAAGAATCGTTATAGAGAATGAAGATTTTGTGGCACTGGTTCCTTTTTGGGCAATCTGGCCTTTTGAAACAATGATCATTAGTAAAAGACATGTTTCTTATATCACAGATCTTACAAACAATGAAAAAAAATCTTTTAGTGATGTTATTAAGAGATTGACAACGAAATATGACAACCTTTTTGATATCTCATTTCCTTATTCAGCAGGGATACATCAGGCGCCGGTAAATGATGGGGATCATCCCGAATGGCATTTACATATGCATTTTTATCCGCCTTTGCTTAGATCATCAACAGTAAAAAAGTTCATGGTGGGTTATGAAATGATGGCAAATGCTCAAAGAGATATCACACCCGAATATGCTGCGGAGAGGTTGAAAGAACTCAGTGAAGTACATTATAAAGAAAGAAAAAGTGGAAGCCATGTCTAAAGTGCTAGTAACAGGAGGTATGGGATTCATCGGCTCTCATACTGTTGTTGAACTAATACAATCAGGATATGAACCTGTGATAGCGGATGATCTCAGCAATGCTGAACTGTTCATACTAGATAATATTCAGACTATAACAGGAAAGCGCCCTGCTTTTTATGAGATTGATGTTGCTGATACAAATTCTTTATCTCATGTTTTTCAAAAAGAAAAAAATATAACACAGGTCATACACTTTGCTGCTTTTAAGGCAGTAGGAGAATCGTATCATCAGCCTTTAAAATACTTCAGGAATAATTTATTGTCATTGATCAACTTATTGGAAGTGATGAGCTCTCATGGTTGTAAGAGAATCGTTTTTTCATCTTCTGCAACTGTATATGGAGATCCTGATGAAGTTCCCGTAAAAGAAACAGCGACTATTAAGAAAGCTCTTTCCTCTTATGGTAGTACAAAACAAATGGGTGAAGATATATTAGATAAAGTGGTACAAGCAGGTGGATTAAATGCGATTGCTTTACGTTATTTCAATCCGGTAGGAGCGCATGAATCCGGCTTATTAGGCGAGTTACCCAAAGGAATTCCGAATAATCTGATGCCTTATATCACTCAGGTGGCAGCAGGTATACGAGAGCAACTGACCGTATTTGGAGATGATTATGATACACCGGATGGTACTTGTATACGCGATTATATCCATGTGGTAGATCTCGCAAAAGCCCATGTGGCTGCTTGTAATCGACTAGCTGCTTTATCGTTATCAGACTCGTATGAAGTATTCAATATTGCCACTGGTAACGGAGTTTCAGTAAAAGAGTTGATCGAATGCTTTGAGACATCAAATGATATAAAATTGAACTATGCCATCGGAGCGCGACGAATGGGCGATACGCCTGTATTATTTGCTGATCCAACGAATGCTAATCAAGTACTTCAGTGGCAGGCGACATTAGGAATTGAAGCAATGGTAACATCTGCTTGGAACTGGCAAAAAAATATTACCACACAACTGTAATACCCAATCAATATGAAACTAGAAATCATTGATTACATCATTATTGCCATCTACTTTCTTTTTGTAGTTGCTATTGGCTATATGCTGAAAAAGAAAGTAAAAACAGGAAATGATTTCCTGATGAGTAATCGTAATATTCCATTGTGGATCACCTCACTTGCTTTCATTTCAGCGAACTTGGGTGCACAGGAAGTTTTGGGGATGGCGGCAAATGGAGTGAAATATGGATTGTACACGGTACATTTCTACTGGCTCGGAGCAGCATTGGCCATGATCTTTTTGGGCATTTTTATGATGCCGTTTTACTATGGTAGTAAAGCCAGATCTGTACCTGAGTATTTGGCTCTGCGTTTTGATGAAAAGACCAGAGGACTAAATGCTGTTTCATTCGCTGTGATGACGGTATTCTCTTCGGGTGTATCCTTGTATGCACTAGCGATGCTCCTACAGATTACGTTAGGATGGGATTTTGACCTCTCTATTTTCTTGGCAGCGGGTATTGTATTGGTATATACATTTTTAGGAGGATTGACGAGTGCTGTTTACAACGAAGTATTACAATTTTTCCTGATTGTATTAGGTATCGCTCCATTGATCATATTAGGGATGGATAAGGCATGTGGCGTAGAAGGTATCATTGCTAATGTAGAAGATGCCAAGCTCCATGTTTGGAAGGGAATGGGAAGCGCATCCACCAATCCGATGGGAGTTGATGCTTTTAGTTTAGTATTTGGATTGGGATTTGTACTAGCATTTGGATATTGGTGTACAGATTTTCTAGTGGTGCAACGTGCTATGATCGCAAGAAACCTTAATGAAGCACAGCGAACACCTATCATTGCCAGTATCCCTAAAATATTGATGCCTGCTATCGTGATCATGCCCGGAATTATCTTATTGGCATTGCAAGGTCAATTTTCGGGCTACGATCTGCCGGTAAATGCTGCGGGGGAAAAGGATTATAATATGGCATTGCCCGTTTTGTTATCCAATTTGTATCCAAACGGAATATTGGGTATTGGGGTTACAGCCTTGATCGCATCTTTCATGTCAGGTATGGCGGGGAATGTGACTGCCTTTAATACGGTTTTTACTTTTGATATTTATCAAGCATATATCAAAAAGAATGCGTCTGATAAACATTATCTCTTTGTCGGAAAAGCATCAACGATTGTAGGTATTGTGATCTCTATTGGAACTGCGTATATCGCAAGAAGCTTTAACAGTATCATGGATTTGCTGCAACTCGTATTTAGTTTTGTGAATGCACCATTGTTCGCCACTTTCTTTTTAGGAATGTTCTGGAAGCGCACCACTGCAAATGGTGCATTCTTTGGATTGTTGGGAGGAACTTTAGCTGCTGCATTTACTCATGGACTAACAACAGCAGAAGGTAAAGGTGGATGGATTGCACAATTACATGAATATTACTCAGGCACTAGTCATGCCTTTAATATTGCTTGGATTTCTTTTGTTGCTTGTTTTGTGATTACTTTTCTGGTAAGTCTATTTACTAAGCCGAAACCGGAAGATAGTTTAATAGGACTGGTATATAGTTTGACTAAACGAGAAAAGACTAAGGAAAAGATCTGGTATAAAAATCCTTTGATAATTGGCATGATACTGTTGGTTGTTACATTGGCATTAAACATTATTTTTTATTAATCCATAATTACAGTTTATGAAAAAGCTTTTCGATTTGCGATTCGTCATTGGTCTTTTTTTTCTGAGTATGGGTGTGATATTAATCGGGTATTATTTTCTGACCGATATCAACCTCGAAATGCATCTTACTGTTAATAAATGGAGTGGTTTGGTATACTTGATTTTTGGGGTAGTTATGTTGAGACTTTCATACAGTAGCTCTGATCCAAATGATGAATAGAATAGAAGCGTGAATGATAGGGTTGTGATAAATATTTTAAAATGCAATATACTTACGGTATAGAATGATCGCTTTTGGATGATTCTTCGATATTATTATTCCTACACCCACTATCACAGGTAAACGACCTGCCAATTACCTATTCCATATACACAGAAAAAAATAGCATATATGATGTGTAAATCATTAGTCTATTAATAGGGGAAAGTCTTTAATTATATCATTAGATAAGTTTCCCATTATCGCTACTTGTCCGACGAAGTTTCAACGAAGTCGGGCTCATCATAAGGAAAGCCCATAGACCTTACTCTATGGGCTTTTATATTTCAAACTATTCTCAATTGTTGCATTTATTTTGCACTATGCAACAATTTTTAGCCCAAATTTCCCTGGTTGTAAAAGAATATGACGAAGCAATTGACTTCTATGTAAATAAACTTGGCTTTGAGTTAATTGAGGACACCGTTTTAAGTCCTGATAAAAGATGGGTTCGAATTAAACCTGCAAATGCTCCAACCCAAACTTGTCATTTATTATTGGCAAAAGCTTCATCAACCGAACAGCTAAATGTAATCGGCAATCAAACCGGTGGCAGGGTGTTTTTATTTCTTTATACAGACAACTTCAATAAATACTATGAATTACTATTGAAGAATAATGTAAAGATAGTAAGACCTCCAAGTGAGGAGAGCTATGGCAGGGTGCTCGTATTTAGTGACCTGTATGGAAATTTATGGGATCTGATAGAACCCAAAGCTTAGCAAGTATCAAATAAGACAGAAAGTCTATCTTGAGTTTATGAAACCAAGCGAAGTCTATAGTCTGAAAAGACCCATCAAACTAATTCAGGTATTTCGAAACGCAAGCCTCTTCGCAAAGGGGGAGAAAATTTTTGAAAAAGGTCGTGATTGGCTTAACTGGCCCGACCAAAAATCTCCGGGTGGGTATGTAAAGAATGGTATACTTTATCTACCCAAAATCACAGAAGATATCGATAGTTTAAATAAGTATACTATGCTTTTTCTACTGGATGATTTTTCTGCAAAAGAAAAAGATAAACTCTTCAACTGGAAATCACAATACCATCTTTTTACCCAGTCATCAAGTTCAATTGGAATTGATTTTCTTCAAATAAAAAATGACGAAGCATTGTCGATTTTTTTCAACGGGCCGAATTATACCTGGTATCCTAGGCGAACAGCTTCTTTTAAATTGGCAGAATTCAAACAAGGAAAACCTGTTGAAATAAAACTCAATGGAAAATCAGATGGCCACCACCAGCGTTATTATTTTGAAGAACAATTTTTGTTTGATTACCTGGGCGATTTTTCTTCCTTTACCATCTTGCCAGACTATTCTCCACCAGTATTAAAAAAAGTTCCAACCGATAAAAAAACGGTTGATCTGAGAGAATTAATCTGGTAAAATATGTACATGGAAAAGCCCCCGGTTAGGGGGGCTTTCTGGTGCTTAATAAGAACCAATATACTGCCATATAAGGTCCTCCGAATTCAGGTCCACCAAACTTGGTGGTATAATATCCGATCTCAAAAACAGAGATTCAAATTGAAGTGTCAAAATTACAATTAATATTTTGTTAAGGCTAGTTAATTATTACGATCTGATTATTTTCAATGACAAACGGTTGGCGAATTATTACTTTTTTCTGAATCTTGAAAAACTAACAGATGTTTACTTTCAGCAGTTGCAGAACTATTTAAAGGCTTTTATGCATAAATTGTTTACCAAAGATTGCGGCCATGAAACACTTATTGCTGATTGTATTTATTTGTTATTCCTTATCAATTAAAGCGCAAACATCTTTTGTAACGGTTAAAGGGAAAGAAATCATAGCTCCTGATGGTAAACCCATGCTTATCAAAGGAACCAATCTGGGAAACTGGTTACTACCTGAAGGATACATGTTCAAATTTGAAAAAATAAATGCACCCTGGATGATTGAACAAGTGCTGTTAGAATTGGTAGGTCCAACCGCGAATACAAAATTCTGGAAACAATACCTCGAAAGCTATATAACCGAAACTGATATACAACTCATAAAAAAAATGGGAGCGAATTCTGTGAGGCTGCCATTTGATTATCGGTTGTTTACCAATGAATCTTACCTGGGGGCTAACGACAGCACCAGGGGATTTTTTTACTTGGATAAAGTAATTCAATGGTGCAAGAAAGCGGGTTTATATCTCTTACTTGATATGCATGGCGCACCTGGTGGACAAACCGGCGATAATATTGATAATAGTTATGGGTATCCTTTCCTGTATACGGATAGTGTGTGTCAACGAAAAGCGATTGATATCTGGAAATCAATAGCGCATCGGTACAGCAAAGAAACAATCATTCTTGGGTATGATTTATTAAACGAACCAATCGCACATTTTTTCGATCAGGATAAATTGAACCCCTTACTTGAACCTTTATACCGACGCATGGTTCAGGCCATCAGACAGGTAGATAAGAATCACCTCATTTTTTTAGAAGGCTCGCAATGGGCTTCCAGGTTTGATGTTTTCTCTCCGCCTTTCGATAAAAAACTTGTGTATAGTTTTCATAAATACTGGACAGATACCACACAGGAGGTAATTAAGGATTATGTTGATTTTCGTGATAAATACAATGTGCCTATTTATGTAGGTGAAACAGGTGAAAATGACGACAATTGGATTTTAGCATTCAGAAAATTACTGGAGAATAATAATATCGGCTGGCATTACTGGCCATATAAAAAAATGGAAAGTACGAGTTGCCTGATAACTTTTCCCAGTCCCACTTCATGGGATAGTCTTGTGGCCTATACCAAAAAACCGCGCAGCTCCTTTGAGGAAATCCGAAAAGCTCGTCCGCAGGATATCGGTTCCATTCAACAAGCACTAGACAGATTTCTCATTAATTTAAAACGACCAAATTATCGGTTTAATGAAAAGTATATAACAGGTATCGGATTGGTTGGTACCTGGTGATCGAATCATGGGGATCGATTATGCTTATAGACCTTAGACCATAGTCCATAGTCCATGGTCCATGATACATGGTTTATATGAATTGGTTGGTAACTGGTAAATGAATGAAGGAATTAGCGTATACTTATAGACCATAGTCCATAGACAATGGTCCATGGACTATGGACTATGGTCTACCCGTTCATCCTAAAAAAAATGTCTGGCTTTTACTTTACAGGGGGTTTAGCTATCTTACGGACATGAAAACCAACACTAGCTTATTGCGAAATGGTCGTATCAGGTATATGGCCTCCGCACTTTTCCTTGCTGTTACATTATGCTCAGCGCAAACCGGCTTTGCACAGCGCCCCGGATTTGGAGGCCAGCAGCAGGCAATTAAAGATCCTATTGTAGATGCCATAGTGAAAGAGGGTACCGAGAATTCTCAATTAGAGAAACTTGCACATGAATTAATGGATGGTATTGGTCCTCGTTTAGTTGGTAGCCCTAAAATGAAACAGGCGAACGATTGGGCCGTATCAAAGTATGCAGGTTGGGGTATTACAGCCCGTAATGAAAAATGGGGCGAATGGCGCGGATGGGAGCGTGGTATTACTCATATTGATATGGTTGCACCCTGGACCAAATCGCTTGAAGGAACACAATTAGCCTGGAGCCCTAATACCGGCGGAAAAACGATAACCGGTGAAACCGTAATTATTCCTGACCTGGCAGATTCTATTGCTTTTCAGCAATGGTTACCTTCTGTTAAAGGAAAATTTGTCCTGGTATCAATGGCACAGCCTACTGGCAGACCTGATTATAACTGGGATGAATTTGGTACCAAAGAGTCTGTAGAGAAAATGAAAAAAGAAAGAAGTGCGCAAACCATGGCATGGTCAGCACGCATCGCAAAAACCGGATACAATGCCCGTACCCTTGCTGTAGCATTAGAGAATGCTGGTGCTTTAGGAGTGGTACAATCTAACTGGTCAAATGGCTTTGGCGTAAATAAAATTTTTAGCGCTAATACTAAAAAAACACCCACTGTTGACCTTGCATTGGAAGATTATGGTTTACTCTATCGTTTAACAGAATCTGGGAGCAAGCCACAAATAAGTGTACGTGCCGATTCAAAAGAAACAGGTGTACAACCCACTTTTAATACCATTGCAGAAATAAAAGGTTCTGAAAAACCAGATGAATACGTGATGTTGTCTGCCCACTTCGATTCATGGGATGGTGGTACAGGTGCAACCGATAATGGTACAGGAACACTTACCATGATGGAAGCTATGCGTATTCTGAAGAAAATATTACCCAACCCTAAAAGAACCATCCTTGTTGGGCATTGGGGAAGTGAAGAACAGGGCTTGAACGGTTCACGTGCATTCGTGGAAGACCATCCTGAAATTGTCAATAATCTTCAGGCTTTGTTTAACCAGGATAACGGAACTGGAAGAGTAACCAATATATCTGGCCAGGGATTCCTGCATTCTTATGAATACATTAACCGTTGGTTATCAAAAGTGCCGGGTAATATCCGTCAGCACATCACCACTAATTTCCCTGGTTCACCCGGTGGTGGTGGGTCTGATTTTGCCTCATTCCTTGCAGCAGGTGCTCCTGCTTTCTCACTAAGTTCATTAAGCTGGTCGTATGGAAACTATACATGGCATACCAATCGCGACACTTACGATAAAATTGTTTTTGATGATGTTCGCAACAATGCCATTTTAGCCGCAATTATGGTTTATATGGCGAGTGAAGACAGCTCAAAAACTTCTCGTGAAAAAAGCGTTTTACCTATCAACCCAAGAACAGGAAAACCAGGCGAGTGGCCTAATCCTACAAAGGCAACCCGCAAAGGTGGTTTAAATTAATCTTTGACTGTAACTATCAAAAAAGTCCCTGGTACATACATACCAGGGATTTTTGTATATAAACACCAGTTTTGCACATCAAAGCATAAAGTAAAATCGGGAAGCTTTTTAAAGGTCCATAGTCCATAGTCCATGGTCCATGGACTATGGACTATGGACCCTTCGCCAATAACGCCCCCCGCTCCTGATTCACACATGTAGTGCTTCTACTACAATTGGTATCCAAGTTCCTACCTGCTTTTAAAGGAAACCAGTATTGTTGGTGGCTGATAATCAATCGTACTTTGTTATTGGAATTAAACAATGTTTGCCGTTAGCATAGAAAATAAGCAACAGCAAATTTTGCTCTTCCTACCCTTGAAAACTGAATAATTTCTTACCTAAAACAAAGTATATGTTCCGGAAAGTATTGGTTGTAAATGATGATGAAATTTCTTTGTTTGTTTCCAGTAGGATGATTGCTAAAACCGGTTTTGCGGCTGAAATAATTACCGCTGTAAATGGCTTGAAAGCATTGCAGGTATTTGATCAGCTTTTATTGAATAGTAAAGAACCTGCTGAAGTACCAGAACTGGTTTTCCTTGATCTGCATATGCCTGTAATGGATGGATGGGAGTTTCTGGAACTTTTTTCTGAGAAATATGCATACATATTTCCTTCTGTGCGGTTTGCGATACTTTCTTCATCCATTGATCCGGATGACTTGTACAAAATAAAACGATTTTCCGCTATTGTAGATATGGTGCCAACTCCACTGAGTTTTGAAATTCTTTCAGGACTAAAGGAAAAATATGCACAAAACAATTTTCAATTTCCTCCGATTAACCATGCTACAGCTTTGCAGGATCAGATGATTGCGTGAATGGTCAATAGTGAATAGTGAATTGGTTTTAGAATTTAAATTTCATTCCATTCCATTTCATTCCTGTTATTACTCTGGGCAGTCTAGTTTGCTGATTACTCTTTTCTTGTTAAATGGATGAATGCTTAGCATCAGGTAACCACCTCCGCTCAGGTTTTTAATTTGTTTCGCCCATTGAAGATTGTGTACGCCAAGTACCAAAGGCCCCGCTTTGAATGCTGCACCTATATGAAACTGTTTCTGACTATTGTATTGTATGGGTAAATAAAATCCCCAGTTAAGTGTTTCCCATCTTGGGGTAATGGTTAGCAGGTTAATTTCACGTGTTAGCAAACGCTTATAATCTGAAGTGCCATGCAGGTTGATATTCAGGTCCGCATTGATGAATAAATTATTGCCAAATGACCGGTCAATGTTGATGATTAGTCTGGTAGGACTGCCAATCTTAAACTGTTTGTTTACGCTGTCAGCATTGGTGAATACGGTGGCCAGGCTATCACGTAAATCACGACCGTTTTGGATATTGGTGAATTTTTGATCCATTACTATATCTGTAATTCCCGGATCTATATTCCTGAACTGAGAGCTAAACTCGCTCGATTTGTATTTGTTAGCACCTATATCCATTAACGCTACACCAATTTTCCATTGGTAATTCAGCGAATTATTCTGTTGATAGCTATTCGTTTTTTCTTCATATAATAAATATTCCACTCCAAGACTAAGCCCAAAATTTGTCAAAGTATTTTTTAAGAAATCTTTTGTGGATGATGAAGTTCCAGAGGCGGTTTCATCATAATTTGACGAGTATCCGAAAGAACCACCACCTGTAACAAAAGTGTACAGTGTATCTGTTGTATTATGGGCTTCGAGAAAACTTAATTTGTTGATACGCGTATAAGCACCTGAAATGTTTTTCATTACCTGCAAGGTAACTCCGCCTGTAAGTCTGCTGTTATGGTTTTCACTCAGTATGGTAGAATAATTAAAATCGCCCTGTAACCACCCTGAATGGGTTACAAAACCTTCAAGGTAAGGGGTCGTTCTATTTTGCTGCATAAAATCGTGTATACTGTAAATAGTATCACTTGCAGATAATGGGGCTGTTCGGACATGATTATAACTTCGGGCCCTTAGGTTAAATGCAAAAGCATGTTTGTTATTTGGCTTGTATAAAATATTAAACAGGCTTATATCAACGTTATTATGTAAAAACCTGCTACGATATCCACTGTTTAGTAAAACAGAATCATTGCGCATGTGCAATGAATTCGTACTCACCCTTGCCTGGGCAGTGAATAGGGTAAGATCCCATTTAAAGGCCGAGTTGATAGAGGCGGCCGGATTGTTTTTGATTGCTGTGCTCCCTGCATAAGGCGATCCATAGGTTGACTGGTAGCCCTGAGCAAGCAGTTTAAGGGTGAAAATGCTACAGGCTATGCAGGTAATCAGGTATTTCTTCATAATGTACACAGATACCCACTTTTCTAAGCTTGTTGCTTAAATAGGCCGGGAAAGCTGTTAAACAGTTGATAAAAGGGTTTCTGGGGCAAGTTAACAACCCTGCCCGGAATCAAAAAAATTATTGCATAGCCGAAGGATTTTGTAGGTTGGTACGTCTAATCTTCAATTGATATCTTTTTTGAACCAGGAAGACCTTATTCTACAGCTGAAGGCCCGAAATGAACAGGCTTTCCGACAACTCATTGAAAGTTGTCAGGATATGGTATTTAATACGGTTCTGGGTATTGTTCAGGACTTTCAGGAGGCTGAAGACCTGGCCCAGGAGGTTTTTATCCAGGTTTACCATTCCATTGATGGATTCAGGGGAGAGGCCAAACTTCAAACATGGATTTACCGAATTGCCATTACTAAAGCCCTGGATTGGCAAAGAAAGAAAAAACTCAGGGAAGGTATCCGAACAGCAGCATCCTGGCTGGGAATTGGCGATAAATCAGCAGAGCCGGCCCATTTTGTTCATCCTGGTGTTCAATTAGAGCAAAAAGAAAAGGCTGCCATAGTTTTTAAAGCCATACAAAGTCTGCCGGAAAATCAAAGGGTATGTTTTCTTTTATTACGTACCGAAGGACTTAGCTACGAAGAAGTAGCAGAGATATTGCAGATAAGTATAAAGGCTGTAGAATCACTAATGCATAGGGCAAAAGAAAACCTCCGCAAAAAACTGGCTGATGAACGACCATAAATATTTAACCTATTAAGTCATTAATATGTACAACGAAAACCAAAATAGTAATGACCCGCAAGATTTTTTGGGCAATATTACCAGGGCAAAAGCACCTGATTTTTTTCAAACCAGGCTAATGGCCAGACTGGAGAAAGAAGTGATAGCAGCGCCGCCGTCTATTTTTCAGCGGATATTAAAACCAATTCCGGTGTTTACCTTATTGGTTTTTCTGGCAGTGCTGAACCTGTACACTTTAAGCGATACTTTTTTGCATAAGGGAAAAACTAAAGAGCTTTCAAAGGACAATATTTCCGGATTTGCAAGCGAATACCAAATCTTTAATACCGTTGATTTCAACAACTAAATAAATCGACATGAATTTTATCACAAAAAATAAATGGTTTGCAGCAGCTTTTCTGGTATTGATTTTACTCAATATCGCTACACTGTCGGCTTTTTGGTGGATGAAAAGAGACCGTGCACCTGAAGACCGGCCCCCACAAAACGGGGCAATGGCTTTTCTGGTTAAGGAATTAAGTCTCGACAGTCTGCAACAGGAGCAATTAAAAGTTTTGCGGGATGAACATCGCATGGCTTCACAAGACGCAAGAAAAAATAATAGAGAAGCAAAAGAAAAATTTTTCAGCTTATTGCAAAACGATGAAACAACCGAGGCGGCAATTGATGAAGCAGCAAAACTTTCGGTTCAATATGATCTGGTGCTTACCAGAAATACATTTGATCATTTTAAAAAAATAAGGGCAATGTGTACACCCGCCCAAAAGAAAAAATTTGATGAGATTATCAATGATGTGCTGAGAATGATGAATGGTCCGCAAGGCCCTCCTCCACCAAGAGATGGTGGTATGCATCACCCTCCTCCAGGAGGCCCGCCACCAAGGGAAATGCCGGAACCGGAAAAATAATTTTTTTTAAGCGAAGGTTTTTTCGGTTGCAAACATCTAATTATAAAATGACAGGTATGAAACAATTTATTTTTGCAACCACAAGCCTTCTTATCGCAAGTGCAACCTTGTTCTTATCTTGTAAAAAAGATACTGCAGGTGCTGGAACAACCACGAATGCAACATTACCAGATGTGTTCAAGAAATTTAATACTACAGTTACCATTTCAGTGGAAGGTAATTATGTGGTATTAAAAAGTACCGGAATCCCTGATCATAAGAGCCCATATTTTGCAACTACAAATGCACAGTATGAAGCATACAATGGTACTAATCCTAATTATGCCAAGAATCCGAATAGTATACAATCGCAGAGTTATGTTTTTAAAATTCCGGTAAGTCCGGTAAAAGCATCTGCTTCAACTACTACACCTTTGGGCCCAATGGGGATTTCAATAAACGGCGTTCCACTGTTTAATCAGTATGCAGCAGGAAATGCCCCACTCACTAATGAAGTCAATAGTTTTGATCAGTACAATGGACACCCGCAACAAACTGGTCAATACCATTACCATGTTGAACCACTGTTCATCACACAACAAAAAGGAAGAAATGCACTGATAGGATTTTTACTTGATGGTTATCCCGTGTATGGACCTATGGAAAACGGATCCATACTAACAACAAGTCAGCTAGACGGATATCATGGACATTTTGCGGTGACAGCAGATTATCCGAATGGGATTTATCATTATCATATCACTGCTGATGCTCCTTATATAAACGGGAATGGATTTTATGGTACACCTGGAACTGTTACTCAATAAATAAAAAAACTGTATGAAAAAATTATGCATTTTACCCCTGGTACTGATAGCCACCTGCGGTCTGTTGCAGGCGCAACAAGCAGGTGGCCCCCCAAAACCGCCAACTTCGGCAGAACGTTTAAAGCGAGTGAATGAAAAATTAAAAGAGTCACTTAAACTAACTGCCAAGCAGCAGTCGGTTGTAAATGATGCGTATAAAATGTTTTTCACTGAAGTAGATAAGCTTCGTCCACAAGCTCCACCACCACCACCGCCCCCAGACAAGGCAAAGGTTGAACCACTTGCACAAAAACGTGATGCTGCCATCAAAGCTGCATTAACCGCAGAGCAGTATAAAAAATACCTTGAAATAGAGCAAACCCTTCGCCCCAAAGGCCCTCCCGGAGCCCCTAAACCTCCTAAAGAATAATTATGTGGAAGTATTGTTGTTTGATAATCGTGGTAGTTCTACAAGCTTGTGGTGGAAAAGAAAATGTGGATGAAGGTCTGCCATTTTATGTAACGGCTGATTTTACGCCGCATTGGTTCACAGAGAAAGAATTAAAAGGACAAATACACCAGATTCCTGATTTCTCATTCGTCAACCAATCTGGACAAGCTGTAACAGCATCAACGGTCCAAAATAAAATTTATGTGGCTAATTTCTTTTTCACCAATTGCCCTGGCATTTGTAAAAGACTAACCAATAATGTATCTCTGGTGCAAGATGCTTTTGTAAATGATGACGAAATTTTGATCTTATCGCATTCGGTTACACCTGAAGCTGATTCAGTGGGCAGATTACAACAGTATGCAAAACAGTACAAGATTAACCAGTCACAATGGCATTTGCTCACCGGAAATCGTGGGGATATTTATTCAATAGCTCGAAAAGCCTATTTCGCTGATGAAGATTTGGGAGAAACACAAAATGAAAACGACTTTCTGCATACTGAAAATGTATTATTGATTGATAAACATCGTAGGATAAGAGGGGTTTATAAGGGAACATCAGAAACAGATATACGAAACCTCATTACCGATATAAAACGATTGAAAAAAGAATCATGAAGTGGTATTGGATGATAGGAGCCCTGTTAGTTTGTTCCTGCAAAGAGAACCTTAAACAAACTATTTATACAAACACCACACCTGTAATTCCTGCAATCACTTTACGTTTGGATAACCTGCACTTAAAACTGGTAAATGGACAATGGTTTTACCATGATACGCTGTTTAGTGGCAGGTTAGAAGATTTTTATACCAGTGGTATACTGAAGAGCAGGCAGAGTTTTTACAAAGGCAGGGAAGAGGGTTGGCTAATTGAGTGGTTTGAAAGTGGACAAAGAGCTTCGCAACGATATTACCGGGCGGGTGAGAAAGAAGGAGTACACAAGGGTTGGTGGGAAAATGGGATGCCCAGATTTACTTATCATTTTTCAAGTGGTAAATACCATGGCGATTTTTCTGAATGGATGGTGAATGGACGGCTCGCAAAGCAAATCATTTATAAAGAGGGAAATGAGGTCAGTGGCAAAGCCTGGCGGGATAATGGAAAACTATATATGAGCTTCGAAGTTCGGGGCGGAAGACGTTATGGTTTAATGAATGCTAAGCCTTGCTATTCCCTTAAGAGCGAAAAATAAAAAGTCCCCTGTAGAAACAGGGGACGTCTTCGATTGCTTGCCATATAAGAAAAAAGATAATTCGGTGTTTGTTCCTTCTCCTCTGATTCAATTACCAATCAAAAATAAGTGTTTATTTGATTTCAAAGTAATTTTTTTTATAATTAATATATTTTTTTCTTTTTTATGCAAAAAATAGCATGTTTTGCATAAAATTACAAATATTTAATTATTTATTAATATTAAAATAATAATGGGCTGTATTGGTGAATATAGCCCATTATTGTATTGAAAATCAGCTTATTGTTTGCCTGGGTAAACTTTTAGTGCAGCTTCCAGACAATCCATAGCAGAATCTATATCTTTTAAATTTAATACGTATGCAAGCCTAACTTCCTGCTTACCTAAACCAGGGGTTCCATAAAACCCGGTTGCTGGTGCAAGCATGACAGTTTGATGCTCATGTTCAAAGCTTTCCAGTAACCACTGGCAGAAAATATCTGCGTCATCAATAGGTAATTTGGCTATTGCATAGAAGGCCCCTCCTGGATTTGGACAGAATACACCCGGCATCGCATTCAGTCTTTTTACCAGTAAATCTCTCCTCGAACGATATTCTGCTTTGGTAGTATCGAAGTAATCAGCCGGCAAATCAATAGCTGCTTCCCCTGCAATTTGAGCAAAGCTGGGTGGGCTTAGTCTTGCCTGCGCAAATTTCATTGTTGCATCTAATACTGATTGATTGCGGGTAATAAATGCGCCGATTCTACCACCACAGGCACTGTATCTTTTACTGATGGTATCCATAATAACTACGTGGTCGTCTACACCTTTCAGGTGTAATGCGCTTACCTGGCTGCCATCATAACAAAATTCGCGATAGGCTTCATCAGAAAAAAGATAGAGATTATGACGAATGATGATATCTTTTAGTTGCTCCATTTCAGCAGCGCTGTATAAATAACCGGTTGGGTTATTGGGATTACAGATTACGATTGCCTTGGTTTTGGCGGTTATTTTTTTCTCAAATTCTTCAATTGGGGGGAGGGCAAAACCATTTTCAATATGAGATGTTACCGGCACAACGGTTACGCCTGCAGCAACTGCAAAGCCATTATAGTTTGCATAAAAGGGTTCAGGAATAATAACCTCATCACCAGCATCCAGACAGGCCATAAAACCAAATAAGATGGCCTCACTCCCGCCTGTAGTAATGATAATTTGCTGAGGGGTTACGTCTATCCCAACCGATTTGTAATAACCAACCAATTTCTTACGATAGCTCTCGTTACCCGCACTATGACTATATTCCAGCACTTTGAAATCGCTGTTTCGCACGGCGTCCAGTACCAGTTTGGGGGTTTCAATATCGGGTTGGCCAATATTTAGATGGTATACTTTGGTGCCTTTTTTCTTTGCAGCTTCTGCGTAAGGTACCAGCTTTCTGATGGGGGATGCAGGCATTGCCTGTCCACGTTGACTAATCGATAACATGCCGCAAAGATAGGGTGCAGTACTACATCAAAACAAAAGCGGTCCCTTGATGGGACCGCTTGCATAAATATCAACTATCAATCAGGGTATGGAAAACAATTATTTGCCCGGTTTACCCGCTACTACCTCACCCTCAATAGTTAAAATTACGGGATCATTAATGCCCGCAAACTTAACAGTAACACGCTTGCTGAAAGCACCCAGGGCCGCAGCATTATAAGTTACTTTTATGGTGCTTGATTTTCCTTTCAATAAAGCTTCTTTTTTGTACTCTGGTGTTGTGCAACCACATTCTGCGCTTGCAAATTCAACCACAAGCGGTTTTGAGCCATTATTGGTATAAGTGAAAATATGGGTAACAGGTTTGTTTTGTTCAATTTTGCCAAACTTGTATGAACCTTCAGCGAATTTAATGTCCTGCTGCGCCATAACACTAACCGTACTTATTAGACCAATGATGGCCAGGAATAAAAACTTCTTCATATAATATTTATTTAATTTTCATTTCAAAGTTACAACAGAAACTAAAATACACCATTTAGAGAACCTTAAATTTTATAAGATGGTCCATGGGCCGTGGTCCATAGTCCATGGTCGATAGTCCATAGTAAAAACAATTTCGGCTCTCTGGCTCTCCTATGGACCATGGTCTATGGACTATGGTCTCCATCAACATCAACCCTGGTATCTACTACTGCTAATATCATGCCTTTTTTTGCAATAAATCCACAATTTATCCGAAAAACTAATTTCCGTTAGTCCATTCAATTGGTAATGTTATTTTTGTCGCATGGAATCAACTTCTACCCTCGGGTATAAAAACGACATGCTGTCATTCGATGGATTCAGGAATGCAGTGATAGAAGATTACAGGACTGCTGTAGTTAGCAGGGAAGTTAGCCTATTGGGGCGTCGCGAAGTTTTAACGGGTAAGGCCAAATTTGGCATTTTTGGTGATGGTAAGGAAGTAGCCCAAATTGCGATGGCTAAATTTTTTCAACCCGGTGATTTCCGTAGTGGATATTATAGAGATCAGACTTTCATGTTTGCAGCCGGATTAGCAAGCGTTGAACAATATTTTGCTCAACTATATGCCGATCCGGATCCAATGCATGAACCATTCAGTTCAGGTCGTCAAATGAATGCCCATTTTTCCACCCGATTTGTTGATGAACATGGTAACTGGCTCGATCTGGCGAATAGAAAAAATATATCTTCTGATATAGCCCCTACTGCCGGACAAATGCCGCGCGGATTAGGACTAGCTTTTGCTTCACGATGTTTTAGGGCAAGCAAACACCAGGACCAACTCGAGCAACTTAGTCATAATGGAAATGAAATCTGCTTCACCACTATCGGTGATGCAAGTACTAGTGAAGGACATTTTTGGGAAACAATAAATGCTGCAGGTGTATTACAAGTGCCTTTGGCTGTATTTGTATGGGATGATGGATATGGTATTTCAGTACCGAAAAATTTCCAGACTACGAAGGGATCTATCTCTGCTGCTTTAAAAGGTTTTCAAAAACAAGCAGATACAAATGGTATACATATTTATAAAGTGAAAGCGTGGGATTATGCAGGCATGTGTGAAGTATTTGAGGAAGCCCTTGCTAAAGTGCGTGAAACACATGAACCCGCTTTATTTCATGTAGAAGAAGTTACGCAACCACAAGGTCATTCAACCAGTGGAAGTCATGAGAGATATAAAACACCTGAAAGATTGGAATGGGAGAAGGAGTGGGATTGTATCAAAAAGATGAAAGAGTGGATGATCGAAAATGGGCTCGCATCTGTTGATGAACTCGCGGCTGTTGAGGCAGAAGCAAAAGAAATGGTTAAAACAGGCCGTAACCTTGCGTGGGAAAAATATAGTGCTCCTATTAAGGCCCAGGCAGCTCAGGCAAGTGAACTTATTCGCCAGTCTATGGTGAATGATATTGATAAGTATAACCAGTTGCAACAAATGGCCAATGAACTGGCCGCTAACAAAGAGCCACTTCGCAGAGATGTTTTACGCACCATTGCATTGGCCATTGAAGTAGCACCAGGTTCACCAACTGCACAAGACCTGAAAGCCTTACGCAGTGCATTATTAGAAGAAAGTAAAGGTTTATATAATAGTCATCTTTATAATGAAGGTGTTAAAAGCGCATTGAAGGTTCCTGAAATTAAACCCATGATACCTTTTGATGCTGCTAATATGAATGGCTATGAGATACTAAACAAATATTTCGACAACCTATTCAGTAGCAATCCTAAAGTATATGCATTTGGGGAAGATGTGGGATATATTGGTGATGTTAACCAGGGCTTCGCAGGGTTACAGGAAAAACATGGTAAGGATAGAATATTAGATACAGGTATTCGTGAACTAACGATTGTTGGACAAGCCATTGGTATGGCATTGCGTGGGTTGAGACCTATTGCAGAAATCCAGTACCTGGATTACCTGCTCTATGGTTTACAACCATTAAGTGATGATGTTTGTACAACCCATTTCAGAACCGGCGGACAACAAAGCTGTCCTGTAATTATTCGCACAAGGGGCCATCGTTTGGAGGGAATCTGGCATAGTGGATCGCCCATGGGAATGGTGATTAACGCCTTAAGAGGTATGCATGTTTGTGTACCAAGAAATATGGTTCAGGCTGTAGGTATGTATAATACATTATTACAGGCTAATGATCCTGCTATTGTGATAGAATGTTTGAATGGATACCGACTCAAAGAGAAAATGCCGGAAAACCTGCTTGAATATACAGTTCCATTAGGTGTTCCTGAAATCATCAGACCTGGTGAAGATGTAACCATTGTTTCTTATGGTTCTACTTTGCGTATAATCCAGGATGCTGTTGAAAGATTAGACAAAGATGACATTAGTTGTGAAATCATTGATGTACAAACCTTGCTACCGTTTGATACAGGTCATGTAATTCTTTCTTCCCTTCAAAAAACCAATCGAATTATTTTCATTGATGAAGATGTGCCCGGTGGCGCTGCTGCATACATGTTTAACAAAGTAATGGAAGAGCAGGGAGGATATAGATGGCTGGATGCCAGTCCGAGAACACTAACCGCAAAAGCACATAGACCAGGTTATGGTAGTGATGGCGATTATTTCTCTAAGCCTAATGCAGAAGATGTAATCGATGCTGTTCAATCATTAATGGCGGAGTAGGGTATTAGGTGTTAGGTATTAGGTGTTAGGTGTTAGGTGTGTGGTATTGGGTGTGTGGTATTGGGTATTAGGGTTGTCAATAAACCCTTTTAATACCGAAACTTAATACCTTACACCTAATACCTAACACCTAATACCTAACCCCTAACCCCTCTAATTGCTGATTAATTATAAAATAATGCTTTTAATTCAGGTGTAGGAACCCAGCATGCTTCTTGTTTACCGAACCATTTATATCGGTTACGTGCTATGAAGTCGTAAAAGAAATTGCGGATAAAAGTTGGGATAAGGATGAGTGGGTAATACAAGATTCCCCATCCACCGCGCATATACTTCATTACTTTAAGTGCGGCAGTTGATTTAGTGTAGAGTTGCCCATTCTCTAATAAAAGAAAGGAATTAAATGTTGTTGCAGGAAGCGTAAAATGGTCCAACACTTGCTGTCCCAATTCTCCCTGTAAAGATGCAAAACGAAACCTACGTGAAGGATCATGTTTAATCACACGCTGTATACTGGCGTTACATAAATTACATACACCATCAAATAAGATCACTGGATGCTGAAGATCCTTTAGCGTTTGCATATGCAAAGGTACTGAAATTGTATGGCTCTGGTTTAGCTCCTAGCTGCTAGAGGGTATAAAAATACGATCTGCCCATCCTTCGAATAAGCAGATCGTTCAATATTCTAAGCCTTAATTTCTTATGTATTTTCTAGCAGCTAGCAGCTAGTGGCTAGAAGCTCTATCCCATATTATGAAACACCTTATTCACGTCCTCATCCTGCTCCAGTCTTTCGATAAGTTTACTCACATCTTCTGCCTGTTCATCGGAAACAGGTACCGTTGTGGTAGGTATCCATTCCAGCTCTGCGCTGATAGGGGTAAGGTTTTTGTCTTCAAGGGCTTTTTGCAGGTTGCCGAAATCTACAAATGCGCACCTTAGTACGATGATAGGGTTGCCATTATCATCGTTACTTTCACCCAATTCTTCTAATCCAAAATCAATCAGCTCAAGTTCCAGGTCATCGATGTTTAGTCCTTCAGGTTTTAATTTAAAAACCCCCATTTTTTTGAACTGAAAGCTCACGCTGCCACTGGTACCCATTGCGCCATTCCCTTTATTGAAATGACTTTTTACATTGGCTACTGTTCTTACATGGTTGTCTGTAGCTGTTTCAACCAAGAGAGCCACGCCATGCGGGCCATATCCTTCATATAAAATTTCTTCGTAGTTGGAAGTGTCTTTTCCCTGAGCGCGTTTGATAGCGGCTTCTACCCGGTCTTTAGGCATACCAACGCTCCTCGCATTCTGAAAACAACGACGGAGGGCCGGATTCGTTGCTGGGTCGGGGCCACCAGCTTTCACTGCAATTACAATCTCTTTACCAACACGGGTAAACTGTTTGGCCATCCTGTCCCAACGGGCAAACATGGTAGCTTTACGAACTTCAAATATCCTTCCCATAATAATTGTTTAAATGAACGGGCTGCAAAAATAAGCCTATTGGTCATAAAAAAACCCGCTACTTGAGCGGGTTTTAAAATCGGGTACTTCGTATTATGATTCTTTACGGAGTTTACTGTTCTTTTTGCTGTATAGGAAGTACACAACCAGACCAATTGCCATCCAGGCAAAAGCCACTTTAAGGGTTTGTCCATCCAAGGCAACGATCATGCCCAAACATACAACCGCACCAAGGATAGGTACGATAGGTACAAGAGGGGTTTTGAATGGCCTTTCAATATCTGGCGATTTCATACGCAGAATCCACACACCAATACTTACCAGTACAAATGCAAACAGGGTACCGAAACTTGTTAAGTCGCCCGCCACATGTCCGGGAACAAAGGCTGAAAACAGACCTACAAATACAAATAGAATCCAGTTTGCTTTATAAGGAGTTTTATATTTAGGGTGCAATTCTCCAAAAGCTTTAGGAATTAAGCCATCATTACTCATGGTATAGAAAATACGGCTTTGTCCCATTAACATCACCAGAATTACTGAAGAGAAGCCTGCAAGGATAGCTACCGTCACTGCTGTAGACAGCCATGCGTATTTAGTCATGTAGGTAGATATCGCATATGCTACAGAAGCTTCACGTCCTTTTTCCGGATCAACAAATTCCTGCCAGTTGGCTACACCCGTTAAAACGTGACCAAAAAGGATGTACAAAATTGTACATACAACCAATGATCCGAGGATACCAATTGGCATGTCGCGCTTAGGGTTTTTAGCTTCCTGCGCTGCGGTACTTACTGCGTCGAAACCAATAAAGGCAAAGAATACAATAGCTGCACCACCAAGAACTCCACCCCATCCATGTTTGAAGGTACCTGAGTAGTCTGCAATTACTTTACCCGCACTATCGGTAACGGCTGCAGTTCCTTCAGGAATCATATATGGGGTATGGTTTTCAGGACGAATATATTGCCATCCTAATATGATAAAGAGGATCACAATGGCAACTTTAATAAATACAATGATGGCATTTACAATAGCTGATTCCTGCGTACCCTTGATCAGTAACATGGTTAATAATAAAAGGATCACTAATGCCGGTGCATTGATAATACCTTTATGTAATACCCCGGCTGAGTCGGTAAAACTCTCGAAGGGGCTATGCGACCATTCATAGGGTATACCTCCATCTAATAGTTTATTGAGATACTCACTCCAGGCAATAGATACCGTTGCAGCACCCAGGGCATATTCCATAATAAGAGCCCAGCCAATGATCCAGGCAACCAGTTCACCCATGGTTACATAACTGTAAGCATAGGCACTACCGGCAATAGGAATCATTGCTGCAAATTCTGCATAACATAAACCTGCAAAAGCACAACCAATAGCGGCAACAATAAATGAAATGGTTACAGCAGGTCCGGCAGCTTGTCCGGCAGCAGCGGCTGTTCTCACAAACAATCCCGCACCGATAATGGCGCCAATACCAAGGGCTATCAGGTTACCGGCACCCAGGGTCCGTTTTAATCCTTTATCGCCCTGATCTGCTTGTGCCAGTAATTGGCCCAAAGGTTTCTTTACAAATAAACTCATAATACAGTTTGGTTAAGTTTCTGAATAGAAAAGTTTTGGCAAAATAGGTATTTATTGCTTTCAGCCCCCAAAACTTTTAAGAATCGGTGATTTACCACTCTATATAGGCCATTTCACCAGAAATACTATATTGCGGCACTAATAGAGCCCCAATGAAACAATCGAACAAGCTCACCTTGTATATTGTGATTGCGATGATTGCCGGTGTTATCCTTGGCTATTTTGTACATGAAAATGCCGAAACCGCAACCATACAGTCTTTTTCTACCAACCTCAAACTCCTTACTACCATATTCTTACGCCTGGTGCAAATGATTATTGCCCCATTGGTATTTTCAACCCTCGTTGTTGGTATCGCCAAACTAGGCGATCTCAAAACTGTTGGTCGAGTAGGGGGGAAAGCATTACTCTGGTTTGTATCTGCATCATTAGTGAGCCTTTTATTAGGAATGCTCTTGGTGAATCTGTTTCAACCCGGACAGGGAATTGATCTTCAAAATGCGGATGTAACTGGTGCCAAAGACCTGGTTGGTAAAACGCAGGAGTTCAGTATTCAGAAATTTGTGGAACACGTATTCCCCAAGAGTGTGATTGAAGCCATGGCCACCAATGAGATTTTACAACTGGTGGTTTTCAGTATATTTTTTGGTGTAGCTACCGCCGCTTTGGGTGAAAAAGCCAAAATTGTGGTTAAAGGCCTGGATGCCGTTGCGCATGTAATCCTTAAAATGGTTGGATATGTAATGAACTTTGCACCTATTGGTGTATTTGGTGCTATTGCTGCCGTAATTGCAGCCAAAGGATTAGATGTATTTGTTTTTTATGGCAAATACCTGCTTTACTTCCTAATGGGTATTGCGGCCCTCTGGGCTATTTTGCTCACAGTTGGTTTTATTATCCTGGGCAAACGATTGCCAGAATTATTGAAAAGAATATTCCCGCCGCTGATTATTGCATTTAGTACAACCAGCAGTGAAGCAGTTTTTCCAAAACTTACAGAAGAGTTGGAAAGGTTCGGTTGTAAAGACAAAATCGTTTCTTTTATCCTGCCACTCGGTTATTCTTTTAACCTGGATGGAAGTATGATGTATATGACTTTTGCCAGTATCGCCATTGCTCAGGCTTATGGCATTCAACTTGATCTCGGGACACAATTAACCATGCTTATAGTGCTGATGCTTACCAGCAAAGGTATCGCAGGTGTGCCAAGAGCCTCATTGGTTGTAGTTACCGCAACCTGCGCCATGTTTAATATTCCACCTGAAGGTATTGCACTAATATTGCCTATCGACCATTTCTGTGATATGTTCAGAACAGCTACTAATGTGGTTGGAAATGCACTTGCTACAAGTGTGGTGAGCAAATGGGAAGGTGCATTAGATGAGCCTGTTGAAATTTAATTGACCCTTAAGCATTGTTTGCATGTTACAATTATTATTATCCGACTTTCACTGGAGCCAGTTATTGCAACCTCAGTTTTATATTGAACATGGTGGCTTATGGTTAATCCTGTTTGTAGTGTTTGCAGAAACAGGATTGTTTGTAGGCTTCTTTTTACCAGGCGATAGTTTGCTTTTTGTAGCAGGCATTTATAGTTCTAACCTTGCCAAAGAATTTATTCCTACCGGAAATGAATACCTTGATTTGTTTTCTTTAATGCTGCTAATATCTGCTGCAGGTATTGCCGGAAATACGGTTGGTTACTGGTTCGGAAAAAGAGTTGGACCAGCCATGTATAACTGGAAAGAAAATATGCTCTTTAAAAGAAAATACCTCGAACAGGCTCATGCATTTTATGAGAAACATGGCGGCGGTGCAATTATTGTAGCCCGTTTTATACCTATCATAAGAACATTTGCACCTATTGTTGCAGGTATCGTTTCAATGGAAAAAAAGAAATTCGTATTCTTTAATATTATTGGTTGTGTAGCCTGGGTTTTCAGTATGTTATTTGCCGGACACTTTCTCCAGAAATGGATACTGAATGAATTTGGTTTTGATCTGAAAGATCATTTAGAAGTTATAGTAATAGGTATTGTACTGGTAACAACTGCACCAGTAATTATTAAACTTTTCTCCGGGAAAAAGAAAAATAATAACGAAGCATAAATAATTTTCTTTCAGACTTCCGGTCTTCCGGACGCTCTGACTAAAATGCAAACCTGCTGCCATGACCGAAAAAAAATACGGAATCCTGTCATTGCCGGTAATCGTAGCCGCATTAGGATATTTCGTTGATATCTACGATCTCTTACTCTTTACCATCGTGAAAAAAACCAGCATGCTTGGTGTAGGCGCAACAGACGCAACCATGCTGGTTGATAGTACCCGCGTAATCAATTGGCAAATGACAGGGTTATTATTAGGAGGCATTTTATGGGGAGTGCTTGCCGATAAAAAAGGAAGGCTAAGTGTATTATTTGGTTCAATCATATTATACTCACTCGCGAATTTCGCTACAGGATTTGTTCAAACCGTAAACCAATACGCAACTTGCCGTTTTATAGGAGGTCTGGGTCTTGCAGGAGAACTTGGTGCCGGAATTACACTAGTTAGCGAATTATTGCCCAAAAATAAACGAGGAATCGGCACATCGCTGGTTGCTGGTATAGGATTGAGTGGGGCCGTAGCAGCCTATTTTACTTACCAGTTTACCGACGACTGGCGTCTTTGTTACAAAATTGGAGGAGCATTAGGGATTGCATTATTGTTATTGCGTGTTAGTGTAGCAGAATCAGGAATGTTCAGGGAAGCAAAAGAACAAAAGGTAAAACGCGGTAATTTCTGGATGTTGATCAACAATGGCAAGAGATTGAAAAAATATGTTTTTGCTATTTTAATTGGTCTGCCTACCTGGTACGTAATCGGTATCCTGGTAAACCAAAGTGATCGATTTGGTAAGTCCATGTTCGGAAGCACTACTATCGACTCAGGTCGGTCTATCATGTTTGCCTATGCGGCAATTGCGATAGGTGATATGCTCGTGGGTTTAGTGAGCCAATATTTCAAAAGCAGGAAGAAAGCTTTGCTATTATATTATCTGTTGACTATTGTTGGACTTATCCTCTTCTTCAGCGGGTATAATAATTCTGATACTTCGATGTATGCTATCTGTACATTACTCGGATTCAGCACAGGTTTCTGGGCCATCTTTGTAACTATGGGTGCAGAACAGTTTGGCACAAACCTGCGAGGTACCGCAGCAACAACAATTCCCAATATGGTCAGGGGCGCATTACCACTGATCAATATGCTTTTCCTTGATCTATTCCAGAAATCATGGGGGTGGAACTTAATCAATAGTGGCATTATCACCGGCCTGCTCGTAATGGGCGTTACATTGGTTGCCTTTTATTTCACAGAAGAAACTTTTCATAAGGATTTGAATTATGTGGAGGAGTGAGGTTTGATAGTCCGGGGTCCGAAAGTCTGGAAGTCCGGAAGACAAAACCTTCTTTTGTGAGATTATTATAAAAAAATAGTACAACTCTGTGTAACTCCCGGGTTAACTACTATGTTGAACAGCTACACGCAGTTGAGTTAAAAAAATAACTTCCGGACTTCCGGACTTTCGGTCTTTCAGTCTTTCAGACTTTCCTCCTAAATTGTGCCATGAAATTTCTGGTAATCCGTTTTTCTTCTATTGGTGATATTGTACTTACCACACCAGCCATCCGTTGCCTTAAGCAACAGGTGGAGAATGCAGAAATACATTTTCTTACAAAGCAATCAATGAAAGCGGTAACGGAAGCGAATCCATACATCGATCGTTTTCATTATTTTAATGGTAACCTGGATCAACTTATTAAAAACTTACAGGCAGAACAATTCGATTATATCATAGACTTTCATAAAAACTTCAGAACCTGGCGTATCAAAAAGGCTTTGAAAGTGCCTGTATTATCCTATAACAAAGAAGTGATCGAAAAAGTATTGCTTACCCGTTTGCACATCAATAAAATGGCGGGAAGGCATATTGTCGATCGTTGTATTGATACACTAGCCCCTTTAGGAGTGGTAAATGATGGGAAAGGGATGGATTATTTTATTCCGGCAGATGTTCGTGTAAAAGCGGAAGATTTGCCTCTTTCGCACAGCGCAGGATTTGTAGCGATTGTAATTGGGGCATCTTATTATACCAAGAAATTACCTGTTTATAAACTCCGTGAACTTTGTCATAAAATTCAATTTCCAATTGTACTGGTGGGAGGGAAGGAGGATAAAATAGAAGGTGAAAAAATTGCAGAAACCGATCCGGTAAAAATCTATAATGCCTGTGGCAAATTCAGTCTGCATGAATCGGCTGAAATCATCCGGCAATCTAAACTGGTTATTTCACACGATACAGGGTTGCAATACATAGCCTGTGCATTAAATAAACCTGTGCTGGCTATCTGGGGTGGTACATCACCAGCTTTGGATGTAGAACCCTATTATGGTAAAGATCAAATGCCTCACCAAACTCAACCAGCCTATCAAAATTTTATCGTGAAAGGATTGGCATGTCAGCCATGTTCCAATTATGGTACTAAAGCTTGTCCGCGTGCGCATTTTAAATGTATGCAAGACCAAGATATCAATCTGATAGCGTCAACTGCGCACAGCTATTTATAGGTGATTGAGGAAGTAAAAGAATCAATTGCATAGTACGATAAAAGAAGAGGCTCCGAATTTCGGAGCCTCTTCTTTTATAATCAAAACCAACTGATGCCTTATCCTTTAATCCTCTTCGCTTCTGTTTCCAAACCTGTCTGACGTTGACGTGCCGCTTTTACCTGGCTATTACCAAAGCGCCATGAGAAGGCTAAACGAACAGTACGGCTTTCATTACGGCCAGAACCATTGATATACAATCCGCCGAAGTTGCTGGTTGCTGTCCATGGGTTGGTGAAGAATATATCTGTTACACTCAGTTTAACAGTACCCTGTTTTTTAAGTACTTGTTTCTGGAAGCCCAGATCTAATCCACCTAAAGAACGTGTTTTCCAGGTAGCACCCCATACACTAGGACCGCTAAACCATCCACTTAATTCTGCAGTATATCCGTTACCGAGTGTAAATGAATGTTGCATGTAAGCACCAAACATTGGGATATCTGTTTTTACTTCATTCTCACCAATCTTTCCTTTAAACATCTGGTAGTTATACCAAACATTTGCATAACCATTCCACCACTTGGCAATAGGTAATGGAGAGCCAATGCTGAAACTCAATATACGCTGTGTTGCCAGGTTTTTCTGCTGAACGAATGTTGCGTTATTAGTGGTATCTGTTGTTTGTGTTGCAAAATCTTTTACATGGCTGTATCCAATAGTAGTATTCAGCATGTATTTGAATGTATGCGACAATTCAATTGTATTTGTGTACTGCGGACGTAAGAAGGCGTTTCCTTTTTCATACGTCAGCTCATCCAGTTTATTTTCAAATGGATTCAGGTCCTGGTAAGTAGGACGATCAATCCTTCTGCTGAAAGTTAGATTAAGTGTATGCTTCTGATTCACCATCCATGTCAATGCAGCACTTGGGAAGAAATCCAGGTAATTACGTTTAACGGTATTATCAGCCTGAACCGCACCATCTGCTCTTGTTAATACACCTTCGCTGTTTGTTTGCTCCATACGTAAACCTGTTTGCAGGCTCCATTTTGCATTCAACTGACGTTGGTAGTTTACGTATGCAGCATTTACATTTTCTTTATAAGTAAAGCTGTTACTTCTGCTTAGTATTTTAACAGGAACTCCATTTACATCGTTGAAGAAGTCGAATGTGTTTGTGGTTTTAACATAAGAGAACTTAGCACCATATCCTAATTTACCCTTCCATTTTGGTTGATCCACATCAACTTTAGCGGTGTAGATATCAATATCAGTTGGTGTATAGTTTCTATTAACTATCTGTGAAATGCTGTTACCATTCTGATCAACATAATAGTTAGGCTGATGGCTTCTGCCAGTGCCGCGGAATAAACCATAATCGGCATCAAAATTTATCTCTTTACCTGTGGTATCAGTATAACGATAGTTTACGTTACTGTTCATATTTGTTCTGTGACCAGGTATGGTATTCAGTGCAACAAGCTTTTTTACAAACTGGTTGGTTGGTTTATAAGAAATATTGGTATTACTTTCACTGGTCCAGTCTGTATTTCCAAAATTCGAGGTAACCAGGAACCCTAAAGTACTTCTGCTATTCAGGAAAAGATCGGCACCCACTTTTGCATTCAGGCTTTTGTTATGGCTCCAGTTGGTACTTACCTGATCATATAATGTATCTCTCTGAATACGGTATAGATTCAAGGTGTTTTCCTGTCTGCCAAGGTTTGCACCAATATTGCTAAACAGGTTCACTTTCTTGTCACGATAGTTTAAGCTTACTGAGCCATTACCCTTCGGAGTAACACCCTGAATAAATCCAAGGTTCATAGAACCATTGGTACCGAATTTTTTATTCTTCTTTAAGCGGATATTGATGATTCCTGCATTACCACTTGCATCATAACGTGCACTTGGGTTGCTGATCATTTCAATCGCTTCAACATCATTACTATTGATGCTTTTCAGGTAAGCTGCCAAATCCTGACTGCCCAGCTGCGTCATTTTGCCATCAACATAAATACGAACACCAGTTTTTCCTTTCATACTGATATTCTCATTGTTATCTACCTGTATGCCCGGACTTTTCTGTAATAATTCCAGCGCATTGCTACCTGTAGCATTGATACTGTTTTCTACATTGAAAACCGTTTTATCGGCTTTGATTTCTATCATCGGCTTACGTGAAGTAACAGTAACATCCTGTAGCTTATTCGCAGCAGGTTCGAGGTTAATGGTTCCTGCGTCATAACCCTGTCCGTTTTTTACTTCAAAAGGACTTGAATAGGCTCTCTCATATCCAATCATGGTATAGTTCAGGAGGTATTTTCCTGCCTGAGCCACTACTAATTCAAAAGCTCCGTTTGCATCAGTTACATCAGCTTTTACAAGGCTGCTGTCAGTTGCTTTTAATAAGGATACTGTTACCGACTGAATCGCTTTGCCGGTATTGTCTGTAATTTTTCCCTTAATGCTGTGGCTGTTTTGTGCAAATGCGGTATTGAAAATCGTAGTCAATCCCAATACAGCCAATACTAAAATCCGTCTCATGTTGTTTTGTTTTAGGTCTCAAATCAGACGCAAAGCACTCATAAATGTTACAGCACATTTATGTATTTAGGGATGAGTAGTGACATTCGCATGACGAACGGCAGCCTGTATTTATGAAAAAAGCCCTGTCGGTTTTTTACCAACAGGGCTTGCTGTATAAGCGGTTTTAAAATGAGATGAACAGCGAAGTATTATAAAGTCTTCAATACATCGTTCATGCTTCTAACGGCATCTGCGCTCTTATTGAAT
>NZ_CAMLMJ010000014.1 GCF_946481145.1 uncultured Sediminibacterium sp.
GGTGGATGACGAGGTCACCCAGAAGAAAGAGTTAACTACTAAATAGTTAACTCTTTTTTTATGCTTATCATTTTCAAAAAGTTCTTTCAAAAAATACAATGTTAACTCGTAGCTCAATCCGCCCTAGGCGGAAGCATCTGACTACTAATCAGAAGGTTTCAGGTTTTCCGCCTTTGGTGGATGACGAGGTCACTCAGAAGAAAGAGTTAACTACTAAATAGTTAACTCTTTCTTCCGGTTTTTGCAAAAATGATTTGAAATAACTATAGGCTAATTCCGATTTGTACAGACGATTCTAAACTCAGCTATTTCCGCTGAATCGTTTTTAATAATTTCATTAGTTTATTGTTACCATCAACTCCTTTAACCTATTTGAAACATTCTTTTGGGCAAGTTGAATAAAATTTGAAACATCCATAGGAAAACAAGCAACCTCCTTCATCTTCCCCAATGCATCCATATAAAATTTAGCCCACACTTCCAGAATATGTATTTCCGTTTCTTTATTCCCTCCTTTTTCGATAGCAGTTTTACTAAGAGCAAATTCAATATTTAAGCGTTTAATGGCCGATTGTTCATATTCCTTTATTAAATATTCAACCATCGACTTATTGTTGGCTGTTAATGAATAAGCTGCGACCAATGCGGATACGCCTACATTTTTCATCTCCCACGCAGAAACTTTATCAATCCGATCTGCATCGGTATGATAAAATACATCTGTAAAATGCCACAATAATAATCCCGGAATCTTCGCATTCAGAAAGGGCGTATGATCTGAGCCTCCTTCAAATGGATTTGTTTTTACGACCCAACCATTTGTTGCTGCCTGATCAAGGCAACGGCTCAACATAAAATCATTGAAATAATGCGGTACAATGGCAGATTCCGGTAGTGGACTTCCACCCCATTCTGTATGTTTCTCTTCCCCCCTGGTCCATACAGCGGAAGGGTCTGGCATTTTTTCAATCAGAAAAGTGCCGCCTGTTTTTTTGGTGTCTTCTCCCACCATATCTAAACTCATGCCCCATTTTATTCCCCTGGCCCTTACTGTATCTTCTACAATATATCTCCTGGTTGAGCTTATTTCATCACCCCATAAAAAACTAATCGTACGTGCAGGTATAACGGATTTTTCTTTAAACAACCTGGCAGCTACACTCGCCATTTCTGCAAGGGTTCCCACACCTGATGCATTATCATTAGCCCCTGGCTCCTGCACATGTGCAGAAAATACAAATCGTTCTGTGGGCTTTGCATTTCCCTTTATGTCTGCAACCAGGGTAAGTTCTTCAGCTATGTATGACTTAGTCTCAATTTTCACCCTTAATCTTACTGATCCTTTCGCTAAGGCATTTTTTAGTCTGGCCCTTGCTGCTGTTGACAACAAAATACCGAAACCTTGTTTTTTGGTACTATCAACCTGCGTTATAGATGAAAATTGAATTGAATTCGTATGCTTCTCCGGTTGTGTATAGGAAGGAAGCGAATATCCTATTACACCAATTACACCTTTTCCTGATACTGCACGATCTACCATAGAAACTGGTTGATCAGCATAAAGAATTTTTCCCTGTAAATCCTGTGTAGCAAGTACATCAGCAGATGTTTTTGGCAAGAACAAAACTTCTGCTTCATAACCTCCTTCAGGAGTTGAAGCAGAATTAATAGCCAGCATATTTCGATTGGTCTTAAAAGAAAGCAAGGGCTCTTTCTCTCCTACTATTTCAACAAGTGCATCAACCGGTTCCCAGGTTTTCCTACGCATGGGTCTTTTCTCGATCCGATAAGTTAATTTATCATCGGGACTGGCCATGTTTTCCTGAACATATCCGGCATTCCGGAGTATTTTCTCAACATAATAAATACTCTCATTAAATCCACTATTACCCGGTAAACGCCAGCGTTGCTCCACAAAAGCAACTGTTTCAAAAGCGCTTTTTTCCTGAAATGCTTTCCTTACCTGTTCATAATATTTCTTTAAGGATGGATTATCCTGAGCAGATACACCCATACATACTGTTAAAAACAAAAAAATAAATATTACACGCATAGAAATAGTATAAAGAGTAAAAGACCAATTTAAAATTTCAATTATTGCATTCCGGAAAAAACAGCTTCTAGCCACTAGCTGCTAGCTACTAGCATTTTTTGCTATTATTTTAAGTAGGGCTATTACAAAACAAATTCGCAAACCCTGTCATTTATTCTATAAAAGCAGAAAACCTAAACCAATCACCATTCAAGTCTAGCAGCTAGAAGCTAGCAGCTAGCAGCCTAATTTCCTAAAGAGCACTGACTTTAAAGAACCTGTTATTTTGCTGTTACATGTATACCCATATCATATACCAACACTTTGGCCCACAAATGACTATAGTTCTTTACAAATTCCTGGTGAATCGGATGATCCTGGTAGATTTTTTGTCCCTCCAGGTCCGCAAAAAACATGAGCTCAGAAACATCCCAACTATTATCGACCACATCCCGCTTTTCTGTACTAGCCGGAAAGCCAATATGCAATTGTTGAATGGTAGGAATGGCTTTTAATGTTTCTAGTCCTTCTACCAATTTCAAACGGTCAACGGTTGAACCAGGCTGCTTAAGCCAGAAAAATACATGGTGTACCAAGGTTTTCTCATTTTGATTGAACGAATGTGCAATTGGCATTGTAATAGATCCAATACCAAGTATTGTTGCCTTTTCGATAAAATTACGTCTGGATTGGTCAGTCATAGCAATAAATACGCCTTTTTTGTAAATTTAAGTATTCTGTAAGTCAGAACTCGTACCTGATTAAATTAGAAAATAGAAAAGATTCAGTAAGCTCTATTCACTAAATTGCCGCAGTATTCAATTGTTGAAATATGTCAGAAGAACGCAAATTATTGATCATTGAGGATGAAAAAAAGATTGCTACTACCCTAAAAAAGGGGTTAACAGAAAACGGTTACCATGTTGATCTTGCATTTGATGGCAATATTGGAAAACGTTTGTTCGATTCTAATGAGTATGATTTAATCATCCTTGATATCAACTTGCCGGGCATGAATGGTTTTGAGTTATGTAAGGCCATCCGTAATCATAACCAGCAAATTCCTATTATCATGCTAACGGCCATGAATACCACTGAAGACAAAATAGAAGGCTTCGATACTGGCACAGATGATTACATGATTAAACCCTTTGAGTTTAAGGAATTATTGGTTCGAATAAGGGCATTGTTGAAAAGAACCATGAACCAGCAGTTACCCACTGGAAATATATTAAAGGTAGCTGATCTCGAAATGAACCTTGACACAAAGGAAGTAAGCAGGGCAAACCAGTCTATTACCCTTACCGCTAAAGAGTTTCAATTATTAGAATACTTTATGCGTAACAGAAACAGGGTATTATCAAGATCCGATATTGCAGAAAGGGTTTGGGAAATCGATTTTGATACGCAGACAAACGTGATAGACGTATATGTGAACTATCTGCGTAACAAAATCGACAAAAAATTTGAAACCCGATTAATTCATACCCAGGTTGGAATGGGCTATATCATGAAAGAACCTTATTGATGAAAATTAAGTATCGGATAGCCATATTATTTACGATTCTGGTTACGCTCATCTTATTTTTTGTATGCGCTTCCATATACTATTTTTCGAATCTTAACAGGGAATTAGATTTTAAAAGACGCTTACGCAACAGGGCACTCTCTACCATTAGTCTGCTTGTTAAAGTGGAAGGAATGGATCAGGCCTTATTAAAACGTATCGATGAAAACACACTTATTTCACTGAAGGAAAAAAGTGTGCTAGTGTACGATGGACAAAATAAGGAAATTTATCGGTACAGAGATCAGGGAGCCAACTATGAACGACCAACCCTGACCATTTTACAAAGCGCAAGGGATAAAGGCGAGTACATCTATAGCAGTGGGCGCCGCGACGTGATCGCTGTTGCACTTAAATCCGGTGGTCATCAATATGTTTCAGTTGCGGCGGCCTACGATGATGTTGGTCTGGATAAACTTGAACAGTTGAAATTTATTCTGCTAGTCAGTTTTATCAGCGGTTCGCTGATTACCTTATTAACCGGGTTGATTTTTTCATCCAGACTTGTACGCCCTATTAAAAAAATTACCAATGAAGTAAACGAGATTTCTTCCCAGAATCTTTCCAGAAGAATCTTGTTGACCTCCACAAAAGATGAGTTATACGAACTCTCTTTTACCTTCAACCAATTATTAACCCGCTTACAGGAATCTTTTGAAATACAACGCAGATTTATTGCCAATGCTTCCCATGAGTTATCTACCCCACTTACGTCTATTTCAAGTCAGTTGGAAATAACCCTGCAAAATAACAGGACAGCGGATGAATACCGACAAATTATTCAATCGGTTTATGAAGACGTAAAAAACCTGAACAGGTTAACTCGAAGTTTGCTTGAACTTGCGAAAGCCAGTGGAACTTCTGACGGAATGGAATTAACCCTGGTAAGAATAGATGAGTTGTTAATGAGGTTACCGGCAGATATGCATAAAACAAAGAGTCTTTATAAGGTAGAATTGCATTTCGAAACTTTCCCTGAAAATGAAGATAACCTGCTGGTATTTGGAAACGGCGATCTGCTGGAGAGTGCCATTAAAAATGTGGTTTTAAATGCCTGTAAATACTCTAACAATCATACTGCAAATGTAGCCCTCAACTTCTCCGATAACCACTTATATATTGTAATCACGGATAACGGTCCCGGCATAATAAAAGAACACCAGGAAATGATCTTTCAACCCTTTTTCCGAAGTGAAAAAGATTCAAATTCTGAGGGTTTTGGTTTAGGTTTGTCACTGGCTTACAGAATTATAAAATTGCATAAGGGGGATATCTTATATACGGAAGTAATCCCGCATGGCAGCTGCTTCACCATTACCCTGCCTATAGCCAGACATTTTCACCTGATCTAGTCATAGTTTCTCTCCTAAAGCCCTTCTATCCTTTTCTAATCTCATTCTAATCTTGTATTAATCCATGCTTAATAGCACGGTAACATATTGCATGCAAATAATTTAACACTGTTATTATTTGCTCAGGGTTTAGTTTAAAGCCGCTCTTTTCTAAGAGTGGCTTTGTTTTTTTTAGCCATTTTGGCTTTATAATACGCTTCTAATATCATGTTAATGCCTTTCTAAGGCCTCCCTCCGACTTTTGCTTATATGATTACTGTTATAATACCCGCTTTAAATGAAGAGAAAACCATCGCAAGTGTGGTGAAATATTGCTGGTCGAAACCCAATGTTTCTGAAGTGATTGTGGTGGATGATCAATCTTTCGATAATACTGTAAAATTCGCCACGGAGGCTGGTGCTAAAGTAATAACCAGTACTAAAATTGGCAAGGGGGCATCTATGAAAGACGGTATGCTCTGCGCAAGCAATGAAATCATCCTTTTTATTGACGGTGACATTAACCCTTACCCCGATCAAATGATAGAGCAGATGTCATCCCCCCTTATAAACAATGAATACGACTTTGTAAAAGCCACATTTGCCAGAAACAGCGGAAGGGTAACTGAATTGGTAGCCAAGCCATTACTTTCCATGTTTTTCCCCGGGTTATCGCATTATTCGCAACCACTGAGTGGCATGATTGCCGGAAAGAAGCCATTTTTTGAGAAAATCGAATTCTTCAACGATTATGGCGTAGATGTTGGAATTCTTATAGACATGCATACACAACATGCCAGGATAACTGAAATAAATATTGGATATATAGAAAACGATAGTAAGCCTTTACATGAATTGGGGAAAATGAGTAAAGAAGTGGCTAGTGCCATTATTAAAAAAGCATTCTCTCAAAATAGCAAGGCGGTATCGATGGAGGAATTTCAATCTATAAATATAATCAGGGATCAAATGGAAATAGCATTTAGCGAACAATTGAAAGATGCCAAGAAAATGGTGGTATTCGACATGGATGATACCATTCTATTAGGACGATTTGTTGATACTTATGCAAGGCAGTTTGGACTTACAGACGAGTTAGAAGAAATCAGAAAAAAACTCACTGACAGTACCCTCAGAACAAAAGCCATCGCAAAATTATTTAAAGGGAAACATTTTGGTGAATTAATAGATACGGTTAATTCTATAGAAATCATTGAAGACATAAAGGATGTTGTTAATATTTTACATGAAAGAGGCTATGTGGTAGGTATCATTACGGATAGCTATGATTTTGTGGCCAATCATGTAAAACATAAAATCGGTGCAGATTTTTACCTTGCCAATGAGCTTGAGTTTTCTAACAGCATAGCAACCGGAGAAGTAAAAATTCCGTCCTTCTTCTTCCACCACAACAATAGCTCATGCCTGCATACCATTTGTAAATCAAATGCACTGGATCATATTTTGAGAAAATACGATATAGATGAAGGTAATTGTATGGCCATAGGCGATAGTGAGAACGATATCTGCATGGTAAAAAAAGCAGGATTTGGTGTGGCTTTCCGCTCTAAGAATGAATACCTCAAACAAACAGCGGATTTATTGATAGAAGAACCCAGATTTAATCCAGTATTGGCTTATGCGGTGCACTAGATTCTAATATGCTTTTAATATGAGTTTAATTAAACACTAATTACTGAACTGTAGGTTTGATTTAATAAATGGTGCCATTTAAAAATATATTGATCCCGGTCGACTCTCTTTACAATGCTCAAATTGCGGTTGATAAAGCACTTGAGTTATCTGAAGCCGGTGAAACAACTGTTTACCTGGTAGCCATTATCAAGTATGAATCGTTTTGGCACAAATTGATTTATACCAACACGCAAAAACAACCCAGACTAAACCGAAAAAAGGAGCTGGCCCGAAAAAAATTGGAGACACTGCGTGATAAAATTTATGATTTAGTGCCGCAGATAGTGGTAAAAACAATAGTTATTACTGAAACAACCATCAGCAATAATTTATTGAGGTTTGTGCAGGAGCAGGAAATTGATTTAGTTATCGCTACTAATCAACACCAAAAAACCGGGTTCTCATTTTTTAGGAAAAGTATACATGAAGACCTTTCCGTAAAAGCAAACCTTGCGGTACTCACGGTAACAAAAGGTTGCCTGAACCATCCAATAAAATCGATTGTGTTGCCTGTCACTTCTTTTGTTCCAGAAAGAAAAATACATATGGCACTGGCTTTTTCAAAAAAATTCAATGCCCATATACATCTGGTAACCATATTAGACAGCAACGATGTAAATACAAAAATTCGAATAGATGCTTTTTACCTGACCTATAAAATACTATCAGAACTAGGCCATTCGCCGCAATACAAAATATTGCACGGAAATGATTCCGATATGTCATTAGTCAGATATGCAAACCAGGTAAAAGCAGATATGATTTTAGTAAACCCGGAAAAGAAAAAAATGATACCAGGTTTTTTCCAGGGAAAAATTACGGATATGATGCAGCCTTTATCGGCATTGCACATCCTCACCTTGAAACCGTATTTAAGAAGAAGCATTTAAAAGGATAGATATGAAAAGAACCATTGTAACAGCAATACTACTGATTGCTGCTGGCAGCTTATTTGCTCAGGATGCAAAATCAGGAGAAACACTGTATCACTATGAAAGATATAACAGTGCCATTCAAACCCTGAAAAAAAGCATCACTGAAAACCCTGCTGATCTAACCAGTTGGTATTGGCTTAGCAAATCGCAACTCGCAGCAGATCAGGCAGACAGTGCTAATTTAACTATTCAGCAATTGCCTCAAACTATTGCAGAACAGCCATTGGCCAAAGTAATTAAAGGAGAGCTTTTATTGAATAAAGGCGATTCCGTTGCTGCCTGGACAATGTTTAATGATGCCATTGGTACAAAAAGAAAGAAAGATCCATTTATACAATGGGCCGTTGCCAGGGCTTTGATAGATGCCCCAAAAGGTAACCTTATACAAGCCCTCAATTTACTGGAAGAAGCCTCAAAAAGAGACAAAAAGAACCCCGCCCATGCGATAGCAGCCGGCGATGCTTATAGGAAATTATATGATGGCTCTTCTGCAGTAAAAGCCTATCAGGAAGCCATTGACTATAATGCAAAACTGGCCTACCCTTACTATATGATTGGTAAAATTTACCAAACACAAAATAATGTATCTGTATTCACAGAATATTTCAATAAAGCGATTGCTGCAGATCCCGATTTTGCGCCTGTCTACTATCCTCTCTACTATTATTACTATTTCAGAGATGTAAATAAGGCAATGGAATACCTGCAAACATATATTGCCAAATCTGATTATACCATTGAGCATGATTATATGCTTACCGATCTATATTATGTTTCAAAAAAATACAATGAAGCCATTCAAACCGCGCAAAAAATCATGGCGAAAGGCGAAGATGCTACCAAGCCCAGACTGTATAAATTACTAGCATATAGTTACGAAGGACTTGAAGATTATACTAACGCGGAAAAATGGATGAAAGACTATTTTTCGAATGAGGCGGACAGTAATTATGTTTCAAAAGATTATGAGCTGATGGCTAAAATTGCCGCCAAAAATGCGCCTGCTACTGCTCCTGAATGGTATGAAAAGGCATTTAAAATAGAAAAGGATTCAATCGCAAGACTTGGATACCTGAAAAACATTACTGCCTTTTATAAAAAGGAAAAAAATTATGCAGAACAGGCCGCCTGGACTGGCGAGCAATATAAGCTCACTAAATCGGCCTTTACCAATGTAGATATTTTTAACTGGGGGGTAGCGTATTATAATGCCAAAGACTATACAATGGCCGACAGCGTTTTTGGTATTTATGCAGAAAAATACCCCGATCAGACTTTTGGATACTACTGGAGAGCCCGTTGTAACGCTGCTATCGATACCGCAATGGAAATGGGCATTGCCATTCCTCACTATGAAGACATGATTGAAGTTGCCTTAAAAGACACCAGCAACGCTAACAATAAAAAGTGGCTGATTCAGGCATATGGATATATCGCAGCATATAGGGTAAATGCAGAAAAGAAATACGACGACGCATTGGCACTTTACGATAAAATTTTAGCCCTCGATCCGGCAAACGACGATGCAGAAAAGTATAAAGAGATATTGGAAAAAATGAAAGCTAGTCAGCCGGATGGAACAAAATAGTGTAGGTTTTTCTCAAGGTTTATAGGTTTAGGGCCGGAGTTCGCAGCTCCGGCCATTTTTTTAAAGGACTGTAGTAACTTTATCAAATGAAAATGCAACTATGGTCTGTCGGAAAACCGCATGAAACTTATGTAAAATCGGGAATTGAGGATTTCACCAAAAGAATCGGAAACTATTTCCCGGCTCAGTGGCAGATCATTGCACCACCTAAACAGGCTGCTTCCTTAAACGAAACAGCCTTGAAAAAAGCAGAAGCTACACAACTATTATCTCTTTTAGATAAAGACGATTATTTGGTACTACTCGACGAAAGAGGGAAACAATTTAGTTCCACGGAATTAGCTGACTTTATTCAAAAAAGAGCCAATGAAAGTACCCGTAATATTGTATTCCTGATTGGCGGTGCATTTGGGGTAGACCAAAGTATCACCAACCGTGCAAATCTAACCTGGAGCTTATCTAAACTGGTATTTCCGCACATGCTTGTTCGTTTGATTTTAGCGGAACAATTGTACCGTGCCTGTACCATTTTACGAAACGAAAAATACCACCATGTTTAGAGCCTGTTTAGCAGAATTTACTAACTTGGCTCTATGTTAAGCATTACTCTCCTCATCCTTATCGTTACCTGTGTCGTTTCTTTTACCGCATTTTCTAATCAAAAAGTAATCAATGACCTGATATTTTATCCGCCGGCCATTTCAGAACGTAACCAATGGTATCGTTTTGTAACTAATGGATTTATTCATGCCGATATTGCCCACCTGGCATTTAATATGCTTTCCTTATACCTGTTTGGTGATTTTGTAGAAAAATATTTCAATTATTATTTTGAAGAAAAAGGACGTGCTTTATATTTAGCGATGTACCTGACCGGATTAATCATTTGTCTGGTTCCAACTTATTTGCAACAGAAGCATAATTATCAGTATAGAAGTCTTGGCGCCTCGGGTGCTGTTTCGGCTGTGGTATTTGCCGGCATATTCCTGGATCCTACGATAAAAATCGGGCTCTTTATTTTACCTCCTGTGATCCCAGGGTTTATTTTTGGTCCCTTATACCTTTTTTTATCTGTTTATATGGCTAAAAGAGGTGGCGACAATGTTAATCACTCCGCCCACTTCTGGGGGGCTATCTGGGGTGTTGTGTTTATTATTGTAAGTAGTCTTTTGTTAACCGACTTTAATCCGATCACTAATTTTATTGATGCTGTTGCGGGCTACTTTAAATAAGTAATGCACAAGAAAGCAGAGGTTGAATCTGTTATTCGAAAACGGTTATCTATACGCATGCCCAATACCCAAACAATCTTTTTATTGGACTCTAGCACCCATACTTTTTCCTTATCGGTTTTAGATAATTTCAAGTCAGCTAAAAAGCGGCTGATCTTTTTTTTCTTACTCATTCCAAGGGGATAAAAATAATCTCCCTGTTTCCATGGACGCAGTATTAGAGGGAAGGTGAGTAATGCAGCATTGATGACTGCCTTATCAGGCTCTGCACTAATTGCCGGATTATTGATTACTGAAAACTGCAAACTACCCAATGAAAATACAACCTTATCTGATCCTTTTTCAATGGGTATCAATACAGGCTCATAAGTATCGGCCAGTGGTGCAATAATCATCCAGTTCCGGTTCTTGATTAAACGGTGTGTAGGAGAATGAATATAGCTACTATTATCCCCATCTAATAATTTAATCGCTTCAGCGGTTTGAGCTGCACTAAAACCATAGTCTTTCAGCAATTCAAAAGTTATTGTAAAAATCGGATTTGCTTTCTTCCATAATAAAACAGGAATATGCAGCTCCTCTCCTTTTACGGTAACCATCTTTTGAATGATCCCGTTTATAGCATTCCGGTAAATAATATCCGTTTCTTTAAGTCGGGCGATTGTGTGAAGCAAATTACCCTCCACATTCGGAAATATATTTTTTACAGCAGGAATCCATTCATTACGAAAATAATTTCGCGTATAATCACTCTTCAGGTTCGAACTATCTTCTCGATAGGTTAATCCATTCGCTTCTGCATAAGCAACCAGGGCTTCTTTTCTAAAATTGAGTAAGGGTCTGATTAAATCATTTCGACAGTCATCCATTCCTGTCAATCCATTTAACCCTGTTCCGCGAAACAGATGCATGAGTACCGTTTCAATATTATCATCCGCATGGTGAGCCACTGCAATTTTATAGATCTTATCTGGATGTGTTGTTTCAAGAGAAGATTTTATCTCTCTAAACCATTTATAGCGAAGTTCCCGCGCGAGTTCCTGTATGGATAATTTTCTTTCAGCAGCTAATTGCGCTGCATCAAAATGTTTTACTTCGATCTGCTTTCCATACTTAACAGCCAGTTTTCTTACAAATTGTTCATCATCATTACTCTCTTCACCCCTCAATTGAAAATTACAGTGTAGTATGGAAAAATCAATACCTGCATTTGCAACTAAATCTGTCAAAACAACACTATCAACCCCTCCACTTACTGCTAATAGTAAATGTACTTTAGCTGTTGGCAGATGTTGGAATCGCTGTTTCCACCAGTGTAATATAAAGTTTTGAGATAATTGCATTAGTTGCTAGGTGCCAGGTGTTAGGTGCTAGGTATTAGGTGCTAGGTACTAGGTACTAGGCGTTAGGTGAGGTTAAAAAAAATCATTTCTTATTTCTTATTTCTTATTCCTTATTTCTTATTCCTTATTTCTTATTCCATATTTCTTATTTCTTATTCCTTATTCCTTATTCCTTATTTCCCACCTCCTCTTAACTACCTTTTTTCTGCTCCTTGGCCCAGGTGTCTTTTAAGGTTACGGTTCTGTTGAAAACCAATTTTTCAAGGGTACTGTCTTTATCGAGACAGAAATATCCTTTGCGTAAAAACTGGTATCGGTCATCAGAAGAATCCTTTGCCAGCGCAGGTTCCGCGAATGCATTGGCTACAATTTCCAAAGAATCTGTATTGATATGATCTTTAAAATCTCCTTCTGCATTACCAACATCTTCTACTTTGAACAGACGATCATAAAGTCGTACTTCAGCTTTTACGGCATGTTTGGCACTTACCCAGTGTAGGGTGCCTTTAACATTGATACCGGAAGTATCTTCCCCACTTTTACTTTCGGGAATATAAGTACAATGCAAGGCTGTTATTTTACCACTTTCGTCTTTTACAACTTCATCACAACGGATGATGTATGCACTTTTTAATCGAACCATTTGTCCGGGCGCAAGCCTGAAATACTTTTTGGTGGGTACTTCCATGAAGTCATCCTGCTCAATGTATAATTCATTAGAGAAAGGTATTTCTCTGCTACCTGCATTGGCATCTTCAGGATTATTTTCACTGCTTAACATTTCTGTTTCACCATTATGATTGGTGATGATCACTTTCAAAGGATCGAAAACAACCATTCGACGAACAGCAATTTTATTAAGGTGTTCCCTTACGCAAAATTCCAACAAACCAACATCGATCAGGTTATCTCTTTTTGCTATTCCGATACGATCACAGAAATCACGAATAGCAGGAGCCGTATACCCTCTTCTGCGCATACCACTGATGGTAGACATCCGAGGATCATCCCACCCATTCACATAATTTTCGTTAACAAGTTGAAGCAGTTTACGCTTACTCATAACGGTATAGGTCATGTTAAGGCGCGCGAACTCATATTGTCTGGAAGGAAAAATATCGAGTTGTTCAATAAACCAGTTATAGAGATCCCTGTGTGGTATAAATTCCAGTGTACAAACAGAGTGCGTGATATTTTCAATGGCATCACTCTGTCCATGTGCAAAATCATACATTGGATAAATGCACCACTTACTGCCTGTACGGTGGTGATCGGCGTGTTTGATACGATAGATAATAGGATCACGCATGTGCATGTTCACATGTCCCATATCAATTTTAGCTCGTAATACTTTCTCACCGTCTTTATATTTACCTGCCCTCATTTCTGCAAACAGGTGACTGTTTTCTGCTATACTTCTGTCGCGAAATGGACTATTAGTGCCGGGTTGGGTTGGCGTACCTTTTTGTGCGGCGATGGCTTCGCTGCTACTATCGTCGACATAGGCCAGTCCTTTTTCGATTAGTTTTACTGCAAAACCATATAATTGCTCAAAATAATCGGATGCATAACGTTCTTCCGCCCATTGAAAACCAAGCCAGCGAACATCATCTTTTATACTTTCCACATATTCGGTATCTTCTGTAACAGGATTGGTATCATCGAAACGTAGATTGGTTTTTCCGCCATATTTAAGGGCCAAACCGAAGTTCAGGCAGATGCTTTTTGCATGGCCTATATGTAAATAACCATTGGGTTCTGGGGGGAAACGGGTTACAATAGAGCTATATTTCCCTGATTTCAGGTCTGCTTCTACGATTTCTTCAATAAAATTCAGGCTTTTTTCTTCTGACATACTACGCTATTAGGGGCACAAAGTTAAGGCTTGTGCACTAACCTCCTTTCTGTTGTTGTGACGATTTAGCCACAGATTCACAGATATTCATTCAAAATCTGTGAATCTGTGGCTAAAATACCATCTTGCCTATACGCCATAACTATTTACAAAGTCAATTGCCATCTTCATATCATCATGCAAAACACGATCCTGTTCATTAAAACTTACTTTTTCACGGAAAGCCTGTACTATTTTTTCTACAGCAGTACTACTTTTTTGAGGACGTCGGAAATCCAGGGCCTGGGCAGCGCTCAGCAATTCGATGGCCAATAGTTTTTCAACATTTTGAATTACCCGGTAACATTTTGTGGCAGCATTGGCCCCCATACTCACATGGTCTTCCTGGTTATTGGAAGATGAAATACTATCTACAGATGCCGGGGTACAGAGTTGTTTGTTTTCACTCACAATTCCGGCAGCAGTGTACTGGGGAATCATAAAGCCGGAATGCAGGCCTGGGTCTTTAACCAGGAATAACGGTAAGCCACGCTGACCGCTGATTAGCTGGTAAGTTCGTCTTTCAGCGATATTGCCTATTTCACTCATAGCAATTGCCAGATAATCTAGAGATAAAGCAAGGGGTTGTCCGTGGAAATTGCCCCCGCTGAGAATCATATCTTCTTCGGGGAAAATATTGGGATTATCTGTTACGGCGTTTATTTCACGAAGAAAGACGGACAAAATATGTTTAAAAGCATCTTTGGAAGCACCGTGCACCTGGGGAATGCAACGAAATGAGTATGGGTCCTGAACCTGTTCTTTTTTAAGTTGTGCTATTTCGCTATCTGCCAGATAATTGCGCAGTTTATTGGCAGTATCTATCTGTCCCTCATGTGCCCGTATAGCATGAATCCGTTCATTAAGCGGTTCTGTAGTACAGGCAAATGCATCAAATGAAACTGCGCTGATCAGATCAGCCATTTCCAACAGGTGTTCTGCTTTCTTTAAACAATACATCCCATAGGCACTCATAAACTGGGTGCCATTTATAAGAGCCAATCCTTCTTTACTTTGTAATTGAATAGGCTTCCAGTTAAGTAGTCCAAGCGCTTTAGCAGACGGCATACGCTCGCCTTTGAAATATACTTCTCCTAATCCTATTAAAGGCAGACTTAAATGACTTAATGGAGCCAGATCACCCGATGCACCGAGTGATCCCTGGGTATAGATAACTGGTAACACATCGTTATTATACATTTCCATGAGTCGTTTTACCGTGTTGATCTGCACCCCACTATGTCCATAACTGAGCGATTTAATTTTAAGCATCAGCATCAGTTTTACAATATCATGGGGCACTTCTTCACCGAGGCCACAGGCGTGTGAGACGAGCAGGTTATATTGTAGCTGACCTATCTGGCCTGCATCTATTTTTACATTTTGAAGAAACCCAAAACCGGTATTAATACCATAATAGGAACGGTCTTTTTCGGCCATTTTACGGTCTAGGTACTCCCTGCAGGCGAGGATACGTTCATGGGCATCGAAAGTGATAGAAATATGCTGGTTAAAGTCTAACAGGTTCTTCACCTGGCTGAAATGCAGCCATTTTTGGTCTAAGGGGAGATAATTATAACTCATGAAAGCAATCCTTTGGCGCAAAGTAAGGCTGTTTTGGCGGATGGAAAAGAGAATGCCAAATCATTTGATGAAGTGGTGAATTTTCCCTTATTTTGCGCCTCGGAAAAGGGTGAATATTTCCGTTTTCTAATCGGTAGTTCAGTCCGCCTAAGGCGGAAGCAACTAGCAAACATAAGTACTGGACCGGTAGCTCAGCTGGATAGAGCAACTGCCTTCTAAGCAGTAGGTCATTGGTTCGAATCCAATCCGGTTCACCCAAGTGGATAAATCGATTTTCTCATCGGTTTGTCCACTTTTTTTTTCTCCAAAACCCTCTCCCATATTGAATATTAACTGAACAGCTTCGTTCACTTTTGTGGTTCGAAAATCCGAACCTTCAAAAACCAATTTTTCAGGAAATATCGAACCAACGACCTTTCTGCGGTTAGAAATAGTTCCATTCTCAAAAATCTCATTCAAATTAGACAGGTTATGAATCGCTTTTCGTATTTGATTACTGATATTAATCCGCTTCTTGGAAAGCTCAAAAATTTCAGCTTCCAGTCGTTCTATTTCAGTTTCACACCCTTTTCTTACTTCGTGGTAATCTGTCTTATCAATTTCGTCAATAATAAATTTGCCTCTTGCCTTATTTATCTGATCCTGTAATTCCGAAACACGGGTATTCAATTTTTGTATCTCAATATTATTTGAAGATGAATTTTTCTTAAACAAGTCATTGACAACTTCAGCATAGATGTCTGCCATTCCAGGTTTAGGAATGAACTTTTTTAATTCAGAATTAAACTTTTCGTTTACTTCCAGTGCCTTAAATCTTATTCCGCATTTACTATTACAATGGTAGTAATGACTATAAGATGACCTGCCTTTTGAAGAACTGGCAGTAAGACTTTTTCTGCAACGGGGACACTCCAAATATCCACGCAGGAAAAACCTCTCAGGAGTTTCTTCACTGGTTTTTCTAACCCGCTTACCCCCATTTAATCTATCCTGAACATCAATAAAAAGTTTCTCAGAAATAATTGGATCATGATTACCCTTCACGATACAATCCGGCTCATCCTTGTAGCCCCTTAGAAAAATCTTACCATAATAGGCCGGGTTCCGCAATACGTTCCAGAAATGATTCTTACCACAGCTCAGCCCCTTTTCTTTTGCTAACCTATATACCTCTTCAATATGGAGCTGACGGTTTACAATCGTTTCAAATGCCCATTTAATGATTTCTGCTTTTGGAGGATCAACCGCAATGTATTTTTTCCCTTCAGGTGTGGTTCTGTTGATGTATCCAATAGGTGCCCCATTCATATACCTACCCTCTTTTACCGCCCTTCGCATACCGTTACGAACATTTATTGCACGTCTGTCATTTTCTACTTCGGGTGATGTTAGGTAAATGCCCAACATGATTTTGTTTTCAGGAATATCAAGGTCTAAAGGTTGTTCAATAGCACAGGGTTCAACGCCTAATTTGCGAAGTAGATTAATCATCTGGAAAGCATCCGCTGCATTTCTGCTGAACCGATCCCATTTGGTAAATAAAATCTGCTGGACTTGACCACGTTTTGATCGGTAGGATTCCAGAATCTTTTTCCATGCTGGTCTCTGAAATGTCTTGGCAGAAAAATCCTCGTAAATAACGTCGCGGATCTGGATATTCTTGTAAGCACAATACTTACGTAATCTTTCTTCCTGGTCTCTTTGGGAATACCCTTTTTCGGCTTGCTCATCCGTGCTCACCCGGATGTATAGATCTGCCCTCATTTTCTACAATTTTCTGTAAAGAAATAGAGGCCAAATTGGCAAGGAATGATAGAATTATCTCCGCCTCGGATAAGGTAACAAAATTACCATTTTTAGCTAAAATTTCCATAACCTTTTCAGGGGTCATGTAGATAAAGTTTCCCATACAATTCACTTTTCATACTCACAAAAAAACCGGCAAAAAATCACCGGCTTTTATTTCCAGAAATACTCATAAGAAAATCTATACCAGCCGCTTAAACTCTAACCAACTTTCACCCTTCGCTCTTTTAGGAATGTAGTTGATATAGCGAAAAGCGTGGAGATCATGCATACATTTATCATAGGTCTGCCGGGCGTTTATCTTAGCGAGATACATCAACCTTGTTCTGTCAACGGGTATTCCAATGGGGCACCCCAGGGTCTGCCATTCGTTCACTAACGCAAGGTATAGGCTGATATGGGTAACAGTAATCCGCGTATCCTCAGAAACTACCGAGAAAAAGTCCTGCAGTTTGAAATCCGCATTCATGAATTGTTTGTATTTAGACGACGGTTATGGCGAAGCCGTTTCTTTAGCAGATGACCACCCTGTCTTCCGCTATTGCTTTTCAATAACAGTTTTCTATCAGCGTTCATCCTTCGCTCCAGCCACCGGCTTTGCAAAAAACGCATGGCATCACCAAAATTGATGGGTGACTGTTGGTCGATCAGGTAAAACCGCTGACTGATTTCAAACTGAGTTTTCAGGTAGCCGAGATTTGGAACCATTTCCTCCAGGGATGTTCCTGACCAATGCTTATATCGCACCAATCCATCTTTATCAAAATTGATGGCTTCCTGCAATAGATCAGCAATAATATATGTGTCCTGAACAGGATCGCCTAACACCAAACCTTCTTTTCCCTGATACAATGCCTGCCAGTCAATCTTGTGCATCGATGCATCTATTCCTGATAGGTCTGAAGGCGTTTCAGGGAGTTTACGCAAACAGGCAATAAAGTAAATGGCATCATATAAATCCTGATCGCCACGCACACAATGAACGCTGAATTTGCATCTATCTGCTCCAACCAACATTTGATGTTCTATTTCAAAATGTGCGGGCGCAAAACAAACATTGGCCAGTAACCTGTATTGAATGTCTTCTGAAAACCCAAGCTGCCGAAGCCTTCCGGCAAGCATGTCCATATTTTTACGATTCATAGCACTTCCTTTTATCCAATATTTCTTGATTTACTCTTACCGGTTCTGTTTTTATTGAGTTTAACTCCTTGCCTGGGTTGAACTTCACCTCGGTTGTGGCGCTTAGCTTTTGATCCATTATTTTCGGATAGTGGAAGGCCTTTGTCGTTTTTTTGTTGGTAACCCGCGTTCAGCGGTTCACCCACTTCCAGCACTGCCCCCTGTTCCACACGCTTCTCGTCCACAGGAGCCTTTCCATACTGCACTTCCTGTTTAGGTGCCGGCACGTACAACTTTGTACCTTCTTTATCAAACATCCGGATCGTTTTAAACTTGGGATCAGCAGCAATTTGCACAGCCATTTCTTTTTCTGGTTTCACCATGGTAGCCTGTACCATATCACCTCGCTGTAAGGAAGTAAAGAGTGTCGCCATTTTATCAGGGTCGCCCAGTTCTTTAAGTGGAATGCGCGACAGTGCCTCCTTTAAATCAAAGCCATACTTTTCATTGAAAATATTCAGCTTGGCATTGTTGAATTCATCTCGCTTGCTGAAATCCAGTTTAACCCAGGCCTTGTAGCGCGCGCCCTCCTTGGGCGTTAACTCCTTGTACACACTTCTGCCGTTCAGCAGATTACAGGCCTCCCGGAATGTGATGCTCTGCCCTTTGTTATTGATAAAAAAAGTTTGTTGAAACTTGCCATGGTCATTATTTAGTGTAGCATCATATTTATTGAAGAAATACTTATCGCTTCCATCCTGCTTCGACCGGGAAAAATAAAGTACAGCTTCCATTGTATCACGCCCAAACTCATGGCTGGCCTGTATCTGAAAATCAGGATGCCCCTCTTTCAGTTTCTTTTCCAGTTGAGCGTTCAAACCCTCCCCAAAACCTGAATAAAGCATTTGCTTTTGCAGGTATTCCAAATTTTCTGCGTTCATGTTTGTATTGTTTTGTTTGTTATTAATTTGTAAATAGGAATCCCCCTCTTTTTCTTTGAGTGTCGCAGTACTTTCTTCCGGCAATGTCTTGTATGCTTTTATTTGATCGGCAGCATATTGCCCGGTGAGGACAGGGTTCATATGCATCTCCATAGGCGTATGATGCCAATAACCGTATAATATATCTGCCATAATTTCTTTGCCTGAAAGATGGGTAAGACAAAAAAGAGAGAGCTGGTCAATGAGCCAGTCAATCCTGTTATAGGCGATTTTTGATTCGATAGTATCAAATTCCTGTCGCCCTCTTTTGTAATCAATGCGGTTCCAGTCAACCTTATCGAGTTCATACACAAATTGATTAAAAGCATCACCCATCCGTTCACGAAGATTGATTTCATACTGATCCCTTAATGCTAAAAATGTACTTGTTGCATTAGGATTCATGACCAGTCTTTGCCGAGCAAATTCCTGAATCATATCATGAACAGCAGCAGTTGGAAACAGGTATACTTCCTTTGATTGCGTTTCATTGAACTCGACAAAATTGAGCCCCTCCTCTCTGAGTTTGAAAGCATGCAAATCAGCCACGGAGAGTTGATCGACATTCAGGTGAATGGCTACAAATGCTTTACCCTCCTCCGCAAAACGTTGCAAAGTATTCACCACTGCTGGCAACTCACTGAATTGAATGTGCATGGAAATTATTTTAATGAATCAGAATGGCATTCACCAGGTACCTGTTGACGATGGAGAGCGAATGATTTCTTTCACCATCCTTTTCAGCAATATCAATTCGAAGCGACCTTGCGTTGGTCAGTGACGGTTTGGGAATGATAAGTGTAAAGACAAGCACACCCTTTTCCCGCACAATGGTTTGCTGGGAAAGGGACAGTAGTGGCTCCACGACCCGCTCCTGGGACGATCGGCGCTTGGCAGTAACACGCTCCTTTGAGTAAACACGTACACCGCCTATTTCATAAGAAAGAGAAGAATTGTTTTCCAGCTTCAGTTTACAAATGATCAGTTCACCCGTTGTATAGATCCCCAGCATAGAAGCGCGCACGCCCCCTTCCGTATTCCCAATCCCATGCAACAAATTTTTCGCCTGCTGTACCCTTTGTGACAACGCCAGAAGAAAAGTATCCTTATGTATTTGCGCACCCTTACTTAAATGAATCGTCAGATCAGAAGACACAACAGAAAAATGAACCAGAAATGCATAGAGTTTTCCGTCTGAAGTGATCACAGTAAGACTGGTGGTATCAGTGAAAACAGAATCAGCTTTTACCCGCAGAATATTATGGATAGATTTTTGCACAACAATCCGTTCACTTCCCCGGTCAATGGAAATAATGGTGGAAGGGAATATCACGCTCGTCGTTTTATTGGACGAAACAGCAATATAACGGACGCTGTCAGCCTGCTGCGCCTTCGCGCCAAAACAGAAAAAAAACAAAAGCACCACAATTCCGTTTCTCATAACTATTGCTCTTTTGTATCCCGCAATAAAACCTGGTAACCGGCTTCAACGGTCACCTGCAGGTTTTTAACTTTTCTGGATAACAGGTTTTTTGCCGCACCGATTCCGGCCATGGCAGCCTGTGTTTTGATAGATGGATCAAGTGAGAGGACATTGACCGATTGAATAGATTGATCCGCTGCGGATTTGAGTATTTCCCTTGGTGCTGATCCGGGCATATAAATACCTTCGATCCCATCAAGATCATACACCGACAGTGAAACAGGCAATATTTTTTTGTCAATACGAATAGAGGGAATCAATACCTGTAACCGTTCATGTTGTATCGAAGCAATGCCATGTAATAAATGGCCGGAAGGAATGATTACACCTGCTATATAGAGCGGCTGGTTCAGTAATAATTGTATGGCCGACCCGGATTGTAACACCTGTCTGAATGGAATCCTTGCACCAAATGAATGTTGAACGGATTCATTTTCCCGCTGATCGCTTAAAAAACCATTTGACGGTGAAACCATGCGCTTACCAAAATAACTTTCGTCCTGCATCGGTTTCCCACTGACACTAAATACGGATTCCTTTCCCATTGATTTTTTCTCTACGCTGATACTGGGCCTTTGTAAGGCTGCTAATTTTTCAATGGTTTGATTGATGGCTTCCAGTTCTGGGTCAGGTGCAATATCATTTTTTGAATTGTTCACCGGATGATAGATGGCCTCATCAACAGTTTCATCAACTGGCACCGACGTTTTCCGGGGAGAATATTTTTCCTTCACAGGAGTATAGTCCTCATCAGTCCATTCGGAAACTGGCTCAGCAGTTTTTAAAATATTCGGATCATTCCGCAATGCTTCTTCTCTTTTTAGCGAATCCATACCTGCCTGCTCATAAAAGGAAAGTTTATTCCTCATGCTGTCTTTTTCAACCCTGGCAGATGGCAACTTAAAATTTAAACCAGTTGCTGTATTCGCTTTACCGGGCAGACTGCCGCCACCCATCAGCCAGAAAAATCCACTGATAAAAGGTATCACGAATAAAGGCAGCATACCATAAAAGAGGATTGTTCTACGCTTTTTCATCGCACTTCAATTTTTAAATCTTTATTCTCTGTCACTTCCCATTTTTCTATCAAAAGACCATGCGGATTATGATCTGTTCTGCTCACATTGCGCAGATAGCCCTGCGTAACAAGAGATCGGGTAACAAGACTGGTGGAACGAAGTATCTGAATTTTTGCATAACAGGCAAACTGGTAAGGTGCTGCAGTTGTATTGACGCTGATACTGTCAATATGTATTTGCTGACTCACATTGCCCGAAATAATACCGGAGATATAACCCGTTTCTACCAGGTCATCATATTGGGTTTTAGCGGAGCCATCCGCCATATACAGGGCGCGGGTAATAGTGGTGGTGATCGCCTGCTCATCGGGATCAAGCGTAAAGAACCAGTGATGAAACATCGCCACATGATCGCGCGCCTCCACTTCCAGGTTTTCTGTACGACTACTCGCTACCACTTCCATGGCCTTCCCATTCGCCAGCACATACACACGATCTTGCATCCTTGCAGACAGTTGCACATTTTGGTACAGAGCATACAGACTGATACAAAGACATCCAACGATAACCACCAACATCAGCATCCGCATCGCACGAAAAGCCGTATCAATATTTTGAGTAGGTTGAAACATATTATTTACCCCCGATTTTATCTTTGAAATAACCATTGCTGGCACCCGCTTCACTCATCCCATTGTTCATCTTATTAGCCGCTCCTCCATAAGCATCCCCTGACATACCTCCCGTTGCTGCACTGGTTGCTGTGCGTGCTGAGCCAACAGTAAGCCGGGTAACTTTATCCATCAGTGCATTACCGCCACCCGCATGCACGATATAACCTGCAACATAAGGAACCGTGAAATACCCGACAATACCAATCAGCAGAAAAGCGATATAAGCCCAGTCAGTAGCAATAAAAACGCCCGGATAACGCACACCTGTACTCAAAGGGTTCACCATATGTTCCTGGATCGTAGCGATAATGGCTCCAAAGATGTTCGCCACCGGCAACCACAGAAACACATTGATATACCTGGCCATCCAAACGGTTAACAGGTGCTGAAAACCATCAAAAATCGAAAGCGCAAAAACAATCGGGCCGATAATCGCAAGCACAATCAAATAGAAAGTGCGGATCACATGAATGATCAGTGCAGCCGCCTGAAATATCCATTCCAGTAGCATTTTAATTCCATCTCGGATCCAGTTCGCCGGATGTAATGATTCAAGCAGCGTATTATTGCTTTCCTGCATGGCGATATATTTTTCCATAGCCAGGTTGGCATTCTTTACCATTAATGCCGTCCCGGTTACCGTGGGTTGCAAAAGGGTGTTGAGCAATACAATCACGGATGGGAAAATCAGGATACAGAACCCGATCACAAATGGACGAAGCAGTCCATACAGATCAACTGGTTCAGCCGCTGCAATACTTTTCCAGACCCGAAGAGCGATATAGCAAAGCGTGGCTATCGCAGCTATGCCACGCGCCGCGCCAATCAGTTGTTTACACATGGGCATCATCTGGTGGTATAAGTTGTCCAGAATGGATTGCATATAAGTACCATTGGAAATAGACTGCGCCGCAACCATCAGGGGCGAACAGAGGAAGAATAGACCGATCCACTTTTTCATGCTGTCTACTGAATTTTATTCAATCGTTTAAGGCTTTGGATATCCCTAGTTTTTTGTTGTCTCTCTGAAAGCGTACGCAAATAGTTCATGCGCAACGAATCCAGTTTGAGCATATTGGTCTCCATGGATTGACGGATGCTGTTGATGACTTCTTTTCGCTCTCCATCACTCATCCTGAATTTTCCGGGACTGAGTACCCGGCTCAAAACTTCCATATCCGCATCACAGGAATGGATGATGCGCTTACATTGTCCATCCAATTGAAAAATTTCATCGGGTCTGAATAGCTGAGTTTTCCTGAACTCCTGCAAAATCGTCACACCAGTAGTTTGAATCTGCTGATGAGAAACCTGGATATACCTGATCAAAGGATCACGTTGCAGTTCCGGACTAACCTGGAGCAGTTTGTCTAACTGTTGCTGGTGCAGTTGAAAATTAGTCTTGCCTATATCACGTATCGTATCGTATCCTTTTACAAGGCTCTGGTAACCATTTTTCATTTCGCTTAACATCAGTTTTAACTGTGCGAGCTTTTGCATTTCCACCTTCAGTGTTTCCAACTCCTGTGATTGCGCCGCCAATCGGCTAAACGCCAACAGCAGAGAAATAAAAACAAATAGCTGTTTCATTTTTGCTTGATTAAACTGGACAAATAGCGCAAATCCCTTTGCTTGCTTTCCTTCAATGCAACACCCTGTAGATATGCTTGTTGAAGACGTTCAACTTCTTCTACACAGTCATTCATAGCAGTTCGCAGTTGCTGAACATACAGCAACCTGTCTGCATCTTTCATGACCAATTGATCGGAAGACAACAATTGCTTCAAAGACTGCATCAACAAACGGCTTTTGTCGAGTTGCTGCATATAAGCCTGTCTGGAACCAGCAGATAAATAACTGCCAGCTTTTTCAAGTGTGGCTTGCAGATCACCGATCTGCTTAGCCTGTTTTAAATTTTTCACCCACTGATTCACATGTCTCAGTTCCTTAAAATAACCCGCATACAAATCCTGCTGCTTACGCTGGCAATCCGCAATCTCCTGCATCTTAATCGTGGAAAGCCCACGCTCCGCCACCTGCTGGGCCTGCTGCAATACCATGGTAGCGTACTGCATTTTTTTTACCTGTAGTTCAAGCGCACGAATCAATTTAGAAATCAGTAAGGATACCGGATCAATACTTTGCGCCTTCACGCTCACATGCGAAACAGACACCAGCAATAAAACAAGCACTACCTTTTTCATGACAATTATTTTTGAAGATGAGCAACCATAGATTGAATACCTGCTTCCATACCCCCCCATTCATGAGCAGCTTTGGTAACCATCAGTTTTTCTTTTTCTTCCGTGGTATAGCAATAATATTCTTCAGGAGAAACTTCTACCCGGTACACTTTACTTTGACGATGAGCGAGGGAAATAAAAACTTCCTTGTACTTTTTATCCGGATCATTCGCCTTATTCAGTGACAAAACCATCGTTCGTTCCTTTTCCGTCAACCCCAGCATGGACTGCACTTCCTGGAATTTATTTTCATAACGCGACAGATCCATCAGGATCATACAATCACTATTGGCGATAATGGTTTGTTTGACAATCGGTGAGGATAAAATATCTTCCACTTCCTGCGTGACCACAATAGCTTCTCCATAATATTTACGCAGGGTCTTATACACGAATTTGATAAATTCTGCCATCCCGGTTCGCATCAGTGCTTTCCAGGCTTCCTCTATCACCAGCATTTTGCGCTCCCCTTTCAACTGTCGCATCTTGGCAATAAATACATCCATGATCATAATGGTCACCACCGGCAGCAGGATCGGATGGTCTTTGATCGTGTCCAGTTCAAAAACAATAAATCGTTCATGCAGCAGATCAAGGTTTTCCTTTCCGTTTAACAGGTAATCAAATTCACCACCCTTGTGATAAGGTCGTAAAACAAAAAGCAGGTTGTTCAGATCAAAATCAGATGGGCTAATCACTTCAGCCTTCATCTGCATCGAATAATCAGTACTCAGAAAGGTATAGAAGGAATCAAAACAACGAAACCCGATTTCCTTTTCATAGTAACCCTGCACCGCATTCGACAATGCCACATATTCACTGCGAGTAAAATGCTCATCATCCTTTTTCCAGAGTGCCAGGATCAATGTTTTGATACTTTCTTTTTTTTCGCCGTCAGCAGTAACCCCCGCAGGCAGGAAGAACGGATTAAAACAAAGCGGGCGTTCATCCGAATAAGTAAAATAAGTGCCGTTCACCATGCTACAGAGTCCACGATAAGAATGACCGATATCAATCAGCACAATATGCGTACCCTGTTCATGATAAGATCGGGCAATATGATTCAGTGTAAAGGATTTACCACCACCGGAAGGACTGATGATGACTTTATTTCTGTTAGCGATAATCCCCTGCTTCATTGGTCCATCCGAAATATCCACCAGTAAGGGCCGCCCGCTAACCCTGTCACCCAGCCTGATCCCAAAGCCCTGCCCTTTCGCTAACGCGCCGGTCTCTGTATTCAAAAAACAAGCCGCCTGGTTTGAAAAATTGAGAAAAGTTTCATTGGATGGAAGATCAGCCGCATTACCCGGAATACCCGCCCAGTAAAGTTGCGGCGCACCCACCGTTTCCAGTTTTGGAAAAGCATCAATAGTAGACATAGCAGTTAGACATTGATTCCGCAAAGCCTGTAAACCACTTGCCTGATCCGTCCACGCAAGCAGGTGGAAATGTGCGCTCACAATTTGCCGTTGATCCGCCACCGCTTCCTGCAAAAAAAGGTTCACTGCATCGCGCGCAAAAGCATTCTCCCTCGAATAAGCAGACAGGGATTGAAGCCGCAACCTTTTTTTCTCCAGCCGCTCCACCAGCTCGCCCTGGTTTTCTATTTTGATAAATTGCTGGTAGAGATGATTAACAGGCAGTAATTGACAAAAACTATTGACAAACCCGATCGGAAATTTGCTGGTATCAGTAGAATACGGATCAAAGCGGATACTGGGTCCGCAGTGTGATGGCAGAGCCGCCGTATCACCGATTGTGTATAGCACACAGTGTTTCTCACCCACCCGCACACCATCCTGAAAATCTAGATCCCGCCGCAAACCATCTGTATCTAAACTCAAATATTCATTTACCAAACGAACCAATGCATCCTGCTTTAACCTGCTGCACTTGACCAGTCCGCTATCAGCCAATAAACGAACTGCCTGTGAACAAACGGATTCAAAACTGAGTGCAAAAGCCGGATCCATCGTTTCAGCCGGAACAAAATGTTTTTGTAAGAGCGATGAATAAAGTGAATTAACCTGCCTGCGCGTATGGGCTGGCATCGTAAGCATCAGGTAACTGTGATGTTGAATAAAAGGCCTTTCATTAAAATGTCTTTCGCTCGACCGTCCCAGAAGTCCTTGAACCTCTTGAAAATCGCCCACAAACTTTTCTTCCAGAAACCAGTCCTGTTTATGCAACAGACAACCATCGGGTAAAAGACGGATCAGCTTTAACCAGCTTTGATGAAGCGTTTCATAATCAGAAACCGAAAGCGTAAACAGCTCAGGCAGTTCCAGTCGGTAAGCAATTGTCAGATCACCTCGTTTGGAAAGCAGGATATCATGCTCTACACCATAAAGGGGTAATATGTCTGAGATAGATTTCATCCGATAAAAAATTGATCCTGTTTGATATGTTTGGGCAAAAGACGCGTTGCATATTGTTTCATAAAGCCATCTCTGCCATACTTTCGATTGCACCGATAAATCACATAAAAAAGAACAGCACCCAGCACCAGCAAACCCAAACTGCAAACAACAAGCGGAACACCCAGCAGATAACAAAACACAAAAGCCAAAAACAATGCAACCAGACCACCTGCCAGATAATTAATCCACTGTCCTTTCAACCCTTTAAACACAATCGGTTGATGAATGCCCTTATTGATAGCATAAACACTGTTCATAGTCGTCTGGCTTTTCCGCTTCTTAATTTTTTCTTTTGAAGTTTAACCGTCCTGGCTTCCTGTTTCGCCCTGCGCGCCTCTTCAAGCACCGGCATCATGCGTTGAGCCCACTGCAGTAAAGTATCGAGTGATCGCTGGTGCTCTTCCTGATTAGCACAGAGCCATTCAAAACCAATAGGGTCCAGTTTCTCCAGGCTGGGCAGTTCAACAAGCACAATCTCTTTATCCTTTCGCTGTTCCAGCTCTGCCTGCCCTCCGCGAAACACACATCGATGAAATTTATCGTAGAGCAGGTATAATTTGTCCCCCTTTTCCTGTAGGTCATCATGGATAAAAACCCGGTTCATAAAATTTTCTACATGACGAAACTCATAGAGTCGCAGGTCAATAAAATATTGTTGACCCGCAATATCAACGATTGGTAATGCCCTTCCCATCAGATACCAAAGAATGCACGGATAACCGTAGTGACTACTACCAGGAATACACAGGAACCAAACCATGCCGCCGCCACCCTGCCCGTATCAGGTTCTCCAGCGTTCCATTTATTAAACACTTTCACAGCACCAATCAGTCCAACGATAGCACCTACCGCATAGAGTAGTTGCGTACCCGCCGCGAAATAACTTCTCACTTTTTGATTCGCCTCCAGTAAACCCGCATTCACATCCTGTCCAAAACCTGTTACTGAATACAATACCATCACCAATAACCAAAACATTTTTCGCCTCATGATATAATCGATACACTTTTTCATTTCACCATCATTTTAAAAACATGCCCGCTGTCCAAATTGAATGCACTTGGTTTTCCTGCACGACAGCGGGACATGCATACTGCAGTTGCCTGACTCACTTTTTTCGTTCCTTCCACCACTGCAATAATTCTTTTCTATAATAAACCAGCAGTACCAGGTAGTAAATACCAAAGACAATCACCAATGTCCTGAAAAACTGCAACCAGCTAATCGTGTTGATCATTTCCATTATTCAAGATGACCGATATTCAAAGAGAGGGTGAACCCAAAACTGTTTTGAAAGGGAGATACCGCGCCCCGTCTGCCAAAGGGTATGAGGTAAAAAAAATCGATCCCATAATTCTGATCACTGACAAATCCTTTATACCCTGCACCGAGTGAGAAAAATTTGCGATTACCCTTTGTTACATGTTCAAGATGAACACCTCCGCGCATAAAGAACGACTCCGCAACCCCGTATTCAGCACCGCAGGAAATACGCGTCCCACGCCAATCCTCTTTCAACAGCTTACTGGCTTCCACTGTCACTGCGAGTGCATTATTATCCGGTGAATGAGATTGATAAGAAAGTCCAACCCCCGCAGCAGTCGGCAAATCAATATTCGCACCCAGGTTATTGACAACAGCACCGATAGATAGTGTATGTAATGCATCACTTAAAGGAATGGACTGGTAATAACTGATATCACCACAAACACTGCTGCGATTATTCGCGTTCACGCCCGGAACCACCTGCGCAAAATAGCGGAGCGTCGTTCCAAGAGATGCCTGGCTGCCAATCTGCAAGCCATAAGAGCCTGCGATACTATATTCACCCGCTTTATACAGCCCCAGCGTCGCACCACCCGCATCCCGGATCGCAAGCGTTCCGAAATGCAAATAATGAACACTCACACCCATCACAGCACTGCCCAGCGAACCGAGATAACCCGCATGTATCAATCTTGCATCACTGTTAACACCCGGCAGCCATGGCATATAGTGTAAACTTCCCTGGTGACGGTGCTGCGTAAAAGCAGCTTTCGCAACATTGTACACCAGTGATTGATTTGCTATAGAAGATGCAATACCGCTATTGCCCATCGCCCATCCCCTCGCAGATCCGGGAATGGACAACACATGAAAACTGGTAGGCAAAGGCATCGGTTGTGATAGGACTATAACGGGAAAAAATAAAAAGATCAGGATTGCTTTCATGGTACAAGAATTGAATAGTGAAGCGTATCAGATGAAACACCTAAATCATCCACCACATGAAAAAAAACTTCCTGCTGTCCCCGGTCGTGGAAATACCATTGCAGGTAAGGGGTAGTGGTAATTTGTTGTTGCCCGTTGATCAGAAAATGATAGGAAACAATGGCACCATAAGGTTGCTTGCTCGAACCCGCAATAAAATAGTAAAGAAAATTATCCGGACTTTTTTCCAAAGGTTTATAAACAAGCCCAGCCACGGGTTTAGGGCTGGTCATACATTTAACCACCAGTTGTCGGTGCAACACACGCCCCAGTCTGTCCGTCAGATAAAAATCAGCCGTATAAATACCCGCTGTATCCGCCGCACAAAATAAAGCACTGCTGTCCGCCGCCACCACAAAAGGCTGCCCATCCATCAGCGGAACGCCCCGGTAATAAAAACGCACCCGCCCACTCGGCTCATTATAAGTCATGCTTAGCTGATGCTCCGCTGGTTGACTGAAAATGCTGAATAGCCCGTTATTGGTTTGATTGATATTGAAATAATCTTTCTCCCGCACAAAAACCGTGTCCCTGGAAAACCGGAAATTGGTTTCACCGGCATTGGTCTGTTCTTGTTTTTTGTTACAAGATAATAGCAGCAAAAAGATTAAAATTGCCATCAATGATTTCATAGAAATAATTTTATTGTTTAACGATGAGTTCACTATGTTTTTGTTGATTGTAATAAGCAGTGAGATAATAGATGGCACCACTCAACAGATGACCCAGCCCTTTGATCTGAAATTCATTATCACCCTTTTGTCCCTTGAATGTCCATTGCTGTAACCACCTGCCGTCCGAAGCAAACAGATCGATGCGCACCGTTTCATTTCTTTTCAGCACCGCAGAAACATGTAAGTAGTGGCTAAAGGGAATCGGATATACATTCCAGTCACGAAGCTGTCCGGAAAAAGAATGATTGGGAATCACGGTCGGCACGCGCGCTGCCACTTTCAAGCGTGCCGTAAATTCCGTCGAACAGTTGCGCGCACTGATCGCTCGCACCCGAATGGGAATACCATCACCCTCCTGGTAAAATCGATGCACCATTGTATTTCCACTGGTCGTATAAGCTCTTCCATCACCGATCTCCCAGATATAACGAGCAGCTTTGCTAACCTCAGCCCGCATCGTAACCGCTTCACCATAACCAATCGAATCAGAAGAAAGTATCAGTCTGCCCGCCGGGAACTCAGTATCGTTGTTCATCACAACTGCATTTACACTGTCAGTGCAACCCTGAGCACTAACCCATAAACGATACTGTCCGGCATAAGCGAAAAAACTGGAATCCTCCGATAAGCTGGGACTGGTAGGTGGTGATCCCCATCGGTATCTACCACTACCCTGTTCAACACTTGCTGTAAGTAATGTTTTACCACCTTCGCATACTTTGAACCATCCGGTAATAATCGGTTTACCAACAGTCCCCGAAGTGATTACCAGCGGATCTGAAACCATCTCACCCACACATCCATTGACAGAAACCGCCGACACGGTATAAGAGCCCGCAGCCTGCACCTGGATCGTATCACCCGTTGTCGACCTGATCATCACACCATCTTTAAACCAGGCATAAGTCTGACCAGCTACATAATTGCTGACGCGCAGCACTCCTGTCTCTCCATTACACAAATGATTATTTACAGTGGAGAGAATCGGTTTTGTAGGTTGCGGATGAACAGTAATCAGCACCGTTCCATTCGCAGCTTGCTGACAGGCTGTTGCTGATGCATCCTGCACACTGACCAATTGATAGCTAAAGCTGCCCGCAATAGTTGTCGGTGCTTGTATAGAAACAGTATTACCCGTAGTGCTGATAGTCAGATCCGTTCCATTATTGATACGATAGGTAAACAGGTAAGGTGCGGTTCCATTCGCTCCGGTAAAACTGATCAGTGGTGCTGTAGCATTTTGACAAACCGTTGCCGTTCCGCTGACACTCGCTGTAGGCAGCGGATGCACGACCACCGTCGCCGATGCATTGATAGTAGCCAGACAGGAATTACCACTTGCCTCCTGCACACTGATCAGCGTATAGGTATAACTACCGGCGTTTTGCGTGGACACAGGCAGACTCACAGCATTACCCGAGGTCGTGCTGATGCTTTGCGGACTACCGCCATTCACACGATAGATAAAAGTATAAGGTGCTGTCCCACCCGTTCCACTAAACTGTATCAATGGTGAAGACGCGTTCCTGCAGACAACCGCATCACCCGTAATGTTACCATCGGGTAAAGGTTGAACACGCACCGTCACCGAACCACTCGCCGCATTCGCACAAGCCGCGATCCCAGACTCCTGCACACGCACAAGTTCATACACAAAATCACCCGCCGCAGAACTAGGAACGGCAAGACTCACAGAACTACCACTCACAGTAGTAATCGTCTGCTCCGCTCCTCCATTCACACGATAAGAAAAAACATAAGGAGCTATACCGGCACTTGCCGAGAACACAATAGCAGGCGAAGCCCCATTTTGACAAACCGTCGCAGCACCCGTAATACTTGCAGTCGGAACTGCATGAACTGTAATGGTCGCATTACCCGAAGCAGATGCAATGCACGACCCCGCTTCCTGCACACTAACCAATGAATAAACAAATGCACCGGCAGTTTGCGTAGGAACTGGAATACTGGCAATATGACCGGGTCCGCTACTGATAGTTTGTACAGCACCACCGTTAATACGATAACTAAAAGTATAAGGTGATTGACCACCTGCCGCCGAAAACTGCACCATCGGTGAAGCACTGTTCACACAAACCTGCGTCGTACCGGCAATCGTAGCAGAAGGCAAAGATTGAATAGTAGCACTAACAGCACCACTCGCACTATTGCTGCAGGCCCCACTCCCCGACTCCTGCACGCTCACTAAGGTATAGGTATAATTTCCCGCCACCGTTGTCGGCACTGCAACACTGACACTATTACCAACACTTGATACGGTTTGTAAAGCACCACCGTTAATACGATAACTAAAAGTATAAGGTGCAGTTCCATTGCTGCCCGTAAACACCACACTCGGTGCCGTTCCATTCAGACAGGCATTACCACCGCCGGTGATCGAAGCTGTTGGTAATGGATGCACGGTAACATTGATCGCGGATGAAGTAGCTGTACAACCATTGGCATCAGTTGTACTGACAAAATAATTACCTGAACTGTTAACAGTAATTGAACCGGCACTTGAACCATTGTTCCATGCATAAGCATTGGCTGCGCTGGAATAAAGTGTGACAGTTCCACCTGCGCAAAAACTGGTCGCACCCGACGTTGAAACCGTAGGCGTGTTGACCGTATAATAACCCACGGTCACAGGTGCAGAAGTCGCAAAACATCCCTGCTTACTCACCGTCACCGTATAAGTGCCAGGTCCAACTTCAATCGTTCTGGTAGTCGCACCATTCGACCATGCATACGTATCATAACCCGCACCTGCATCAAGCGTTTTCAGCACACCCGGACAAACAAAGAAAGAACTGCCGGGTAGCGGTGTCGGACAAACAACTGTCGTTAGATTGACCAGATTACTCTGCACACTATTACCACAACTATTGCGATCAACCGCATAATAATTACCTGCCGTATTCGTACTGATCGAATGACCGACCGCACCCGTTGACCAGATAATATTATTGCCCGTAGCACTCAGTGTTATGGATTCGCCATTACACAATTGCTGGCTACCCGATGGCGTAACAGTCGGTGCGGTTGGCGTTGTAGCAGTTTGTATGTTAAATACATTACTGATATTGCCACTACCGCATCCATTGCTTTCATAAGCATAATAAGAGCCTGCCACACTTACCGTCAGCGAATTTCCCGCCGCTCCATTGCTCCAGAGAATCGTACCACCAAAAGAAGACATTGTAGATAAAACCGTACTCGCTCCATTACACAACAAATTGCCGTTACTATTGGTAACAGTCGGCGCACCCGGTGTGGATGCGGTGCTGATAACAATGCTATTACTCTGTCCACTCGTTCCGCAATCATTTGTTGCCACTGCATAATAAACACCTGCACTGCTCACACCAATCGAAGCACCCACAGCTCCGTTGCTCCAGCTAATCGTTTCCGATCCCGAAGCCGTAAGCACAGTAGATGCACCATTACAGAGAAGAGTGCTGTTGGAAGAACTGATTATTGGCGCTGACGGCACGGAACCGGTAGTGATGGCCATCACGTTACTGGTGCCACTCGTGCCGCAGCTATTCGTTTCATACGCGTAATAATTACCGGGACTGTTCACTTGTATACTGTTTCCAAGGGCTCCGGTACTCCAGCTAATAGTTCCGCCATAAGACGGCGATGCAGAAAGCGTGGTAGAAGAACCATTGCAAAGTGAACTGCCATTACTACTGCTCACCACGGGCGGCAGCGGCGTTTGATTGGTGCTGATCACAATTACATTACTGTTACCACTCGTGCCGCAACCATTGGTAGCGGATGCATAATAAGCACCGGCCACAGCCGTGGTCATTGATGCACCGCTGGCACCATTACTCCATTGAATCACACCATCTGTAACCATGGCACTGAACGTTGTGGAAGCGCCATTGCACAGTAGTGTGCCGCTGCTGCTGCCGATCACCGGCGCGGCAGGTGTGGAAGCCGCAGTAATAAAAACCGGATCACTCACTGGCGAAGCCACACCGCATTCATTGATTGCATAAACAGTATAAGCACCCTGCGTATTGACTGAAATTGTATTGCCCGTCGCACCATTTGACCATACATAACTATAGAGAGGATCAGTCACGCTCAATGTAGCGGACGCACCATTACAAAGAGTAGTGGAACCCATTACCTGTATAGATGGTTTCGGCGGTGCAGAAACAATATAGGTATCCCGGAATTCGGTGAGCGGTGCTTCATTCTCACGATAACCTTCTGCCGAACAGATGATCTCATCTCCGAATGTGTAGGCACCCGTAAAACTCACTTCTCCATCACCGCTCGGAAGCAGTCTTCCGATGACGCTGCTGGCGCCAAGATCAATGCTCCAGAGTGTTCTGTAAAATCCATAATTGCCAAACTCATCCATATTACGGATATGGAAACGGACACTTAATTGTCCGGTAGAACAATCATAGGTTTTACTGATCAGGGAAATCAGGATGGTATTATTGCTGGTACTCTGTCCGCAGACACAAATCGGCAGAAAAAAAAGCGAAAGCATCCCCAGCCGGCATCGCCGGAAAAAATTGAAAGCTGACATTTAAGTAGGATTTAGTTCACACAAATCAATAGGCACTCAATCGGTAAGCGAGTCCGAGACCAAAACAGAAAGCATTGCTGCCCATCTGTTTTCGGAAAAAATATTTTTGCTGTCCAAAAAGACTCAGTCGAAAATGTTCAGTGATATTGCAGTCGAGGTTGACTTCTAAAAGCAGTCCGTAGTTCATGCGTTCCCGAAAAGAAAGTTTTTGAAAAAGCCAGGGCTCTTGTTGCACCTGCCAGGTCGCACCTGCCCCCAGTCTTAACCCAAACCAGGGTAAGGGGTCTGCATTCCGGTTGCTTATATATTCTCCCAAGAGGTCAAGCCCAAAACAGGAATAGTTCAGTCGCTTGTAATGAGAGCGTTGGTGAAACAGTCCACCGGAAAAATTGATCCCCCCATTGGTCCAGTGTTCATAGCGCAGCCCAACATGATCCGCCGGCCACAAATTCTTCCCCATTTGCAGGCTGATATTTTGCGCTTGCCCCTGGCTGTTGATGATGACTAAAAAGATCGCGATAATTGTTTTCATGATCAGTAGTTTAAATGCTGAAACTTGACAACACAAAACTACCTACACGTGAAAGGGGCTTAATTGACACTCGTCAACAGGAAGAAAAATATAAAATGACTTTGATCACTGAAATCATTTTTATCAGGTCATTATGATTTAGAGAGAGTTTCATTTTTCAATTCAATCCGTTTAATTGTTGAAAGAAGCAAACGGGTGATCCATACAGGAGCAAAAACTGCATCCTGTCTTACAATATAAGATGGAACAAGATTTAATATTTTGACGAGATGCTCCTTAAGTTTTTTATTTTTTTTAATATAGTCACCAATCTCAATAAGGGCTTGAATAATTAGATAAACCATTGGATCTTTTGCACCCATGTATTTAGGATTTCGATGCTTTAATGTGATGAAACCTTTTCCAATTTTTATTTGCCTGGATGGCCCACTCGTAAGGTACACAATACGCATAGGTACTTGCGTTGAAAATCCAAGTCTATTGAGAGCATCTGCGCCGGTAGGTCTAATCATGATTTGATCTCGCTGAGCAATTTTTTGAACAATATCATCAATCGAAGGAACTAGAGGGCCAATCAATTCATCTATAATCGGCAAATAATATATGCCTCTGCTAATACGTCGTATCTCCTGTCGTTTAACTAATAAAGATAGTCCGCGTTGAATTTTAGAAAGTTCACCCAAATGCAAAAAATCATCCGCGAAGAAGACCTCTCCTTTGTTATGTTGGATAGCTTCTCGAAGTAAATTAATAAACCCTTTTTCAGCTTGCATAACAACAAAACTATTCATTCAAAGAGATCATAGAAAAATAAAGCATTGCAGTTTCTGAGATTTTAACAAGCATAGTGTTAACATCAAACAAAAAAACCTGTATGCACAGGTTTTTATATAATTAAATACGTCCACTAATAAACAGTTACTTTATTTTTCCAAATGCAATGCGGAAGGATCAATAATAGGAAGAATTGCATTATGCAGAAAAGTGCCTTTAAAAGTAGAGAACATAACCCCTCGTGTAGTAGAAATCGAAACTGAATTCAGCGTATCGGACAATGTTTTAGGTACAGACCATTTACCATCAGGATTTAACTTAATCACGTCTGGGAAATTGATAATTTCATAGATACAACTTACGTCCAATGCACCGACAGGCTCTTTGCTTTCACTGCAACTGATCCGGATCTTTACAATGACAAATATCAATTTTTGAACCGAGTCAATTTGGTTTTCAACAGCTAGCTCATAAGTGAAATTCGTGAGTTGCGTATTCACCTGTGGAGGGTAATGCAAACTGCCTCGCAATAATTCAATGCCCTTAAATGAAAAAGTAGCTTCTTCTAAAGTAATATTTTGTTCGTTGTCCATATTAGAATCGGGAATGTTCTCTATTGTAACAATAAGAAGTGATCATCAAGTTCTTATTAATCGCATTTTCATATCCTTCAATGTCACATAATTCTCCGCCGATAGACCTTGTCAGATATTGTATAGCAGGACGATCCATCTCAACCTTTATTGTTACATGCATCCTGCCAACAATTTGTATCTGCATCGGAGCAAATAACTCAGAAACAGGAATTTGCATAATGAATGCAATCTCAGATAAAGTATCGAGCGTAAAATTTTGTGTACCACTAAGCCACTTGGTTACCTCAGAAGGGTTCTTGTTCAGTTTTTGTGCCAGTTCACTTTTGCCCCATCCCCTTGCAATAATTAAATCATCAATTCTGGCGGCAACTGTCATCCTTGTGTTGGTCTGAAACTGGCTGACTGGAGTGATCTTGGCAAGAAGGTCACCAAGAATCTTACTGCTGTGCTTGCTGACTGCTCTCTCTTTGGTCATGTTGTCTTGTAGTTTGGTTTTCATATATCACGAGCCTTTATTCAAGGCTATCCTAAAATTAATTGCCTTCCTCTTCTTCTGCACTATCAGCAGAATCATTGTTGAAGGCTAAGTCACCTAGGAGTTTAGCTCCATCGGACGACCAGGAAAGTTCCCCGTTAGAAATACGGGTAATAATACTGGCAGATAAGTCGATCATTTCCCTTGCTTCCATTTCCAGTTTAGGGTCATCCTGCCAGGCTCTTACCTCTTTGGGACCGCCGCCACCCAAAATAATGGCTACCGATCCATAACGGATACAGTATAGCCTGAGATGGCTGTCAGGATCATCATATAACGCACAAACCCCGTCCCCGGGTATTCCTTCGTCATGTTTAAAGAACTTTTCCCTTGCTCCGGTTGAACTTCCTATTTCACGTAAACGTTTCAAAATTGATTGCACCTCGTCCGGGTATTTTTCCGCATTTTCACTAAGAAAATAATCAAATAAGCTCGTTTCATCACCATCCAGAAGGACAGTGTAAACGGTGGCCATTGTTCCCGAAAGCGCTGCTAGTTCGACGATTTGATATTTCACTTATACATAAAATAGAGTACAAAAATAGGACCATATCTCCGAACTATTTCACTTTTAAGTAAAATTTCGGGATAAATATAGGGGAATTGAATACTAATTTCCAAAAATCTCGGTAAAAGAATGGATGATCGGCAAATTGAAATGCCATAAACCATTTGAACCATGATCATAATTGATATGCCAGTATCAATCTTCGATTATTCAGGACGGGGATCGCGGGTTCGATTTTTAGTAGTAAGCAGATCCAGGTCCTGCAGTCTGCGACCGAATTCATCATCAGCAGCCAGTTTTAAAAAATCATCCTGCAAACCCAAAACGCGTAAAGTATTAAAATAAGCCCCCAATGAAACACTGGCACTACCTTTCTCAATCTCATAAAGCGTCGATCGGTCAATCCCTGCCCTTTCAGATACCTGCATAGTGGTCAGGTGCCTGCGCTTACGCGCCAGTTTGATATTTTCCCCCAGTTGGTCCAGTACACGCTGGTGTTTCGGGAAAATCACCTGTTTTTTAGTTTTCATTTGTTGGTTATTATCTACAAATAGAACCTTTTTGTAGACAATAACCAACATTTTATAAAAATCTCCGTGTCACCCACAAGATCAACTCTATAAATTGATCCTTGATAGACTTCCTCCAGAACCCTAAAACCACACCACCATATGATCCTGTGGATATATGAGTGGAATCCCCTACCGCTTCCACCTGCTCACCGTCGCCCGATCCACGCCTAAGTAATCCGCAATCATATACTGCTTGATTCTTTTATCTTTCAGCATCCACCCGCAAAGCGCAGGAAGCCTGGCTAGCCTTTCTTTGGCCGATTCAGCTTGTAGCAGGTAGTGTTGTTCCAGTTGCGCAGATTGCAACTCTGTAATCTTGCGCAAATGCGTATGAAAGACAGGAAATTTGTCAGCTACCGCCTCCGCCTCTACCCTGCTGATTTTGCGGATCACAGTCTCGTCAAGGGCGACAATAGAAAGTCGGGATGGAGCCAGCGCATGAAAACTACTGGTCGCACAGGTGATTTCACCGGTGCGTAAAAAACAGATGATACGCTCCTGTCCGCCGGATATATCGTAACAACATTTCACAAGCCCTTTTTCAATAAAAGCCATCCAGTCACAAGGATCACCGGTTCTGAGCAGTGGAACATTTTTCCGGAAACTAAACCGATGACATCGCCCGATCAGCGCGGCCCGGATGTCATCAGAAAGCGGGTGCAGCGAAGAGAGATATTGAAAAAATTCATCCATCAGCAGTTTTATTTTCACGTTACAAAAAAGGGACGGGCCAACTTAATGCCCGTCCCACCCTAAACCAACTGCGTCTTATAGGGGGAATAAGACGATATGAAAATACATTCAAAATGATCGAAGCAAATTGCGGCTTTTAGAGAAAGCCTGGCGGCATTCCCGCAAATCTGTCAAACACCACTATCATCCAGAATCACCAGCTTATTTCGAATGGCATAGACTACAATCCCGGCCCTGGTTTTGACACCCATTTTCTCTTTGATCTTTGCCTTATACCTTTCTACTGTTCTGTCACCTAAGCAGAGTTCAGCAGCAATATCCTTCATAATCATGTCCTTCACGATCAGGGAGATGATTTTCTTTTCGCTGCTGTTGAATAGTTCTTCATACTTCTGTGGCTTACCGATATGACTGGCCTGTATCATGCGCAAGATCCGCTGAGAAGTCGAGTCGCAATAATGAGGTACACCATCAAGAGAGGATTCAAGCGCGGTGAAAATGACCTCCTTTGGCATGGATTTGTTCACGTAGCTGAACGCACCCGCCTCCAGCGCATTTAAAATCAAATGATCACTATCAAAATTCGTCAGCACCACACAGAGCATATCCGGAGCAAAAACCCTGATCTGCTGAATCGCCTCAATACCATTGACACCTGGCATACTAATATCCGTCAGCACCACATCCGGCCGGTTCGCCCGGACACTGTTCACCAACTGCTGCCCATTCCGCACCGTATCAACAACCTCATAATCCGGATGATTGTCAAACACGCGCAGCATGCCTTCAATAAATACTTCATGATCATCCGCCAAAACGATCTTTATTTTACCAGTTCTTTGCATGGATAAGTTGTCGATAAGGTATAGTAATAAAATAATGCGTACCGTTGCCGCCGCTCGATTCAACAATCATAATCCCATGCAACATGTCAATCCTGGACTGAATATTCTTAAGCCCTGAATGATGTTTTTGTTGCAAGCAACGCTCATAATCAAACCCGGTTCCGTCATCTCTGATTTCCAGGATAAGACGAGAATGATCCAGGACAATCCCAATATCAATTACCGAAGCCTTTGAATGCTTGATTGAGTTGCTGACAATTTCCTGTATCACCCTGAATAGCACCATCGCTTTTTGTTTGTCCATCGCTTCAATACCTGCAACGGGTAAATAGTTAACCTGGATCCGGTTAACCGAATTAATACGTTCTACAAAACTTTCAATCGCAGCATTCAGTCCTTCTGTTTCAAGTTCCCTCGGCAACAGGTTCAGCGCAATCTCACGAAGTCGCAGAATGGAAGCACCGATCTGTTCAGTAGAGGACACCAACAACAGATTACTCCGGTCCTTTTCAGCAAGCGCAGCAAAAGAAAACTGCAGCCCGGTCAGTAATGAACCCAGATCATCATGCAGATCCCTGGCTATCCTCGCCTTATCAGCTTCAATTAGGCATTCATCCTGAAACAATTTATCTCTTAACTGTTTGCGCTTCTTCCGGAGATGGTAGAAGATGGAAAGGGCAAATACACTAAACAGGACAGCAATAACAGTCAGCCCTGCGAGGAAAGAATAGAATAAGTCGGTTTGTGTCGGTGGCATATAAAAGCTACAGTGATCATTAAATTAGTCAGGATATTGAGTCCATTATCAATCACCCATAACCTGATAAAATAGGATGGTTCCAGGTGGGTGGTGTATAATTGAAAAGACTCGATAAAAGCACGATAGATATAATGAAACAGAAAAGCCAGGCTAATAAGGATATCTGATAAGATAACCGAGCCGGCTCTGTTCAACAGTGTGGAAACCAGTTGGTCGTTACAGACACTCACCAGTAGAACATAACAAACCAGTCTTGACATGGAATTATTGGAAAACAGTGAATGAACAATAAGATTATCACCCACCCAAACCAGTACACCAGCAGAAAGAATCAATAAATGAAAACGACTGCTTCTATGTGATGGCCACTTTTTGAATAAGAAGCCAAATAAAACAAACTCTAACAACAGGTATATATTCCCGTTCAATGTATTTTGACCATAGACTTTAATAGTGATATAACTGATTAGATCACTTAAAGCGCCTATGATTAACAACACCACTAAAAATGGATATTTTTTGGAGATACCTGTCCACTTCCAGCCAACTGCTGAAAGTGGAATAAGTATCGAAAAAGAGGAAAGATGACAAAATTCAAAAGCTGTCATAGTTAAGGTATTAAGGGCGACTCAGGCGGGCAGGTGTGCGGACACTTATAAGAGTTTTCAAGCACAAGTGCCTCGCCCTCCTCGCCTAGGTTATTAGGTTCAATTTTGCTGACAGGAGGCAGTATATCATATCCGGCAGCATCAACCGCAACCAGCACTGCACATACATCTCCGTTTTCTTTTTTCCCGTAATAAATACGGAATTGAGTTGCTCCTTCCACAGCAAGCATGGCAAGCACAGATGCTTTTTCAAATGTCTCGCAGATGGGCATATCAGCAGGTCGATCTGCCTGGAAATGTGAGGTTAACTGAATCGCTTCAGTTAGCGAAATCGAATGTTGAATGAAATTGTTTTGCATAGTATTTGTTTTAGGTTACAATACTATGCTGAGAACTTACCGTGACTGTGGCGGCGTTTACAGAATCATTGGCGGCTTTCCCGCATTGTTGAATTGCATCCGGGTAATTTAATCAATCCTTTTGCTAATAAGCCGTGAAGGATTCTTAAATAAGTATCCATAGAAACTGGAAGACAATTATTCATTGAGTAGAGTTCCAACAGGGTTATCTGCCCTTTTGCTTCGTAAATTTTGAAATTATCTTGATGCATGATTGGAAATATCAGCAAAGATAAATCAAATATTCTAAAAGGTCTATTTACAATACCACTTATTATGATTTATGGATGTTGTTTTATCATATGATTTCAGAACAAGATGTGATAAAACTCAAAACAGCTATCGTACTAAACGAAATGCTGAAAGAGGCACAATCTGTTGGAAACAAAAATGCTCGAATAAATGATAGAAAGATTGAAATCGTAAATTCCTTTGGCAAACTTTCTGCCGAAACAGGAATTACAAAATCTAATTTACTGTCAATGTTTTCTGGAAAGACAGGTACTAAAATTACAAGTTTATTGCCTGTACTTTCAGCATTTAATAGAAGTATAATTGATTTTGCAAAACGGTATGAAAAAATTACAGATTCAGACATTCAAAAATTCAAAGAGCTCCGTAGTCCAAATGCGCCAACAAATAAGAACACTAAAAGGAAAGCAATAAAATAAATTTTTATCGAAATCGAATGGCGGATTTAGATAAAAAGGTATCTGCCGGGCTAGTAAATTGACATATTGTAAAAGAGACTTACTAAGCAACGAAAGTTATACCTGCTAACACTAATTGCGTAGACAAAACTGAATTCATTAATCTTAACCTCGGCTTTATTAAACTAATCCAGCAGTTTCAATATCTCCACTTTGATCTGGACTAAACATCTCTTTATACTGGCATTTTGTAATCTTTCTCCTATAGTTACTATATAAAAAAGAATCGAAATATTATCGCTTAGATGTTTTACATTTAATTATCGTTTCTTAGATGCTTATTAGATTTTTAATGAAAAGGAAATACAATATTTCCAACTTAAAAGAAAGACTTTGCAATTTAATCGTTAGCAATTTGTTTAAGTTCCAATACTATTGCCGTCATCAGCCTTTTACCTTTCTCGATTATTAAACCAAACTTTTCAAGTTCTTTTGAAACATCTTGCAAATTCGACATATCAGCTTCAATGTGAAGCTGGATATTATGATTTATTCCTGACTCATTAAAAATGGGTATATCCTCTCGATTATATTGACGTAGAATATCAAGAAGTTTTGAAACTGGTTGATTTTTGAAAATCAATCCGAAGTTATCTTTTCGAATTACATTATCCTTATCCGTAGCGTGTACGAGTTTATTTTTATCAGTTACTTTTAGAATCCAACATGGAGCATTAATTTCAATTAACTTAGATTGATATCCAGTTAAGTTTTCAAGATCCCGTTTTAAATTTTTTTGTATAAATTCATTCGTAAAACTTGTGGCAGTATTAAAGATGCTATATTGATAGCGTTTTTTAGAGTTTTCAAATATTTTGATCCCATTAAGACTATCTTTAATCATTATAAATGGGAAATATTTTTCATACTTTTCGGTTTTGTATCCCCAATTAGTCTCTCCATAATAAGCATAGTTGTACAAATCAAATAATGTAACTCCTATAGCTTGAAATTTATCTGAATACTTTGAATCCGATATTGTTCGGGGTATGAAAAAAGGATCTCCTTCTTTCCATTCTGCCAGTAATGTTCTATTTAATATTTTAAATACCCCATGAGTAGAATCAGTACTAAAAATCAGTTTATCAGGATAAAACGTGTTTATTGTTTCCTTTGTATTTAAGACAAAATCATTTCCGCGTATGAAGTTTTGAATATTAGTTTCTGTAACTTCATCAGGTCCCGTTGTTGCGACTATGATACCATCCTTATTAATCCATATATAGTATGGAACCATTTGGATACCCAAATTAGAAAATATAGTAGAGTCGAAAACAGTTGTCAAATCGAGAGAATACTTATTTGCAACACGTTTATATATTGAACGGATATTTTCATCTTCTTTCCCAATTAGAATAAATTCAAAATTGTTTTCAAATTTTCTTTGGAGAGAATCAATTTTAGGCATGGACCGAAAACAAACTATACAAGTAGATGAGAAAAAATCCACAATAATGTTTTTACCTCTTAATGCCGGTATCGTGAATGTTTCGTTTTGTTCATTTTCAATTTTAAAATTGGTATAGTCATTATACAACTTACCTATAGATACATTTGTTTTAGGTTGAGCATCAGAATAAATACCAAGTATTAACGAAAGGAAAAAAATAGTTAAGCTAAATTTCATAAGTAGTGTTAAATTACTTTTTAATATCCAGGATTTTGAGTTAAACTAGCATTTCGTAATATCTCTTGTAATGGGATTGGGTACAATTGATCTGTTGTCGCCCAATTACTGCCTTTCACAGAAGTCATAACTTGATTTATTGAATTACTTCTTTTCAGATTCAACCATCTATCCCCCAATTCAGCAAACAATTCCAAATAGCGCTCTTTATTTACTTGATTAAGCAGATCTGTCAATGTGGTTGGGACAAGAGGAATCAATCCTGCGCGTAGCCTAATTGCATTTAAGTCTTGATACGCTCCTAACAGATTAGATTGTCTACCTCTAGCTTCTGATCGAATTAAGTACATTTCACTTAATCTGAAAATCATGGTATATTCAACAACAGATGTCGCATTTTGCCCAATCTTATACTTAAATGGAAAATAATATCGCTGAGAACCAATTGTAATAGAATTTATCCAAGAATTCACTCTTTTATCGGAATTCTCAAACTCATTAACTATGCTAGGCCTCAAAGAAACAGAGCTGGGAGAGCTTGTTAGTATAAGATCAAACCCTATTCTTGAATTTCTCAAAGGTGCTGTTACCATTAATTGCCAAATAGCTTCTTTACTATTTTTTAAATACACTGAATTTAAATCTGTCAATAATGAATATGTGCTCGATTTTGAAATAATTTTTGTTGCCGTTTCTTCTGCTTTACTATAATCCCCGATATATAAATATACTTTTGCCAATAAAGCATTTACAGCTGAAAGATTAGGTCTTACTCTTTCTGTTGATATGGCATTATTCCCATTTAGATAATCATCATTTAAATAAATTGATGCGTCAGTTAAATCTCCAATTATAAATTCATATACTTTATTTATTGAAGAGCGACTAATCGTAGAATTCACTCTATAGTCCGTACTGTTTGCAATCGGCACTTCAGCAAATAGATTAACTAAATAGAAATGACAAAATGCACGAATAAATTTAGCTTCGGAAGTGAGTTTTTCTTTAACGACACTCCGGACGTTTCTTGATTTTTGCAAAGCCTCAATCACTGCATTTGCCTGGTATATAAATTTATAAGAGTCTGACCAAAATCTAGATGTGATAGCATTCTCAGATGTTAAATTATTAAAAGCGAGATCCATTGCCCCCGATGTATTATTATAATTTATGAATTCATCTGAAGATAGCCCAGTTAATTGCACTATACTTGAAATATAGCCATCATTCTCCATTTGAGAATAAATGGCTACAAGAGCCCCTGTAGCTGTAGCATCATTTTCAAATACAGAAGATCCAACAAGCTGTGTATTTGGGTTATCAATTTCAAGAATTTTTGAACAAGAAGTAAAAGCTAAAAATATAAATGATAATAGTTTGATACTTTTCATACAAGAACGATTTTAAAATGAAGCATTAATACCAATTGTAAATGATCGTATTGGGGGTAAAAAAGATCGAGTCTCTGGGTCCAATCCTTCGTACTTAGAAATTGTAAGTAAATTTTGGATTTGGAAATAAACCCCCAAGTCAGATATGTATTTTCTTTTATCCGCTTTGGAAAGAATTGTATATTCTAAATTTATATTTCGTAATCTAATAAATGAGCCATCAGTAAACGCTGCGTTACTCTGTCTAAATGCTGTAAAAGCGTTATTTGAAGCCGTATTAGAATTAGCAAATTTTTGAATATCAGTTAAATCACCGGGTACCCTCCACCTGTTTAATACTAATCGAGGTTGATTCATTAATAAACCTGGTCTGGAAAAACGTGAAAGATAATTTTGAACATATGGCTGTTTAGTAAACTGCATAAGAAATGAAAGTGAGAGATCTCCGAATTCTAATCTATTTTCCCAACCACCAAATAGAGTTTGACTTGTATTAACAATAACTTGTTGATCATTAGGAGCAGTAATGCGACCATCACCATCATAATCAAAGAATCTATGATTCCCCGAATTAGGATCCACACCTAACCATTGATACCTTTTCTCTATAAATAACGGTTGGCCAATCACATATTGATTTGCATAGCTTGATTTTTCAAGTCCATCAAATTTTATCAGCTTATTGTTTGGGATTGTAATATTAAAAGTACTATTCCATTTAACCTTATCTGTTTTGATAACATCACTATTTAATTCGATTTCCAAACCAGTATTTTGTATTCTTGCAGGGAGGTTTTGTAAAACACTATTGAATCCGGTTAATGCCGGTAGTCCATACTCCAATAGTTGATTTCTTGTTTCGTTTCGATAATAGTTAATGTTTATTAAAATACGATTGTTTAGGAACCCTGTTTCTAATCCGAACTCTAGTTTATTGACCTTTTCCCAATTAAATCTACTATTAAATAATTGAGTAGGAGATAATGTTGTAACTCCTTGATAAGAAAAAGTGTATGGTGAATAAAGATCCAAAAATCGATAATCGCCGATCTGATCATTACCCGTTACGCCAGTTGAAAATCTTAATTTGCCAAAACTCAACAATCTAGAATTTTTGAATAGATTTTCATTACTAAAAATCCAACCTAGTCCAATTGAACCAAAATTTGCATACTGATTAGCTAAACCATACCTGCTTGACCCATCTCTTCGGGCCGTTATTGTGGCTAAATATTTTTTATTATAATTATAATTTAATCTCCCGAAGATTCCAAAGTATTTATATTTTGAGTCACTCTCACTATTAATTAATATACTTGATGCTGCTCTTAAACTATATAATAAGTCATCACTCGTATAACCAAGACCTACTGCATACAATGAACTTTGACGAGTACTTTGTAAAGTAGACCCTACAAGAGCCTCAAAACTTGACTTCTCATAATTTTTCTTATAATTTAGCTGAGGTTCGAAGATCAGGGTAGAAATCTGCCTATCCCCAAATCCCGCGCTACCGTTGGCGGAAAGTGCAGGATCAAAAGACTTCTTGGGATTTAGTAGATTTTCTTGTGTACTAATTTTTGTATAACCTGTATTAAAAGAAAAATCTAATCCCTTAGTAATATTATAAGAAAAATTTAGATTAGAGATCGAATTCTCTATTTTGGAATTGAGCTGACTATAAATTGCTGCAAAAGGGTTTGACCAAGTCGAATTCTCCCAATTTAAACTCCCATCAGGGAGGTATATTGCTGGGGCATTTGGAGAAAGAGTTATACTACTGGAAAAATCCTGCTGAGGCAAATTGTTCTTAGTAAATACAAAGGCTGTATTAAGAAAAATTCTCAACCTATTATTTAATGATTTATGAGAAAAGTTTAAACTACTTGAAAATTTTGATTGCCCAAATTCACCGGGGAATACTGTTGATTCATTTCTATAACTATTTGAAAACATAAATTGTGTAAGCTCGCTGCCTCCTGAAACACTAACATTAACATCAGTAGTATGTGATGTATTTCCTATAAGAATACGCTGCCAATCTGTATATCGAGTAGTATCCCATAACAATAAATCTCTAGCATTAGAAACCGTAGGAACAGTTCCATCATTTAAAAACGCTTCCTTACGCATTGAAATATATTCTTGCGTATTAAGCAAGTTCATTTTTCTAGATACTTGCCCAATCGATTTATACATTCTAAAGTTTGTAATCAATCGACCTTGTTTCCCTCGCTTTGTAGTAATTAAGATGACACCATTTGCACCTCTTGATCCGTAGATTGCGGTAGCGTCAGCATCCTTTAGTACTTCAATACTTTCAATATCAGCCATACTCAAATTATTAAAAGGGCTTGATGCTATCCCTCCCCCACCTCCAAATGAGCCACTTAAAGTCGTAGAAGGGAAAGGAACACCATCAACAATGTAAAGAGGTTCATTCCCATTCGCAATACTGTTTCTACCTCGTAATCGAACGCTAATTAAGGATCCCGGAACTCCTGAATTTTGAATTATTTGAAGACCTGGAATTTTTCCGGCTAATACACTGATGGGATCAGATACAGGCTGCTTATTTAAATCGTCTGATTTTATGCGTGAAACGCTACCAGTAGAATACCTTTTTGTAGTTTTCCCATAAGCGATGACAATTTTTTCGTCTAAAGAATTTATTGCAATTCTTAACCTTACAAAAAGTTCCTTTTGTCCAACATATCTGATTGTTTCTGTTACATAACCAATACTTGAAATAATCAATACGTCCCCACTTTCTATAGATTTTAAACTAAAATATCCTCTTTCATTTGTATTTACTCCAATAGAATTTTTACCCTTTACTGTAATAGATGCATTAACCGGATTATCTTCTTCATCAACGATCCTTCCATTTAATTCTATCTCATTTTCGATCACCTTTTGATATAAAGAATCAATGGTAGAAATTGCAAGTCGTTTAGTCTTAACTCTCTCCTTGATTGTTATAATCTTACCTATAATCTCATAATCCAAATCCTGGTTTTTAAAGATTTGATACAATGCTTCCCTTAGGTTAGCATTGTATACATACACTGAAACAGGCTTAGATTTCAATTTTATTAATTCTTTTTGGTACACTAAATCAAAGCCACTTTGTTTTTTGATGGTTTGCAATACTTTCTCAAGTGTCGCATTTTTTTCTTTGAGTGTGACCTGTGCAAAGGACTCTGCCATGGATTGCAGAGCAAAAAGAAAGAGTAAAATGGCTGTTAATTTCATACGCAACAGCGTTTTAGGGATAGGGTACGGCATTAATTTGCCGAAAGCAGCAAAATGCATAGCTTTGGTTTGTGGGTTAACAAATAGGTCTTTGCGGACATTATTAAAAGTGAACCTGCATCCCCGCTTCGGTTACGACCCGGAGCGGTTTTGTTTTATTGAGGTCGCACGATTAGTTTTTTATGGGCAGCATCAATACTGCAGTTCAAACCATTCAGTTCCAGCACTTTCACCAGTTCATTTAAGGTGGCTGAACGTGATACTTCAAAATAGAAGCTTTGCTGTCCCAGATCACCCTTCATTTCAATTTCGACATCATACCACCTGCTGATGGCACGAAGTATCCCATCGATGGCAACATCATGGTAAACCATGCGTCCATTCTTCCAGGCCAATACTTCATCCAGATCAGCATTCGTTAATTGACCGGATTGATGTTGCTGACCGGGACGCAGGATCAATGGTCCCACTTTCACCTTACCCTCAGCCAATGTTGTCCTTACTGCACCTTCATCCGAATAGGCATTGATATTAAAATGGGTTCCCAATACTTCTATTTGATCAGTACTTGTTTTTACAATAAAAGGCTGCTGGGTATTTTTTGTTACTTCAAAATAGGCCTCCCCTTCTAATTCAACGGTACGGGTTGATCCCGTGAACGCAGTGGGATAACGCAGTTGAGAAGCAGAATTGATCCACACATGTGTACCATCAGGAAGGATCACCTGGAACTGACCACCCCTTGGTGTTTTCAAGGTATTATAGGCGACTGCATTTGCTTCCTGGTAGGTAGCTACCCCATTCTGAATAGTAGCATTACCAATTTGTACATTCCCCTTCCCATCTAAGACCATTTCTTTTCCATCACCGGTAATAAGTATCGCTTTATTGCTGCCGGGCGCGATGATAGTCTGCTGGACAAGACTATGCTGCGTTGGCTGATCTGGATGAATAAGCCAAATGGTTCCCACTGCCATCAATGCTATAACACAGGCGGCAGCCACATAACGCCACCAGAGCCTTCGAACCGGAGCTTGTTGTTGAAGAGACAGGATCGCATCCAGAATTTCTCTCGAACTCTCTTCATTTAGATCTATGAGTTCATGGGAATCAAGTTCAACCTGATCCGCCAAATGTTGTAACTGCTCAGTATGATTGGCATCATTCACCAGGGCGTAAAACTCCGCTGTCTCCAATGGAGTAAGGGATTGGGCGAGATGCCCCTTAAACAATTGTTCCAATCTGAATGATGCCATATGATAGATGACTTCAACGGATGAAAAAAAGAGTAGTTAACAGAAAAAAAATATAAGAACAGCCTGAAATTCCTTATGCATACAGGATCAATAACAGGATAGCCAGGTCACTTTGATCGGTCAGAAATGCGCGAACAGACCTCGCGGCCAGCTTGAGATGGACACCTACCGTTGCAGGGCTGATATCCAACAGTTCAGCAATCTGATCTTTTTTCATCCCCTCCAGAAAAGACAGTTCAAATACTTTTTGTTGTTGAGGGGTAAGTCTGGAAATGGCTTTTTGCAAAAGCTGATCGGTACTTTGACCATTGCTGTTGGGTGATTGCCATTCTGCAGGTTGCCAATTGAAATAGCCTTTTTTGCCAGCTGCATCCTTTGCCAGCCTTTTTAGTTCTGTAAGGCTTCGGTTTTTACTAACCGTGCGCATCCAGGCATCAATATCCTGCACTTCGGTTAATTTCTCCCGGTATTTCCAAACCCGCACAAAAACATCCTGCACGATTTCTTCGGCAAGGGATTCTTCATGTGTAAATTTCAGTGCGATGCTATACACATAAGACTTGTAATGATAGAAAAAATGCTCAAATGCAAGGTGTTCACCGGCAGCAACCTGGTGGATCAGGTCCAATGATATGGGAGAATGCACTTGATACATGGGGTTAACCAAAAGACTGTTTGCAAACTAAAAAAGCTGCACATGTCCAGCCGCCAAATTAGGGAAATCAAATTAATTGATAAAAGTTACTTATGATAAACCTAAGAAGCCGCATATGAACATAGACCAAAAAATGAGCGGGGTATGAAAATACCCCGCTTGGCAGGAGAAACTGCCTTGGCTGAGACTTGTAATCCCATGCACCCGGTGCTTACTCAAGAGCAACACAACTGTTATCGTCGCTTTGGCGGGTGCATGTTTGATTCGAGCAAACCGATATGAATATGTAATAAAAACCGGGTAAGTAAAAACAAACCCGGTGGTGCATTCTCAAAAAAATACACATGAGAAAACTTGTCAGTTATTCATTTTCGGTATATCAAACACTTAATCACAGGAAATTGCGGCACCAACTCATACCGAATCATTTTTTATTTATTTGTCTACCTTAGCTCAATGGAGAATTTCTCCTTTGTTGGAGACAGACACCTCCCATTGGTACACAACATATACTCCACAGAACCTGTGATATTTGTTTTTATCTTTTGCTTGCTGTTTAATTTTACCAATTGAGTGTATTCCACACTATCCTCAAAATACGCAACTGTTAAATCGAAGACTTCTTCAAAGTGCTTAATCATTTTTCCCTTTTCATTCACAGCACCCTCTAGCTTGATTAATGGATTACTATTAAATACCACCCGGGTTGGATTTGGGCCATCATCTGGACTTGTTTGCGAATAAATATGCCAGGAATCAGGTATTAGTGCTTTAACTGTAATCAGATAACGATCACCCTTAAATAATTTAGACGCATATGTAAACTGTACTTTTTGAGCAAAACCACTGTTATCAGTGAGTATCAATAGCAGAAGCGAAATAAATACAATACTGCGTTGTCTTTTCATATAGCAAGAGATAGATTTTACTGATAGGTAAATACTAAGACTTAGTAAATGGACTATAAGGGTAGTTCTAATAATAATATTTTCTTAACTGAGTATAAGAGATGATGGCACATTTCTATATCAGGTATGATAAATTTATTCCCAAAGCAAAAAAAGAATAAATCCTATTTACTTAAATGTACACAAAGTCACAGCAGTTGATAGACAGTAAAATCAGAATATTTGGATAATGATCATAATTATTCAGTAACTGTATTACATAGTAATTACATTTTTATGCCGTTAAAGTTTTAATGAAGAATATCAATCCAACAAACTATTAAAAATAGGTACTCACTCCAAATTGAAACCCAGCCAGCTTAGATGGCGGATTACCTAAGATATCTTTTTGCCAGTTGTAACGATAGTTGAATCGAATCACTGTTTGTGCAGTGGGTCGCCAGCTAATGGCAGGAACAATGGAAAATACTTCGTCACTGATATTATCACCTGTGGACTTGAACCTTCCTCTATTCCAATCCACATATTCAATACGCAAGGCTGCATTGATAACTGACTTTTCAAAGCCAAACACAGGTTGCTTGATAACAGGCTGCACAAAATCAATAAAACCTCCCTGTTGTTTGCTGCCAAATTGTTCTGTATAGGTTTCAGGTACGTCGACATTGACCCATGCCCATTCAGCATTGATGAAGGTATTGATTTTGGGAAGGGTAGTATTAAAGTCTATCGCAAATACATTGACGCTTCTTTTTTTATCCAGGACCAACCCATCAGCTTGATATTTATTATAAATGCCCCCCATATAGGATAGTCCCAACTCCCCTATCCCCCTTTTTCTTACCGCAACTTTACCGGTGAACAATGGGCTTCCATTAGCGCTTTCTTCAAATCGGTTTTTGTTTTCTTTACTGGCTGGCAGGAATGTTTTGCTCTCTGCGTTGTCAATGATTTTATCGTCGAACCCATTGGTGAGGTATGCTTCATAAGCATACACCCAATTCTTGGTGTATTTTTTTCCAAACAAACCAAAACCTATATTACTCCAGGTGGCCGGGAGCATTTGAGTGGCCGACACAGGACGATCAATAAATTCCCATTTAGGACCATCATGATTTTGATTAAATGCGCCGATAGGGTTCATGACAATACCACCCCTCAAATTAAAAAGAGGTGCAAATTCAAAATCAACAGATCCAAATTCAATATTGATTTCTTTGGTGCCGTCTTCAAACTCTATTTCACTTAAAAATTTTATTCTTTTTGAAATAGAGGAGGATACAAATAAAGTCAACCTTCTCATTTGAAACTGGTGACCCTCTGATACACCATCTTTCTGGAAATATTGATAATTGGCTTCCGCATAGCCTCCCAATGCTACAGGTAGTTTACCCGATTGAAGAAAAGGTCGGTTATACACGGCATCCATATTTAATAGCATACCCGATGTGTCTTTTACCATTCTGCGAAGCAATACAGGGTCTATCTGTGCAATAGCAGTTGAGGAAAAGAAAACAAATGTCACTAAGTATATAAATAGTCTCATATTTTTCTCAAGTCAATGAATAGTTCTTTGTTATTGATGGTTACAGGAAAAGTGCGCAGGTTTTTGTCGGCAGGTCCGTTGGTTACCTTACCTCGATTATCGTACTCACTGCCATGTGCCGGGCACTGCAGGTAATCGCCCGCCACATTAAGTTCGGCTCCCTGATGTGCACATTGCATCCAGATAGCTGAATAGTCTTTATCACTAAAACGATACACACAAATCGGGAACACCAACTCCTCATTACGTACTACGATGTATAAGCGATATTTATCACTTCCATTTATGACAAACTCTTGCATATCTATTACAATTCCGTCTTTAAGCAACTTGCCATTTGAAAATTTTGTAGTTGCACAAGAACCCAAAAGTGTTGCCACAGAGGATACGCCGAGACAAGCTGTACAGGATCTAAGTATAAAATCTTTTCTGTTCATCTTTTCAAAATACTACAGTGATGCTAAAAATTTCAGCAGGTTGTTTTTCTCTTGTGTTGAAAGTTGTATAAACTTATTTTTACTCTGCTGTGCTTCGCCTCCATGCAGGAGTATGGCTTCTTCAATACTCTTTGCCCTACCATCATGCAGCAGAAAATATTTTCCTCCCTGCGAATTCGGAGACAGACCCAATCCCCAAAGCGGTGGAGTTCTCCATTCAGCAGTTTTTGCACTACCTTCTGTATATCCATCGTCTAAGCCCGGTCCCATATCATGTAACAGCAGATCTGTATAAGGATGAAATGTTTTGTTTGATAATGGAGCGATGGTAGAAATATCTGTTTTCAGTGTCTGCTTATGGCAACCCTCACAACCCGTTTGTATAAATAGGCTCTTCCCTTTTATTACGTCAGCATCATTTTGATTTCTTTGAATAGGTGCTTTCAAAGTTTGTAGATAGAAAACAACATGGTGTACCGTTACATCAGAAACTTCGGGTTCAATATTTAATCCGGTATAAACGTCTTTTGGCTGAAAGGTAGAAGTGATACCGATATCCTGGTTGTAAGCATTTACTGTTTGTTGCAGCAAATTATACGCCGCAGCCTTTTTACCAAAACGATGAATGTACTTTCCGTTTCTTGCAATGGCATTTGTAAAGGGAGTTACAAATGGTGGCAGGTATTCATAGTTGGGTACACCGCTGATCCCATCACCATTTACATCAGTAGGATCAGCCATTGCCAATATATCTGCATCTGTAACCAGTTCTAAAAATCCTAATCCCGTATTAGCGGGTGGCATAAAATTTGAAAAAGTGGCTCCACTAGGTATCTGCTCAGGCATATAGCCGGGTAATGCCCTGTTTTGTAATTGCGGACCGCCCAGGTGCAAAAATTTGTTACCTGTACTGTCTACCTGACCAAACCTTGTAAGTGTGGTAAAAGGGTGTCCCTTGCCATCTCCTGCATGACAACTGCCACAGCTGGTGGCCACAAACACCGGACCTAAACCATTTGCCGAAGTGAAAATTTCGTCATTAAAAGCCACATCACCTGCCAAAAATCTTATTTGCTCTTCGTAACTAAGACCTTCTACAGGACCGTCCAATAATGCATCCTCTGGAGGAGCTTTTGGTAATATTTTCTGACAGGCAATGATGGCGGTAATACTCAGAATAATTAGGGATAAGAGGATTGTTTTCTTCATTGTAAATACTGATACGTTAAGTTAAAATTAGATTATTTTAATTAATAAATTAGGCTAATCTAATTTATTTTTTATACAGGTTTGTGTATCTTTATCAAAACAATAGAACCGGTGCATTCATTTACAGAAGAAAACTATCTCAAAGCTATTTATAAGTTGCAGGAAGCCAATGGTTTAGTAGTTGCCACTTCAGCACTTGCGCAAGTACTGGAAGTGCATGCCCCATCTGTAACGGATATGCTGAAAAGGATGGCAGGAAAGAAACTCGTCACTTATCAAAAGTCGAAAGGAGTTAAACTAACAGAAAAAGGAAGACAGGTGGCTGTCGGCATCATTCGCAACCACAGGCTTTGGGAAGTGTTTCTGGTTGATAAATTGGGGTATAAATGGGATGAAGTACATGACCTCGCAGAACAACTGGAACATATACACAGCGAAGACCTGACCAATAAACTGGATATGTTTTTGGGATTTCCCAAAGCAGACCCGCACGGCGATCCAATACCAGATGCAAATGGTGTTCTTCCGAAATCGAAAGCGGTTTTGCTATCAACCCTTAAAATGGGTGAGCGGGGTACTTTCACCGGAGTGACAGATCATACGCCTGCATTTTTAAATTACCTGGATAAGTCAGGTATTTCTTTGGGCAACAGTATAAAAGTTAAAGCCATTGAAGAATTTGACCAGACTTACACAATACAACTAAAGGATAAAAAAGATACAGTAATAAGTTACAAAGTGGCAAATAGCTTATTAGTAAACAAAGTAGAAACAACTTAACCTAAAAAATTGGCTATTTTTTTTGATGGCATATACTTGAAACGCTCTATCATCCGAAATCGTATTGAAAAAATAATCGTTTGATGAGTGGCTTTTACTTTCAAAAAACTATTTACTTACAACAAGATTTATTCATCTGTATAGGTGGACAAGCGACAGTGCCATAACTACAAAATACGCAACAATCTCCCTGCTGCGGTTTTAATACAGCTTGGCAGTTTGTACATTGATAAAAATATTGACAAGCATCCGTGGGCATTGTCTCCTCTTGCTGAAAACCACAATTTGGGCAAGTGATAGTGGATTGCAGTGTTAATGTATTTTCCATACTTTCTTAGTTTTTATCGAAGCAAGATTTACCACTATCGGGTAAAATCATAACCTTTTACTTTATACCCTGTTCTATTAATGGCTGCTTCTATTGTTTTCTCATCAATTTTTGAGTTGTCAAAACTGACTAAGCTGCTTTTGGTGGCATAGGAAGTTTGATACGTTAATACTCCATTTACTGTAGACAGCGCTCTGTTTACATGCTCCTCACATGCTTCGCAAGTCATGCCTTGTATAGTGAACTTTATTTGTTGTTGATGATCAACCACTGCAGGAGCTACTGCCTGTACTTTTTGTTTTGGATAAAACATTTTTGCATACAGCGGAAAAGTCATCATCAAAATAGCAAATACAGTTACGATGGCTAAAAATGTTGTAGACTGGAGGAATGAAGGTTTCTTAGTTGTTTCGCAGTTGCAATCTATAACGCTTATCTTAGCTGGTTTTAATTTAAGATACCATGCAAATGCTAATACAGCAATTGATAACCCTACTAAATACGGTCTGGCCGGTTCTATCCATGAAAAATTAGCGACAATACTGCTGCTACCGGCAAGTAATGCAATAACAGGGGTTATACAACAAAGCGAAGCTGCAATAGCAGCAAGAACACCTGCGCCGGTAAATGTGCCTGCTGATTTTGTACTTATCATACCGTCTCCAGTTTTAGAGTTTGTACATTAATATACTTAAAGAAAGGCTTTAAAATCTTTAGGTTTTCTTGTGTAAGGGTATAATAAATTGTTTGCCCTTCCTTCCGGGTTTCAACAATATTTCCATCCTTCAGTTTTCGCAGATGTTGTGATACTGCTGGAATACTCATCCCCAAAATATCAGCAAGGTCACAAGGACATAATTCTTTCTCTTCTTCCAATAAATAAATAATCTTAAGCCTTACTGCGTTACCTGCCAAGGCTAATATGTTAGACAAGCTTGTAAAAGATTTTTGTGCAGTTCGCAGCTTGTTTTTACAATTCTTTATTTGTTCATGGTCGGCAAAGAGCCTGACACAAGTATTGTTACCCATTCGTCAAAGGTAGGATAAATAATTATTTAAGCAAATACGTAAATAATGAAATACATCCTATAACATTTCTTTTAAACCTTCATCCTTTGAATTCTAACCGCATTTAATATGGCTAATAAAGCAACCCCAACGTCCGCAATGACTGCTTCCCATAAAGTAGCTACGCCACCTGCGCCTAAAATCAATACAAATGCTTTTACCGTCATCGCGATAATGATATTTTGCCAAACAATGCTTCGGGTTATCTTTCCAATTTTAATGGCCGAAACTATCTTTTGTGGCTGATCGTTTTGAATAACCACATCTGCTGTTTCAATGGTGGCATCGCTCCCTAAACCGCCCATTGCTATTCCGGCATCCGCTAATGCAACCACGGGTGCATCATTAACGCCATCACCAACAAAAGCGATATGTAGTCCTTCATCTTTTAATTTCTGTACTTTCTCAACCTTGTCTTCTGGCAGTAAATCACCATAGGCCTTATCTATGCCAATCTTCCTTGCGACTTCATCTACTACAGATTGTTTATCACCTGAGAGCATTACCGTTCGAATATTAAGACTGTGCATGTCTTTGACCGCCTGCACAGCATCGTCTTTTATTTCATCAGCAATAGTTATAAAACCTGCATATTGATTGTTTATGGCTACAACTACAATTGTGTCAACAATGCCTTCTATTTCCGTTGGGTAGGATATATTGTATTTCTTCAGCAGTTTTGCATTACCTGCAAGCAAGTCCTTTCCATCCACCTTTCCTTTTAAGCCATGACCTGCTATTTCTTCTACTGCATCTGCATTGATACCATTAACAGTTTCACCGGCATATTCCGTTACGGCTTTGGCTATAGGATGAGTTGAATTCTTTTCCAACGCAGCCGTAAGTTTTACCAGTTCTTTTTCATCCATGTTGACCGAAACGATTTCTTGTACTTTAAATACACCTTTTGTCAATGTTCCGGTTTTATCCATCACCACTACATTAACCTTAGTCATTACGTCAAGAAAATTCCCCCCTTTAAATAAAATACCGTTTCGGGAAGCAAGACCTATGCCACCAAAGTATCCCAATGGAATGGATACCACCAAAGCACATGGGCAACTGATCACCAGGAACACCAGAGCTCGATAAAACCATGTTTGAAAATTATAATCCTCCACAAAAAAGTAAGGGATAAAACAAACAGCAACAGCAAGAAAGAAAACGATTGGTGTGTAGATTTTGGCAAATCTGGAAATAAATAGTTGCGTTTGTGATTTTCTTGCAGTGGCATCCTGTACCATTTCTAAAATCTTACTTAGTTTACTGTCTTTAAACAAGGCTTTCACTTTGATTTCTGCTACTGTATTCAGGTTAATCATTCCCGCCAGAATGGTTTGACCTTTATATTTGGCATCTGGTTTACTTTCCCCGGTTAAAGCTGCTGTATTAAATGATGCATTTTCTGAAATCAATTCTCCATCCAATGCTACTTTTTCACCTGGTTTTACCACGATGGTCTCGTCTAACTCAATAACAGAAGGGTTAGCGATAAGCTGTATACCATTTCTTAACACCGTTACTTCATCAGGTCTTACGTCTAGCAGTGCTTTGATACTTCGTTTTGCATTATTCACAGCTGCATCCTGAAACCATTCTCCTATCTGGTAAAAAACCATTACTGCTACACCTTCTTCATATTCTCCAATAACAAATGCCCCGATAGTAGCAACACTCATCAACACAAATTCATTGAAAATATCTCCCCGTTTTGATTTCCTTAGGGCAAGGTTCAATACTTTATGACCTGCCAATAAATAAGCGACCAGGTTTATAGCTAGTGAAGGAATTTTAGGGAACTCAATTTTGAAACCATATTCCAGTACAAGCAGAACGATTAATATGGCCAATGCCATTAATAGATCCCAATGGTTCTTCCAACCCGATTCGTTTTCATCCTTAGCTGTTCCATGACCATCTGCAGTAATTTTTGTTTCATCATGTTTATGTGTCATAATATCATATTTAATGTAAAAAAAATGTAATAATCCCTACTATAATTAAAACTATACCTGTAATTCTCTTTTCATTATGCTCAATAAATTGTGAATTCATCATTTGAACGCCTTTAAATGCAAATATCACGAGTGTGATAATTCCGGTAATGCTGATTACTGCATATACAAGGGCTATCAATAAAATACCATTCAACCCATAGGCACCAGCTGTCAGGAAAAGACTTTCCACTTCCAGGCAGGGGGATAAAAACATGGTGGCCGCTAAAATTAATACCCACTTAGTTTTTGACTTTTTATAGTACTGTACATCTTTATTGGCAGTATGATGATGAGGCAGATTAACTGTAAAATATATTAATCCGAATATGATCAATAATACTGGGGCAATTACATGTACATACCCTTCATATTGATGTGCCAGCTTTGAACCTACCATTCCGAGAGCAATCCCAAGAATAACAGTACCCATCACATGGGCAGAGGCAGTGATAGATGCAAGCAGTATCAATTCATATTTTTCCCATTTCTCAGACCTTGCAATAGCCACTAATGGCAACCAGTGGTTGGGGATAAGGGCATGAATAATCCCTAATAATATGGTACCCGTTATTATACTATACATGTTACAATACTATTACTATACAATTTTATCTTAATCAATTAATCTTTATTTTCTTTTTCATTGTGCTTGTTTATCATTTTCTTTTTCCATTTTACATACCAATGCTGGTGATGCAACGAAAGCAGGAAGTACAAAGCAATTGCTCCAACAATAGCAATAATAAACATACTGAGACCTACTGCCACACCAACTGCTGCAGTACACCAAACCGTGGCTGCTGTTGTGAGGCCATGTGATGTTTCTGCACTGCTGTTGCGATAAATAATACCAGCCCCAAGAAAACCCACACCGGTGACAATATTGGCTATTACTCTTGAAGCCGCAGCAACATCGCTAACAAGATGAGCTGCAACAGCTGTAAATAAAGTAGCACCGATACACACCGCAGCATATGTTCTTATGCCGGCATCACGACCATGCTTTTCTCTGTCAAAGCCAATGAAAGCTCCAAGTAGAAATGAGGCTATTAGTTTTACAACAATTATTAATTCAAGTTTGACATCCATTTTTCAGTATTTACATAACATAATAGTTATTCGGATTTTCTTCAGCCGGAACATTTTTATCACCACTCATCTGTTTTAAATGAATTTCTATGGTTGTAGAAAGACTTGTCATTGGTGTAGCCATCGGTGTGTTTTCAAAAATGTTTGTATGGGTACGGAAGCCCTGCCAATCAAGGTTTCCCAGTTTTAAAAGGGGCAAACAAAGCAGGGTTCCTACCCATAGTATTTTTATTCTTCTTCCTCTACATTGTTCATCTTCGACAATAAATCATAAGCTCCGTTAATCACCACGCTAATTTTCCTGTTAAATCCTTCTGGCAAAATCACTTCGGTATAACCATTTTCCGAAACACCTGTTACCACTTCAATTCTCTTAAAAGGAATATGCTTTTCAGTAGCTGCTTCTTTTTTCACATCGGTGGCTTTTTTTTCGTTATTCCCTTCATCTGCCGCTATAAAAATGTAAGATTTACCTGCTGATTGAACGATCGCTTTATCAGGCAGCGCAGTAGTAGTAGCAATACCTGTTTCTACAATTCCTTTTAAATACATCCCTGGCAACAGGTCATTGTCCTCCTGTAACAGATGCCCATGAACCCTAACCGTTCTTTCAGCACTGATTTCACGCCCAATCAAATGCACTTCTGCAAATCGTTCCTTTGTTTCATTATTCAATAAAAAACGGATTTTCTGACCAATCTTTAATTTCGGAACATCCTTTTCAAAAATGATAAGTTCTGCATGAAGGTGACGGGTATCTACAATTTCAAATAGTTCCTGGTTAGCGTTTACAAACTTCCCGATATTCACCAATACCTTAGTAACATAGCCTGATATTGGAGCATAAATATTTGCCCTGCCAGAAATGTTTTCCGGGTTAATTTTCTCGGGATTGATATTAATAAGTCCCAGTTTTGATTTTAATCCCTGCACTCTTGCCGCTATACTGTTATATTCGCTGCTGGCTTTTTGCAATGTTTTTTTTGCATTTACATTTTCTTTTGCCAGTTCCTGTTGACGTTCCAATTCTTCTTTCAGGTAAATCAACTGACTCTTATAATCCAGATAATCCTGCTGAAGCTGGATAAATTCGGGGTTTTCAAGTACGGCTATTACTTCACCTTTTACAACAGGCTTTCCCTGCAGCAAATCAGTATTTTTTAAGGTGCCACCATAGGGAGAAGATACTGTTAACAGCTGTTGCGGAGGAACATCTAGTGCCCCTGTTGCCCTGATAACGCTGCTAAGTTTTTTTTCTTCTATAGCACCGTACTGAATATTGACCGTTTTAAACTGGTCTTCCGACAAGTCCACCATATCTGCTTCTTCCGTTTTCGTTGCTTCAACCGGGATTGCTTCTGCATTTCCTTTAGGAGAGCAGGATGAAAACCATATGGTAGCCGCAGTCAGTATAACAAGTGAATTCAAAAATTGCTGTTTCATATTAATTTTATTTTAGTCCGTTCTACTTAATTGATGCCGCCGATAAATTCGATGGCAATGACGGTTTGATTATATTGATTTAAAAGTTTGGTGTATCCCTGTTTTACAACAACGGCATTATTGAGTGATTGTGTCAATTCATAATAACCGATTTCGCCGGTAGTAAAAGCCCTTTGTGCCTGTGTAATGATGAGATTGGTCTGTGGCAAAGCGGTATTTCGGTAATAGTTGATTTGAACTTTTTGTTTTTGCAATTCGCCAAACAGTCTTGCTAATTCACCTTGCAGGGTGAATTGATAATTGGTCAGTTCTGCTTCACGACGCTCCCGGTTTACTTCTGCCGCTTTTATTTTTTCTTTTTGTGCCCTGGCAAATATGGGAATGCTGACACCCAAATTAACACCTTGGAAACGACTGCCAACGCCATAATATTTATCAACTCCATTCACAGTTTGATACCCTACTAAAGATTGATTGAAATAGCCTACCGAGAAATCTGGTTTTAATCTTGATTGCTCAACAGCTTTCTCTTTGTTTGCAATATCAATCTGCTGTTTAATAAAGGCAAGTGTCGGGTTACCAGCAATAGCAGCGGTATCAAAATTTACCTGTATCTGCTTTTCAACAAGTAAAGTGTCGGCAGTTGACGTAACAGAAGAATCTGCGGTAAACACTTTCAGGCGGTTTAATTCAATGCGGTAATCCTCTTCTGCACTTCGCAATTGAGCCCTTATCTCATTCACCTTGCTTTCAGCATTGTAATTTTCTAATGCATTTGTTTCACCCGTTTTATATCGCAATGCAGAAGCTTTCAATATGTTTTCATAAATGGATAGCAGTTCCTTCAACAACCTTATTTCCTCCATCCAAAAACTTAACTGGTAGTACGATATTTTTGTATTCGCAGCAAGTTCAGTTTGATAAACCTTCAATTGCAGTTCACTGCTTTTAATATTTGACTCAGATAGCTTTATGAGACTTTTAAAGTACCCTGGATTCTGTATACCCTGGGTAATGCTGAAATTATTATCATATGCTATACGACTGTTATACTGCCCAAATGTGAGTCCTACATTTGTTTTGCCATAATCTTTCACAGTCTTCTTCAACTGCTGCTGGTAACTTATATCCAGCGCTCCCACTTTAACCAAGGGGTTATTCTTCATAGCTGACGCAACAGCATCATTAAGATTGATAACTATCTTTCGCTGTTGCGCATTTGCAGTAAAGGATGAGGCTAAAAACAGGATGAGTAATGAAACCAACCCTTTCGTCACATCAGGCTTCATCGTTTTGGGTTTTATCTTCTTAAACCATGTATATAATACAGGCAAAACAACCAGTGTTAGAAATGTGGCCGTAATCAACCCACCAATTACAACCGTCGCCAAGGGCTTTTGTACTTCTGCTCCGGAACCTGTTGACAATGCCATTGGCAAAAAGCCCAAAGAAGCAACCGTTGCAGTCATTAATACAGGTCGCAACCTTACAGAAGTTCCTTTTAAGATGATTGCATTTATATCTGTCATACCTTCCTTTTTTAATCGATTAAATTCGCTGATCAATACAATACCATTTAATACTGCCACACCAAACAAGGCTATAAAACCAACGCCAGCCGAAATACTAAATGGCATTCCCCTTAACCATAAGGCAAATACACCACCGATAGCACTCATCGGTATAGCTGTAAATATGAGCAGGGAATATTTAATTGACCCAAAGGTGAAATAGAGCAATAAGAGTATCAGCGCTAATGCTACTGGTACAGCCACTGATAATCGCTTATTGGCCTCTTCAAGATTTTTAAACTGCCCGCCATAAGTAATAAAATATCCAGGAGGCATTTTTACCTGTTTCTCAATTTTTTCCTGGATTTCTTTTACAACTGATGAAATGTCCCGGCCTCTTGTATTAAAGCCAACAATGATTCTTCGCTTGGCATCTTCACGTTGAATCTGGTTAGGACCTAACTGCATATTGACATCGGCTACCTGCTCCAATGGAACTTGGTTGCCATCAGGTGCAGCAATAAATAATCCTTTAACATCATCAATACTCTGGCGGCCTGTTTTTTCTAGCCTTACCACCATATCAAAACGTTTCTCGCCTTCATAAACAATACCTGCGGCTTCACCTGCAAAAGCAGCGCTGATGGTACGGTTTATATCTTCTACATTTAAACCAAATTGCGCAATCTTATCACGGTTTAGTTTAACCATAATTTGCGGCAGACCAGTCACCTGTTCTACATATAAATCTTCTGCACCTTTTACTGTGGGTACAATCACACCGATTTTTTTTGCCAGATCTGCCAGTACATCAAGGTCTTCCCCAAATATCTTAATCCCCACATCCTGTCGAACACCTGAAATCAATTCATTAAACCGAAGTTGTATAGGCTGCGACAACCCATAGGAAACACCGGGAATTTTCTCCAACTCCTTTTGCATCAGTTCTGCCAGTTCTTCCCGGTTATGTGCACTCGTCCATTCCTTTTTATTTTTTAAAAGAATAGTAATGTCACATGCTTCTATAGGCATAGGATCGGTTGGTATCTCAGAGGCACCAATCTTGCCGATCACTTCTTTTACTTCAGGGAATTTTTTCATTAGTAAATCGGAGGCCTGTGTTATTTTTTCGATTGTTTGGCTTAACGAACTACCTGTTAACAGTCTTGTTTCGACGGCAAAATCTCCTTCTTCCAACGTGGGAATAAATTCACCACCTAATGTTTTAAAAATGACAAGGCTGATGACAAATACTCCCACAGCAATGCTCACCACTAATAATTTCATCTTTAATGCCCCACGTATTAATGGCGTATAAAGCCGTTGGAAAAACTTCATCATTTTATCTGACAGGTTTTCTTTGTGGCTAATTTTCTTACTTAATACAAGGGCACTCATCATGGGCACATAAGTAAGTGAAAGCAGGAATGCACCCAGTATTGCGAACGAAACTGTTTGTGCCATTGGGCCGAACATTTTTCCTTCGATGCCAACCAACGCAAGAATAGGTAGGTACACAATCAGGATAATGATTTGCCCGAAGGCAGCCGAATTCATCATTTTACCCGCTGATTTATATACTTCATCATTCATTTGGTCTTGTGTCATTCTTCCAGGCTTTCGGTAGCCTAACTGATGCATGGTTGCTTCAACGATAATCACCGCTCCGTCCACAATCAAACCAAAATCAATAGCACCTAAACTCATCAGGTTACCAGAAACACCAAACAGGTTCATCAACGAAATAGCAAAAAGCATGGCAAGCGGAATGACGGAAGCCACTATCAACCCGGAACGGATATTGCCAAGGAAAACCACCAATACAAAGATTACAATCAACGCACCTTCAATAAGGTTAGTTTTTACAGTTCCTATCGCCCTGCTAACTAAAGCGCTTCTGTCAAGAAAGGGTTCAATGACCACACCTTCAGGCAAACTTTTCTGAATCTGTAATATTTTATCTTTTACACTGTTAATTACAATACTGGAATTTGCTCCTTTCAACATTAAAACAATACCACCAACTACTTCGCCTTCTGCGTTACGGGTTAACGCACCGTATTGCGTGGCATGACCCAACTGTACCATTGCAATATCTCTTATCAACACGGGTGCGCCACCGGAAGTTCTTGTAACAACAATTTTTTCTATATCAGAAATTGTTTTAATAAATCCTTCACTGCGGATAAAATAAGCATTGGGTTTTTTATCTATATATGCACCGCCAGTATTCTGGTTATTTTTTTCAAGAGCATTAAATACATCCGCTATCGACAAATTATAACTGCGAAGTTTATCTGTATTCAATGCAATTTCATATTGCTTTAAAAGACCGCCAAAACTGCTTACATCAGCAATACCGGGTGTCCCAAACAACTGACGACGGACTATCCAGTCCTGAATCGTTCGAAGCGACATGGCGTCATATTTATTTTCATACCCTTTTTTAGCATGTAAAACATATTGATAAATTTCACCTAATCCCGTAGAAATAGGAGCCATCTCAGGATTGCCGATGTTATTGGGTATTTGGTTGCGGGCTTCTATCAACCGCTCACCTACTTGTTGACGAGCCCAATATATGTTAGCATCATCATGAAATACAACAGTAACTACGGATAATCCAAATCTGGATATGGAACGGATTTCCTGCACTTCCGGAATGGTGGCCATAGTTTGTTCCACCGGGAATGAAATGAGTTGTTCTACTTCCTGTGCCGCCAATGATGGGCTCAGTGTAATTACCTGTACCTGGTTATTGGTAATATCAGGAACGGCATCAATCGGCAATTTATTTGCCGAATAAACACCCCATATTATTAATGCAAGTGTAAAAAGACCAATGACCAATTTATTTTTTATGGAGAATTGAATGATTTTATTAAGCATATTTTGATTTAATATTTTGAAACAAGGCGATAATACTTAGTGATAATGCCAATTATCGCCATGAGCATTACAATACCAAGCACTATCAGTGTAATAACTTTTATAACCCGCATCCACAAGGGCTTTACAGGATCTTTAATCCTGCTGTAACCTGATTTACTGCGGGTAATTGACCTTTTTCTCTTGGTCATAACCACATGGTAAACAAAATGATAAAAATGTAAAAGTCAGCGCATGACAATTGCACTGAAATGAGAAGAAATTAAGCAGTTAGTTTGGGAGGCTGCCAGATAGAATAGGAAACTTCGGAATTATAATTTTCGACATCAAAGGAGTCCTTTTCAGATCGGAAAAGAATTTTTAGAAACTGTACCTTACTCAGAGGATTATAAAAGGCTGCAGCTGCACAGCAAGAACAGGTACAAAAAGGTGTGCACGCTTCTTTCGAATGATTATGTGCTTGATGATTGGAGGAAGTTGAAATTTTGGATTCTGATTTTGCATTACATTCCGTGCTGTCACTGCATGTAAGGCATGACAAATAGAGCAGGGAAAAGCCTAAAAAGAAAAATAAAAATTTCATTGAAGCAAAAATAGCTGTATATATGCAATTTTCAGTAGAAATAGACTCCTAAAATGGCAATATGGTTGCAAAAGATGGAAGATCAGGCTATTTTTTCCGATTTCGCAACTCTTTTTCCGCCCCATTTTGAACTGATAAAGAATAATGCAAACCCACTTATTACAGTGATCAATCCAAAAATGGAAAATATTCGAAGCAGCCAGTTACCGATATGATCCCTACTTTCATAATCCATCGTGTGCATCATCCACAGAAAATCAAATATTCTCCATTTATTATTCCTGAATTTTTGAATAGTTCCTAATTCACTGGCAACGTAAACAGTCGTTTTTGATGGATGTTCAAAGGTAATGGCATAGGCAGGCAAAGGGCTTTCCCGATATTCATGATGACCACTTGTAACAGTTAAGTATTCAACTGATTTTGCTTTAGGTTCTCCATTAAATCTCATTTTAGCTACATCAACCGCTTCTTCTTTTGTCAATGGTCCACGAATCCGACCTGTTTCTGCATCGGCAAGATGATTCATTACCTGCATACCATGTCCATCATTCGTTTCATTCTGAATGGTACTTATACAACGAACCTGGTAAAAAGGCTTGCCCAAAATTTCAATCAATTGAATGGAGACAACTGAATCAATGCGATGAATCTTTTTTATTGTATCCAGCACTACTGTAGGACTGACCAGAGAAATATCAGAAGAGAAAAGCGTTGCATCTTTCTTTTGAAAGTCACCATGCACTTCATCCATATTGCTCCAACTGAAATATAGGCCACCAATTGTCCATAATAAAAACTGAATGCCTAAAATAACACCAAGCCAGCGGTGTGTTTTTCGTATGTAGTAGTGTTTACTTTTTGCCATAAACAATATAGGTTGTTGGTTTATTTTATTTTTAAAAGACTTGCATTAATAGCCACCACAACGGTACTCACACTCATTAAAACGGCACCGGCAGCAGGGCTTAACAGGATTCCCATTTTGTACAATACTCCCGCCGCCAATGGTAAGGCAACTACATTATAACCCGTGGCCCAAATCAGATTTTGGATCATTTTTCTATAAGTGGCTTTGCCAAACTGAATCAATGAAACAATGTCTTGTGGATTGCTGTTGACCAATATAATCCCTGCTGTTTCCGCCGCAATATCAGAACCAGATCCAACTGCAATCCCGATATTAGCCTGCGCCAAAGCAGGGGCATCATTGATCCCGTCTCCCGTCATCGCAACGAATTCTCCTTCTGCTTGTAATTCTTTTATTTTTTCTAGTTTTTGATGTGGTAAGACCTCTGCAAAGAAAAAATCCATACCCAACTTACGGGCAACCGTTTCCGCCACTCTTTTATTATCACCTGTAAGTAACACTGATTTTATATTGTCAATACCCAAAGCACGAATAGCTCCTGCTGATTCTGGTCGAATAGTATCTGATAACGCAATATATCCTGCAAGTTGATTGTTTATTAAAATAAATACTACGGTTTCAGAAGCATCAGTCATATAATGCTCGGGTAATTCAATATTCAACTCTTTAAGATATCCTGGACTAACAATTTTTACATCGTAACCTTCTATAGCTGCTTCTACTCCCTTTCCTGTGATGGCCTTAAAACTGCTTACAACTGGAATTTGAATCGCTAAGATTTTTGCTTTCTGCATAATTCCCGTTGCAATTGGATGTTCTGAGTTCTGTTCCAAAGCTGCAGCATATTTTAATAATTCGTTTTCAGAAAGACCTTCAGTCAATGAAACAATCTTAGCAACTTCAAATTTCCCAACCGTCAACGTCCCGGTCTTATCAAATACCAACATTGTTATTTTTCTTGCATTTTCAAAGGCTGTTCTGTTTTTTATCAGTAATCCATGTTTTGCTGATAGTGCCGTTGATTTTGCTACTACCAATGGAACAGCTAATCCCAATGCATGGGGACAGCAAATAACAATTACGGTTACCATCCGTTCAACTGAAAATGCCAGGTCTTTTCCCGATAAATACCAAACTGAAAAAGTAGTAATGCCTGCAACAATCGCAATCAGCGTAAGCCATCTTGCAGCCCTGTCTGCAATTAATTGAGTTGTGGATTTTGTTTTTTGTGCATTCTGAACCAGCTTTATGACTTGCGATAAGTAAGAATCTTTGACGCCATGTGATACAGAAACTTTTATGGCTCCATTACCATTGATAGCTCCTGCGATCACTTTATCTCCCTTTGATTTTTCAACTGGCTTTGATTCACCGGTGAGCATGGATTCATTAAGATAACTTTCGCCGTCTACGATAAAACCGTCGGCTGCAACCTTCTCTCCTGGCTTGATAAGAATGACATCATTTTCTTTCAGCGAATCTGTCTTTACTTCAGTTATTATATCACCATTGATTAAATGAGCATCATCAGGCAATAACTGTACTAATAATTCAAGTTCCCTTGATGCGCCAGCTACAGATTTCATTTCTATCCAGTGCCCTAATAACATGATAAGAATGAGTGTTGCTAATTCCCAAAAGAAATCCATGCCCTTTAACCCCAGTACAATTGCTAGGCTATAGATATAGGCTATTGAAATAGCAAATGCGACCAATGTCATCATTCCGGGATTTTTTGCCCGCATTTCTCCGATTAACCCTTTGAGAAATGGCCAGCCACCATAAAAGAATACAACAGAGGATAAAATAAGTAACACATAGTTTGAGCCAGCGAAACTGATGTGAATATTCAGCCAATGTTGAATCATTTCTGAAAGCAACATGATAGGAACCGTAAGAAACAGCACAACATAAAACCGTTTTTTGAAATCTGCTATACCGGAGGAATGGGCTTCATGTCCACCATGCGTAACAGGTTTCGCAATTGGCACAAGCGACATACCACACAGAGGGCACTGACCAGGACCATCCTGTATGATTTGCGGGTGCATGGGACAAGTATACTTTTGGAACCCTTGAGTATTTCGCTGTTCAACAACATGCTCTTCATGAGAAGAAGCCTCTATTATATTGTCTGTATGCAGATGCTGCAACTGGGAATGTTCTTTCTCGTTTGCATCAACAGGAACGAGATTCATTCCGCATTTGGGACAATTGCCGGGTTCGTCCTTCACAATTTCAGGATGCATTGGGCAAGTATACCGCTGCTCGTTGTGGTGGTTATGTTTCATAAAAAAAAATTTATTCTCATTTCAATAGTGCCATGTTAATCCAATTCCCCATTTATAATCACTGTCATAATTTGTGCTGATGGAAAATGATTTAGCAATCATATATCTAGCTGCTACATTATATTCTTTATCAGTATTTACCCTGAAATCAAAAAAGAAATTATTACTTAGGGGCAAATCTCTTCTTTCCAATTGTAATCTTAAACGACCTGTATGGTCAATCCTCCATTCTGAACGGATAAGCATAGGCAATAAATAATAAAACCCTGCATCAAAAACCCTACGGTTATCCTTTGAGTTGGGTTTGTTTGCCAATGGCAGCGTTTTATTTTTCCTGTAATCATAGCCTATATAAAAAGCGAAGTATTGTTTTTTATCGAGGTAACGTAGTAAATGCGTTTCCGTTTCGTAATCACCCTTCCAGCTTGCCCTTCCCTCTAATTCCAAAGCCATCTTATTATTTGAAATATTTCCACTCAGCCATGCACCTTGAGAGTGTACTGACAAATCGTACCATGGATAAAGAACATTATCCTCTTTTTTTAACTTTCGGTATCCGTTTTTTGCAAATTCATTTTGCTCACTTCCTTCATAGCTGACAATACGGGCCATTCCAGCCATCATGTGGTATAAAATATGGCAATGAAAAAACCAATCCTGCTCTTCATTGGCATCAAATTCAATAGTTACAGTTTCCATTGGCTTGATATCGAATGTGTGCTTCATGGGCGAATATTCACCCTGAGTATTGATGAAACGGAAGAAGTGACCGTGCAAATGCAATGGATGCCGCATCATGGTATTGTTGGTTAAAACAAATCTTACCCTTTCTCCTTTTCGGATAAGTATTTTATCGGCAGTTGATAAAGTTTTAAAATCAAATGACCAAACATACCGGAGCATGTTGCCTGTGAGTGTGAGCTTAACTTCCCGTAGTAGTAAAGAGGAATCTAATGTGGTTGGATGCAGAGCCCGCAGCATATTGTAATTAAATTCACCCGGTATTTCCATTTTCATATCCATGCCTGCCATATCATTCATCTTCATGCCTTCCATATGCTGCATATTCATATCTTTCTTTTTGGCTATAGTATCAGCAGGCATACGCATATTCTTCATGTCCATGCCCTGCATACTGCCCATATCCATAGTCTTCATGTTCATACTACCCATTTGCTGCATCATCTTAAAATAATTCAGCCTTGGAATATCGGGTGCTTTAATGACAGGGCCGTTGCCAAAGAAAGCGGACGAATATCCCATTACATCCCAAGAAGTAGCCCTTAGTTCTGCACTGCCTGTTTCGGGCACTGTAATCAATACGTCGTAAGTTTCTGCAATAGCAATTTCTAGTTTATTTACACTAACAGGAGTTACATTAATACCATCAGCGGCAATGATCCGCATATAACTGTTTGCATATTGTAGGTTGAAATAAGTTGCAGCCGACCCGTTGATAATCCTTAGCCGGATTATTTCTCCCGGCTTTGCATCTTTAAATTCAGTTGTTTCCTGCCCGTTTAATAAGAATTTATTGTAGTAAACATCAGATACATCCATGGCGGGCATACGCTGCCATTCCTGTTTCAGTTTATCTTTAAATGCACCTGCTGCAATAGCTTCTCCATAGCTCTGCAATGCACCCTTTTTTATAGCATACCATTCGCCTCCCCGTTTCAGGTAACGCATTACTTGGTGTGGATTTTCATCTGTCCAGTCGGATAATAATAATACATACTCTTTCAATTGCGGCTCCGGCTGGGCAGGGTGGATTACAATAGAACCATATAAACCACTTTGCTCCTGTACCATAGTGTGTGAATGATACCAGTAAGTACCGCTTTGTATCAATGGAAAAGTGAACGTATAAGTTTTGCCAGCTTCCACAGGAGAAGTTGTTAAATAAGGAACCCCATCTTCTTTATTGGGTAATAATATGCCATGCCAATGGATAGATGTTTCCATCTTCATCATGTTATGTACCCTAATGATAGCAGTATCGCCTTCAGTAAATTCAAGAATGGGCGCCGGTATTTGTCCATTGATTGCAATGGCATGGCGATGCTTACCGGTAAAGTTCACCATGGTATCGGTTACATATAAATCATACTCCACTTTTTTTCCCGTGTAAGCCATTCCTGATTTAATCCTTGCTGATTGCAATGGATAATTGTATGAAGTTTTTTTTTGCATCACCGAATCTTTGCCCGTACTCTTGTGCATGGAGTGGTTGATTTGTGCCATACTGCAAAAAGGAATCAACAATAAAAAAAAGAATAGCTTTTTCATTGTGAAATATTTTATTGTTTAACCGGTTTCTTTGCTTTTTTCCGGGCAGGGTTGTTATCGGGGAAGCGGAAGGTGTCCATTGGGTTTTTCATCGGCATATTCATCTTGTCCATGCCAGGCATGTTGTTCATGTCTTTCATATTCATGGATGAGTCCATTTTCATTTTATCCATTCCCGGCATGTTGTTCATATCTTTCATGTTCATGGAAGAATCCATTTTCATATCCTTCATGTCTTTCATCTTATCCATGCCGGGCATATTTTTCATATTTTTCATTTTATCCATCCCCGGCATATTCTTCATGTCTTTCATCTTGTCCATTCCTTTCATGTCCTTCATGTTCTCCATATTCTCCATGCCTTTCATCGTATCCATTCCAGGCATATTCTTCATCCCCGGCATGGAATCGTTCATGTGTGTATCGTTCATGTGCGTAGTGCTGTCTGCATCCATATCCATGCCTTGCATATCACCTGAATGGTGTCCATCGCCTGCATCATGGCCTTTCATTAAATACCTGCCCATTGGGCCTACACCGGCTACATGGGTAAGTTTTGCCCCATGATGCCCCGCTATGGATAGGAAAATAGCAGCGATGACTGCGGAAAGCAGAACGATTAGTTCGTATAGCCTCCTGTTAATCTTAAAGAAAATGCCGATACTTTTAAGCAATAAAGTAATACCAGACATCCACAAGGTTAATTGGGCATATTTCTCATGTTCTTCAAATATTTCCATAGCGGCCTTTGGCGCATCAGCAGAAGGCATGGCGTGAAAAATGGTACTGGCCGCAAGCGCAGAAAAAAATGCGGCTGCCATTATGAATAATGTGGCCCAGCGGATTTGCCGCCAATGGGGTTTCCATACAACCACTACCTGGAAGGCCGCTGCCAGTAATATGAGCACAATTGGGAAATGTACTACAAGGGGATGGAGCGATGGAAAATCTTTAAACATAGAAGATTAGTTATTGATGAACTATTTTAAGAATCTGAAATCAAACTCAACTCTTATCTTTTCCCATGCTACAGCAACCTTGCCAGTTTCGCTTTTTCCTGTTTCAATAAAATATTGCAACCGCTCTGTATGATTAACTTTTTTCGGTGTCACCTTAATCCTGATAATATCATCCTTTTCATCATACTCTGTGGCAAGATGCTGTTTCCAATTTTTATTAATAATCAATGTCCATTCCTTTTTACCGGGAATAGTGAAGAAGGCATATTTACCGGCAGGAATTTCTTTACCATTAACGATAAATGGTTTCGGCATTTCCAATGTAGTGGCATCATGTGCGCCGGTTACCCATACTTCATCATAAGGAACAAGGCCACCCCAGATAATTCTTTTACGAACGCCGGGAGAATGATAATTGATTTTTATACTATCGCCATTGACGATAGCGAAAGCCATGGACTTAATACTTTTTTTAGCCGTGTCTTTAACAAGGTTGGGATTGTAGCAAACCTCTTCTTTCTTTTGTTCTTGTGCTGTTACTGAAAATGCTGTTGCAATTATTAAAAGCAGTAAATAAAATTTCTTTTTCATGAGATTGTTTTTTATTTGTATTTATATTTTTTCCGCACTTATTATTTGTACTTCTCCAAACATGGTTTTGAAATGCTTTTTAATTACTACATTTTCAAACCCTGCATCCGAAATCAACTCAGGTAATAATCCTTTAGCATTTGCATCTGTTGATTTAAATCCATCCAGGCCTCTTATTATATTGAAAAGCGTTCTTTGAATCCATGACTTAGAACGGCCAAAATCTGCAATAAGCAACTGTCCGTCTTTATTTAAAACCCGGAATATTTCTTCCAGCATATTTTGCTTTGTATCTGTATCAAGATGATGAAAAACCAGGCAGGATATTACTCTGTCAAAAGCATTACGCTGAAAGGGAAGCTGCTTTCCATCATAATCCAGTAAAAAAATATCTAAGTTCTTTTCTTTTACTTTTTGAGTTGCCCTGTCTAATATTTCTCTATCCACATCAATCCCTGTCACCTTTGCCCCAGGGCACATTTCTTTTACCATAATAGTCAGCGTAGCTGTACCGCACCCAAAATCCAATACTTTTATTCCTGCCGGAATATTTGCCGCTTCAATTAATGCCTGTTTAATTTTCCTCTCGGGCATTGTGATATTTATCAAAAAATCATACAGTGGCGTAAGCCATTTGAATCGAAGTGCCGGAATGTATTTTGCTTGCTCCACTACAATACTTTTTAAAAATTACTCTAATTAAATGCTTCTTAAAACGGAGTTATCAGTTGGTGGGTGCGGAAACCCTGCTCCAGAAACTGTTTCATTATAAATAAGGAAACCAAAGCAGGGCTCCGACCCATGTTATTTAATCTTCTCCTGTACTCCTCATTTTAATATCAGCATATTTATTCGTTACCATCGCTTTAATTCAACTCCTTTTTTTCCTGCTCTTCCAGGTATTTCTTTAAGGCTTTTTCGCCAAATAGTTTAAATACAACAGGAGTTACAATCATATCTAATAATGTTGAACTAACCAATCCACCCAAAATAACGGTAGCAACAGGGTAGAGAATTTCTTTACCCGGTGCTGTTGCATCCATTGTTAATGGTATCAAAGCAAAAGCTGCAACCAGCGCCGTCATTAATACCGGCACTAATCTCTCCAATGAACCACGGATAATCATTTTGTCTCCAAACACTTCTCCTTCGTGTTGTACCAAATGGATATAGTGGCTTATCATCATAATGCCATTTCTTGATGCAATACCTGTAAGCGTAATAAAACCAACCATTGTAGCAATAGAAAAAACACCTCCCGTAAGCATTACCGCTATTACGCTGCCTATTAATGCCAATGGAATATTGAGCATTATCTGCAAAGCAATACGACTGCTTTTGAAATGGCTGTACAGGACTAAGAAAATACCTGCTATTGAAAAGATACTGAGTATGGTAATTAATTTAGAGGCTGATTGCTGGCTTTCAAATTGTCCTCCCCATTGTAAATAATATCCTTCCTGTAAAGGCAAATCTTTCTTTACGGTTTCCTGCATTTCTTTTACAGTGCTGCCAAGGTCACGGCCCTGCACATTGGCAGAAACAACTATACGCCGCTGCGTATTTTCATGGTTAACTGCATTAATACTGTTCTCCAATTCAATCTTTGCAATTTGACTCAGCGGTATTAATGAACCATCCGATGCTGCAATCTGTGTATTGCGGATTGCTTCAATATTTTTTCTTGTACTGTCATCAGTTCTTAAGACAATATCAAAACTTTTTTGGCCATCAATTATCTGGCTCACTACTTTCCCATTATAAAATATTTCCAGTTCATCCGCCACATTTCCCACCTGTAAGCCATAACGCTGCACAGCCATACGGTCAAGTTTAATCATCAATTGCGGTACCATTACCTGGTTCTCAATCTGCACATCAACCACACCCGGCACATTGGAAATAATTGATTTTAATTGTTCAGCATTTGAGCGAAGCGTTAATAAATCATTACCGAATATTTTAACTGCCACCTGTGCTCTTACTCCGGAAAGTAAATGGTCGAGCCGGTGAGATATGGGCTGACCAATATTTATGGATACCCCTTTTAATACGGAAAGATTATTTCGCATCTCTTCCAGCACTTTTGCCCTGCTTCGTCCACCGGGTTTTAATGCCACTTCAATTTCAGTTGAGCTTGGTGGCTCTGCATGTTCGTCTAATTCTGCCCTGCCTGTCCGGCGGGCAGTTAGAGCAACTTCGGGTACTTTCAGAATTTGTTGTTCAGCGATTGTACCCAGCTTGTTACTTTCTTCTAACGAGGTTCCTGCCGGAGCTACCATGTTCACTGTATAACTTCCTTCATTAAAGGGTGGTAAAAATTCTGTACCAAAAAATGGGATAATGCTGATGGAAGCAATGATTAATGCAATAGCCACACCGGTTATTGTTTTTGGACGCTTTAACCCAAAATGCAGTAGCCTGACGTCTTGCTTCTTAAGCCAACGAACAAGGGCACTATCTGGTTCATGTACCGCATCAACAGTGGTTCCCTTTTTTTTGCGTTTCCAAAAGGCCAGGTTGATATGGTGTAAATGATTTTTCTTTTCTAATAAATAACTGCACAGTGCCGGTGTAACGGTTAGTGACACTACCAATGATGCCACAATAGAAGTAATATAAGCAATTCCAAGCGGGGCAAATATTCTTCCCTCAATTCCCTGTAAATAGAACAAGGGAATAAATACCAATACTACAATGATGGTGGCATACACGATTGAATTTCTCACTTCACTGCTGGCATCATAAATTATTTTAAGCAGCGGCTTCGGTTTTTCACTGAGCCAGTTTTCTTTCAAACGACGGTATACATTTTCTACATCGACAATTGCATCGTCTACCAACTCACCAATGGCAATAGCCAAACCACCCAGTGTTAATGTGTTGATAGAAATATCAAAAAACTTAAAAACGATGGCTGTTATAATAAGTGATAGCGGTATTGCGGTAAGTGTTATAATGGTAGTACGAAAATTGAGAAGAAACAGAAATAGAATAATAATTACAAGAATGAACCCATCCCTTAATGCTTCTTCAACATTGCTAAGGGAGTTTACAATAAAATGTTTTTGCTGAAAAACATCCGTATTAATTTGGATATTCTTTGGCAGGGATGCTTTTATTTCCTCGATTGCTTTTAATGATTCACCAGTAACATCGATAGTGCTACTGCCGGGTTGCTTTTCGATACTAAGTATAACGGCAGGTTTTCCATTAAACGAACCATCGCCTCTTTTAATGGGGCCGCCAAATTTTACTTCTGCCACCTGTTTTAATAATACAGGTGCAGCATTTCTGTTGCTTACAACCGTATTGGCCAAATCGTCTAATGTATTGGCACGGCCAATATTTCTTATCAGTGTTTCGGAACCTTTATTATCGACGAAACCGCCCGTTGTGTTTTGGTTAGTTAGTTGTAATGCATTGTCAACATCATCAATGGACAAATTATACTGCCTTAGTTTTTCACTTGAAATCAAGACCTGGTACTGCATTCTTTCTCCACCAATAGGTATTACCTGACTTACGCCTTTTACACTCATCAGCCTTCGGCGTATGGTGAAATCAGCCAGTGTTCTTAAATCAGCAGGCGAAACGGTATCACTTGTCACCGCCACCATCATAATCTGCCCCATGATGGAACTGATGGGGCCCATTACGGGTGTAATACCTTTAGGCAGTTGAATGTTTTGTAACTTCTCAGCAGTTAATTGTCTTGCACGGTAGACATCCGTATTCCAGTCAAACTCCACAAAAACCATCCCTAATCCGGGGCTCGCTACGGAACGGACTACTTCCACACCCGGCGCACCATTTAATTGTGTTTCCACTGGCAGGTTTACCTGGCTTTCTACTTCTTCTGGAGCCATACCATTGGCTTCTAAAAATATGGTTACTCTTGGTCTGTTTAAATCGGGTAATACATCCACCGGAAGATTAACCAACGTAAATACGCCATACACCATGAGCAAAGCAGCCATTGAAACTACAAGCATCCGGTTCTTCAAGGAAAAAAGAATGAGTCTGTTCAGCATAAAATAAAATCTTTAATTGCCATTATACGATCTAAGGCAGAAGCATTATAAATCATAGCAGGCAGTATGCCCGCTATGATTTGGTACCCGTTTTAGTGTTGATGATCATGTCCATCTGCTGCAGGCTTATCCTTTACCATAAGGTCAAAAGAAGCCGATGCGGTTTTGTCCCCGGTTATAAAAGTCACAATGGCCTTGTTGTACTTTTTGGCCTTGTCAAGGGTGTACATAAACCCTTCGTTTCCACTTGGGGTTAATGTGATGGTTGAAGTTTTTCCGTCTGCCATTTGAATAACAGCTGTTCCTGTTACACCTTTATTCTTTATTGTTTTCTCATTAGCATCCAGCAAATAGGCCATTACCATACCGTCTTTTACACTTACTTCAATATGAAATCCCCCGGCCGACTTAACTGTTCCGCCATGTGGTGAACCATGTTTATGGTCGCCACCACTATGCTGTGCAAATGTTGTAAAAGTTGCTATCAGCAGTACTGTCATCAGAATTGTTATCTTTTTCATTGTTTTAAATTTTAATGTTTATACTTTTTTTGTTTAAAAATTAGTGTTTCATTTCTTTCATGCCCTTACTATTATCGTTCATGTTTTTTATGTTAGCTGCTGTCCCTTCTGCTACATTCATTACAAAATCACTTGTATAAATTTTACCCTTGCTTTGAAATTGTATCCAGCCACGATATACACCGGGTTTTTCAAACGTAGTATGTAAATCGAATTTTCCACCTTCTACGCTTGGGTGTACATGCAAATATTTTTTATCGGCAAGGCTTACTACTACCATGTGGGCTTTTGCGCCGAGGTAATCTTCTAAGGTTGTTACATCTACTTCTTTACCGTTTAGCATTACTACTCCATTAATGTGCATGGGCATATTGGTTAAAAACTTACCGCCCTCAGGAGTAAGTAAGACAGAAAATCCATCCCCGGCGGCGCTGGTTAGTCTATCTGCTCCATACACTTTTGCTGCTGGCACTGTACCTGCTACACTTACATTTAAATAGTCAACCGTATGATTGGCACCACTTGGCTTATAGTCAGCAAACAAAGTGTACTTGCCTGGAGCCGGAAATTTTTCTTTCACTGTGTAAGAACCATCTGCGTTGAGTTCAGGATGTATATGGTCAAACCAACTAAGGTCATCACTAACAACAATGAGGTGTATTTTTTTGGTGTGCTCTACATCCAATGGAACCTGCTCAGTAGGTTTATCTTTTATTTTTGGAGTCATGGATAAAGTAACTTCTTCTCCGGGCTTAGGAGATGTCGGGTTATAGGTGAACTGCATACTAACATTGCTTGGACCACCAGCATTGTCATTATGCTCCAGTTTCATGCCGCATTTTGGGCAGGTATCGCCTTCTTTGCCTGTTACTTCCGGGTGCATAGGGCAGGCATAAATATGGTCACCACCTTCATGCGACATTTCTGTTTTTGCTGAAGCGTTTTTTTTATCGCCACTGTCATTGCATGCTGCAAAGACCACGACAGAGCTAATAGCGAAAATTGCCATCGTAATTTTTAACACTTGTTTCATTTGCTTTATTTTATTGAATAGTTAATTGTGATCATGACCCTTATGATTATCTGTCGAGTTTTTTGCCTTCACTTTGGTCAGGTTCATATTGCATTTAGGACATTTTCCTGCCTTATTGTAAGTTTTATCACCCTCACATTTCATGGGGCACTGGTAAATGACATCGACCGGTTTTGGCACAGCCTTCAAATTCATATTGCATTTAGGGCATTTACCTGCTTTATCATAGGTCTTATCGCCTTCGCACTTCATCGGGCATTGATAAATAACTGAATCTGCGACTGCAGTTTTATTTTTTGTTGATTGTGCATTTACAGCAGTAAAACTAAAAACTGCTATTGCCAGTGAAAGGATAACGCTGATTTGTTTCATTTTTTTCTTTTTTATAATTTGAGATTTATTTTGCTTTCCTAAATGAAGAATGTGTTTGCACAATCTTCCAGCCAGCTTTTGTTTTTCTTAAAACTGAAGTAGCTACTCCCTGACTTTTTATTTCCTTAGCATCTTTAGCAAGAACGATAGTATAGATATACGTTTCCGTTGAAAAAGCATATTCACCTGCCATTGTTACATCTACTTTATAATTACTGAAAGTGAAAGATTTGAACGCTTTCAGTTCGGGCCCCAGATGGTGTTCCAGATAATGACCAATTGTGCCTTCATCGCTCGCCTGTTCATACACTTTAGAGTCTTTTACAAAAAGATTCACAACACCGGCGGTGTCTAATTTTTCAATTGCTTTTTTGTAATTGTTCAACACTGCTTTTACAGCTTCATTATCGCCGCTTTGTGCAAAGGTTGCGGTAAAAGTTGCCAGTAGCAGGGACATCATTAATAACTTTTTCATGTTTGTTTGTTTATTTTGGTTATTGATTTAAATACATCATTTTCATTTGATACACATTGGCAGTAACAACTCTTTCGCCGTCTTCAGTACCCTTGGTGACAACGGTAAACTTATCATTGCTTTGCCCTTTAACTATGAAGCTGATACTATACTGTTCAGCTTTATCTTTTATAAAAATGGCCGGCTTACCATTCACATCAGTAATTGCTTCATTAGGTATCACTACCTGCCGGATGACATTATTTCCTGTCATCCGCACATTTATATTCTCACCAATTTTGAACTGCCCTCTTGGGTTGATGATTTCAAATACGACTTTCTGAGATTGGTTACCTGTATTTACTGATTGGGCAGTGCTGATCACTTTCAATGTATAAACCAGTGTATCTGTATTTGAAATGGTGGTAAACCCTGTTGCTAGTTTCAATTTTTGAGCGTCACCTGCAAATACCTGGGCTTCCACAAATACCTGATCAAGGTTGGTTATTTCAAATAAGGTTTCTCCGCTGTTTACCACAGCGCCAATTGCATAATTAAATGTGCCAACAACACCACTAACAGGAGAAGAAAGGCTTATAGTTTTTGTATTACCGGTATTCTTTCCGGTATTGGCATCAAAGAGTGCCTTATTTTTCTGGGCACTTTCTAAACGGGCTTTGGCCTCGGTAATATCTTTCTTTGCGGCAATGTCTGCTATACCCAACAACCTGTCATATTGCGCTTTGGCAGCTTCATATTCTGCATTTACACTGTTACTTTGGGCGTTGATACTAATTTGCGTCCCGGCATCAACCTGTTGTTCAATTATTGCAACTACTTGCCCTTTGCCAACCCGTTGACCGGGAGCTACTCTTAATGAAACGATTTTACCTGATTGCGGCGTTTGTATGACTGCCCGGCCCTGTGGAGCTGCATTTACTGTTCCTAGTAAAACGGATGATTCATTAAAATCACCTGTGCTAATTTTCTGCGTTTGAATATTAAAAAGGAATTGTGTTTCCTTTTCAACTATAAAGGTGGTGGAAGAGCCCCCGCCAGTTTTACCTGCCGCGTCACCATGATCTTCACCACCATGTGCAGATACCGGATTGTAAGTGGCTGTTGGCAAAAGACAAAAAAGAATAATTGCTCCCGTAATTATTTTCCTGCTGCGACCTCTGGTAACAAAGAACATAACAAGTAAGCCGGTCAGCAAACCAATCAAACCAAAAAACCAATTGCTGCTATACCAATGAGAATGCGGGGTGCTTTCTGTTGTAACTGCTGCAGTCAATTCTTTCCCTATTTCAATATTGTTTAGTTGAATTAAATCAATGCCTGCATAGCTATTGATATTGAGTACAAGATTGTATGCTTTCTTTGCCGGGAATGTGGTTTTCAATTCAAATACACCCCTATCAATCCTTGTAACAGTAATCTTTATATTGGGATTGTCAGCTACCGTTACTTCCAGTTTAGCACTGTCAATAGGGCTATTGGTATTGTATTCACTTAAATATAAACGAAGCGATGCTTCCTTGCCCGGCACTATCGGGCTGTACTTTAACAATACCTCATAGACTTCAGAAGCAGCCTCAGAGGAGAAATAACTTGCAGGTGATATAGCTGTTTTTTTAGCATCCCCATGGTCTTCGCCGCCATGTGCAAATGTAAATACCGGCAATAGCCCCAATAAAAATTGAATGATTATTCGTTTCATAACTGACCCATTAAATATTTGTGATTGATAACGCTGAGATTATAATTTCGTACTGCTTCCAGGTATTTCTGGTAAACAGTGTAAGCATCGTTGCTGTTTCTTAGTAAACTGATATAATCAATTTCACCACTCACAAAAAAGCGTTGTGAAGTAGTAATCACTTCCTGTGCTTTTCTTAACCCTGTTTGTTGATAATACTGAACAGACTGCCAGTTGGTTCGCATTTCGCTGTTTGTATTAATCGTTTGTGCAGATAAGTCTTGCTGCAATCCCTGCTGTTTGCTTTGAATAACCTGTTGCTCCGTTTTGGCAGCATTGATATTACTTTTATATTGTCCGAACCATAACGGAATAGTTACGCCAACCCTGAAACGATTCAACCATTTCGTATCCCTTTCGCCCTGGTTGAAATAACCAAAAGCCAACCCAGGTAGCGCTTTGCTTTTTTGCAATGCAATATTTTGTTTGGCTACATTCTCCTGCTGCTGTAATATCTGTAGGGCAGGATTTGCAAATAACGCTGTGGAATCAGGCGCAAGAGATAACTGTACCTGAGAAAGTGAAATAGCAAGTGGCTCTACTGAAATAGGATCTTTAATGCCTGTGAACCATTGCAACTGCGCCTTTAAAGAGGAGGCTCTTACAAGCGACTGTTGATATTGATTATGAATTTCACCATACTGTGTTTCAGCAAATGTTTGTTGCAGATAATCTATTTGCCCAGCTCTGAACTGGCGGATGGCAGACAGCTTTATTTTTTCGTACAGGGTATCCTGTATGTATAATTGTGAGGCTAGCGAATCAGCGTATTGTATTTCTAAGTATAAGACTTTAACTCGATACTTTAACTCTGCTTCTGTTAGTTGTTTTTCTTTTTGCGCCACACCAATTTGCTGCTTTTGCAAACGGTACTGATTACTGTACACGGTGGGGAATTCAAACGACTGCGTAATGCTACCGGTATAAAAGTTACCTGTAGGGCTTTCCCAAAAGAACTCGGGATTAGGAAGATTGATGGCTGATTTCAGTAACTGCTGCTGTTGTTTTACTTGCAGTGATGCAGCTTGGATATTCTTGTTATTAGCCAATGCCTTAGACACAGCTTCATCTTCTGTGAGCACCTGCTGTGCCGATGCTGAAAAACTGATGAAACCTGTAAGAAAAACGATGATACTATATCTGAACATAAAAATTGATTACGGTAAAACAAATAGCCTCATATTGCGAAACGCAAATGAAGTTGGATGAAGCAAAAAGCTTCACCTGTTTTACCATAATCAAATCTGGAAACGCTGCATCGCTATGCGTATGTCAGTCGGTGGGGGGTAGTAAAAACGAACCTTATAATGGACAGGAAAATCCTTGACAGCCGCTGAGAAATCAATATTAAAATAAGTACTAAGAATTGCCACAAATACCGGTATATAGATACCAGTAGTATTTACGGAAATATTTTTATCCAAATCTTGAAACTCGAGTACTTCATTGGTGCAACATCCGCCATCCTCTTTTGTAAGTAAGTTGTTGCCATCAACGGGAATTAGTGTTGTGGGCTCACTATCATGTTGGTGATTAATGCCATTTTCATGAACATGATTTGTTACTGTTGCTGTTTCCTTTTCATGAACATGGTTTTTCCGATCCTTGTGAATATGCACTTCTGCAGACGCTTCAGTTTGGTTATGATGAGAGGAAGAATTAAAACCCATATCTACACCTATAGCACAGGCAAAACCCACTGCCGTATTTGTCGCAAATACAACCAGCAGGAACAGCGCTTTCAGTTTTATGGATAAACTCCGTTTCATTTATGATGGCTAAAATAAGAGTTTTTAGCGAACCTCTACTCCTTTTAAAGACGAAGATATGGCAGAATGGTTTAGCAAATTTGTAAAATTATAGACAATTTTTATAAAATTTTGCTACCACTTACAGCTATTCTTGCTTGGCTTTCCCGTTGAAAATGTAGCATTTACGTCAGCTAAACGTGTTTTTACCCCTTTTTTCCTGATAGCCTCACGCCACTCAACTAAAATTACTGAATCACCGAATTACTATCATATAATAACAGCCGCATGATTTTAATAGTATAAGTTAAATGAAAAATAGGTTGCCTGTCTGCTATTTATTGACTAAAACCTAACTATTTCCGCATTGCATAACTCTATTTCCCTTTTACATAAGTGGTATTATACAAGGCATCTGCAATTTTGCAATTCAAAATCATACTTATGAGTAAAAGAGCGCTTGTTTTGTGTTTAATGATATTGGTATTAAATGTAGCTACCGGGCAACCCAAAAAAGGAAAGATTGATACACTACTCATAAAAAGCTTGCCCGATGTGACCGTAGTGGGAAGAAACAGCAAAAGCGATTATCAGCAAATGCCGGAAATTGTTGGCACAAATATTTATGCAGGCAAAAAGAATACACTGATTGTGCTGGATAATGTGCAGGGTAATGTAGTAACAAATAACATGCGGCAGGTATTGGCAAAAGTACCCGGAATTCATATCTGGGAAAGCGACCCCAGCGGAATTCAGATTGGTATTGCTGCTCGTGGATTAAGTCCCAACCGCAGTTGGGAGTTTAATGTGCGTCAAAACGGATATGATATTGCTGCGGATCCTTTTGGTTATCCCGAAGCATACTATAATCCACAGCTACAGGCTGTACAACGAATAGAAATTGTAAGGGGGCATGGTTCTTTGCAATATGGACCACAATTTGGCGGATTGGTAAATTACATTCTCAGAAATGGCAGCGAAGTGAACAAATCTTTTGAATTTGAGACACAGCAAACAATTGGAAGCAATGGCCTATTCAACAGCTATAATGCAATAGGCGGCAAGAAAGGGAAAGTTCATTATTATACATTTTTCGACCATCGTAATGGAGACGGATGGAGAGAAAACAGCCGCTATTTTACAAATGCTGGTTATGGTACTGTAACCTATAATTTCACAACAAAATTTTCATTAACGGCTGAAGTAATGCGTTCGCATATCCGCAGCCAGCAACCAGGTGGTTTAACAGATGAACAAATAAAGCAGGATGCCCAACAAAGTTTCCGCAGCCGGAATTGGTTTGATATAACCTGGACAACCCCTGCATTAATCGCAAACTTTCAAATAAATGAAAACACCCGCTGGAATACCAAATTATTTGGTACCATCGGAGACCGAAACAGTGTTGGATTTTTACAATCCATCACTACCAAAGACAGTATTAACCCTGCAACACTTAGCTACAACAACAGAGTAGTGAATCTTGACCAATATAGGAATTATGGTCTGGAGAGTCGTATCATTACTGATTATAGACTTGGTAAAATGAAAAATACTTTATCTGCTGGTATCCGTTTATATACCGGCACTACCACCAGGCAAGCCGACGGTAAAGGAACAACAGGTACAGGATATGATGTTACCATAACCGGTAATTATCCCCGTGATATTATTTTTAAGTCCAGAAACACAGCTGCATTTGCAGAAAATATTTTTCGCATAAGCGATAAGTTTTTGATAATACCCGGAATAAGATATGAATGGCTGGAAGGTTCATCTTCCGGGCGAAATGGATATACAACAGGGGGTACAGAAATAATCTTACAAAATATTACAAGAGATAGAAGTTTTATTCTCGCTGGTGTGGGAACGGAGTACCATGTTACCAGATCTACTGAGGTATATGCAAATTTTTCCCAGGCTTATCGCCCTATTCAGTTTGCAAATTTGCAAGCTCCACCTACAACCGATGTGGTTGACGCAGATTTGAAAGATGCAAAGGGATACAATATTGATTTAGGCTACCGTGGTAAAGTGAAAGATTTTCTTCAGTTTGATATAAGTGGATTTTACTTACAGTATGATAACCGTGTAGGGACAATTACTGTTAGCGGAACACCTTCATACCGGCTTATTACTAATGTTGGCAGCAGTACCAGCAAAGGGTTTGAGGGGTATGTAGAATTTAATCCTTTCAGGGCATTCGGAAAAAACAAGGATGCAGATTTAATTATTTTTGGATCTTACGGATATACAGATGCTAAATACAGTGGCAACCATAAAGATGCCAGTACAAAAGGTAAGAAAGTGGAGAATGCACCCACGAATATTTTCCGTAGCGGAATAACAGGCGGTTACAAAGGCTTTTTATTAACTGTACAGATGAGCAATGTAGGAGAAACCTTTAGCGATGCCAATAATACAGTTACACCTTCGGCAAATGGCAACAATGGTTTAATACCGTCTTATACTGTAACTGATTTAACAGCAACTTATAAATTTTCAAAAGGGCTAAACCTAAAAGCAGGAGCAAATAATTTATTTAACGAAAGATATTTCACCCGCAGAGCAGGTGGTTATCCGGGACCAGCTGCTTTACCGGCTGACGGAAGAACATTCTTTATATCTGTTGGAGCAAAATTTTAAACGAAAAGCGGCAGTTGCATTAACTGCCGCTTTTTATACTGCCTTCGCTATCTTCTCCATAATATGATGACTCTCGCCAAACTTGCACAGTGCATTGCAATGACTACGTAATTCAGAAAAAAGGATGTATTTAATTACTACATTGTTTTGTTTAATTGCAGGACGGGAAAGTTGAAGGCAAACATCTTTTTCTCTCTTATCAGGCACAATCAGATAGAACACTTCATCACCATCTGCAATTGTATAACTCAAATCTGTCAACCTTAAAATGCCTGAATAAATACTGGTGCTTTTTTCCACTTCAAAAGCAGCAATTACATTATTTGTTCCCTTTTGAAACCACAGCACATCTATTAGTTTTACAGTATTCAATGTATCTTTCTCCAATTGGATATCGGGGAATTGTTGTAAGCTCATAAATGAAAAACTGTTCCCACAGTGTGATTTTGATCTGTCATTAGAAGCGGCAATCACATCATAGCCCAAGGCATTGCCTATTTTCAATAAATGATATTGCATTTCTGTATGCAGATTTTCTTCGTCCTTTTCCTGCTGCACACTTTCCTGTCTTTTTTCAATTAGTTTTTCCAATTTCTTTCGTTCAGGCTCGGATAAATATGCATCTGCACCCAGTATCAATTTTTGGGTTCCTATTTCAAATAACAGACCAGCAATAGCGCCTAAATCGGATGAAAGTTCTGAACGATACTGATTATTGGCATCAATCATTACTTCTCTCAGCTTCAGGTATTCACTCCAGCTACCTAATTTCTTTTTGTCTTTGTATAGGAAATTGAATCCATTAATAATAGCAGTGTTAAATGGAGGAATAATGGTTGGGTGGAGAAAATAAAGGATACTCGCGACAGCAGGACCAAGGCCTTTAATTTTTAAACCATCCAGTCTTATGATTTCTTTAAGAAGCTGTTCTTCAGTCTTTGCATTCAAACAATTTTCTAAGAATTGTCCGAATGCCTGTTTATTGTTTTCATTCTCATAAATATCAGGAATCCTCAACTTGGGTTTCCAGTAAAATGGATGGGAAGCTCCTTCAAATACCTGCTTTTGCTCTGTAATGCAGGTAAGCACAAACTCTAACGAAGACCCTTTAAAATCAGCAGGAAATTTTTTGCTCTTAATATCATCAATTACCTGCATAACACCACGACGGATGGAACGAAAAGCCTTCAGCCGTTCCTCATTATTGATGAACCAGGTGTTGTATACAGACTGATTATCTTCTTTATATTGCCGTATAAGTAGGGCCAAGTTATTGTTCATATGCTGCTTAAAACAGCAAAATACACTATTTGACCCATTAGTTCACCCTAGTAATGGTCTTGGTTTTACCAAATAGCCTCATGCCATGGTAACCCGAAACAATAGCAGTATTTGCATCTTTGAGTTTAATATAACAGCTTGCAGAATGTCCCATATCAGGTAACTGGATTTTGCCACCTTTCCACTCTTTGTCATCAGCATCGTATTCCAAATCCCACAAAACTTTTCGGCCAATTTCAGTTTTCTTTGACGGGTCTTTTACCCAATATATTTTACCAACGTATTTGCCATTTTCTTCAACAACGCTTATCTTTTTACTACCATCCTGAAGCTGCCAGTTGCCGGCAATAGCATCTGCATCCGTTTGAGAAAATGCAATTTCATTCATAAACAACATACCTCCAATCAGTAATATGGTTTTTGAATTTTGCCGAATCTTCTTATTGAAAGGGTAGAGAAATTGTTTCCAGTAGTTTTTGGGAAAGTTCTTTTCCTCAGCAATACCGATAGCACCTAACTCTATGTTCATTTTCGGACTATTATAAGCTGTATTAAAGATACGGTCCCAAATAGTAAGCCATGCGTCGTAGTTAACCTGCGCATCTTTATAATCTGCACGGTGATGCCAGCGATGCAACTCTGCCACACAAAAGATTTTTTTCAAAATACCTGCTTTGTAATCAAGATTGGTATGCTGCATAAACATATTTATAGCCAGAATTGCCAGCGCCGCCACTACCACCGGTTGCGGAGTACCGATTACAAGGCAAAGAATAATGCCAGGTGTTCCCTCTATAACCTGGTGCAATGCATGACGTTTTTCACCATTCAAAAAGTACAATCGCTCCGAACTATGGTGAACAGCATGAAGCTTCCATAAAAATTGGTATTTATGACTCTGCCAGTGCACCAGGAAAAGAAAGAAGTCAATAATTGTAAGAGCAATTATAACCTGCATCCAAAATGGCAATTGCATCGGAAACCACGACAAAAAGCTAATACTTTCCGCCAGCCATATAAAAAGAAATTGAGCAATAAGTTTTATACTGTAATTAATGATGTAGTAAGTAAGGTCAAGGTTCCAGTCATCTTTACCACCTACCCAATTCTTTTCATAAGGCATCCATTGTTCCAATACTAAAATTAATATACCTGTAAGAGTAATGACAGGTACAGTTACAAGATATTGGTTGTACCCTGATCGGATTCCATACAAAATAAAGGCGGAAGCTGACAACATGATGGCAGGATAAATTCCAAACTGAAATACTTTCTTCATGCAAAACATTTTTAGAGTGCAAAAATGCTTTACCGAAAAGTAAAAGACTTGAATAAACCTGCTATTATTTAAGAACTTCTGAAGGCGAAACTCCAAACATTTCTGTAAATGTGCGGCTAAGATGGGCTACATCTGAAAAACCCCCGCCATATGCTGCATTGGTAAACGATTGCCCTTTCATTACTTCTTGTAATGCTGCCTGCATCCGGCACCAAAGTATGTATTTACGAAATGGGATACCGGTTTGCTCCTTAAATAAATGGGCAAAGCGGCTTTCAGAAAGATGCACTTTAGAAGCGATATTTGCCAAACTTATTTCTTCATTCAAGTTTGAATGAAGAAACGCTATTGATTGTTTAATTCTTTCATCAATTTGATTAACTGAGTTTTCGCTGCCCGTTAGCTTTTCAACCAGCAAGCCAATTAGACTATGTACATTTTCCTCTTCATTTGATGCTGAATTAAACCAATTGATAAATTCAGTTCTTACAGCATCAATTTCACTACCAAAGTAATGAACCAATCCTTGTTTTTCCAGATGCATGGATGCTTCCAGCCTATGAGTGTAATTCAATTCAGCATCCAAATAAATGAAAATATAAAAATCATCCTTACCGATAAATTGATGTGGCAAGTCGGCAGCTATAATGCTGCAATCACTTTTTTCAAATTCAGTTCCATTTTTTGAAATCAAGAAAGATTTCTGGAATGACATTACAATTTCAAGGGCATGGTGTGCATGCATTTTTGTCAGCACCTGACGACCTATATAGACCGCCATGCCCCCGGAGATATGAAGTTTGAATTTTTGCAAGCCTGCTAAATTTTATCATGAAAAGATGTGTTAGCTTAAACGAATGTTTTGAAACCAGTTACTCTATTAAAATTGAATACTAGTCAAGCTGTGAATATTCCATAAGCAAATAGTTATTGTGCTTGAGTTATACAATTATTTGCCGTTAGTATTATTATTCATTTTATCTCTTCAATTGTTTACTTGGCGTATTGTTATATTTTTTAGAACTAAGTTAGGACGAAATAATTTTAACCGTTCTTCAATATTAATGAATCATCTGTTGTGAACAGATTGTTCATTTCTCTTGTATTGAACGATGATTGGGGAGAGCTTGCTTTTCATCGGTAGTTTTTAACAGTAAAATATATCATTTACAGCAATCCTTTTTCCTTACAAAGAGCGCCTTAAAGATTTTCCAGAAAAATTGCCATATTGATTTTACAGTTGCCATTATAACATAGTTAGTAACATTAGTACACTCATGTAAATCATTAATAAATCCGCAAGAATGGTAATGGTACTCATGGGTAAATTAAATACAGCACCAAGGTAGGCAGATTTTATTTTCGTTTGTTAAGAACGCTTAATAAAGCTACAACAATGCTTACCGTCATTACTACAAAGGTAACGGTATTGGTAAAAATTGGATTGACCCCGGTTAAGAAAGCCAAGCATAAAGATAGCTTCTGCATATGAATTGTATATAAATCTGTTTGAATATTTAGATTATTATAGCCCAATTGAACATTTATTAGAGTTCGTTTGATGAAATATCGAAAGAGGGAGGATTTTTATTAATAGACTTCGCATAATTGATTTTTCTTAATGGCATTTTAGTATTAAGCAAGCATTCAAATTTAGGCCAATTAGGAAGACAGTTAGGCACTTGATATCGTTTAGCGGCTAAACGTATTTTACATGAAAAGAAGGAATCATCTCTATTTCGCATATACGATATTTAATACTTATTTTGATACGTATATCTTTTGCAAATCGCCATCATTTGGTACGGATAAATTAAAAGAAAGGTTGCTATTGCTTTTTAAAAAAATATCAGCTTTACATTTTCATTCCCTCCATCGGATTGGCTCCTTTCTTGAAAATATATTCGCTGTGAAGCAAATAAGCCCCTTTCAATACAACAATATCCCCTTCGCTCAAACCGGATATTATTTCTATACGATCATCACTCTCCAACCCCGTCTGTACCATTAAATTTTTAAATGTATTCTTACCAGTCTGTACCCATACAGTTGCCCCTTTGCCGTCTCTTATTACTGCATCAATAGGTAAACTAAGGGACTTTCTTCTAGGACTTTTTAACAATACATAAGCCGACATACCAGGCTTCAAATAATTACCGGGATTCGGAATAGGAATGCGCACAAGATTAATTCTTGTAGCCTGATTGATTTCAGGATTTACAAATTCAAGTTTCCCTTTTATTTCCTTATTATTAAAATCCGGAAGTTGAACAGTAACCATACTGTTCTCCTGCAGATCAGCTAATTGCGAGCTATATACCTGTGCCTCTACCCATAATGTTGAAAGATCCGCAAGTTTTACAATTGTACCACCTTCCATTACATAATCGCCTTCCCGGATATCAAGCTGGGTAATATAGCCGCCCGCAGTGCTATAGTAGGTAGTTATCGGGCTTGCTTTCCTGGTATTGGCCAGCTCACTAAGTTGCATTTCGGTCAAGCCCCAAAGAAGTAATTTATTTTTCGCACCCTGAATTAATTGATCAAAATCAATAATGGCCTGACTTGAAAAAGCATTTTTCTTATCTATTGCAAGTAGGTATTCCTGTTTTGCATTATTCAAATCTTCACTGTACATTTCATAAAGTGGCGACCCTTTTTTGACGTATTCACCAAGGTTCTTGAAATAAAGTTTTTCAACTCTTCCCATAACCCTGGAACTAACAGCATATAGCTTCGATTGATCAAAATTCAATGAAGCAGTTAAAATTAACTGATCATTAATTGTCCCATTTCGGATAGTATCCACTAAAATGTTCCCTAATTGAATCTGCTGTTCACTCAGTTCCAGCTCATCTTGACTTTCTCCCTTTCTTTTTTTTACTGGTGTTAAGTCCATTTTACAAATAGGACATTTACCAGGTTTATACTCAACAACCTGAGGATCCATTGAACAGGTATAATATGTATCAGGATCGATAGGTTCCTTTATTGTATTCTTGCAAGACGAAACGAGTATTATGAATACTAGTATAAAGATGATATACCGCATACTTAGTTTTTTATTTTTATAAAACTTTCACTGTCCATAAGAAATTGAGCATTTGCTGCAACTGAATCTTTCATTGTCAATCCTTTGAGTATCTGTATCTGTTTCTCCAGAACAACCCCTGTAATTACTTTCTTTGCTCTAAAGCCCTCGGCTGTTTTTTGGAAAACCACTTTTTCTAATCCTAATGAGAGCACTGCGTCTTTGGGTAACCAATAACCTTTTATAGTATTTCCAAAGATTACTGCCTGAACCTGACTACCAATAGGTATTCTTAAACTGCTATTATTGAAGCCAACTCTTACAGTCTGGGTCTTACTTTCTTTGCGATAAAATGGCTCAACGAAATCAATGGTAGCTTTAAAGTCTTTCTGCCTAGCTGTTTCAGGAATAATCCTTACAGCATTACCTTTTTTTACAAAGGATTGATTTTCGCCATATATATTTAATATCGCCCATGCTTTATCGGGATTAAAGACTGTAAACACTGACTGACCTTTCTGTACATACATCCCTTCTTTTAATGCGAGCGCTTCGGTTTGTTGAGAAATTTTTCCCATATTATCATTTACTATGTTCATTTTATCAACATTAATGGTTTCATGAATATGCCCACTGTAATTACTGATAACCGAAATCGTGAATAAGGGTTTACCCAATTGAATCAACTCCATTACCTGTTTATTGCTCATTCCGAGTAATAAAAGTTTTTCTTTTGCCGCTTCTAATAAAGTCGAATTTTCAGGATCATTCTTTAAGAGAAACAAAAGATTCTGCTGTGCAGTGAGTAATTCAGGACTATAAATATCCATGATACGCTGTCCGTTAGTAACTTTCTGGTATTTATAGCGTACATAAAGTTTTTCGATTCTTCCCGACACCTTGGCAGAAATTCCCCCGATCATTCTTGTATCGTAGGCGATATTACCTAATGCGTTTAGTTCTATTTGCTCACTGCTGAACTCAAGACCAATAACAGGAATAGACGATATTACCAGTTCATTGGTTGGTTGGAGTAGAGCATTCAATTCAATATTTTCGTCTTTTTTATTATTGTTTTCTTTTTTAATTAAATCCATCCCGCAAATAGGGCAAGCTCCCGGTTGATCTTTAATGACCGAAGGGTGCATGGGGCAGGTATAGGTAGCATTTTTCTCTGGCTGATGATTTTCCTCCATTTTTACCAAATCCATTCCACACTTGATACATGTACCAGGTTTATCACTAAATATAGAATCCTCTGGCATAGGACAGGTATACGTTTCCTTAGAAACAGCTTGGTGATCACTATGTGTATTTTTATTTTCACAGGCAACCAAAAAGAATACCAGAACTTGTATAAAAAATAATTTCTTCATCATATATACAGCTTATATCAATTCATATTGTAACATCATGCCATCATCTTCATGTTCAAGATTATGGCAATGGAAAACAAATTTTCCTAAATTACTTTCGAACGGAATGATTATTTGAACCGTCTCCCCAGGCATTACCAGTACTGTGTCCTTCCAGCCGGTTTCAGATGCTATCAGACTCCCCCTGCCACCTGTTCTTTGAAGTACCTGGAAAAAAACTCCGTGTAAATGCATAGGATGAGGCTCATCTCCTTTACTATTATCGAAGACCCATATCTCATTCGTATTGGATTTAATGCTTTCATCAATGCGACTGCTATCAAAAAGCTTACTATTAATGCGATGACGCATCCTCATACCATCATTCATAGGATATCCATGATGTTCCATCGGATTAGATATATCAAATGTTCTGCTCCTGACTGATGAAGAGGCTGGCAAACTATCGATCATTGAAAGTTTTGTGGGTACAGTGAAAGAATCTGTGACAGTAGCAGTAACTTTAAACTTCATGATCTTAAATGACTGCTTCCCTTGCGCATCTCCAGCGTTAGCAAATTCTTTACTTAGTAAGAATAGCTCTGTACCGATAGACAAACCATTAAAACTTACTAAAACATCCAGCCTTTCGCCTGGAGCCAATAAAATCTCCTTTACTGTTACAGGATTTTTCAATAAACCACCATCATTACCAATAATTATCATATCGGCATTATTACTGAATGCGAGATTATACAAACGTGCGTTTGAGCCATTCAAAATACGAAGTCTGTAATAACGGGTTGATACTTCAGTATAAGGTGAATAAATACCGTTTACCAATACAGACTCACCCATATAGCCCGACATAACTTCTTCTGCAGTAGGATTATATGTTATCCCCTGATTGGTTAATCGTTTATCTTGTATAACCAATGGAATCTCAAAACGACCCGATGGTAGATTTAAAGTTGTTTCTTCCAGATCATTAATAATAAACAAGCCTGCTAAGCCCTGAAATACCTGTTTACCTGTCTTAAAATGAGGGTGTGGATGATACCATGTCAATCCGGCTCTCTGATTCACAGTAAACTGATAGCGGAAAGTACCACCTGCATTTGCTAATTGATCTGGGTGTCCATCCATTAATGCAGGTACTTTTAAACCATGCCAGTGAATATTGGTATGTTCAGATAAATTATTCTGGAGCAAAATATTTACAACATCTCCCCTGTTTACCCTGAATGACGGACCAAGCATCCCATTAGGTTGATAGCCCAAGACAGGAATATTAGCCCCCCTAATATTTACAGTTGTAGTTTGTGCTGTGAGTGTCTGATTGGCACCAGACTGTAATGGGTTGGTAAGCATTTGTGAAAAATCATTCTCAGTAACCATAACAGGTTTTGTCATTAGCCCGTTGTGATGTTCTTTTCTGCACCCTGAACCAGCCATAAAAAATCCAGCTAAAGATCCACTTGTTATTAGGCTACCGGTACTAATCCCAGACAGTTGTATGAATTTTCTTCTTTGCATTCAGATTGGTTTAGTTTTTTTCAATAATTCTTTCAATTGTCACCTGAAGTTTCAATGCCTGACTTAGTAACTCTAATAATTCTAACTGTTTCATGTTTAGAATTTCCCATGCATCATATAACATGAATAACTCTTCTGTATTCTGCTCATAACCGAGTTGCATTGTCCTGTAATTATTACGCAATGCAGGGATTATCTGACTTTCAAAAAGTTTTAATTGCTTTTTCTTTAACCCCAGTTCGTTACGCATACCATAAGCCATCCCACTGTATTCATTCACCATCATTTCTTTCTGTGACTGAATGGCATTACTTTTCCATTTTAAGCTTTCAATATTGGCTTTATTCATTTTAGAAGACCATTTAGCCATCGGAATACGAACCATCCCCATAATAGTATACTGTAATGGCTGTCCTCCAAATCCAATCATATTATCATAACGAATACCAAATTGAGGTTTAAGGGCAGTACGCTCTGTTTCCTGTTTTAGAACAGTAAGATCAATCTCTCTATCCAATGATTTTAGGTCACTACGGTTAGTATAAAAAAGAGTGCTATCAAAAACAAGAGCTTCATAACTATTCAAGAAGTAAGTGGTATCAATATCGAAATCTGTCATGGCATTTCTACCCATAAGCGAATTGATGCGAATACGTTTTTCTTTAATGTCGCTTTCAAACATTAATTGCATATTTTTCACTTCTCCTAAAGCAGCTTTTGCTTTATAATAGGCACTTATCTTTTCAAGACCGTTTTTATAACGTATTTCTGCATTTTTGATCATGAAGTCCAATATCTTTTCATTCTCTTCCAGGATCAATAATTTCTTTTTCAGGATAATCCAATCATAATAGAACTGTTTAGCATCATTCACTAATTCATTCAGTGTTGCATTCTTTTTTTCTTTCTCAACTGACGACATAGCTTTCATGTACCTCTCATCTGCATCTAATTTTTTTCTATTCGGAAGCATTTGCTCACCAGAAATCATCACAGATCCCATACCAGGCATATCGCCCTCCCTATGCCAAAGTCGAACATCATATGGTGTCATAAATTGACCAATGCCAATTTGAGGAGGCATCCAGCTTCTTGCACCTTTTGCCGCTTCATCCATAGAACGGATTTCATGATCATACATCTTCACTACAGGATGCTTTGTTTTAATGCTATCAATGATTGTATCCAGCTTCAGGATTTGCCCATTGCCATATACAAAACCTGTCAAACCAAAGAAGGTCAGTATTAATTTATTCTTTAACATCGATTAATTCAATTTTACCGTTACGTTTTAGTTCTCTTTCTTTAATCATTTCAAAAATGACAGGAGTAATGAGTAACACATAAATAGTGGATGAGATTGTACCACCAATCAATGGAATGGTGATGGGTCGCATAATATCACTACCAACTCCTGTCGCCCAAAGAATAGGGATCAACCCAAATAGTCCAACTGAAACAGTCATGAGTTTAGGGCGCAACCTTTTGGCGGAACCTTCAATCACATAGTCTCGGATAATTGCGGGTGTTAATGTTGATTTAGAATTACCATGTTGAGCAACCATATTGTTCATGGCTTCATTTAGATAGATCGTCATTAACATAGCCGTTTCTATGGCCATTCCAAATAAAGCAATAAAGCCCACAGCGACAGCTACAGACAGATTAATGCCATAAAAATAGACCATGAAAACACCGCCAATTAATGCAAATGGCACGGTTATCATGGTGATAACAGCTTCTTTAAAAGAATGATATGTAAAATATAATACCATGAAAATGATAATGAGTACAATCGGCATGATCATTTTTAAAGTTTGATTAGCCCTGATTTGATTTTCCCACTGCCCGCTCCATTCTAGAAAGTATCCTTTTGGAAGTTTAGTGATCATTCGATTCAATCGTTCTTGTGCCTCTTTTACTGTACTGCCTAAATCTCTTTCTCTAACATTGAATAGTACTGTACCCCTAAGCATCGCATTTTCTGAATTAATCATCGGTGGGCCGTCACTTAGTTTAATGTCTGCAACAGCTTCTAATGGTATAGGACCAAAATCCATTGTCTGTACCTGAAGTCGCTTTAATGCTTGAATATTATTTCGAAAATCTTGCCCGTATCTGGCATTTACGGAAAATCGCTGACGGCCTTCAATAGTGGTAGTAAGTTTCATACCTCCTAATGCACTCTCAATTACGGTATTGACATCATCAACACTCAGTCCATACCGACCGATTTCATCACGTTTAACTACAATATCAATGTATTTTCCGCCCGTAATAGGCTCCACATATAAATCCTTTACTCCATCAATTCCCTCCAACTGCCGTTTAATAGTTTGAGCAAATGCATAAATACTGTCCAGGTTTTGTCCATATACTTTTAACCCGACATCGGTTCTTATACCAGTTGAAAGCATGTTAATACGATTAATGATGGGCTGTGTCCATCCATTTGTAACCCCAGGAATTTGCATTTTTGAATTGAGCTCATTTATAATATCATCTTTGGTTAGCCCTTCTCTCCATTCATTTTTAGGTTTAAGTAAAATGATGGTTTCAATCATGCTTATCGGAGAATTATCTGTTGCTGTATTGGCTCTTCCTGCTTTACCCAGAACATGTGAAACTTCGGGAACAGAGCGAATCAGCTTATCCTGAACCTGCAATAATCGTTTTGCTTCAGAATTGGATACGTCTGGAAGAGTTACCGGCATAAATAACAATGATCCCTCATCCAATGGCGGCATAAATTCCGAACCAAGACGAGTCATCATGATTACTCCCATAGCTAATGCCAGAATATTAAGCCCTATAGTAGTTTTTCTCCATTTTAAACACCATTTTAGAATGGGTGTATAAATTTTTTCCAGTGTTTTTGTTATTGGATTTGAATCTTCTGGTTTTAGTCGTCCTTTTAGAAAAAAGGAAATTAGAACCGGAGTTAATGTTATAGCCAATACCGCATCAATTAGTAGGATAAAGGTCTTTGTCCATGCTAGGGGATGAAAAAGTTTTCCTTCCATACCTGTAAGCAGAAATACAGGAAGAAAAGAAGCGACTACGATAATGGTAGAATAAAATACGCCGGGACCAACTTGTTTTGAAGATCTTTCAATAATCTCATTTCTTTCCTCTATTGTTAAGGGATCTTTATTTCTTTTGAACCACTTTGCCATATTTACGATTTGTCGGATAATTTAATTTTTTTAGCCTGTGCCTCGCTAATATGTCTGTACGCATTTTCCACCATTACAATGCCATCATCAACTACTACACCAATAGCAAGCGCGATTCCCGTCAATGACATAATATTGGATGAAATACCAAACATTTCAAGGAAAATAAACCCAGCTGCAACTGAAATAGGTAATTGAATCAGTATAATCACAGCACTGCGCCAATGGAATAGAAATATGAGCACTACCAATGAGACGACAATCATTTCTTCAACTAATGTTCCTTTTACTGAATCAATAGCTTCTTGAATCAGTGTACTGCGGTCATATGAAGTTTGGAACGTTACACCTTCCGGTAATCCCTTTTCAACCTCCTTCATCCGAGCTTTTATAGACTCAATGACCTTATTGGCATTTTCATTGTATCGCATTACCACTATACCACCTACCACTTCTCCTTTGCCGTCCATATCAAAAATTCCCAGACGCAAATCACCTCCCATTTGAACAGAACCAATGTCCTTAACTCTTACAGGTATACCATTGTAATTGGCAAGTGCAACATTTTCAATATCATTTTTATTCTTTATGTAGCCTAAGCCCCTGATAATGTAAGCCATATCCGCCATTTCAAATTTGCGTCCCCCTACATCATTATTATTGGCTTTTACTTTATTCATCACATCCATCAACGAAATGTTGTAATACTGCAGCTTTATGGGATCAACTACTAATTGATATTGCTTTTCAAAACCACCAAAAGATGCGACTTCTGCCACACCGGGTACTGTTTGTAAAGCAAATTTGATGTACCAGTCTTGAAGTGCTCTTTGTTCTCCCAGATCCATCTTAGGAGCATTAAGGTGATACCAGAAAATATGTCCCACGCCTGTTCCATCAGGACCCAGTGTAGGTGTTACATTTTGCGGCAGAAGACGTTGTGCAAAGTTGAGTCTTTCGAGTACACGGGTTCTCGCCCAGTATATATCAACATTGTCTTCGAAAATAACATATACAAAACTCATCCCAAACATGGATGAACCCCGAATATTCTTGATTTTGGGTATACCCTGCAAGTTGCTGACCAATGGATAGGTTACCTGGTCTTCTATAACCTGTGGACTGCGCCCCATCCATTCAGTAAATACGATCACCTGATTTTCACTTAAATCTGGAATAGCATCAATCGGATTCTGTTTCACAGCGTAAATTCCATAAGCAAATAATCCTCCCGCTAATAGCAGAATAATCACCCGGTTACGCAAAGCCAGTTCAATTAATTTTTGAACCATAATTTGATATTAATATTTGAAGCAATGTAGAAGCATTAGTTTGACCTCTTTTTTAAATCCATGCCACATTTAGTGCATTTACCAGGTTTATTGCTGGTGACATCCGAATGCATGGGGCAAGAATATATTTTCATCACTTCCATTTTCATTTTCTCTTTTGGAGAAAGTGTCAATGAGGTTCCACATTTTGAACACTTACCTGGCTTGTCACTAGTTATGTCCGGGTGATTAAAACATGAATATGTTTGAACAGATTGCTCCTCTCCTTTTAAATCCATTCCGCATTTCGGGCACTTACCTGACTCATCACTTGCCACATCGGGGTGCATCGGACAGGTATAGGTTTTCATTACCTCCATTTTCATTTTTTCCTTGGGTGAAAGATTCATTTTAGAACCACATACAGAACATTTGCCGGGTTTATCTCTTGTAATAGCTGGGTGTGCAGGGCATTCATAAAGACCAACTACCTCCATTTTCATTTTTTCTTTAGGAGTAAGGTTCCTACCACATTTAGGGCATTTTCCAGATTTGTCCATAATCACATCAGGATGCATTGGACATATATAGGTTTTTTCAACAGCTTGTTTATTTTTGTTTTTTTGTATTGTTGAAACCTGAGCAAAGACTGAAAAAGATAAGATAGGCAGCACTGCCACCATTAGCATTTTAATTGCTTTCATTTTTTCATGATTTTATTGTTGCATAACATTATACGGCAAAAAGAAACGCCTATAGCCTGACAATTTTAGTTGTCTGGCACTGCTAAGTCAATATGAAATTAAATGAGGATAGTTCTGTTAAGAAGGTATACTGCTGTCTTGCTACTTCGGGGTGGGGCATGACTTATTGGATACTCTTCAATTGAAGAGACATAGAAAATATCCGATAATGAAAAAAGGGATAGCGGTAAGTCAAGAATTGTGAGTGTAAAATTAATTGAGACTGATTCAGTAGCTTTTTGTTCTGAAACGTTCTTTATAAACTTGTTTTCATCTTTACAACAGCCATTATCTTTTGTATCGGATTCCTCCATCCCACAATTTTCGCATTTCGTAGAATCTCTATACATTAAACCCCAGTCAGCAAGTTTACCCATACAATAATGCATGCGTATAGTAGCCCCTGAGGAAGTACTCAGAAATAAAATTGCTACTATAAATGTGATAAACTTTTTCATAAACTTGCCTAAACAAATGTATAGTTTCTTTTTACAAATGGAGTTTAAAATTTTAGTTCTATGCTTAGCAATTCATCAAACTATGATTTAAATGAATATTTAATAGTTTAAAAATTAATTAATTGGCAATACATGGCTTCATTCACGGTTCTGAATTCTATAGAGCTTCTTTGTTTTACCCATCAATCTAAGGCCAGGAATACTAAATTGAGTATAAGTTTTGTTTCTAACCCAAACGGTACAATCATTACACCAAAAATATGTTTTGATTTATTCTCAATTTGAATAGTATGATACAAATCAAACTACTTATCATTTCGGCACGCTCTTAGAGATAAAGAAACGTAAATCTTTCACCCACCTTATGGATAGGATAAAAAAGCTATAAAATATCAATTTTTTAGCTTTTTTCTTTTCTTGGAAACGGCACCTTGCCCATCACCCTCATAAATTTGACTAGGGTGGTAAGTCGGAAATTCACCTCCCTTTTTCAATACGTTTTAGCATATCTACTCGTACATCACATAAATGTGCAAACGTAGATAAGGACAACTCGTGTTCCTCCCTGTATTCTTTGATGACTAAACCAACTTGCACATGATGATCATTGATAGCTTTATTCATCCTGCCAAATTACATTGAACAAAAAAAGCTTTGGCATACGATTATACACCAGTCAGAAATAAACGATTATTACGAATGCGAAATATCCTGCCCCTGAAATTTCTTAGCAGTATCAATTCTTTTTTGAGTGATAGAAAATCGTATCGTGTCTGCATGAAAGATCCGTACTGCACCTTCCTCTTCCAATAGGCTAAGACAGAAATAGATGGCTGACCAGTCAATCGGTAAACGCAAAATCAATTCACGTGGAATAAATTGGTATAAACTAGGTTGAGTAGATCCCTTAGCCATCTGTGCAAGAGTCGACAATATCAATTCTTTCTGTTCCATCTGCCGAAGATAAGGGTTGGAAAATCAAATGATAAAATGACGGGGAAACCTTTTAAACATTCACATATTTTTACACCATGCCGGAAAACTTTGAACTTCCTTTATGGTACAATGGAAAAAAAATCATGTTACCTGCTGAATTTCAGCCATGGGGATACACACACCGCATTACTGTCTATGTTGAGGACTTTCCATTTGTGTTTGAACTCGATGAAGAAAAAAATTATAGGACTATCGTATTGGAACAGGATAGAAAAAAAGCGGAGAAAATAGACCAACAATTATTACAGGCTATTGCGGAAACCTTGCAGAAATTATTTTCCTAACTATCCATTGATTTATACACTGCACTATCGAACCCTATAAAAATGCTGATATAACCTTCATCTTTAAAATGGTAACCGTATCGATAACAGAAAATAAAGTCCTTGTGCGTATGCGTATAATAATCCAGGTTAAATCCCTGTTTGATAATCTGCTCCCTTTTCTTTTTTACATACTCCTTATTCCCCAGAGCCTTACCCAGTATTAAAAAATTCTTCAAAAGAATTTTATTAATCTTTTTAATATCCGGATGGGTATCAGCCCGCCTGGGATTATGATGGGCTGCTTTGCATTGCTCATTACAGAACTTGGCATCCTTACGCATTTTAGGATCAAGTGCTTTGCCACAGCCAACATAAAGACAGTATCGTTTGGGTTGTAAGGCGTCTGTTTCCATTCATAAATCTAATCAAATATCCGTATCAGATACGGATATTATACGAAACGGATATGGATAAATACGGTTTACCTCATTTTGAAATTCAAGTTTTGCAATTCAAATCACACATCATGAAAACAAAAAACTTCGTTCAGTTGATCGGCTATCTCGGCAACGACCCCGAGATACATTTGACCATTACAGGTAGGATATTGGGTCGTTTACGATTAGCTACTGACTTCTTCCTTAAAAATGAAGATGGTACCAGTTCAAAAAAAACAACATGGCATGACATCAATGCCTGGAACAAACTGGCAGAAACCCTACCTGGTCAATTCATTAAGGGAAGCCATGTAATGGTAGAGGGAGAGATCCAATACCGCACGTTCCTTGATCATGAGGGTCACAAACGCTACGTAACCGAAATCAAAGCCGCCAACATCCTTAACCTCGACCGTTGACCCCAAATACATGCTTATGAAAACTGGCTCCATTAAATTCACCTACCGCACCCCCCAACCTCTCAAAGGTTGGGGTTGCCGGTTTGACTCTCTGACAGAACTACGTTTTGCAATTTCAGTTTTAGAAGACCATGCCTTGATTCGTTCCCCTCTTTCACTGTATTTCCATCCCGGTTCAGGTCAGTTGACGCATTTCCCAAAATTTGCCTATCGGAGATACACACCCGATTTCTTGATCCGCAATTACGAAACAAAAAAAGCCACCCTTGTTGAAATCAAACCACGGGCATTTGAAGACGAGTCTTCCCTGGCATTGCACCAAATGGTCGCAAACAATTACATCCGAACGCTGAAACTTGATTGGCAGTATAAAGTCATTTTTGATGACGAGATAATCCTATCAGCAGGACAACTAACCCATTACCATGACTGTCTGCAACTCGCAGTGAAAGACAGATTTAAGTGGTATGAAGAATACTACAAAAGAATAACCGGTAACCCACATTTAACTGCACACAAATCAAATGCAGAAATGGAATTTCTCATGCGTGGATGGTTACCTGAAAAATAACAACACCATGGCAAAATTTACCTACCATCAAAATTCGATCGCCTGTTTATATCAAGGTGAATGGCTTGATTCCATACTGGAGTTGCGCTACATCCTTTCAGTTGAAGAATCCCATTGCTGGTTGCGGGAAGATTTATCCATTTATTACAATCTGGATGAAGCGCCAGAAGGAATTAAAGGTGGCCTAAAAACATATACACCCGATTTTCTAGTACGGAATATCTACACTGGTAAAGCTACGCTGGTGGAATTAAAACCTTCAGCTTATGATGATCATTGGGAACTTCTCCGAAGAAGAAAAATCGCTGAAAATTTTATACAGTTCATGGGATTTGACTGGGATTTTAAAGTAGTCTTTTCCCACCAAATAGTATTGCCCCGTCGGGCCCAATTAAAATTTGATAATTTCCTCGACAAGTGGCGAATCGGATTTTCGCCTCAAAAATTGTATAAACTCGATTGCCAATCATTGAGCTATACAGATTTTGTTATGTATGGTGGCTCACAAGCAATCGTAACCTGATGACATCATCCGTTGCGACGCTTGTATGTTTGTCTTCTAATAACAAATGTGTAAACAAGACATGGTGGAAAAGGA
>NZ_CAMLMJ010000015.1 GCF_946481145.1 uncultured Sediminibacterium sp.
CAAACTACGACAGAATGATTGCTGTAGAAGAATTTCAGAGAAAAATGATATTTTTTACCGGACAGCAATGGCTAATAGCTAACGGCTTTTAGCTACAGCCCATTAATATAAGCCAGTATATCACTCAAACTTTTCTTCTGAGGCTCTATCTTGTAAACATTGTTTGTTCCTACATCATTTACCAGTTTTACACCCATGTATAAATCAGTTCCCAGACGAGAGAAGCTGAGGATGCGTATTTTGGCACCTCTGGGAATGCGCATGGTGGTAAATGATCTTGAACGAAAGTCTGCAGTCAGATTTACTATGGTCTTCTGGTTTTCAAAGACTGCATATACTACCGTGTTTTTATTTGTGAAATTTTGTGGCAGGTAAGCAAAAATATTTGTGTGAGGTAAAGTACTATCGATAAACCTGTTTGCAGAAGTCCATCTTAGTTTAGTAGTGGTAAGTTCATACCCTTTTAATACATTGCCAAGAGAATCCTGTCCCTGCCATGTTTTGATCCAACTGGTATCTGTATGTCTGGTCCAGGTATGTAAAGTGTCGATTCCACTTGAAATAAAAGGTATGGTTTCCCTTGCATGAAACACCTGCATATTTATTTTGGGATCTTCTGTATCAGTAAAGCGAACTGTAATAGATGCATTAGGAGCAAGTTTTAATTCCTGTCCGTTTTTAATAACGCGGATGAAAAAACCGCCACCACTCTCCAACAAGTAACCTTCAGATGTAGTTGGTTTGAAGAATTTAATGTAATCACCTTTTTTCTTCAACCTGAAAAATTCAATCCTCACTTTTCCTGATGCAACAGCACCTGAATTTTCCGTGAATGATCCTGCCGGAACATTGATGGTCAAATAATCTTTGAATTGAATCGTATCTCCTAAACTACAATCAAAGGTATCAATAATCAGGTCTGGCAGAAATTGATTGGCCAATTGATGTATTGGTGCATTATTGGGTGTGTTAGCAACCCAAACGGTATCATTTCTTGGATCTCCGGGATAGGAGGTAAAGTTATCAGAGAATTCTTTTTTACATGCTGTAAAAAAGAAGACACTAACTACTGCGGTGATGAGGATGTTCTTTTTCATAACTATTTCTTATCGCTTCATCAATTAGATACGTTAAGTTGTTTTAGTGTTGCCTGTTATTGTCTGTTTAAATTATACCTTAAGCCAATCGACAATCCACCTAGACTAAATTTCTGTTGATAAGAAGCTTGTCCACTGGTAATGCCGGAGAGATTATACCTGAAATAAGGTTCAAAAAACAATTGTGTATTGTCGCCCATTTTTTTCAATAAACTAATGCCTCCGTATAACCCGAGCCCGATATTATTTTTATAAACCTGATTGGATCCTTTGCTGATGGGGACTGCTGCTAGACTGCTATCCAGTATCACTCCCTGGTACCAGGAGGATATATTAAATACAACGCCTGCATTTATGCCGAGTTTAAGGTTGTCATTGCCGAACTGATAACCAACAGTAACAGGGATATCAAAACTACGGTAACGATTTTTGATGCTGTTTGTCTTAAATCCAACCTGCGTTACAGTGCTTGTATCTGAAATACGCAAAGTATCACCCGGTCCGCGAATAATTGTTCTTACAGAAATTACGGTAGTGGTTTTTACTTCATCTTCTGTACGGTAAGTGAATTTCTCATTGATCTGTGTATACTGCAAACCTGTTTTCACCAGAAAATTATCAGTAATCGGTTTTACAATTCTAACACCCGCAGAATAACCAATACGCATTGATTCACTGCTGTCTTTTTTAGCGAGGTATTGTGCAGTTGCTGTTCTGTTTTCCACCGTTTTAAAAGCCAGATCAGGTGAAACATATACTTCTGCGAACCAATCGGTGTTTCTTACTTTATACGGTGGACAAACAATTACGCTTTTATATTTTTTTGAATAGGCGGTGTTTAGGGAAGTTTTTTGTGCAAGTCCGCTAAACCCAAAACTATTTCTGTCTGCATTAATTGTATAGCCAGGTTCAAAAGGCATGCTCAAGGAAACAGGATATTGATAGGAATCATCAGTATTAGTAATAGCAGTATTTATAGATTCATTGTTATTAATTTGTTTAGTATTACCAATACCTGGAACAGTAAGGGTTTTATTTTGAGATTTATTACCTGTTGCAGGTGCTGCAATATTGCCTTTGGTATAATCATTTCTTTTAGTGGAACTTATGGTTAAATCGTTCAATGAACTACCGGAAGAAATATTTTCAGTCTGTTTATTTCCGTTTGAGGGTTGGTTTGAAGCGGGGATTAAAGATTTAGCATTATTTGTTGTGCCTGTAACTGCAGCAGGATTATCAGCCAACATTGTTTCAGTCTGGGGTTGTTGGTTAATGGATGCTGAAGTTGCATTTGTTGCTGTTTCATTATTGCCGGAAGTTGCCTTGGTTTCGTTGCTGGTATTTTTTTGATTTTCTGTTGATGAATTATTGTTTGCTGCTGTCTGTGCCACAGTAGCTTGATTATTATTATTGCCAGAATCGGCATTGCTATTAAATAAAAAATAACCGGTCAGGGAACCCACTAATAAAAGCAGTGGCAATCCCCAACGATATATTTTAGGGATGAAAAACCCTTTACGGTCATCATCATCTTTAGCAGGATTCACTTTCTCCCACAACCCTGCAGGCACAGGCGCAGAGTGGTCGTGGAGTTTGGTCCTGACGAAGTGGTCAAATTGGTTATCGGTCATTTTATACAGCAATTTTTTGTAATTGTAAGATTTGTTGTTGCAGCATCTTCCGCGCTTTTACTAATTGGCTGCGGCTGGTGCCGGGTTGTATATGTAGCATTTCTGCAATCTCTTCATGACTATATCCCTCAATAACATTCAGGTTGAATACAAGTCTGTATCCATCCGGTAACTGGTTAATAAGTTTCATCAGGTCTTCTTCGCCAAGGTGGGTGTAGGCACTTGCTTCAACCAGGGGGGCTGAGCTGCTGTGGTCGTCAATATCCTTAAACTTCATTTTTTTTCGCTCGAGGTGACGGATAGCGGTATTTACCACAATTCTCCTGATCCAGCCTTCAAATGAGCCTTCAAACTTAAATTGACCTATATATTGGAAAACCTTGATAAAGGCATCCTGGATCATATCCTCGGCTTCCATGGCGTCGTTGGCATATCTTAGGCATACGGCCATCATCTTGCCAGCATACCTATCGAAAAGCATGCGTTGGCAACTGTTATCCTGCCTGATACAGCCTCTAATCAGATCATTTTCTGTCACCTGCGGGGTAGTTTAGTGGGTTGACGTCACCTACATAGATACCATTTTATGTGGAATTGTTGCCCGGAAAGGGTCTTTTGTCGGAAAATTACCAAAACTTAAGTCTTAATTATAGGGGGAAATGCGAAAAGGGACTTAAAATTTGGCTGCCAGCCACTGGCTTCTAGCTGCTAGTAGATTCTACCGGGTAGAAAATTCTCCATAATCAGCGAATACAAATTGGCAAGCACCATCTGCTAGCAGCCAGAAGCTGACAGCTAGTAGCTGCTCTAGCTACTTAACGCCAGAAACTGGTCATGTATATAATCCACCACTTCTACCAGGTTCTGGTTTTTGTCGAATACGCCTAACTGTCTGTCGGCGCCGGTACCATGTGAGAATATATTGGATACATAATTCAGTGCGGGACGACTGCCGAGGTCATCGGCTACATCATCCACAAAATCGAGTAGTTCGAGGATCAGGGTTTTGGTATCTACTTCTGTTTCTTTTCCAAAATCAATTAATGTACCATCAATACCATACCGGCTTGCGCGCCATTTATTTTCATTGATTACAGAGCGCTGGTACATCATGAAATTGAGGTTCTGCATCCTGAGTTTATAAATCTTGGCACAAATAGCCTGGAACAATGCAGCAATGGTAATGGTTTCATTGATGGTCATAGGAACATCACATATACGAAACTCTACCGTATTGAAAAACGGATGAACACGAATATCCCACCATATCTTTTTTGCATTGTCAATACAGTTTGTTTTGATCAGCAGGTTTACGTAGTTCTCATACGCTTCAATACTTTCAAAGAAATCCGGAATACCGGTACGAGGAAACTTATCGAATACTTTTGTTCTGAAAGATTTGTACCCTGTTTTTCTTCCTTCCCAAAAAGGAGAATTGGTGCTTAAGGCATATACGTGTGGCAGGAAATAACGTGCTGTATTGGCAATATGGATTGCCATTTTTCGATCTTCCATGCCAACATGTACATGTAGGCCAAAAATCAGGTTACTGCGTGCTGCTTCTTGTAATTCATTTACAATCTGATTGTACCTCACATGGTCTGTAATCATTTGGTTTTCCCAATGACTGAATGGGTGCGTACCTGCGGCACCAACCCATAAACCAAGATCACCGGCAATATTGGCAATTGTACCGCGTAATGCAGCTACATCGTTAAATGCCTCTTCAATATTTCGACAGATATCTGTACCAACTTCCACTACAGCCTGGTGCATTTCGGCTTTTACTTTGTCTTTCAGGATTTTTTGTCCTTCAATCACAATTTTCTGCTCATGGCTTTTCAGTTCCCTGGTGAGGGGGTCGAGCACCATATATTCTTCTTCAACACCTAAAGTAAAATGATTGTAATTCATATATCCTATCAGATGAGTTTTTGTTTGGCACTGCTGCGTTTAATATATTCTCCCCAGGTAAGGTTGTCGGCTCCTTCTACCTGTGACTGTGCTTTTTCTATGGCATAATTGGCGGCTGTTTCAACTACCCAGTCAAAGTTCTCCTGTCCAACGCTTTTCAGATCGGCATCAGGTGCAGGGTTACAGAAATCTATCGCATAAGGAACACCATCGCGAAGTGCCAGTTCAACCGTATTAAAATCATAACCCAGGTAACGATTAATGCGGAGAACAATATCTTCCATTTCCTTGAGTTTTGCAGCCGATGGTTTGAAATCAGCTACATAACGCAAATGATGTGGATTACGCGGCTCATAAGGCATTATGCGCACATGTTTGCCACCAATGCAATAACAGCGATAGTATTCTTCGAAAATTATTTCTTCCTGTAATAACATCACGAGCTCACCTGTTTCACTATGTTTTTCAAAAAAATCTTCCATGCTCGTAAGTTTATAAACATTTTTCCATCCACCACCCGCAAAAGGTTTCATATAAGCAGGAAAACCTACATACCCAAAAATGCCGTCCCAGTCTAATGGATAAGCCAGGTTACTAAACGACTGGTCTGAAGTATCCGTCGGCAAATCGCGAGAAGGTAAAATAACGGTCTTGGGTACTGGTACGTTTATTTTGGTTGCAAGACAATTATTAAAGAATTTTTCATCGGCACTCCACCAAAATGGATTATTAATTACTGCGGTACCGCAAAGTGCCGCGTTTTTCAGGAAAGCTCTGTAGAATGGTACATCCTGACTAATCCGGTCAACAATTACAGCGTAACCACTTGTTTCGCCCTGCATTACTTTGTCGATTCTAACAGGTTCAGCCATGATTCCTGGAATTTGTTTGCTGTTGATACGCTCTACAAATGCCATCGGAAAGCTTCTTTCCTGTCCAAACAAGATGCCGATCTTTTTCATAATTCAGTATTTGCTTTCAATTTAATTAGAATTTTTTGAATTTGGGGGAGAAAAGTCCGGAAGTCGGGAAGTCCGAAAGTCCGATGAAATAAAGGGAAATACAAAACAACCTTTACTCTTCCGGACTTCCGGACTTTCGGACTTCCCGACTTTTCAATACATTTGAAACATGACCGATGTGCGAACAGAAACTAATTTATCTGCGATAAAGCTTATATCACATTCACTTTTTTCCGAGTATCTTGAAAGAGATGTGGTTTTTGATATTTACCTGCCATTGCAAATACAGCCACAGGAGCAACTTAGTTTGTTATTAATCAATGACGGACAGGATCTGCCAAAAATGCCTTTTGATGAAATATTGGATAAACTCATCGATGAAAAGCAAATAGAACCCTTGATATGTGTGGCCATTCATTGTGGTCCGGATAGAAAAATGGAATATGGAACTGCCTATGCCGCAGACTATAAAGGGCGAGGAGCAAAAGCGGGCTTGTATACCAAGTTTATATTCGATGAATTACTACCCTTTATCCGAAAGTCTTATCAAATACCTTCTTTCAAAGACAAATCATACGCTGGTTTTTCCTTAGGTGCATTGAGTGCAATGGATATTGTGTGGAATCATCCCAGTGAATTTAACAGGGTGGGAATTTTTAGCGGATCATTATGGTGGAGAAGAAAAGGGTATGATGATGGATACGAGGATGAAAAAGATCGCCTCATGCATTTACAAATCAGAAAGGGCGGATTTTATCCCTGGCTCCGCACATTTATTCAATGCGGCTTACTTGATGAAGCGGAAGACAGAAACAACAATGGCGTGATCGATAGCATTGATGATGCACTTGATTTAATCGTTGAACTAAAAGCCAAAGGATATACCGACGAACATATCCACTACCTCGAACTGGAAGACGGGAAACACGATGTACCCACCTGGGCAAAAGCGTTTCCCAGCTTTCTGATGTGGGGATGGGGAGGGAGGAAATAAGAAATAAGAAATAAGGAATAAGAAATAAGAAATAAGAAATAAGAAATAAGATGATTTGAACATTTTTTTTTATTCTAAACAATAAATGTCATCTGGGGAAGGTTGTCCCTAACACCTAACACCTAACACCTAACACCTAACAATAAAAAAGCCATCCGTTTTATACGGATGGCTTTTTTTATGGAGTGCTTCTCAAATTAGAAGTTGAATCTCAGACCTAACTGGCTGATCCATCTTGCAGCATAAGCAGCATTTGTGGTGGTGCTTACTGTGAAAGGATCTTTGATAGTTGGGTTGAAACGGTATTGCGGTGTAAAGTTTGTTGCACTTACATAACCTGCAAACTGAATCAACTGGAAGTTATCGTTACTCATGAAATAAGTACGACCCCAGTTTCTGTTCAGCATGTTACCGAAGTTAAACACATCATAAGTTAACTGGAATGAATATTTCCTATTACCGATTTTCAGGTTGAAATCCTGAGCAATTTTCAAATCGATGATATTGGTGAAAGGTAAACGGCTACCGTTTCTTTCAGCAAATTTACCACGATTGTTTTTCAGGTAATGATCATTCGCGATATAGGCATCAAGGGCATCTTTCTGCTGTTGTGGAGTGTAAGTAACACCACCTACAGTATTGTTCAGGAATGTCATTGAAGCTAAATCAGCAGAAGTTGGGATGTAGATAAGGTCGTTTGTACCACCAGTACCGTCATCACGTACCATTGAACCAACACCGTTTACATAGCTGAATGGGTTTCCAGACTGGCCTGTATAGGTAAGGGTAATGGTTGTAGCCAATGTTTTATTAGCATATTCAAACTTCTTGCTCATGTAAGCGAAGATTCTGTGACCTGCACTGAAATCGGAAGTTGAACGGGTAATGAAGTTACGGCCATTAACTGTTTCCATAAATCTCCACTGGCTCTGGTTAACAGAACTGGTACCATCGTTGATAGCAGTTGAGTTACCAAATGAGTAGTTGAAATCAAATGCGAAACCTGTACGGGTACGCTTAGAAACAGTAGCAGTGAAGTTAAAGCCAAAACCTTTTGGTCCTTTGTTATTGCTCAACAACATTGCATTATCATATGGGTTTGAACCATCACCATTCAAAGGAATCCTTGCATTATTGGTAGTAGTATAAATGTTTCTGCTACCTGGTCCTACTGAAACAGCAACTGGAGGCAGGATATTGATATTGGTATAGTAAATTTCATTCATGTTCTGAGTGAAAATACCTTCCAATGTACCAGACCAGCCATCACCGAATTTCTTATCAACAGCTAATGAAGTCCTGAAAACTTTAGGAGTGCTGAATTCAGCAGCAGTAAGGTTCAAAGGTCCTTTGGTTATACCTGCACCAACTTCAGCCGGAGTCCACTGTGCAGCAGGGTTAGACCTGAAACGAATGGTATTAAGCTGAGTAGAGTTAGCTGTATAACCACCTATGAAAATACCGTTGTTCTGGAACATACCACCAGGCCATACCAATGGGATACGTCCGGTAAACATACCCAGACCACCACGGATTACTAAGTTCTCTTCAGGTATTTTATAAGTAAATCCAACTCTTGGAGAGAATGAGATAGGTATTTTTGGAGCTTGTCCAGAACGTGCTCCCTGTAAATCATAATACTGGGCAAATTTAGGAATCGCTACAGTATTGGTATAGTTATCAGTCCAAGGGTTACTTAAAACTTTGAAATAGTCAGCTCTTAAACCAAAACTTAAGGTCAGGTTATCAGAAGCCCTCATTTCATCATTCACAAACAATGAACCTTTAGCCACCATAAATTTCGCTGCTGCATCAGTTTTGTCGCCTTTGCCTGCATCGATATTAGAGAAACCATAGGTATACGCTTGTGGTCTTGCATTGGTCAGGAAGTCGTTCAGGTTAGTGTAGGTATAGTTACCAAATGTATTCTGGATGAAAGCGTTGTAAACTTTATTGAATTCATAATCCACACCAACTTTCAGGGAATGTTTACCTAATGTAAACTTAAACTCATCATATAAAGACCAGTTCTTTTGTGTTAACAGGTTAACAGTAGAGCTGTTATCCGGACCGAAGAAGATAGAACCAGAACCGTCATTGATACGAACACGAGGGAAATCCTGTCCGATAGGGCTACGGTCATCTAATACATCGGTGAAAGTAACCAGGAGTTTATTACTTGAACTTTTACCTACCAGGCTTTTTAACTCAGCAGAAGTAGAGTTGGTTCTTGTAGGGAATCTATAACCGTTATTGTAAAAGTTGATAGATGTTGCAGAGCTTGAAGTAGTGTTCAAACGCTCAGCATTTGTGTAACGGTTACTCACAGACAATTTATGTCTGTCGCTGATATTCCAGTCGATACGAGCAGTAATACGATCTGCCGATACTTCTTCAGTATTATCTAAATAACCACCTGGTTCATAACCATAGTTAGTTCTGAGGAAATTTGCCAATCCATCGAGTCCCGCTGCATTAGTATTACCACGGTATTGAGAAAAATCGAATGGTTGAGGGCGAATATCTCTTTGTAAGTCAACATTCACAAAATAGAACAACTTATTCTTTGTAATTGCACCACCAACACGGAAGCCATAAGTCTTTTTAGAGAAATTAGCCAGTTTGGTAGCAGCAGATTTCAAACCAGTTGGTGTTTTACCAGCAAGGTTTTGGTTTTGCAGGAAATAATAAACAGAACCTTCTGTTTTGTTGGTACCTGAACGGGTAATGGCATTGATACCACCACCTACGAAGTTACCCAGAGAGGCATCGAATGGAGAAATTACTACCTGAAACTGGTCAACCGCATCAATTGAGATCGGAGCAATTGCAGCCTGACCACCATTGGTACCAGAAGCTGAAAGTCCAAACACATCATTATTTACAGCACCATCAACATAGAAAGAGTTGTAACGGTTGTTCTGTCCGGCAATAGTTACCGCACCTTCTGAAGCACCCAGTTTAGCCTGAGGTACTGCACGCAGGTAGTCGTAGATATTACGACCAACAGTTGGAAGATTAGCCATTTTGTCGCGGCCGATAATGGTCTCAGAACCACCTTTACCTGAAGCTTCTGTAGTTTTACGAACCGCAGTTACAGTTACTTCACCAAGGTTGGCACTTTTTGGGGCCATGGCTACGTCTAATTTGTAAGATTCACCCAGACTTAGGTAAATCTCTGTTTTTTTCTCATTTGCGAAATTTACAAATGAAATTTCCACTGAATATGGACCACCAGGGTTCATATTGTTAATGTCGAAACGACCACCTGTGCGGCTTTGAACACGGTATACCGTACCAGTTGGCTCATGGGTTGCAGTTACGGTAGCACCAATCAGGACTTCACCTGTATTGGTTTTTACTGTACCACTCATGCTACTGGTGGTGTTTTGCGCCAGGGTTAGTACCGGCATCAGTAAAACCGCAATGACAAATTGCAAGAGTCTTTTACTTAGCATAATGTTAATTTTTCAAGTGCAAAGAAAATGAATTATTGGCTTAGATATTCAACAGAATGTTAACAAAATATTGCCACATCGGGCATTTCAGGCGATTTGACGAATCTTAGCCTGTTTTTAGGTAGGAAAAACAGTTTTTTAGTCAGAATTTAATCTTTTTCCTCAAAAAATAACCCCTATTTCCAAATAGGTAAACCCATTTCAGGTATCAGGTGTAATTTTGCATTGATGGAACAGTTTAAGCTAAACAGGATAGAAGATGCCATTATTGACATCCGCGATGGAAAAATGGTTATTGTAGTGGATGACGAGGATCGCGAAAATGAAGGGGATTTCATTATAGCTGCCCGACACGCAACTCCCGAAGTGATCAATTTTATGAGTAAAGAAGGGCGAGGTTTGATATGTGCCGCACTTACTGAGGAACGTTGCAGAGAGCTGGAACTAACACCAATGGTAAGTTCTAATACTTCCCTTCATGAAACCGCTTTTACCGTATCAGTTGACCTGATCGGACAGGGCACTACCACAGGTATTTCGGCGCAGGACAGGTCTAAAACTATCTTAGCCCTAATTAACCCAGCAACTTTACCCGCTGAGTTAGGTCGCCCAGGACATATATTCCCTCTTCGAGCAAAAGATGGTGGGGTGTTACGCAGGGCCGGACATACAGAAGCTACGGTAGATTTGGCAAGGCTTGCCGGACTCGAACCGGCTGGCGTTTTGGTAGAAGTGATGAATGAAGATGGTACCATGGCCAGGTTGCCACAATTGATTGAGATTGCACAGAAATTCTCCCTTAAAATCATCTCCATTAAAGACCTGATTGATTATCGCATGAAACGCGATTCTTTGGTAGATGAACTGGTACGTGTTGATATGCCAACCAAATATGGTCAGTTTGACCTCATCGCATTTAAAGAAAAAACAACGGGAGCAGAACACCTAGCTTTGGTAAAAGGCGAATGGAAATCAGATGAAGCCGTACTTACCCGTGTGCACAGCAGTTGCTTTACCGGTGATATTCTTGGAAGTTTCCGTTGCGATTGTGGGGAACAATTACAAAAAGCCATGCAAATGGTTGAAGCAGAAGGCAAGGGTGTGATACTATATATGAATCAAGAAGGCCGTGGAATTGGTCTGATCAATAAACTAAAAGCCTATAAGCTGCAGGAAGAAGGAATGGATACTGTAGAAGCCAATCTGCACCTGGGCTTTGGCATGGATGAACGCGATTACGGAGTAGGTGCACAAATACTCAGAAAACTGGGTATCTCCAAGCTCAAACTAATGAGCAATAACCCCCGCAAACGTGCAGGCCTAAAAGGATATGGACTGGAAATAGTAGACATAGTACCCATCGAAATCGCCCCCAACCCCCACAACGAAAAATACCTCAAAACAAAAAGAGACAAACTCGGACATGAGATACTGGAGGAAGATGTATAGAGAATGGCTGATGGCTGATGTCTGATATAGGGTCGATCTTTATTTTACACTGTAAAATAATCAACTATACATCAGACATCAGCCATCAACTTTATCGTCTGCTGCCCTGAGTATACTCCTGTTCTTCCTTCTCGTGTTCCTTGTCGTAGGCTTTGATGATGGCTTTTACAAGGCGGTGACGAACAACATCTTCTTCGTTCAATTCAATATGCGCAATACCATCAATCTGTTTTAAGATACGAGTGGCTTTTTCAAGACCGCTACGCTGATTTCTTGGTAAGTCAATCTGCGTAGGGTCGCCGGTAATAATGGCTTTTGCATTGGCACCAATACGTGTGAGAAACATTTTCAACTGAAGGTCGTTGGTGTTTTGTGCTTCATCGAGAATGATAAATGCATTGTCGAGTGTACGCCCACGCATATAGGCCAATGGTGCAATTTCAATGGTCCGTGTACTCATATAATACCCGAGTTTGTCTGCGGGAATCATATCATCGAGTGCATCATACAAAGGGCGCAGGTACGGATCAATTTTTTCTTTCAGGTCACCGGGAAGAAAACCAAGACTTTCACCTGCTTCCACCGCCGGACGGGTTAAGATGATTTTCTTTACCAGTTTGTTTTTTAGGGCGCGCACAGCCAAGGCTACTGCGGTATAGGTTTTACCGGTACCGGCTGGTCCAATAGCAAAAACAATATCGTTTTTATCGGCTGCCTGAACCATTTTTTTCTGGTTCTGGGTACGTGCTCTAACAGTTTTACCATTAGGTCCGAATACAAGAATATCATTGGGGTTCCGGTCAACAAAATTGTCGACTGTTTCGGCATCATCACCGCCTAAAATCTGTTCAAAATAATTTTCGCTGAGGTGTCCGTTTCTTTCGAGGTACTGGATAATCAGGTCAATTTTTTCTTTTGCTGACTCAATCTGTTCCGGGGCCCCGCTCAGTTTAATTTGTGTCCCGCGGGAGAGGATCTTTAATAATGGGAATTTCTTTTTCAGCAAATCTAACTTTCCGTTGTTCACACCAAAGAATTCAATGGGGTTAACGGTTTCGAGGTTAATGATTGTCTCTGTCAAATCTGTTTCTGTTTTAGGTTCACGGAATCATGTAATACTTAACCAAACCATCCTTCTCAAATTTAATTTGTTATGTATGAGATTTCCTAATACATATTATGCACAGGTGTGGATAGGTTGCTCCACCAAATTTCCGGATTTGCCTTACGGAGTGGTGTGAAGATTTCGTGAAGTTTTGTAGTCGTGAATTGTCAATGGTGAATGGTCAATATGAGTAAGGGGGCGTGAATTGTCAATGGTGAATTGTCAATATAATAGTCAATTGAGTGTCTAATTTCACCATTCACCATTGACAATTCACGCTCCCTATTCACCATTCACCATTCACAATTCACGCCAGCCTCACAACGCTTTCAGCGCCGCTATCGTAGCAATGGGGTCTTGTGAGCGGAAAACGGTGTTGCCTGCTACCAGTACGTCTGCACCGGCATCTAAAATGCTTTTCGCATTATCGAGGGTAACGCCACCATCAATTTCAATATGGGTATGCAGATTTTTTTCCTTAATCATTTTCCTGAGGGTGCGTATTTTTTCCAGTGTTTGAGGAATAAACTGCTGGCCACCAAAACCCGGGTTTACACTCATCAGGCAAACAAGATCTATATCATGCAATACATCTGCCAGCAAGTGAACAGGGGTGTGTGGATTTAATGCAACACCGGTGCGCATACCCAACGAACGTATCTGTTGAAGATTACGGTGTAAATGAATACATGCTTCATAGTGAACAGTGAGAATATCTGCACCCGCTTTTTTAAATGCTTCCGCATATTTCTCCGGTTCAACAATCATCAGGTGTACATCACAGATTTTGGTTGTTGCCTTGCGGATATGTTCAATTACCGGTAATCCAAAACTAATATTGGGCACAAAAGAACCATCCATTACATCTAAGTGAAACCAGTCGGCCTTGCTCTCATTCAGCATGGCGCAGTCTTTATGTAGGTTTAAAAAATCGGCACTCAGTAAGGATGGGGCTATAATGGGCATAATCAATTATTAAGGTCGCAAAATTCCTATATTTTACCGGCTTAAGCGAATTTTTTATTCAACAATCCTGTTTTATGCACCCAGTCTTTTCAAAGCTTCACCAGCTTCTTTAATAGACGGGTCTAATACAAGCGTTTTCTGGTATTCTGTAATTGCTTTTTCTTTTTCCCCCTTTAACTCATAACATTTAGCCAGCCAATAACTGGCATCTGCGTAGGTTGGACGTACTTCTAGCGCTTTCTCGAAAATACTGATTGCTTTATCGGGTTGTTTGGTATCATATAGCAGAAAGCCTTTTTCCATATAGGCTTCCATGTACTGGTAATTATTACCGATACATCTGTCAAATGATGCAAAAGCTTTTACAAGATCGCCGGTTCTTGCATAGTAAACACCTTTGATAAAACTGGCATGGGCAAGGTATTCTCTGCCCATTCTTAAACTTTCTACCTGATCACAAAGTAAAATGGCCGCTGCTTTTTTCTGTTCCGCCAGCAAATTCGCCATACTCAATAAAGCATCAGGAGCAGGATATATACTGGCAGCTTTTTGGTAACAATACAATGCCATCGCAGTATCTTTTGCCTTCTCACTTAACTGGGCCTTGTGATACCATATACCAAAATTCGCACTGTCTCTTTTAATCAGTGAATCCATCTGCGCAAGTGCAAGTGGTAATGCTCCGGCACTATCAAGCGCATTCACTAACAGAACCCTTAATGAAATGCTATCAGGATAAAGTTCCACCTCTTTAGATAATGCTTGAGCAGCCAATGGGAGGGAAGGACTTTCTGCTTTTGGCTCTTTAGCTTCCTGGCAGGCAATCAAAAAAAATAATACTACTACTGCGATCCATTTCATCCTACAAAAATAGATGAATGGGGGGATAGTTAGCGGGAGGAGCCGGTGTTGCAGGGGAAATTGCTTTGAGCTATTAGCCATTAGCTGTTAGCCACTAGCTTTTTTGCTATGCATTTAACCATACACTAGCATAAGTGTGGCAATTCAACACTTCTTTTAAGTAGAATTTTTACAAAACAAATTCGCAAGCCTTGACATTTATTCCGATAATAGCAGAAAGTCTAAAATAAGCACCATCTCGCCCTAGGCGAGACTAACAGCTATAGGCTAACAGCTAATGGCTAATAGCTAATAGCTGTTTTTCCCCCATATACCTACAGGGTAATAACAATGCATCAACACTTAAAAACACAAATTTGTGTTGTGATATGTTTTTGATGTGTTGATGATGTGTTGATGGTTCGTGTAAATCCTTGATAATGTGCGAATTAGAATTGCCTGTTTTTTGATGGAAATTGCGATGGGAAATCCATTAAAACCAGGCCGTAAAAATCTTCTTTTACCGCCAATCAATGCCTAAAGCTTACAATCATTACTATCCAGGTAAATTTAGCTACAGGTAGGATGGAACACGGATTTTCATGATTTTCAAGATCTATCATGATAAATCTTGAAAATCATGAAAATCCGTATTCTATTAATAGCAGATAGCGCATTTGGAGGAATCACTTATTTATTTACCTGCTGAGTTTAAATGATCTTATTCGTAATCCCCTCATTTATTCCATTAAAAGCAGAAAGTCCATAATAAGCACCCATCAAAGCTTGTAGCCTGCAGCTTGCCGCTTGAAGCATTTTGCCAAATTCATTTACTTACCAATTTCCTATGACAATTCTTTGACAATTCAAGCGGCTGATTCTGAATACTTTTGCGGCAGATTTTTAACTATGAGCAAACTATTTCTATCTACCCTTTCATTATTAGTCCTTACGAATTGTTTGGCACAGAACACATCAAGTGATACTGTACACTTCGATGGTGAAAAGCATTTTAAAAATGTACAGCAATTAACTTTTGGAGGCGATAATGCAGAAGCTTACTGGAGTTATGATGGTAAGTATGTCATTTTTCAAAAAACTTATGCAAAAGAAGGGATTCCCTGCGACCAGATATATATTGGTAAAGTACCAACCAAGCCTGGAGAAAAATTTACCCCTAAACTGGTAAGTACCGGAAAGGGAAGAACCACCTGTGCTTATTTTCTGCCCGATGGCAAACACATCATCTATGCATCTACCCATTTAGGTAGTCCTGATTGCCCACCAACCCCTGATCGTGCGAAATATGGTAACCGTTATATATGGCCTCTCTATAGCAGCTATGATATTTTCATGGCCGATACCAGTGGTAAAATCGTAAAGCAACTGACCAACGCAAAAGGCTATGACGCTGAAGCAACGCTGTCGCCCGATGGTAAGAAAATGATTTATTGCAGCGATAAAGATGGCGACCTGGAACTATACATCATGGACCTAGCCACAGGAAAAGAAAAAAGAATTACCAATATGCTCGGCTACGATGGAGGCGCCTGGTTTAGTCCTGATGGAAAGAAGATTGTATGGCGTGCAAGCAGACCTAAAACAGAAGCAGAAATAAAGGAGTATAAAGAATTACTGGCGGAAGGCATGGTAGCTCCAACCAATATGGAAGTATGGGTAGCCAATGCAGATGGATCGGATGCAAAACAAATCACCAATCTCGGACAGGCTAACTGGGCTCCTAATTTTACACCGGATAGCAAGAATATATTGTTCTGCAGTAACCACGAATACAAAAGAGGATTTCCATTCAATATGTACCTGACTGATCTGAATGGAAACGGATTGGAAAAAATAAGTCGCGATAAAGGCTTTGACGCATTTCCGATGTTTAGTCCAAATGGCAAAAAAATAATCTTTGCTTCTAACAGAAATAATGGGGGCACCCGAGATACCAACCTTTTCATCGCTGATTGGGTGAAATAATTTTACTATGAAAAGTCCATTTTTTAAGCGGGTCAGTCTTGATCCGCTTTTTTGTTTCCCTGTTCACGAAATCTTCATTTTTAAGCTGCTTCAGCTTTACTACATTTGAGCATCTTAAATTCAGAACGATATGAAACGGGTATTATTCTCGCTCTTTACCATTATGACGATTTCGGGTATTGCACAAAAAAATGAAAAGAAAATGACCTTCGCAGCTAACCAGGTAGTGGCACATCGTGGGGCATTCAAGGCAAAAGCTTTGCCTGAGAATTCATTGGCAGGACTCCGGAACGCAATTTCTATGAAATGCACCGGTTCTGAATTTGATGTTTGGATGACTGCAGATGATTCACTGGTAGTGAACCACGATCCTAAATTTCATGAACTTCCAATTGAACAAACAAAATATGCCGACCTGCTTCAGTTTACACTATCGAATGGAGAAAAAATACCTACGCTTCATGAATATTTGTCTGAAGGACTTAAAAACAACACAAGTACCCGCCTGGTTTTAGAAATTAAACCATCTAATGTCAGCAAAGAAAGAGGCAGAATTGTAGCGGAGAAAGCCTGGAAACAAGTACAGGAACATAAAGCTGCTAATGCTACTACTTATATCAGTTTCGATTTAGGCATCCTTACCCGTATCCTTGAACTGGAACCATCTGCACCCACACAATACCTTAATGGAGATAAATCACCGGAAGAGCTTAAAGCATTAGGAGTGGCAGGTGCAGATTATCATTTCAGTGTATTCAAAAAAAATCCTGATTGGATTACCAGCGCCAAAAAATTAGGCATACTACTCAATGCCTGGACAGTAAACTTAAAAGAAGATCTGCAATGGGCACTCGATAATCACTTTGATTTTATCACCACCAACGAGCCAGAGCTCTTGTTTGAGATGGTGCAGGAGCGTAGACCATAGTCCATGGTCCATAGTCCATAGTAAAATTCTGCTCAGGTCCATGGACTATGGTCTATGGACTATGGACTACAGTCCCTATCTTGCACTAACAAAAAATCAAAACAGATGGAAACCGGACTACTTCACTTACATAACCTGCTTCGCTGGGTAATACTTATTTTGCTGTTGGTATCAATTGCCAAAGCCTGGACTGGATGGCAACAGAAAAAAGTATTTTCTCCTGCAGATAAAAAAGTATGGTTATTTACCATGATAGCAGCCCATATTACGTTGCTTTTGGGACTATACCAGTGGCTTGCTGGCCGCTATGGCGTTTATACCACTACACTGCCAGAAGGTGTGAGTATTATGAAAGACAAATTTTATCGTTTTTATTGGGTAGAACATCCATTGGGAATGATACTCGCTATTATACTTATTACCCGTGCACATGGTATGGCTAAAAAACAGGTGGCAGATATAGTAAAGTATAAAAAAGCCTTCTTTTTCTTATTAATAGCCTTACTGATTATTCTCGCAGTAATTCCATGGCCATTCCGTGATGCATCAATTGCAAGAGGGTTGATGCCGGGGATGTAGGTAATTTGAAAATTTGAAAATGTGTTAATTTGAAAATTAAAAGAAAAACGTATTTCTTCCATTTCCAAATTAGCACATTTTCAAATTTTCAAATTATAAAGAAAACGGCAGCTTGATTTTATACCTGAATCTCTTTCCAAACTGTTGTTCCAGTTTTAAAACTTCTTTTGTTTGCTTACTCACCCAGAATACTTCTTTGTTATTGAAACTTGGGTCTGAATGTTCGAGCAACCAGCAATCAGCTTCTTTGCCATCAAGTCCTGGTAATTTTCCACTTCCTGTTACGGTATAAGGTACCCATTTTGGTTTGCTTGATCCGGGATCATAAAAGTTAATCATGAATGTGCGGTTTGCCTTGTAAGGCAGTAGGGGAAACACTTCCAGGTCGAGGTGCCAGTTAAGTGTATATTGATTTAAAGCACTGTCGAATGCCTGGCGGATTGTTTTTGCCCTCATGGCGGTATCGGATGCTGTTAACGGTTTATCGTTGATGCTGGCTTCCCCTGATAAAAAATTAAACTTAGTGCTGCCCCTTTGCTTCCACCATGACTCGTGGTAAAGCGTATGAAAATCTTTTGCATCGGCAATGGATAAAGTAGTATGCATGATGCTGTCATTGTCTTCCCATTCCTGCTTTACGGCAATGGCATCTTTGCCATTATATTGTTTCCTTTCGATATTCCTCGACCAGATATTAAACATTTTTCTTGGACTGTCTACACCCATTTTAAAATATACCAACCACCGATGAGTGCCCTGTATCAAAACACGGGTATTGATGTTTTCGGGTTTTATATAAATCGTATCAGATTTTTGGGCGATTACACTGCCAAAGGGGAGCAATAAGGCCAGGATTAATAAACTAAATGGATTCATGGTTTCTTTTTTGTAAAAATCAATGTATCCTGTTCCTGTAAAAACCATTTTTTAACAAGTGAGCGCATTTATTAAACCAATCAGCTAATTAGCCCATGTAATCAATCTGTTGAAGAAATCCATTAATTGGTTGAAAGGGTTTACCTGATGGTAAATTCCCTGTAGTTTTGGTATATGCGAAAGCTTCTTCGGTCCTGGGATATAGCACAAATACAGTGGGTGATCTGGATATTGTTATTCGGAATCAATGTAATAACCTTATTGCATTTTGATACACTGCCGCAGGCGATGGGTTATGCCTTTATCATGATCAGTTCCTATATGTTGATAGTATATGGAAATGCAGCATGGCTGATCCCAAAGTTTTATATGCGGGAGCAAAAACTGGTTTACACCATCCTGGTATTGGTTTTATTGCTGGTGGTTGCATTCTACCGTGCTGGTACTTCATGGTGGTTTTACAATACTTTTTTTGCACCAAAACCTGAAGCGTTTCCTTTCCGGTCAGTGTTCAGCACTTTTGTGTCCAGCATTCTTATATATTTTACCAGCGTACTTTTTTATATCGCACTGCGTTACTTCCGCCTGCAAAAAGAACAACAGGTTTTGCAAAAGAAACAACTTGAATCTGAACTGAACTTATTAAAAGCACAGGTACAACCTCACTTTCTATTCAATTCACTGAATAATATCTACTACTACGCACAGAAGGAATCTCCGGTAACAGCCGCAATGATTGAAAAACTTTCTCAGATCATGCGCTATTTTGTTGATGAGGCACCAAAAGAAATGATTCCTTTACAAACAGAATTAAATTTTATACATCATTATATCGATCTCGAGAAAGACAGGATGCGTTATCCGCTTGATCTTTCTTTGAATATTTCGGGAGATATATCATCCATTCAAATTCCACCCATGCTCATCATTCCATTGGTAGAGAATGTTTTTAAACATGGGGTAGACAAAAGAAAGGATGATAATTATATCCTGATTGATCTGCAAAATACCGGTAAGCAGTTAAAGGTAAAAGTGGAAAACAGGCTAATAGCGTCAAGGGAAAAATCAATAAGTGGAAAAGGGTTGGCGAATCTTAAAAACAGACTTGGGTTACTTTATGGCGAAAATGGCTTAATTAGTGCGGGTGCCGATGACAGTGGTTCCGTTTTTACTGCTAACTTAACCATTCCCTTATGAGCACAAAAATTACCTGTTTGATCATTGAAGATGAGCCCCCGGCCATGCAGTTGCTGGAAGACTATATTCATAAACTGCCCATGCTTCAGTTGAAAGGTAAATTTTATGATGCTTTGGAAGCGTTGGATTACCTGAAAAGGAATACGGTTGATGTTATATTTCTCGACATCAATTTACCTGCATTATCAGGACTTGAAATGGCCGCAATACTTCCCAGGGACCAAAAAATTATTTTCATTACTGCCTATGCCGAACATGCCTTGGATAGTTTTTCCTATCATGTGATTGATTACCTCTTAAAACCGGTTTCTTTCAAAAGGTTTTTACAAACCATTCAGAAACTCCAATTGCATATAATACCGGCCCCGCAAAAAGAATTACAACAGTCTAAACAGCAGGAACTACTTTTTATAAAAACCGGGCGTTCAATGATACAAATTCAATACCATGAAATTTTGTATATAGAAGCACACAAAGAGTATCTCTGTATTCATACAGAAAAACAAAAACACCTGGTTTATAAGCGAATGAAAGAAATGGCCGGTACACTGCCGGAGAATTTTGTACGTATCCATAATTCATATATCATTAACCTGCAACATGTAAAAAAGCTAGGTACACAATCTGTGGAAATAGCGAATAGAGAACTACCGGTAAGCGCAGGGTATAAGGAATCTTTCCAATTGCGTATTCAACAACATCTTATGTAATAAAAAAACAGATAGTTATGAAAAACGGCAAACTATTTATCAAAGCCTGGATTTTGGTAGGGTTGCTCGATATACTTGCAGCATTTATTTCATTTTACCTCTCTACAGGAAAATCGCCTCTTATTGTACTGAAATTTATCGCTTCAGCTGTATTGGGACAATCTGCCTATACACCTGAATCCGGCAGTATTTGGATCGGTCTGTTGCTACATTTTACTATAGCTTTTTTATTTACAGCTTTCTTTTTTTTACTCTATAAACCATTCCGATTATTCAAAGTGCAGTGGGTTTTTCTGGGTGTGATCTACGGATTAGTAATCTGGCTGGTAATGAATAAATTGGTACTCCCGCTCACCTTGGTAAAACAACAACCATTTAACTGGATGGATGCTGCAAGGGCTGTTTTAATTTTAATTACAATGATCGGACTGCCCCTCTCATGGATGCTTAAAAAGGCAGGAAACAGCCTTTAGCCTTTAGCAATTAGCTGTTAGCTGTAAGTCTCGCTTAGGGCGAGAGGGGGGGGTGTTTTAGACTATCTGCTTTTATTGGAATAAAAGAGGGAGATACTTTAAAATGAGCGTGTTAAATAAATAATTGATTGTTATAAATGCACTACCTGTTATTAATAGAACACAGATTATCATGATTTTCAAGATCTGTCATGATAAATCCTGAAAATCATGATAATCTGTGTTCTATCTAAGCAGCCAAATAAGATTAGGAGTTATTATTTTATAGGTGCCTGCTTTAATAAAGTCAAAAGACCTCACTATTGATAATTTTCACATTTTTGGCAGAATTCAACCTTTGATTCGCATTAAAGGCTAATGGCTAATAGCCATTGCTGTCCGGTAAAAAAAGCATCTATCCCTGAAATGCTTCTGCAGCAATCATCTTTACGTAAGTTGAAAATAGAACCCTTACTTTTAAAATCGGCCTTAACTAAGGGTTAAGCAATCTTCATTCCATTTTGACACTGAATAAAATCGATCACTCGCCTGGTCAAAATTGAATATTACTCCTGGGCCGAATGGCCCCGTACCCGTTCCCAGACTACATTGGCCTCTGATTTAGCTGTCGTAGCTGCGCTCAACATCCAAGCCTATTACGGTCTGTAAACAGGCTGACTGATTGTATTTATTCTTTTTTATCTTCCCTAATTACCTGGCTCCTGTTTAATGTCTGGTTTACTAATTGCTTGCAGCTTGTGGCATGTAGCCTGTGGCTCAGAAGATGCTAGCAAATTTTCCCCGGACAATAATGGAAAAGAGCTACATTATATGATCATCTGCACTGGGACCATAACTTCCAGGAATGGGAATGTCGAGCAGCCTTAGATATACACCTAATTGCGCACGATGGTGTATTACCTGACTGAAGGTTGATCGAAGGAAGCTATACTTGGTTTCTACAGTATAAATCTGATCTCCATTGCGTAAAGTCCAGTTTTTATTGAGTGTAGACAGGTCGGCGTTGGTAAGTTCTTTGCGTCCTTCTTCTAAACTGCTTTGAAAATAAGCCAGCAAGTCGGCTGTGTTTTCGATAATTTTCGGACTATACGGATGCGCGGCAAAATCGAGCTCATCGGTATTCAATACCATCCCGATCCAGGTAGGCAGTTCTGCAATATGTGTAGCGAGCTGTTGCAGGGTCATACTTTTTGAATGAGGCTTCCAAAAGTACTTGTCGTTGGGCACCAGCGACAACATTTTACGGGTTACTACTGCTTCATTTTCCAGCTCCTGCTGAAAGGCTTGAATCTGTGTCATAATTGATTGTTTTAAATGTTCCCACAAAACAATTATGCCCCACTGACAACCCTATGGCAGCGGGGAAAAAAATATTCACCAGAGGAACAGAGGAATGTCCAATTTCCAATTTTGGGTTTCGAATAAACATTGGACATTGGACATTCCTCTGTTTCTCTGTTCCTCTGTTCTTCAGTATTCAACGGGAATATCTTTCATGTAGCTATCCAGGGAAATATGTTTTTTGTAGATAAAGGGGATATCGGTATTGGTGAGCTTCTGTATTCTTGCGACTTTGAAATCACGATAGCTTTTTCTTTTATGGCACCAGGCAATCAGGTGCCAGGCAAATGCGTAAAAGATAAGCCCGATGGGTTCTACCTTTCTGATACTGGGTTCCTGGTTTTTGTTGAGGTAGGCAATTTGTATCATCGTTCGTCCGATAATTGATTGCTGGAGTACTGAAAGGTATGATACCTGTAAGGTCATACATTCCGGCACTTGTAACCTGATGCGAGATGACAATGTCTCCAGTTTATCCTGCTGTGTTCCGCGCAATACTGACTTTACCTTATTCAATGCACTGGAATAATGCTTTTGGATGGATTTATCCGAAAAACCATTTACAACTGCTTCCATCAGTAGTAATGCATTGGCTTCTTCACTGGTAAATGAAACAGGCGGAAGAAAATATCCATTTACTATAAAATATCCTCTACCCTGTTCAAAACTAACCGGCACGCCAGATTCATTGAGCGCTTTAATATCCCGGTAAACAGTTCTGATACTTAGGTTGAATTTTTCAGCAATTTTTTCGGCAGGCACAAATTTTTTAGACTGCAGAAAAGTAAGGATGCTAAAAAGACGATCTATTCGATTCATACTATTAAAAGAGAGGGAAGATAGACACACATTTCCTAAACCAAAAACCAGTCAAAAAAAAAGCGACCCTTTCAGGTCGCTTTTTTGCTTTGTTTATTGGCTAGGCTTTTTTACCCATGCCATTCACCAGGCCAACAACGGCTCCGGTTACCCCACCAAGAACAGCAGATGCACCAATATCGGCCCATACTGCATTGAGGGTGAACATATTCAGTTGCGCATAAATAGTGAGGTCGATAGATGCGCCAATAAGGACACCTAAAACAACTCCTCCCATTAGTCCGCTAGAGAGACTGTTTACATTACCTGAACGACTAAAAACATAGGAGAATAGTAATCCGTATAAAAGATTACCAACAATCATCGCCCACCATACCATTTCCGTTTCCGCACGCATAACACTGCTCGTGGTGTTTTGGGCCATGAAATCTGTCAATAGAATTCCATAAATGAGCCATCCTGCAAAAAAAGCAGCGATTCCTCCGGCAATACCGGATACCAACATTTTTGAATTGTTCATAAGCAAGCTTTAGAGGGTTAAATTGATTTGCTAAACAAAATAGACAGCAACTTGTGCAAATGCAAGCTTTTTAACCTAAAAACCAATATATGTTCATAATAAGGGGATAACAGCTTATAAAACCTTCACAAACAATTACCTTTTAACTGATTATACATTGCGGTTCTCTCCCTATTTTCACGCTATTACATACCTTATTCAGTATACTGTTTATGACATTAAAGATTTTAACCGTTGCAGGTTTGGCTACTTTTGAAATTTATGCAGCAATACCAGCCGGTTTTGCTTTTGGTTTACCTACCTGGGTAATTTTTCTGGCGAGTTTGATCGGCGGACTTTCCGGTGTTTTTATAGCCACTTTTCTGGGCGATAAAATCAAACAATTTCTGGCAAGGTATCGAAAGCCAAAACCCGCAAAACCAAAAACAGGTTTAATCTATACACTCTGGGAAAAATATGGCCTTATTGGTCTTGGTTTTTTTGGCACCATGACAGTTGGCGCGCCTGTGAGTATTGGTGTTGGAGTAGGTTTTAATGTACCGCTCAATAAATTATTGGTTTGGTGCTGTATTGGCGTCTTTACCCGTTGCGCACTTTTTACTACGATTGGGTATTATGGGATGAAGTTGTTTTGAGGGGAGTCGGGAAGTCCGAGGTCCGGGGAAAATTGGCTTCAAGTTGCAAGCCGCAAGCTGCAAGCCTTTCTGTGTTCCATCATACGCGACACTTACAGCTCGTGGTTAAATTTCCTCGGACAACAATGGTCTGGAAGTCCGGAGGATGAGTAGTTTGGAAGCCTGGAAGAGTTTGTAGAATCTTCATTCTAAAAAACGCTAATTGTATAAAACTATTTCTTCCCGACTCCCAAACCACTTATCCCTAATTCTTCCGGACTTCCGGACCTCGGACTATCGGACTCACCCCCCTACATCAAAAAATACCGCTCCGGCCGCATGCTCTCCGGCACTTCTTCATCATTCAGCATTTGTCTAAGGTTTCTTTCAATACTTCTTGCAATAGCCATCATTGGCGTATCGGTTTGTCTGTTTTCGAAAGGATCTTGCAGATGTACTGCCATCCTTTCAATGAGTAAAAAGAAAGAAGCTAGAATGGTTACCAGTGGAATTTCTATCACACCAACAAATTCAATTACACCAAATGGTAAAAGCACAATAAAGAAATAAAGCGCAAAATGTATGTATAGGCTATAGGTCATAGGGAATACCGTGTTCTTGATTCTCTCACATTTACCCATCGAATCACATAAACGGCTTAATGTATCATCAAGTTCTACCTGCTGAAATTCATTGATCCATCCTTCTTCCAATGCCAGTTTTAAATCTTTCGCATGAAGGTTGAGTATTGCATAAGGAACACTATCATGTTTTTTTACAAATTCAATTTCCTTTTTCGACATGAGCCTACCTGCTCCCTCCAACGGATCTAATCCACGCAGCGCTTTTCCCAAGCTATAACACCAAAATATTTGTCGGTTTACAAAACGGTTGACAAAGTGTTGTTTTTCCGGATCATTATAACCTGACTGTACAAAGCAAAGCAGTTGTCTTGTCAGCGTTCTTGAATCGTTGACAATTGCCCCCCAAATAATCCTTGCTTCCCACCACCTATCGTAAGCCTGGTTCGATCGGAATGCCAATAGCAATGATAGTACCGTACCTAATATGGTTGGCACACCCAATGGTATCGACAATTCATGGATATTGTATTTTTTACTGAGATACCATATAGCAGAAGTATATAGTGTTATCAGCAGGATCTCATATTTTATTTTACCCAGTATATACCTCACTGGTATCTTGCCCTTCATTAACATAACGACTGTTTTCGGTTTAGTTTATATAAGATCAAATGGTCAATAATAACAGGGATGCATTTGACTGCAACAATATCTTCTCGAGTCTTTGTTCTCTCAGGAAATAGCCTGATAGTCCACCCATTTTCATTGTAGGGATATCGTTCGATTGCATTTTATCAGCATAACCTGAAAGTTTTTTCTCTACTGCATTAAACTGGTAAACCATTGTTTCCGGAATTTCCATACCCGGTTGTTTCGATGCATGAATACGGGAAACAGCATCGGTCATTTCCCTTGCTGATGCATAATCCCTTGTTTGCGGCTGAAGGAATTCTGCTGAAATTTCTGAGAGTTCAGATTTAGCCACATACATAATCGGGCAACGGGCACGGCAAAGCATCCTGAAAACATCCAGACCAGATTTTCTGGCCTGATCCTGCCATTCTTCCCGGGCATAAAAAACCATATCAACCCCATACTCTTCTATAAATTGTTTGAATACAGCAGGAGAATCACCATAAACCTGATCAATGGTATATCCTTTTATAATGGAAGGATTTTCATTTGTCATTTCTTTAATGGCCGATAAATCTTTGGGTTCAAACACATAACCAGAAGGAGCCCTGCCAAGGGTCATTAAATCACTTTCATTGTCTGGAATCGGTATTACCTGTAAGAAAGTACAATGAAAACCTTCTTTACTGTATAATTTGATTGCCAATTGAAACAGATGCACCGCATGGGTTGTACATCTTGTTGGGATAATAATTCTTTTCATGCTGTCTTGTTTTATCATCAACCGAATTAGTTGAATAAAAAACAAAACTACCTGGCAGTCATTGGGATGGCCTAAGGATTCAATTAAGGGTCTGTTAGAGCTTGTTAAGAGCGGGATTAGAAATCGAGACATTTTCTAATCCCGCTCTAATTTGCAGTGAAAATATTATAATATGTAGTATTGTAATTGATCAGGAATGAATCGGAAAACGCATTTCTGCCTTTGTTCCTGCCCCTTCCATCGAAGTAAACCTTATCTCACCCCGGTGAATCCGGATGATTTTTTGTGCAAGTGGAAGTCCAACACCATACCCCTTATAATCCTTGGTATTTGATGCACGGAAAAAGGGATCGAAAATATACCGTATCTCCTTTTGTGGTATACCAATTCCATGGTCTTCCACCACCAGTATACATTGTTTATCTGAAGTAGCGCTGAGAGATATCGTTACTTTCCCATTATCGGAATATTTACAGGCATTTTGAACCACATTCGTAATGGCTAATTTTAAAAGATTCTGGTTTCCGAATACAGTGAGATTGGCTTCATCAGCGGGAAGTCTTTCAAAGTTCAAATACACCTCATTTTGCGGATCAGTGAAGTCAACCAGTTTTTTTACTGCTATCACCAACTCATCCAAACGAATAGTTCCCATGAATTCTTCATTGATACTATTCCCTGCCTGTGCCAGCTCTAATAAGCTGGTGGTTAAATGATGTAATTGATCTGCTTCTCTTGATATTACGGATAATGCACTTTTGTATTCTTCTGATGTACGCTCTTTATCCAATGCCAGTTCTGCCTCTCCAATGATTGCGGTAAGCGGCGTACGCAATTCATGAGATAGCTTGTTTACAAAATTTCTTTGTGTTTCGAAAGAGGTTTCGAGTCTGTCGAGCATATCATTAAATGTTTGGGTAAGATCGGTGATCTCTCCACGCACTTTTTGTTCCGGCAGCCGGAGATCAAGGTTCGAAACACTGATCTTCTTAACCCGGTTAATGATATTGGTAATAGGTCCCACAATTTCTGCGGAAAAGATTAGCCCGACAATAAACACCACCAATACAGAAAATACAATACCCAGAAACAGGTTCTGCTTTAAATCGTTCAATGCCAATTCTCCGCTTTCGTTTCTGGCAGACATAAACACCGTATATCGTTTACCTTCATGCAGATAAGGCCTTGCCACGTAATAGGTATTATTTTCAATAAACTCAATCGATACATTCTTTACGATTTGTTCATTAAATCCTGCCGGTGCTGTTATGCCAAGGCGCTTCAATGAATCACTGTTGGGGAGTTTATCAAAAAAATGTTCTTTTTCTTCTGGTAAGTGCTGTAAGTGTTTTTGTCTTATCTCATTGTATACCGCTGCGCTTAAAGTTTCTGCTTCATAGTGAGCCTGTGCAGCAATACTGCCACGAACACCAAGCCGGTGAAAAAATTCTTTTTCGATGGAGCGACGGGAAAAATGGTAAATAAAAATACTCAGCATGAAAATAATCGCGCCAGTGAGTATGGTAAATAGTGTAGTAATTTTATTACGTATCGTCATCAGGCTTGCTCCTTCATCATATACCCCATTCCAATCATGGTATGAAATAATTTGGTTTCCCTGCTTTTATCAATTTTCTTTCTGAGGTAGTTTACATAAACATCTACTACGTTAGTGCCCAGGTTAAAATCAATATCCCATACATTTTCAAGGATTTCCATCCGGGAAAGAACCCTCGATTGATTCTTCATAAAAAATTCCAGCAGTTTATATTCGGTAGAGGTAAGTGCGATCACTTCGTCATTGCGCATAGCAATTTTCGCATCCATGTCTAATTTGAGATCTGCAATCTGTAACAGGTTGGCATTTGTGTTTTTGGTTAGCCTTATCGATCTTCTACCCAATGCATTTACCCTTGCGATAAGCTCATTTATTTTGAATGGTTTTACCATATAATCGTCTGCACCACTATCGAGTCCGGTTATGATATTTTCGGTGCTTCCTAAAGCAGTAAGCATAATGATGGGCAGGTCGAAACCAAGTGTGCGAATTTCCTTACAAACCTGTACCCCATTAATACCGGGCAACATGAGGTCAAGGATCACCAGATCAAAGGAATGATTCTGAATCATTTGCAAGCCAGTATTGCCATCCATGGCCACACTTATATCAAGTCCCTTTTCCTTCAACCCCCTTTCTATAAGTGATATTACGGCTGACTCATCCTCAATTAACAGAATCTTCATGTGTATATTTTTTGGCAAACGCAGAGCTTTGCATTTTGCGACAATAACAAAAGAAGGCGATTATTGCTTTACTTGTTTATAGTTTTAACATTTTTTTCTTCCAATAGCCCCAGAGCGCTTGCCCTTTACCTAAATAAACCATTTTCACTATCTTGTTGGGATAAAACAACCAAAATGAGACATTTCTTCTACCTGCTGCTAATGGGTTCATTGGCTTTTTTCACTGCTGATGCACAGCAAAAAAAACAACTTACTTCTGCTGATTATGGAAAATGGCAGCAGTTGGGTATAACGGACCTTTCACCCGATGGTAACTGGGTAGGTTATAATATCAATATTCAGGAAGACAATGACACCCTTTTCATTGTAAACCGTAAAACGGATAATACCTATAAACTCGCTTTCGCTACTTCATTCGAATTTTCCGGTGATAACCAGTGGGTAGCATATCGTATTGGCTTACCGTATAAAGAAGCAGAGAAATTACGCGAGCAAAGTAAACCGATAGAATATAAAATGGGTTTATTAAACCTGGCAACCGGAAAAAAAGAAATAATCCAGAACATCAGTCGTTTCGGTTTTTCCAAAGACGGAAAATTTCTGGCAGTTTATCTAGCTCCTCCAAAAGAACATAAAGACAAAGGAAGTGTACTACTCATTAAAAATCTTGCTGATGGAAGTACCCACACCATCGGCAATGTAACAGAATATGCTTTCAATAAAAAAAGTGATTACCTCTCTTATATAGTTGAATCAACGAATGCAGCCGGTAATGCAGTTGAATTACTGAGTCTTAAAAATTATAGTTTAAAGATTATCGCCAGCGATACTTTGCGCTTTTCTAAATTAAGCTGGCAACGTGAAGGGGAAGGCTTTGCTTTCTTTAAAACCATTAAGCACAAAGATTTTGAAGAAGAGAATGCCACCGTTCATGGGTATATCAATCTCTATAACAACCCAACACTTAAATCATTTGATCCTTTGCAGGTATCCTCCTTTCCTAAAGATATGCGGATACATAATGGATCCGCCCCAAGGTTAAGCGATGATATGAGTGCACTGTTTTTTGGTATTAAACCCTGGACAGCTAAACCAAAAAAAGAAGATAAAAAACCTGGCGACTCGTCTAAAACACCTAAACTAGTAGCCAAAACAGATGATAAACTGGCAGCGGTAGATATCTGGCATTGGAAAGACCCGGAAATCCAACCCAGACAAAAAGTAACTTTTGGTCAGGACAAAGATGCCAGCTATTTATGTGCCTGGAACTTCACTGGCAACCAGTTTGTACAACTGGCCAAAGAAGCTACTCCGATAGCACTGCTTAGCGGCGATCAGGCTTATGCCATTACTGCTACCAATAAAAAATACAAACCGGCATTTAAAGAAGACTACGCTGATTTTTACCTTGTAAATACCAAAACAGGGGAAGAGAAGTTAATGTATGAGAAAATGCTGTCTGGATTTTATACTGGCCCGCAATCATCTCCAGGAGGTAAGTTCCTGTATTTTTTCCGCGATAAAAATTGGTGGAGCTACAATATAGCATCACAACAAACCGTAAACCTTACCCAAAATATCAAATCTACATTCTGGAACACCAGAGACGATCATACTGCCAGCAAGCCACCATTTGGAATGGGTGGATGGTTGAAAGATGATAAAGAGGTATTACTATATGACGAATACAATATTTGGGCAGTAAAACCTGATGGATCTGGTGCAAGGAAAATTACCAATGGAGAAAAAGAAGAAATAACCCATCGTATTACCAGAACTGATTTTGAATATCCTTACCTGGATGATAGCAAGCCTATTTTTATTTCTTTGTACGGTGATAAGACAAAGAAGTTTGGTTATGCCAAACTGGAAAACAATTCCGTACAACCTTTGATTTTTGAAAACTTATCAATAGGCCGTATTACAAAAGCCAGTGAAGCAAATAGTTTCAGTTATGTAAAACAAGACTATAACCTGTCTCCGGAATTATTTACTACAGATGATTTCAGTAACCAGAAAAAAATCACCGGCACCAATCCACAACAAAACGATTTTTATTGGGGTAAAAGTGAATTGGTAAATTTTACCAATAAAAAAGGTAAAAAAATGCAAGGTGCACTTTTCTATCCTGCCAATTATGAGCCGGGTAAACAATATCCGATGATTGTTTACATCTATGAACTATTATCGAATACTGTTCATAGTTATGTTACCCCTTCAGAAAGAAGCGCCTACAACACTACCAATTATACCAGTAATGGATACTTTGTATTCAGACCTGATATTGTTTACGACGCCAATGAACCTGGCATGAGCGCAGTTAACTGTGTTGTACCTGCTGTTGAAGAAGTTTTAAAATCAGGCATGATTGATAAAACTAAGGTTGGTCTCATGGGACATAGCTGGGGTGCTTACCAAACATCATTTATCATTACACAAACGGATCTTTTCAAAGCAGCATGTGCAGGCGCTCCGTTAACTGATTTGATCAGCATGTCACTCTCCATCTACTGGAACTCCGGAACACCTGACCAGAAAATCTTTGAAACAAGTCAGGGTCGTTTTGATGGCCCATGGTATGAGCGCACACAGGAACATATACGCAACTCACCTATGTTCAATGCGGCAAAAATAAAAGCACCCTTATTGGTTGCATTTGGAGATAAAGATGGTGCAGTTGATTGGCATCAGGGCATAGAAATGTATGGTACCATGCGCAGAATGGAGAAACCACATGTTATGTTGGTTTATGCAGACGAAAACCATGGACTAGCCAAAAAAGAAAACCAGATCGATTACCAGAAGCGTCAACGTGAATGGTTTGAACATTACCTGCTCGGTAAACCAGCAGAAAAATGGATCACTGAAGGTATTAGCTATATGGACAAGATGAAAGCGAGGGAGAAGGCTGTTAGCTTTTAGCCTTTAGCCTTTAGCTTTTAGGTATTAGGTCTGAAATAAATAGTGGCTAAGGACTATTTATTTCAGACCTAATACCTAATACCTAACACCTAATACCTAGCACCCAGCACCAAACAAGTTAATCATACATCATGCAACCCATCAGAACCGCTATTTTATCATTTGGATTATCAGGAAAAGTATTTCATGCCCCATTCATACACCTCAATCCTGGATTTGAGCTGGTTTATATTTGGGAAAGAACGAAATCTGAGTCTACTGCTATCTATCCTTATGTAAAAATTGCTCGTTCTCTTGATGAGATACTGAATGATGAAAGTATTGAACTCGTTATTGTTAATACACCTACCGGGACACATTTTGACTATGCAAAAAAAGCCCTCTTTGCAAATAAACATGTAGTGGTAGAAAAAGCATTCACGACCACTGTTGCGGAAGCTATTGAATTGGATCAACTGGCAAAACAACAAAACAAAACGCTTTCAGTTTTTCAAAACAGGCGGTGGGACAGTGATTTTCAAACGGTACAAAAAGTAGTGTCTGAAGATTTACTGGGACCGATTCATGAAGCTGAATTTCATTTCGATAGATACAAAGATGAGTTGAGTCCGAAATTACATAAAGAAACTGCGGCCCCGGGTGCTGGTCTATTATATGATCTTGGTCCACACCTGATCGACCAGGCTATCTGTTTATTTGGATTACCAGAAGCAGTTTTCGCAGATATCAGAACACTCAGACCTGGATCACAAGTTGATGATTATATTGATCTGTTACTTTATTATCCCAAAGTAAGGGTACGTCTGAAATCTGGCCTATTAGTAAAAGAACCCCTGCCCTCTTTTATCCTGCATGGCTTATATGGTTCCTTCCTCAAAACAAGGGCCGATAATCAGGAAACAGTACTATTAAATGGCGCTACCCCAGACCAGCCAAATTGGGGTGTTGAGCCTGATTCGGAAATGGGCTTATTGCATACCAGGTTAAACGGAAAAGAGATAAAAGAAAAAATATCAACCATTGCAGGCAATTACGGTCATTATTTTTCCAAACTACATGATGCGATTAGTCAAAAAGGAGAAAACCCGGTTTCGGCTGTAGATGGTATCAGGGTAATGCAGGTGCTCGAGGCAGCAAGGCTCAGCAACAAGGAAAGAAAATGTATTGAACTAACTGCACATGCATAAATACCAAAGAATACTAAACTATAATAATAAAAAAGGCCGGATCTATTAAATCCGGCCTTACTATTTCAACCATGTAAGTTTACATTTTTTTAGCATCTTCCAGGAACTTGGCAAGACCGATATCCGTTAAAGGATGTTTCAGTAATCCAAGAATAGAATCGAGCGGGCAGGTACAAACATCAGCACCTAATTCAGCAGCTTTGATGATGTGCAATGCATTACGAATTGATGCAGCAAGGATCTCCGTTTTGAAACCCTGTATGTCATAAATATGACGGATCTGACCAATCAGATCCATACCATCCCAACCACTATCATCGATACGACCAATAAATGGTGATACATAGCTCGCACCTGCTTTAGCAGCAAGGATTGCTTGTCCGGCAGAAAATACCAGTGTGCAGTTCGTACGGATACCATTATCAGTGAACCATTTAATGGCTTTGATACCATCTTTAATCATCGGCACTTTAACCACGATATTTGGGTGAATAGCTGCGAGCTTTTTACCTTCTTCTACCATTGAGGCAAAATCGGTAGACAATACTTCAGCGCTGATATCGCCATCTACAAGCTCACAAATGGTTTTGTAGTGATTCGCAATTGCTGCTTCGCCTTTTACGCCTTCTTTTGCCATCAGGGAAGGATTGGTTGTTACACCATCCAGGATACCCAGGTCATTAGCTTCTTTAATTTGTTCGAGGTTACCAGTGTCGATAAAAAATTTCATAGTGTATTTGAGTTAACCCTTCAGGCAAAGCCTTCAGGGTATAGGGAAGAAAAAAATGGCAGGCTACTCACATCGCACCGCTACAACCGCCTATCCTTGCTGCATTCCTGCCCTGGGGAGGTTCAGCAGGAGCTGGTCGTGTAAGACCTGCCGGTGCAAAAGTAAGGGTTGAGACCTATTTTCCCTAATTTTTTGGTTGCTGAACTTTCAGTTTATCATTTCCCTCAGCTCAAACACTCGTTTCCTCTGTTCCATACTGTGAAAACGTACGCACATTCACCGCAGGGAACAGGAGGAAAGGAGTTTACGCAGAGGATATCAGAATCCATTGTTGAGGTTTCTTGAATTGAGTCTGGTTATGCCCACCAATTCATCATGACGACCGCTGAGTGGACGGAAATAAAATAAAATCAGGTATTCATTCTCTGTTTCCCAATAATTTCCTTCGGTTAATCCAGGATCGGATTTTTCTTTTTGCTTGCCTTTATTCTTAGTCACATAATTATAACTGTAATAGCCTTGCTTCAGGAATAAGGTTTTTCGGTACATACCCTTCTCTTCATCAAAATACATTAAGGAGCTATCACTTGCCGCAGCACCGGTAAATGAACCTGTTATAAAAACATCTTTACCCACAATCGGTTTCCCCCCATTAGGCATTAATGAAAATTCTACATATGCATAGTCTGTCTGCCACCATGGATTAATAGATTCAATCGAACCAATTTCATCCCACCCATTTCTATCGTTAAAAAATGCATAGCGTAAATCGTTACGTATAGCATCTGGCTTCATGAATATGCGGTTGGGTTGTACGGTTCTGTCGACTCTATCAACCCTGTCGCTCTCAAATCGAAAACTCCGCAGATCGGCCCATCGAAATTCTTTTCCCGCCGGGAAAATTGCATCCTGTTCACTATTGTATTCCAGCATATTGTTACGAATAAATGCTGGTTGAATAATGGTTGAAGCATCATCCCATCTGTTATTCTGAATAATGATAAGTTTGGTTTGTTGCTGCGGACTCATAATATTCAACTCCTTTGCCGCTACGGTTGCCTGTATCTTCTGGTGTGTTCTGAGTAAGTTACTATTAAATGGCTGTGAAATTCTCGCTCCAATATCTACCCGATTATCAACTACCATCAAACGTTTGGTAAATGCCAGCTTACTGGTATCTCCATCTAAAAAAATCTTGAGTATATAATTTCCGCTTTTTGTAGGCACTGCACTTCTATCGGGCAATAAGGCCTGGTAATGTACATATTTGGTAAGGGCCAATGATGATACCCTGTACTGTGATATCCTGTTTTGAACAAAGCCCTTTATATAATCAAAAGGATTTAACATAGCAGGCGTCCAGTCGGCATTACATAATTCATAGGTATAAAAAAAGTTTCGCGGGTATCCGGTCAGGTCATCAAAATGAAGTTCTAACAAATCACTGCTTCCTAACCTGATCATGGGTATCGACTGCTGATCATTTTGCTGAAAGAGTTTGGGGCTTCTGATGCCATCCATGTAAACAAAATCGGGTTTCCGTTGACTCATCAACGGTGTTCCGGCACTGAAAATAAAGAGTATCAGTAAGACATATTTCATAGCATCACAATAAAACGCAAGTTAGAACAAGATAATGCAATCAATGCGAATCAGGTGTTGAAAATTACTGTTGCTTGTATGAGGGGTTAGGCGTTAGGTGTTAGGTATTAGGTGCTGGGTACTGGGTTGCAGGTTGTTAATGCCTAAAAAAAGTTGACCGGTTATTTGAGATACTTGCCCAAACACATAACCAAATAGCAAACACCAAACCCCAAACACCTAACACCTAACACCTAACACCTAATACCTAAAAACTAAAAGCTACCGATCATTCATTGTCAGTTCGTATTTTTACCAAAATCACCGCCTTTGGGACTTTCATCCGACATCGCGAAGCGAATTGCTTTTAATCACCAGCATGCGTTTTCCCGCTTCATCATTCGATTGTCGATTGCTGCTACTACACTTAGTGTAATGGCGATGATTATTACCCTTGCCTTTGTTAATGGTTTTCAGCATACCGTTGCCGGAAAAGTCTTTAGTTTCTGGGGACATCTTCGGGTACAGAAATACGAAACAGGCAAATCACTTATTGCAGAAGAAACACCTATTACCATGGATAGCGTCATTGAGCGCACCATTCGCCTTCAACCCGGCATTAAAAGTGTGCAACATTTTGCTACCAAGTCGGCTGTAATAGAAAACAACAATGAAATTGAAGGTGTGTTGCTAAAAGGCGTTGACCATTTGTACGACAGCAGCACTTTAACACCTTTTATGCAACAAGGTGGTTGGATCAACTTTAGTGATAGTTTATACAGTAAGGAAATCATTGTTTCAAAAGCGCTCGCAAACCAATTAGGTATTAAAGTATTTGATACAGTAAAGGTTCATTTTGTATCCTCACTCGATGACAGCAGAACCTATAGAAAACTATTGGTGAAAGGCATTTATAAAACCGGCATTGAAGAATACGACAAACTATTCATTCTGGGCGATATCAGGTTGATCAGGAGAATTAACGACTGGAATCAGGAACAGATCGGTGGCTATGAAATTTTTGTGAACCAGTATACTGAGATGGATAGTATCAGCAAAAACTTATCGGCCGCTTTACCTACCGAATGGATGAGCCGCACCATACGGGAAGTATACCCCAATATATTCGATTGGCTGGATATTCAGGATGTAAACAGGGATGTAATTTTTATTGTTATGTCTGCAGTTGCAATCATTAACCTGATTACCTGTTTATTGATACTAATATTGGAAAGAACCAGAATGGTGGGCATTCTGAAAGCCCTTGGTGCAAGTAACTGGACCATCCAGAAAATCTTTCTTTTGCATGCTTCCTTTATTACCCTTTTGGGAATTGGTATTGGCACTTTATCCGGCTTAGGTATTTGCTGGCTACAACAACTCACCGGTTTTATCCGACTGGAAGAGGCGTCTTATTATGTTACTGAAGCACCTATGGAGATTGTATGGTGGCAGGTGGCCACTGTTATTGCTGGCACTACTATCGTTTGCTATTGTGCATTGCTAATCCCTTCCCTGATGGTAAGAAAATTAAGTCCGGTAAAAGCGATTCAATTCAGGTAATTATTTTCCTCCAGATGCACACAATTGCGCCAATAAGATGCCCGTTGCTACAGCTGCATTCAATGATTCTGCTTTTCCAGTGCGGGGTATAGTTATAGCATGTTTAATATAGGGCAGTATATTTTCCCTGATGCCTTTTGATTCATTCCCAATTACCAGTAAAGCTTCTTTGGGTGGCTTTGTTGCATACATTGAAGTTCCATTTAATAAAGCTCCGTAAACAGGCACATTGATTGTGGTTAATAATTCTTCCAATTCACGATACCAGATTTTCACCCTGAGAAAGCTACCCATGGTAGCCTGTATTACTTTTGGATTGTATAGTTCAACGGTATCGTTACTGGCAATAATCTGGTCAATGCCAAACCAGTCTGCAATGCGAATAATGGTACCCAGGTTACCCGGGTCCTGAATGCCATCTAAAACAAGGGTTAGCTTATTTTTTAATACTGGTTCACCAGTTGGCTCCCTTTGTTCTGCCACTACTACAACCTGATTAGGGGTTTGAAGGGTACTGATTTTTTCCAGCTCGATGGGTGAAATGCGGGTGATGGGCAAATCGGGTAAAGGAGCTTCCCAGGACTCCAATGCATAGATGTTTTTGATGGGATAACCTGCTTCCAATAATTCCGCAACAAGTTTTGTGCCTTCGGCCAAAAACAACCTTTCACTGATCCTTTGTTTTTTCTGGCATAAAGATTGAATATATTTGAGCTCATTCTTGCTTAACATCTACTATGCGTTTGATTGGAAAAAGAGGTTATCTGGCATCGTTCATCAGTTTACTGTTGTTGGCAGGACTCTTGAGCGCTTGTTCCGAACAAAAGCATCTAAAAGTGGTAAACTTTCCTGCTAACAGACCATTTGTTTATAGCAACAAGATCAATATCCTTGACACAATTCCCAAAGATGAGAAAAAACGTTTAATAACTGAATTACAGAATTATTGGGAAGATAGTTTACAGGTCAGGATTGTTCAGAAATATGCAGGTCTAAGAAACTACCTATATAATCCGCCAGTTTTTGATAGCAGCAACCTCCCCCGCTCCATCAATTTCATGAATGCTTACCTGAATAGTCAGGGATATTTTTATAGTGACCTAAAGGATTCTGTAGTGATTGATACCGTTAAAAAACAAATCCGGGCCAATGTAATTATGAATATAAAGGCAGGAAAAAATATTCATATCGATTCGGTTTCTTACGATTTCTCAGATTCTACCCTTCAGGCGCTTGTAATGGCCAATAAAAGTGCTCAACTATTAAAAAAGAGTATTCCTTATACAAAACAGGTAATCAGCGACGAAATGGATCGCCTCACGAATTTATTTCGCCAAAACGGGTACTATAATTTTAACAGAGACGACCTTCTCGCTGTAGTTGATACGCTTGACACCAAATTACTGCCCCTCACATTAGACCCTTTTAAACAGGCTGAAATGATTGCAGAGGCGGACCGTAAAAGAAAAGAAAACCCTACCTGGGATATTAATCTCACGCATAGACCCATTGCAGATTCAAGCAAATTATTGCAATTCAGCATGGGCAATATTTATTATTATCCTGAAACCGGTATTGCAGATATACCAGATAGTGTTATTCAAAGGAAAGATTATAAGGTGGATACGTTCCGGAATGGCGTCATGAAATACCACCAGGGTTTATTTCGGTTCCGTCCACTAAGAGAACATACTTTTCTCAGCAGAGGAAATAAATACAATGAAGCAGATTATTATAAAACCATTAACCGCCTCGGACAACTCGGTGCATGGCAACAGGCAGATGCCATTTTACGCGTTCGCGATAAAGACACTTTAGATATGCATATTCTGCTGGTACCTGCTGCAAGACAAACCATTGCCGCAGAACTGGAAGGAAGCAGAAACTCAGGAGATGTAATCACTGGTAATACACTGGGTATATCTACCAATCTTAGTTATATCAACAGAAACAGGTGGAAGCAAGCCGTACAGCAACAAAGTGTGATCAGAACAGGGGTTGAATTAAACCTGTTGAGTCAGGGTAATAATCCATTGTTGCAAACTTTTCTATTAAGTGGTAGTCATACATATGCATTACCTCGTTTATTAACCCCCTTCCGCAATTGGAGAGCACTGCGTAACCTGGAAAATAAAAGAACCTTATTTGCGCTCAGCAGTTCTTATATCGACAGAAAAAATTATTATAAAGTAACCTCACTTACAGGAAGCATCGGTTATGAATGGAGAAAGCCCAGGAAAAATGGAGATGAAGTTTGGTTATATAAACCACTCAATATAGAATTGTACGGCATTAAAAGATTACCTGGATTAGACACCTTAATAAAAAACAACCCCTTCCTTCAGGCTTCTTTTAATGAAGGCAATATCGTAAGTCAGAGCTTATCATTTGTAAGAACCACCACAAGTCCAAAGAACAGGAATAAAAGTCATTACCTGAGAATTGGTATTGAAGAAGCAGGTGGCTTATTTGGATTACTACCTGGTTTGAAAAATAATATTTACAGGTATATTAAAACAGAAGCAGAATACAGACAAAGGATACTTTTTCCAAAAGCTGAACTTGCTTATAGGGCTTTTGCAGGTTTGGGTTATAATTATAGCGACAATGCATCAATCGGTCAAACGCTACCATTCTTTAAGCAGTTTATCGTTGGCGGACCATATAGCATGCGTGCATGGGGATTGCGGCAATTAGGATTGGGTAGTTCTGTATTTAGTGATACCGTTAACAGCAGTTACCGTGATAGGTTTGGTGACATGCAGCTTGAAACCAATCTCGAATATCGTTTCCAACTGGCATCACTTGGTTCTTTTAAAATTGGTAGTGCTGTTTTTGCGGATATTGGCAATATCTGGAACATTAAAAGAAACGATAAGGATCCTACTTCAAGGTTTTCATTAAGTAACCTCGGCAGAGATCTTGCGATAGGGATTGGTACTGGTTTGCGTTTCGACTTTTCCTATTTTCTTATACGTTTTGACGTAGCCTATAGAGTAAAAGACCCCGCCCGTCCTACCAATGGAGGCTGGATGAGTATCAAAAATTTTGTATGGTCTGAAACAAGACCATCTGGTTTAAAAATTAATAATGCAGCATTGCAATTTGGTATTGGTTTGCCTTTTTAGTTTGAAGCTATTGCTGTTGGGGGGGGGGAAATAGCTTCTAGCCACTAGCTGCTAGCTACTAGCTTTTTTTTGTTATTAATTTAACCATCCACAAGTGTAAATAGGGTAATTATATGTTTATTATAAGTAGGATTTTTACAAAACAAATTTGCAAGCCCACTCATTTATTCAAATAATAGCAGAAAATCTAAAACAAGCACACATCAAGGCTAGTAGCTAGAGGCTAGAAGCTAGCAGCCAATTTTCCCCGGACAGCAATGGCTTGCAGCCTGAAGCCAAAAAAACTACTCCCCTTTCAATTCAGCAATCCTCGATTCAAAAACTGCCAGACTATCTGCTTCTTCAACACTAAAGTTGCCGATGCGTGTTCTGCGAAGACTGCTCATGTATCCACCTACGCCAAGTGCTGCACCGAAATCGTGGGCGAGGCTTCTGATATAAGTGCCTGTTGAACAAACTACCCTGAAATGTATAATGGGTAATTCAATTTTCTCAATTACGAATTTGAAAATGGTAACCGGGCGTGGTTCTAATTTTACTTCTATTCCTTTTCTTGCAGCGAGGTAAACGGGCTTGCCATCTTTTTTAATGGCTGAATGCGCGGGTGGTACCTGCATAATTGGACCAGTAAACTGTTCTGTTGCAGTATGTATCTGTTCTGTGGTAAGATGTGTGTAATCGCAAATATTTTCAGGTGCAGATTCAAGATCATAGGTTGGGGTTGTGGCACCTAAAGTAAAAGTACCCGTGTATTCTTTTTCCATACCCATGTACTCGTTGATCTTTTTGGTAAACTTCCCTGTACACACAATTAACAACCCAGTAGCCAAAGGATCTAAAGTACCTGCGTGTCCAACCTTCGATATCCTCGTGAGGATACGCACTTTTTTAACCACGTCGAAGGAGGTCCAGTCGATGGGCTTATCTAATAGAATCACTTTACCATCCAGGTATGGTTGCAGTGCGGGATGTATTTCTTTCTGCTTCATGAAGGATCTGCGAATGCAAGTTTTAATATGCTCTTGCAAACAGTACCCGCTGAACAGAGGGTTTACCTGTTAAAATACAAGTGCCTTCTTCCTGCGGATTATTTAAAGGAATACAACGTATGGTTGCTTTGGTGAGTTCTTTGATTTTATCTTCTGTTTCTGGAGTACCATCCCAATGTGCAGCAATAAATCCGCCTTTCGTATCAAGCAGTTCAACGAATTCATCCCAACTGTTAGCGGGTGTAAGATGTTCGTCGCGGTATTTTTTTGCTTTGTCATACATCTGCTGCTGAATATCATCCAGCAATTGCTTCACCATAGTGGAGAGTCCATCAAGCGATACAGCACTTTTTTCTTTGGTATCTCTTCTGGCTAATTCTACCTGGTTATTTTCAAGGTCTCTTGCACCAAGTGTAATACGCACGGGTACGCCCTTCATTTCATATTCGGCAAATTTCCAACCTGGTCTTGTATTGTCGTTGTCATCGTATTTAACCGTGATGCCCATTGCCTTTAATTCATGGACGAGTCGGTGGGCATGTTCATCAATTTTAGCCTTCTGCTCCTCTCCTTTGTAAATAGGTACAATAACAACCTGTATAGGTGCAATTTTAGGAGGAAGTATTAAACCATCGTCGTCGCTATGCGCCATTACCAGCGCACCTATCAGCCTTGTGCTTACGCCCCAACTGGTTGCCCATACATATTCAAGTTTATTATTCTTATCGCTGAACTTCACATCAAATGCTTTGGCAAAGTTCTGACCCAGAAAATGTGAGGTACCTGCCTGTAATGCTTTACCATCCTGCATCATTGCTTCAATACAATAAGTATCTTCTGCACCTGCAAAACGTTCATTCGGAGTCTTCACGCCTTTTATTACGGGTACTGCCATCCAGTTTTCAACAAAATCGGCATATACATCCAGCATTTTGGTGGTCTCTTCAATCGCTTCTTCTTTGGTCGCATGTGCGGTATGCCCTTCCTGCCATAAAAACTCTGCGGTACGCAAGAATAACCTCGTACGCATTTCCCAGCGAACCACATTGGCCCACTGGTTTACCAGGATGGGAAGGTCACGGTACGACTGTATCCAGCCTTTATACGTATTCCAGATGATGGCTTCGCTTGTTGGACGAACCACCAGTTCTTCTTCCAGTCTGGCTTCAGGATCAACGATGAGTTTGCCTTTATTTGCCGGATCTGTTTTTAAACGGTAATGGGTAACAACCGCGCATTCTTTGGCAAAGCCTTCCGCATTCTTTTCTTCCGCCTCAAACAGGCTTTTAGGGATGAATAAGGGGAAATAAGCATTCTGGTGGCCGGTATCCTTAAACATCCTGTCTAATACATCACGCATATTCTCCCATAAACCATAGCCATAGGGCTTGATTACCATACAGCCACGAACGGCACTATAATCAGCCAATCCACCCTTTAAAATCAGGTCATTATACCATTGTGAATAGTCTTGCTCACGGGATGTTATTTCCTTACTCATAAAAAATTATAATTCTCTTAACAAAATACATTGCTTACAGATGTTAGTTGGCAAAATAATTGCCGCTAAACCATGAAGCCAACAACAGCGCAAATGTATGTAACTTCACATTATATAACCTAGTCAATCCTCCTATCATGAAAACAATACTACTCGGTTCATTACTCGCCATAGGACTCCTTTCCGGGTGTTCTACTGCCTATCAGTCTGGGCAAACGCCTGATGATGTGTATTATTCACCTGCCCGTGAAGGGTTGAACAGAAAAGAGGAAGAGAAGGCCAAAGAGCAACAGGAGCGATATGAAGAATATATCAGCAGTCAGGACGACCGTTACCTGCGCATGAAAGTTGCCAACAGGTACCGTTGGTCTGGAATCGATGATTTTGGATATTGGTACGATAGTCGTTACGATTTTAACCGCATCAACCCATATAGCAACTGGAATACCTACAACTGGAACCACCAATGGAACCTGGGATTAGGTTATGGAGGATGGAGACCTCAGTTGGGACTAGGTTATGGATATTATAACTGGGGTTGGAATAACCCACTTTATACAGTTATAGTATATGCTTCACCTAAATTTTATACCGGAAGCACTTCAGGTAGTAATCTGTCTGCCTACAGAAATACAAAAGGCTTCAACAACAATAACCAGGGATATTATAATCCTAAAACCGGTGCATTTGTTAGCACAGGAAGCAACAATAACAGTTTCGGAAGCCTGCTGAAAAGGGTATTTACCGGAAGCAGCAATGGTTCATCGGGAACTACTGTTGACAGGGCCGTAAGAAGTTTCCCTAGCAACAGCAATGGCTCTACTGCTACACCAAGCAGTAATGCAGGTGGTAACAGCGGGGGTGTTAAGAGTACCGGAAGCAGTTCGAGCTCAGGCCGTGGTGGCAGGGGCAATTAACCATCAACCTCAAATTGGAAGCAATTAATAACCATTCAGTGCCTGGCACTTATTACTAAACCTATATCCAAACGCATTGTAATATGAAATCATATTTACCCATCATAGCAGTTCTACTTACCCTTACAACGGCTGCACAAAACCCTGATTATTCCCTGAGAATGGCCTGGTTCAACCAAAATGGTTCAGCAAGAAACATTGCAACAGGCGGCGTAATGGGATCACTCGGTGGTGAGATCACTGCCAATCACGTAAACCCTGCCGGACTTGGCCTATTCAAAACCAATGAATTTGTTTTGTCGCCAGGTTTCTTTTTAAACAACAATAAATTCAATTACCGGGGAACAGATACACTCAATAGTAAAAACAATTTTGGTTATGGTGCTTCAGGACTTATCCTAAGCAGTAACTATAAGCGTAACAGTAAATGGACAAGTAGTGCATTTGCCATTTCTGTTAACCAGTTGGCGAGTTATAACAATCGTATTCAGTTTAAGGGCTTTAATAACATGAGCTCTTTTTCTGAACAATACCTTGAAGAACTTACCCGTGATCTTGCAGATACCAATGCTGCACTCAGTAATTATATTTTTGGTTCTTCACTGGCTTTCAGAACATTCCTGATTGATACAGCCAACAACGCTTCCGGTAATTTCATAGGCTACCAGAGCCTTGTGCCACTTTCAACTGGTGTTAACCAGCATTATGATGCCATTACGCGAGGCGGTTACCATGAAATAGCTTTAGGCATGGCCGGGAACATGGAAGATAAGTTATACGTAGGTGGAAGTCTTACCATACCTGTAATTCACTACACCCGCGACCTTGTGTACAGAGAAACAGATCCTACCAACGATCCGAATAACCAGTTTAGTTATTTTGAATTCAAAGAACAGTTTACATCAAATGGTTTAGGTGTGGGTGCAAAAATTGGTACTATTTACAAACCAAAAGAATACTGGCGCATAGGTTTCGCTTTTCATACTCCACAGTTCATCACTTTTAAAGATCGTGTAAGGGCTTCTATGACTGCCAATACTGAATCTTATGCCGGACTCAGATCTGAGAATAGTGATAACCTGAACAGTGGCAACCCAGGTAACAGTAATTACAATCTCGTAACTCCATGGCGCGCCATCATCAGTGCGAGTTATGTGTTCCGTGAAATTAAGGATACACGTCGTCAGAGAGCATTCATCAGTGCCGATCTTGAATATGTGAACTACAGGGGTTCCAGATTTTCTGCAGAAGATAAAAACGATCAGGCACTCGTGAACTATTATAATTTGCTGAATAATGTGGTTAAAGACACTTATAAAGGCAATATCAATTTCAGGTTAGGTGGTGAATTGAAATTACACACTATTATGTTCCGCCTCGGTGGTGCTTATTATGGAAGTCCTTATAAGGAAAGTGAATTAAAAGCGCATCGCATCATGGCAACCGGTGGTATCGGCTACCGTGATAAAGGAATATTTATTGATCTGAGCTATGCACATGCTTTTAATCGCGATGTACAGTTTGCTTACAGATTGAATGATAAGCCTAATACATTTGCAGACCAGAGAGGTTCAAGAGGAACAGTGATGATGACTTTTGGTTTCAAATTCTAAGATCATAAATCTGCAGATCGTAGCAGTGCTGCGATCTGTTCCTGAATATTTTCTTCAGCAGCATTCACCCAATGGATGCTGCTGTTTTTTTTGAACCAGGTCATTTGTCTTTTTGCATATTGTCTGGTATGTTGTTTAATCAACTCTACAGCTTTCGACAGACTTGTTTTTCCTTCGAAGTGATCGAATAATTCCTGGTAGCCTACTGTTTGTAATGCATTGAGGTGGCGCGAGGAAAAGAGTCTCTTTGCTTCTTCCAATTGTCCGGCTTCCATCATCGCATCTACCCTGCTGTTGATTCTTTCATTTAGTAATTCGCGTGGCATTTCAAGTTCGATGGTAATTACTTTAAATGGCCTCTCTTCTTTCTTTCCTGATCGATACGTAGTAATGGATTGCCCTGTAGCTTCTACAAATTCAAGTGCCCTCATCAGGCGCTGGGGGTTTTGTTGTTCCGCAATTTCCCAGAATGCGGGGTCTTTTTGTTGTATGGTTTCCTGCAACCAGGCGAGTCCCTTTTCCTGGTAAGTTCGGATAATATTTTCCCTGATTGTCTGAGGTATAGATGGCATAACATCAATACCTTCTACAAATGCGTTGATATAAAGTCCTGTTCCACCCGTCATCACAATTACCGGATGCTGCTGAAACAATTCGTTTGCTTTGGCAAGTGCATACTGCTCAAAAACACCTGCATTTACATCATCCGTTATACTGTGCGATGCAATAAAATGGTGTGGTACTGCTGCCAGTTCTGCTGTTGATGGTCTGGCAACACCGATATTCATTTCACGATAACATTGACGTGAGTCGGCAGAAATAATTTCCGTGTGAAACTGTTTAGCGAGTTGCACGGCAACGGCTGTTTTTCCAACGGCGGTTGGACCTACAATAAGTATAACAGTATGTTGGTGCAAACTAAAGGATTAGCAATTGGGGGACATTAAAAATCTTCTTCACTGGATTCTTCGGCACCAAATTCATCTGTATCCTGATCGCCATCTTCTCCTTCTTCTCCAAATCCATCTGCTGCTTCGGTGAGATCGTATTTTTCTTCTATGTCGGCAAATTTATCCCCTAACAGACTTTTGGTACCATACTGTTGGGGTCCGATTCCTTCTGTGCGTGATATGGCAGGATAGCTAAGCTTGGGATTTTCTTCCTTGCTTACATTAATCAGTTCAACAAGAAAGGTCCAGTTTTTTGCGAAATCATATACGTATACAAATTTCTGGTTTGTATCTCTTATTTCACTTCCGATTGTTGTTTCAGACATCAGGAGTGGTTCTGCCACATAGGGCTTATCGTATTTCTCAAAACTGATTTCTCTTCCACGTTGCCAGTTATCGTTACTCCGGAAGAAAGTTGCCTGATGCTTCTGATCAAATTCATAGGCTTTCAGGATCACAAAATGCAGGTCCAAAAAATGCTGTGTGTGTTTAATCACCACATCGCGATAAACTGCATCATCTTCTTCAAGGTAAATCCGAAATTTTAATACCGCCATCCTCTTAACTTAAACTTTTGTTGAATCAATAGTTGGGTAATAATTACCAATTATCTGCTAAAATACAATTTATTCCACCGCCCGCAAGTTCAGTTCTGCAGCTTTTGCTAGCATAAAGGTCCTGGCTGCTTCATAATCATTCGGAATTTCCCCATCTAAAATGGCTTCCCTTATGGCATCTTTAATAATACCTACTTGTCGGCCAGGGGTAAGTCCAAATGTCTGCATAATAATTTCCCCGGTAATAGGTGGCTGCCAATTCCTTATTCTGTCTGCATCTTCTACAGTTGCGAGGCGTTGTTTTACCAATTCAAAATTCGACAGGAATCGTTTCACCTTCATTTTGTTCTTACTGGTAATATCTGCCGAACACAACATCATCAATGCATCAATATCTTCTCCGGCATCAAATAACAGCCTGCGAACTGCGCTGTCGGTAATATTTTCTTTGGTAAGACTAATAGGCCTCAGGTGAAGAAGTACCAGTTTCTGCACAAACTTCATCTTTTCATTCAGTGGCAATTTCAGCCTGGTAAAAATCTTAGGTACCATTCTGGCGCCAACCACTTCATGTCCGTGGAAGGTCCAGCCATGTCCCTCTTCAAATCTTTTCGTTGCCGGCTTACCGATATCATGCAATAATGCTGCCCATCTAAGCCAGAGATCATCTGTGTGTGCTGAAATATTATCCAATACCTGCAGGGTATGGTAAAAATTATCTTTGTGTCCGATTCCATCAATATATGCAGCCCCATAGAGGTCTACCATCTGTGGGAAAATTTTATGTAATAAGCCAGACCGGAACAAAAGATCCCATCCTACGGATGGTTTTTGGCACATCATTATTTTATTCAGTTCATCCGTAATTCTTTCCTGTGAAACAATACTGATGCGATCAACATTTGCGGTGATGGCAGCAAATGTTTCAGGTACTATTGTGTAGTTTAATTGTGCTGCAAAACGTATGGCCCTCATCATACGCAATGGATCATCGCTGAATGTTTGCGATGGCTCCATAGGAGTTACGATGATCTTATCATTGAGTGCCTGTTGACCATTAAAAGGATCAATTAATTTTCCATAGTCTGCTTCATTCAAACTAATTGCCAGTGCATTAATGGTAAAGTCGCGTCTGTTCTGATCATCTTCAATGGTTCCGGGTAATACATCGGGTTTACGGCTATGTCGGGCATAACTTTCTTTTCGAGCTCCTACAAATTCAATTTCCAGGTCGCCGATTTTTATTTGTGCCGTACCAAATGTTTTAAAAAAGGAAACATAAGGTTTGGGGTTAAACTGTTCTGCCACTTTATGTGCCAATGCTATGCCATCACCTATACATACGATATCGATATCTTTCGTAGGTCTTCCAATCAGTTTATCGCGCACGAAACCTCCAATAAGGTAACATTGCATATTCAACGATGCCCCGGCCTGTGCAATAGTCTTAAAAATCTTTAGTTCTGTATCAGTACAAAGGATGTCCATGTGCGGCAAAGTTAATCTGTTTCTGTATGTTTTGAGCTTCAGGATTCAAGCTACAAACCTGAACTGTTAGGGGAAAATAAGCCGCTAGCTTCCAGCTTCTAGCTGCTAGCCTTGATTGGGGGCTAGTTTTAGGTTTTCTGCTATTATTTGAATAAATGACAGGGCTTGCGAATTTGTTTTGTAAAACCCTACTTAAATTAAAAATTTAATTACCCTATTTACGCATGTGGATGGTTAAATTAATAGCAAAAAAACTAGCAGCTAGAAGCTAGTGGCTAGAAGCTTTTTTCCCCTAGACAGCAATAGCTATAAGCTGCATGTCTTGATTGATGCTTTTTCTCATTAATTATTCAATCTTGAGCGAGTTTATTATCAATGATAAAATTGAGGAATAAATATGCGAGAAGGATTAATAGGACACGGATTTTCATGATTTTCAGGATTTATCATGATAGATCTTGAAAATCATGAAAATCCGTGTGCTATCCTACCCTTGGCTTGCAGCTAAATGTTTTCCAGCAATTGGGAGATTTCAATTTTTTTGGCGCAGTTGAAATGTCCTTCGGGACATTGTGGGTGACCATGGAGTCCGCAGGGGCGACAAGATAGTGGAACAGTGGTTTGTACAATGAAGGAATGATCAGAAAGTGGCCCATATCCGAAGGATGGAACAGTTGAACAATAGATGGCCGTTACCGGTGCATTTACGGCTGATGCAAAGTGCATGGGTGCTGAATCATTTACATAGTTCATTGTAGCTCCCTGCATCAGGGCTGCTGATGATAGAAAAGAAAGTTTTCCTGCAAGGTTGATGACCGATTTATGTGTTGCTTTTTGGATCGTTTCACAAAGAGTAGCATCACCAGGTGCACCCAATAAATAGATGGTATAGGTTTCTGGCAGGTTTGTAATTAATTCGATCCATTTATTTGCAGGAAACTGTTTAGTAAACCATACCGATGCCGGGGCAATACAGATATATGGTTGCGTCTGATAGAGCTCAATATTTGCAAAATCTGTTTTGGATGGATACAATTTAGGCTTAGCTGCAATTAAATCAGTAATATTTCTGATGAGGGCATGATTACGTTGTATTTCATGGAACGAATCACCTTCCCCTGAGAAATCGTGTAGAATTTTATCGGTAAATAAAAAGGCAAATGGATTTTTATTAAACCCAATCGTTCTTTTTGCGCCGGAAAAAGCAGTTAGCAATCCAGTAGCCATGTAGCGCTGTACATTTATTACGAGGTCGTATTTATTGCGGCGGATACGATTCAGCAGTTGAAAAAGATGACGGTATTTGTGTTGCTTTTTATCCCAGATTAATACTTCATGCAGAAAAGGGTGTGCGGTAAAAAGGGTTTCATTCCCTTTGCGTACAACAATATCAAGCTGACTATCCGGAAAATGCTGGTGCAATTTTTCCAATAATCCAGTTGCCAGAACAACATCGCCAATAAAAGCTGTTTGAATAACCAGGATGCGCTGCATCGGGCAAAATTAGGATAAAGCTGGGAGCTTTGGATTGGACCATGGACTTTAGTCCATAGTCCATAGACCATAGTCCATGGTAGGAAATTAGTTGACTTACTTTGGAGCATAGTCCATGGTAGGAAATTAGTTGCTTTATTAAGGAGAGTAGAAAAGTACCGGCTCTAACTATGGACCATGGACTATGGACCATGGACTACTCTACTCATACTCCAGTTCATTGCTAAAAAATTCCCAATCGAATAGTAAAAAATCGGGAGAGAAATGTTTGCGTCCAATTTTGCGGTTGCGGGATAATAAGCTACGGCGGCTGGGCTTATTGGAACTTATGGCATGCCTGTCTAACCCCAATTCAAGGATAGCTTTTAAAAATGATTGCATTTTATCGTTGGGTACATCCAGTATTACACGTGCCATAGGATATTTGCTTACTTTAAGTTTGCATTTTATTACTAGAAATGCAACTAAAATCTAAACAAAATTCCTGCCAATCCATCCCTATTTGGGTCTAAATAACTGATTTATAAGCTATTAACAGAAATTTCGACTTTCACACAGGGTTATGCACATTTTGGGGTGGTCTTTTTGTTTTTGGGTATCAGCTATTAGCCATTAATGCGCATCGAGTGCTGAAATTCCATAAGAGCGAGAAATGGAACGCAGATTTATCATGATGATCATGATAAATCATGATAAATCCGTGTTCTATCTAAGCAGCCAAAAACCAAGGACTCAATTCCTGATAATCGTCAAAACTCCATTCCTGTCCCATTTAACAACAGAGGAAGGTTTATAGTAGTTTTCATCTGCCTGGCGGTACCTGACTACGTAGTCTACACCTTCTTTGATAACAGGTTCTATATCCTGGAACGACTGCGGGGCCGGATATCCTGATAGGTTAGCTGATGTGCTTACCAGGGGCTTGCGGAATCTTTTGATCAGGTGTTTGCAAAATGGGTCGGTTGTTATGCGAATACCGACTGAGCCGTCATCACCTAATATGGCATCTGATAGTCCGATAGCACCATCATAAATAACAGTAATGGGTCTCGACACCCCTTTTATATAATCAAATACCTGTAAGTCGGGCTGGGTGATATATTGTAATATTTCTCTTTCATCTGCCACCAAAACAATCATGGCCTTATGTTCCGGTCTTTTCTTGAGCTGAATAATTTTTTCCACTGCATCAGGATTGGTTGCATCGCATCCTATACCCCAGATAGTATCTGTTGGATATAGTATTAGTCCGCCCTTTTCCAGTGCTTCCAGGCAGGCATCGATATCATTTTGAAATGGTAGCATGGCTATGCAATGTACAAATTGTGTTGAATATGCGATTATCCTACAAGCAACCTGTATGTTTGCAAAAATTTTTGCTATGGAACTAAAATCATTGATCCAGGAAGCCTGGTCTGACAGAACATTATTACAGGCAAATCAGCATAGTGACGCAGTAAGAGCAGTTATCGAAGAAGTAGATAAAGGTCGCTTACGTGTAGCCGAACCCATCGATGGAAATTGGGTGGTGAATGAGTGGGTTAAGCAAGCCATACTGATGTATTTCGGTATTCAGCAAATGCAAACCTGGAACCTCCCTCCTTTTGAGTTTTATGATAAAATGTTGTTGAAATCAAATTATAAAGAACTGGGTGTAAGGGCCGTTCCGCATGCAGTAGCACGTTATGGTGCTTATATAGCAAAGAATGTGGTACTCATGCCGAGTTATGTAAACATCGGTGCATTTGTAGACGAAGGTACCATGGTTGATACCTGGGCAACTGTAGGTAGCTGTGCGCAGATCGGCAAAGGTGTACACCTGAGTGGCGGTGTCGGAATCGGAGGTGTATTGGAACCACTGCAGGCTAGTCCGGTTATCATTGAAGATGGATGTTTTATTGGCAGCAGATGCATAGTAGTAGAAGGTGTTGTAGTGGAAAAAGAAGCCGTATTAGGAGCAAATGTGGTACTCACCCAATCCACCAAAATCATTGATGTAAGTGGAAATGAACCAGTAGAATACAAAGGAAGGATACCAGCCAGAAGCGTTGTAATACCAGGCAGCTACACGAAGAAATTCAATGCAGGAGAATACCAGGTAAGTTGCGCCCTCATCATTGGTCAGCGTAAAGCTAGTACCGATCTGAAAACAAGCTTAAATGACGCATTGAGAGATTTTAATGTGAGTGTGTAGGGGGAGGAGACCATAGTCCATAGTCCATAGTCCATGGTCCATGGTAAGAAAGTTTTTGCTTTAACTATGGTCTATGGACTATGGACCATGGACTATATCCTCCCGCAAAAAACGAACTGTGAATACCCAGGCACAAAAAATAAATCTTGTTGGTTTCCTCATCACTATTGCGGGTGCTATCTTTTTTTCTACAAAGGCTATATTTGTTAAGCTCGCATTTCAGGAAACAAAAGTTGATGCTCTGACACTACTGAGTCTGCGGATGCTTTTCTCATTGCCTTTTTATGTTGGAGCAGTTTGGTTTGCAAGTAGAAAGGAGAATAGCTCAAGCATTACAAAAAGACAATGGTTGCTCATTATGCTCATGGGTATTTTTGGTTATTACCTGAGCAGCCTTTTTGATTTTATCGGATTACAATATGTATCTGCTGGCCTGGAAAGACTGATCCTGTTTTTGTATCCCACTTTTGCGGTGCTTATTAATACCTTTTATTTTAAGACTGCACTTTCCAAAAGGCAAATCATTGCATTAATACTTACTTATATTGGCATAGGTACCGCTTATTGGGGTGAAATACATGCAGCGCATTATGGGCCACAATTTTACTATGGTTCTTTTATGATCTTTCTCTGCGCTGTTACTTATTCCTTTTATCTTGTCGGAACCGGCAGACTGGTTAAAGCAGTTGGTGCTACACGTTATACCGCTTATGCGATGCTTACTGCTACGGCCGGTATTTTTATTCATTACCTTATTCAAAAACCAATTCCATCATTTACACTTGATGCAACCCTTACCAGTTATGGCATTGCACTCGCTATTGTGGCAACTGTTTTACCATCTTTTATGATGAGTGTGGGCATGAAAAAAATTGGTAGTAATAATGTTGCCATTATTACCAGCATCGGACCTGTATCTACCATTCTTCAAGCCCATTTTTTTCTGGGCGAAACCATTATCAGGGAACAAATCATTGGCACCATACTGGTTATTATAGGAGTTATTTTGATTGGCTGGCAGAGTAGGGATATTGATGGAAAGTGACATTCGCTGCAAGCTGCAGGCTGCAAGCTTTGATGGGTGCTTATTATAGTCTTTCTGCTTTTAATGGAATTAAAGAGGGGGAGAAAGTTTAAAGTCAGTTGCTTAAAGAAATAATTGGTTGCCACAATTGCACTGCACGCTATTAATAGAACACGGATTTTCATGATTTTCAGGATTTATCATGATAGATCTTGAAAATCATGAAAATCTGTGTTCCATCCTATGCTTGACTTGCTCAAAGGACTCCTTTGAGATGCCCGTTTCCCCGCTGCAATAATCAAAAACTGCCGGTAAACCCACCTGGTCTGTTTGATGCAATTCCATTTACCGCCAATTTCCCGTCGTTTACCGCCTTTCTTATTCCTGTAACCTAATTCCACTTTGTATGCAGTATCCACACAAATAGCTTTGCATTAAATAAAATACTATGAGACAAAGAGGATATGGTTTACGCAATAATAATGACCGCTTTTATACCGGCATTATACTGATTCTTGTTGGTGCAGTTATTCTGTTGCGCCGGGTGGGTGTTTATATTCCATCCTGGTTATACGATTGGTCAGCAATTATTGTGCTGGTTGGAATAATATCTGGTATCAAAGTAAAATTCAGGGGAGTATCCTGGATGATTATGATAGCGGTTGGTTTATTCTTCATGTCGGATGAACTGATCAAAGACGTTGAAATTCGCCGCTTTCTATGGCCTTCACTGATCATTCTGGTGGGTATTCTATTCATCTTCCGTCCTAAAGTAAGTTCGCTTAGTCAGGATCCACTACTTGGCTTTAAACCAAAACAGCAGAACAACGACGACCCAGAATTTCCACCATCTTCGGAAGACAGGATCGACACTACTTCTGTATTCGGCGAGGTTAAGAGAATGGTTACTTCTAAAAATTTCAAAGGAGGCGAAATTGTATGTTTCATGGGTGGATCGCAGATAAACCTTTCACAAGCTGATATACAGGGACCCGTATTCCTGGATGTAACCATTGTTTTTGGTGGAACTAAACTGGTCATTCCGCCAAACTGGGAAGTGCGTACTGAAACCGTAGCTGTTTTTGCAGGCATCGAAGATAAACGCAACCTGCTACCAGGCAGCAAATTCGATCCGGATAAAATATTGATCCTAAAAGGTACATCTGTTTTTGGGGGCATTGAAATAAAAAGCTATTAATAATAGCTTCTAGCCTCTAGCTGCCAGAAGATGTGGGGACAGCGAAATCACTCATCAGCTAATAGTCCAAAACGCAAAAATAATTATTCACCCAACGCAACACAGTTATGGAATGGTTTCTTGCAAAACTTGTTTATCGGTTCCAGACAGCTAGCAATGAGTCTCAGACCCAGTTTGATGAACAATTGAGACTGGTTTTGGCGGAAGACAATTTGCATGCTTTCCATAAAGCTCAGTTAATTGGCCAGCAGGAGCAGCTTGTTGCGGAAGAGCATTCCCCACATCAGGTAAACTGGATTTTCATGGATGTTATTGAAATATATCCCTTACATAAGATGATGGATGGTGCTGAAGTGTTGTCGCAGATTAGCCAGCCTGCAGACAAAGACCGTTACCAACTTGAGGTTCGGTTAAAAGCCGGATATTTGTTATCGAGCTGTACTGAACGGTTTCTTCAAGCACTTTAAGCATGATAACACCCATAACAAAAGGACGAAGTTTTTATGTAGCATTTATTACCTGGTGGCTGGCCTGGACGGTAGTGCATATCTGGGTGATGGGTGAATACAGGGTTAGTTTTGTGGAAACATTAGCGGATGCTTTTATCTCCAACTGTTTACTGGCATCCTTCTGTTTACTGGTGGTTAACAATATGAAATATTATCTTCCCCGTAAGGAAAGGTATTGGTATATATTAATCATCAGTCTTGTACTCAGCAGTATATATCTATTTCTGGTAAGGGTGATTCTTCGATATTTATTTAAGGCAGATGATGGTTACCAACTCTTGCTGAGCCAATCTTTTTATATCCGGTATATTACCGGTTTTCTGATGATCGGATGTATGTCGATGATCAGTTTGCTCTGGTACACTTTACTGGAACAACAGGAAAATGAAAGAAGAAAAGAAGAAGCAGAAAAAGTATCCAAGGATGCTGAGTTATTAAAATTAAGACAGCAACTACAACCACATTTTCTTTTTAACAGTCTTAATTCGATCAGCGCCCTTGCGGGAAGTCAGCCGGAGAAAGCCAGACATATGATTCAGCAACTGTCGGATTTTCTAAGGGGTACTTTAAAAAAAGAAGAACACCAGTTGGTTGATTTGCAGGAAGAAATCAATCATTTACAACTATACCTTGAAATTGAAAAAGTGCGTTTTGGTCATCGTTTGCAAACGGCATTAGACATCGATCAACAGGCTTCAACCATGCGTATACCTGCTTTGTTGTTGCAGCCGGTGGTTGAAAACGCCATTAAGTTTGGTTTGTACGATACCACTGATGATGTATTGATTAGCATTAGGGCGAATGGTTCAACAAAGGAAATGCTGGAGATTGTGGTTGAAAACCCTTACGATCCGGATACAACGGTTGCCATACATGGTACAGGTTTTGGATTGGCATCCATTGCCCGAAGATTGTATTTGCTTTATGCAAGACAAGATCTCATTCGTACTAGTAAAACTGATAAACAATTTACCACTACCATACTTATTCCCCAATACAACCAAGAAACAAGTGGACAATAAGAATGGTATTAAAATAATGATCAAAGAACGAACTGCTTAAAAGAAACCAGCATGAAACTAATCATCATCGATGACGAGCCACTGGCAAGGAGTATTGTGAAAGAATACCTTCAATCATTTCCCGACCTTGAACTGGTGCAGGAATGTGGCGACGGATTTGAGGGTGTAAAAGCCATTCAACAACACCAGCCTGATCTGATAATATTGGATGTACAAATGCCCAAGATCAATGGGTTTGAGATGCTGGAACTAATTGAAAATCCACCAGCCGTAATTTTTGCCACTGCATTTGAGGAATTTGCCATCAAAGCATTTGAAGCACATGCGGTTGATTATTTGCTCAAACCATTTAGCAAAGAAAGATTCACAAAAGCCATTGAAAAATGGAGGGCCACTGAAACACAGGTTCAACAAAATAATACATCAGCCCTACTGAATACGGTTGCCTCAACGGCTCAGCAGCAGAACAGGATTGTATTGAAGGATAATGGGAAGATTAAAATTATTCCGACAGCCCAGGTACAATATTTTGAAGCAGCAGATGATTATGTAAAAATTTATACGAGTGAGGGGGTATTCCTGAAACATAAAACCATGCAGTTTTTTGAGCAGAAAATGGATCCTGCTTTATTTATACGCATTCATAGGTCTTATCTTGTAAATGTGCACCTGATTGCGAGGATTGATCCATATGAAAAAGATGGACACCTTGCTATACTTAGTATTGGGGTTAGACTACCCGTAAGTAAATCGGGGTATTCCAGGTTAAAAGCAGCCCTGGGTATTTAGCATAACAATTAATGCGAACGCAGGGGCGGATGATGGAACACAGATTATCATGATTTTCAAGATTTATCATGATAATCTGTGTTCTATTAATATTTGGTATTGGATTAATAGGAGAAAGCCTAAAATAAGCACCATCTCGCTTAAACCAGACTAGCAGCTAGAGGCCAGAACTGTCCGGGGAAAATAAGCTGCGAGCTTCTAGCTTCTAGCCGCTAGCCTTGATTGGTGCTTGTTTTAGGCTATCTGCTACTATTTGAATAAATGACAGGGCTTGCGAATTTGTTTTGTAAAAATCCTATTTAAAATAAATATTCAACTACCATATTTACGCTTGCGGATGGTTAAATTAATAGCAAAAAAAGGCTAGAAGCCAGCAGCTAGTGGCTAGAAGCTAGAAGTCAAATTTCCCTGAATAGTAATGACTATAAGCACCCATCTAATGTGCTTCAACCTTTGATTCAAATAATTAATTGAAGCGGGTATCGGAAGCTATTTTTTCCGCAGTTTGCCGGATAATATCCGGAATAATGGCAAAGTCTTTTGCTTTATCGAGGAAGTAATCGGCGCCGGCCTGCATACATTCTGATTTATAGCCAGATAAGGTATTGTTGGTAAGGATAACAATGATAGGATCAATGGTATTACTTCTGCGAATATCTTTTAACATTTGAAGCCCATTTTTTCCTGGGAGGTTGATATCGAGAAAAATAAGGGTGGGATTAAACGTATTGATCCAATTCTCTGCCTCTTCCGCACTGGTAGCCGTTCGTATTTCCTGTACGTTTTTTATTCCTTCCAGCAAATGCTTTACCCGCTGCAGAATAAACTCTGAGTCGTCGACCAGTAATATTTTCAGTGCTTTGTCCACCATAATGGGAAATGGCATCATTAGAATATTGGTTTTAAAAGAGCTTTGCAGGTCTAACCCTGCAAAGCTCATATAGCTTTTGGCTATAAGGTTTTCCTAGGATAAATAAGTTATAGTACCGGTTATCCCAATACGAATTGGATTTTAATAAAGGATAGTGGAATATTTAAAAACAATAGTCAGCTAGTAAATGGGGGGCTTTATAGCTAAAACAAAATACCCTCATTTTTAGAAATGCTGCAATAATGCAACACTTGAAATAAATGTAGTGATATTACTACACAAAAGCTGCTATTTTTTAAACCAGGTTGTTTTGGATGGCATATTTAACCAAATCTGCATTGTTATGCAGTTTCATTTTATCCATAATCCTGGCCCTGTATGTACTAATTGTATTTACATTAAGCGAAAGTATTTCACCAATTTCTGAAATACTTTTTCCCATAACAATCATTTTAAACACTTCAAATTCGCGATCTGATAATTGTTCGTGGGGAGCACGCTGGTCTTTTTGTTCGAGAGAACCTGCCAGCACTTCTGCTACTTCACTTGTTATATATTTTCGTCCGCTTAGAATTTGTTGTACTGCTTTTACCAATTCATAAGGAGCACTTTCTTTGGTAAGGTAACCGGAAGCACCAGCTTTAATAGCGCGCACAGCATATTGTTCGGGGGTGTGCATGCTAAGCATTAATACAGGTGTATTAGGTGCATGTTCCTTTATCTGCTTGAGTATTTCAATGCCGGAGTAGCCTGGCATACTGATATCGGAGATAATGATATCCCATTTTTCGCTGATCGCTTTTTTAAAGAGGTCCGCTGAATCTGCAACATCATGCACTTCAGCAAATGGAAGTGATTCTAACAAAATTTTCCGTAGTCCCTCTCGAATCAAGCTATGATCGTCTGCTATCAGTATTCTCATTTATTATCCTTTAGTCAGTCAGTTTATGTAGAAATCAGTAATGCAATATCCGGCACTAATATATGCTATACACGCAATTATATGTTGCTTTATTGTATCGACACCGATAATTTTTAAAATAGTAATGCTGCAAAAAAACTATTTCCGGTTAACTCGTTCAAAAGAAAAATAATTACAAAGAACCTTCATATGAAAGTTAGTAATTTTTTTTGATATAAAGTATGGAGGAAGATTTGGTAGCAGGTATAAAAAAAAGAGAATGGGGCAACTAATTGCCCCATTCTCTTAGTCTTTACATTAGAATATAGGATTCGTTATATTAAAGGAAATTGGATCGAGGGAAAAAATGTAATAAGATTCTTATTACATTTTTCTTGGTCTTTTAGGATATAGGCGAAACGATTCGATAGAATCATTTACTAAGTGCAAGATACATCGCTGAAGCAGGTATATCCTAGTTTTATTCACTGAATTATGCGGTTGAAAACACTGAATTTTGAAACAGCATAATTGGCATTCACGCTAAATATAGCTTTTATAGTGTTGATTATCATTAATTTGTGTATATTCTATTTTCAAATACACAAATTTGGCAGGTGGGTAATGGCTTTTAGCCTTTAGCCATTAGCTGTTGGCTTTTAGGTGCTAGGTGCTAGGTATTAGGTGTTAGGTATGAGGTGTTAGGAAGTTTTTTCCTCATACCTCATACCTAACACCTAACACCTAAAAGCTAACGGCTATCATCCACAAGCCTGAACAATCTCCCTGATCTTCCCTTCATCCAATGGTTTGGAATAGATCTGCTTAACGGTGGGATAGGTTTTAGCACGTTCAATATCTTCAAAGTAAACAGAAGAAGTGAGCATGATGATGGTGATATTTTCAAAACCTGGTTGTTTGATACGGTTGAATTCAGCGAGAAAATCCCAGCCATCCATGATGGGCATATTGATATCCAGCAATATCAGGTCGGGTAACACTTCTCCAGTGTTACTATGCGCTACCAGGTAATCAATGGCTTCTTGTCCATTTAAGGCTATATCAACCTTTGGTCCACCCATAAATAACCGCAGCATTTCTTTACTAAGAAAATTCGTCACATCATCATCATCTACCAATAAAACATGCATTGGTGCTTTAGTCATATAACCCCTTTTTTTTCTTTAGGAATACATGAAACATGGTTCCTTTATTCACGATACTCTCCACGGCAATCTTTCCTTCAAGGGCTTCAATCTGGTTCTTGATGATGTACAAACCAAGCCCTTTTCCATCTTTGTTATCATGAAAACGCTGATATAGACCAAATATTTTGTTGCCAAATTTTTCCATGTTAATACCGAGTCCATTATCCTTTACATAAAGGATAATAAATTCCCCATCTTCCTCTGTACTTATCTGCACTTTAGGCAATCTGCCCTCCTTTCGGTACTTGATTGCATTAGTCAATAAATTCAATAATACGCTGTGAATGATCTTCCTCGAAAAATACATTCCTGGGGCTTTTGAAAAGTCTGATTCGATGGTTACTTCATTGAGACGGATATCTTCCGAAATTAAATCCTGCACTTTTTTCAGCTCTTCCTCAAATTGCAGGAATTCTTCTCTATCGGCCTTATTACTTCTGGAGGAAAGAATTTCATTGAGGTCATTCAAAGTAGCGTGTAATCGGTTTACACTGGTTTCCATTTTATCCAGGAAAATAGTATTACGTTCAGACAAATTGCCACGGTCGAATAAATCGAGCAGGTTGATCAGGTTGGCGACAGGTGCACGCAAATTATGCGATGTGATATAAGCAAATTGTTGTAATTCGCTGTTACTGTGCATCAGTTCCTGTGTAAGTTCTTTTAGTTCAATTTCTTTTTGTTTGATTTCATCTACATCTAAATGAATACCCGACAAACGTATGGCGTTATTGTTTTCATCGCGCATAGATGCCTTACTCATGGTTAATATCCATTTCCACCTTTTATCTTTGGTGCGCAGGCGGATCATGGCCTGGTATGAATTGGTTTCACCATTCAAATGTTGCTGCAACAGTTGCATGATGGTTTCTTTCTCATTGGGATGAAGCAGGCTTTCAAATGTTTCAATGGTATCTGGCAATCCATCGGGTTCATAACCGAGCATTAATTTCCACTGGTTATTATAATAAACTTCCCCGGTTTTGATATTCCAATCCCATATACCCAACCCAGCCGCCTCGGTGGCCATTTCCAAACGCTCTTCGCTAATCTTTAATAATTGCTGGGCATTGGCTCGTTCCGCTATTTCTTTTTCCAGTTCCCTGGTACGTCTGCGTACTGCATTACGTAAGGAGAAACCGTAGAGGATCGACAAAAGCAATAAAGTGAGAACAGCTATGATTACATAAATAATATTGCGTAAATACCTGGAAGTAACTTTTTTGGTACCATCATAAAGAAATCCATTCAAGTCAGGTTGTTTTTTTATGATGCCCAATTTTTCATGTACATCTACAATATGTCTCCACCTGCCCTCGTTCATATGACCTATTTCAACCAGGTCGGGAAGAATCAGTTTGCGCATGGCTTCTGCTTCCACCAATAAATCATCTTTGGTTACACCTCTTTCTTTAACACCGGGTAATGTTAAAATATAATCGGCGATTTCGCTTGTATGACTCATCGCATATTCCCATCCTTTAAAAGTGGCATTACGAAAACCGGCAATTGTTTGGGGATCGGAGTCGGCTATTTTTTTTCTCGTGAAAAGAATATCACCATAAAAATCGATCCCGTAATTAATAGGTAATATAAAAGAAGGTTCAACCCCCATTTTAAGCAGTTGATTAACTTCAACCGTTATGTATGCGGAAATTGCATCGGCTTTACCATTAACCAGATCGGTATTGTTCCAGGTATGGGATAGTACATGTAATGAATCGGGATTGATCCCTTCTTTCAGGAAAACCGCTTTTAATTCTGTCCAGCCCTGGTCCTCAGAAGCCATCAACCTTTTGCCAATTAAATCGGATGGTAAATTGATATTTCTTTCTTTGACCGAAAGAATAGTGTAAGGTGAATGTTGAAATATGGCCCCCAGGGCAACCACAGGCTCGCCTTTGGCATATTGAACCACCAGGTCGGACCCAGTAATACCAAAATCAGCCCTTCCTGCCAATACTTCCGGCACAGCCGCATGAGTAGGATCACCGGGTATCAATTTAACTTTCAACCCTTCCTCTTTATAATACCCTTTATATTCTGCTGCATAATAGCCAGCAAACTGAAACTGATGCCACCATTTAAGCTGCACACGCAAAGAATCATCAGCGGCCAATGTTTTGCCACAGAAACACAGAATCACTAGTACAAGTATGTAGTATCTACTTAATTTCATGCAGGTACTCAAAGATTAGCTTATCTCAATATACAGGATTCTGGCTGTAATTGCAGCTTTTGTTGAGGGGGTGTGAATTGTGAATGGTGAATTGTGAATGGGAGGCATACTGTGCGGGGAAAATTGGCTTCAAGCTTCAAGCCGCAAGCTGCAAGCCTTGATGGGTGCTTTTTATAGACTTTCTGCTTCTAATGGAATTAAAGGTAGGGTACCGAATTAGAAAATTTAAAGTCAGTTGCTTAAAGAAATATTGGGTTGGAGTAAATGCACAATCGCTATTAATAGGGGCGTGAATTGTGAATTGTGAATTGTGAAAATAGAAACCCCTTTATTGACCATTGACAATTGACAATTCACACCCCCTATTGACCATTGACAATTGACAATTCACACCTCACACCTCACTCCCCCACCCCACATCTCAGCCATTCCAAATACTGCCCGGCATTGGGGGTGTAGCCGATGGGGTGAGTTAATAATTTTCCTTCGGGGGTGATTGCTACGTAAAGGGGTTGGGTTACCTGCTTGAAATGGGTAGACTGAAAATTGGCCCACTTATCTCCAATTGTTCGGATGGATGTTGATCTTTGTGATACGGGTAGTGGCGCTTTATCATCTACATAGAGTGAGAGTAGTATATATTTTTCTTTGAGCATGTTTGCGATGGCTGGTTTGCTCCAAACATTTTCTTCCATCTTCCGACAGTTGACACATGCCCAACCCGTGAAATCGATCAGGATGGGTTTATTGGTTGCTTTTGCTTTTTGAATGGCCGCTTCGAAATCATTTATTATTGGAGAGAGTTGTTGATTCGTTGTGTTTTCATTTTGTTTGTATACACTATAATGTGTGGGTGGTGGGAAGCCACTCAGAAAAGATAAACCATTATGACCTTTTGGCCCCAATGCAGGAAGCAGGTAAAGCGCGAACAATATTATACCTATCGCTAATCCAAACCTGAACTTACTGATCATCCTTTTCCCTTGCCTATACCATTCGCCCAAATTCAACAGGTAAATACCCATGGCGATAAATATCAATACCCATATCCCGATAAAGACTTCCCGCTTTAAAATACCCCAGTGCATGACCAGGTCTGCATTAGATAAAAATTTAAAGGCAAGTGCCAGTTCAATAAATGCCAATGATTTTTTAAATGTCTCCAGCCAGCCTCCCGATTTTGGCAATTTTTTTAACCATTGCGGAAAGATGGCGAATAGTCCGAAGGGCAGTCCCAACGCGACGCCAAATCCTGCTAGTCCTGCCGTGAGTAACCATGCCCCACCAGATAAAGTGCCCACCAGCAATGAACCCAAAATTGGACCTGTACAGGAAAAAGAAACAATCACCAGTGTGAGCGACATAAAAAATATCCCAGTTTGCTTGGATGCTCCAGTTGCCAGAGAACTGGGCAATGAAATGGTAAAGAGTCCAAAGAAGGATAGTGCAAAAAACAAAAAGACCAGAAAGAAAATCAGGTTGAGGGGAACGCTGGTTGCGATATTATTGAGTAGCTCTGGTTTTAATCCTTTTACCAGATGGAAGGGAAGTGATGCGGTAATATAAATCAGGAAAATAAATCCGCCATACAACACTCCATTTTTAATCGCCTGTTTTCTGTTTGATGCCCGATGCGTAAAAAAAGAAACCGTAACAGGTATCATCGGAAAAACGCAGGGCGTTAATAAAGCGAGTAGTCCCCCGGCAAGTCCAAGTAAAAATATCTTCCATGCAGAGGAAGCCTTTGTTCCCTGGTTTGCTGAACCACAATCATACAACGGATTTAACAAATCCAGGTTAGTCAAGTCAATAGCGTTTGCAGCATCTACCTCTCCTCCTTCCAACGCTACTTCAAATGGAAATTCAAAAGAAAGAAACTGATCATCTTCTCTATAAAAACCATTCATACGTCCTTTTAAAACTTTGGGGACTTTACTATTAAAAACGAGTTCCGCGCTTAAGTTTGTTCCTGTTTTGTAAACCCTGCTTTTGTCGGGCGGGAAAACGGGATCAATTTCTTCGATACTCGCTCCTGTTATTTCAGAAAGTTTGCCTGTTGCATTCAGCAGTTCTATTATCGGTCCGGTTAATGCCAATTTTTTATTAGTGGCATAAACAACGGTTGACTTGCTTCCTTTTATTTCAATGGATAGTGTATATTCTTTCTCCGACTTTGCTTTTGCCTGTACGTTAAACGATAATTGCGCTTGTGCAGAAAATGCTGCTGTTAATAACAGCAGCGTTACGAGAATTCCTTTGTTCATCCTATTTTGCTTTTTTTGCCAGTCTGTAAATAGCGCCAATACTCAGGGTGCTGAATTTTCCCTGCAGTGCATTATTTGATGGATCTCCGATTCGTGAAAGTCCATGGCGATAACGTGCTGACAGACCGAAACGGTTGGGAAGGTATTCAAGGGTTGTTTGAAGGAACCATTGTGTTTGATTAGTGTGCTGGTAAATATCCTGTTCTACCCCATTCGTTTTTTGATACCCATTAAGTGCCAATGATAATTCCGGGCCTGCTTTCATCATCCATTGTCTTTTTTTACCCAGGTGCAGTCCGAACTGTAACGGTAAATCCAATGTTGCCATCCTTATACCATTAGCAGTATTACCTGTTCTTAATTGGGATAATGCTATCTCCGGATGAATAAAAAAAGCTTTACTAACCGGCACACCAACGACAAAATGAGTTCTCCAGCCCTGTGCGGCGGATAAATATCCCGGGGCATTTGCTGCCCTTAACATGGCATACTGACCTGAAGCTCCTATTGCAAATACAGAAGCAATACCATTGCCTTTTGCATCACCGGCCCAGTTAAAACTGAATTCATTTCTTTCTCTTTGTGCATGGATATTGCTAACCACTGCAAGAAAAAACAAAGTTGTGTATAGCTGTTTCATTGGTTTAGTTTTTAAAAAGTAAATGCAGGGTATAGAAATACCCCGCTTATGAGTGACCTGCATGAATCACTCATGGCTCAGATTGTTGTCAGACATGTCTGGTTTTGCTGCTTTTATGTTTTTAATTTTTATATGCGTAAGTAACCAGCCATTTTTACCTTCAGCAAATGGCGGTCTGCCAAATTTGAATGCGCTATCAGCTAAAACACGGAAGATGATACTATCGCCTGCTTTACAATTTTTGAAAATCGGGAATGCATCAGCAGACAACTGAGTAGAATCAAAATGCATCCACTCTGTATGTCCGTTTGCCCTACTATCTCTTAACAAGGAGTCATTGAAATACTGTTGTACATCTATTTCAATCCACTGTCCATATTGCACTGTACTCCCTTTTCCTTTCGCTGCAATACGGTATTCCATGCCTGCTTTCCCTTTGGTAAAAGCATTGTTATCGCATGCTGTACAAAAAATAAAAGCCAGCACAAATACCCGATAAATGATTTTCATGATCCTGCTTTTTTAAAGTTCCAGACAAAACTTAAGAGCCATAATTGCTGTTGCATATTCACATTCGATTGTTCAATATATTGTTCGCCTGCATACTGTTGCACTCCTTTGTTCTGGTCCAATAAATCAAAAGCACTTAACCTTATTTCTGCCTGACGGTTTGCTAAAAAATATTTTGACAAAGCACTGTTCCAAACTGTTACCTGGTTTGCCTGTAATCCGGACTGTGCAGGGTTGTTTGCAATAGAGAGATCACTGTTAATTAATAAACCGCCTGGTAATTCGTACCGAAGGTTCATACCATAATTTGAGCGTAACAATTCAATTTTCCGGTTACCGATGGTGTAGTGTGTACTGGAATAATCAATATTTGCTTCTCCTTCAATGGAAAGCCCGGCCAGCGGCTCACAACGCAGACTTACAAATGGAGTAAGTGCAATTTGCTCCTGCACATTTTCTAGTTGATTGATGATACTTTTATCTCTTTGTGCCCTTATTCTTTGACCAAGGCGAAGCATTCCTGATTTTTCAAAAACGGGTATACTATAATTGATTGAAGCATTAACATCATATATCCCATTGATGTTGACCATCTGCTGTTCCTGCACACCTCCTTGCAGTAGTTGTGTGGAGGGTGTTATTTTATTGGTGGTAAGGTTAAGTCCAAGATCCAACATCAGGTACCTGGCGGTTTTTCTGTCGGCTTTTACATAGGAGATATTCCAGCTATGGTTAAAAGAGGGACGTAATGCAGTGTTCCCTTTTTTTATGAGCAGGGGATTTGTAGGATCAATCAATGGTTGTAGCTGATCTGCACTTGGCTGCTGGCTCCTGCCTGTATAACGGATGAAGAGCTGGGTCTGTGCATTTATTTCAACCTGCATAGAAGCCCTTGGCATCCAGTTAACCGTTGTTTGGTTCACACTATTTCCTTTACCACTGAGTACTTCGTTTTGCTGTAAAGTGTAAAGGCTCGCCAATCCTGCCTGGTAACGAATTTTTTGGTGGGAAATATTTATACCCATGGCTGCCCGATGTGAGCTATTGGACGACAGAAATTGATTACTCGTGAGTGAATCATACTGGTCATAAAATCCTGTAGCCGCATTATAATTATAACTAGCCCTTGTTGCCTGGTTATTTTGTTGTTGATAGGCATATTGAAAGTCGAGGATTTTACCCTTTGCGATGGGCTCTGTATAAAATGCCTGAATACCGATATTATTTCCATCAAGGGTTCTGGCAGATTGCTGGTCTAACTGTTGGAAACTGCTACTGGTTTGCAATGTCCGATCTTCATCAGTGTTGCTGTCATTATAGCTAAACCCAATCACGGCACTCCTGCCCGGTTTCTGAAAACGACGGCGATAGGAAACTGATCCGCCCAATTGTAACTGGGTAGCGCTTTCTGATTGTCTACGTTGCACCTGGTTAATCAGTGATTGCATACCATTTTTTTCAGAACGCAGCACGGAACTATCGATTGTATGTTCATCCGATTTTTGAAGAGATATATTGGGACGGAAAACAATGGATTGCATACTATCTGTCTGCCATACCAGGTCACCCCGGAACTGGTGTTGTAATTGTGCAGTTTGTTGTGTTTGGCTACTCGCTTTATTTAGGATTGAGTCTGTTAAAAAATCTCTCCGTATGCTGTTTCTTCGTATCCTATTATCGATATCACTCATACGGTAACTAAATCCGCCGGATATTTTATTTGAAAAGCGGTTGCGGTAATTGATCATCACTTCCCTGCTCTTTTTATCACCTGCCGAACCTCCCATCCTGGGTAATTCGTTGTAGCCCTTGAAAAGATCGTTTAGGGTATTTTCATTTATGCTCAGGTTTAACCATTCGTTGGGAGATAATTTTTGCAGGCTACCGCCTACACTATACTTTCCCCCGAGTGCCTGGGCACCATATGCTTTTCCTACGAGCATATTGCGCATGTCTTTTTTCATCCTGAAATTCAAAGCTTTTGTGCCACTGAAATCTTTGATTCCGGAGAATCTGCTTTCGTCACTTTGCTGATCAAAGGCCTCGACTGCTGCGAGCATATCAGCGGGGAAATCTTTGGTGAGCAACTTGGGGTCACTGAGTAAAAATTCTTTCCCATCTACATATATCTTTTCTACTTTTTGTCCTTGTACGGTCACATTACCATCTTTATCCACCTGCACTCCAGGTAGTTTTTTCAGGAGTTCCTGTACGGATGCATTGGGACCAAGTTTATAGGCAGCTGCATTGTATACAATCGTATCTTTTTTTACCAGCACAGGCGGTATAGATGCTTTTACTACCACGCCTATTAATGAAGTGTCTGGGGCAGGTTCCATTACAAGTGCATCCAATATCAATAAGGTATCTGTAGAACTTACTACTAATTTTTTTTCTAAGGTTGCGAAACCCAGGAATTGAAGTTGAAGTATATAATTACCTGCGATAACCCTTCGCAACTGAAAACCCTGGCGGGTGCTTCTTGTCTGTCGCAGAACCGCGCTATCTTTTGCTCTTTTTAATTGAACGGTGGCACCTTCCAGTGGTTGTCCGGCAGCATCTTTCACACCTGCCTTAATAACAGCCTGCGCTGAAAGCTGGTTCAGGGAAAAAGTGAAAAGTAGTAGTATGAAAAATATATACTTCATCATTGTTTTTATAATAATCGGCGGGTAATGAAAATTACCCGCCTTTGGGTGGCCGAGACCGCCCAGAGGGTACTTGTAATACCATGCCCCTGTGCTGCTCAGGTATTCACAGGCTGAGTTGCTACTTCCTGCAGGTGCATGTTGATTACAGGAAATTTTTCCTTCTTCTTCCGGTAGGCATTTGTTTCGATATATCTGGCTACTACCTTGATCCTATAATGGTCTTTTATAAAATAACCGTTGCTGATGCTATCCAGGTGTTTTTTGGCTACCAGTATATTATCACCGATACGTTCGAATAGTTCTGTACAATGCAGACTTCTTTCCCATGCTGTCAGGATGCCGAAAACAACCACTACATTTCTTCCATAACATATCCTTGTATAACCCGGCACTTTATCACACGCTAAAAAATCAATCTGCTCCAATGGAATTTTATGATAATGCCATTGGGATTTAACGATCATACAATCTGCCAGTAAGGCATTATTGGCAGACTTCAACCCTTTTTCCAGCCGTAATAACTGCGATGGACTAAAGGGTTCTCTCACATGAATTGACACCTGGTGATCGAGGTGTTCCGGATAGCAATCTCTCCTGCCACTGATTAAACCAAAGGAATGACTGATCCTGAATTGTTGCAGCAGGTGTAATTGCCATTGACTGGGATGTAACAATACCAGGTCAAAGACTTGTCTTGCAGCTTTTTCAATGTTCTCCGCTTCTGTTTTTGCGAACTGCACTTCATAACCACGGTTACTAAGCCATTCTCCCAGTCTTATATAATCTGTAAGCTGGATGGTGATGATCAGACACTGTTTTTTAAGGTTCATGTTTTTATTTTAAAAGACCGGGCATCCTGGAAAGGAACCCGGGCATGTGATTTCCCAAACCACATGAGAAAACTACTCTTCTTTAATTAGTAATGCGAATCAAGCGTTGAAATCTGCCAAAATGAGAAAATCATCTTTAAATTGATATTTTGAAGTCATTAAAGCAGGCTCCTATAAAATAATAGCTCTTAATCTTATTTGGCTGCTTAGATAGAACACGGATTTATCATGATCTATCATGATAATCATGATAAATCTGCGTTCCATTGACCACTCTTATGAAATTTCAACCCTTGATTCGTATTAGTATGAAACTGTAATGCCTCCCTTGGCAATAAAGGTTTACGCCAGTTATTTTCAGCAGAACGGATCGCGATGCTCCATTCTTCATAGCTGGCATTTGCATACAATGGTTTTAATGTTTCAATGGTTGGTTTGTTCATTCCCATCAGGTCATGTATTTCAAATTCGAAATACACGATATAGTGAAGTATACGCTTGCGTACAGACATCAACTGAACCCTCTCGGCATCATCCAGTTGCGGGAATACATTCTCAAGCACTTTAATACCTACTGCAGCTTCCATCACCAATTCTTTCATAGCATGGAGCAGCTCCAGTTCTCTAACCGCAGGGTCGGATGCCATATTCACTAACTGGGCCTCCAGTTTGTATAAAATATTGCGGATCATACTAAAGGATTTTCAGCAGTGATAGATTCGCCGATCAGTTGGTATTGAATAATATCCAATACACGGTTTATCTGCGGCAATTGATTGTATCGTGAAAAAGAAAAACGGATATTAATCATTTGATCTGCATGGATGGCCGCCATCACTTTAGATGTTTTACCACTATTGCAGGCGGAGCCAGCACTCACAGAAATTCCGGCGATATCCAGTTCAAGCAATAAATGCTTACTTCTTTCAATATCCGGCAAACCCATATTCAATACGGTGTATAAACGATGATCGTTTTTACTACCATGCCTGATAGCACCCAGTTTTTCGAGTCCTTTCTGTAACAGGTTACTTAGCTGCTGAATATGATGGCTATCCTGCTGGTAATACTGCATGGCCATTTCAAAGGCTTTGGCCATTCCAACAATACCTGCTACATTTTCTGTTCCTGCACGCATACCATTTTCATGCGAACCACCTGTTTGTATCACCTGCAGGCCGAGGTCCTTGCGCATCCATAACATACCTACTCCTTTCGGACCATGGAATTTATGTGCTGACATAGTCATTAGGTCCACAGGTATTTCCGACAGGTTCATTGGAAAATGCCCCATTGTTTGTACGGTGTCGCTGTGAAAAAAAGTTTTGTATCGTGAACAGATCGTACCTACTTCCCATAAATCGATCATGGTGCCGATTTCATTGTTGGCATGCATGAGTGATACCATTGTATGACCATGACCATCTGCCAGATAAGACTCCAGTTCTTTCAAATCCGGGCGACCTTCCCTATCAACATTGAGTTGTACGAATTCTATCTGCCCTTGCCAGGTCAAATCACAAAGTGTATTGTACACACTGGAATGTTCGATGCGTGTACTGATGACCCTGGTTATTTTTTTTGCTTTGATCAATCCGCGTAAAGCCAGGTTATTTGCTTCGGTACCACAGGATGTAAACACCAGTTGTGATGGACTGGTATGCAATAAGCCAGCAATTTTTTTGCGTGCATTTTCTACCGCTAGTCTGGCAATACGCCCTTCCTGTCCCGGTGAAGAGGGATTACCAAATTGCTCAGTCAGGTAAGGCATCATGGCTTCCAGCACTTCCGGAGCAATAGGTGTAGTGGCTGCATTATCGAGATAAATTCTTTTCATCATTTTGTTTTAAAAGAGCGCCATTCCTGGATGCTAGTTGCTCAAAAAAGCATTCCGCTATGACTGCCCTAAATAATTTCTTCACTATAGTTTTTCTTTCTTGTTTTTAAATACCTGTCACGAATAGGAATAAATCCGCCCCTGAATGCAAACCCTTTGTAAGTAATATTATGTACCATGTGAACAGGTACGGCCAACTGATCACTGATTCTATCCATGCAATTATCCGGCAACAATTGCAGTATGGTAGTCAGGTTTGCATTGACCAGGTGATCCCCTTCTGTGGTATGAATTATTACCTGACCTGGCGGTATTTTTTTTATCAGTAAAATTGTATGTACCCGTATAATCTGCAGCCTTCTGTTTTCCATTACGTGGATGCGTTGCAGATCCTCGAGACTTTGTGGTTTTATAGTTGCTACAATAGACTGTAATACCTTGACTGAATATGGCAGGTTCCAGTAAGGAATATTATCATCGTTAAAATGTTCCAGTTTATCCAACTGTGTTCTTACTAATACCAGTTTGGGTGGTTGTTTTGTGGCAAGTAATAGTTCAGCGATTTTAGGATGATAGAGACGTACCGGACAAAAAACCGATAGGAATCTGTCTTGCTGCAATGCTGCTCTTAGTTCATACAAATGAACTACCCTTTGCACCCGAAAATATTTTTCAAGTGCCTTGACTGCCAAATCAGGAAAGGGTTCTATAATGAGCATTTTATCCATTCAATTCAGGTTCCGATATTTTAAATAGCCGGGTCTGTGGAAACAGACCCGGGAGTGCACTTCTTCTTTTAAACCTAATGCACATGAGAAAATGATTATTGCATCCTGCTGTGTACCGGTTTCAAATGCACACATTGCAGGTTGAGTTTTGTTGTTAGTTGTTTTATCCTTTCTGCATCCATCGGTGCATAAAATGCTGTTATCTGGTGCTGATCGGACCTTATGTTCACCCTATGCGCTCCCTCCTTCAGTAATATCCCAATCAGCACTCCATCATTACAACAAGTATCGGTGTTGATACAGATTTGTTCATTTGCTACCGTCGGATAGCGCAACCCATAGGGCAGCAGGTATGCTTTATTAGGCGACTTGCAAGACAGCAATCCGGTAAGTCCTGCTAGTATCCATTTATTCCACCGCAAGTGAAAAGCTTTGTTTTTTGGGTGGTAAACATTCACTGTCGTTACATACCATGAATTCGATGGTTCCGCTGATATTGGTCTTAATTTTTCGCTTTAGTTTAAATACCTGTACAAACTCTACTGTGCCATCGTAGTATTTTACATCCACCCCAAATACTTCTTCTCTTTTGGTAATCATTTTACCCTGCTCATTTACCTGCTGCTCCAAATCAATCATCGGATTCTTATTGAATGCTATGGAGGTAGGAATAGGTCCACCTACAGGTGTTGACTGTGAATAAATATGCCAAGGCTTATTCACAGCAGCTTTAGCCGACCATGAATACAGCCCTTCACCTATTTTTTTTACACTAAACTGCCATTGCACCGGGTTTTGCGCATTGCTTGAATACGCGAGCAATAAGCATAAGCTGATGAATAATTTTCTCATTCCTAAGGTTTAAAAAAGGGGACTCGCCTGCCCATATTATTGTTTGGGTTTGCCCCCTGGTTCGACCAAGAACCGATTAAAAGATTAACACAACCGTTCCCAAAATGGGAGCTGCCTGATTATGTATAGACGCTTGAGAATGGGAAAGGGAGTATTGAGGGAGGGATTTTTTTTGAGGGGGCCATTAGCCTTTAGGAATTAGGTATTAGGCGTTAGGTATTAGGTTTTGGGCTAAAATGTCCAAATGCCTCCTAACACCTAATACCTAACGCCTAACTCCTCTATTGATGCTATAAAGCGGGCTCATAAGAAATAATAGTCCCTAAACTTTTTTTGCTGCTTAGATGGAACACGGATTTATCATGATCTATCATGATTATCATGATAAATCTGCGTTCCATTTCCCGCTTACATACAATTCAATCATTGATTCGGATTTTTAGTTTTTAGTGCTAAAAGCTAATGGCTAAAAGCTTCCCCCATCTATAAAAAACCGGGCATCCTGAAAAGGAACCCGGGCATGTGACTACCGATTGCACATGAAGAAAAACTAAACTTTATACTAGTCATTTACTTTATGGTACCATGCTTTTGATTCCCAAACCTCACCATTGGTGAAATTTTCATTTTTGCGTGTGAGCAGTAGTTTCCCGTCCTCCATCTTCCACTCATCGGTGATTTTCATTTCCAGCTTTGTTTTTTCACCTGCATTGTAAATCTCCGTAACATGGGTAAAACCGGTTTTGTCTGCAAACAGCACAATAGTTGATTTTTTAGGTCTGCCCGATGCAGTTACACTTTCCGTAGACTTACCACCATATAACAGGGTTTCCTTGCTGGTCACATCTCCATTGGCACCTGCTGATGTTCTTTCAATCATGATATCCTGCTCAGACTGTTTAACCGTAAAGGATTTAGGACTTCCGTTGGAATAGAGATTACCGGAAATAGATTCCTGGTTATCAAATAGCCACTTACCGGTGAAATTGGTTTGTGCTGTTAACAGACTACAAACAAGGGTAAAGCAAATACTTAGGGTGATCGTTTTCATTTTGATGGTTGTTTTAAAATTTTAAAAAAAAATCATGCAGCAATTCCAAGTGGTGAGAAATAAATAAAAATGGCAAAGATGATCGCAACCACGATAGCAGATAACACTATATCCATCGTGTTCCAGCTTGCGCGACTCGCAGCTTTATCTTCCGCCACTGTTGTTTCAAAAGTCAGACCACGCAGTTTCACATCAGTTGGTGCAGGAGATCGAAGACTCACCACCACCATCACCACAATAGCAAATAAGAAAAGGTAAATACAGAAATATAAAAAATTGATGGTCGCAAACTGGTAAAGCACGCCGCTCAGGTTCTCTTTAAAAAGTTCAAGTGTCAGTTTAATGATACCCAACACAAAACCAGCAACCATAGCCGTATAAGCACCTTTTGCATTGAGTCGTTTAAAAAATACACCGAGTAAAAACACTGCTGCAATGGGTGGTGCGAGGTAAGACTGCACACTCTGCAGATAGGTATACAATGTATTAGAAATTCTTCCCATCATTGGTATCCATACCATACCAAGTATCACCACAACGCCGGTAGCAATACGGCCCACTTTCACAAGCTGTTTTTCACTGGCTTCCGGATGTGCGGGCTGGTAAATATCCATGGTGTATAAAGTAGAACAGGCATTGTAAACAGAAGCAAGTGAAGCCATCAGTGCAGCAAGCAATCCGCCCGCAAGTAAACCCCGCAGTCCCATCGGCATAATCTGTTCTACCATGGCAGGGAATGCCGCATTAAAATCTGCCATGCCGTTTGCATTGAGTGGCAGTTGCAGTTCACCACGATGATAGAGTACATATGCGATCAGACCGGGAATCAGAAAAATAAAAAAGGGTAATAGTTTTAAATAAGCCGCAAAAATTGTTCCCCTCCTGGCTTCCGATTCATTACGCGCAGCAAGACATCTTTGTACAATATGCTGATCCGTACACCAGTACCATATACCGACAATCGGCGATGCTAATAAAATACCGAGCCATGGAAACTCCGGATCTGACAGGGGACGAAACATATTAAGCTGATCTTTTGGAAAGGCTTCCATCAGTCCATTCCATCCACCCACTTTATCCAGCCCCACATATAATAATACTGCAGAACCGATCAGCAGCACAAATGCCTGAATAGCCTCGGTGTACATAACTGCATGCAGACCACCAAAGATGGTATAGACACCCGTTACAACAACGAGGATTACCGCACCTGTCCAAAACTCCACACCCAGGATTTGGTTAAAGACCAGTGCGCCAGCGAAAATGGTCACCGATGCTTTGGCGATTACATAACTAAGCAGTTGAATGACGGACAATAATTTTCTTGCGCGTGCATCAAATCTTCTTTCCAGAAATTCAGGCATGGTATACACTTGCGAGCGCATATAAAAAGGAACAAAGACCCAGCCAAGGATCAGAACGATCCAGGAATGTAGTTCATAATGACCTAGCACCGTGCCAGATGCAGCAGCAGAGCCTGCGAGACCGACAATATGTTCAGAACCGACATTGGAAGCAAGAATCGATGCGCCGATTACCCACCAGCCAAGATTTCGGTTGGCTAAAAAATAATCTGTCGGAGAGTTTTTTGATTTACGGATAGACCAGATCGAAATGCCTGCAATAACAAGCATGTAAACAACCAGAAAAATCCAGTCGATGGTTCCTAGAAAATGCATAAGCTTGATTTAGTTAAATGATGAGCGTACCACCTGCTATAATATTCTTCTATCGGATCAAATAAATCCGGTGAGATAAGATGAACTGGCTGCCTTTTTTTTAAAACTCCGGCAACAGCACCATGATGAAGTCCAATAACAGCGCCGAGTGCAGCGCTGTATCCATTACCTGTCTGATATATTTCTATCGTTGTTTGTAAAAGATTCGCCATTGTTTTACAAAACACGCTGCTTAAAAACAACCCTGCTTTTGGCGCGTGTATTACGGAGGGCACGAGTCCTTTCTTTTTCAACTCCTCCCATTTTATCCGATATCGAAAAGCGATTCCTTCCAGTATGGCCCTGGCCATATTAGCATTTGAATGTATTTTTTCATCATAACCTGTAAACAGATCAATTATATTTTCATTAGGTGAATTAATATCAAAGCCCTCCCGAATAGTCAGGCCATCACTACCGGCAGGCACTGTTGCAGCAAGCTGGTTCAAAAAAGCAAAACCAGGTGTTGGTTCCATCTTTGTTTCAAGCCACTGATACAATGCTCCTGCTTTACCAACCCCGGATTGATGAACTGTTCTGATACGATCTTTATAATGATTGATATGGGTTGTGCCTTCTATTGGTCTCCCTTCTTCAAGTTCAACCTGATCTGAAACAGTAATGATAGCTCCTTCTGTACCTGCCATTATTCCTGCTTCAAAAGGCCGAAGCACTTGTAATCCCAATGCATTGTTTTCTAATGCAGCAGCCTTATACAATACAGGAGTACCCGATCGCATCCCAAGTTGATTGGCTATCGCCGGCTGTAATAGTCCATGGCTGTCGAATACTTCATAAACTGGAGGTTTGGCACCTGTTGGAATACCCGCCGTCATCAACCCTTCCTGATGTGGACAATGATACTGGTAGTCCCAGAGTGAAGCTGCTGCAAGTAATCCTGTTGTAGTAGTCGCTTCACCCGTTAGTTGCAAGGAAAGATAATCAGCCATAAACATAGCCTGATAGAGTTCCTGCTTTGTTGACCGGATTATTTCTTTTGACTTATTCAGCAATACCATTTTATCAACCGTACTACTGATACCAATTGCTTTTATATGCAGTGGTTGATAGCAACCAGTTTTGTTTAAAGAAAATATCAGGTTGGCAAGAATGCGCCAAGTGGAGACTGGTGACTGATGGTTGATGTTTTGAGATTGCTGTATTACACAAGAAAGAGAGTCTGTTTCAAGTACTGCTACTGAAATTTTTTGTTCACTAATCTCTATTCCAAGTACAAACATGCGAACTGTTTTTTAAATAGCCAGGCATCGTTGAAACGAGCCCGGGAAGCATTTTCGAAAAATGCCTGGAGAATAAGGCTTAACTAACGAATATCCAGAACCGATTGCTACCCTATCTCTGTTTTCAGCATCATTCCCTCGATTAGAATGATCCTTTATAATTAAATAAGATTGTTTTTACGTCATCCGAACTCGCGCCAATCATCACTTCATATCCTCCTGGCTCAGCGGTAAAGCGCATATTTTTATCCCATATTTTTAGTTTCTCCGCATCGAGTGTGAAGGATACTGTTTTGGTTTCTCCTGCTTCCAGATGCACTTTGGCAAAATCTTTCAAAGCCTTCACCGGCTGCACCACACTGGGTGCCTGTGGACGCAGATACAACTGCACCACTTCATCTCCCACCCTTTTACCCGTATTGGTTACATCAACAGATACTATATTTCCGTTTAAAAGCAGGTTGCTGTATTGATAAGTAGTATAAGACAATCCATACCCAAAAGGCCAGAGTGGTTTATTGTCTTCCTGCACATATTCAAAATGGTGTTCGCTGGGTTTGCGGTTATAATAGATGGGTAATTGACCAACAGATTTTGGAACTGAAATAGTGAGTTTACCAGAAGGGTTCACATCACCGAATAAAATATTGGCCAATGCATTACCTGCTTCCATTCCACTGTACCATCCATCGATAATAGCTGTTGCTTTTTGTTTCACCAGGTTTACGCTTAGGGGGCGACCATGCGCGAGATAGACAATAACAGGTTTACCCGTTGCAACCATTGCCGCAAATAGTTCATTTTGCTGTGCCACCAGATCCAGTGTCGACACATCGCCAAAGCGGTCGGGATTACCTGCTTCACGTGAGTATTGTTCATTCTCACCAATGGCGCAGACAATCACATCCGCATCTTTTGCGATCTGAACGGCAGCTTCTATCAGGCGCAGGTTGTTTTCTTTTTTCTGTTCTACCAGTCTGTGTGTGTATTGGTAATTATTAAGGGAAATGGTATCACCATTCAAAGAGAGATCAACTCCTTTGGCATAAACGGTATTAGGGAAGCGTTTACGGATACCTTCCAGTACAGAAATATTTTGCACGGGTACACCACTGTAATCGCCGAGATAGTTAACAGCCGCGCAAGGTCCTACAACCGCAATTTTTTTCAGTTTATTTGGATCCAGTGGTAATAATCCACCCTGAGAGTAGCCGAAGGGTTGGTTTTTCAAAAGCACCATCGACTGCTCCGCCGCACGTCTCGCAAGCTCCTTACCTTTCGGCATTGCCACCCAACGCTTCGCTTCATCCACGGAAATTTCTTTTGTATCATCCAGTAATCCCAATGACTGTTTAAGTCTCAACACTAGTACCACAGCGCTGTCCAGATCACGCATTGCGATCTTTTTTTCCTTGACCAGTGCAATCAGGTTTTCATAATTATTACCATAAGGCAGATCAACGGTAACACCTGCGTTGAATGCTGTCAGCGCAGCATCTTTGCGTGTCGGAACAATTTTATGTTTATTAAACAACTGATCAATTGCCCACCAGTCAGACACTACCACTCCTTTATAGTTCCATTCTTTGCGCAACACATCTTTTAAAAGCCAATTGCTTGCATGAACAGGGATGCCGTCGATTTCGATATAAGCGGGCATAATTGCGGCGGGGTTGGAACGCTGGATGGCAATGCGGAAGGGCTCCATATGGAATTGACGCAGTACCCGTTCGGAATAATCAGCTGGCGCCTGGTTGATGCCACCAATGCTTTGTCCATGTCCGGTAAAATGTTTGAGGGTGGCCGCCACTCCACGTTGCTGGAAGCCACGCTGTAAATTCTGCATCATGTTCCCCAGTCATTCCGGGCAAATTCCCCACCTTATTTTGTCATGTTTTTGAAGCTTGCTAAAAATGATTCCGGGACAAGTTCCCCACCTCGTTTCGTGTAATTCAAACACAATCAAGATACAAGAGCGTTAACGTGTTTTCCGTCATTTACGCGTCATTCCGTCTTATGTTCCCCACAACTTTACAGGGGTTCTTTAAAATTTCGGATACGGGTCGCTTTACTTCCGTCATTTGGAGCTTTTTTAATCTAATCCATTTTGATGGCAGCAAAAACGATTGCTATGAAACAGATCAAACAAGCCATTCAACTTCTCAAAGATGGCATCAGTCTCTCAGAGATTTCACGTCGGTTGGGCATCGACAGAAAAACAGCCCGCAAGTACATCAACCGTGTTCCGGCGCATGATCCCCAGGAAAAAGTTCCGGACAATGAACTCGCAGTGCATCTTTACAAGACCGATCACAAAGTGTTCAAAGATGAGCGTGAGAAAAAACTCATCGAGCATTTTGAAAAAGTTGTATCGCAACTCAAGGATACCGGTGTCAACAAAATGCTATTACACGAAGAGTATCTAAAAGAAGTTCCGGATGGTTACAAGTACAGCCAGTATTGCTACCATTTTAAAAACTTCCTTGAGCGCAAAGACGTAGTGATGCACATTGATCATTCACCCGGTGATCAGATGATGATTGACTTTGCTGGTAAAAAACCAAGCTATATCCATTCTGATACAGGTGAAGTAATTTACCCGGAAGCTTTCATTGCTGTATTGCCTCACTCCGGTATCACTTTCTGTTATGCAGTGCATAGCCAGAAGATACCCGACTTTATTGAGTGCTGTGTAGAAGCAATGAGGTATTTCCAGGGTGTACCCAAAACCATTCTCTGCGATAATCTGCGAACAGCAGTAAAAAGAACCTGTAAAGTAGAACCCACTTTTACAGATAGCTGTTACCAACTGTCGCATCATTATGACACTACTTTTTCTGCAACACGTCCTTACAGTCCAAGAGACAAGGCAATGGTGGAACGATGTGTTAATCTCGTTTATTCCAATGTCTATGCCCGTCTGAGAGACAGAACCTTTACAAGCCTCGCTGAACTCAATCAAGCCATTCGTGAGAAGATTGATGAGATGAACAACAGGCAGTACAAAGGTTCTGACTTCAGCCGAAGACAACTCTTTGAACAAAATGAACGCAGTGTGCTTAAACCATTGCCTGTTCGACCCTTTATGCTTAAGAACGTATCCCAGGCTACTGTGCAGAGCAATTACCACATCGAGCTGCGCAGGATCAAGGAATACTTTAGTGTACCTTACATCTACTGTGGCAAAAGGGTTACTGTGCTTTGGGATAATCATTCCGTTGAGATCTACCTGGATCATCACCGTATTGCTGTGCATCAAAGAAAAAACCGTTTGACCGGACGCTACAATACACATCCTGAACACAGAGCCCCTAACCATGTTGCAGTACATGAACTTAAAGGGTTAACAGAAGAAAAGCTTATTGCTCAGGCTCGTAAGGTTGGCCGATACACCGTACTGGCGCTTACGAAGATCATCAACGATAAAACCTATCCTGAACATGCTTTTAAAAGCTGCAGTGCAATTCTGTTACTTCAAAAACAATATGACAAAGAGCGGTTGGAGCTTGCCTGTGCGCATGCCTTGATAGGCTCACGCGTTGACTGGGCTACCATCAAAGCCATTCTTAAATCAGGCAAAGACAAAGAGCCTTTGCTATTTAATCCTGACCCAGGGAACACACCACCGGACCATGATAACATCCGTGGTGCCGATAATTACCGTTAACAATTTTGGATACCTCACCTTCCCCGTGGGGTATCCGTTTTTTTATTCAACTCAAAAACATCCATTAAAAATGAATGTCAAAGAAACACTTGAACAAATGAAGCAGCTTGACCTGAACGGTATGTACAGCTTCTATTTATCTCAACTCGAACTCCCCGTTCACAACCAATTGCAGGGACACGATCTTGTGGCGCAACTGATCCAGAACGAACTTCTGCATCGCCAGGACAACCGTACTGCACGCTATCTTAAAACCGCGCGTCTTCGTGACCCTGCGCTTCCTCAACTCGTGGAATGCAGTTCTTCACGTAATCTCACCCAACAGCAGTTCAACCAGTTACTCGAAGGCTCCTACATTAAGAAAGGTCAGCATGTTCTCATCACAGGTGCTACCGGATGCGGTAAAAGTTATGTAGCCTGTGCACTCGCTCATCAAGCTTGTGCAATGGGATACAAAACCCTCTATCTTAACATGAACCAGTTTTATGAAAATGTTCTCATGAGCAAGCATGGTAACACCTACAATCAGCTCATGAATAAATACAAACGATTCCATGTGATCATCCTTGATGACTTCGGCTTGTGCGCAATGAATGAAGTAACCCGATTGGCCCTCTATAGTTTACTTGAAGGCAAACATCTTAAAGGATCACTCATCATTACAGCACAAGTACCGGTTGCTAACTGGTATGATCTGATTGGAGAGCCTACCATTGCTGATGCAATATGTGACAGGCTGACAGCTAAATCACATCGCATCGAACTTAAAGGTGACTCCCGCAGAAGGGACTAAATCAATAAACAAAGAACTATCTTTACAACTCTAAAGCGATCCGCTTACGCTCTTTAAAACCAGGTGGGGATCTTCAACGGAACACCTGGGGACGTTCACAAGAATCTACAATTATCTTCATTGTAGTTTGTTTGTTTATCATTTTCTTTATTATTTATTATCGAGAACCCATCCAGTGTTCAGTTTTTGTTTTTTGTTCAATTTCTTTAATGGTTGCGGCAGGGTCTTTCTTCATCTTCTCGTTCCACATCTTACAAACCTTGCACTCCTTACCGCAGTTGAGTGAAGGATCCAACGCATACCCTGTTTCATTTGACGGGAGTTCTTTCATCATCCATCTCGGCGCAGGTGCATCTTTTAAATAGTGGTCGAAATACTGTTTAAGACGGGTTGTGTAATCTATCTTGTCATCTTTTTCATTCAATGAATGACCACCCTTATCATACTGTAGCATCCATACCTTTTTGTTTAACCGCCGAAGACCGGTAAAGAATTCAAGACCTTGAGTCCAAGGGACATTCATATCATTTTTATTATGCATAATTAATAAAGGTGTGTTTACCTTATCTGCACCAAAGATGGGAGAATTTCTAATATACCTAGAAGGATCTTGCCAAAGTGTGACACCCATACGATTTTGCCCTTTTTCAACAAACTGATGTGAATCACTATAAGTTGTTCCAAGAATAGATCCATACCTGCTTATAAAATTGGAGTTTCCGGCACCCGCAGCTGCTGCTGCAAACATACTCGTTCGGGTTACAAGATAATTGACCTGGTATCCTCCCCAACTATGGCCCTGAATGCCCATATGTTTTGCATCGACCCAAGATTTTGTACTAAGCATTTTGGCTGCAGATACTACATAGTCGTAGGCACTTTCTCCGGGATCGCCCACCGTGTAATGAATATCAGGACAAAACACCAGATAACCCTGACTTACCAAAAATGGAATGTTCAAATCACCTGTGCTCAGTTGTGGCTCTAAATAGCTATTAAGGCTGCCGCTAAGACGCTCATAGAAATAAAAAATAACGGGATACTTTTTTTGGGGATCAAAGTTCTCGGGCTTGTAAAGGATGCCTTGTGCATCCTTTCCTTTAAATGTTTTCCAATTGATTAAAGCGCTTGTCAGCCAATTAAACTTTTTTTGAGGATTTAGATCTGTTAATGGTGTAAAGGTTCGAAAATTAGTGGTGATTTGCAAGTTAGGGTACTCACCAGCATTCATTCGCTTTAATAAGTAAACATCCGCCTTCTTTGCTTTTAGCAAAAACGAAGCCTCCATGAGGCCATCTTTATACGCGGGGAAATAGTATACATCCGGCGACATTGATAGTTTAACAGGCGGCTTTTGAGAACCGATTTTTATTTTATAAAAACCATTAAACTTATTAGTTTCATCAAAAGCACATAATAAAATTGAATCACTTATTGCAAGCGGCGGGGATTCTATAACATTGCCACCTTTACAATACACATATCGGAAGACAGTTTTACTTTTTCGACCTTGGCCTTGTGTAATATTTTCCGGAGGTTTCAAACCTTCTGGATCAACTCTCCAGATATCATATCGGTCATAGAGCAACACTGATTCATCATTTTCCAACCATGCTGCAGGACCATATGCAGACGGATAGCTTGATCCATCATAACCTTCTCTGTATATCGTTGGGATATTTTTGCTAATATTTTTTATTGTCCCTCTTTCTATATTGTATATAAAATAAGCTCTCACAGCAATATCAAACCAAAGCACATACTTACCTTCTGGCGAAATTTTATGGTTTACAAGAAATGAAAGATGTCTTTTTATATATTTGATGGACCCATCTTTCGTGCTTATTAGATAGAGATCAGACCTGGCACTTGGGTTCCAGCTTATTTCTTGCACATTTCCAACTGAAACAGCCATTATATAGTTATTCCCCCCATTTATTAACTGAACACCTCTAGCAAGATTTTTCTTCTCATCTAATTGAACAATCTTTTTATCACCTGCATTTAGATTTACAACGGCTGAATAGAATCGATATTTCTCTTGCGAGTTCCAAAATTCAGTTGCCGGGGTTAAAACAGAGTCCTGGTAGTTCCAGATATGAACTCCGACATTTTTTAAGGCCGTCGCATTGTTGTCTTCATTTCTTTTTAGACTGAAGAACAACTTTTGTTCATCCGGGCTAAATTGCAGGTTATTCTTGGCAACACAAAAGCTGTCATTCATTCTTAAACCCTGATCATCTAACAATAAAGTTGCCCAATCAGATCCCCTCTGATAAATCCAAATCGCATTCTTGACGCTCTTTTGTACTTTAGTTTCTGCAATAAATGCGATGGACGTTCCTGCTTTACTGAATGCATAATTGGATGACCTTTCTCCTTCCCAGATAATTTTGCCAGCGCCCTTCTCAAGATCTACAAGTTCTAAATTGCTCCTGTGAACGCTATCCTTATTTTGTGTTTTTTGCAATAACAGTTGCCTGCCCTCGTTATCAAAAATGTAATCATTCACTCCTAGATATTTCTTTTGGACACTTGTCGTCAGATTATACAAAAGCAAATCATTCGAGGCTTGCAGCATAGCTAAATAGGATTGACCATCATTTTCAGCTATTTTGTACGATTGGATATTAGGCACAAATAAGCCTGTTAAGGTATTCAAGTCTAATATGCAGAGACTATCCCCCTGCGTAATAAAGATGACATGCTTCGCATCATCGGTAAATGCGGCATCCTTTGCTCCGGGTATTTCATTTTTATAAGAATGGTCAGTAGACTGGATAACCAGATGAGGATCTGAATTTTTAGCATCAATCTTAAACAATACGAATTTTCCATCGCTACTGATCGCTTCATCTGAAATTTGTGGCCAGATCCCACAATCATTGAGGCCTATGGCGGGTTTCTGCGCTATTAAAAATTTGACAAGTATACAATGGAAAATAAATATGATACAATGTTTCATTGATTGTTCATTTGATTTTGAGTTAAAGTCAGTTGGGATTTAAGGCAGTTGTATTGTACAACACTGTATTTTCATTACTCCTCTGTCCATGTTGGAATGCCAGCTTTCATTTTTTCCAACACTTTTCTAAAATCTTCTATCAGCTCAGGAGAATCACTATTAAACTTGATTTTCATATCCATTGCCTTTTCTTCTTCCTGTATTGCTCTTTGCGTGTCCTTCTTTTCACCAAACAGGTAGCTTATTTTATAAATAAGATTTGCATAAGTGTCCATTGTATTGGGTAAAATATAGCTACTATCGGTGCTTCGTGTTATTACACGTTTAGTCCATTGCAAAGCAGATTCCAATTGACCTTTGTCCAGCGAATGCAAAAACACATCCCAGGCCTGATCATTTAATAGGGCATCTCCGGCATTAATAAAATATTGATTAACAAGCTTCACGCTGTTTTTACAGTACTTTGGCCAATCCTTTTTCCACTTGTACCATCTCATCTTCGCTTCTGTGATAACAAAATCTGAATAGTAGCTAGTGTATTTCTTTTTTATGGTGTTGCCTAACTTTTCCCAATCCGGAGCAATTCCAGATTTATAAGCGGCTGTCATTGCGGGCCTGACCTCTTCATTTGAAATAATAGTATATGCCATTTCTTCGACAAAAGTTGAGTTCTTCAGTTGTTTGTCGATTTTACCTGCGTTGTTATATAAAAATTGAAAACCTTTATCCTCAGACTTAAAGGTGTTCCACCTTATAAATTCCAGGTTCTTGTTTGCATACAAATCAGAATGCTTTAATTTAAGTAAATGATTTTCTATATAATCTTTGGCAATCGTTCGGGCAGTGCTAACATCATTGATCCTGTAAGCTGTACTTATGAGATAATGCATTTTTGAATAGTCCTTAATCCCCTGGTTATATTTTGCTAACAACGTATAATATTGTCTTTCAGGATTAAGAGCATCAGTCATTAATTCAACAAATTGTTGCACTTGACGATATCCTCCTCCTTTATGCACAAGTTCTCCAGTCGGAGAAACAAAAAGGTATGTAGGATAAGAGCTAACCTTATATTCTTTATTAATTGAATGAGCGTCTGAATACCATTTTTTTGTTGCTTCACTATCAGCTTTCGAAGTGTCCATCTGCACTTTAACAGATATAAAATTTGAATTTGAAAAAGTTGAAACGGTGTCGTTAGTATAAACCTCTTTATCCATCATTTTACATGGCACGCACCAAGTAGCATAACAGTCAACAAAAATGTATTTATTTTCTGCCCTGGCTTTTTCTTTTACTTGTTGCCATGTCAACCCCTGTTCGAAATGGATATCATTTTTTTGGGCAAAAGATATATTTATAAAAATAAAGGGCAATAAAATAGCCTTCACAATGTGATAGATGTTCATTAGTCTATTGTTTAATTGGGTTTCTTAATTATAGCCTGGGTTCTGCGTTAGATTTGGATTCGATTGAATTTCGGTGAAGGGTATCGGGAATAATTGGGCAGTCGTTTGCCATGTACCCCCTTTTAATGGCGTGAACAATGTCATTACTGGATCTACAGTCCCGGTTCGTTTTAGATCAAACCATCTATGACCGTATTCTGTGAAAAGTTCAAACTGCCGTTCTTTTTGAATAGCGGAAAGAAGAAATGCCTGAGTGCTAGCCGAGGTGTTAGATAAGCCTGCACGATTTCTAATTACATTGAGGTCAGCTTGAGCCCCTGCGATGTTCCCTTGCTGCGCCCTCGCTTCTGCACGGATCAAATATTGTTCACTAAGTCTCAATACAACCGGGTACTCAGTTGTTGGGGTGCCTTGGTTTAATTTATACTTAAAAGGGTAATAGTAAGTATTAGAACCTACGGTTAAATTTCTTGTCCAGTTAGATTTTCTCAGATCACCTGATTCAAATCCGAGAGCCAGAGAGTCTTGTAGTGTGATCGGGTAATTGCCGTTTGGCCCTCCGCTATTTAAGTAAGTTGTGAGAAAGATACCGCCATCGGCAGTATTAAAACCATTGTTAGGTTTTTCCAACTGCCAAATGGCTTCTTTGGAAGTAGCAAGAAACACACTGTTTAAATTTGTAAGCAAATTGTAGTTTGCGTCATTAATCACGGTAGTGGCTTCAGCTTCTGCGTTGCTCCAATTCTGCTGATACAAATAGACTCTTGCCAAAAGAGAAGTTGCCGCAGCTTTATTTGGGCGAACTCTTGAAGTCGTACTTGCACCACTCGGAGTTAAATAATTATCAGTTAGCAGTAATTGGGCATCTTTTAAATCTGAAACTATCTGTTGGTACACTTCATCTTTAGATGACCGGGAGATTGTAGCATTAATCTTATAATCTACTGTGAGCACCAAAGGAACATCACCGTAAATGTTTACTAAATAAAAATAGCAAAAGGCCCGTATAAACTTAGCCTCACCAATTAGTTGCTGAGACATAGATGGCGTTACTCCCTGAGAGGCTGAAATGCCTTCAATGGCCGAATTTGCCTGGTATATGCAATTATATAGCTCACCCCAAAAAATGCGACCATCCGTACTCTTAAGATCATTTATATAGCTATGGTTCAAGATAACATCAGCTGAATTTGCAGACAATTTAAGCTCGTCAGCTGACAAACCAGACAGTACAGATATGCCATAATTACTGCCACCAATGCTGTTTCCCGCCATTGTAATAAATATACCAGTTATAGCAGAGGCTGCGGTTGAATTAGTAGCATAAACAGATGTGCTTACCAAACTTGTTACAGGTGGTTGTATTTCAACAAATTTTTTACAACTTAAATTAGTCAGGAAAATCCCTAAGACAATTATCCATTTAATAGATTTCATATAATTAATTCGTTTAGCTTATTTTATAATTTTTCCACTCAATTCACTACAAAGAGAATTGGATTCCTGCTGTGATGACCCTTAACGGGGGCAGCGTAGTTAATGATTGAGTTTCCGGATCCATGCCTTTGTATTTGGTGATCGTCAAAAGATTCTGCCCCTGCATGTATATACGGCAATTACTAAGATGCATTTTTCGAATCCATTTATTTGGGAAGGTATAACCAACAGATACGTTTGAGAGACGTATATACGAAGCATTAGTATAGTTAAAATCACTTCGCTTGACATTTGTATATGCAGTACGCGCAGCAGAGCCAGACGCTTGTGTGAATTTTTGCAATGAAGCACTCAAAATACCTGCAGGTTGGTTAATCCTAAAGCCCGGGGCACTAGCGGACTGCACCAAATAATTAATGCCTTCCTGTTTTCTAAATTGAAACATAAAGTCCAACGTGAATCCCTTATACTGAAAGCTATTTTCGACAGCTCCATAATATTTGGGGGCAGTATTTACTAAAGAATTGGCGTCATTTCGAAAAATAGGAGAATAGGTTGGATTGCCTTTGCTATCACTAAATTGGTATACTCCTGTAGTATCATTGACTCCTATCAAATGATACACTCTCGTGGCCGTAATAGGCTCGCCTATCACAAAGATGGATTTGTAGGCTGAGTTTGAAAAGTCTGGAAACGAGATTAACTTATTACGTCCAATAGTAAGGTTGATAAAACTAGTCCATTTAAAATTCGTTGATTTAATATTACTTGAAGTTACTGAGAATTCAAATCCATCGTTTTGAACTGTGGCAGGAAGATTGGCAGTGATAGAGGTGAAGCCGGCAAGCGCTGGCAAGTTATAAAGCACTAGTTGGTTAGACGAGCGATTTAAATAATAGCTAGCCCCAAATAAAAATCTGTCGTTTAAGAATCCTAAATCAAGGCCAACTTCAGCCTTCTTTGTTTCTTCCCAAGCCAAACTCTGGTTAGGCAGTCCTGAAGGAGTTAACCCCGGCGTACCTTGGTAAGCCACCGAAGTACTATTAAATAAATTATAAAAATTATAATCCCCAATTTGATCATTACCGGTAGTGCCGTAGCTCGCCCTTAACTTTCCAAAGCTTAAAAAAGGTAAAGATTTAGAAGTTCGTTTAGAAAATATCCACGATGCACCAATCGAACCGAAATTATTGAATTGATTATTTGATCCAAACCTGCTGGAACCGTCCCTTCGCATCGTTAAATTTAGAAACCATTCATTTTGGTAGTCATAATGGAACCTCCCAAAAATCGCATTATACTTATACTCGTTACTTGTTAGTGAATTAATTGTGAATGTAGCTCCAGCCTGAATGTTTTCGAGCATGGCATCGCTTGTATATCCGTTTGCAAAAATTATTTGCCCATTATTTTTAATTGATTGAAATGTACTTCCCACTAGTGCTTCTATGTGGTGTTCACCAAAGTTTATTTTATAATTTGCTTGCGGTTCAATGATCCAAGAAGTGGTGGTGTTATTGCTAAATGCCGAAGAGCCCTTTGGAGAAGATGCTGGATTTTGAGATAAGATGGGCGTCGTTCGGGTCTCATTAACCTGCATATTAGTATATCCAAAGCTGCTTTTAATCTCCAGGTTTTTCAATAACTGATAACTCACGACAGCGTTACCAACCAAGTTATTTGTACGGGCTTTATATTTTTTTAATGTGCTTGACAGAGGATTATTCCATGTCGAGTTGGCCCAATTTAAACTGCCATCTGGATTGTAAATTGGAGGTGCATCCGGCGGAGTATTCAGCAAACTCGTTAAATCAGTTGATGGCAGGCTACTATTATCCTGAAGATAATTTCCGGTGAGGTTGAATCTGAACTTTTTATTGAAAGAGGTATTGATGATATTGAAATGCGTACTAATCTTTTGATCCCTCCAATCTGCCGGAAATACTGTAGTCTCACCATGATACCCTACTCCAAACAGATATTGTAGATTCTCAGTGCCCCCTGAAAGATTTGTTTGAGCATCTGTATAATGTGCTGTTCCGCCTATTAGCAATTTCTGCCAATCAGTATATCGTGTGGTATCCCAAACCAGGAGGTCAGGGGCATTGGAGTTAGTCGGAGTAACGCCATCGTTAATGAATGCTTTACGCCGCATTTGAAGATATTGCTGTGTGTTCAACCAGTCCATTTTTAATGGAGCTTTCCCAATGCCTGAATAAACATTCACATCCAATTTCGTTTTGCCTGCCTTGCCCTTTTTAGTGGTAATTAACACCGCGCCGTTCGCAGCACGGGATCCATAAATTGCGGTAGCATCTGCGTCTTTTAATACTGAGATACTTTCTATATCAGAAGGATTGATGAAGTTTAATGGACTCCCGGCAACTGGGTTGGAAACAAGGGCAGGATTAACATTATCTAATAATTGAGACATATAAGGCACACCGTCTATTATATAGAGGGGATCGGTGCCGTTCTGGAGGCTGTTTACCCCACGAATTTGTACCGTAAAGGAGCCACCAGGCATGCCGGTATTTTGGGTAATAAACATTCCAGGCATTCTACCTGAGATTGCAGCTAATACATTAGAAACCGGACTCTTTGCAATATCTTTTGATTGCACAGTGCTAACACTTCCTGTTGAAGTTTTTTGTTTTTCGGTGTAGTAACCTTTGTTGACGATGACTTCCTGCAACATCCCCTCCTTCACCTTCAAACTAACTATAAAAGAGGTCCTCGTTCCAACAGTTAAAGTCAATGTCTCATACCCCACAAACGAAATTTCAATACTAGCCTTCTCATCAACCCCCTTCAAAACAAACACCCCATCCGCATTAGTAGAAGTACCCAGCGTACCACCACGAACTTTAATACTCGCTCCAGCTAAAGGATTTCCTTCTGCATCCGTAACCTTACCACTTATGTCGCGGGTTGGCGGAGGTACTAACCCGGGACTTAAGTCCTGGGTTAATGAACTGGTGGACTTTTTTTCTTCCTTTGCTTTAAGTACAATTATTTTGTCTACAATCTCATAAGTGAAGGGCTGATCTTTAAAACACTCACGCAGGAATTGTTCAAGTGGGGTTTTATTGGCCGTAATGGTAATGGGTCTTGCATTACGAAGCACACTTGTCTTGAACGAGTAGTCATAGTCGGTCTGCTTTTTGATCTCGTTTAAGATTTTTTCAGGAGCCGCATTTGTTACTTTAAGCGTAATCTCCTGCGCCGTTAGTCGGGCGCTGGCCTGCAAACAGGTTGCTAAAAGGAAAATACACAGCATTTTCATAATCAGCAATTTTTTAAAGAGTGAGCGGGCCGATTTACCTGTTTTATGAACATAGGTTTGCCCGTTAGCAGTTATCTGCATAGCTTTGGTTTGTTTGGGTTAAACAATAAGTCTGCCTGTCGAAGGATTTGGATTTTTTGGGTAACCCGAACTTTGTGCCGGTAATGTTCCAACCATTACCGGTTTTTTATCTGGGCTACCTTATATAAAAAAACTATTTCCTAACTGTAACACGTCTTCCATCAATATCAAAATGCACCTCACCGGACCTTTCCATTGACTTAAGCAAACTGGAAAGTGGCTTTTTCCTGTCAACACTGATCGTGAATTCTTCCTTGATTGGATCCTGGAATACTAGTTCCACATCGTACCACTTGGCAACCTGCTTCAATATTGCTTCCGCACTAGCGCCTGAAAAACTAAACTGTTCATCTCGCCACGCAAATATTTCATCGAGTTTTTGTAGCGGGATATCCTTTGATATCTTGACCTCACCGCTTACACCTATCTGTGCCTGCTCTCCTGCCTTGATAAGCATTCCTTTGGCAGCGACAAGCCCTTCAAGAACGGTGGTTTTCACTACAGCATCTTCCTCATAGCCACTGATATTAAACTCTGTTCCCTTGTCCTCATAGATAGTGCCCCGCATCTCAACCCTGAAAGGTTGTGCCGCATTATGTGTCACTTTTGCAATGATTTCACCTGTCACTTTAATCAAACGCTCATTGCCTGTAAACCTCGTCGGAAATACCATAGAACTTCCTGCGTTCAGCCATACTGTAGAACCATCCGGCAGATTGATCTTTTGCGTACGCTTCACAGGCACGATGACTGTGATATATTCAACTGGCCGATCTGCTCCTGCACTTGCAATACTTAAGTTATCATCATTCTTACTGATACCTGCATAATCCTCATTCGCTAACAGTCCGTTGGCTGCTGTATCCAGCAATACCTGTTTACCATTAGGCAGCACAACGATAGCCCCAACCTTTCCCGGCTCTACATCATTCTTATATACACTGAATGCAGGTGCCGTTATTTGTTCTGGCATTTTCAGCAGAAAATAAGCACCTGCAATAGCCCCAAGAAAAACTGCGGCGGCAGCATAGCGCCACCACATCTTACGAACCGGCGCTTTTTGCTGTTTACGGATACGCTGTATTATTCTTTCCTGCATCTGCGATTCCAATAACTGTGTTTCTTCTTGCGTAAACCCATCCAGCACATGTGGTTCCTTACCAAACTGTGCATAATAGCTGTCCAGGAAAGCTGTTTCAGCTTCCGTTGCTTTACCCGAGATAAACTTACGGGCCAGTCTTTCCAATTCTTTTCTTTCCAATTTTTCTTGTTTCGGCATGGACTATTATTTGGTATGTACCTAAATTGAGACATGCGCCTAAGCGCAGGTTAATTTTTTTTTACTTTTTTTTAAAACTTAGAATACCAATAGGTTCAGGAAGCGGGACAATTCGGACCGGAAAGATTCCAAAGAAGTACCCAATTGATTGCGGACAGTCTTAGGGGAAAGATGCAGCTTTTCTGCAATCTCCTGTGAGCTAAGACCTTCCACATAATGCAATTTGAATATGTTACGACGTTTCTCAGGCAGGGTGTCGATCCATTTGGCAAAAAGCCACAGCAGGTCTTTCTGACGGATCTTTTCTTCCGCTTCATAGCTACCACCACCTAATGTTTCAAAAAGTTCAAAAAAAGCAGGACCGGCTTTTTTCCTGGAAACAATTTTATAGACCTGAAATTTGCAGGCTGTTTGCAAGTACCCTCCGATATTTTCGATTTTCACCTGTCCTCGCCGCTGCCATAAATCGGCAAAGACATCCTGTACTATATCCTGCGCCTGTTCCTGATTCTTTAGTCGGGCGAAAACAGCATTATATAATTGCTTCCAATAACGGCTATAGAGTTCTGTCAATGCTCCTTCTTCATCCTCTTCGAGCAGGGATATAAGCATACGATCGTCATATGATTGAAAGGACTTCATTGGGGGAAATAATGATAAAAGTACTGGAGACTTATCCAGGATAAAAGTAACAGAAATCTAATAATTACTTAATACACAATACAAAAAGACAATAAAAAAGGAAAAAAAGTTGCAGGTTGATTTCTGGCAAATTAAAAAAAGTTAGTTGCTGTTTAGGCTAATAGTATGTTTTTGGTACATGTAAACTTAAGTTCTCAACGCCATAGACCAATGACCAACTGGACCAATATATACAACCTGCATTATGCAAGCATGTATAAACTTGCTTGTCACTACCTGAAAGACAATCAGCTAGCCGAAGACATTGTGCAAGATGTATTTCTTACACTACTGAGAAAAAATATCTCACCTTCCTTTATGGACCATGCAAGCGCTTACCTGAAAACAGCAGTGTACCATAAATGCATGAGCTATTTCAGAAAACAGAAACATCGCTTATCCATCGACGAATGGTATGCTAACAATTATTTAGACCGCAATAACACCGAAGAACAACTGCACTTCCGTGAATTAACCATACTACACAACCAGGCCATACAAAGCTTACCCCTCCGCGAAAAAGAAGTTTATATTCTCTCTCATATCGCTGGCTATAAAAAAGAAGAACTGGCTTTGCTGCTTGGGACTTCTGCTAAAACAGTGAAGAAACAGTTACAGGTTTCGAGGAAGAGAGTGAGGGAGAGGTTGGGGAGGATGGTGGCGTAGGGGTTGGGGGTTAGGAGTTAGGTGTTAGGTGTTAGGTGTTAGCCATTAGCATTTAGCTTTTAATGGAATAAAGGAAGGCATCTGCGAATTAGATAATTTAAGATGGGCTGGCTTAATAAATATTTGATTGTTGTTAAATCACTACCTGTTATTAATAGAACACGGATTTTCATGATTATCATGATTTTTCATGATAGATCTTGAAAATCATGATAATCTGTGTTCCATCATACGCGACACCTACAGATCGCATTCAAATTTTCCCGGACTATATTGAACAACTATACACTATGATCTATATGATCATTTTAAGCCCCATCTCGCTCCAGGCGAGACTAACACCTAACACCTAATCCCTTGATTCACATTAAGAGCTAAAGGCTAACAGCTATATCAAATATAGACCACGATTCATAGGCCATTAGCTATAAACAATCAAGAGAGAAAAACAGTACGCATTAGTTCTATCAGTTCAATTGGTTTAACCGGCAATTTCATGGATCGTAAAGATTGTTCTACTATCTCCTGCTCTTCCTCCATCATAGATAAGAAATTTTCAAAGTCAGAACGCATTATAGCTGGTATTGCTAACCTCACTGCAGGATCAAGAATAGCAAGTAATCGAAGTACATCCTTTTTATGCTTATATATCTTATCGTCCTGTATATCCACACCTTTTTCTTTCAGTTCCAGATTTCCGAAGAATGCCCGGATTTTCAGACATACCAGACAAGGGATACTGGCTATTCGAAGTCCATCTATCAGTTCACTATGTTGCATGGTTAACTGGTAATAATCATCATTGAGCAGGATGGCTGACAGACTGGAAACCTCTTCTCCGGTAGGTATATCTGTAATATGGATATCTGCCGGCGGTGTACCCAATATTTCCGGGTAACGGGAAAAAAGTTCCAGCATATAAGGATACCCTTTTGCATTTGGTTTATTAAACCTGTAAAAAGATTTCTTACCATCTACCTCTGCGATTGTATATTCTCCATCGCGTATGAATGCATAAAACTGTTGTACAAATTTGTCATTCAATGCTTCAACAATAAGTATAATATCCAGATCCTTTGTACCCCGGAATGGAACTGCCCGCTGCGTAAATTGTCGCTCACAGGCTGTACCGCCAATTAAAACATACTGATCTGTATAATCTGCAAAATGTGCCGTAAATACATCTAGTCCTTCTACCATTCCATTTCATTTATTAGTTCCTGTAATGCCGCTTCTGTTCTTTCATCTTCCACCTGATCACGCATAGACAAATAAAGTGAAAGCCTATCTACCACCCCGCCGACAGGATTACCCGTAAAATCAGGATCATAATCCCAAACTTGTAATTGATATTCACCATATTGTTGCTGCTCATCATGAAGACCAGGATTTCTTTTTTTTAAAGATGGAAGAAAATGTTTCCCGATCGCATAACATAGACCTGATCCTTTTGAAAGCATGCTATAATGTGAGAGAGCAGTTATTCCTGCCATTTTTATACCAGTTGCTCCTTTTAGTGGTTGTTCACTACGCCAGATAGATTTTATAGGTGATGAGAGTAATGGCAATGCCTGCTCCCACAGTTTTTTTCCCTTTGTTATAAAATGAACCAGGTTAGGGCGTCCTTCTTCAATAACTGCCAAACCTGCAGCAGACAATTCTCTTATGCTTCTGCTAATGGTCATAAGGGAACAACCCATCGCATTTGCCATCTGTTGGTATTCAAATGGTTCATATTTGCGTGTATTAAGCTGATGCAGGAGAATGGCTTGCGATGACATACTTAACTTTTCTCCCAAACGAAGAGATAAATTACTGCGCCGGCTTACATCATTCAGGTGCAATAAAAGTTCAGGCACATAAAGTTGCTTATCGGGTTCTATAAATGCAACATGTTGTTCAATCAATCTGCTTCGGTTCCAGCTCTCCAGTTCCGGAAAAATATACACTATCGGATAGGGAATAATTCTAGCAATTTCTGCGGCCTGTTTTTTAAGTTTTACCGGAGACAGTTCGGTTCCCTCCTTTATTGCTACAAAAAGAACCTTGTTATTCAACAGGTTTGCCGACCAGAATTCGAATGCTCCCCTTATATAAAGGGGCAATTTCGCCAGTCGCGACTGCTCCAGCCTACGCATGGATACATCCAGCCCAAAGCCTTTGTTCAGATAATTCCGGATCTCATTCATAGCGTAAAGATAACATCATTTTGCATTATAACAAGATTAATGTTATAATGCAAAATGATGTTAAGATTGTACCTGTCTGATTATCAGCGAATTCAGGAGTTGTAAACAGATTGAGGAATACTGATGTATTTTAGGTGTCAGTTAGGGGTTAGCTATTAGCCATTAGCATTTAGCTGTTAGTCTCACCTGGGGCGAGATGGTCGTTATTGTATGTTTACTGCTTTTAATGGAATAAATGAGGGGGAACTGCGAATTAGATAATTTAAGATGGGCTGGCTTAATAAATATTTGATTGTTGTTAAATCACTACCTGTTATTAATAGAACACAGATTATCATGATTGTCATGATTTTTCATGTTGGATCTTGGTGATCTGTGTTCAACTTATATTTCAAAATATAATCCCTGCACCGGATTTAAATCCGGTACAGGGATTATTATGATCTTGATGGATCATGAAGATCATGAAAATCTGTGTTCCATTATTCTTCAAAATAAACAAGACTTCCACCCACCCATTCTTTATCCTTATTATATCGCACACCAATCATTTTTCCTTTGCTTAGTCGTGCAAGGTTATTAGTGGCAATGGGTCTGGCATCACCTTCTTTCCAGAAATAAAAAATACGTATCTCCGCTTTAGCAGGATCATCGGGGGTTTGAATGATATCGGCATATTTTACTTTACGCTGCAGTATCCAGTTCTCCGGGTCTTTTACTTTTTCGATATCCTCTTTTGTAACATCGATGATTACTCCTTGTCCGGCGAAAGAAAACAATGGTTTTAAAACATATTGATCCAGATCGGCAGGTATTTCTTGTAATTCGCTCAGAAACCATGTTTTAGGCACATAAGGATGATCTATAAAAGGCAATGTGTATTTACTGATACGGTAAAACCAGTTGGGGTGTGGCACCCATTCTACATCCAGTTCTTCCAACAATAATTTTCCTTTTTCCTGTATTGCTGCTGATTGTTGTTGCAAATCATCGAAGATGATGCGGTTATAGATGCGTTTTACTTGTATTTTTTTTCCTGATGCATCCAGGTAGAATAACTGTTTGCCTTCTTGGATTAATTCGGTTAAGCAAACAACCGGAATACCAGTGTACATACTGGTACAATAAAAATCGATTTTGGTTTTTTGCTGATGAGGTAGGATTTCCAGCAGAATTACGTTTTCAGCTTCATGCGTTCCTAAAAGAATTTCTCTTAAAAGTTTTGTATAACTGTCTTTTGTAAAGCCGCTGAGGTAGGTACTGTATCCATCCGGAACAGGAAAGTGTCTGCGGGTAACTTCATCCTGCCAAACCTGGTATCCAAACAATGTTGGGAAACCCTGCATTTCAATAAGCTGTGGTTCATATTCCCCTTTTTCATTTTCACAGATACCAAAATCGAAAGCAATAAAATGGGTATGTGCATTTTCATTAGGTACGCGCACATTCTCCGGTATGGCATGAGAAGTGAGTGTGTTGAAGTTGAATTGCGTAATTACATCCACAATACTTTCACAGGCAGCCAGTATTTTTTCTTTAAATGCCTTATCGATGAATACAGGTGTTTCTGCCACCCTGAATTCAATTGCTCCCGGAAAAAGACTGTTCAGGTCATTTAAATAATCCTGGTATTTTTCAACACTGAATTGTTCATTAAACGCTTTTCTAATCGCTGGTACCATATATACATCATGTTAGGTCTTTGAAAATATAAAAACCTTTTGATACGGAGAAGGTAATTATGAGGGGGGGGTGCTGGGTGCTGGGTGCTAGGTGCTAGGTATTAGGTGTTAGGTGTTAGGTTTTACGGTCTGGTAAAGAAGATTTTTAAGTGTTTAAATTTTAGTAGTTCCTTCGTCGCAATTTCCGGCTTATGGCCGGAATGCTCCTCAGGATGACAAATGCAAGTTGGGAGAACTTGCATTTGTCATCCTGAGGAGCATTCCGATCTACGATCGGAAATTGCGACGAAGGAACTATATGTTACACCCGGAAGTATTCTACTAAAAATAGGATGATATCCATTAGAGTTTAGTTGCTAACGGCTAATAGGTGTTAGGCTTTACGGTCTGGTAAAGAAGATTTTTAAGTGCTTAAATTTTAGTAGGTCCTTCGTCGCAATTTCCGGCTTATGGCCGGAATGCTCCTCAGGATGACGATCAAAGCAGATAATAAAGCTGTTGTGATTGGCAAAGCCAATCACAACAGCAAGTTCTCCCAACTTGCATTTGTCATCCTGAGGAGCATTCCGATCTACGATCGGAAATTGCGACGAAGGAACTATAAGTTACACCCGGATGTATTCTACTAAAAATAGGATGGTATCCATTAGAGTTTAGAAACTAACGGCTAACCCCTAACACCTAACACCTAATACCTAATACCTAACACCCAGCACCCAGCACCTAGCCCCCCACAGCCAGCATCAAAAAATTAGGCAACACCGTCTGATAAGTATACCGGATTTTCCCTGGGTCCTGGAGTTGGTCGACCATGCTTTGCCATTTGGCTTCTCCATGGTTTTCTATGACGGTTTGTTTTTTATCGTCGCGCGTGAGGTACATGTGCATGCCTGTTGCATCTGCTTCGGGGTGAAATTGTGTTCCGATGAAGTGATCGTTGAAGCGTATGGCCATTACGGCTCTTTCATAGGGCACATGTGGTCTGTTTTTTTCGATGGCAAGTATACTTGCCCCCATTTGATGCAGCTTATGAATATCGGGTTCTATTACCTGGTAATCGCGACTATCAACGGTATAAAAAGGATCTTTTAATCCATCAAATACTGGCTCGGTATTTCCTGCATCCAGCATATGAACGGGGAAAACACCAAATGCGGTAGATTTTCTTTTACAAACATTGCCAATTTTGTAATGCCTGCATACTAATTGAAAACTGTGGCAAATAAAGAATACATGCTTTTTATCTGCGTCTTGAGCGCTATGATTCCAGGATTCAATATTATTCAACCATGTAAAGTAAGCCGCTTCCCATTCCGTACCTTCTGTTTCAAGCGGCGAGCCGGGTCCACCGCTGGAAATATATACATCAAATGAAAGATCTGGCACAGCCAGTACTTGCCTCACATCAAATGTTTCATAATACAATTCAATCCCCCTCTCCTCGCACCATTGGTGCACAATTTCACTGATACAACGCATACCCTGGTTGGCATGACCCTCATAGAGATCAAGTACAGCGATGCGGATATTTTTAGGGTTAAGATGCATTTGGGGGGCAAACATAAGAATCTTTGGATAATGTCAGATGTCAGATGGCAGATGGCAGATTTGTTTTATTCTGGGCGTGTTAAAATTCTCTAACATTCCAAATTTCAAATCTGCCATCTGACATCTGACATCTGCTATCCCCTCAGAGGTAGCTGAGATTCGTTTTCGGTGTCAAAGCCAGTAAACTCTGGTACATCAATTTTATCGTTTCTTCTATATCAGATTTATGCAGCATTTCTACGGTGGTGTGCATATATCTCAATGGTATAGAAATGAGTACCGATGGACATCCATCATTTGCATAGGCAAAGCTGTCGGTGTCGGTGCCGGTGCTTCTGCTGAGGGTTCTGAACTGTACTGGTATTTTATTTTTCTCTGCAACATCTTCTACCAGTTTCAGGAGTTTATTGTGAATGGCGGGCGCATAAGCTAACGATGGACCTTTACCACATTGAATATCTCCTTCAATGATTTTGCTGATCATGGGTGTGCTGGTATCGTGGGTAACATCGGTGATGAAAGCTACATCGGGTTTAATACGGCGGGCAATCATTTCAGCACCTCTTAAACCAATTTCTTCCTGCACGGCATTCACAACATATAATGCAAAAGGCAACTGCTTTTTATTTTCTTTGATCAGTCTGGCTACTTCAGCAATCATAAAACCACCAATGCGGTTATCGAATGCACGACCGATATAGAAATCATTGGCCAGTTCATCAAAGCCTTCCTGGTAAGTAACTACTGCGCCGATATGAATGCCTAAAGCTTCCACTTCTTTCCTACTTCTTGCGCCGCAATCCAGACAAAGATTATCTACTTTAGGTTGAGGCTCTTTTGCTTCAGGATTACTTAAACGGGTATGAATAGCGGGCCATCCGAATACGGCTTTTACAGGACCTTTTTTTCCATGAATCCAAACACGCATGGCTGGTGCAATCTGGTGATCTACGCCACCATTTCTTTTCAGGTAGATAAGTCCTTGTTCGTTGATATAATTTACAAACCAGCTAATTTCATCTGCATGTGCCTCTATCACTACTTTGAAGGGGGCAGTTGGGTTAATTACGCCAACAGCAGTACCATAAGGATCAGAGAAAAAACTGTCGGTATATGGTTTAATATATTCCATCCACACTTTCTGTCCACCGCTTTCAAAACCAACGGGAGAAGGTGTATTGATATAATTTTTTAAGAAACTGAGCGATTTTTCGGTAAGGATTGATTTCGATTTCGCCTTGGTTGTGCTCTTTGACTTGGCCATACTATCTTTTTTTAGAATGAGTAGAAAGGGTTTATCCGTCTGTTTATGCAGCAATAAAACTACCTGCAATGCCACAGAGGGCCTTTAACAGCATCATGCCGTCGATGATTGCAAGATAATAGAGAATGCTTTTACGACGGTGCATATAATAGGTTACAATTATCAACATTAAAAAGGGAATGGTGTTAACTGCTATCCGCAGCGGGGGAAATCCGTTTGAAATTCCATAGGTTAATAAGGTTGCCAGTCCAACAATAGTGAGCGGCATAATGATATAAAAAAGCGTTTTCCGAAGTCCATACCGCACTACAAAAGTTTTAAGCTGAAGGTTATGGTCTGTTGCATAGTCTTTGATATCGAACAGTATACATAACATCGTTATATACATGCCATTTTTTACAAATAGGAGGAAGGAAAAGAAGGCAGGCTCATAAGATTGGTTCTTTTCCAGTGCGGCAAAAAAAGAGGGGTAAATGGTAACAACGCCTGCCCAAATAAATCCTATCACAAAGGGTTTTATCCATCCTTTAGAGCGCAGACTTGATTTTTTGATAAAGGGAAGGTGATCGCCATAATACCAGATAGCAAGCAAGGGGAAGATTGCGAGCAGCAACCATTCCCATGGATTGATCTTAAGCAATTTTGATTGCCAGTTGATGAGTTGGTAGATGGCTATCGCCAGACAGGTTACAGTAAGTATGATTTGAGAATACTGTATCCTTTTTTTGTTGGCAGTATACCATTCACTGCGAAGATTACTTACGCTGGGGTTTTCTCTGAGGTAGGCATAAGTATAATACAGTACTGTGGAGGAGAAAAGAAGAATATAGAATAATAGATTGTTTAGCGGGAACCCTTGTTGCAGGTTTGCTTCAATGGCAAGTGCCACCACGCAGCAGCCATAGAAATAGTTGCCAAAAAAGAAATGCTGGAAAAATCGCTCCGTTATTTTCAATAACCACACATTTTGGACAGTCATGCCCCGTTAGCATACCGTCTATTTCACGATGATGATATCAGGAGAAACAACAGTGTCGCTCACATTTTTGGCTTTATCTCTTGTCCAGAAACGGAAATAACAGGTGTCGGTTTTTGAGCAGGACGGTAAAACGGTATAATTGCTTCCTGGTACAAAACCGGTACTGTAGCCAATTTCAAAAACTCCTTTCAGGTTGCTGGTAGCGGTGAAATTGGGTATTTTGGCGCGGTCGCCGAAGCTGGCACAACCATTCACCCGGGTAATTTTCTGAACCCAGATACTGTCTTGCAGATCGCCTTCTTTGTCGGTAAATTCAATGGAAAAAATGATAGCCGAGTTACTACCAAATGTTTTCCCGTTTACGCTTTTAAACGTCAACTGTGGACGGGTAGTATAAGTATCTTTTTTGCAAGCGGTAATACCGAGTATAATTGCGCTGAATATCAATAATTTTGCCTTCATTCGTTCTACTTTCTTATCAAATTTAGTTAAAACATTACAATACATGGGTGGGTTGCCTTTTGATGTTAACAATATTTTCTCTGTTTCGGCAGATAGTTTCGATGCAACCTGTATGGAATTGTACCAATACCAGTACCGTCAGAACCCCGTATATCGCAAATGGTGTGATATGATCGGGAAATCACCGGCTACTATTCAGACACCCATGGAGATTCCGGCGTTGCCTGTATCTTTTTTTAAGCAGGAAACCATTCTTACCGGTGTGCCGGCTTCACATTATTTTGAAAGCAGCGGCACTACTCAAACAATCAACAGCAGGCACTGGGTGCCCGATTTAGGAATATACCGGAAAAGTTTTCTCCAGGCTTTTGAGCTGTTTTATGGTTCGGTGAAAGACTGGTGCATTCTGGCTTTATTACCTGCCTACCTTGAGCGACAGCATTCTTCGCTGGTGATGATGGCCGATGAATTGATCGCATTAAGTAAACATGAACATAGCGGGTTTTACCTGTATAATCATGCTGAGTTGAATGAAACACTAAAGATGCTGGAGCTGAGGGGACAAAAAACTTTATTATTAGGTGTAACATTCGCCCTGCTTGATTTTGCGGAGCATTATCCGAAGCAACTGAAACATACGGTTGTAATGGAAACCGGTGGTATGAAAGGAAGGCGACAGGAAATGACCAGGGTGGAAGTGCATGAAATACTTCAACAACAACTGGGCATAAACCAGGTTCATTCCGAATATGGCATGACAGAATTATTAAGCCAGGCTTATTCCAAAGGGAATGGATTGTTTGCCTGTCCACCCTGGATGAAAGTATTTGTGCGTGATGAAGAAGACCCACTTAGTTCAGCTACTACTGGCAGAGGGGTGATACAGGTGATAGACCTGGCCAATATCTACAGTTGTGCCTTTATTGCAACAGAAGATCTGGGTATGGTATATCCAGACGGCTCCTTTGAAGTATGGGGAAGATTGGATAATAGTGATATAAGGGGGTGTAGTTTGATGGTGGTTTGAGTTGGGCTGCTAGCTGCTGGCTTCTAGCTGCTAGCTTGATTAGTGCTTATTTTTATGCTTTCTGTTATTAATGGAATATATGTGCAGGCACGCGTTTGATGGAACACAGATTTTCAGGATTTATCATGATAGATCTTGAAAATCATGATAATCCGTGTTCGATAAGAGACAATGCATTTACAGCAATCTAATATTTCTTTAGCAAGCTGATTTTAAATTATCTCCCCCTCTTTTATCCCATTAATAGAATAAATAGGTGGGACCGGAATTAATTTTGTAAAACACCTGGTAAAGAAATATTCCGTTGCACTTCTTACCCCGGAGGGGTTACACATTCCCGCATAGAGGACGATAATGATTTTATGGAGGTTAACAGATACGGATATATTATATGGTTTTGCTAACGTCTTCCTCAATATATCTATACGACACTAACAATACTTCAACACTTCAAAACACTAATTCGTGTTGTGGTGTGTTGTTGATGTGTTGATGATGTGTTGATGGTACGAGTAAATCATTGATAATGAGCGAATTAGAATTTCGTGTTTTGTACTGAAAAAATGGACTGATTGGCCGCAAGCTGCGGGCCTTGATTTGTGCTTGTTATACGCTTTTAAGGGAAAAAATAGGGGCCTGCGAATGGGATAATTTAAAATGAGCTGCTCAATAAAATATTTGATTGCTGCTAACGCAATGCCTGATATTAATAGGACACAGATTTTCAAGATTTATCATGATAGATCTTGAAAATCATGATAGTTAGCATAAACCATCATTCTTATGGCTCCTTACCCCGGAGGGGTTATACATGTGAACACAAACCATCATTCTCATGGCTCCCTACCCCGGAGGGGTTGCACATGTTAGCACAAACCATCATTCTCATGGCTCCCTACCCCGGAGGGGTTATACATGTTAGCACAAATCATCATTCTCATGGCTCCCTACCCCGGAGGGGTTGCACATGTTAGCACAAACCATCATTCTCATGGCTCCCTACCCCGGAGGGGTTGCACATGTTAACACAAACCATCATTCTCATGTTTCCCAACTCGGAGGGGTTATAAATTTTCGTATAGAGTGAGATAATGATATTAGTGAAGTTTACAAATGTGTACATACATTATGTAGGCAATAGAGCATCTCCATTGAACAAATAATGTTGACTAATATTGATGTCCTTGTTACCCCTCCAGGGTAATAAAATTTCTTTTGGGGTTTTTGCTAACATGTGCAACCCCTCCGGGGTAAGGAGCCATGAGAATGATTTCTTGTGCTAACATGTGCAACCCCTCCGGGGTAAGGAGAAATAAAATGACATCTTGTGCTAACATGTGTAACCCCTCCGGGGT
>NZ_CAMLMJ010000016.1 GCF_946481145.1 uncultured Sediminibacterium sp.
TGCATGCCATGAAAGAAATGGATGATGGCCGCTTCAACAAAGTGGCAAACATCATTGGTCAGAGCATGCAATACCATCCACATGGAGATGCCAGTATCGGGGATGCATTGGTGAACCTTGGTCAAAAAGATTTATTGATTGAAACCCAGGGTAACTGGGGCGATGTGCGCACTGGTGACGAGGCCGCCGCATCAAGGTATATTGAAGCTCGTTTATCAAAATTCGCCCTCGATGTAGCTTTCAACCCCAAAACAACCACCTGGCAACTGAGTTATGATGGCCGGAAAAATGAGCCGGTTACCCTGCCCATGAAGTTTCCGTTATTGCTGGCCCAGGGAGCTGATGGTATTGCTGTAGGGTTATCTACAAAACTATTGCCACATAATTTCTGTGAACTCATAGATGCATCCATCAAATACCTAAAGGGTAAGAAGTTTGAAATATTTCCCGATTTTCAGACGGGTGGTATGATTGATGTTGCCAATTACAATGAAGGTAAACGTGGAGGCAAAGTAAGGGTTCGTGCACATATAGAAGAACTCGATAAAAAAACATTGGTAATCAGAGACGTGCCTTATGGGGTTACTACTACTCAGTTAATGGAGAGTATTACCAAAGCAAATGATCAAGGTAAAATAAAAATCAAAAAAGTTACGGATGTAACTGCGGCAGAAGTTGAAATACATATTGACCTCGCTACGGGCATTTCACCAGATATTACCATTGATGCACTTTATGCTTTCACCGATTGTGAAGTAAGTATTTCACCCAATGCCTGTGTAATTGTGGATCATAAACCACAATTTTTGGGTGTCCATGAATTGCTCAAAGTTTCTGCTGAAAATACAAAGGCACTACTCAAAAGAGAGTTGGAGATCCGACTTGCGGAACTGGAAGATAAATGGCACTACACTTCGCTCGAAAAAATATTCTTTGAAGAAAAGATATATAAAGAGCTGGAACAAAAACATGCAACATGGGATGCTGTAATTGAAGCGATCGACAAAGCATTCACGCCATTCAAGAAAAAACTCAAAAGGCCAATTGAAAGAGAAGATATATTGAAGCTTACGGAGAAACCTGTAAGAAGAATTTACCGACTCGATATCAATGAATTGAATGAGCAGATTAAATCTATTGAAGCAGATATAAAACAGGTTCAATTTGATCTGGAACATCTTACAGATTTTGCAGTGGCTTATTTCGAAAACCTACTTAAAAAATATGGCAAGGGCAGGGAACGTAAAACAGAGATCAAAGAATTTGATACCATACAGGTAAAACAGGTAGCCATTGCCAATACCAAATTATACATCAACCGTTCAGAAGGTTTTATTGGTACGGGTTTAAAGAAAGATGAATTCCTGTGCGACTGTTCCGATTATGATGATATCATCGCATTTACACGTTCCGGTACTATGAAAGTGGTAAAAGTTTCTGATAAGGTATTTATCGGGAAAGATATTCTCCATGCCGCTGTTTTTCAGAAAAATGATGAGCGTACCACCTACAACATGATATACCTTGATGGTGCCAGTGGAACTAGTTATGCCAAGCGTTTTAATGTAACCGGTATTACCCGCGATAAGGAATATGATTTAACCAAGGGCTCAGATAAAAGCAAAGTACATTATTTCACCGCTAACTTAAATGGAGAAGCGGAAGTAGTGAAAATTGTATTGAGTCCTAATTGTACGGCGAGAAATAAAGAGTTTGATTTTTATTTTGAAGAATTGGAAATCAAAGGCCGGGGAAGCATGGGTAACCAGGTGACCAAATATCCTATCAAAACAGTAAAACTGAAAGAAGCAGGCAGAAGTACACTGGCCGGAAGAAAACTGTGGTTCGATGATAAATTCGGCCGACTGAATACAGAGGAAAAAGGTCAATACCTCGGAAGTTTTGAAGATGAAAAGTTATTGGTTGTATACCATGATGGGTCTTATGAATTAACCGATACAGAAATGACCCAGCGATTCGAACCAGAAAAAATCGCATTAATTGAACGTTTTGATCCGGATAAGACTATCACAGCAGTTTATCTGGATAATGATAAGAAACAATATAATATCAAGCGTTTCAAAATAGAAACCAGCACGCTCAAAACCCAGTTCCTGTTTATTAAAGAAGGAGAGGGTAACCGCCTGGAAGCTGTTACTACAGAAGACGAGCCAATATTATCTGTTCAAACCGGAAAAGGTGCACAGGTTCGGAAGGCTAAATTTAAAGTGGCCAAAATGGTAGAAGTAATGGGCTGGAAAGCCGTTGGCGCCAAACTTACAGATTTCAATAAGAGCATCGAAATGGAATGGGAACAAAAATCCAAAGAAGACAATCCGCAGCAGGAGCTTTTTGAATAGCGAATAGTGAATTGTCAATTGTCAATGGTTAGTTTGTTTATCATTCACCATTCACAATTGACAATTCACATCTGACTATTCACCATTCACCCTGGCCTTTTTCTTCAACCTGATCGTGGCTGATTTATTCAGGTCGCTGGTGAGTATGAGTTCATGTCTTTTTTCACCGTCGTAAATAATCAATGCCGCTGTATTTGGGGGAATAGTGCCCAGGTTCTCAGCGAACATAGTGATCTCATTAAATTCACGGGTGCTGTCTAACAGGACGGTTTTTCGAATGGCTTTATGGTCCAGCTTTACTTTCGGAATTAATAATTGATCGTTCAGGTAAACTGACACTGAATCATAATCAATACTTCCATTATCGTATAACTGAAGTTTTAATGGTCCGCCAGATACTTCAATTTCTGTAACAAACTGTTTTTCTCTTGCTTTATAAATGGGGTCTATTTTAATACTGTCTGCAGTTATTACAATGGGTGTTGTATCTACTGTTGTTATACTGGTATCTATTACTACTGGTATTGTTTCTGGTTCCTCTTTTGGATTAATGTTGCCTGGCAATGTATCTGATGATAAGCGGAAACGAAACTGGATAGCAGGGGTGGTGTATTTATGTGCCGCATCGGATTCAAATGCGCCATTCAAAATGGACTCTGTACGATTTACTATTAAAGTAAAATTGCCCGATAAAATGCAATCAATACCATTACTCGTACTTTTCGAGAGATAATAAATAAAGGGAATAGGTTTTAAAGTCAATAGTCTGCTATTATTGTTATACAAACCATTAACCTTTACTTTAAATAAGCTGTCGCGGAAATAGTATTGTAATTCTCCGGAAACTATCTTGCCCTTTTGCTTCAGTATAAGCTCAGCCATATAGGCACTATGTTCCCCAGCAACCATTACTTTTCCTACGCCATACCAATGTCCATTTACCTGTTGTGCATTTGAGGACTTTTGTAAACTAAAAAGTAAAATCAGTGTATAAATTAATGGTTTTATCCGCTTCATCACCCGCAAAATATTCAAAGCTGCTGAAGCAAAAACCTTAAAGTTGCTAACACTAGTGGAAAGACTTTAAATAGCGTCCAGATAGGTTAAATTTGGCTGTTAGCTTTTGGCCATTAGCTGTTAGCCTTGATTGGTGCTCCATTTAGGATTTCTGCTATTTTAGAACACGAATTTTCAAGATCCATCATGATAAATCATGAAAATCTGCGTTCCTATCCTTCGCGTGCAGCCTGCAGCTTGAAGCTTGCAGCTTGCAGCTCAATCCCCCACTGATAGCAATAAATCCAGCCCATATGTATAAATCTGTCCTTATCAGACAAACTAACCTATTTTTGCAGGATAAATTGTACTATGGAGCAGGTTCAGGTGGGTAATTATAATACGTTAAAAGTATCCCGTAAAGTTGATTTTGGATTTTACCTTGAAGATGGGGGAGATGGTATTTTATTGCCGACCCGCTTTGCGCCAAAAGGACTTAAACCTGGAGATGAGATCACTGTATTCGTGTATCACGATTCTGACAATCGGTTGATTGCCACCACCCAGAAAGCCAAAGCTTGCGTGGGAGAAGTGGTCAAAATGAAAGCTGTAGCAGTAACCAGGCAGGGGGCTTTTTTGGATTGGGGATTAATGAAAGATCTTTTCGTGCCTGCATCCAAACAATTAGGGGGCATGCGTGAGGGAGGGGAATACCTGGTGAAGCTCTATATAGACGAAATGACCGGAAGGGTTGCAGCCACTGAAAAGTTGGAGCAGTCGTTGAGTAATGACCAGCTAACAGTAAAAGAAATGGATCAGGTGGATCTGTTGGTCTATAGAAAATCTGAACTCGGTTTTGTTGTAATCATCAATAACCTGCATACCGGTATTATACACCAGAATGAAATATTCGGGGATGTTCAAATTGGAGATAAACTAAAAGGTTTTGTAAAAAAGATATTACCCGGGAATAAAATAGATGTGGTACTTGGTAAGCCCGGCTTTCAGAAAGTGGAAGACGAGGCCGGAAAAATTATCCGGTTACTTGAGGAGAACAACGGATACCTGCCTTACCATGATAAATCTGCTCCGGAAGAAATCTACGACTTCTTCGGTATGAGTAAGAAGACTTTCAAAATGACAACCGGCAATTTGTATAAACAAAAAAGGATAGAATTTACCCAAACAGGAATTAAATTGGTAGACATGTCTACCAATTAGTTGTACACCCTGTCTACATATTTGTTTTTATACTGCTGTAATACTTTAAGGAGTTGGGTTTTATAATCATCTACATTAGGCAGTAAATCGCTGTCAAGGAATGCATTTGATTGTGATGTTGTTCCGCTCGATAATAAGTATCCTCTGTTTTCTGGTCTCCTGTTTTTTGTAATTGAATCAACTACACGATTGTTGAAGCCATAAGAAGGCATATCTGTTTTTCGTTTCGTTATATAAACTGTGCTTCCTAGTTTAAACGAAAGCTGTTGATTTTTTCGGGTATGAATTAAAACAGTAAAATGAAACTCATGTGTGGCCTGGGAAAACTTGAGTCTGCCCAAAGAGCCACCGGAACTACTTGTTGAAGCAACGCCTCCATTCGGTGTATGTAAACGCTGGCTGTCGACCAGAAAGCCAATAATAAAATCAGGGTCTTCAAAACTTAAGGTTTTACCTTTTTTCAGGAAATGAAATACTTCAAAAAGTTTTCTTTGATGAAGCGGGCCTAATTTGAGCTTATCTGTTGACTCGAATGGAACAATATAAAGACTATAAGTCTTTAGTGGGTCAGTTATTTCCCTTAAAGTCCGGTAAATCTGTGCAAAGCTTGAATCATCCTGGGCATTTGTTTGCAGATTAAACAAACAAATGAAAGAAAGAAGTATCAGGTATTTGTTTTTCATACAGACATTTTTATTAGTTGTCTACTCTATCAACATAATAATTGATAAACTTATCAAGTAGTTTAGATAATAAGGTTTTATAGTCTTCTTCCTGCATATGCAGATGGGCATACATAGGCGTTTGTGATTGTGCAACAGTTATGGGTTGAGGTTGCGGTCTTAGTGAATAACCATTTCTACTTATTGAATCCCTTATTTCGTTAAAGGGCGTATTGGCCACCATTGTTTTTTCATGCACAATATCGTCGCCAAGATTAAAGCGCAATTCTTTTCTTTCTTTGGTATGAATCAGAAAGTTGACCTTATAGTGGTAGGTGACTTTTATAATGTACTTATCGTAATTCCCAAACTTGCCATCTGGTAATATTTCAGGTTCATCTATTTTCTGTTCGTCAATAAGTATGCCGATGATAAAGTCGGGGTTTTTGAAGTCTATCTCTTTATTGCGTTTTAAAAAGTGATACACTTTTGACAATCTATTTTGGTAGGTACCAGTAAGCCTTATTTTTTTTGATGATCCATAAGGAACCATGTATAAAGCATAGCTCTTTAATGAATCGGTGATCTCTCTGAAAGTTTTATAATTATCTACAAATGTATTATCGCCAGACTGTGCTGAAATAGTTTGGGTAAAGGAGAATAGAAAAAATGCCAGTGGTAATACTTTTCTTCGCAAGGGCATAATCCGGGTTTCTGGTAAAGCTTCAAATTTTATGCCAAAATATTAGAAATAAACTAATATTTAAGCCTTTCGGTAAACCAGGTGGTATCTGTGGAGGAGCTATTGCCATTGGGTGCTTTAACAGTAGTAGTACCTACATAATAGTTGTCGGCAATTTCCTTCACTTCAAAATAAAGGAAACTGCTTTGGTAAAAAGTTTTCTCTTCTGCGGTTTTTGGCCCTGATCCTGTGAGGTAGGTAGCTACAAAGCGACAATCACTGAGCCAGTCTAATTTCCAATAGGTAGTATCATGGGTGCTTGTGTTAATGTCTTGCTGCACCCCATTCATTCTGGTAATAATAATGTGTGCACCAGTTCGCTTACTATAACTATGAAATATTCCTTTTTTCAGTTGGGCACAATCAATGGTAGGAATCATGAAACTGGCAAGGAGTATGCCAGTAGATAGAACCAATAAACTGTTAAACAGGCCCTTATACATACCATGATATTTTGGCTAAGATAAGTTGTATTGAATAGTTGGTAAAGGAAGGAATGAAATCTTAACGATGCTAACGATTGTTAGTATGATTGCTTTATCTTTGCATTTCAAAATTATAAAATGGCAACAAAAACTGTCTACATCGTTTCCGCTGTTCGTACGCCTATCGGTTCATTTGGTGGTAGTTTAAAAGATTTTACGGCCCCGCAACTTGGTGCTATCGTTATAAAGGCCGCTGTGGAGAGAGCGGGTATTCAGTCTGCCGATGTACAGGAAGTTTTAATGGGTTGCGTAATACAGGCCAATACAGGTCAGGCGCCCGCCAGACAAGCCGCTAAGTTTGCTGGCTTGCCTGATTCAGTGATATGTACTACGGTGAATAAGGTTTGTGCAAGTGGAATGAAAGCCATATCCCAGGGTGCACAGGCTATTTTATTAGGGGATGCCGATATTGTAGTGGCTGGAGGAATGGAGAGTATGAGTAATGTGCCATTTTACTCTGGCAACCTTCGTTGGGGAAATAAATATGGTAATGTTCAAATGATAGATGGATTGGCAAAAGACGGACTTACAGACGTGTATCATAACTATGCCATGGGTAATGCTGCTGAATTATGTGCCAAGGAATGTAATATCTCACGAGAGGCGCAAGATGCATTTGCTATTGAAAGTTATACCAGAAGTCAGGCAGCCTGGAACAATGGTTCTTTTGAAGCAGAAGTAGTGCCGGTATCTATTCCCCAGAGAAAAGGTGATCCGATATTGTTTAATAAAGATGAAGACGCTTTTAATGTAAAATTCGATAAGATACCTGAATTAAAACCTGCTTTTATAAAAGACGGTACCGTTACTGCGGCAAATGCCTCAACCATGAACGATGGGGCAGCAGCAGTGGTATTAATGAGTAAGGAAAAAGCAGATGCAATGGGCATTAAACCTCTTGCTGTTATTCGAAGTTATGCGGATGCAGAGCAGGCACCGGAATGGTTTACTACAACTCCTTCGCTCGCTTTGCCAAAAGCGGTGGACAAGGCTGGACTTACCATGAACGATATTGATTTTGTTGAATTGAATGAAGCCTTCTCTGTTGTGGGGATAGCCAATATCCAAAAAATGAACCTAGATGCCGCCAAAGTAAATGTACATGGCGGTGCGGTGTCTTTAGGACATCCACTTGGTTGCAGTGGAGCAAGAATCATTGTTACACTTGTTCATGTACTGAAACAGAAAGGTGGCAAAATCGGAGCAGCCGGTATTTGTAACGGAGGTGGTGGAGCCAGCGCAATGGTTATAGAAAATTGCGCATAAACCATTATGAATATTACCATACGCAAAGCAGACGAAAAGGATGCCGGACTTATAGCCGCTATAAGTCGTGAGACTTTCTTCGACACATTTGCAGCAGATAATAGTGCGGCAGATATGGAAATGTTTATGGAAGAACAGTTTTCCATTTCAAAGCTGGAAGCAGAAGTGTATGATGAAGAAAATAAGTTCTTCCTTGCTTATGATGGTGATTTACCTGTAGGGTATTTTAAATTAAAGCACGACTCACACGCAGATTTACCACCATCGCTTCCTGCCATTGAATTGAGTCGCTTCTATGCACGTAAAAACAGCATTGGAAAAGGCGTCGGAAAAGCCATGATGCAGTTTGCCCTGAAAATGGCCGCAGCTATGAATGGAAAAATAGTTTGGCTTGGCGTATTTGAAAAAAATACAAGAGCCATTAAATTCTATGAGTCATTTGGCTTTCGAAAATTCTCAACCCAAAAATTCATCCTCGGCAATGATATCCAGAATGACTGGGTGATGAAAAGAGAGGTGAGTGGTGAATAGTGGGTAGGTTTTCAAATTCAAAATTCAAAATTCAAAATTCATAAATCAGAGATCAGCGATCAGCGATCAGAAATCTGCTTTCTGCTATAGTCTGCTGATTCCCACTCTTTGCCCTATATACTGGTTTTGTTGAATGCATTGTAGCATACAATCTGCAAGGTCTCCGGCGGCGATTTGATAATGATTGGGTTGGGGGGCGAAATTTGCTGAAGTAATATATTGTTTGTTCCCAGGTACATTTAAAATGTCCGGAGAACAAATGAATGTCCATTGAAGTTTACTTGCTTCAAGACTGCGAAAAGCAGCGAGGTGTTCTAAGCCAACAGGTTTATATTGCTCCGGATAATCGGGTTGATCAATCAATAAACCATCTTCTGATTCAGCTGCATTTAAAATGCCCATTCCACCCAATGCAACGATTCTTGACAGTCCCGCTTTTTCCATTTGGGCGACGATATTTTTCATTCCCAGGCTCCTGGTATGATCTTTCCCGTCGAATGCTCCACCAAGTACAGAAATTACGGCATCACTGCCTTCGATAGCGCCAAAAACATCCGACTCGTCAAAAATATATCCCTTAATGGCGGTTAGCTTTTCATTGTTATTGTCTTTGTCTATCAAAGACTCAATTGAACGGCCAAAAGCCCGAACCGAATACCCCATTGCGAGGGACTGCGCTACAACATATTTGCCTACCTGTCCGGTTGCACCAAATACAGTGATGGTCATAAGCTCAATTTGAAGCAATATACTGAAAGTAAGGATTTGGCTTACCCATGGTCTATGGACTATGGTCCATGGTCCATAGACCATAGTCCATGGGAAGACTATGTTGCGGCCTGCTCTATTATTTCATCCATTTGAATCCCCTGGTGGCTTTCGTCGTAGATGCATTCTCCATTTTTGATGAGTAATACCTGTGGTGATTCGTGGTATACATCGAATGTGCTGGCAATTTGGTTGGAAATGTCACGGTGCGAAAGCAAATCGAGTAGGTAGAAATCAATTTTTTCGGGTGTATCACTTCTTCCCAATCTGTTTAACACCATTGAACTGATGCTGCAGCGGGTACTGTGTTTGAATATAACCTGGGGTTGCTGGTAAGAAGCGGCTTTAATTGCGGCTATTTGCTCTTGGGAGCTGAGTGTAATCCAATTCATCTTTTGCGAAACAATCCTACATTAAACAAATCATCATTCAATCCTGTTTAGTTATCAGGGCTTAAAATAACGTGGGTTGGTAGTTGGGCAACCTCTGCTTTTAGAAGAAGTACAAGAGCTAACCAATGCGGAACTGAATAAAACCAGTAACAATAAAACGGTTATCTTTTTCATGTGAATTGTTTAAATGGGCGTTTTGACAGTATTTTCGCTATATAAAGATACGAATTATATCAGAATGTTGCCTAAGGCCCCGTTTTCGATAAGTTAATATGCATAAAACGATTGTAATCAATTAATTATTATGAGGGTTCACTTTATTTCTATTGGCGGAAGCGTAATGCACCAATTAGCCATTGCATTGCACAAAAAAGGATATCGGGTTACTGGTACAGACGATGAAATATTTGAACCAGCCAGAACCAATCTCCAAAAGGAGGGTTTATTGCCTGCTGAAATAGGCTGGCAGCCTTCTATGATTGTTCCTGAATTGGATGCTGTAATCCTGGGTATGCATGCTAAACAGGATAATCCGGAATTGCAAAAAGCCATTGCACTTGGACTCAAAATATATTCTTTCCCAGAGTATATCTTCCATGAGAGCAGGGATAAAAAGCGGGTGGTGGTAGGAGGTAGTCATGGAAAGACCACCACTACCAGTATGATCATGCATGTGCTTAAATCATTGCATCAATCATTTGATTACCTGGTTGGTGCCAGGGTAGAAGGATTTGATCAATCCGTAAATATTACTGATGCCCCTGTCATTGTTTGTGAGGGCGACGAATACCCAGCAAGTGCCATTGAAAGAAAACCCAAATTTCATTTCTTATATCCACATATTGCGATATTAACTGGGATTGCCTGGGATCATATCAATGTGTTTCCAACATTCGATTTCTACCTGGAGCAATTCACCATTTTTATTAATAAAATTGAAAAAGGAGGTTTGCTCATCTATAATGAATCTGATGCTGTATTAAAAGAGTTGGTTACGACCAATCCGAGAACAGATATAAGCTACCAGCCTTATCAGATTCCTGCGCATGAAATCATCAACGGTAATACAACAGTTTCTATTGAAGGGGTAAGCGGATCATTAAAAGTATTTGGCAATCATAATCTGATGAATCTTTATGCAGCCTATTATGCCTGTAAAGCATTGGGTATATCGGCTGAAGCATTCGTTCCTGCAATCGGCAGTTTTACTGGTGCGGCCAAAAGGTTGGAATTACTGGCAAATGCGAGTGATTGTGCTATGTATCGCGATTTTGCACATGCTCCCAGTAAAGTAAAAGCAACGATAGATGCAGTTAAGCATCAGTTCCCGGAAAGAAAACTAATTGGTGTACTTGAGCTGCATACCTATAGTAGTTTAAATGAAGCCTTTATGAAGGAATATAATGGCGCACTGGAGCAGGCCGATGAAGCAGTGGTTTTTTATTCGAAGCATGCCCTTGAATTGAAGAAACTTCCGGATTTATCTGCCGACGCAGTAAAGAATGGTTTTAATAAAAAAGAACTGATTGTACTTACCGATAGTAAGGCTTTGGATGAATGGTTACATACAAGAAATTATCACCATTCGAATCTTTTATTAATGAGCAGTGGTAACTACGACGGATTAGATATTCCTGCTTTAACAAAAGAACTGATGGAACATCACCAAAATCTCAGGAATTAACAATTAAAGTATTTACTTCGCAAGATGAAATTGCAACTTACCCGCCCAATCGCATTTATTGATCTCGAGACAACAGGGGTTAATATCAGTATCGATCGTATTGTTGAGATAGCTATTGTAAAAATCAATCCTGATGGAAGCAGGCAGGTAAAAAGAAAGTTGATTAATCCACTCATGCCCATTCCTCAATCCTCGAGTGATGTGCATGGCATTACGGATGAAATGGTTAAAGATGCTCCCAGTTTTAAACAGGTGGCAAATGAAATTAAACAGTTTATTGAATTGTGCGATATAGGAGGCTATAATAGTAATCGCTTTGATATACCCATGCTTATTGAAGAGTTTTTAAGGGTTGGAATCGATTTTTCTGTAGATGGAAGAAAATTGGTGGATGTGCAGAAAGTATTTCATATGATGGAACAACGCACCCTGAGTGCTGCCTATAAATTTTATTGCCAGAAAACCCTCGAAGGAGCACATAGTGCAGAAGCCGATGCAACTGCAACCTGGGAAGTGCTGGAAGCTCAGGTAGAGAAATACCCTCAAATTGGAAATACGGTTGAAAGTATTGTGAAATTTACCGGTGAAGATGATATTGTTGACTTTGCCCGCCGCTTTGTAAAAGAGAAAGGAGTAGAAGTATTCAATTTTGGAAAACACAAGGGAAAGCCAGTGGTACAGGTTTTAAAAGAAGAACCTCAATACTACGATTGGATGATGAAAGGTGATTTTCCCATGAATACCAAACAAAAACTCACTGAGATACTGAACAGAACCTTGTTAAAAAAAGGATAAGTCTGTAGTATTTACAAAGTATTTACCGCATTTCTGCTGATGATAATGCGTACAATCATTCTGTGTTGTATTTTAGCGTAGCAACCTGTACTGCCTTGGAAAAGTTAGTTATCATACCAACCTATAATGAAAAAGACAATATCGCTGCTATTATTGCGGCTGTATTTGATTTGCAGGCAGGGTATCATGTGCTTGTAATAGATGATGGCTCACCAGATGGTACGGCGGATATTGTGAAGTCGTTGATGGTACAAAACCAGCATCAATTATTTCTCGAAGAAAGAAAAGGTAAACTTGGTTTAGGCACCGCATATATTCATGGCTTTAAATGGGGTATTCAAAAAGGGTATCATTTCATTTTTGAAATGGATGCCGATTTCTCCCATAATCCCAAAGACCTGGAGCGTTTATACGATGCCTGTAAAAATGGGGGTGCTGATATTGCAGTTGGTAGCCGTTATGTTCCCGGTGGTAAGACAGAAAACTGGCCTTGGGATCGTCAACTTTATTCTCGGGGAGGTGCTTTATATACACGCTTACTCACATGGATGCCGGTAAATGACCCAACGGCAGGCTTTGTTTGTTATAAAAGACAGGTACTGGAAGCAATTAATCTTGATGAAATTGAATTTGTCGGTTATGCATTCCAGATTGAAATGAAATTTGTGGCATGGAAACTTGGTTTCCGCATAAAGGAAGTGCCCATCACTTTTGTTGACCGGAAAATTGGTGTCAGCAAAATGAGCAAGGGAATCATTAAAGAAGGAGTTCTCGGGGTACTGAAAATACAATGGCATAGCTTATTCAGGAACTACCGTAAGCGAGTGGCCAATAGTGCAGAATAAGTTTTTTTCAGCCATACCTTTTTCCTACTTTCAGCATATAATCCCACCAGTACTGCATGAGAGATGCCCTGATTAAACTACATATTTCCGTTTTTTTAGCCGGTTTTACAGGAGTGCTTGGGGAACTTATTCAACTCAATGAAGGATTACTGGTTTGGTACAGAATCATGATTACGGTTGTTAGCCTGCTTTTTTTACTACAGGTTAAAAAACAGTTTCAGCGTATTCCAGCCTCAATGGTTTGGAAATTGCTCGGCATCGGCACACTGATAGCCTTGCATTGGGTGTTTTTTTATGGCAGCATAAAAATGGCCAATGTTTCTATCGGTCTGGTATGTTTTGCTTCAACGGGTTTATTCACTGCTCTATTGGAACCTGTATTCAACCATAAAAAAATCAATTTTTGGGATATTGGTTTGGGATTATTAAGCTTATTGGGAATTCTATTGATTTTTCAATTTCATCAGCATTATCGGGAAGGTATTATCGCTGGCATTATTTCGGCCATACTTGCAGCTTTATTTACCGTACTCAATAAGAGACAGGTAAATAAAGTTGAGCCAAGGGTTATGATGGTATATGAACTTAGTGGAGGCTTATTGCTGTTAACCTTATTGATGCCTTTGTACCTGCATTATTATCCCGTAGCATCTATACTGCCTACATTAACAGACTGGCTCTGGTTACTGATGTTAGGCTGGCTTTGTACTGTGCTGGCCATGGATTTGATGCTTCAGGCATTGAAAAAAGTGTCTGCGTTTACACAGAATCTAAGCCTGAATTTGGAACCAGTTTATGGTGTAATACTGGCATTCGTTTTATTTGGAGAACAAAAGTATCTGGGCGATAGCTTTTACATTGGGGTATCCCTGATTATTCTTTCGGTTGTATTACAAATGATCAGGGTAATCAGAAAGCATAAACAACAAAAAACCTAACGAGTTATTCATGTCTGGTGTTGTAAACAATTTGCTGGATCACTTTATCCAACCTTTCTGCACTTTCATTCAGATGATCAAGAACAAGTAAAATTTCGGGATCATTGGTTTTGTCTGTATACAACATCAATACATTAATCAGTCCGAGAATATTACTAAGTGGCGCCCTGGCTTCATGCGATTGGAGGTAGGCTATTTCGCGCATTTTATCGTATTGCTGCAGTAGTTTCATTTCAGCCTTTTTCTTCGCATCAATATTGGTAATATTCATGGCTACGCCCATCATATCGCCGGTATCATTGTAAACCGGATAATATAAAAACTTAAACCAAATCGCATCACCATTTGGTATTACTACAGGTCGCTCTGAGGTGAGTTGTTCACCTGATAATGCGGCTCTAAAATGCTCTTTAAATGAATCCCTGAGTTCAGGCATCACATAATCCATAAAATCGGCATCGAACTTAAGATTGGTATTAAAGTAGGTTTCAGCAAGTTGATCAGCCGTTCGGTTAAAATTCATGATGCGCATATCCGGACTGATCATGATATTAATATCTGTGGTACTATCCAGTATGGCTTTGAGTTTTATTTCGTTGGCCAATAGTTCTAGTTGTTGTTTTTTCTGAAGTGAAATATCAATGAAGTAGCAAATGATACCTTCCTTAGATGGACTTGCAGAAACCGCGAAATGATAGGCTGGCGGCCAGGGTTGTTCAAAAGTGATGGTTTGGTTTTCATCGAAAGCCTTACGCATTGCATTGGCATAAGGTTGATCAGGAGAATCAGGAAAAATATCCCAGAAATTTTTACCGATCATTTCTTCTCTTTTCATACCGGTAACCTTCTCAAAAAATCGGTTTATTCTGGTGAAAACCCAATTGCGGTTAAGGGCGAAAAAACCATCTTGTACACCATCCAGGTACTCATTAAATTGCTCTGCATATCGGGTGGCAGCAAATTCTTCGAGCGGTTCTCCTGATAACAAAAGACCAAAACCAACTATTGACTTTTCATGACCCACGAAAGATCCGGATAGTTCCCATTGTATGGTATAGGTTTTATCATCAAAAATATACCGAACCGATACGGTAGATTTTTGTCCCGGATGATTCAGACTGTCTGCACATGCTTGCCTAAACAGTTCTTTGTCTGCATAATGGATATGTTCATCGGCTTTTGAGTTTGGTAGGTTATTTAGTTCCCATCCTGCTAATGCTGCAAATTTTTCATTGATATAAATATAATAGCCAGCTTCATTTACAACCATGAAGGGAAATAAACCGGAATGTTGCATTATTCCAATAAGTTCCTGAATACTATGGACGCTATTATTCATTTACAATAAATGCAATTATCTGCTAAATTGGTGACAAGCGGGGAGTGTTCACCAAATTGAAATTTCAGTCTTTTAGGGATAACAATATCGCACAAAAGATTAAAATGGCCTTAATTATTATTTATCTGGTACGCCATGACCGAATTTTTAAAAAATGTTGGCACATAAACAATTTTATTTTTTACATCATAACCGATATCAGCCGTATTTATTTTTTCATTTCTGCTATCGAGCAATATCGTTTTCTGACCATTGTCGTGTACATAATATATGACCCCACTCCAGCAGCTTACGATAAATTCCCTGGGTTTTACCATTTCAATACCATCTGTACTAGGATCCATACCATCTGCTATTTTTGATAGTTGTCCACTGGCACTTAACTTCAATAAACTTCCTTTATCCAAAATAAATAACCCATCTTTTACGGCCAACAAACCGTTAGGTCCCTGTAATTTGTCGATTAGCAGGAATACGGTGCCCTTTTCGATTTTATGCAGTTTGAATGTTCTGGAATCAGTTACATAAACGGTTCCTTTTGCATCAATACTTATATCATTGAGGAATACGGATTCCGGAACAGGGATTTTTTCAATTATTGTTCCTTTTTTGATATCAATTACCACTACTTCCGTTAAATCAGCTACATAAAGCTTGCCTTTGTATATTCCCATTCCCTTTGGAGCGTTCAATCCATCAACCCAATTGGGATTAATGATTTTACCATCTAATGCAACTTTGGCAATAGAACCTTTGCCATCTTTATCTCCCGACTGCCCATCTATGCATGATACATATAGTAGCTTATTACCCTCATCTAATAAAACTGATTCAGGCACTTTTAGGGTAGTATCGGTGGTCCAGATGAGCTCAAGTTTTGGTCCCTGGGCCAGCAATAAGCTGCTAAAAAGGGTTGCTAATACAGTAAATGCCTGTTTTTTCATATTAGATAATTTATACAAAAATAGCCATACAATGGGTTATCTGTGTTATTCACCCACTGGTCATTTTCCTGGGAATGCCTAATCTGGTAATCAATGGTTTAGTTATCTTCGGAAGATATAAAAACTACTGCTATGAAAAAACTACTGCTGGCTATGCTTTTATTGCCGGCTTTACAAGTACTTGCTCAGAAAAAGCCATTGGATCATACTGTTTATGACGGATGGGAGGCTTTGGGCGAAAGAGCCATCAGTAATGATGGAAAATACCTCGCTTATGCTGTAAACCCCCAGGAAGGGGATGGTGTACTTTATATTCAGTCCGTTGCCGGCGATTATAAAGTTGTGATACCCCGGGGCTATAGTGTAAGTATCACTGAAGATAATCGCTATGCAATATGTCGCATTAAACCCTTTTACAAGGATACCAGAGATGCCAGAATAAAAAGAAGGCGTCCGGATGATATGCCAAAAGATAGTCTGGCTATAGTGGAACTTGGTAAAACCAATGTGCAGAAAATACCCAGAATTAAAAGCTACAAAGTGCCTGATGAGTCTGGTACCTGGCTTGCCTACCTGCTAGATAAAGCCTTGCCAGAAACCAATCGTCCACGAACCCCAGATTCACTTACCAGAATCAATAATCTTCTTACAATGGCTGATAGCCTTATGCGTGTGGCTGATAGTATTCGCAATAAGGCCAATCTGGCTAAAACAAACGGATTGGCAGTGCTACAGCCGGCAAGAGGAACAAGGCCAGCAGTGCGCCCACCCGCAGAGCCGGTAGAAGAAGGCACAGAGCTGGTACTTCGAAATTTATCTACAGGGGAAGAACGCAGGTTTACATTGGTGAAAGATTATTTCTTTAATAAAACAGGCGATGTTTTATTAATTGAAACAACCAGGAAAAATAATGACGAATCAGTAGCAGCAAGTGTTGTTAAGCTGAACCTTAAAAGCAATACAACAACGACTATCTTCAAAAAATTCAACGAAGCCAAAAGCTATCGTATGGATGAAGCAGGAACACAGGTTGCATTTGTAGCAGAAAGAGACAGTAGCAGTAAAGCTTTACAGAAATTCTTTAAATTATATTACTATAAAGACGGGATGGATAGTGCCCGTTTATTGGCCGATAAAACAACCAAGGGTGTACCTGCTGATTGGACTATCAGCGACAACCCTGGTAGTATTACTTTTAGTAAATCGGGCAACAGGTTATTTCTGGGTACTTTACCGATATGGCCAGTGAAAGATACTACCGTACCTGAAATCGACAGGGTAAATGTAGATATCTGGCATTATAACGATGATTATATACAACCTATGCAGTTGCGTAATCTGAATAATGAACTGCGTAGAAGTTATACGGCCTTTTTTGATATGTCGAAAAATGAAGTGGTACAATTAGGGAATGAAAAACTTAGAACCATTGTTCCTACCGAAGAAGGTGATGGGTCTGTTTTTTATGCTGTATCTGATTTTGGTAAACGCGTTGCTACCCAATGGCAAGGATTTACTTTAAATGATGTGTTTAAAGTAAACCCGCTTACAGGCGAGGCAAGTATAATCAGGAAAGATTTAAAAGGTGGCAATCTTCAACCATCTTATACTGGTAAATACCTGATGTTCTTTGATGAAATAAAGCAACAGTATTTTGTCTATAACAATGTAACACAACAGTTATATCAGGTGGCAAAAGATATTAAAACATCTTTAGTTGACGAAGAGAATGATGTGCCGGATGATCCTAATCCTTATGGTATTGTAAAATGGCATGCAGATGATCAATATGTTTATATCTACGACCGTTATGATATCTGGCAGGTAGATCCTGAAGGAAAAGCTGCATCAGTTTGTTTAACAACGGGCCGCAAGGATAAAGTAAGCTTCCGTTATATTAATACCGATCGCGAAGAGCGTTTTATTAAACACGGACAAACCCTGCTTTTACGCATGTTCGACGAACGCGATAAAAGCGCAGGACTTGCAACACTTAATCTTTTCAATAAAACAGTTAGCCTGGTATTTAAAGAAAAAGTTAGTGTGAGCCCGGCAGTGCAAAAAGCAAAAGATGCCAATGTAGTTGCCTACACAAAAGAAACTTACCAGCAGTCGCCGAATCTTTTTGTACAGTCATTCGAAGGACCTGCAAAACAATTATCAAATACCAATCCTCAACAGGCAAATTATAATTGGGGAACTGCAGAGTTGTTTAAATGGAAAGCATACACTGGTAAGGAAGCAGAAGGTATTGTTTATAAACCGGAAGACTTTGATCCAAAGAAAAAATATCCCATGATTGTATATTTCTATGAGAGAAGCAGTCAGGGTTTATATGGATATAATGCTCCGTCTCCAACGCCTTCCAGATTGAATATCTCCTTTTTTGTAAGCAGGGGATATGTCGTATTCGTTCCGGATATCTGGTATAAGAAAGGTTATCCGGGCCAGGGTGCTTATGACTATATCTTAAGCGGAACAAGAGCTGTCGTAAAACAGGGATATGTTGATAGTACTAAATTAGGTTTGCAGGGACAAAGCTGGGGAGGGTATCAGATAGCTTATCTGATAACAAGAACCAATTTATACGCTGCTGCATGGGCCGGTGCTCCTGTGGTTAACATGACAAGCGCTTATGGCGGTATTCGTTGGGGTTCGGGAATGAATAGACAGTTCCAGTATGAAAAAACACAAAGTCGTATTGGTGCTACCTTATGGGAAAAACCCAATTTATACATCGAAAACTCTGCACTGTTCCAGTTGCCTAAAGTGAAAACACCTCTGGTAATTATGGCAAACGATGCAGATGATGCTGTACCCTGGTATCAGGGCATAGAATATTATACTGCTATGCGCAGACTAGGCAAAAAAGTATGGATGTTGAACTACAACAATGAGGCGCATAACCTGGTAGAACGCAAAAACAGAAAAGACATACAAATCCGTGAACAACAGTTCTTCGACTACCTCCTGAAAGGCGACAAACCCGCTAAATGGATCACAGAAGGAGTACCTGCAACTATGAAAGGGAAAGACATGGGGCTCGGATACTAATGATATGTCAGATGGCAGATGTCAGATGGCAGATTTATGGCTGATGTCTGATGGCAGATGTCAGATTTATGTCTGATGTCTGATGTCGGATGTCGGATTTAAGATTTTATATATTCAATAAGAAAAGCTGAACAACTTAATTGGGTTCAGCTTTCTTATTAAATCAAATCCGACATCTGACATCTGCCATCTGACATCCGACATCAGCGATCCGCCATCAGACATCAGAAATCGTGCTTATGTACCGGACGAGGCTTCTCTTTACAATGGGTAGCAATGTTTCTTCGAGTGGTATACTTAATGGTGTTTCAACTGCGTATACTGCTGGGTTGGGTAGGTCGGAGCGATTGCGTATTAATTCGGCTTTGATGTTTTGGTAGGAGTTTACGATGTTCCTTTGCCATACATCTACGAATTCGGTTTTTATGCTCCGGTATTTCTCGTCGTGTTTTTCAAATATGCTTAAACGGTACTGATAAACCCAGGTGTTTTTGCAGGTGCCCTCGCACAGCAGGAAATAGCCTTCATTATGGTCCAGTGGTACCAGACCGATCGGTTCTATGGTTAATTTGTTTTCTACAAACTCATAAATTTCTGTACCACTACTGATGGCTTGTTTCATGTTAAGGGAAGCATACTGAATTATTTCCTCCAGTTCCTGCATCAACTCGTCATCTTCCACCATTGATTCATAAAGGAGTTGCAATTTTTCAATTTGTATGCCGGTTAAACGTTTGGGGAATTGCTCCTGCAGGTATTGTTTATTTTCTTTAAAAGCAACCAGGTTATTATAATGGAAAATGAGGTCTGCCAGTTGTGGGTATAATTTGTTCTGGCAAAAGTGATGGTTGATTTCCTGAAGATAGGCGAGAAGGGTATACTTCTTCAATTCAAAATCAATATAGCCATCTGCAAACCAAGTTTGTGATAAGGTCTTCATACTGATCCGTTTTGTTTCCATAATTTACAAAGAGTTGAAAACAAAAACAGCATTTGTTTATTAACAGGATGTGAAAATTAGGGAGAAGTCCGAAAGTCCGGAAGACCGAGAGAAGTTTTATTGGAGTTATGCCTCGTCGGTCTATCGGACTTCCGGACCTTCGGTCTTCCAATAAAAAAGGCCCGCCAATTTTGGCGGGCCACCTATATCATGCTAAATGATTAGCATTTTTTTGTACAACCAGGAGGTGTGCAGGATTTTTTACAATCTTTTTTATCCTTACAAACCTTTTTGTCGCATACTTCTTTAGATGCTTTGCTGGTTTCTTTTTTATTGTTGTTGTTGCCTGAAGCTATAGTTATGCCGCTGATCAGGGTAAAAGCGATCAGGGCCATCATTGTTTTTTTCATTTGATGGTAATTAATGTGTTTAATAAAATGGATTGGCTTATATCAAATAAAAAGAACTTCGGGAGGCTGCCAGCAGTCTGATAAATAGCCCGAAACAGGCCTTTCAGTATAGTGAGGGGGTATTTGTTTGAGTGATTCAGACCAACCATTTTTACAGTTGGTTTCTTCTGCAGGTAAATATTGATAAACGAAACAACAGGAACTGGTATTACATCTGGTAGTAGTATCGCAGTTCTTATCAGGAGTGTTTTTTTGGTTGGATTTATTTTCACCGCACACTTTCCTGCAGGCATTAACAGATTCGCAGGAATCTGTTGTCTGAGGATACATCATTACCAATGGCCTTATTGTAAAGAAGCCGGTTAGCATGAGTAATATGCTGGCTACTACTTTCATTGCATGCAAGTTAATTACCCGCCTGTATCCGCAAAACCGTTCATCAAAAACAACAATTGATTAGAGATATTGAAACCATTGTCTTTCAGCATCCCATTTCTCAAATTCTTTTGCTACATCTGTAAGGAAGCTGGCTCCGATACTTCCATCTACAATACGATGGTCGTAACTTAAGGAGAGATACATCATATGTCTGATGCCAATGGTATCGCCTTCTTTTGTTTCAATAACCATTGGACGCTTCTTAATAGCACCTACTGCTAAAATGGCTACCTGTGGTTGAGAAATAATCGGGGTTCCCATCAGGCTTCCAAAAGTACCTACATTAGTAAGTGTAAAAGTGCCCCCATTGGTATCATCAGGTTTGAGACGGTTATTACGGGCCGCATCTGCAAGTCCGTTTACCGCTTTGCTTAGTCCAACAATATTCAATTGATTGGCTCCTTTGATAACAGGAACAATAAGGTTGCCGGATGGCAGGGCCGTAGCCATACCAATATTGATATCTTTCTTGATGATTATTTTATCACCATCCAGTGAACAGTTGATCAGGGGATAACGCTCAATTACTTTTGCAATGCACTCCACAAACATCGGTGTGAAAGTGAGTTTGGTGCCTTCTCTTTTCTCAAATTCTACTTTTACCTTCTCGCGCCACTGAACCATATTGGTAACATCTGCTTCTGCAAAACTGGTGACATGCGGACTGGTATGTTTGCTGTCTACCATGTGCTTGGCAATCAGCTTACGCATACGATCCATCTCTACAATTTCTGTATTTCCACTCACAACTACAGCCGATGGGTCACTAAGTTTGCCAGAGCCGGATTGAATGGCAATAGGAGCAGAACTTGATTCAGTTACTTTTATAGCAGCAGATTCAAATCTTGGTGCAGCCTGAACCGGAGCGGCAGTTGTTGGAGCAGGCGCTACTTTGCCTGATTTTTTATCCGCAACATAAGCCAGTATGTCTTTTTTGCTTACTCTTCCGTCGGTACCAGTACCTGGTATTCTTTCCAATTCGCTCAAGCTAACGCCTTCGCTATTGGCTATATTCAGTACAAGTGGGGAATAGAAACGATTGGTTGCTGCTTTTTCGAGCAGTACAGACGCTTCAGCTGGTACATAAGGTATTTCAGCAACAGGAGGCTCTGCAACTGGTTCTGCAATGGGAGCAGTGGTTACTACCTGTGTTGGTACTTCAATAGGTTTAGGCGTTTCAACAGGGGCTGGCTCTTCCACAACAGCAACGTTGTCTCCAGCAGTATTAATTCTGGCGATAACCGTACCGATAGGTACTACATCATTTACATTGAATAATATTTCTGTAATAACACCTTCTGCAGTAGAAGGTACTTCACTATCAACCTTATCTGTTGCAATATCCAACACAGTCTCATCCTGCTTCACATGGTCGCCCACTTTTTTATTCCATTTCAGGATGGTCGCTTCCATAATACTTTCGCCCAATTTGGGCATCACCAGTTCAGCAATAGCCATACAATTCGTAGTGTTTAATATAAATGATCAAAAAACCGGTTCTTTTACAATTTATCCTATCTAAAACTTACACCCGTTTGTTTTCGGGGGCAATATTAATGAGAAAATAAACAATTCAGGGCCGAAAACCGAAAAAACTAGCCTGTGTTTATGCACAACCTACTTAATTACCAGTGATTTATGTATTTAATGTATTAATTTATTCAAATATATAAGCTATTTGAAAGAAATTATGACTTTTCAATTATCAATTGTCTTAACAGGTTTAGGGCATTAGTAGCTGTAAGTGCAATATTTCTTTCCCTGTCGAAGCGAAATTGAAACAACTGGGCAATGGTTTTTTCAGCAGAACTTATGGCGATCCAAACAGTTCCTACAGGTTTAGTTGGACTCCCACCATCTGGTCCCATAATACCACTTACTGCGATGGCATAATCTGTTTGCATAATCTCCCTTACTTTTTCAGCCATCTGCCGTACCGTTTCTTCACTAACGGCCCCTACGGTATTCAATATTTCTGTGGGTACTTTCAGCAGGTTTTCTTTTATTCGGTTGTCGTAACTCACTACCGATCCAATATAATAGGCAGAAGCACCACTGTGTTTGGTGATTTGGTGTGCAATATAACCACCGGTACAACTTTCAGCAGTAGCAAGGGTTTGTTTTCTCTCCTTTAATAATTTACCTACTACCAGTTCCATTGGAAGATCTTCATCAATAACCAGGAATTCTTTGGTTCTTTCGGTGAGTTGATTAAAGTAAAATGCAAGTTCCTTTTCTAATACCTCGGCCGATGTTCCAGAACCAGTTAAACGTAGTCTTACCATGCCGTAATTAGGCAGGTAAGCTAATTTAATATGTGCAGGTAATGTATGCTCAATATCCTGTATCAATTCTGCCAGAAATGATTCGCCAATTCCTGCAGTTAGCAATGTTTTGTGTTGTACAACACCTCTGGTAAATTTTTTCTCAATGACGGGGATCACCTGATTTTCCATCAGCCATTTCATTTCGTGTGGGACACCCGGCATTGAAAAAAATAATACACCATCTTTCTCAAACAACATACCCGGCGCAGTTCCCCGGACATTTTTCAATACGGTACATATATCGGGTACTTCCGCCTGCTTTCTGTTTCTTTCAATCATCGGTCTTTTGAATACAGTTTCGAAAAGATAGGTAACATGCGCAAGGGTAACTTCATCTATTACCATCTTCCCGCCAAAGTATTCGCAAAGCAATGGTTTGGTGATATCGTCTGCTGTAGGACCTAAGCCACCGGTAATCAACACGATCTTCGATTTTTTGCTTTCTTCGTCCAGGGCATTCCATATATCTTCCCAAACATCGCCAACTGCAACCCTCTGTTTTACGGTAACACCAATCTTGTTTAATGCCTGTGCTATCCAGGCGCTGTTGGTATCAATAACCTGACCAATCAGTAATTCGTCGCCGATTGTTATAATTGAGGCAAAAACTTTTTCCATACTTTACAGGCGCTTAATTTTAATGCAAGGTAAAACGCATTTATGAGAAGACTTGTTTACAGTTGTGTTAGTTTGATTTTTTTTATGTCCGGTTTACATGGACAATCTGTTAAGGATAAGCTGGAAAAAGCGGTTCAGCAGTTGCTTGCCGATTCGCAGATGCGCTATGGAACCCTTGGCTTTTCCGTTATAAACAGCGAGACCGGAGCAGTTGTGTATGAATACAATGCAAATACTGGTCTGGCCCCAGCCAGTTGCCAGAAAATAGTCACCAGTGCGGCTTCTTTTGATTTACTGGGACAAGCATTTACTTATAAAACCCAGTTGGCTTATGATGGAACAATTACCAATGGCAAACTCAATGGAAACCTGCATATCATAGGTTCAGGGGATCCTACTCTTGGTAGCTGGCGATACAGTAAGACCAGCGATACCCTGCTTTTGCGTGAGTGGAAAGTATTGTTGGGAAAAGCAGGCATCAAATCAATTTCCGGAAATATTATCACCCATAGCGATCAGTGGGAGACATCATCCGTGCCGGGAGGATGGCCATGGGATGATATGGGGAACTATTATGGGGCGGGTGCTTATGGCCTCAATTGGAGGGAGAACCAGTATGATGTAGTACTGAAATCAGGTTTGAATACGGGAGATGCTGTTCATATTGTTAAGACCGTTCCTAAATTATACAACCTGCTTTTTACGAATGAATTGAAAGCAGGGAAAAAGGGGAGTGGAGATAATGCCTATATATTTTCCGCGCCTTACAATGAAAGGGTTTTTATCAGGGGAACAATTCCTCCGGCTCAGCAAAGGTTTACTATTTCAGGATCCATGACCGATCCTCAACAACAACTCGCTTACAGTTTGGCGGCCCAGCTTGTTTCTGCAGGTAAAACGCCTGGCGTTAGGGTTAAATCGGGCACCGCAAAGATGACGGCCCTGCACACACAGGAATCACCAACTTTAGATAGTGTGATTTATTGGTTCATGAAAAAAAGCATAAACCTTTATGGAGAAAGTCTGGTAAAAACAATCGCCTGGCAGCAAAAAGGCTTCGGTTCTACTGATGAAGGTCTTACCATTATGAAAGATTTCTGGAAGGAGAAAGGTATTGATCCTGCGTCACTTAGAATGATTGATGGAAGTGGATTATCGCCACAAAACCGGGTAACTACCAGTGCATTGGTTAAAGTATTGCAATATGCACGAACAAAAGACTGGTTCAAATATTATCAGGATGCTTTTCCTGAATATAATAAAATGAAATTAAAGAGTGGAACAATCGGAGGATCAAAGGGTTTTGCGGGTTATCATACTTCAAAGGAAGGTATTAATTATACCATTGCCATGCTTGTAAATAACTATGACGGATCTGCCAGTGAAATCGTAAAGAAAATGTTTCTTGTACTCGATGAACTAAAATAACCTCCGCGTAACCTCCGCACTCTCTCGTTCTCTGCGGTCCCTTCCTTCGTCAGGGTGACGTGAGGAACCCCACCGCAGAGAAAGAGAGATCACTAGGTTTGCGCAGGGAACTTTAAAATAACATATTATGAAAGAACAAAACTTTAGTAACCATACACGCTATGTACCTGTATGGCATTTTTTTGTGGCGCCAGCCCTTCTTTGTTTGTTGATAGGTGCTTTTATCAATCTGGCAGATGCTTCTGATGATAACCTGTATTCGGCATCACTCATCTGTTTGATCAGTGTTGTGCTTGGGTTTATCTACTGGTATGTGCGGGCATTTGCCTTAAAAGCGCAAGACAGGGCCATTAGGGCAGAAGAACAATTCCGTCATTTTATACTAACAGGAAAGCCACTGCCCGGTAATTTGCGATTAAGACAAATTATTGCGCTGCGTTTTGCTTCCGATGAGGAATTGCCTGCATTGGCTGAAAGGGCCTCAAAAGAAATGCTGGGCAGTAAAGATATTAAAGCTGCCATTCAGCACTGGCGCCCTGATTATAACAGACTTTGATCCGCAAAATAGGGGCTTAGTTTTTCATATAAAGCAACGGGCATTTGTGTTTTTTTGCCGGTATTGCTGTCAATAAAGTACAAGGTTACTTTTCCCGTGGTGAGCAATTTATTTTGCTCATTGTATACTTCATTGTAAAAACTGATGCTGTGATCGGTGGGTAATTCCTTAAGGATTGTCTTAATGGTTATAAGGTCGTCGTAATGCGCAGGCCTTAAAAAACGTGCTTCCATCGCCACCACGGGCATATGAATACCCATCTCTTCCATTTTTTTATAGGTAAATCCCAGTTCCCTTATCGACTCGGCCCTGCCTACTTCAAAGTACTGTGCATAGTTGCCGTAATACACGATATCCATCTGGTCGGTTTCTGCATACCTTATCCTTACCGTAGTGCTGTGCGTGTACATAGTTATCCTGATTTGTTGACAAACTTACGCTCTTGATCTGTTTTTCCACAAATACCTGTTAAGCCTTTCCTTACAAAACGCTAATACTACCTTTAAATAAGGTTTTTCGCTTTTCATTAAGAAAGAAACAGAAATCTTTGTCATTAAGCAGTCGCAATCTATGAACAGATTCCTATCCATAAGCCTCACTGTAGCCATACTAGCATTGCATAGCGGCACAAAGGCACAGATAACACAATTGTTGCAGGATCCTGATGCCGAATTCAAGCAGGCAAAGGAATTGTTTCAAAACGACCAATATGGTCTGGCATATCCTGTATTCAAAAAAATATATAGTAATGGTGCGGTAAACAGTAACCTGCCAATGGCGGTTCAGCTTGAATCGAAATACTACTATATACTTTGTGGTTTAAAGATTAACGATTCAACCGCTGCGCCGATGGCAGTTGATTTTGTTGAGAAAGAATACGATGTACCACATGTACAAATGATGCACTTTCATCTGGGGGAGTATTATTACCGAAGAAAAATGTTGCAGGAAGCAGTCGCCAGCTATGAAAAAACCAATATTGCCAACCTCAGCAACCGTGAAATTGCAGACATGAAATTCCATCAGGCTTATGGATATTTTACCATGGCGCAGTTTGATAAAGCCAGACCGCTGTTTAATTCCATTCGCCAGATCCCAGAAGATCCCAACTATGTAGATGCGAACTATTATTATGGCTTTATAGCATTTAATGAGAAAAAATATGGGGAAGCCATTACAAGCTTCCAGATTGCAGAACAATCTCCCGATTACCAGAACGTCATACCTTTTTACCTTACTGAAATTTACTATTTCAATGGAGAGCGCGACAAAGCATTATCCTATGGCGAAGCTGCGCTGAAAAAAGGGGGGCAATATTATGATCTTCAATTAAGACAGTTGGTTGGTCATCTCTGGTTTGAAAAAAGACAATATGCCAATGCGCTTCCATATCTCGAAAAATATGTTGCAGGTAACCAAAAAGTGAGAAGGGAGGATCTATATGAATTATCGTACTGTTATTATGAAGCAAAGAACTGGACCAAATCTATCGATGGATTTAAACAGTTAGGTGGGGGAGAAGATTCTCTGGCACAAAATAGTATGTACCTGTTGGCCGATGCGTATTTGAAAACGAACGACAAAACAAATGCAAGGAATGCATTTCAATTTTGTGCGGCCAATAACAGCAATGCTTTACAAAAGGAAGTATCAGCTTTCAATTACGCCAAACTTTCTTATGAGTTAGGATTTATGGATGCAGCACAAAAAGGGTTTCAGTCTTTTACCGCAGCATACCCTACCTCTACAATGCTACAGGAAGCAAGAGAATTGCTGGTGAGCACGCTTGCTAATACCAGCAACTACAAAGATGGGCTTGCATTGTATGAAAGCTTACCTGTGCGCAGTGAGAACGCCATGAAAGTATATCCCAGATTACTTTATGGACGTTCGGTAGAACTCATCAATGACCAGCAATTGTCGCAGGCCGATCCACTGTTAAGTCGCTTACTGGAAGTGCCTTATAATAATACCCTTATATCATTGGCCCGTTTCTGGAAAGGTGAAATTGGATACCGTAATGGAAATAATGAGTCTGCAATAGCATTCTTCACTGATTACCTTAAAAACCCTGTTTCGAATGGGGAAGTGAATACATTGAATGCCAGGTATAACCTTGGATATGCTTTGTTGAAAACGGAAAATTATCCTGCTGCAAAGGAGCAGTTTGAGCTGATTGCGAAAAATATCGGATCCTCATCTACAGCCATAGAAAAGGATGCTTACCTGCGTTCAGGCGATTGTTATTTTATGAATAAGGATTATCGTCAGGCCTTAAAAATTTACGATCAGGTTATGGCTTTGCAAATGAATGGCGCCGATTATGCACTGTTCCAAAAAGCAATTATCGCAGGTGCGATGAACCAGAATGCCGAAAAACTTACCTTATTAAAGAGTATAGATATTAAGTACCCAAGTTCTCCATTCACGACAGATGCTGCACTCGAAATGGCCAATACTTATATAGCGGATGAAAATTATGAGGCAGCCCTGGTGCCATTGAATAAACTCATCAAAGGAAATAAAGCCGCATCTTTAAAACCAGAAGCTTACCTGAAAGCCGGTATCGCCTATTTTAACCTTGATAAAAACGAAGAATCACTTACGCAGTTTAAAACACTTGTATCAACATATCCCAATGCAAAGGAAACGGATGGAGCTATTGAGTATATCCGAAATTTATTTGTAGAGCGCCAGCAGCCCGGAGAATTTGCTGCCTTTATGCGAGCCAATGGCAGACCAGTTACTTATAACGAGGAAGATTCTTTAACGTTTAAGTCGGCCATGTTACGATACGATGTGAAGGATATGGTGGGCGCAAAAAATGGGTACAAAGATTATTTGTCAAAATTCCCCGATGGACGATACCAGATTGAAGCCAATTATTTTACGGCAGAAATACTGGTGAATGAAAAAGCCCTGAAAGAAGCACTTCCATTTTATGTTGCGGTAGCAGGGAAGGGGGTAAGTACTTTTGCGGAGAGAAGCGTTTTGCAAGCTGCACGCATTTATTATTTTGAATTGAAGGATTATGAACAGGCTGAAAAATATTTCACTCAACTAAAACCTATTGCCACACAGCAGGAAAATAAACTGGAGGCCATGCGCGGATTACTGCGTTGCCAGTTCAGAGCACAGAAATGGGCGGAAGCAGCCCCTAACGCGGAAGAATTGCTGAAAGCATCTGGTATTGCCACAGATGATAGAATGATGGCAAGTCTGGTAGTAGCAAAAAATCATCAGTTAAATAATGAACCTGATCAGGCAATAAATGCTTATAAGCAAGTTATTGCAACTGGTAAATCTGAGTATGGTGCAGAATCACAGTACCGTATCGCTGAAATATTATTCCAGCAGGATAAACTGGCAGATGCCGAGAAATCTGCTTTTGAGGTTATTAAAAAATCAGGATCCTATGAATTTTGGGTAACAAAAAGTTACCTGCTCCTGGGTGATATATATTTCAAACAAAAAGACCTGTTTAATGCGGAAGCCACTTTTAAAAGTATTGTAGACAATGGTACGATAGCTGAACTAAAAACAGAGGCACAGCAAAAACTTACGCAGGTGCTTGCGGAAAAAGCGAAAACTAATCAGGTTGAACAAGAATAAATCAGCATACATGATTCATCAAACATATAAAGGAGTTTTAGTTGCACTGATGTTGCTGTCGGTACTTACATCCGATGCACAACGCCGACGTACTGTAAAAAAGAAAACTACTCCTAAAAAGACAACCGCCGTTAAAAAAACTACGGCTCCCAGCGAGCAGGCTGAATCTATTGCCAATAGGGAAGCACTAGGAGATACTTCCGCTCCCAAGGTAGTAACGGTTACATCTGCCTTCAAACCTTCTTTAAAGAATGCAGCCAAAATAAATTTTACCGCTGCGTCTCCATTTGTTGATTCATCAAGAACACCAGTTACTTATACCGTGCCGGCACAGAACCTGTTTTTTTCTTATCAGCCGGTACCGATTAAACCACTTGCACTTCCGGTTGATACTGGTTTTCACTGGCAGAATGACCATTCCGTAAAAGTTGGTCTGGGTAATTTCAATAGCTTCCTGCTATCCGGGGCTTTCTCATTCGGTGATGGTGTAAAAAGCAATACTATTGTAACCGCTGATTACCTCACTAATAAAGGAAATCTTTTTGCCCAACAATATGCAAACCTGGGTTTAAGTGTGCTATCTGTATTTAATACAAACAATAATAACGAGTGGACCACTAAAGCCTGGTATAAAAATACTACCCGCTATTATTATGGCTATGATTCTACATTGTACCATTATAGTAAAAGCTCTTTACTTAGAAGGTTTAATGATGCCGGGATTGAAATTGGTTTGCGCAACAAGAAAGCCAATGCTTTCAATATTACCTATGCACCGAAACTGAGCCTGCATTATTTCAGTGATAACCGTTCAAATAAAGAATACAACTTAATCTTGAATGCGCCATTAAAGAAGAAATTCGGAGAGCATTTTGCCATCGATCTTGGTGTAACTGCTGATATTGCCAGCACCGATTTTGAAGTAACTGGAATTGGATCAAGGTGGAAACAAACCAATAACCTTTTCTATGTTAGTCCTTCCATCGAATATGTAAGCAAAGGCTTCAAACTTTCTGGAGGTATCAGACCATCCTGGGATAATGGAAAATTTGCTACCCTGCCTAATATCACAGCAGAAGTAAAAGTTCCGGAAACCCCTCTGGTGGCAGAGGCAGGCTGGGTTGGCTATTTTAATAAGAATAGTTACCGAAGTATAGCCGATTTTAATCCATGGATCAATACGCCGATGTTGATGCTTAGGAATACAAAAGTTATGGAGCAGTACGCGGGTATCAAAGGAGCTGCAGGAAACCACTTAACTTATAGGGCAAGAATTTCCTTTCAACAATTGAATAACCAGCCAGTATTCCCCAATTCCGTTACCGATGGCAAAGATTTTTCTGTTTTGTATGAAACTTCTATGAATGTTGTACAGATTCATGGAGAACTCGGTTATACATTACAGGAGAAACTCTCTTTATTAGCTGGTGCCACTTTTCGTAAATATTCCAATTTGCCCAATTATGAGCCCTGGGGCTTATTGCCTTTTGAAGTAACAGGTACTTTAAAATGGAAAATATTAAAGGATCTTCAACTGAAAGCGGATGCATTTTTCTGGGATGGCAGTAAATACCGCGATGTAAACCTCAATACCTTCAAACTTAAACCGGCTGCAGATATTAATCTTGGAGCTGAGTTTTCTGTGATGCCAAAACTGAATTTATGGGTACAATTAAATAATGTACTTAATAATAAATACCAGCGTTGGAACCAATATGAAGTATTAGGATTGAATGTTTTGGGGGGAGTTGTATATTCGTTCCGGTAAAAGGGAACTATGATACAAGATTTACTGTACAAATACCTCATTTTAAACGGCCGTTTGGGCATACCTGAAATAGGAGGGTTTGCCATTTACCGTACACCTGCATCCGTACAGGAAGATGGAACGGTAATGCAGGCGCCTGTACAGCAAATATTGTTTGAAGAAAAGCCGGTTACAGCCGATAAGAATCTCTTTCAGTTCCTTGCGCATGAAATGTCGACAGATGAAATTGCCGCAATAGGCTCATTTAACACCTGGGTATCATCCATCCGGGAACAACTTACACGGGATGCTTTTGTGAAACTGCCTTTTATTGGTACGCTTGAACAAACAACAGAAGGGGTTATTGGTTTTATACCTGCGACACCCGCAATTAAACCCTCATCCATTGACCTGCCTTATGGTATTGTTTGGCAGACTGATGAGACTGCTGAAGATGCATCAGTTGACAAAAATGATTCTGGTTGGTGGATCTATGCCATCATCCTTTTACTTTTAGGCATTGCAGCCATAGCCTACCGTTATCTCTAAAGTTTAGCATGCATGAGCGCCTCTATTGTGAATTATACCCATTGTCTTTTTTGTAACAGTGATGCCATTCATCCAATAATGGCAGCTAAGGATTATACTGTAAGCAATACCGCATTCGAAATATGGCATTGCGATACCTGTACCAATAGATTTACCCAATCAGTTCCGGATATCCATCATATAGGTGCCTATTATCAGTCTGCGGCATATATTTCTCATTCAGATACTGCTAAAGGATTGATCAATAAATTATACCATTGGGTCAGAGGGTATACGCTTGGTCGCAAAAAAAGATTGATACAGAAAGTCAGCGGATTAAACCATGGGGCATTACTGGATATCGGTGCCGGAACAGGTGCTTTTGTTACAACTATGTTGCAGGCTGGCTGGACAGTAACCGGATTGGAGCCGGATAGCATTGCCAGGGAAAATGCCAAACAAAAACACGGTATTGAGTTAAGGTCTGCAGATGATATTTACAGCCTGCCGCAATCATCATTCAATGTTATTACGCTATGGCATGTATTGGAGCATGTACATGATTTGCATGGCTATTTCAGGCAGTTTGTTGCATTGCTTAAACCGGGAGGTAAACTGGTGATTGCAGTGCCTAATTATACCAGTAAAGATGCTTCAGCTTATGGTGCGCAATGGGCAGCGTGGGATGTTCCCAGGCATTTATATCATTTCTCACCTAAAGGGATGGAACAACTCGCAAAGCAACATGGATTTAACCTGGAATCGATTCATCCCATGTGGTTCGATGCATTTTATGTGTCAATGCTCAGTGAGCAATACAAAAATGGGAAACCTAACTTGCCAGGAGCTTTATTAAGCGGTATTTCATCAAACCTAACCGCATTAGGCGATAAGCGTCGCTGCAGTTCCCTGATCTACGTGTTTAATTTAATTTGATCTCGTACAAAGCAGGCCATTTTTTGCCTGTTATGTAAAAACTTTGGGTAGCAGCATTGTAGGCAATGCCATTCAATACATACCCTTTTTCCATAAAAATATTTTCATCAAAAGGCTGATTGGTTCTTTTTAGGAGGTTTGAAAAGTCCATCCGGCTTTCTACCAACCCTGTTTCCGGATTTATTTTTACAATAATATCTGTTAGATACACATTTGCATAAATACTTCCATTCACAAATTCAAGCTCATTGAGGTTAGCGAGGTATCCATTATTGTCAAATACACCAAGTGTTTTTTCGATGGCAAAAGTTTCAGGGTTCACAAAGTATAAATTACTTGAGCCTGTGCTTACAATTAATTGTTTGCCATTGTGTGTAATTCCCCAGCCTTCCATGTCCCAGGTAAATTCTTTGACCTTCTTAAAAGTAGCGAGATCATACACAAACACTTTATGGTTCATCCAGGTAAGCTGATAAATTTTATCATTCAAGATAGTAATGCCTTCACCAAAATAATCTTTTGCGAGATCCAATTTCTGGTTGTATTTACCTGATTCAAGGTCAACTTTCACTAACCTGCTTTCGCCTTCAAGGCCTGTGCCTTCATAAAGGGCATTATTGTGCCATATTAAGCCTTCTGTAAAATAGCTGGTGTCGTGCGGATATACTTTTACAATCGCGTAATTAAGGTTTGTTGGAGCAGGTATAGCGGTGTTATTGTTATTGTCCTGGTTATTGTCTGTCTTGTTATCAGCACAAGAGGCGATTAAAATAAATGCCAGTAAATAGGGATAAAATTTCATCTGCTAAAGTTCAGGCTAAAATAATGAATTGGTAAAAAATAAATGCATTAATAATGTGAAAGTATATCACCGGCAAAGCTTTCGGCAATAACAGGTGTTAATGCAACACCCATGCCATTGCAGGCAATTGCAACAAAAAACTCACCTTTAAAGGTGGTGATAGGCTGCCGGGTATCTGTAAATGCCATGATGCCGCTCCACGACTGTTCAATATTATATTGAATAGAAGGATGCATGTGGTGCCTTAGAAAAACTTCTAAAGCAGTTTTGATAACGGAAGAGCCCTCCATGTTTGTAGTGGTTTCGCCTTCAAAATCGAGGTTTCTGCCACCGCCGAGTAATATTCTGTTGCCCAGGTTTCTCCAGTAATAATATCCTTCATCAAAATGAAATGTTCCCTTCATTGGGAGATTAGGTATGGGAGAGGTGAGGATGATCTGTCCCCGGCCTGGAGTAACTTCACTATCCGGAATCAGGGAAGGTGTAAATGCATTGGTACAAAGAACAGTACGCCATGCTTTAATTCGTTCTCCCTCTGATGAAATCAGTTCAATATCATTTGCACTTGAATTCCAGTCTTTCAATTCGAAATCATAGAGAATCTGTACGCCTTTTGAAATAACCAGTTTCGTTAAAACCTGTATCAGTTTGCCGCTATGTAAAGCTGCTTCGGTATTGTTTTCAACCAGGGTATCGAAATGCTGTAGTCCGAGGCTATCCAGTTTGTTGCCTGCATACGTAAACACAGATCTTTTGCCGGTAATATCTTTCAGTAATTTGTTGAGATGGCTGATTCTGTCGTCAAGTGCAGGCCAGTGCCTGGAGTCTTTATTGATGCATTCATATCCGCCACATGGGTCAAAGTCAATCTGCTCATCAGTAAAATACTGTCGAATTTTTTCAATGCCCTTATAGCGCATTTCTACAATGCGTAACATATCATCTTTTCCGATGGTTTCCAGGTTGTTGAATAATTCAGTGGGACTACCAAAACACGCAAATCCTGCATTACGTGTGGATGCTCCAAGAGGAGTCTTGTTTTTTTCGAGGATGGTAATACGAACGCGGGGATTTTTTTCTTTCAGTGAGAGTGCTGTCCATAACCCCATTAATCCCGCGCCTACAATGGCAATATCGCAGGGAGCGTAAAAAGATTCTTTTTCCCAAATAGACAAGCTAACCATTCAGCGAAAGTACAAAATCCTGCACGGGAATTAGTTCAAGGGTACGGATATTATACATGGTATTAGGTAGAATAGTATCAAACCCTTATTTGAATTGGTTTTGCAACCGGCCTTAGAAAAAAAGCGTTAAGAAATTCATGTAATGAAGCGTAAAGCAATGGATGATGCTTGGCTATGTACAACAGATGAAGCGCAGCTTCGCCCCATCAATGTACTAAAAGCTTGGCTTTAGACTTCATCCATTGTAGCGTAATGGAATGAATTTTAGCTTTTTTTCTGAAGCCTTGACTTTTTTTGTTACTTTTTTGTTTGCCCGCCTTTGGAGGGTGTCAAGACAAAAAAGTAAACGGAGGGAAATGCTTTACAAGTAAGGGTTTGATGCTATTCTATCTAATCCTATATTATACATTGAAACGGAAATGCATTACATCGCCATCTTTTACGATGTATTCCTTTCCTTCAATCCTTAATCTGCCATTATCGCGACAAGCAGCTTCACTACCATATTTTATAAAGTCTTCATAAGCGATTACTTCCGCTTTAATGAATCCTTTTTCAAAATCAGTGTGAATAACACTTGCTGCCTGCGGCGCTTTCCATCCTTTATGAATGGTCCAGGCCCTTACTTCCTGCACACCTGCAGTGAAATAAGTATCGAGGTTCAATAATTTATATGCAGTGCGGATAAGTCTGTTTAAGGCAGGTTCTGTCATTTTATATTCTTCCATGAACATCTGCTTATCTTCCTCTGAATCCATTTCAGCAATCTGGGCTTCAATATTGTTACACATCACAATCATTTCGGCGCCTTCTGCTGCTGCAACGGCTTTCAATTGTTCTGAGAACTTATTACCTGTATGCATGCTGGCTTCATCTACATTGGCCACGTATAGTACAGGTTTATCTGTCAGCAAAAAAAGATCAGCAACCGCTGCTTTTTCTTCCTTGCTTAGTCCAAGTGAGAATATGCTTTTGCCTTTTTCGAGGTGTGACTTACAACGCGACAATATTTCAAATTCGGCTTTTGCTTTTACATCAGTACCAACCCTGGCCATTTTCTCTACCCGTTGCATTTTCTTTTCTACACTTTCCAGGTCTTTCAATTGCAATTCGGTATCGATAATTTCTTTATCGCTAACAGGATTAATGGCTCCTTCTTCACGTAATACGTTCTCGTCTTCAAAACAACGGATCACGTGGATGATGGCATCTACTTCACGGATATTTCCAAGGAATTTGTTGCCAAGTCCTTCACCCTTACTGGCACCTTTAACAAGACCTGCGATATCCACTATTTCCATTTGAGTAGGAACAATCCTATCCGGAACCACCAGTTCTGCCAGTTTCGCAAGTCGCTCATCCGGAACATCTACCAGGCCCACATTGGGTTCAATGGTACAGAAACGGTAATTGCTAGCCTGTGCTTTGGCACTATTGCTAACTGCATTAAAAAGGGTTGATTTTCCAACATTGGGTAATCCTACAATACCTGCTTGTAAAGCCATAATCCGATTTTTCGAGCGGCAAATATAGCGCTTTGGGGGGAGATTAGTGAATAGTGAGTAGTGAGTAGTCAGTAGTGAATTTAGGGGAATATAATATTCAAAAGTTTTAGGGACTACTGACCACTGACTACTCACTATTCACTATTTTCACGATCTAATTCAACACCATGGCCCTTAACATCGTATGGATAGCATTTTTTATCGTTGCGTTTGTAATAGCACTGTATAAATTCATCTTTCTGCATGATACCGATGTTTTTAAGACCCTGGTGGATGGGATGTTTGATAGTGCCAAAAGTTCTGTGATAGATGTAGCCTTTCCTTTAACAGGAGCAATGGTATTTTTTCTTGGACTGATGAATATTGCTGAAAAAGCCGGAGCTATTAACTGGCTTGCTAAAATACTCAATCCATTTTTGAAGCGACTTTTTCCTGAAGTTCCTGAAAAGCATCCTGCGATGGGACAAATGGTGATGAATTTCAGCGCCAATATGCTGGGGTTGGATAATGCTGCTACGCCGTTTGGCTTAAAGGCGATGGAAGGACTCCAATCCATCAATCCGGAAAAAGAAAAAGCTTCCAATGCACAGATCATGTTTTTGGTATTACATACCAGTGGACTCACCTTAATTCCCTTAACCATTATCTCTTACAGGCTTGCTGCAGGCTCTAAGGAAGCGGCGAGTGTGTTTATACCACTTGTTCTTGCTACGATTTGTACAACGCTGGCATCCATTTTTGTAGTAGGGATGAAGCAAAAACTAAAATGGGATAGGGTGATGTTTGGATGGATAGGGAGTTTGTTATTAGTGGTGGCCCTTATGTTATTCTGGGTGCAGGGTATGCAACCTGAACAAAGGGAAGTATTCAGTAAAATCACAGGTAATTTCTTATTGCTTTTAATTGTTGTAGCAATTATTGTTGGGGCGATGTGGAAAAAAGTGAATGTTTTTGATGCTTTTGTAGAAGGAGCTAAAGGAGGATTTGATGTTATCATTAAAATCATTCCCTATCTGGTAGGAATGTTGGTGGCTATTCGTGTGTTTCGCGATAGCGGCGCATTGGGTTATTTGGTAGATGCAATAACCTGGTTGCTGATGCAGACAGGTGTAAATACAGACTTTACAGCGGCACTTCCTGTTGCCATCATGAAACCATTCAGTGGCAGTGGTGCCAGAGGGTTAATGCTCGATGCAATGCAGGTTCATGGCCCGGATTCTTTTGTCGGCAAACTGGCATCCACCTTCCAAGGTTCTGCTGATACCACATTCTATATCATTGCACTTTATTTCGGCAGCGTAGGAATAAAAAAAGTACGCTACGCCATCTGGACAGGCATGCTGGCAGATATAATTGGCGTTGTAATGGCCATTATTATCGGCTATATTTTCTTTCATTAGGATAGACCATGGACCATGGACTATGGTCTATGGACTATCGTCTATCTGCTAGTAGCTCCTTCAGCCTGCTTACCCCTTCTGAGGCTGGGGCTTCAATTTTGGTAAGATGCTTTATTGAGGGTGTTGTTGGGATATGCTTGTCGATGATATATTTCGGGATATGTGCTGGTGCAATATCCAATAAGCCAGCAGCAGGATATACTACCAGGGATGTGCCAATAACAACAAAGATGTCTGCCTGTGAAGTTATACGGGCTGCTTCGGTAATCATTGGTACGGGTTCTTCGAACCAAACGATATAAGGCCTGAGCTGATGGTGATCTTCAGCAGTATCGCCAAGGTTTATATCGCCTCGGATGGCATAAATCAATGATTCATCATGCTCGCTTCTCATTTTAAATATCTCACCATGCAGGTGTAAGACTTTTGTGCTTCCACCACGTTCATGCAGATCATCGATATTTTGTGTGATGATATGAACATCATACGCTTTTTCAAGTTCTGCAAGACCAGTATGGGCTGCATTCGGATTAGCATTGGCAATATCTTTTCTTCTTAGGTTATAAAATTCAAGCACCAGTCCTGGATTTTTCTTCCAGCCCCTGGGGGAAGCCACTTCATAAACATCGTGGCCCTCCCAGAGTCCGTCGCTATCGCGAAATGTTTTGATACCACTTTCAGCACTGATGCCAGCACCAGTGAGTATTACCAGTTTTGGTTTTATTTTTTGAGTACCTGTATTTTTCTGCGTTTCCATAAAAATCCGATCAATAGTCCTGATAAAATTAAGGGCCAGATACGAATGCCTATCAGTATAATTTCCACCAATATATCACCACCTTCAGCAAAACCATCTTTTAATCTTGTCCAGAAAGGGTTTGGTTTTGATGTTATGGAAGTAGCTGTGATGAATGAATAGTAATTGAGGTGTATTGTGCTGTAAGCAGACTGATGCGATAAATAATTCAACCGTCCATTGGCCGACTCCAATTGTTCCTGAATATTATTGATCTCCTGTTCAACTTTTAATATATCGTCCATTTTCTTTGCATCCTGTAAGAGTTGTACATAACGATCTCTAATTTTTTTTCTGGCTTCAATTCTAGACCGGCTATCATACATTTCAGCGGTTACATCTTCTGTGCCTACGTTTTTCTGTATGATACGAACACTGTCTGAAGCAAAACTGTTGAGTAAAGATTCGAATTCGGCAACGGGCACTTTGATGGTCATCTGGTTTTGTTTTCTTTCCTCTGAAAATGTCTGTTCTTCAGATGCGATGTAAGCCCCATATCTTTTCAGGTTCTGCCGGATATCCTGATCGAAACGCGTATAGTTATTCGCTTCAATGGTGATATTGGCTGTTTTAATCAGCTTCTTATCCCAATCAGTATAGGTTGGTTTACCAGATATGTTTTTAGGTTTTGCAGGTTCATCCTGTGTAGGTATATCGGCTATATTATCTGTAGCCGCATTGGTCGAATCAGCTACCGTTGCAGGTTCCATTTGAATAGTGGTGGCGATATCGGCTCTTTCAGTTGAACCGCTGTTACAGGCAATAGCAAACAGTATGGCCATAGAGGCCATGAATGAAATGGTCTTCATAAAAATGTTTATTATTTAGATGCAGTGAAGTAAAAAATGCACAGGCCTGTAACCATGAATACCATTCACGTGTAAAAAGTAACCCGGGAAGAATTGTTAAAACTCAGCAGTAAATTATTTGGTGCCTGAAAGTTCCAGGATGATTTTCCATTCTTCATCTGTAACTGGCTGTACCGATAGACGGCCTAAACGTACCAAAGCCATATTGGATAGTCTTTTGTCTGACTTTATTTGAGCAAGAGAAACGGGTGTCTTTAGTTTTTTAAATGGGGCGAAGTCAACTGCTGACCATGTATCATCATCTGCAGTAGGGTCGGGGTATGCTTCTTTGATAACTTTAGCGATACCTACTATTTCAAGTCCTTCATTGCTATGGTACCAAAATGCCTGGTCGCCTTTCTTCATCGCACGCAGGTGATTTCGGGCTGCATAATTACGTACGCCATCCCAGAAAGTAGATTTATCTTTTTCAAATTGATCCCAACTGTATTTAAAGGGTTCTGATTTAATAAGCCAGTAAGCCATAATAAGTTATATGGGGTTTAAAATGAAGCAAGTACATCTGCAAGGTGTACAACTTTTAATCCTGATCCTTTGTGTTTAATACAACCATCAATATGCATAAGACAGCTCATATCTGTGCTGATAATATATTCAGCACCCGTTGCGGTTGCGTTCGTGATTTTCTGATCTGCCATTGCTACGCTGATGGGTTCAAATTTCACCGCGAAGCTACCACCAAATCCGCAGCAGGTTTCATTATCCGCCATTTCTATCAGTTCAAGTCCTTTTACCTGCTGTAACAATTTCCTGGGTTCCTGTTTCAATCCACATTCACGCAGTGCTGCGCAACTATCATGATAAGTAGCTTTTCCTTCAAAGCTTGCACCCAGGTTTTCAACCTTTAAAATATTTACCAGGAAATCTGAAAGTTCAAAAATTCTTTCGCTAAGTTTTCGGGCCACTTGTTGTTGTGAAGATTGTTCGTACAGTTTACTGTAATAGTTCTTTACAAAACCAACACAACTTGCACTGGGAGCCACAATATAATCAGAGCCACTAAAGTCTTCGATAAATTTGTTGCAGACATCTTTGGCTTCACCCCAGAAGCCTGCGTTAAAAGCTGGTTGACCACAACAGGTTTGGTTGGCATTATAATCAACTTCACAACCTGCTTTCTCCAGTACTTTTACCATGCTGAACCCCACACCGGGGTAGAGTTGGTCTATAAAACAGGGTATGAAAATCTGTACGCGCATAAACTAGTATTAAGACTTGGCGTTCATCAGTTTACGGTTAAGGGCAATCATCTTGATGGCTGTTATGGCTGCTTCTTCACCTTTATGGCCATGACTGCCTCCAATTCTGTCTATTGCCTGTTGCTCGTTGTCAACGGTCAACACACCAAAAATAACAGGCACATCGAGTGAAAGGTTCAATTGTAAAACACCATCGGTTACTGATTTACATACATAATCAAAATGTGGTGTATCCCCCCTGATAACGGCGCCCAGAGTGATATAAGCGTCAGGAAGGGTTTTGCTGTAAGCATAATGGTTCTTAACAGCAAAAGGGATCTCTACAGCACCAGGAACTACAATGCTCACAACTTTGATTCCCTGGGCTTTAAAAATCTTTTTTGCACCTGCTTCCAGTTTATTAATGATGTGGGCGTTCCACTCGGTTTTAATGATAACAACAAAGGCATCCTTTAGGGTGGGGATGCCTTTGTTTAATGAGGTATTTCCTTTAGTTGCCATTAGTTAGCTCCCAGGTCATTTTTTTCAATGCTTAAACGATAGATATATCTCTCAGCCTGAAAACCTTTATCGGTTTTAGGGAATTTCTCTTTGATCTCTTTGTAAAGAGCCAGTGCTTCATCCTGCTTACCTTTTGTTTCGAGAAGAAGGGCCGCACGGAACAGATATTCTGCAGAGTTATTGTCGTCTTTTTCGAAAGTGCTTCCAGCTTTTTTATAATAACTGATGGCATCATCAAATTTGTTTTGCTCTGCATAAGCATCTCCTAAAGCACCGTAAGCCAATAATTGAATTTGTTTGGCATCGGTAGAGAAATCTTTCAGGTATTTAACCGCATTATTGAAATCGCCAAGCTTAAGATAGCTAACACCAGCATAAAAATGTGCAAGGTTGGCAGCTTTTGTTCCACCAAAGTTTTTAATTACGTAGAGGGCACCACGAAATTGACCATCACCATTTAAGGCAAGGTTGGCAGAGTCCATACGGAAATACTCTTCAGCTTTGAATAAAGCTTCAGCAGCTTTCTCTTCTTTTGGTTTTACAATGAACTCATTGTAGCCATACCAGCCACCAAAACCAATCACAACAACTGCAACGGCCCCAATGATTATTTTTTGGTATTGTTTCCAGAAACCTTGTGCTTTGGCCAGGGTCTGCTGATCGTGCGTCACTTCGTGCTTATCACTCATGGGAAATTGATTATTCGAGTTTATAGGTGTTTATTAAATTAATCTACTATGAAAGGATAGTTCTGGTCGATGTATACATCTTTCAGCACTTCGCTATCATCTGGCCATGGACTGTCTTCTGCAAAACGAACACTTTCTTCTACAACAGCGTCAATACGTTTGTCTATTTCAGTCAGGAATTCTTCTGTAGCAAATCCGTTTTCAAGAATGGTATTACGCACCTGTGTAATTGGATCTTGCTCTTTGTATTCATCTACTTCTTCCTTAGAACGATATTTCTGAGGGTCGGAAATAGAGTGTCCTTTGTAGCGATAGGTTTTCATCTCAAGCAGGGTTGGACCATCGCCTTCTCTTGCTCTTTTTACAGCCCTTGCCACGCCTTCGTGAACAGCTTCAGCCGACATACCATCGATTTTATCAGCAGGCATATCGTAAGCATCGGCAAGTTTATAGATATCGGTTACGTTACTGGTACGTTCAATGGAAGTACCCATCGCGTAATTATTGTTTTCGCAAATAAAAATTACCGGTAATTTCCAGGTCATTGCCAGGTTAAATGTTTCATGCAACATACCTTGTCTGGCAGCCCCATCTCCAAAATAACAAAGCACCACATTATTAGACCCCCTGTATTTTTCAGCGAATGCTAGTCCGGCACCAGTACCGATCTGGGCTCCTACGATACCATGACCACCAAAAAACTTGTGTTCTACACTGAAAAAGTGCATACTACCCCCTTTTCCTTTGGCGCAACCGGTTGCTTTGCCATATAGCTCGGCCATACAGGCATTGGCACTAACCCCTTTGGCAAGGGCAAGACCGTGGTCTCTGTAGGCAGTAATAAAAGGATCGTCTTGCTGAGTGGCGGTCATGCATCCGGCTGCAATTGCTTCCTGGCCTACATAGGCATGGAAGAATCCGCGGATCTTACCCGCCATTTTATACATTTCCTCGGCTTTCAGCTCAAACTGGCGAATAAGCTGCATCAGCTCATACCAGTATAAATATGTTTCTTTAGAAAATTTGGTTGGCACTTGGTCAAATTTTGAGGAGCAAATATAGGGGTTATACGGCAAAAATTGAGGGGCGGCCCTGGGATGGGTATAAAGAGTAAGAAAGCTGCTAAAAGGGAGCTTCTGGCTGTTAGGGGAAATTAGGCTGCATGCTTCAAGCTGCAAGCTGCAAGCCTTGATTGGTGCTTGGTTTAGGTTTTCTGCGATTATTTAAATAAGTGAGGGTTTTGCGTATTAGGTCATGTAAAATCAGCTGGATTAATGAATGTTTGATGGCTATTCATGCACTATCCGTCTATAATAAAACACGGATTTTTACGATCTATCTTGATAAACCATGAAAATCATGAAAATCTGTGTTCCATAAAACCCATGATATACAACCCGTAGCTAAATTCCCCAATAAAGCCTGCAGCCAACAGATTTTCTAGGCTTCTATCAACTCCAATTCCTTGCCAGGTTCAAAAGTGGGAATTTCAATGGAATCGATGAGTTTTTCTTCCAACAGGGTGGCGTATGTTTCAAAATAGAGGATTACATGATCACGCTCGTTTCTTTTAAGCCACCTGAACCCACCTGGCAATGCATTCAGCACCTCCCGGTCATCCAGGTATTCGAGGTGGTGAATATCAGTTGGCGTAAGACCTGTTTCCTGTAATTTTTTGAGTAATAAACTTACCGGCGCATTGGTTACCCCACAATAGTCTTCTGCGAGCTCAGTCCATTCTCCGATACCCGTTTGTGCATAAGTTAGGATTTCTTCTTTCGATAAATCTGTAATAACCTGCAAAAGGTTGCCACAATTACAGGAGCCATGATTGCCCCATGCATAATGTGCGCCCTCACGTAAACGGTTTGCGGTGTTACGCAAGGCTTCAATCAATGTTAAGTTGGGATTTGCCATTTTTTATACTTTAAGGATATACCAATCTAATCGGTTTACTATTCCTGATTATATCAAAATACAATTTACGGATTTGATTTGTTGAAATTCTCAAAGCAGTTCCCGGCTTTTTTAATACTGTTTAAGCTGTAGGGGTGGTTCAATTCAATCTATTAAACGGCACTGTTAAAAAAACGAAAAAGAAAAAATTAATTGAACCCTTTTGTCTGCAGCACTGTATTGGTAGTATAAAAACTAAAACGACAAATATGAAAATGAAATTTTTCTCTCTGGCTTTCGCGTTAATGATGGGTGCATTTATTACCGTGTCTGCTCAAAAAACAGTTGTAGATGTAGCAGTAGGTTCTAAAGATCACAGCACATTAGTTGCCGCTGTTAAAGCCGCTGGTTTGGTTGAAACATTACAAGGTGCTGGTCCATTTACTGTATTCGCACCAGTAAATCAGGCTTTTAGTAAATTACCTGCAGGTACTGTAGAGAATTTATTGAAACCAGAAAACAAAGCACAACTCGCTAAAATACTCACTTACCATGTAGTTGCCGGTAACCTGGATGCTGCTGCAGTTGTAAAAGCTATAACAGATGGCGGTGGAAAAGCGGTAGTGAAAACAGTTAGCGGCGGAACACTCACAGCATCAATCAGCAATGGCAAAGTAATCCTGACCGATGAAAATGGCGGTACTGCAACGGTTACTGCTACCGACCTGAAAGCTGGTAACGGTGTGATTCATGTGATTGATGGAGTAGTATTGCCGAAGTAAGAAAAAGAATAAGAAATAAGAAATATGGAATAAGGAATAAGAAAGGATTTGTTTGAATGATGAAATTTTCCCCCAGAATCTCCGATTTCTCATGTGCATGAAAAAGCCTCCAAATGGAGGCTTTTTTAATATCGAATGATAAATGAATAATTCATAAAGAAATATTAGTAAAAACTACACCCTCACTTCCTTATTCCTTATTCCATATTCCATATTCCATATTCCATATTCCATATTTCATATTTCATATTTCTTATTTCTTATTTCTTATTTCATATTCCTTATTCCTTACGCTTCATTCAAAAACGGATATTTATAATCAACTGGAGGATTATAGGTTTCTTTTATAGTGCGTGCACTTAACCAGCGGAACAGGTTGAGCATACTGCCCGCTTTATCATTGGTTCCAGAAGCTCTTGCTCCACCAAATGGTTGTTGACCAACTACCGCTCCGGTAGGTTTGTCGTTTATGTAGAAATTACCCTTGCTGAGTGGCGGTCATACATCCGGCTGTAAATGCCTCCTGGCCTATATAGGCATGTAAGAATCCGCGGATCTTACTCGCCATTTTATACATTTCCTCGGTTTTCAGCTCAAACTGGCGAATAAGCTGCATCAACTCATAACAATATAAATATGTTTCTTTAGAAAATATGGTTGGCACTTGGTCAAATTTTGAGGAGCAAGTTTAGGGGTTATAGGGCAAACCTGAGTTAGACTTAGTTTAATATTAAAGGCAAACGCATCTTTTTTTTTGACTTTGGCAAAATCAATCTGGTCATATGTCTGCAAAAGATCAATTTGTATTGTATTCGAAAGTGTATTTATCTAGATGTCTTTGCCTTGGCTTGATATTGCAGTTTCGTATCTTCTTCGTTAAGTATTTATGTGTTACTAGTGTATAAACTCGGTATTTATCTGAGTTCTCGGGGATTAATATATAGTTCAAATATACAATATTTTCTACATGTGCAACTGTGTCTTTTCTCAGTTACTTTAATAATCCTTATTCCATATTTTAAAAAAAAAATATATGAAATTTTTAACCAATTTTACAAAAAACATTACAGTAGTATTAGCCCTTCTTTGTTTTATTTCCGGGTGTAAAAAAAGTGAAACAGGAGGAGTGATATCAGTTTCATCAGATGAAAAAATTCGTTTGCAACAAATAAGTGTTAAAATAAAAGAGGCACAACTACAGGCAAAAGAATGGTATGAAAAAGCTATTCATAATATAAAGAGTGGTAAATATGATTATTTAAAACTTGTTAAAGTTCAACGATCAGATGATGGAGGTGTTGGCGGTAATGAAAGTTTGGTTACTGATACAGCTTTTGTTGGTTTGTTATATTCTACTATATATAATGGGTTAGAAAACTACGATTATTATGTTCATAGTATGGGTACAACAGCGTATAATAGCTTTGTTGCTGAAGCGATGTCTGCAAATGCAGATATGAGTTCGTTATTTACAAGTTATGGGCAATTTGAAGATCCTTTTCTTGAAAATTCAGCAGCAGTTTTTGCAAATGCAGCCTTAGTCATGAATAACAATGCAGATTTTGCTAACTTAGATCCTGTATCTCAAAAAGCTGTTCTTGAAGAAAGTATCGGATTTTATTTTGAAAACGACCCGGTCTTATCTACTCCCCCTTCAGGCATACAAGTAAGTAGTATATTAAGTGACGTAACTTCATGCTTATGGGACGCCGTAGGAGGGTACTTAATAGGGAATGCTAGAATAATTAGAGATATAGTTGGTGCTATTAACGGATCGTCTATGGGATATGCATTTATTTATGCAATGGCAGGAAAAATACTAAAACAGACATTTGTAAACGCCGGGGGATGGTTTGGTATTGCAGCAGGCTTTGCTTGGTGTATGATTTTTTAAATAGTAATTCAATTTTATGGATAAAATCAGAAGAGCTGTACAAGTCGCGCTAATTGTTATTTGTTTTGTTAGCTTAAAACGAACAGAGAATTTTTCCCTAAAGCTAACATTGTATATAGTATGTGTTTCATTATTGGTACAAGAATTTTTAAAAATATTTAATGCAGAAATGGATGAGAATGTGCAGTTGAAAGGTGATAAATATAAATATTTACGCTTATTCGGAATAGTAGTGGTCGAGTTATTAATATTATTAGGAGTATACTATTTATCTACATTGCTCATGTTCGAAAAAAATATTAGTAAACATTGAGAATTAGCGTAGTTAAGGAATCTAAATTGCATCTTTCAAGTGGATATAAATCCTGAGAAAAGAAGACAAGTACAGAATTTTTAGATCATGGCGGATATAAAGAGGTTGTCTGAAATTTTAGACAACCTCTTTTTCTTAGCAACCAGAATGAATAGAGGTTAAATGTTTTTTGTATTTTAATGTCTGTCGTTTTTTGCGTCATTAAATCTCGCCTAAAAACGGATACTTGTAGTCCACTGGGGGATTGTAAGTTTCTTTGATGGTACGGGCACTTAACCAGCGATAAAGGTTCAGCATGCTGCCGGCTTTATCATTGGTTCCAGAAGCTCTTGCTCCACCAAATGGTTGTTGACCAACTACCGCTCCGGTAGGTTTGTCGTTGATGTAGAAATTACCCGCTGCATTACGCAATTTATTGGTAGCTAATTCAACCGCTGCTCTGTCTTGCGATAATACGGCTCCCGTTAAAGCATATGCAGAAGTGCTGTTAACCAAATCAAGCGTTTTTTCAAAATCCGCTGCTTTATAGGTATAGATGGTTAATACAGGTCCAAAAATTTCTTCGCACATTGTTCTGTATTTCGGATCGGTGGTTTCAATGATAGTAGGTTCAATAAAGTAACCTGCTTTCTTACTATAGTTACCGCCGGCTATAATTTTTGCCTTTTTATCTTTCTTAGCGCCATCGATATATTTAGTGATACTGTTGAAAGCTTTTTCATCAATTACCGCATTAATGAAATTGGTGAAATCTTCCACAGTTCCCATTTTCATGGTCTTTATTGTAGCAACCAGTTTTTGTTTTACTTCAGCAGCAATATTATCTGGCAGGTAAGCGCGTGAGGCGGCTGAACATTTTTGACCCTGATATTCAAAAGCTCCACGTGCCAAAGCAGTTACCACCGCATCTACATCCGCACTTGAATGGGCTATTACAAAGTCTTTACCACCCGTTTCGCCAACAATACGGGGATAGGATTTGTATTTTGCAATATTCTCTCCTATAACCTTCCACATATTATTGAATACGCCTGTAGAACCAGTGAAATGTACACCAGCAAAATCGGCATGTCCAAAACAAACTTTACCAATGGTTGGTCCATCAACATAAATCAGGTTAATAACACCATCTGGTAATCCTGCTTCTTTTAAAATGCGCATAAATAGTTGGGCAGAATAAATTTGCGTATTGGCTGGTTTCCAAACAACAACGTTACCGCACATTGCGGCAGAAGTGGGTAGGTTACCGCCAATGGCTGTAAAATTAAATGGAGTAACAGCCAGTACAAATCCTTCTAAAGCGCGCCATTCCATGCGGTTGTGCATGCCAGGAGCAGAAATAGGCTGTTGTTTATAGATTTCACTTAAGAAATGCACATTAAAACGTAAAAAATCGATCAGTTCGCAAGTACTATCAATCTCAGACTGGTAGGCGTTCTTGCTTTGTCCAAGCATAGTACTGGCATTCATAGTATAACGATACTTTGTAGCCAGCAGGTCTGCTGCTTTTAAGAAGATATGTGCCCTGTTCTCCCAACTCATAGCCGCCCATGCCTCTTTTGCTTTTAAAGCTGCATCAATTGCCTGATGTACATGTTTTTCTTCACCGGAATGGAAATAACCAAGTGTATGTGCTATTTCATGAGGTGGGTGGATAGCAACTTTATTGCCTGTTTTAACTGACTTACCACCGATATACATCGGAATATCCAGTGACTTCTTTTTCAGATCGGCGATTGCTTTTTTAAGTGCCGCTTTTTCTGGTGTGCCGGGGGCATAACTGTTAACAGGCTCATTGGCCGGAATCGGGTAGGAGAAAGTACCAAAGCTCATGTTTCAAGATTTTGAGGATGCAAGGTAGGAAATAAGAAATAAGGAATATGAAATAAGGAATAAGAAATGAAGAAATGGGTTAGTTGTTGGGTAAATTCAGGTGAGGAAGAATTGATATTCCATTGTTTTATAAGGTATTTATGGTTGCTGGATTCTTATGCCATCTGTCAGTAAGCTATCCGGAAGCTATTAATGCAAATCAAGGGTTCAACCTAAATATGGGTAAAAAAATCCCGCCATTGGTCATCATTTATTATAGGGAAATCATATTAGTTCCGTAGTTTAAATCTCTAAAAATTACGCTATGCGTTACCCGCTGCTTTTTATTGCCATTCTGGTATCATCAGCCCTCTGTGCACAAACCAATCCCATTCTGGTTAATCCTAACTGGTTACAAGAGCATAAAGCGGATAAAAACATGGTGGTGCTGCAAACCAATTTCCTACGCCTCGATTTCGAAAGGGAACATATTCCGGGTGCCCGTTTTCTATGGCCCGACTGGCTGGCCGCGCATTCACCAGAGGGTAATTTTAATGTACCCGATCTGATATCGGCCAGGAAAATATTACAAACACTGGGTATCAACCAAAATTCACATATCATATTAGCCTACACGCGCACTGATCTTACGGTTACGGCACGAATGTTTTTAACACTGGAACAGTTGGGACTTTATGGCAAAGTGAGCCTGCTTGATGGCGGACTTGAAGAGTGGAAAAAAGCAGGCTTGCCACTGGAAATGGGGCCTTCGCCCACCGCAGGCAAAGGAAATATAGAACCCAAATACCAACAACTGCTGGTTGATAAGAATTATGTACAGAAAGCATTGACAGGAACAGATAAAATGGTGGTAGATGCAAGACTAAAAAGATTCTATGATGGAGATGTTACGGGTAATCCCCGCGACGGACATATCACCGGTGCCCTTAACCTGCCTTATCCCGACCTGCTAGACAGTACCATGAAATTTAAGCCGGTGCAGCAGTTGGCAAATTATTTTAATGCAGTAAACAAGGATAGGCAAAAAGAAATGATTGGTTATTGTTTTATCGGGCAAACTGCAAGTGTGGTTTATCTCGCAGGAAGAATCCTTGGGTATCCGATGAAAATATATGACGGTTCATTACAGGAGTGGAGCAGGTTGCCGGAGTTACCGATGGAGAAAACCAGTCAGTAATTCAATGGCCCTTTCGGCTGCTTGAACAGCATCTTGAGGAACTGGAATCCGGATCTCTTCAAATGCAAAACCACCCTTTCTTAATTTCCATTCATACCTCACTTCTAGCAAAAGGTCTGATTGGGTTTTAATGAACTTCGCTGCAGCAACACGCATGCCAGAAGTGTTTAAAGGATATATGGTTTGGTTAAAAGCTGCTGATTCAGGTGTGATGATAATACGAACAGCATCGCCAATTTTGGGTAGTTTTGAAACCAGCGTTCGATATTTTATTAAGTAATAAATGACAGCAATCGGAAAGGAGAAGAATAAACTCATTTGAAAATTAACGGGTCTCGAAAAAATCAGGATGACACTTCCTACTATTATGATCAAACCCGATTCAAACAAAAGCCCCTTGGTTCTTCTGGCTTTTTCTGTGTTTAAGAAATGATTCCATTCAGTAGTATTGAGTTGCCAACTCACCGCATCTTCCGGTAAAACTGGGGATTGCGAAACCTGTATATGTTTTTGTTCAATTGCCGTTATTTCTGCTCTCTGCAAAAAACCACGGATAAAGGCCACAAGACAACTGATGCCAGTAAGCAACATAACAAGTCCGCCCAATAATACCAGTCCATCGGCAGAAATAACCACCATTATCGACATGGGAAGCAGTAGTATCGCCAAAAGGAGATAGATAATGCTTGTAATGCGTGAGGTTTGTTTAAAGCTTTGTTGATCCATAATAAAAAGCCCTCTAAATATAAGTTATTCAGAGGGCTTTTCATAAATTCTAAAGGTGATATTATTGCTGCTCTGGTAACATAACCAATTTCACCATATTGTTTTCATTGAAAAGGCGGTTGGCCAGTTCTTTTGTTTTTTCAACAGTGATTAGTTTGATTTTGTCGCCTGCTTTCAATATTTCGGTTGGATCAGTTCCGCGGAACACATGCTGCTCCAGGCGGAAGCGCCAGTAATTGTTTTCCTTCACATCGTTTTCCAGGCTGCGTGTTTGTTCCGCAACCACTTTTTCAATATTTACTTCAGGTACACCATTTGCCTTGGTATTTTTAATTTCTTCCATAACAAGACTAATGAGTTTATCTACATTTTCTGGTGCGCATCCGAATTGAATGCTGATGCTATAGGTTTTGATGGGTTCTTTGCTGAAACCACCATTCACCCCAACACCATACACACCTCCTGCATCTTCCCTCAATACTTCTCGTAACTTAATGCCCATAGCTTTCGTTAACTGCCCGAGTTGCACTTCATCCATGTCATTGATTTCATTTACTTCACCTGTAAAGAACAGGCGTACATTGGCTTTTGGTTCTTTCCCTTTGTAAATTGTTTTATTGATTACACCTTTAGGATAACGGATGCCAACATCTCTCCAGTTTTCTTTTTTTTCAGAAGAAGGCAGCGAAGCAATATATTTTTCAACCAATATTTTCATGCTGTCCAGGTTGAAGTTCCCTACAAATGTGAACACAAACTGACCACCATTGCTGAAGCGCTCTTTATAGATTTCAAAAGAACGATCAAGCTCCAACTGGCTGATACTTTCAACAGAGAAAGGCTTACGTCTGGGGTGGTAGTTCCCCATAATATAGTTCACGGAATCTGCAAATACTGAACCGGGATCTTTGTCTTTATTTGCCATTTGCACTTGCATCTGTTGTTTCAATACTTCAAACATATTAGCATCCTTACGTGGCGCCACAAAGTATCCATGTAATATTTGCAAGGCAGTTTCCAGATCTTTTGTAGTGCTGCTGCCATTAAGTCCTTGCATATAGTTTGCAATAGATGGGGAAACAAAACAGTTCTTGCCAGCCATTTCTTTTTGGAAAGCCTGAAAATCAAAGTCTCCAATACCTCCCAACATAGCAACATTTGATGCGGTGGTAGCATTGATAAAGTCTTTGTCTTCATATAATGAAGATCCACCCCAGCTTATAGCGGAGAACTGGATTTCATCGTTTTTGAAATTGGTTGGTTTTAAAACAACTCTGGCGCCATTAGATAAGGTCCACTCAGTAGTTTCAATAGCAGGATATTTTTTCTCACCAACAATTCTTCCTGCAACCGGGGCAACTGGTAGAATAGAGCCTGTTGTAACCTTATCTTCATAAGGGATTAATTTTCCAACCGGCTTATTTAATAAGGCTGTTACCTGTGCTGAAGTTAACATATCCGCTTTTTCTTTTTCAGGAGCGGTAATTACAACAGATCTGTTCTGATTGGTGATCCATTGTTTAATCAGCGCATTAACTTCTGATAACTGAATGGTAGGCAGGTATTTTTGGTGCATTTCAAATTCCTTCTCAATACCTGGAATGGTTTCTCCTTTTAAATAGTTGCGAACATATTCCTGTAAGAGTTCAACCGACTTGGTTTTGTCGCGCTCATTGTACATGTTTTCCATTCTCGACATAGTAGATTTTACTGCACGGTCGAGTTCTGATTGTACAAAACCAAATTGTTTCACACGCTCATTTTCTTTCAAGAGTGCTTCAATAGAAGCTGAAATAGTCTTTGCTGTTTTTGCAACGGCAATCAGACTAAAAGCATCTTTGTCGCCAATAAATGATCCATAACTACTGCTGCCAAAAAGGAATGGCGCATCAGGTTTTTGGGCGATTTCATCCAATCGGCTACTCATCATCTGGTTGAATACGCCTCGTACAATACTGGCGCGGTAGTCTTTTTCAGTTTTCGCTTGTGGAATTTCAGGTCTTAAATAATAAACCTGAATTACGTTATAGGGTTGCTCAGGGTCTGTAAGAATAGATGTTCTTGTTTCAGGAAAGGAGGGGACGCCAAATTTTGTGCGTGGACGTGGTGTTTTTACTGCCGGTATTTTACCGAAATGTTCACGAATCATCTGTTCTGTCTCAGCAATATCAATATCCCCAACCACAATCACTGCCTGTAAATCTGGGCGATACCAATCTTTATAGAATTTGGTAAGTTGACTATACGGTGATTTTTCAATACTCTGTTTGGTGCCGATTGGAATGCGTTTTGCATATTGTGAACCCTTCAGGAGAACAGGGAAAAATTTATCACGCATACGTGCATCAGCGCCACGGCCAAGTCGCCATTCTTCCACAATAACACCTCTTTCCTTATCAATCTCAACCGGCTCAAAACTTACCTGATGTGCCCAGTCTTCCAGGATCTGCATGGCTTTTTTGAAAACCTGCATACTGTCGGTGGGAACCTGCAGTTCGTAAACCGTTTCATCAAAACTGGTGTATGCATTCAGGTCGGCACCGAAGTTTACACCGCTTTTCTCCAGGAAATCAACCAGTTCCTGTTTTTTGAAATTTTTGGTGCCATTAAAAGCCATATGTTCCACGAAATGTGCCAGACCTAATTGCTGGTCTGATTCAAGAATGGAACCTGCATTTACCACCAGCCTGAGTTCGGCCCTGTTTTTAGGCTCTACATTCTTTCGCAGGTAGTAGGTAAGTCCATTACTTAATTTTCCAATTTTTACTTTGGGGTCAATGCCCAGTTTCTGGTCTGCTCCGGTTTGAGCATAAGTAAATGCTGCAACTAATAATAAGAGCAGGGTTTGTCTGATACGCAACATGACAAGGTTTTAGAATGAAAGAAAAATAAACAGGGATAATGCCCTGTGGCATTTGTGCATTTATAGCTCCGCGAAAATCACGGATGGGGGTGTTATAAAGATACGAAAAAGAAGATTTATTGCCACAGAAAACACAGAATATCACTGAATTGACAGGTATTTTTTGTGGTGAAACTTTACTATAACTGAAAGCCCAGGTTCCGAATCAATGAATCGGGTAATACAGGAAGTTTTCTTCTTTCTATCAGGTAAGTCGAAAGTCCGGAAAGGTCTCTGTACACAAAATGTTTACTCATTGCCCCTTCAAGGTATCCTGCTCCCGAGGTATTTCCTGTTCCTACGCGCATACCAATCATCCTGCGCACCATTACCAGGTGTTTATGTCGCCAGCTACTCATCAGGTGGTCAATTTCAATCAAGCCATCCAATACCTGGTAAGAAGTTTGGAACAATGGAAAATCGCGGTAAAGCATGATAAATAAGGCTGATCGTAATGCCGCCGGAGAAAATAAGGTTTTCATGGCTGCAACCTGCTCATCGGAATAATGTTCGGGTCTGTGTTCAAAAAATACAAGGTCGAAATCGTGGATTTTGTTCTTCTCTCTTTCTGTAAGTCCGGCCTCATAAATCGCGCGATAATCATTCCAGAAAGGATGCAGATTACCATTGTGTTTTGTCTGATAATCTTTCCAAAAATCTTCCCTGAAAAAAGGGATACGTTCCAGCCATTTATTAACCAGCTCTAATAAATTATGTCCTTCTTCAATTGCCGTGATATGCTGATAATCTTCCTTGGTAAATCCTCCTTCATTCGTTCTTTTGTAATAGTCTTTATGGTGGCGATGATCCAATTCCAATCCCAATCTTGCTTCCAATAACCTGAACTGTTTACTTTGGAACCCGGAAGAGGGGGTAAGCAGGTTGCGAAACTCCAGGAAATCAAGTGGCGTCATCGTGTCGAGAATCTCTACTTGCTTATTGAGTAATTGAAGGATATGAATGATCCTGTGCAGTCTATGACGCACCAAGTTCATGTCTTCAGAATTATCATTAATTTTTTCTTTGCTGAAAACGCCGGTAATATAATCCAGTTCAAATAAAATCTGTTTGAACCATAGCTCATAAGCCTGGTGTATAATGATGAACAACATTTCATCATGAGCCGGTTCATTTCCCGGTTCGAAACTTACAGGGTGTTGTGCATTCAAAACCTTATCAAGACCGAGGTAAGTACCGTAGTACATAGGTTGTTTTTCCATAGCAAGGCAAAGAAACAGAGAAATATGAAATAAGGAATAAGAAATAAGGAATAAGGAATAAGAAAGTTGGGGTATAGTTTGTCTACCTGTATGGATTTATTTATGTATTATTCAATATCTATATTTTCTTATTCCTTATTTCATATTCCTTATTTCTTATTCTCTATTCCTTATTTCATATTTTTGTCCTATGACCCGCCAACAACTTGTAGAACAGATAAAACTTAAAGGTTCTTATCTCTGTGTAGGATTAGACACCGATATTGAAAAAATACCTGCTCATTTAAAAGGCAAGCCTGATGGGGTACTAACTTTTAATAAAGCCATTATTGATGCTACTAAAGACCATTGTGTATCCTATAAAATAAATACTGCATTTTACGAATCACAAGGATTGAAAGGGTGGGAAATCATGGCAGAAACACTGGCATATATTCCTGAAACCCATTTTACCATTGCAGATGCTAAACGCGGCGATATTGGGAATACTTCGGCGCAATATGCTAAAACATTTTTTGAGGTATTACCTTTCGATGCGGTTACTGTTGCGCCATATATGGGAGAAGACAGCGTACGCCCTTTTTTGGAGCATAAAGATAAATGGACGATCGTACTAGGATTAACCTCCAATGCCGGAAGTTTTAATTTTCAGCGATTAGTTCTGGAAGATAAGCAGGGTAAGCAATTGTATGAACAGGTATTGCAAACTACCTGTGAGTGGGGTACACCCGATAATCTGATGTTTGTTGTTGGTGCTACGAGGGCAAGCGATCTCGAATATATTAGAAGCATTATTCCAGATCATTTCTTGCTTGTACCAGGTGTAGGTGCCCAGGGAGGTAGTTTGGAAGGAGTGTCGAAATATGGACTGAATAAAGATGCCGGCCTGTTAGTAAATGCCAGCAGGGCCGTAATTTTTGCCAGCAGCGGAGAGGATTTTGCCGAAGCAGCAAAAAAAGTAGCACAGGATTATCAGCATGAAATGAAATCTTATCTAACCATTTAAGTGAATTCATACCCCAATCCTTAAAATACCCATCATGGAGAGAAGGAAATTTTTACAGCAAGGAGCTTTGTCGGCTGCGGCTGTAGCTGCGTTGCCGATAGCATCTGCTGCAGAAACCAATGCTAAACCCTCTATTCGGGTAGCATTTATATCCGATGTACATGTTAAGACAGGTGAAATACCGGAGCGCGGCATGCAGCAGGCATTTAAACATGTGAATGCGCTTAAGCCTTCTGTAGACTTTATCATCAACGGCGGTGATGCTATTATGGATGCTATGAAAGCTACAAAGGCTAAAACACAGGAGCAATGGGATTTGTGGAATAAGATACTCAACGCAGAAAATAAACTGCCCATCTATCATTGTATTGGTAACCATGATGCATGGGGTTGGCAAATGACTGAACCGGAAATTAAGAATGATCCGCTCTATAATAAAGCCTGGGCCGTAAAACAACACCAGATGCCTGGTAGGTTTTATAGTTTCACCCATAAGAACTGGAAATTTATCATTCTCGACAGTGCGCATGAAAACAATGGGGGATATATAGCCAAAATAGATGAAGAGCAATGGATATGGCTGGAAAATGAATTAAAAAATACAGATGCGGATACGCATATTTGTATTGCCTCGCATATTCCTATCGTTTCTTATGTGTCTGGATTCTTTTTTGATAAAACAGAAGATAACGGCGACAGAAAAATATCCCGCGCCTTATTACATACGGATTCATTCAAATTAACAGAACTCTTCCGAAACTTTAAAAATATACGTTGCTGTCTTAGTGGACATATTCATTTACAGGATATGGTTGAATATCGCGGTATACACTACTACTGTAACGGCGCAATAAGCGGAAACTGGTGGGGCGGAGCCTTCAAAGGATTTGCACCTGCCTATGCTGTTTTTGAATTCTTTAAAGACGGGACTTTAAGTAGGAAGATGGTGGAATATTCGTAATTTGGAAATTTGGAAATTTGAAAATTTGAAAATGAGATTATGGTAAAATTTGATTACCTCAAAACTAACACTCATCATTTCCAAATTTCCAAATTTTCAAATTTTCAAATTATTCTCTCAATAACCCCCGCAACTTTCTCCGCCCATACTGCATGTGATTTGGCGGAATAGTGAAGTTGGTCGCTGGCTAAAAGTGTTGTGTCGTTTTTTGCGAGACGGGTTTGTGGAGTGATGTTTATATAATGACCACCCAACTGTTTGGTAGCTTCTTCGCAAACTTTATTGAAATCATCTATTGCATGGCTGATTGAGTTGGTGTCTTTGCCCGATGCAAAAGGAGTTACTCCCCAATCCGGAATAGATAGTACAATAACCCTTTCTGGTTTATTGTCAGCTAAATGAATTGCTTTTTTGAGCAGGTATTGAAATTCTTCTTTAAAATCAGCAACAGGTAATCCACGGTATTGATTATTTACACCAATCAATAAACTAACAAAATCATATTGTTCATTGAGTGTAGTGTGTAAAATATGGTCAGCAAGCTCGAAGCTGGTCCATCCCGTTTTGGCAACAACTTCCGGTGCATGAAAATGAATTCCTTTTTTGCGAAGCAATTGAACCACCTGATAAGGGAAACCTTCATGCAAGGGTACCGATTCGCCGATGGTGTAAGAATCGCCTAAAGCGAGATAGCTGAAATAATGACGTGTCATAACAGAATTTTTCTGTGCCTTTCAGTGTATTCAGTGGCAATCTTCACCGGACTTTCGGTCTTTCTGACTTTCGGACTAATTTAATTTGCCACAGAATACACAGATTAACACTGAGTAAGATTAGAAATTATTTTTCAGTATTTCATAGAAACGATATACATCTTCAAAACTACAATACATCGGAGCAGGGGCAACGCGAATGACGCCGGGTTCACGGTAGTCAACAATGATTCCGCTGCTGATCATTTTATCGTGGATGGCACGTCCATTTTCTTTAAAATACAAACATAGTTGTGCCCCACGCTGTTCCGGGTCCGCAGGAGTGATGATCTCAAAATTAATATGCTTCAATTCTTTTAATAAATATTCAAGATAGGCAGTGAGGTGAATACTTTTTTTGCGAAGCCTGTCGATGCCCGCTGTCTCAAAAAGTTCCAATGAAGCTTTTAGACAAACCGTATTAAATACCTGTGAGGTACTGATATTCCATCCTGTTGCATTGGTTTTAGGAATAAAACCTTTCTCCATTTTGAAGCGGGTTTGTTCATCATTTCCCCACCATCCGGCTAATCGGGGCGTGGCTGCATTCGATGCGTGTTTTTCATGTACAAATACGCCACCAATGGCTCCTGGTCCGGCATTCAGGTATTTATAGCTGCACCATACAGCGAAGTCTGCGTCTATATCATGAAGCTGCATCGGAACATTGCCCGCTACATGCGCAAGATCAAATCCGGCAATTGCCCCTATTTGATGTGCTGTTTGAGTTATTGCTGCCAAATCATATAGCTGCCCAGTATAATAATTAATACCTCCGAAAAGGATCATTGCCACAGACGCTCCAGCCTGTTTAATTGTTTCAATAATATCTTCTGTATGAAGTAATTTTTCTCCTGGTTTTGGTTTTATTTCTATGATTGCTTCATCAGGGTTAAGGCCAAAATGTTTTACCAGTGTTTCAACTGCATATTGATCCGATGGGAAAGCGCCTGCTTCCATGATTATTTTATAGCGGGTAGCCGAAGGCTTATAAAAACTCAGCATGAGCAGGTGTAAGTTTACCGTGAGGGCATTCATAACGGTAACTTCAGACTCCTTACATCCCATCATTTTAGCGAGGGCAGGTGTGCAGAATTGGTGATATTTTAACCATGGATTGGTTCCTCCAAAATATCCTCCGACTGCCAGGTTACGCCAGCTTTCCAACTCGGTTTCAATGGCTGCTGCTGTATTGTGGGGCTGTAACCCTAATGAATTACCACAGAAATAGATCACATCTTTACCATCATGCAGTGGAAAATGAAACATTTGTTTAAAGCCAGCCAATTCATCTGATGCATCGGCTTGTATGGCATAATTGATATCCGTATTAAAAGCAAACATTATGAACAATTTGCTGCTAAAGTAACGTAAATGAGAGATTCTGTACTTCCCCTTAAACATGGTCTACAGGGATGGAGAGGTAGTCTTCACCGAATTTTCATCAAACTTTGTCGGTGAATTGATCGCTTTGGCCTAATTTTCAGGCACCCAAAACGTTATAACTGTATGAGAAAATTCATGCTGTTGTCGGTGTGCATGCTATTTGCATTTGCCACTTTTGCACAACATCCCCCCGTTACCAAGGCCAACTATGCATTGGCGGCACGTTTCTCACCAAAGAAACTGAGTAAAATGATCTTCAGCACCAATGTGGATCCACACTGGTTGAAGAACTCTGAAAAATTCTGGTATGTGTATGAAACTACCGAAGGTAAAAAATGGTATATCGTTGATCCTGTAAAAGGAGAGAAGAAGGTAATGTTCGACAATGCCGACCTTGCAGCCAAAATTACCCGTGTAGTTAAAGACCCTTTTGATGCCCAAAATCTGGGGTTAGACAGCATGCGTTTTGTACGTGACGAAAACTGGATCCAGTTTGAAGTGAAAAGCACACAGGATGAAGTGAAAAAAGATTCAGCAGCTACAACAACAACTGGCCGTCGTGGTGCAGGAGGTGCTGCAGCGGCTTCAACCACAAGTAAAAAAGTATTCTATTTTGAATACAATCTTACCACAGGTGAACTCGTAGAACTTCCAGATTTCAAAAAACCAAAAAGAAAACCCAACTGGGCGAATATTTCTCCGGATGGCAATACAATCATCTTTGGTAAGAACTACAATATTTACTGGATGGATAAGGCTAACTACGAAAAGGCCTTAAAAAATGAAAATGATTCTACCATTGTTGAAAATGCCCTTACAAAAGATGGATTCGATGGATATGGTTATTATAATGATGGTAATCTTTCAGGAAGTGGCATGACGGATGAAGACAAAGAAAAAGAAGCTAAAAGAAGAAGACCTGTATTTGCTTTATGGTCGCCGGATTCGAAATATTTCTCCATGCGCAGGGTAGATAACCGTAAAGTGAAAAATCTTTGGGTAATTAATAGTGTGGCAAACCCACGCCCAACACTCGAAACGTATAAATACTGGATGCCTGGTGAAAAAGAAGCACCGGTAGATCATCTTTATTTGTTTGATATTACCAGCAAAACCAGCAAAGAGTTAAATGTATCTGCATTCAAAGACCAGGGTGTTGGTACCTGGGCAATGCCTGCAAAAGTGAATACACGCGACGACGATTGGAGACCAAGCATCTGGTTGGGAACAAAAGATAAATTCTACTTTACCCGTACAGGTCGCGATCAGAAACGTATAGATGTATGCGTAGTTGATGTTGCTACAGGTACAGTTAAAGCCCTTGTAGAAGAGCGTTTTAACTCATTCATTGAAGTTAATCAGATAGCGCTTGTTAATGGGGGTAAGGAATTTATTCACTGGAGTGAGCGCGACGGATGGGCACATTTTTATCTCTATGATGAAAATGGCAAACTGAAAAATCAAATTACCAGCGGTGCTTTCCATTGTGAAGATATCCTGGGAGTTGATGAAACCAAACGTGTACTGTATTTCTCTGCAAACGGTAAAGAAGCTGGAGAAGATCCATATTATTTACATGCTTACCGCATTAATTTCGATGGTACAGGAATGAAATTGCTGAACAGCGGCGATTTTGATCATGCTATGCGTATGAATGACGGTAATAGCTTTTTCATCGATAATTTTTCACGGGTTAATACAGTACCTAAATCAGTATTGTATAATGCTGATGGTAAAAAAATACTCGATCTTGAAACGGCTGATTTCACTTCATTATTTGCATCAGGATACAAGTTCCCTGAAATTTTCAAAGCAAAAGCAGACGATGGTATTACAGATATCTATGGTGTAATGTATAAGCCTTTTGATTTCGACAGCACCAAACAATATCCATTAATTGAGTACGTATATCCTGGTCCGCAAACTGAAGCGGTGAATAAGGCATTTGGACGTGGATTCGATCGCACAGACCGCCTTGCACAAATGGGTTTTGTGGTTATCACATTGGGTAATCGCGGCGGACACCCTTCGCGCAGTAAATGGTACCACAATTTTGGTTATGGTAACCTGCGTGATTATGGTTTAGCTGATAAAAAAGCAGTAGCAGAACAGTTGGCCGATAGGTTCAAATACATCGACATCAACCGTGTAGGTATTCATGGTCACTCCGGAGGAGGCTTTATGAGTACTGCTGCTATGCTGGTATATCCTGATTTCTTTAAAGTTGCTGTATCATCTGCAGGTAACCACGATAACTCAGTATACAACAGATGGTGGAGCGAGCAACACCATGGTGTGAAAGAAGTAATCAGTGATAAAGGAGATACATCATTCCTCTACAGCATTGAGAAAAACCCAGACCTGGCCAAAAACCTGAAAGGTAAACTCATGTTATCTCATGGGGATATTGATAACAACGTACATCCCGCCAATACCATCCGTATGGCCAATGCACTGATCCGTGCCAATAAACGTTTTGATCTGGTAGTATTACCTGGTCAGCGTCATGGTTATGGCGATATGACTGAATACTTCTTCTGGAGACAAGCTGATTATTTCGCAGAACACCTGTTAGGCGATAAAACTGGTCGTACAGAAACGGATATTGAGGAAATGAATAAGGAAGTAGAGCAGAATGGAAGAGCAGGGAGAAGGAATTAGGAAATAAGAAATAAGTAATAAGAAATAACAAATTAGAAAGTAAGTGTATGACCGTGGCCTCCAAAGGAGGCCACGGTTTTTTGTGGAGGGTTGGCTAGTAAAGATGATAATGAGGAGATTTACATGATTGATTTGATTGATCAAGTATTTAGAAAAGTTGCCTTGCATTATTCAGACAATGGCAGAAGAACGGATTGTTGATTGTCGATTTTAGTTCCTAACTTTCATTAGCCGATCTTACTTTTCGATTTTAGCTTAATTTTTAACCTATGGCAACTGCAGAAAGAAATATCACCTTTGAAAACTATCTAGAGAGTCATTATATCCACCGCAGTAACTGGTTACGCGCAGCAGTACTGGGTGCAAATGATGGTATTATTTCCGTTTCAAGTTTGGCCATTGGGGTTGCTACGGCAAGTACAACCAGAGATCCTATCTTATTGGCAAGTATTGCCGGACTGGTTGCAGGGGCATTGTCGATGGCGGCAGGGGAATATGTTTCAGTAAGCTCGCAGACTGATATTGAAAAGGCAGATATAGCAAGAGAAAAAGAGGAGTTGGAAGAAATGCCCGAAGAAGAATTACATATCCTTGCTCAGATCTATGAAAAACGTGGCTTAAAAAAAGAAACCGCAATGCAGGTGGCCATTGAACTCACCGAATTTGATGCGCTGGGCACACATGTTAGAGACGAATTGGGGATTAATGAAGTTAGTCAGGCAAAACCGATCCAGGCCGCATTTGCTTCTGGAGCAGCATTTACGGCAGGGGGATTATTACCCGTGCTTGTAACAGTATTTGCACCTGTACAACAAATGGAATATTTTCTTTATTGCTTTACCATTCTTTCACTGATAATACTAGGCGCCGTTGCTGCAAAAACAGGAGGCTCTGGTATTGGTAAAGCAATTCTGCGCATCGTTATATGGGGGACCATTGCAATGGTAATATCTGCATTGGTCGGATATTTATTTGGCGTGAAAGTCTAGCAGATTTCCTTATTGAAAATTGAATATTGGACATTCGTTATTAAATAAGCTTTACCTGGTAGTTCTATCCCAGCTTTTAGTCATTTTCACTTTACGGATACTACCATCAGCTTCAAAATACAACCTGTCAATACAGGTAACCCGATGATCTCTGTCAAGGTTAGGAATAGGGCGGCGGTGATAAACAATATACCATTCATCTGTACCAGGAATGTTTATCACTGAATGATGCCCGGCGCCAGTTGCAACCGAAGAATCAGATTCCAATATGGTGCTTTCTCTTTCAAAAGGTCCGTATAAACTATTAGACCTCGCATAAGCAACTTTATAAGTGCCGTTTGTCCAACCACCTTCCGACCACATAAAATAGTACATGCCGTTTCTGATAAACATTGTTGGACCTTCCACATATCCCTTCGGCGTTATTTCTTTTACCAGTTGCCCATTTTCAAAAGGAACAAGTGCGGTAAAGTCTTTATTCAACTTACCAATATTACATCGACCCCAACCGCCATAGATGATATAATACGCTCCGTCTTTATCCTGAAAAACATACTGGTCTATTGGTTGTGCATCATTATAAAACTGGTTAATTAATGGCTTGCCGAGGTGGTCCTTATAAGGGCCTTCAGGTTTACTTGCAACAGCAATACCGATGCCTCCATTATGGTCGTCTTGTACACCATTCCTTTTTTTACTCTGTATATCATTGGCAGAGAAAAATAAAAAGTATTGGTTGTCTTTTTTCACAATTGATGGCGCCCACATTGCCATATAGGCCCATTTGATGATACTCGTATCAATCACCCTGGGATGTTTTTGCCAATGTGCCATATCTGTTGATGAAAAAGCATCCATGAAAACCTGATCCTTGTACTTGGCAGAGAATGTAGGGAAAATCCAGTATTGATTGTTGAATATTACCCCCTCCGGATCTGCGTACCACCCTTCAATAACCGGATTGACGACTTTTTGCGCCTGTAATATGGGCATCACTAAAAAAAATAGAATGATAACAAGGGTAATTTTCTTGAATAAGTATATCATGATCTAAAATAGGCATAAATATAATAGCTCTGTAAATTCCAGGGCATGTTAAATGCAGGGTTATTAGTAGTTGCTTTCTTCAGGGATTAATAATACATTTATCCTGCATCAATTTTAGTCCGATTAAAATTAAATACAAGATTATGGCATTGCATCAGGAGGAGGCTTTAACACCTAAAGTAACGGGCGTAGGAGGTATCTTTTTCTTTTCAAACGATCCTTCAGCTATGAGAGAATGGTATGAAAAAAATCTCGGAATCGTATCGAGTGAATATGGAACAAGTTTTGAATCCAGGAATATGGATAATCCGGAAGAAGTAAATACCCTTCAATGGTGTTTATTTAAACAGGGGAGTGAATATTTTGCTCCGTCGAAAAAGGAATTTATGATCAATTACCGGGTACAGAATATTGAAGGGATGGTTAATAAGCTGAAAGAAAATGGTGTTACCATACTGGATGATATTGTTACCTACGACTACGGAAAGTTTGTACATATTATGGATGCCGAGGGAAATAAAATTGAACTTTGGGAACCCAGTTAAATACAAAACCATGTCTACGCTTTTTAATCAGTACTGCCGGGGAAAATTGGCTGCTAGCTTCTAGCCTCTAGCTGCAAGCCTTGATTGGTGCTTGTTTTAGGTCTTCTGCTATTATTTGAATAAATGACAGGGCTGGCGAATTTGTTTGGTAAAAACCTAATGAAATAAATATTTAATTACCACATCCAAGCTTGTGGATGGTTAAATTAATAGCAAAAAAAAACTTGTAGCTAGCAGCTAGAGGCTAGAAGCTGTTTTTTCTCCGGACAACAATGCTTTTTAATCAAACCGACGTGAATGAATTGATTCAGCGAATCAATAACCTGAAACCTGACAGTGAAAAAAAATGGGGTAAAATGACCGTATCCCAAATGCTAGCCCACAATTGCAAGGGTTTAGAAACGACATTAGGAAAGCACCATATACCGAGGGTATTTATTGGCAGAATATTAGGCCCTTTTTTTCGGAATATGGCAATAGGGGATAAGCCTTTTGCCAAAAACTCACCCACGGATAAAAGTTTAATCTTCAGTGGAGAGTATGATTTTGAATCTGAAAGAAAAAAACTAATTGAATTAATTGAAACCCTACTGAAAGGCGGTGCCCAGGCCTGCACGAAAGAGCCGCATGCATTCTTTGGTCATCTTACACCCGATGAATGGGCGATCTTCCAATGGAAACATCTCGATCATCACCTCCGCCAATTTGGTGTGTAGGTAAATTAAAAAAACAATAATACCCAAATCCCAAATCAGACATCCGCCATCAGACATCAGACATCAGACATTTTCTTCTAAGTATTCTTTTTCACTCTTAGCAATCACCAAAGTCGCTACCCCGTTTCCAATGATATTGGTAATGGCCCTGGCTTCACTCATAAACTTATCTACGCCCAGTAAAAATGCAAGTCCTTCGAGCGGAATGGTTTTAATAGCTGCAAGGGTAGATGCTAAAACAATAAAGCCGCTACCTGTTACACCGGCGGCTCCTTTTGAAGTTAGCATCAGAATCAACAGAATGGTAAGTAGCTCGCCAACACTAAGATGTATATTATATAGCTGTGCCAGAAATATGGCAGCCATCGATAAATAAATGGATGTACCATCCAGGTTAAAGGAATAACCGGTAGGAATTACCAATCCAACCACCGATTTACTGCAACCCATTTTTTCGAGCTTACGCATAATAGAAGGCAAAGCAGCTTCTGAGGATGATGTGCCCAGCACAATTAATAGCTCTTCTTTAATGGACTTTAAAAATGAACCAATCCTGAATCCATAGTAACGCATGATACTTCCCAAAACCAGAAAAATAAAAATGAACATGGTGAGGTATACACAAGCCATTAATTTGGCAAGAGGTAAGAGTGTGTGTAAGCCAAATTTACCAACAGTATAAGCCATGCCTCCAAAAGCACCAAGCGGTGCCAGGTACATTACATATTTTAAAGCAGTAAAAACATAGTGGGAAATCCGTCCAAAAAAGTGAATCAGTTTTAAACGGTGTTTAGAATAATTGAAAAGTATGCCAACGATAATGGCAACAATCAAAACCTGTAAAGTAAGATTCGCCTTGAAAAATTGAACCCAGTCGAAACTACTACCTGCTTGTCTGGTAAATTTACTGGCATCCTGCAGGTCGAGTGAGCTTCGGTCTATATGTCCGGGCTGTGCCACCAGCGCTACAATAATACCGATGCCAAGTGCAAGCGTAGTAACTATTTCAAAATAAACCAGTGATTTAATACCAATGCGGCCTACTTTTTTGAGGTTGCCAATACTGCTAATACCAAGCACAATGGTGAGGAAAATGATCGGTGCAATAAACAGCTTGATAATGTCTACAAAGGTTTTACCAATCCATTCAGTTTTTATGGCGGTCGCAGGTGCATAATGCCCTAACAGTATACCTGCTATGATAGCAATTAGTACGTAAAAGGTAAGATTGGTAAGTATGGTTTGATACCAGGACTTGTTTTTGATTGCTGTATTCAATGGTTTCTTTTTATTCATCCACTGCGCATTGGATTAGCGCAAAGTATAATTGTACTTATAAAGTTTGCTTAGGTTTCCCCGGAACAAAGCTGCCAATAGGCGCTGTATACCATGGACGAATATCGCAAATAAGTCTGCCAGCAGCGACAGCGGGATCTGTTTTCAATAAGTTTTCTACTTCTTCTTTCGTGGGGCAATCAAAAATAAAAATACCCTGCCAGTCTTTTCCATCCCCAAATGGACCTGCCACTTTTAATTTGCCCTCATTGTAGAGTTTATCCATGTTGTCGAGATGACCTTTCTGTATTTTGGCAGCAGTTACGGAATCCTGATTGCGATTGGGGCCTTTAATCAACATAACAAACCAGTATTTGCGGATTTGCTCTTCAGGTTTTTGAGTAGAAGTATTGTTTTGAGCTATTACCGCAATTGCAGAAAGGAAAAATAACAGAAAAAAGATTCCCTTTTTCATAGTAGTTGTTTTGAAAAGGGAAGATAAGGAAACTCTGTCCTTCCTTCGTCAGGGAGTCCGAAAGTCGGTTCTTCCTTCGTCAGGGAGTCCGAAAGTCCGAAGACCAAAAGTCCGAAAGAAGATTGTGCTCTATTAATCTTCTTTCGGACTTTCGGACTCCGGACTCCCGGACTCTCCGACTTTTCTACAACAACCTCACACTCCCAAAATTGCTCTTAATATTAATCTTCGCATCACCACCAGTTCCGAGCTTGCCGGTGTATCGGTGGTTGAATGTTACTCTTCCGCGAATGTTTTCGGGTTTGTCTTCTTTCAGTTCAAAACTACCTTTACCAGATGCAGTGGCATGGGTAGTTTCTATATTGTAGTCACCGCTAATGGTTTTCGGTAATAAAAGGTAAATACTGGTATGGCTAGTCTTAATGTCAATGTTTTTCACCGCATTTCCTATCGGTAGGTCAATGCTGTTGCAGAAATTTACATTGGCACTTATATCTCCTGTGAGCTCTTCAATATCAATAGATGAATGAGAAAAACTGGCTTCTGTTTTACCTAATTTACTTATTCTCGCTTTACCAAAGTTTACTTTGATGGATTTAATATTTGAAAGTTTCCCTGCTACCAGACTGCCATGACTACTCTGAATATCAAGCTCTCCAACATGGTCGCCGATTTCAAGTGGACCAAAACTATTATAGGCAATCAATCTGGCGTTATTGGGAAGATAAACGGTGTAGTCGATCGACATTTTGTTGCTTTGATTGGTGCTCCAGCCTTTTTTTTCATCGCCAATCTGGGTTTTGAAGCTGAGGGTGTCCGGGCCAACTTTTTCAATAACCTGGATCATATCCAATAAAGTATTTGCAAAAGCCTCTTCCTGAGTGGAAACAACTATACGAGCTTCTACCTTAACCTCATTCTTTTCCCAATGTTTAATATCCATTTTTCCAAACTGGTTCCTTAAGGATACAACCGAATTGCCAATGGGAAGGGTTTTGGCGAAATCTTTTTGCTTTGTTACGGCCCATTTATAAGATTCCTGAGCGGTTGCTGAAAGGCAAAATGCCAGGAATAAACTATAAAGAATGGTGGTCTTTTTCATGCTGGTATAGGTTTTTGGTAATAAGAGACCAGCACAGGCAAAAGGTTGGAAATAGCGATCATTTTTCCTTTAAATCCAGTGAGTAAACAAATTATAAAAGTGGGGAGAAGATATGGGGAGAGTACTAACGCCAAATAAACTGAAAAGATACGTAGAAGAATAAAAACTGCAAAACCTGCCATACAGCTTGCAAACCTTATTTTTGCGTGACGAACAGGCGACCGACCTAAATCACTAAAAATTTCAAACTCATGGCTTCCAGAACCGATTTGTTTCAATCGCCAGATTATTATCAATTGGATGAATTATTATCTGAAGAACATAAGCTGATCCGTGAAACGGTGAGAAGTTATGTGAAAAAAGAAATTTCACCCATTATCGAAGACTATGCCCAACGTGCGTCCTTTCCAGAACATATTGTTCGACAAATGGGGGAATTAGGATGTTTCGGTCCAACCATTCCAGTTGAATATGGTGGAGGGGGATTAGACTATATCAGTTATGGTCTGATGATGCAAGAACTTGAAAGGGGAGATAGCGGTGTACGCAGCACCGCCAGCGTACAGGGGAGTTTAGTCATGTATCCTATTTATGCCTATGGTAATGAAGCGCAGCGCAATAAATACTTACCGAAGCTTGCAAGTGGAGAGTGGCTGGGATGTTTTGGGTTGACCGAACCAGATCATGGCAGTAACCCCGCAGGTATGATTACCAATATTAAAGATGCTGGTGATCATGTAATACTAAACGGAGCCAAAATGTGGATCAGTAATGCCCCATTTGCTCAGGTAGCGGTTGTTTGGGCCAGAAATGAAGAAGGTAATATTCAGGGGGTAATTGTTGAGCGTGGGATGGAAGGTTTTAGCACGCCTACAACGCACGGAAAATGGAGCTTACGGGCATCAGCAACAGGAGAATTAGTATTTGATAATGTACGTGTGCCAAAAGAAAATATACTCCCGAATGTTACAGGGTTAAAAGGTCCATTAGGTTGTCTGACCAAAGCCAGATATGGCATAGCGTGGGGCGCATTGGGTGCCGCCATGGATTGCTACGATACCGCTTTGCGTTACAGCAAAGAAAGGGTGCAGTTCGACAGACCAATTGGTGGATTTCAGTTGCAGCAGAAAAAGCTGGCAGAAATGATCACAGAAATTACCAAGGCTCAATTAATGGTATGGCGATTAGGTGTTTTGATGAGCGAAGGAAAAGCAACGCCACAACAGGTAAGTATGGCCAAACGCAATAGTTGCGAAATAGCCACACAAATAGCCAGAGATGCAAGACAAATGCTGGGCGGTATGGGCATTACAGGAGAATACAGCATCATGCGACACATGATGAACCTGGAAAGCGTAATTACCTACGAAGGAACCCACGATATTCATCTCTTAATTACAGGAATGGATGTTACGGGATTGAATGCGTTTAATAGTGCGTTGTGAATTGTCAATGGGGGAGTGTTCCCATTATTCACCATTCACAATTCACTGCTCACCCCAAATTTTAATCAATGAAAGTATTTCTAATCGGCATGATGGGTGCCGGAAAATCTTACTGGTGCAGGTATTTGGCCAAAAAGTTAAAGACTGGGGGGTATGACCTTGATTTCCTTATTGAATCCCACGAAGAGAAAAGCATTAGTGAGATTTTTGAGGAAGACGGGGAAGACTATTTCAGAAAATCAGAAGCCAAAATATTACGGTGGTTCGGAGAGAAAAAAGCATTTGTACTGGCTACCGGAGGCGGGGCTCCCTGCTTTCACGACAATATGGACTGGATGAATAAAAATGGCCTCACCATCTGGCTCGATGAACCCATAGCGACATTGGTGGAAAGATTAAAACCAGAGAAAGAACATCGCCCCTTGATCCAATCTTTATCAGATGAGGCATTGGCTGATTTTCTGCAAAACAAACTTATTGAGCGCACACCCGTATATGAGAAAGCGCAACATATTTTAAGAGGAAAAGAAATCAGTGAGTCTTCATTTAAAAAAATTATTCAGCAATATGCATAAAGGATTTCTTACAACAGCATCATTTATAGGTGCATTATCTGTAGTGTTGGGCGCATTTGGAGCTCACGGACTCAAGAAAATTGTGGCGCCAGAATCATTAAACAGTTTTGAAACAGCGGTACGTTACCAGTTTTACCATGTATTTGCGCTTGCGCTAACCGGACTTGTATTTTCGTCAGGAAGTCCTTCTTTGATGAAAGCAGCAGGGGTATTGTTTATTGCCGGTATGATCGGTTTTAGCGGATCTCTGTACCTCTTAACCTATAAATCTGCAGCACAGGTGTCTGGACTGGGTTGGGTTGGCCCGATTACACCCATTGGCGGCACTTTACTCGTGGCAGGATGGATATGCCTGGCACTTGGATTGAGTAAAGGGGCCTGATATTGGTGGAAAACTTAAACATATACTACCAGTTTTGCACATCAGTGGGTAGTTCGGTTATGCAGGCATTTGCATAGCTTATATTTGTTTTCATGGCAAATCGCTTGAAGAAGAAAACGCCTCCAGCACCCAGTCCGGAAGAACTGAATCCTGATAAGGAACCCGAAGTTACCGTTACTGAAGTGGTGAAGGATGAACGTACCACCAAAATACTTGGGGCATCCAGCTTATTGCTGACCATCTTCTTATTTGTCGCATTTACCTCTTACTTATTTACTTGGCAGGAAGATCAGGATAAGGTTCATCAATTTGGTATCCGCATTTTTGCCACCGATGATGTTAAAGTAAATAACCTGCTTGGTGTATTGGGCGCTTATGTGGCGCATATGCTTATTAATAAAGGGTTTGGACTTGCATCCTATCTTTTTTGCAGTTTCTTTTTTGTGTTAGGAGCCAACCTCTTATTTGGGAAGAAAATATTCAGCCTTGTGCGCAACCTTCGTTATATGATTGTTGGACTGGTTGTGCTGAGTATGGCATTTGCTTTTGTTTCACGAGCCAGTGCTTTTTCATGGGGAGGAGGTGTGGGTGAGTTGTTGAATGCATGGTTTGTAAAGTGGATTGGAAATATTGGCACTGGCGCATTATTGTTATTGTCGGTATTCAGTTATGTTATCTGGCGATTCAACCCAACTTTTAAAGTACCAGATTGGCAATTCAGTAAACCATCTCCCAAAGCACACGAAGATGACTTTAAATTGAGTATTGATGATGAAGTGGCCGTTAGACAGGAATGGGACGAAAATGCGGACCTTGTAGACGAAGTTGAAACAGAAAAAACAGTAAGCCCCAATAAACTTAAATCTGAAGGATCCGGTGTAGTTGTTATTATGCCTCAGCAAGAAGAGGAAGAAGCTGATCCAATGAATGAGTTTGATATGGTTGAAAAAGAGGAAGAGGATGAAGAAATAGAAGAAGAGGAGGAAGAACTGCCTGAATTTGAAGAAGAAATCATCGCCAAGCCAGAGCCGCTGATCAATGTAATTCCACCGGCACCGAAGAAGATGGCTACAGACTCAAATGGATTAGAATTAGAGATCAAAGAAACACCAGAAGAGGAAGAAGAAGTCGCCCCCGCACCACAACCGGGTAAGCTCAATACAAAATATGATGTTACACTTGATCTTAAAGATTATAAATACCCAGGACTTGATCTTTTAGAAACCCACGGTAGCGAAAAAATAGTGCATGATCCGACTGAATTGGAGACCAATAAGAACCAGATCATCGCAACCCTCAAAAACTATGATATCGCTATCCAGCGCATAGCAGCTACAGTAGGTCCTACAGTAACACTCTATGAAATTGTACCAGCTCCAGGCGTACGTATCAGCAGAATTAAAAACCTGGAAGATGATATAGCACTTAGTTTGGCTGCATTGGGTATTCGTATCATCGCACCTATACCCGGAAAAGGTACCATTGGTATTGAAGTGCCGAACGTACGCAAAACCGTGGTGAGCATGAAAACTTTACTCGCCAGTGAGAAGTTTCAGTCTAACGCATTCTCCTTACCAATTGCCATTGGTAAGAAAATTGACAACGAAAACTTTATCGTGGACCTGGCAAGCATGCCACACCTTTTAATGGCGGGTGCTACCGGACAAGGTAAGTCTGTTGGTTTGAATGCAATCCTTGTTTCCCTATTATATAAAAAGCATCCATCGCAATTAAAATTTGTACTGGTTGACCCGAAAAAAGTGGAATTAAGTCTTTATAGGGTTATCGAAAAACATTTTCTTGCAAAGCTGCCGGGTGAAGAAGAATCGATTATTACCGATACTAAAAAAGTAGTGCATACACTCAATGCACTTTGTATCGAAATGGATAACCGGTATGATTTACTGAAAGAAGCAGGCTGCCGTAATATCCGGGAGTACAATGATAAATTCACTGCCAGAAAACTTAATCCTGAAAAAGGTCACCAGTACCTGCCCTTTATCGTATTGGTTGTGGATGAGTTTGCCGATCTGATTATGACTGCTGGTAAAGAAGTAGAAATGCCGATCGCCAGGTTAGCGCAGTTGGCAAGGGCAATTGGTATCCACCTGATTATTGCCACACAGCGTCCATCGGTGAATATTATTACGGGTACTATTAAAGCCAACTTCCCCGCACGTATTGCCTTTAAAGTATCCAGTAAAATTGATAGCCGTACTATTCTGGATGCCGGTGGAGCCGAACAATTGATTGGGAAAGGAGACATGCTGGTAAGTTATAATGGAGAAATTACCCGCTTGCAGTGTGCTTTTGTTGACACACCGGAAGTTGAAAATGTTTGCGAATTCATCGGCGATCAGCGCGGATATCCACAGGCATTCCTCTTACCAGAATACGTAGATGAGAAAGAGATGGAAGGGAAAGACTTCGATGCCAGCGACCGTGATCCGCTTTTTGAAGACGCGGCCCGACTTATCGTTCAAAGCCAGATGGGATCTACTTCGCTGATACAAAGAAGAATGAAGCTGGGTTATAACCGTGCAGGCAGATTAATGGATCAGCTTGAAGCTGCAGGGGTTGTTGGACCAAACCAGGGTAGTAAAGCCAGAGAAGTACTGTTTAAAACCGATATGGAGCTCCAGGAATTCCTCGATTCCATGGGTTAATCCTTCATTTTCACCGATTTATAACATTTTTCCCGGCAATCAGCGTAAACTATTGTGCATGAGAACTGTCTTACAAAACAGTAAAACTTATATTTGCGCCCTCAAATAAAAAGCATGAATAAATTGTACTCGATTGTTTTGGTCATGGTAGCGATGTTTTTGCAGGTTAATGCACAAAATGACCCAAATGCCAAAAAAATACTCGATGCCGTTAGTAATACGGTTAAAGGATATAAAACCATATCTGCCGGATTTTCTATCAAATCTGTAACAAGCAGAGGGGTGAATAATGGAACCAAAACCGGAACCATTATCACGAAAGGACAGAAATATGTATTGAAAGAAGGGAAGACGGAAATTCTTTGCGACGGTAATAAAACCTATAATTATGATGGCAGTAAAACCATCACTGTTTCTGCTGTAGAAGAAAGCGTGCAAACACTTACACCCCAAAAAATATTATCCGGTTCTTATGATAAAGATTTTACCTATCGTCTGGTAGCAACCAAAGGTAATTTGCATGAAATTGAAATGAAACCTATCGACAACAGAAAAAACTTTTCTAAAGTGAACATTTTTGTTGATAAGAATAAAAACATGATTGTACGTGCAGTTATCCTCGATAAAGGCAATAACACTGTTCAGGTAAGTTTTACCAATATTGTACCTAATAAAAACCTGGCAGATAATCTATTTGCATTCAATGCTTCGAAATATCCAAAAGATGTAGAGATATTGGATTAAGCAGCTAACATTTTTTGTAAGCCACAGTTCGCAGACGACTAATCTGTGCATCTGTGGCTTTTTTGTTTCATCCGGACTAAAGTCTGGAGCAGGGAATGATTTTAACCATTTAAAATCAAGAGTAACATACATCTTTCGTATTTTAATTGTATGAAACGATTTATTACTGCATGTGTTTTTTTGCTTGCTGTCCAGGCCAATGCACAATTCTCTGTTCGACTTATTGTAAACACTGTTGCCACCAAAGCTGGGGATGATATTTATGTGGCAGGTAATTTCAATAACTGGAACCCTAAAGACGAAAACTATAAGCTTAAACCTTTTGGGGGCTCCCGTAGAAGTATTGTGCTGAAAAATATGGCGCCCGGTACCTATGCTTTCAAGTTTACCCGGGGTGGATTTGATAAAGTGGAAACCTTTTCAGACGGTCGTGATATTGCTGATCGGGTACTGGAAGTAAACAATGATCTCAGCCTAGAGTTCGATATTCCTGGCTGGAAGGATGAATATCCCGATAAGCCTAAACGGTATAGTGCGAGCCCTCAGGTACGAATAATGGATACAGCATTTAGTATACCTCAGCTTAATCGTAAAAGAAAAATCTGGATATATCTTCCCAAAGGATATACAACATCCGGCAAAAAATATCCTGTACTCTACATGCAGGATGGACAAAATCTTTTCAACGACCAAACTGCATTTGCGGGTGAATGGGGAGTGGATGAGTGTCTGGATACCCTTCAACAACAATTAAAAAAGGAATGTATTATCGTTGGGATAGATAACGGGGGCGAAAAAAGAATAAACGAATACAATCCCTGGGATCATGCACAGTATGGTAAAGGGGAGGGGAAAGCCTATGCTGAATTCCTGGCCAAAACATTGAAGCCCTATATCGACGGTAAATACCAAACCTATAAATCTGCAGAGAATAATTACCTGCTTGGCAGTAGTATGGGAGGTTTGATAAGTCTTTATACGTTGTTGCAATACCCTGATATATTCGGGGGTGCAGGTGTATTTTCTCCCTCACTGCAATTAGGGAATGAAATTTACCAGATGGCTGAAAATTTCAACACAAGTTCAATGCCTGCATTTTATCTGTATACTGGCAGTAAAGAATCAACCAATGCAGTACCCAACCTGCAAAAGATGAGCGATATTCTACAAAAGAAACAACGCTTCATCATCCGCACCGTAATAAACCCTTTAGGACAACACAACGAAACCTACTGGAAACAGGAGTTTGCGGATTTTTATAAGTGGATGGGGAAAAATTTGAAAATTTGAAAATGAGTTAATTTGAAAATGAGGTAGCCTAAACTATTTAGTTCATTTTAAAAATTCAGAGAATACCATTTTCAAATTAACTCATTTTCAAATTTTCAAATTAAATAGGTTGTTCCTTCAATCGCAAGCTGGGTGTTTGGGAAGACGGATTGGGCTTCGGTGAGGAAATCGTCTAGTAATTCGTATTTGCTGCTGAAATGACCGATTAATAGTTTTTGTGCGCTGGCTTGTTGGGCTATGCTGGCTGCTTGAACCGTGGTTGAATGAAAGCGGGATGCGGCTCTTTCTTCGAGGTCTTTGAGGTAAGTGGTTTCGTGGTAAAGTAAGTTTACTCCCTTTGTTTTGATAGCTATAGCCGGGTCGTAAATAGTGTCTGCGCTGAACGCATAACTACGTCCGGGAGTATTGGGAAAAGTGACTGTTTCGTTTTTGATGACTTGTCCATCGCGTGTTTCGTAATCGTCTCCGTTTTTCAATCTTTCATAATAAACAGCGGGAATATGTGCCGCAACTGCAGCATCTTTATTGATTTTGCGTGGTTTCTTTTTCTCCCGGATGATGAATCCAAAACAGGGAATGCGGTGTTGGGTGGCAAATGCTTCCACAGAAAATTTTGGATGATCGAGTATTAATCCTTCTCCTTCAAGCGGATAAAAAATTATTTTGTAAGGAAGCGTAGTGGCCGCAACGTCGAGTTGTAGACAAATAATTTGCTCGAGCGCAGGTGGTCCATAAATATGCAGGTCTTGCTCCCGTCCAAGTAACCCCATACTGGTAATAAGGCCAATTAACCCGAAATAATGATCGCCGTGCAGGTGGGAGATGAAAATATAATTGATACGACCTCTTTTTACCTTGTATTTAGCCAGTTGCATTTGGGTGCCTTCGCCGCAATCGATCAGAAAAACCTGTTCATTCAGGGTTATGGCCTGGGCAGTTGGATGCCTGTCGTAAGCAGGAAGTGCCGAATTATTGCCTAAAATGGTTACGCCAAACATATAGATTCAGGTTGCCGGTATAAAACCAGGATTTACAAATTACGGTATATTCAGTTGAAAATCAATAAATTGCTTCCTTATATCGGGCACTAACCAATGAAAAAGCAATGAATTGAACCCGGGGATAGATACTTTCTGAAGGTATTTGTTACCGGGATTACGGGAGGGGGTAAAATTCAGGCTATAAAATTACAAATTTTGCCTGATATATCATACCTTTGCAGCCGATAAAAAAAAGAGGAAAACATTCCGGAGTCTATTAAACATTTTCAGATGTCTCATTTAACAACAGAAAAAAAAGCCAGCATTTTTGCTGAATTCGGTGGAAAAGCCACCAACACGGGTTCAATCGAAGGTCAGGTAGCAATGCTGACTGAACGTATTGCCCATATTTCAAAGCACTTACAAGCCAATAAAAAAGATTATTCCACTCACCGTGGTCTGATGCAGATGGTAGGTCAGCGTAAGCGTTTACTTACTTACATGCAGAAAACAAACCTGCAGGGCTATCGTGCACTGATCGAGAAACTGGGTCTGAGAAAATAATTTTTCAGTCTATGATACATGCTATTCCCAACTGGTACTTTTGAACGGTTGGGAATAGTTATTTGTGTCTGTACCTGTTTTAGATCATTTCCCTAACCAGGCTTCCTGCATTTTTCCCGCCTGTGCAGGCCTTGCCTACTACAAAATAGAATTATGTTATCACAACCAATCAGTGTCAGTTTTGATCTCGGTGGCAACCGTATTGTTACCATCGAAACCGGAAAACTGGCCCGTCAGGCCGATGGTGCCGTTACAGTGCGCCAGGGCAATTGTATGCTTTTAGCTACCGTTGTTGCCAATAAAGAACCTAAGGAAGGACAGGATTTCTTCCCATTAAGCGTTGATTACCAGGAAAAATTTGCTGCCGCTGGCCGCATTCCAGGTTCATTTTTTAAACGTGAAGCCCGTTTGAACGACTATGAAATTCTAACAAGCCGTTTGATCGACCGCGCTTTGCGTCCATTATTCCCCGAAGATTATTTATGTGATGTTCAGGTGCTCGTAAGCTTGGTATCTAGCGATGCTGAAGTAATGCCAGATTCACTGGCTTGTCTGGCTGCATCTGCTGCATTGGCAGTATCTGATATTCCTATCAAAGAAATCATCAGTGAAGTTAGGATAGGTCGTATCAATGGTGAATATATCATTAACCCAACCCGTACCGAATTAGCGAAATCTGAAATCGAATTCATTGTAGCCGCAACAGAAAAAAATCTGATGATGGTGGAAGGTGAAGCGAAAGAATGTTCAGAAGCAGATCTGATCAAGGTGCTGGAACTGGCGCACGATGCTATCCGTATACAGATCAAGGCACAGGCAGAACTGAGGGCCAAGAAAGGTGTTACCACCATGCGCGATTACAAGAAGCCTGAGCAGAATGAAGAACTGAAAGCAAAAGTTTATGCTTTTGCCAAAGACCGAGTATATGAAATTTCACGCAAAGGCTCTGCCAAGCATGAACGCAGTGATGCATATAGTGCATTGAAAGATGAACTAATTGCCAGCCTTGGTGAAGAAGTAACTGATACTGATAAGAAACTGGCTAAAAAATATTACGAAGACCTGAAATGGGAAGTAGTTCGTAGTATGATCATCGACGACCGTTTCCGTTTGGATGGCCGTAAGCTCGATGAAGTTCGTCCATTGGCTATGGAAGTTGATCCATTGCCAACCCCACACGGTTCGGCATTGTTTACACGTGGTGAAACACAATCATTGACAACCGTAACCTTTGGTACCAAACTGGATGACCTGTTGGTAGAGAGTGCCGCAAAATCTGTGGATTCGAAATTCTACCTCCATTATAATTTCCCTCCATTCAGCACTGGCGAAGTGAAAATGATGCGCGGTCAAAGCCGTCGCGAAGTTGGTCATGGTAACCTGGCTATGCGTTCATTGAAACAAATGATGCCAGACAGCAGCAACTATGCTTATACTGTGCGTGTTGTAAGTGATATCCTGGAAAGTAATGGTTCATCTTCTATGGCCACCGTATGTGCTGGTTCTCTGGCACTGATGGATGCTGGTGTACCTGTGCCTAAACACGTAAGTGGTGTGGCCATGGGTTTAATTACCCGCGAAGATGGTAAATATGCTATCCTTACCGATATCCTTGGTGATGAAGATCACCTCGGTGATATGGACTTTAAAGTAACCGGAACCCGCGATGGTATCTGTGGTGTACAGATGGATATTAAAGTAGATGGATTGAGTATGGAAGTTATGCGTGAAGCCTTAGAGCAAGCGCGTAAAGGCCGTTTACATATCCTGGATGCTATGTATGAGTGTATTCCTGCACATCGTGATGATGTTAAACCACATGCTCCGCGTATGGTTAAACTGGTGATCGATAAAGAATTCATCGGTGCGGTAATCGGACCAGGTGGTAAAGTGATCCAGGAAATTCAGCGTGAAACAGGTACTACCATCAATATTGAAGAAGTGGGCAATACCGGTGAAGTAAGTATCTTCTCAGCCGATAAAGCTTCTGTAGATAAAGCAGTAGCATGGGTAAAAGGTATTACCGCAACGCCAACAGTTGGTGATGTTTATGAAGGTCCGGTGAAGGGCATCAAAGAATTCGGCGCTTTTGTTGAGTTCATGCCAGGAAAACAGGGCTTATTACACATCAGCGAAATCAGTTGGAAACGCCTTGAATCAATGGAAGGATTGTTCAATGAAGGAGATATGGTGAAAGTGAAGCTCGTTGGACTCGACCCTAAAACCGGAAAATTCAAGCTTAGCCGCAAAGTGCTGATGCCGAAACCAGAAGGTGGAAAGCCACGTGAGGAAGAAGCGTAGAGAATGATCAATGATCAATATTGAATAATGAATGTCGAAATAGGACCTCCTGATAAAACAGGGGGTCTTGTTTTAACTGCCCTTTTTTAAGTGCATTAAACCGAAACGCTCGTCAGGAATTCTATACCCTTCTCAATCGAATTTCCAAATTTCCAAATTTTCAAATTTCCAAATTTCAATGCATCACTACCAAATAACCATCCCCATCCCCGAAAATGAAACCCGTGAACTATTGATAGCCCAATTGGCAGAACTAGGGTATGAGGGGTTTGAAGAATCGGAAGATGAGCTAAAAGCTTTTATAGAAGAAGATTCCTTTATCGAATCTTCATTGAAAGAAATAATTGAGTTGTATTCTTTAAGTTATTTAAAATCAATTATTAAGAAGGAGAATTGGAATGCAGTCTGGGAAGCCAATTTCGAACCGGTATTGGTTGATCACTTTGTAGGCATTCGTGCAGGTTTTCACGAACCACTTAAGGATGTAGAGCATGAGATCATCATAACGCCTAAAATGAGCTTCGGAACTGGTCACCATGCTACTACCTATGCAGTAATGCAATTGATGCAAGAGATTGATTTTCAAGATAAATCGGTATTTGACTATGGTACCGGTACGGGCATACTGGCTATTCTGGCTGAAAAGTTAGGCGCCAACCATATCCTGGCGGTTGACTATGACGAATGGTGTGTGGAAAATGCTTCAGAAAATATTTTAATTAATAGGTGTAAGTATATTGATATTCAACAAAATAATACTGCTGAAACCGTTGAGCAGTTTGATATTGTAATTGCAAATATTAATAAAAATATCATCCTCGATAACCTGGTAAATTTATCGAAAGCGGCGGGTAAAGGGGCGGAAATTATCCTGAGTGGATTACTTGCCGAGGACGAAAAGGATATTTTAACAGCTTGTAAATCATTGGGTTGGCAGCACCTTAAAACAGTGCTTAGGGGAACGTGGATAGCGATTCGGCTTCGGGCTTAATTTTCCCCAACGCTAATGTTAATTTATCATTATCTTCAAAATCGGTATATTTGTACTTCCAAACTTCAACCACCCCCCGATGAACGAATTATTGCTCATTGCATTGGCTTACATGATTGGATCTGTTCCTACCGCTATTTGGGTTAGTAAAACATTTTTTGGTATTGATATCAGAGACTATGGCAGTGGTAACGCCGGTGCCACTAATACATTCCGTGTACTAGGCTCCAAATGGGGCAGTATTGTGATGTTTGTGGATGTGGTTAAAGGTGTATTAGCTACCTCACTTTATATTCTTTTACCTTATTACCTTACGAATGAATGGGATAGAACCAATCTCATGATTGGCTTAGGACTCGCAGCGGTATTAGGTCATATTTTCCCGATTTGGGCAGGCTTCAGGGGTGGTAAAGGAGTTGCTACTTTATTGGGAATGGCGGTTGCCATCCAGCCAATGGTTGCACTTTGTTGTATCGGTGTATTTCTTTTTGTATTGTACATGACCCGATTTGTATCGCTGAGTTCCATACTGGCAGGAATATCATTCATGGTTTTTATTCTCTTCATTTTCAATGAAGAAGAAACCCTGTACCGCATATTCGCAGTACTGGTAGCCCTGATGGTAGTACTTACCCACCAGAAAAATATCACCCGCATGCTCAAAGGCACAGAAAGTAAAGTGCCCATCCTTCGCCACCGCGACAGACGTCGTCTTCGCCGAGACAGGTTTAAACAGGACTAGCAGGGTGTGAATGGTCAATTGTGAATTGTGAATAGAGAGTAGTAAGTATTCGGTAGAAATACCAACTATACACTCAACCATAACTATACACTCGCATAACCACTCACTACTGACTACTCACAATTGACCATTCACAATTCACACCTTTGGCAAGGTTTTTTCTTATTTCCTAAAAATTGTTCTTATGAAAAAATTTCCAATTGTAGCCATTATACTTGCAATGGCGATCAGCTCATGCCATCGTAATGCCATTACAGGAAGAAATCAGCTTAACCTGATACCTGAATCAGAAGTGCAGGCCATGGCATTTACCCAGTATAAGGAGTTTATGACAACCAATCCTGCTGTGCCAAATGGTAATAAAGACGCTGCTATGGTGAAAAGAGTAGGGGAAAATATCATCACAGCCATCAAAAAGTATTATGCCGAAAAAGGCCTTTCTAAAGAACTCGAAAGTTTTCAGTGGGAAGTAAATCTGGTAAATAACAAAGAGCCCAATGCATGGTGTATGCCAGGGGGTAAAATTGTTGTGTATACCGGGATACTTCCTCTAACACAAAATGAAGCAGCACTGGCGGTTGTAATGGGACATGAAGTTGCACATGCGCTTGCACGTCATGGTAGTGAAAGAATGAGTCAGGGACTTATTCAACAAATGGGCGGAATTGCACTTTCGGCTGCTATTTCTTCTAAGCCCGCAGAAACCCAAAGCCTATTTATGACTTCTTATGGCATTGGTTCCAGTGTAGGAGTGATGCTTCCTTTTAGTCGCAAGAATGAGTTAGAGGCGGATAAACTTGGACTCATGTTTTCAGCGCTGGCTGGATACGACCCAAGAGAAGCCATAGCATTTTGGCAAAGAATGTCCAAGGCCAGTGGTGGCAATAAGCCGCCGGAATTCCTAAGCACCCACCCAGCAGACGATACCCGTATAAAAGAACTGCAGAAGATTATGGAGGAGACGGTAAGGGAGTATTATAGGAAGTGAGTGGAGAGGAAGTTCGAAGTTCGAAGTTCGAAGTCCGAGAGTCCGGGAGTCCGGGAGTCCGGAAGTCCGAAGGAAGGACGAACTCCCAGACTAACCGACTTCCGGTCTTCCGGCCCCCCGGACTTCCGGACTTTCGGTCTTCCGGACTATCAATCATATATGATTTTTCTAATATAACCCAACATTTCCAAGCTTTTTATGTTAAAAAATGCTGCTTAAACACAAAATACCCTGCAATTGTTTGCGGAAAGCGGTAACATTTTTTTAACTTTGCACTTCTTTTGTTCATCCTGCTAATTTGTTTTTAGGCATGTCAAATCAGACCGTGTTGGAAAAGTTGCAGTTGAAGGATGAGAAGAACCTGTTGATTCAGGGACTTCCTTCAGCTATAGAAAAACAGTTTGCCAAGTTAACTTACGCTAAGAATGTAACCCCGCTATTGCGAAGCAGAAAGGTAGATTTTGCCCTTGTATTTGCGATTAGCCAGCAGCAGTTGAATAATGTACTCTGTGAGGTGTTACCTGCTTTGCATGAAGACAGCAAACTTTGGGTGGCTTATCCTAAAACCACCAGTAAAATAGTGAGTGACCTGAACCGCGATTGCAGTTGGGATTGCCTCACCAAAAAAGAGTATGAATCGGTTCGAATGGTCGCCCTCGATCATGTGTGGAGCGCGATCCGTTTTAAAAGAACCGAGAAAATCCCCAATCGCTCCCGTGCTTTCTCTGAAGTGAAAAGCCAGGAAATAGGGGTTGATTTTGAAAAAAGATTGGTAGTAGCTCCTGTTGAACTGGAAAGGCTCTTTACAAAGCATGAGGAAGCTAAGGAATTCTTTAGCTCTTTGTCCTTCACCAACCAGAAAGAATATGTAACCTGGATCCAGGGCGCAAAAAAGGAAGAAACCAAGCAAAGAAGATTGGAAACTGCACTGGAGAAATTACTTGCAGGTAAAAAGAATCCTTCGGAGAAATAAGAAATCAAAATTCAGAAATCATAGATCAAGCTTTTCTATGTTGTTTCTGCTTCAAGTGCTTCTTTTATTTTGATTTTTGTTTTTTCGGGAAGGGTCTCGGTGCATTCGCTGTGTTTGGCATGATCTGCAATGATGGCTGACTGTTCTTCGAAAAAGCGGCATAGGCTACAGATCACCAAATGGGAGCGTAGCTGAATCTTTTCGATCCAGTTTGCCTTACCTGCTTCTTTTTTTGAGCTTAGGTAAGTTGCTTTTTTACAACTGATGCTAAACAATCCCATGCGCTAAATATTATTTTATGTTGATCCAGTTTTTTTCAAGGCAAGCCCTTAAACCAAGCTTCGCCCTGTGTATCAACACCCAATAATTAGACGGTGTGATACCAAGTACCTTACAAATTTCATTCGCCTCCAGTTCATCCATATACTTCATCACAAATACCTGCTGCTGAACCTGCTGCAGTTTCTGTTTGCATTTCTCAAAAACAGAAAAAAACTCTTTTTGCATTATAGGGTCCGAAGCGGCAGATCCCCAGTTAAGGGGTTTGTCTGTATCTGTCCAATGTTCCTTCTCATCAAAAAATCGATCAGTAGCATCGTTTTCCGACCCGGTTTGTACAATCTCTTTGGCCTTTTTACGATAATGATCGATGATCTTATTCTTCAATATGGTAAAGAGCCAGCTTTTCTCAGATGCTTCTCCTTTATAGCCATCCTTTGCTCTCCATGCACTCAGGAATGTTTCCTGAACAAGATCCTCTGCCACCTGCGCATCATTCACCCGTGGCTTAGCATAGCCATAAAGCGCATCCGCATAGTTGGAAATCCAGTTATTGGGTTCGAGTTGATGAGTCATGTGATTTATTGATGACAGATTTTGGATGGTTGATGTCGGATGGCTGATGTCTGATTTATGGGTGATACCTAACACCTAATACCCAGCACCTAGCACCTGCAATGTACTATTTTCTAAAACCATCCGATCCAAATTTCACTATATCATGGCTTGGTTAACTTATTATTCCATTTTTGGGATTTTTTCTATTTACTGCGTTTATTCCGTAAATTGTTATATAACCGGGTGTTGGTTGCCAAAAATATAATTTTATGGAAGCGTTTAAAATTTTCATTGTAGAAGATGATCCATGGTATGGAGAAATATTAGCCTATCATCTTGGTTTAAACCCGGATTATAAAGTGGTCAGATTTGAAACAGGGCAAGAATGTCTCAATAACCTGGTTGCAAAACCTGATATTATTACCATTGACTTTTCATTGCCAGATATGAGAGGCGATGAACTGTTTAAAAAAATCAGGGAATTAAATTCCACAATTCCGGTTATTATTATCAGCGCACAGGAAGAAGTATCAATTGCAGTATCGCTTTTGAAAGCTGGGGTTGATGATTACCTAGTAAAAGATGATGCTACTAAAGATTTACTTTGGAAAAGTGTAATTAGAATACGTGAGAACCAGTTGCTCCGAAAAGAAGTAGAGCAGCTGAGGGAAGAACTAGGACAAAAATTCACCTTTCAAAAATCCATCATTGGGCAAAGTGAAAAACTTAATAAAATTTTCGCTATGATGGACAAAGCAACTAGAACTAATATAAATATTTCTATAACAGGAGAAACTGGTACAGGTAAGGAAATAGTGGCCAAGGCGATACATTATAACAGCAGTCGAAAACGAAAAAATTTTGTAGCAGTAAATATGACTGCTATTCCGCATGAGTTAATTGAAAGTGAATTGTTTGGTTATGAGAAAGGGGCGTTTACAGGGGCAGTGGCAAGAAAAGCCGGCAAATTTGAAGAGGCAAATGGAGGTACAGTTTTCTTGGATGAAATAGCAGAGATGGGCTTGAATGTACAGGCAAAATTATTAAGGGTATTGCAGGAGAGAGAAGTAACGCGCATAGGTGGTAGCGAACAGGTAAAATTAGACGTAAGACTAATCGTTGCTACTCATAAAAACCTAGCCGAGGAAGTAAAGAAAGGAAATTTTAGGGAAGATCTTTATTTCCGTGTAATAGGCTTGCCGATTGATTTACCTCCACTTCGTGACCGTGGTAACGATATACTTATTCTGGCGAAACATTTTGCCGATGCTTTTGCAAAAGATAATAAGTTGGGTATTATGCAATTTTCGGCAGAGGCCAAAGACAAACTAATGCAATATCCTTATCCTGGAAATGTAAGAGAATTGAAAGCTGTGGTTGAATTAAGTGTAGTGATGTGCGAAAAGAATGAAATAAAAGCAGATGATATTACATTTTCTTCCGTTAAAACAACGGAAGTGTTTTTGCAGGAAGGCAAAACACTGCGTCAATATACTTCCGATATCATTCAGCATTTTCTTATGCGTAATAATAATGACGTTAAAAAAACAGCAAAAGCGTTGGATGTCGGGAAAAGTACCATCTATAAAATGTTGCAAACAGGCGAATTGAAACTGAACTAGTGTTCCATTTTGTGGATTTTTGTTCCAAATAATAGAATTTTAAAAGAAAGGAAGATTTGTAAAATGTTGATTATCAATTATGTATATCCATTGGCAAATTGGCTTTCTTTTTGATTATTTGTTTTGTAAGTAATTTTTATGAAAACTTGTATATACCGATTATTAGGTGATTTATGGGAAATGCATATTGATAGCCATCTTGTAAATGAAAGTCAGGTTGCGCTTGTTTTATGCTTTGCATCTAAAACCATGTTGCAACAGCCTAAATCCTATCAGCATGTTAGAGATAAATTTCCTTCTGCTGAAATTGCACTTTGCAGTACTTCAGGAGAAATTTATCACAACCAGGTTGAAGATCACGCATTTGTAGTGGTGGCCATGGAATTTGAAACAACTAAAATAGTGGCCGCATCGGTAAATATAAAAAATTACAGTAATAGCTATTTAGCAGCCGCAAGTCTTGCAAAACAATTGCCTCAGGCAGACCTTGTTCACTTATTGATTTTTTCAGATGGTAGCCTTGTAAATGGCAGCGACCTCGTTAAAGGATTGAGTACCCAGATCAATAAGCAGGTAATGGTTACCGGCGGACTGGCAGGCGACGATGCGGCATTCAGTTCTACATTAGTAGGACTGAATAAGCAGCCTATTGAAGGAGAAATTGTTGCAATCGGCTTGTATGGTAAAAACATTAAAATAGCACATGGATCTCAGGGTGGGTGGGATCAGTTTGGGTTGGAGAAAAGAGTAACCAGCGCATCAGGCAATGTGTTGTTCGAAATAGAGCATCAAAATGCTTTGGAGCTTTATAAAAGATACCTGGGTGAAGAATCTAAAAACCTTCCGGGCTCGGCCTTGCTTTTTCCACTATCGGTTACCATGCCGGGGTCGCGAAATGCAGTGGTACGAACAATATTGTCTGTTAATGAATCGGAGAAGAGTATGACTTTCGCTGGTGATATACCTGAAGGTTCTTATGTGCGATTCATGAAAGCTAACTTCACTAAATTAACTTATGCCGCAGCAGAAGCCGCTGAACTGTCATTACCAGATAAAAAAAGGTATCCCGATTTTTCTTTACTAATTTCCTGTGTAGGGAGAAAGCTGATTTTAGGAAGTAAAACAGTTGAAGAAGTGAAATCAGTGGCCAAAACCTTCAATAATAACACCATTATGGCAGGGTTTTATTCTTACGGTGAAATATCTCCTTTTCAGGATGGGGGTAGTTGTCAGTTGCATAATCAAACTATGACGATAACCTCATTTTATGAAACAATCGAATCTTAAAAGCTAACGCTGAGTATATGTATGGTATTGTAAATAAAGCTATCCAGGATCTGATTACTGCAAAATTCGGCATGAAGGAATGGGAAACAATTAAAGAAAAAAGTGGTATTGAAATAGATTTCTTTCTGAGTAATGAGCCGTATGATGATGCAATAACTTATAAACTGGCGACAACTGCTGCAGGAGTATTGAACTTATCCGTTGCTGATATTTTGTATTCATTTGGGGAATGGTGGATTTTGAAAACCGGAAAAGAGAAATATGGAAGTATGATGGAAGCAGGAGGCAAGAACCTGAAAGAGTTTTTAGTAAACCTTCCTTTATTTCACAACAGGATCATGTTGATGTATCCTAAGTTAACACCACCGGAATTTAAAGTGAGTAATATTGAAGAAGCGTCGATACATGTACACTATTTTTCAAAAAGGGAAGGGTTACAGGATTTTGTGCATGGATTACTCAATGGATTGGCAATTATGTATGATGTTAAAGCATCAATAGAATTAATACAAAGCAGGAATGATGGTGATACACATGAAATTTTTAAAGTAAGCTGGTAACTATGTCTGAGCAATTTTTTTTCAATCATGAGCGTTTGAACCGCCTTTTTCCTTTTTACCTTAGGGTAAATAAGGAATTAGAATTGGGTTCATTTGGCAGCTCTATTGAAAAAATGTGTGGATTGAAAAGAAATAGTTCTTTTAACCAGTGTTTTAAAATCGTAAGACCCTTTGTTACTGATACCAGTTTCCAAACAATTCGGCAATTGGTAAATCAATTGGTCATTATTGAAACCTGTACTGGAACTAAAACAACATTAAGAGGTCAGTTTGAATGGTTCACTGAAACAGAAGAGATTTTATTTGTAGGGTCACCCTGGATTAATTCCATTGAAGATATACAGGAAAGGGCTTTGGTAATAGATGATTTTGCCAATCATGATCCATTGATCGATTTGTTACATGTGCTCAAATCAAGGGAGATTACAAATGATGATTTGAAGGAACTGATTGTAACCATTAATACCCAGAAAAAGGAATTACAAAAAGCCAATAAAGAAGCCCATGATATAGCATTGTTTCCTACGCAAAGCCCTGATCCCTTAATCAGGATTAATTTCTCTGGTGAAGTTTTGAGAAATAACCCTGCGGCTGCAAAACTGGATTTCTTTGAATACAAGAATAAGGTTTATCGTAACGATGATTTTTTTGCCCTGGTAGCAGCTATAATTGATAAATCAAATCCCCGATGGATCATCGAAGCTAAATCGGACGGACGTGATTATTCCTTTGTTTGTGTTACTATGATGGATGAAGGTTATGTGAATGTTTATGGCAGGGATATTACCCAGCAGAAAAATGACCAGCAGCAACTTGAGCGTTTATCGCTTGTTGCGAGTGCCAATAAACTCGGCGTGCTGTTTACCAACCCTAATGGCCAGATCACCTGGGCTAATGAAGGTTTTTGTAAACTAACCGGTTATAGTCAGGAAGAAATAATTGGAAAAACGCCTGTTGAGCTTTGCAGGGGAGCGTTAACAGATGAGCAGTCATTAACTAAAATTCTGGAATCATTCTTCAGGGGAGAAGGGTTTAGTACCGAAATTATTTATTATCGTAAAGATAAGTCATGGTTCTGGGGCCGGTCGGTGAGTCAGCCTGTATTAAACAAATCCGGACAGATTGTTGAATTTTTTGGATTTATAGAAGATGTTACCGATAAAAAAATAAATGAAGAAAAACTACGCATACTATCTCAAATTGTAGAAGATAACAGTAATGCTGTAATTATTACAGACAAAGAAGGAAGAATAACCTGGGTTAATAAGAGCTTTGTTACCATAACAGGTTATTCTGGTGAAGAGGTAATCGGAAAAAAACCAGGGTCATTTCTTCAGGGACCTGAAACGAATCCCCTTACCGTTTCATACCTGAGCAATCAGATTTTAAAAGGTGAATCCTTTAATGCAGAGATACTTAACTATTCAAAATCTGGTGAAACTTATTGGGTAAGAATAGATGGACAGCCTATTATCAATGAGCAAGGAGAAATTACCGGCTTCTTTGCATTGGAAGCAGATATTACTAAAGAAAAAGAATCTGAAAGCCGCTTCAGAAAAGCACTGGAGAATATTGGTGATAATGTATGGGAACATGATTTCGCCACAGGTAAAACCTATTTTTCAAAAACCAATAATGAGATCCTGGGTTGTTCAACAAATGATCTTTCCAACAATCAGGAAATTTGGTGGGCCAGTGTATATGAAGCTGATAAAGAATTGTTGATAGATAATGACCGGAAGTACAGGGCCGGAGAAATTACCTCACATAGTTTGGAATACAGGATTGTTCATAAAGATGGAACGATTCGTTGGGTGCTAGACAGAGGTGTTGTTATTGAAAAAGGAAGGAACGGTAAACCGATACGTATTACCGGTACACATACAGATATAACTGGACAGAAAAACCTGGAAACTGAATTAATCCGATCCCGTGAACATGCAGAAATGCTTGCAAGGGCCAAAGAAACTTTTTTGGCCAACATGAGCCATGAAATGCGGACACCCATGAATGCCATCATTGGAATGGGTAATCAGCTTAACAAAACCAGCCTGAATGAAAAACAACAATTTTATTTAAATATCATTAACCAGGCAGCAGATAACCTGCTAATTATTATCAATGATATTCTCGATTTGTCTAAAATAGAAGCAGGGAAACTCAACATTGAAAAAATTGGTTTCTCTCCCAGGAATGTTATTACAAACGCGATGCAGGTAGTAATGCATAAAGCGGAAGAAAAAGGGTTGCAACTAATCAACTCTTATTGCGATAATGAAATATCCAAAATACTGATTGGTGACCCATACCGGTTAAATCAGATATTGCTGAATCTATTAAGTAATGCGATTAAATTTACGAATAAAGGAAAAGTAGATATTCTACTTGAACTGATAGAAGACAAAGCAGATTCACAGCAAATTTGTTTAACTGTTACTGATTCGGGTATAGGCATGGATCCTGAATTTATCAACCGCTTATTTGATAAATTTAGTCAGGAATCAGACTCTGTTTCCAGACGCTATGGTGGTACTGGTTTGGGGATGAGCATCTGTAAAGAGTTGATTGAGCTGATGAATGGTACGATTAAAGTGTTTAGTAAAAAAGGAGAGGGTACATCAGTGGTGTTATCTCTTGAGTTAAAGAAAGGTACAGATGGTGATCTGATAATTCCTGTAACTGAAGCTGTTTCGGCAGATGTTCTTTCAGGGAAATGTATACTTGTTACGGATGATAACGATATGAATCGTTTGATAGCATCAACTATTCTAAAAAATTATGGTGCAACCGTGATAGAAGCCACAAATGGGGCAGAGGCTTTAGAAACCATAGCCAATGGAGTAGTAGACCTGGTATTGATGGATATTCATATGCCGGTGATGAATGGATTTGAAGCCGCACAACAGATTCGTAAAAATAAAAACCCTCTTCCCATTATAGCTTTAACTGCCAATGTGGTGAAAGGCGAGAATGATAAATGTATCGAGGCAGGGATGAACGCTTACATTGCCAAACCATTTAAAGAAGAGGAGTTTATCAAAACAATTTCATATTGGCTGCACAATCAAAACAATCAACCAATGATTACAAAATTAACGGATTCAAGTACAACCGATTCATTATATAGTCTTGCTGGCTTACAGGATATAGCCAGGGGTGATCAGGATTTTATACAAAAAATGATTCTCTTATTCAGTGAACAATCCATACAAATTGTAGGTCAGATAAAACAGTCTTTCAATGCCGGGCAATTTAAAGAAATGGGAGAGGCGGCACATAAGTTAAAACCTTCTATCGATAACCTTAAGATACATTCCCTGGAAAAAGTTATCCGGGAAATAGAAAGAGCGGGGAAAGAAAATGAGCAGGTTGATAACCTTGCCGAACAAATAAATTTTACAGAAGCCAAGCTAATGGAAGTAGTTGCTGAGATGAAAAAGGAATTGATTTAGTTCGATAGGTATTGATGAGGGGGGGATTGGCTTCAAGCTTCAAGCTGCAAGCTACAAGACTTGAGGGTGCTTAATATTCCCTTTCTTCTTTTAATGGAATTATAGAGGGGGAGAAAATTTAAAGTTAGTTGCTTTAAGAAATATTTGGTTGCCTTAAATGCACTATTTGCTATTAATAGAACACAGATTTTCATGATTTTCATGATCTATCATGATAAATCCTGAAAATCATGAAAATCCGTGTTCCATCATACGCGACGAAATCGGTCTAAAATTAGTTAACCGGGAAAAGTACTATCCTTCTCCGCATTTACTGAAGAATGTAGGATAAAAGCAGGTGTACTAATACAAATCGAAAATGGCAAGGTTTCTCTATGCAAATAAAAAGCTAAAAATATTAGCATTTTGACATATTCTTCTTATATTAGCCTATGCAAAAGGCTGGCGAACGATATTCATTTTCCTATCAGGGGCAGACCGTTCAGGTGCATACCAAGAAAGTCGGTAAGGATATTGTGTATGCCCTTTATTTTGAGGATGGTAGGCAGCCGTTGGTGTTAACACTTGCAAAAGCGAATGAAGGGGGAACGTTCTGGACATCCCTGCCTGAAGGGAGACAACCGGAGGCAGAGGTTTTTGGTCCGCTGTTGGCCTCCTGTACGCCGAAAAACGAGAAGGTGAAAGTAGCCATTGCATCCAAGCCATTACAGCTCTTCGATTAATTTCATTAACTTGTCGTAATGGACGCTCCCTTTTATATCGGTTCTATTTGTATTACCCCCCATACATCTGAAAGGGAGGTCCATTTTTCTGTTTCAGATCATGAGGGTTATCTGTTCCGGCTTGTTCCGACACCTGAAGGGTTCGCCGTTTCACAACTGGATAAAGCACTGGATCAATTCATTGACCAATCCTTGGTCAAACTTGTCAGTGATACTATTGAAAGCCATTATAGTTAAGTTTGTCTTATGTGTTATTATAACGGACAAAAGGTTACCCATGCTGAGTTTATCCGCCTGAAGAGCCTAGAGAAGGCTGTTTCACAATATGATTTTCTAGATCGGGACTTGCATGATGGATTTGCCTATGGAAATATAGCTGTGTTAAAACCCATAGAGGGAAAGCAGGATTTTGATCTATTGCATATGGAATGGGGATTTGTTCCGGACACATGGTTTGGTAAGCCGCTTGATACCAGAGAGAAGGTTGAACAGTGGCGGAGAGGGTATAAGGATGCGAAGGGGAAATTTATTCCGGGTATTACGACGCTCAATGCGATATCCGAAGAAATGTTGTTGCCGAATAAGATTTATCGTGAGTCAGCTTTGAAAAGAAGGTGCCTGGTTTTTTCTACCGGTTTTTTTGAATGGCGGCATTTTTATCCTCTGAATAAACGTACGGGAGAGCCGGTAAAAACTGCGATCAAAATCCCACATCATATCCGTGTGAAGGATCAGCCTTATTTTTTTATGGCTGGTATTTATAAACCCTGGACAGATAAGACAACAGGAGAGACAGTAGATACGGTTTCCATCTGCACGACGGCAGCACCTGAAGGACATATCATGGCGAAGATTCACAATAGTAAGATGCGCATGCCTACGATACTGAATGAGAATCTCGCCTGGGAGTGGTTGTTTGGTGATCTTAGTGAAGAGCGTATTACTGAAATAGGAGGGACACAGTTTTCTTCGGAGCAGATGGAGGCATGGACGGTGGCGAAGGATTTTAAAACTGTATTGAATCCTTCGGAGAAGGTTGAGTGGGAGGAATTGCCATCAGTTTAGTTATCAATATGACTTTAATTAAAAAGGAAGATCATTCATGCCTAATTCTTGTCCAAAATACCATATTGGAACTTCGGGTTTTTCAAATTTGAAAAAATTAAACGTTTTTATATCAATAATTATCTTTTCAAAAAAGCTTTCAATTAACAATATTGTATCGAATAATATTTCTGGGTTTGTCAAATAAAAATATTCTCTTTCATTTTCTATATCGATAACTCCAAATTTCTTTATCAACTGTAATAAATCACTTGGAGCAGAGTGGCTTTTGATACATGAGTTTTCATGTATAATCAGATTTCGTAACTTTTGTATTTGTGTGATTGTTAGCCATTGAGTATCTAACTTTTGGAAATTTAAGTTCGCAACTTTACTGAGGAATATCCTTGTTTTACCAATAATATTCTGCCCTGAAATCTGATCTAATGGAATCGGAAATTCGGTTTTAAGAGTAATTAAATCACAAATTTCAATTAACGTTACTTCAAGTAATGAGTATAGGGATACTAATGTTGAATGATATAAATATGTCGGGATTCTTATTTTGTCTTGTAAGTATATTTTTTCGAAAAAGTCAGAGAATTGAGGTTGTTCATTTTTCTCCTCATTTAATAGATTATTAAGTTTTGCGTTTCGCTCATTAAGTTTTTTGATGTTAAAATGAATATACTCTTTAAGATAGTCTAAATCAGTCTTAAGTTTGATTTCTATAGACGATAAATCTATTTCGACTTTGAATGCCATTTGATATATGTTTAATGAATTCTATCTTTTATATTCCTAAATTATTTAAATAAATTTTATGTTGGATTAGTGAAGATGCTTTCTGGATCAAATTTTCGCCAAATTGAGATTTTATACTGTCGATTCTTTGATATAGTCTAATAGCTTCCTGCGTATCCTGAAACATATTGATTTGGTAGTTACCCGGAATCAGATTAGAAAAGCGGATGCCGATCAGGCGAATTAATAATCTGCGGGTGTTTACTTTGAGGAAGAGCTCTTTCACTGTCTGGAGGATGATGTGATCCTGGTTGGTGTAGGGGACGGTCTTTTGGGACGTTAGGGTGTCGAAGTCGCTGTATCGAATTTTTACAGAGATGCAGCCGGTGAGTTTGTTTTCCTGGCGGAGTTGGAAGGCGATTTTTTCGGTCATGCGGACGAGTTGGGCATTGAGGAATTGGAGATCGATGGTGTCCTGTTGGAAGGTCTGTTCAGTTGATATACTTTTTGCTTCGTGGAAGGAGATTACGGGAGATTCATCGATGCCATTTGCCTTGCGATGCAGGTCAATACCGGGTTTGCCCATCAGGTTGGTGAGTAGTTCTACGGGGATTTTTGAAAGTGTTTCTACTTTGTGGATGCCCATGTTGATCAATAAGATTTTAGTCTTGTCGCCGACGCCGGGGAGGCGGTCGATTTTTAGTGGAGCGAGATAGGAGCGTTCGTTGCCGAAAGGAATTTCGAGCTGGCCATTCGGCTTTACTTCATTTGTTGCGACTTTACTTACCAGTTTATTGCTAGCGAGGGCGTATGAGATGGGGAGGCCCGTTTCCTTAGTGATGAGCCGCTTTAGCTCGCTACTGTACCTGGCACACCCAAAAAATTTTTCCATACCCGTCATATCAATATAGAATTCATCGATCGACGATTTTTCAAACAGCGGCACACGATCACGGATCACATCGGTCACCAGATGCGAGTATTTGCTGTAAGCCTCATAATCGCCACGCACCACAATCGCATCGGAGCACAAACGCAAAGCGGCTTTCATCGGCATGGCTGACCTGACACCAAATTTTCGGGCCTCATAACTGCAGGATGCCACCACGCCACGGTCGCCTGTACCACCCACCAGCACCGGTTTTCCGATCAATTTAGGATTGATCAGACGTTCGACAGAGACGAAAAATGTGTCGAGGTCGAGGTGGATGATATTGCGGTTAATTGGGGACAAGGCCTGCAAAATACTAAATATTTTAGCATTTTTGAGTAAATTCAAAACGCGGGAATAAAATGAAGTATCTCATGGTGGCATTCAAACAGATTTAAGCTTTCATTGCCAGCTTGACATATAAGCGCTTATGCCTGAAAATCAAGCATTACCAGTTAAATAAGGCCTATGCACCCAATTCATGAATTAAAAAACAAAAAAGCCTAAATGGAGGATGTGTTATTTTATTCGTTACCCTGGTAAAACTTTGATGCATTAAAAGCTGATTCTTTTAGCTTACTTTATCTTTTAGTTTATAATGTTATTCGAAAAAGAAGGAATCAATAAGCTATTTTTCATTTATGATTCGAACTGTATTCATTAAATCCTATTTAGTATCAATACTGTTATCCATAGGTTGTCCATTTAAAGCAATAGGACAACAGGAGAAAGTAGAGATGGAAGCTGTGAATTGGACAACGAGAATGCCAGAAATTCCCTATGAAAAATACCTCCCTGAAGGAAAGGACATAATATTAATCTCTGAATTACATAATGTAAGTTCGACGTATCCAGTACTAGAAAGTGTATTGCAGAAATTCATACTAAAAGGGTTTCGTAATATCATTCAAGAAATGCCATTTTCTTATTCAATTATTTGTAATGAATATCTAGAAACAGGCGATACAGCCTATTTGAATATGATCAGTTCGTCGGAAGAAGCCAAAAAATTTTATACAAATATCCGAGCATTATTTCTTAAGCTAAACAAAAAGGAAAGCCCAAGATTTTGGGGAATTGATTTTGAATTAGGAGAGAGCAGGATGAACTATGTAAAAGCCGCCGCTGCAATTCTGCGAAGAAAATATCACTATCCACCCTATATTCAGCGAATTCTAGGCGAAATCAATAATTCGGAAAATATATTACAAATTAAAAGTCTCAGAAATGAGTTGAGCAATACTATTGAACAAGGAGTGTTTCAAAATCAGTTTAATCAGAATGGGATTGATTTATTGACGGTGTTTGCAAGTAGGAATGATACATATACTAAACATAGGGATATTCAATTGTTCCAGAATTTATTTAGAATTGATTCTATCATTAAAGCAAAAGAACCTGATGCAAAGTATATCGGTAGCTTTGGCCTGTCTCATGTTAATACAGCCCTAAAATATAGCTTAAGTAGTATTTTATTGTCCGATACAGCGTGGTCAAATCGTACCAGCATTATCGGAACGCATTATTTTAATTGCATCAGCAATTATGGTTTAAGAAAGGAAACAATAGTAAATGATATAGGTGTTTTACCAAAATCTATTTCGAAATCACTTGAAAAGCAAATAGTAAATACTCAAGATAAATCCTTAATAGTCGTAAAACCTGAGCGAGATATTTCAGTAAAGCGAAAGCTGCATTATGCTCTTGTTTTGGTACTAATTTCTTATCCTGGGGAGCGTAAAAATTTGCAAAGAATTATGGAATAGAAAAAAATGGTAAGCTAACTATTGTGAATAGTTGTTTGATGTATATAAGTTAGCAAAATCAAATATGGTTTAATTAATTAAATTATAGTAAATAAATATTGTTTTTCAATAATGCTTTTATGGATTTTAAGATCTTATTATTTTCTTTCAAAATATTTTAAGGCAAAAATTAGCATTTCATCAATGTTATCTTTTATTTTATCTATTTTTATTTTTACTGGTATGTCAATTTTTATACCAACTCTTTGAGTAGGAGATTTATCTGGATAATAAATACCTACTCCGGATATATTTGTTTCAATACCGCCAGGTAGCATAATTTTAGACATATTTCCATCTGTACCTGCTGTGGTTGAGCCAATCACAACTACATTATCACCACTCTGGAGTGCCATAGTTGTGTATTCCGCACTACTTTGGGTTTGTTCATTTACAAGGACAACAACCCTTTTATTATATTTCTCACCATTTCCACCTCCATTGTATATTACTCCTCTTTGTTCAAAATAGCCTGGATAATTTATCGAGGTAGTAGTATAGGATACAAAAGGAGAGTAAACCGATTTAATATAATTGCCAATACCAAAGGGGATGAAGTCAGAAGGATAACATCTAAGGTCAATTATTAACCCTGAGGTATTTCTTAATTTATTTTTTATGGTTTCTAAATTCATTGATAGATATTTACCTGGGTATAAATACCCAATGCTATCATTTAAAATGGCCATTCCATTACCATCTAAAGCAATATCAGGTGAAGGGAAGTTTATTTGATTCAGTGCAATTCTGTTTAATACAATTTTTTTCAACTCATTATTCCTTAATATATCAAGCTTGATTTCTTTTGAGTTTCCACGTAAAATAATTTCGCTAATTTCCCTTAATTTGCCAGTCAAGTTAGCGCCGGGTACGATCGAAATCATTTTCTTAACTAAATTTCCAACAGAAACTCCATCAATAGCGGTGATGATATCGCCTCTTTGAACAAGCGGAGTTTTATCTTTAGGATCAGTTGTCATAACTTGATTTATCACTAAGGTGTCACTTATGAATTTTACTTTTATAGGTGGATGATATATTCCTAAATATTTCTCTTTAGCTTTATTTGTACCATTTATCCAAGTATGGGCATCATAAAGTGAACTGAATAGTTTCATACAAGCAATTGTGTATTCTTCTTCATCTTTGGCAGTAAGAAAAATGGGAATAAATTCTAATAAAAGATTATCCCATTTTTTGCCAAGTAAGTTTCGATAAGGATAAAAATATTGAACTGAAGCCCAATATCTAAACAGTGCAATAAGTCTTATTGATGGGTATAATATTTGATTTGTTTCGAAAGTATGCTCATTAGTGAATTTAGGATTCCCAATGTTGTTGTTCAAGTCAATATAATGGTGAGTTTTAAGTGATGTGTTATAAAGGATTTTCTGTAGATGTTCTACAGTTTTCTTAGGGAACACATCTGATTTAAAGAGGTTTCCATACAAATTATTTTGTAAGTTTTTATCTTTATTTTCTTTCCAGATACTTTGACAGGATGAACATTCACTTTTCACTTCGAATGAGTTTATCCAATTTGATATAATACTTTTAGCTTCTTTCTCAGTTTTTGATTTTAAGATATTTGGTAGTATTATCAAAAGCTCTTTATCCATGTCAATTAACCCTTTGGCAACTTCTTCATGGTGGTATTTAATAAAGGCCCAAACTTCACCTAGTAATTCTAATGAATTCAATAAAGTATTATCTATTTTATAATCAATATGGTTGGTGATCTTGATAAGTGAATCCTCGATATTTGATCTTATTCCATTTAATTTGGTAATTTCTATTTCGTCGATTTTTAAGCTTAAACTGTCAATCCAAAGTTGACCATTTCCTGCCAGTAATCCTCCAAATGTTATCTTTGTAATTTCTTGAGAATAAGGGAGCGTGATAGTAAATTTTCTCCAGTCGATTGAGCCATTAATGTTTAAATTTTTCATGTTATCATAGTGAATTGCATTATTCCCATTCAGTAATGCTAGAAACAGACCTGCAAATCCACTTGTGATATTTTTAGTTTTTAGATATCCTGATAATGTTATATTTCGACCTTTAAATTGTTCATTATTGATTGTATAATAGACACTTCCGAATTGATTAATGTCATTGTAATTCCTATTAATAAGTTTTAGAGAAGCATCTTTCGAAACTTTATACGTTTCATCCTGCATTAGAATATATGATGCTGAATCATTTTGAAAATATCCGAGATTCCATCCCCCTGGTGTATTTATATTATTGAAAAATTTCAGATTGATATTGTTCTGGGTGTTCCCAATTATACAAATTGCATTTAAAAGTATGATAATCAATAACTTAGTATTTTTTTTATAGAGCATAAAAAAATATTAAATATTTAAAATATTTACTCCAAATGAGATACAAATAATCAGGCTGATTTGTTTAGAATATACAGCAAAGGAAATAGCTTCTAAAACCAGACAAAGCGTACGGACCGTTGAAGGGATAAGAGGACGTATTATGAAGAAACTAAATGTTAAAGGTAGTGTTGGTATTGTAATCTATGCTATAAGGACAGGGTTGTACAACGTAAATCTATGACTTCATTGTAACTATTTGTAGATTCTTGGCAATATGATGCAGAATTTACAACTATTCTTAAAATCTGATGGTTTTCATAATGAGCCAAAAAAAAGTATTTAGTGCATAAGGTTTAATTCAAAATCGTTCGATTGGCTTTATAACTGATATGTCTTTTGATTCAGTAGAATATTTCACGAATACATTTTCTGATGTATTGGGTCTGCTGACCTGATTTTTTTAACTGATTTCAGCATTCAAGTCTGGTTCGATACCCAACATCCTACATAGTATTACAAATTTCCCTTGGTCCCAGGTAGTGTTGATTTAGAAAAATGTGAGTGCGGTTACACACTGTCCGATAACGCAACAATCGAGGGTGGTAGGTGATGTGTAGAAATAGAACGAATATTATGTTTTCATTTCTAAAAACATTAATACTATCCTTTGAAACGGTGGAAATGCTAAAAGGATTAAAATATAGATTTTTGTTATACTATAATGGTTGTTAATGTACTAAAGATTGTTTTGTCTTCTATATACAACTCTTCTAAAAGTTATCCTCAAAGAAATGTGTCATCAGATTATAGGCGAATAAGTTTCTTATTTATGGAACTCTGTATATTTAGCTGGTTTTTATAAAAAAAGTGAATGACGCATGAAAACAAAAATCGGACTAGTAGATGATCATGCTATAACTAGGAAGGGTATCAAGACTTTGCTGGAAATGAATAAGCAATATCAGGTAACTGTAGAAGCCTCTAATGGTAAGGATTTGCTGGCCATTTTGGACGACGGAACAGTTCCTGATGTATTAATCCTAGACTTGTCAATGCCTGAAATGAGCGGATTTGATATTATAAACCAAATACATACGCAGTACCCATCTGTTAAAATCTTCATTTTTTCTTTTTATCAGTCGGAAGATGTTATATTAAACACTATTTACCAAGGAGCTTGTGGTTATTTGCCAAAATCGGCTGATCCATCTCAATTAGAGCGTGCTATTCAAGCTGTATTAGACTATGGATTTTATATTCCCGGACACATAAAGCGCAAATATGGTGAACTTACCAAAAGCCGATCAACAAAAGGATTTCAAGGAAAACAACTTTTAACTGAAAAGGAAATTCAGTTCATCAAGCTTGCCTGTACCAATCTCACCTATAAAGAAATTTCTTTAAAGCTCTCTGTACAGCCAAAGACTCTGGAAAATTACCGGGATAGTATTTTCCAGAAACTGGGTATTAATAATCGTGCAGCTCTCACTTTTTATGCTATCGAAAATGGCATAGTTCAATTGTTTTAGATTTTGTTCCTATTTACAGGGTAAGGTTAAACAA